>NZ_JACHJS010000001.1:3677193-4902924 GCF_014203755.1 Saccharothrix violaceirubra
GGGACGAGACGGCGACCGACCGCGCCGAGGATGGGCCGGCGTTGCTGACGGTGACCACGTACTCGAGCGGTTGGCCGGCGACGATGGTGGCGGGTGCGTCGACGGTGATGCCCAGGTTGGCCGAGTCCGTCGCCGAGGACGTGACCTCGCTGGTGTTGTCGGCCGGGTCGATCTCCGGCGTGGTGCTGACCGCCGAGGCCGCGTTGGTGATCGAGTCGCTGCCGTCGGCGAGCGTGCCGCGCACGGTGATGGACACCGGCCCGGCACCCGCGCGCACGGTGCCCAGCTCGCAGCGCACGTCCTGGCCGGTCACGGTGCACGCGCCCTGGGTCGTCGTGGCCGTGGCACCGCTGATCGAGGTCGACAGGGTGTCGAGGACGACGACGTCGCGGGCGTCGGACGGACCGCGGTCGGACACCTCGATCAGGAACTCGACCTGCGCGCCCGCGATCGGGACGCCGGACGTGACCGCCTTGGCCACGGCCAGGTCGGCGCGCGGCGTGGACGTGGTCGTCGTGGTGACGGTGTTGTTGGCGGGTGTCGGGTCCGGGGTGTCGGACGTGACGGTGGCCTCGGCGGTGAGCGGGCCGGCCACCACGTCGGCGGCCAGGACGCCCTCGACGGTGAACAGCGCGGTGGCGCCCGGTGCGAGGTCGCCGATCGGGCAGCTCACCTGGCGGCCGGTCACGGTGCACGACCCGGTCGCGGTGATCGAGCCGAAGCCCTCGGGCAGGGTCGCGGTCGCGACGACGGCCGAGGCCTGCGAGGGGCCGAGGTCGCGCACGCGCAGCACCCAGGTCGCGCGGGTGCCCGGCGTGGCCTCGGTGGGCGAGGTCAGCGTGACCTCCAGGTCGGCGCTGCCGTCGGCCGACGTGGAGGAGGTGTCGTCGTCGGGCTCGGGTCCGGGCGTCGGCGAGTCGATGCTCGCGTCCACCTGGATGTCGCCGGTGAACGCCGGGTCGACGCGTCCGGTGAGGGTGATGTCGATCGATCCGCCGGCGGCCACGTGGCCCAGCGCGCAGGTCACGGTGCCGTCGAGGACGTCGCACGTCCCGCCCGGCCAGGTCGCGACCGGGTCGAGCACCGACGGCGGCACGGCCACGGTCACGACGACGGCGTCCGCATCGGACGGTCCGGCCACGGTGGCGCGCACGGTCCACGTGGCGTCGGCGCCGGCGGTGACGCTCGCGGGCGGCACGACGTCGACGATCAGCAGGGCGTCGGGCGTGACGGTCGTGGTCGTGGCCGCCGAGTTGTCGGCCGGGTCGGGGTCGGGCGTGCCGGACAGCGCGCTCGCGGTCACCCGCACGTCCGGGTCGGTGTAGCCGGGGTCGACGGTCGCGGTGAGCGAGAACTCGCGGCGCTGACCGGGGGCCAGGTCGCCGAGTGCGCAGGACAGCCCGCCGGCGACCGCGACGCAGCCCGCCGGCACCTGGAGGGTGACGCCGGCCGGCACGGCGACGGTGGCGATGGCACCGCGCGCGAGCGACGGCCCGTCGTTGACCACGGCCAGCGTCCACGCGCCGGTGAGGCCCGGCGTGAGGGTGGTGGCGCCGGTGATCAGGCTGACGTTCAGGTCGGCGCTGCTCGACGCGTCGGACACGACCGTCGAGGTGTTGTCGGCCGGGTTCGGGTCGGTGGAGCCCGTGGTCGTGACCGTGCTCGTGTCGGTGACGTTGGGACCGGCGAAGTCGGCGGCGAGCAGACCGGTGAAGGTCACCGTCGCCGCCGCGCCCGCGCCGACCGTGCCGATCGGGCAGCGGACGAGGCCGGCGAACACCTGGCAGGTGCCGAGCGTGGTGGTCGCGCCGTCGAGCGTCACGCCGGTGGGCGCGGGATTGTCGAACACCACGTTGTAGGCCGCGGACGGGCCGGTGTTGCGGACCGTGCTCTGCCACGTCATCCGGCCGCCGGCGACCGGTGCGCCCGAGGACAGCACGGTCACCACGGACACGTCGGCGGTCGCGGTCGCGGTGTACGACGCGGACGCGCTGTTGTTGGACCCGTCCGGGTCGGACAGGGCCGAGGACGAGGTCACCGACAGCGTCGTCGCCGTGTTGAGGGGTGCCGCGCTGTCGACGGCCAGCGTGATGTCGGCGGACACCTGCGCGCCGACGGCCACCTGCGGCCACGTGCACCGCACGGTGCGACCGATGAGCTGGCAGCTGCCGCCGGCCGTCGGCACGGCCGTGACGTAGTTGGTGCCGGTGGGCAGCGGGCTGGTGAGCACGACGGTGCGCGCCAGCGCCGGGCCCTGGTTGGTCGTGGCCACCCGGTAGGACACCGGGCGACCGGCGGTGACCGCACCGGAGGTGATCACGGCGCTCGCGGTCAGGTCGGCGCTGGCCGTGACGTTCTGCGTCACGGTGGCGGCGTTGTCGGCGGTGTTCGGGTCGGCGGTCACCGCCGACGCGGTCGCGGTGTTGACGACGCTGCCGGTCAGGTCGGACGCGACCTGCACGACGACCGCGGCGGTCACGGCGGCGCCGGGCGCGAGGCTGCCGAACGAGCAGCGGACCTCGGTGCCGACCAGCGCGCACGAGCCGACCGACGCGGTCGCCGACCGGAAGACCGAGCCGGTGGGCAGGGCGTCGACGACCACGACGCTGTCGGCGACCGACGGGCCGTTGTTGACCACGCGGATCGCGTACTCCTGCTCGAGGCCGGCTTCGGCGTTGGGCCGGGACACGGTCATCGTGGTGGACAGGTCCGCCTGGGTGCTGGTCGTGTTGGTCAGCCGCAGTTCGCGGTCGGCCGGTGTCGGGTCGGGGATCGGCGCGGACACGACCGCGGTGTTGACCAGGGTCGTGCCGGGCGGGGTGGCGGCGGGCACGAACGCGGTGAGCACGACGGTCGCCGTGGCACCGACCTCCAGGCGGCCCAACGCGCAGTCCACGCCCGTGCCGTCGGTGCGCGGGGTGCACGTGCCCTGCTGGGTCTGCACGCCGTTGGGCAGCAGGACCAGTCCGGTGGGCAGCGTGTCGGCCAGCGTCGCACTGTCCACTGTGGACGGACCGGCGTTGGTGACGGTCAGCGTGTAGGTCTGCGCGGTGCCCGCGCGGACCGGCTCGCTCGCCGCCGAGCCGACCAGGATCAGGTCCGCCTGGCGCTCGATCGGCGTGGTGAGCACGACCGGCGCGGGGCCGACGCCGTCGGGGTCGGCGGTGGTCGTGGTGGCACCGATGTTCGTGACCGCGTTGCCGGTCGCGGTCGGGTCGACGGCCACGGTGACCGTGACGACGACGCTCGCGCCCGCCGGCACCTGGGCCGCGGTGCAGGTGACGTCCGCGCCGGACGTGGTGCAGGAGCCCAGGGAACTCGTCGCGGACAGCACGGTCAGCGGCGCCGGGTAGCGGCCGGTGAGCACGACGTCGCGGGCGTCGGACGGCCCCTCGTTGACCAGGGTCGTGGTGTAGGTGGCCCGGCCGCCGGCGATCAGCGGCGTGGTGTCGACGCGGCTCGCCAGGGTCAGGTTCGCGGCGGTCGCGATCTCCAGGAAGCTGACGATCGTGTTGTCGAGCGGATCGGGGTCCGGGGTGGCCGCGGTGACAGACACGGTCGCCTGCGGTGCGCCGACGTCGGCGGACGGCGAAGCCCTGCCGGTTATCGTCACGGTGGCGAAAGACTCGGCCGCGAACACGCCGATCGGGCAGGTCACGCGGGTGCCGGACACGGCGCACGGCACGCCGCCGACGGACGCGACCACGTCGATCAGGCCGTCGGGCAGCTCGGCCACGAACGACGTGCCGCGGGCGTCGGACGGACCGGCGTTGAGCAGCTGCACGGTGCGGGTGAACGTCTCACCGGCGGTGAACGGCGTCGGCAGGTCGCTCTCGTAGACCTGGAGGTTGGCCGAGGCGACGACCGTGGTCGTCACGCCGGCGGTGTTGTTCGACGTGGTCGGGTCGGACGTGGTGGACGTCGCCGTGCCGGACACGGTGCGGGCGCCCGGGTCCTGGTTCGGCGGGACGAACGCGACGATCTCCACGTGCGCCACCGCGGCGGAGGCCAGGGCGCCCAGGGCGCAGTCGACCCTGGTGCCGGTGACGGTGCACGTGCCGACCGTGGTGGTGACGTCCGCGATCTGGAACCCGGCGGGCAGGGTCTCGGTGTAGGTCACGGCGTTCGCCGTGGACGGTCCGCCGTTGGTGACGTCGATCCGGTAGGCGAGCGCGTCGCCCGCGACGACCTCCGCGCGGTCCGCGGTCTGGGTGACGACGAGGTCGGCCTGTGCCTGCACGGACGCGGTGTGCGTGGCGGTGTTGTCGGCCGTGTTCGGGTCCGTGCCCGACGACGTGACGTTCACGGTGTTGACGAAGCCGCCCGGCGGGATCGTGCCCGGCGTGCCGACCGCGACGGTCACCGTGGAGGTGCCGCCGACCGGGAGCTGGCCGAGTTCGCACGTGATGTCCGGGACGATCAGCGCGCACTCGCCGGTGGTGGAGACCGACTGCACGGTCAGCCCGGCGGGCAACGTGTCGACGAGCCGGGTGCCGGCCGCGGCGGACGGGCCGCGGTTGGTCACCGTCATCGTGTAGGTCATGGACTGGCCGGCGATCACGGGCTGCGGCGTCGCCGACTTCGTGACCACCAGGTCGCTGACCCGCTGGACGGCGGTGGTGACCGAGCCCGCGTCGTCGGCGGTGGTGTCCTGGCTGGTGGAGGTGGTGACGTTCGCGCCGACGGTCAGCGGACCGGCGGGCACGTCGGCGTTGAGGTCGACGGTGAGCGCGACCGTGCCGGACGCCCCGGCGGGCAGGGTGTCGAGCGAGCACGTCACCGCGCCGTTGGTGACCACGCACGTGCCCAGCTGCGGCGAGGCGTTGGCGATCCGCACGCCGGTCACCGCCGGGAACCGGACCGTGACGTCGCGGGCGTCGGACGGCCCGGCGTTGGCGACGGTGATCGAGTAGCCGGTGCGGGTGCCCGCGACCACCTGGGGCGACGCGGCCGTGATCGACGTCGACAGGCCGGCCCGGGCGGCGGCCGGTGCGGTGGCCGTCGCCGAGTTGTCGGCCTGGTTGGCCTCGGCGGTCGACGAACTGGCCGTGCTGGTCACGCTCAGGGTGGCGGCGGAGTAGCTGGACGCCGGCAGCATCGTCCACTGCGGCGTCACGGTCACGCCCGGCGCGAGGTTGCCCAGCGCGCAGGTGACCAGGCCGCTGGTGGCGGTGCAGCCGGTGGACGAGGAGACGAACGTGGCGCCGGTCGGGACGGGCGCGGTGAACACGACGGCGCGTGCCGTCGACGGGCCGGCGTTGTTGACCGACGCCGAGGCGACGACCTGGGTGCCCGGCACGACGGTGGCGGGCGCGAGCGAGGACGCGACCCTCAGGTCCGCGGTGGACGTGACGTTGGTCGAGGTCGAGGACGTGTTGTTGGCGGGTATGTCGTCGGCCGTCGTCGCGGTCGCGCTCGCCGAGTTCACCAGGACGCTCGGCGAGAGCGCGGGGTCGATGCGGGCGTTGATGCCGACCGAGACCGTGGCGCCGTTGGCGACCGTGCCGACCTGGCACGTGACGGTCTGGTTGAACGGGGTACAGGTGACGCCCGAGGGTGTCGACGCGGACTCGAACGTCGCGCCGGAGGGCAGGGTGTCGGTGAGGACGACGCCGGTCGCCTCGGTCGGGCCGTTGTTGCGCACGGCCACCGTGTACTGGGCGGTGGTGCCCGCGTTCTGGGTGGCGTTCGCGGCGGTCTTGGTGACCGCGAGGTCGGCCAGGGACTGCACGGTCGTGTTCGTCGGCGCACCGGCGAACGAGAACGGTTTGTTGAGCGTGCGCGCGGTGTAGTCCAGGTACGGGGTGTTGACCAGGGTCGTACCCGCGGCGGCGCGGTCGACCGTGGCGCGGAACCGGATGGACACCGACGCGTTGGTGGCGATCGTGCCGCCGTTGGACGCGTTCGCGCCGGTACCGACGCGGACCTTCACCGTCCGGTCGGCCGCCGTGTACTCGCCTCTGTCGTCGCCGGTCGCGTCGGTGACGGTTCCGCTGAAGCCGCTGGGGTCGGTGATGACCGACGTGCTGCCGGGCACGTAGGTCAGGCCGGCGGGCAGCGGGTCGCGCATGATCGACGCGTCGGCGGAGTCACCGCCGGAATTGGTGAAGTCCAGCCGGTACTCCAGGACGTCGCCGGGCTGCGCGGGCGAATGGCCGTTGAGGTTCGTGACGGTCTTGCTGATCGCGTTGAACTGCGGCGTGAACAGGTCGATCTGGCTGGTGATGATGCCCGGGTAGTACGAGTCGCCGGTGGAGGTGACGTTGATCGTGGTCGACGTGCTGCCGTTGGCCAGCACGTTGGTGGTGTCGATCCGGCCGATGTCGACGCCGAAGTTGTTGAGGTTGCCCGGTTGTCGACCGGTGGTGTCGGCGCCGGCCTCGCTGATCCGCGAGTCGAAGAAGTTGTTGGTCGGCCTGGTGTTGTCGCTCAGCGTCGTGCTGGCCAGCCGCATGGAGTCGCCGGTCGTGCCGTAGTCGCCTTCCCACGCGACGACGCCGACCGAGGCGTTGACCTGGCCCGAGGGCGGCGCGAGGAAGCCGGACACCGGCACGTTGACGCTGTTGTTGCCGGTCGCCGACGTGACGTCGGCGAAGCCCTCGAAGATGCGCAGGTTGCGGTTGGGCAGCGCGGGGTTGCGGTAGGCCACGACGAGCGACCAGCCCGCGTACCGGTCGCTGCCGGTCGCGGCGCCCATGTCGCCGACCGTGTAGACGCCGTTGCCGCCGGCCGCGACCTGGGCGGTGACGTCGGCCGAGGCCTGGTAGGGACCGCTGTCGGAGGTGACCAGCGCGGAGGGCTGGATGAGCGTGCCCGCGGTGACCGTCGTGTAGGCGGCGTTGGGGAGCTTGAACCGGACCGTGCTGATCGACTTGGTCGGGGCGACGCCGCCGCTGCCCGCGACGGAACGCCCGCCCCAGACGAGGCGGGCGTGCAGGACGGTCGACCCGGCCGGCAGTGCGAGGGTGGCGGTGGAGGAGTTCGACGTGGACGCGTCGTTGTCGACGTCGACGAAGCCCATGACGTAGCTGTTGTTGTTGTTCACCACGCCGCTGCCCGCGCCCGAACGCGCCGCGACACAACCGGACGACGCGGTCGGACAGTCCATCGAGGACGCGCCGATCAACGCGATCGCACCCTGGTCGTCGGTGCCGTACACGACGTCGAAGGAGTCGCGGACCGCGGCCTGCGCCGTTACCGCCGGGACGAGCATAGCGATCACAAGGGCGACGACGGAGGTCGCGATTCCCTTGCGGTGGCGGCGAACCGCGGCCTCGATCGACATTCTGGTCCTCCGTGGACAGACCTGGAATGCCGTCAGCGTAGGACCGGCTATTCGATCCGGCCCGCCATGACCACCATCGGGCGAATGGCACTTTTCTCGCTCTCATACCGGCCCGTTTCGTGCCTTGATGCCCGGGCCCGGAGCGGCCATCCGGACGGCTTTCCTCCCGTCCGCCGACCCGCGGTGACATGAACCCTCTTCGGTTTTCGCTCCCCGCGATCGGGGATTCCGGGGGCGGCCATGCCTGTCGGTGCCGACGGGTAGCATCCGGACTGCCCGATCTGGCCAGGTGAGGTTCGCGCCCATGGACGACTCTGCCGAAGGCGGTGGAAGACACCTCGACCGCCGGCTACCGGAGCGGGGGTTGCCCGGTCACCGGGAATCCGCCTGCCGGGAACTCGTGGACGGCGTGCCGGTGGTCGTCTGGGAGGCGGAGGCGCGGACCGGGGAACTGCGGTACGTCTCCGCCGCCGCCCGGCGCAGGTTCGGGCAGGTCGTGACGCGCTGGCGCGACTTCGTGCACCCCGACGACCTCGACGAGGTCACCCGGACACGGCGGGCGCGGATCGAGGACTCCACCGAGTACGAACTGACCTACCGGGCGGTCACCGCGTCGGGGGACGTGGTGTGGCTGCACGAACGGGCCGCGGTGACCGGTTCGCGGTTGCGCGGCGTGCTCGTCGACACCACCGGGCAGCGGGTCGTCGAGGAACGGGAGCGGTTCCTGGCCTCGCTCGACCGCGCCCTGCAGCGGCTCGACGACGCCGAGGACGTACTGGCCACGGCCACGCGCATGCTCGCCGAGCACCTCGGCGTCGACCGATGCGTGTACGCGCGGGCCGACGAGGACGACGACCTGCCCGCCGTGGACGGGTTCGTCCTGGCCGACTTCGGTGCCGGCGCCGTGAAGGCGATGCGGGCCGGCCGGCCCTGGGTGGTCGAGGACAGCGAGAGCGACCCCGGCCTGACGCGGACCGATCTGGTCGCCTACCGGCGGACCGGCATCCGGGCGGTGATCTGCCTGCCGCTGTCGCGGGCGGGCCGCTTCGTCGGCGCGATGGCCGCGAGCCAGGCGACCGGGCGCCGGTGGACCGACGCCGAGGTGGCCCTGGTGTCACTGGTGGTCAACCGCTGCTGGGAGTCGGCGCAGCGGGCCGACGCCGACCGCGCGTCGCGCGAGGGCGAACGCCGGCTGCGGCTGCTGGTCGAGCGGGCCACCGACGTGATCTGGGTGCTCGACCGCGAGCTGCGGCTGGTCGAGGTGAACCCGGCGGCGTGCGCGCTGCTCGGCTACGGCCGGACCGAACTGCTGGACCGGCACGTCGGCGAGCTGGTGGTGTCCGGGCCGCACGCCGACCTGCGGCAACGCGACACGACCGAGGTGTGGGAGCTGCGGCGCGCGGACGGCGGCGTGGTCGCGGTGGAGATGAGCGTCCAGGACACGCCCACCGGCTACCAGGCGATCGGCCGGGACGTGACCGAACGCCGGCGGGCCGACGCCGAGCGCGACCGGCGGCTGCACCGCGAGCACGAGATCGCCGAGACGCTGCAGCGCAGCCTGCTCCCCCACGAACCGCCCGCCCTGGAACGGCTCGCGTCCGCCGCGCGCTACCTGCCCGCCTCGTCGCACTCGCGCATCGGCGGCGACTGGTACGACGTGCTGCCGGTGGGCGCCACGGCGGTGGCGATGTCGGTCGGCGACGTCGTGGGCAAGGGTCCGGCCGCGGCGGCGGTCATGGGCCAGTTGCGCAGCGCCCTGTCCGGCTACCTGCTCGACGGCCACTCCCCCGCCGCCGCGCTGGAGCGCCTCGACACGTTCGCGGCGCGGATCGACGGCGCGGCGGGCAGCACGTGCGCGTGCCTGGTCTTCGACTGGGACACCGGCGAACTGCGCCTGGCGATCGCGGGCCACCCGGCGCCGCTGGTGGTGGACGCGCACGGCGGCCGGTTCCGGGGCACGCCGGCGGGGCCGGTGCTGGGGTCGCGCGGTCGGGCGCCCTATCGCGACGACGTGACGACCCTGCCGCCCGGCGCGACCGTGGTGCTCTACACCGACGGTCTGGTGGAGCGGCGCGGCGAGCCGATCGACTTCGGCCTCGACCGGCTGCTGCGGGTGGCCGCGGCCGGGCACGCCCGGCCGCCGGGCGAGCTGGCCGACGCGATCACCGACGACCTGCTGGCCGGCGGGCGCGAGGACGACGTGGCGCTGGTGGTGGCCCGGCACCTGCCGGAGCCGCTGCGCCGCCGGGTGCCGGCAGTGCCCGGCGAGCTGGCCCTGATGCGCCGCCGGGTGGGCCGATGGGCCGCGCAGGCGGGCCTCGCCGAGGACCTCGCCTACGACCTCCAGCTCGCACTGGGCGAGGCCGCGGCCAACGCCGTCGACCACGCGTACCCGGACGGACCGGGCGACTTCGACTACTCGGTGTCGGTGACGACGAGCGGTGTGCGGGTGCGCGTGAGCGACCAGGGCCGGTGGCGGCCGAGTCCGGTCGACCCCGGGCACCGGGGCCGAGGGCTGGGCATGATCAGGATGCTGTCGGACGAGGTGCTGCTGGACCACGACGAGCACGGCACGACCGTGGTGTTCCACCTGCCGACCGTGTCGGCGGCCCCGCGCCCGGTCGCGCACACCGGCCCGTTCGAGCGGGTCGACGTGGTGGTGCGGCTGACCGGGGCGCTGGACCGCACGACGATCGAACGCACGCGGGCGGACCTGCTGGGCCGGGTCGCCGCCGGCGGGGTGGAGATCGACCTGACCGCCGTGGAACACCTGAGCAGTTCCGGTGTCGCGCTGCTGTTGGAGGCGGCGTCGGCGGCCGGGCGGCGGCCGGTGGTCACGGTGCGCGCGGGGTCGGCGCCGGCACGGGTGCTGACGTTGTCGGGCCTGACCGGTCCGGGTGGCCCGCTGGACGTCCGCCTCCGACCCTAGCAGTCCACTGTGGACTTTCGCCGCCGTGCGAACACCGGTTGGCCCAGCAGCACGCCACCCAGCACCAGCACCAGTCCCACGATCTGCCGCGACGTCAGCAGCTCGCCCGCGAGCGCCGTGCCGAGCAGCACGCCGGTGACCGGGTTGAGCAGTCCGATCAGGCCGACGGTGCCGGCTTCGAGGTGCCGCAAAGCGGTGAACCACGCGGCGTAGGCGAACGCGGTGGCCAGGATCGACACGTAGCCGATCCCCAGCAACTCCTTGCCGGTCGGCGCCGGTGGCGGACCTTCGACGGCGAACGCGGCCACGAGCAGCACCAGCCCGCCGGCGACCAGTTGCCACGAGGTCACCGACAGCACGGAATGCCCGCTGCCCCAGCGTTTCGTCAGGATGTGCCCCAGGGCGGACATGAGCATCGCGGCCACCGACGCGGCCAGGCCGAGCGGGTCGACCGGGTCCACCCCGGTGGACACCAGCAGCACGACCCCGACCACGCCGAACCCGCCGCCGAGCAGGGGCGGGAACCGCGGGCGCTCCCCCAGCAACGGCCAGGCCAGCAGCATCATCACCACGGGCAGCACGGCCATGACCGTCGCGGCCACGCTCGTCCGCAGCAACTGGGCCGCCACGTAGACCAGCGCGAAGAACGCGCCCATGTTCAGCGTGCCCAGCACGAACGACCGCCACCACCAGACGCCGCGCGGGCGTTCCCGCCGGACGGCGAGCAGCAGCAACCCGGCGGGCAGCGCCCGGACCGCGGCACCCCACAACGGGAGGTCCGGCGGCATCGTCTGCCTGGTCACGTAGTAGGTGCCGCCCCAGGCGATCGGGGCGGCGGCGGCGACCAGCCCCCACCGCACGGAAGCTTCCACATCCGAAACGTACCCCGCGCCTAGACTCGAACCACATGACCACGTGGCAATGGGATTCCTCGCTTTTCGCCGGAAGCGCCGCCTACTACGCGCGGGGGCGCATTGCCTACCCCACCGCCCTCGTCGACACCCTGGCCACCGCGGCGGGCCTCGACGGCACGGGGCGGCTGCTCGACGTCGGCAGTGGTCCGGGGTCGTTGACGTTGCCCCTGTCGCACCTGTTCCGGGAGGCGGTCGCCGTGGACGCCGACGCGGCCATGGTCGCCGAAGGTGCCCGTATCGCGGCGCGGGAGGGGATCACGAACATCCGCTGGGTCCACCTGCGTGCCGAGGACCTCCCGGCGGGTCTGGGCACGTTCCGGCTGGTCACCCTGGCCCAGGCGTTCCACTGGATGGATCGTGCGACCGTCGCCGCCGCGGTGCGGGCCATGCTCTCGCCGGACGGTGTGTGCGCCCACGTCCACGCCACGACCCACGAGGGCGTCGAGGACGACGGCCTGCCCCATCCCCGGCCGCCGCACGCCGGGATCGGCGACCTGGTACGCCGGTACCTCGGTCCCGTCCGTCGCGCCGGCCAGGGCACGCTGCCCGAGGGCACGGCGGACGGGGAAGCCGGGATCTACGAGGCGGCGGGCTTCACCCACGACCGGCACTTCGAGGTGCCCGGACGGGTCGTCACCCGGAGCGTGGACGACGTCGTGGCCGCGGTGTTCTCCCTGTCCGGTTCGGCGCCCCACCTGTTCGGCGACGACCTCCCGGCGTTCGAGGAAGAGCTTCGCGGGCTCCTGCGCACCACGGCGGCCGACGGCGTGTTCAGCGAGCGCGTGCGGGAGATCGGCGTCGACCTGTGGCGACCCTGACCCGGCCGGGGGTGCGATCCCGGTGTCGGTACCGCCGACCGCGGTCGACAAGCCGCTGCCGGCCCGGTCCGCCGAGGCCGTGCTGCTGCTCCCGATCATCAAGCGACTCCGGGCACGGGGCTGGTGGTGTCCACGCATTCCGCCGGCACCGGGACGCGGTCACCTGGACCGGTACCTCGGGTGAGCGTCATGGCCCGAGCAGTCGGTCCAGGACCTCGGTCGCCGGGTCGTCCACGTCGCCCACCGCGCACCGCACGTCGAACTCCAGGTCAGCGGCTCGCGCCAAAGCCGCGCCGCGCACGAACTCCGACCGGCCCGGCGACAGGTGCAGGGCGACCGGGGCGTCGTCCCAGTCCCCGGTGACGGTCACGAGCCCGGCGTCGTCGTCCACCATGACGTCGGCCAGCCCGCGGAAGACGGTGAACGCCCAGATCAGCGAGGGCAGCCGGAAGTCGACGCGCGCGTCGAAGTCCACGGTCAGCGAGCCGGTGGCCTCGTCGAAACCGATCCGCAGGCCGCTGTCGTCGACCAGTTCGTGCAGCAGGCCCGCGTAGTCGCCCTCCAGCCACCGGTCGCATTCCGCCACCGCAGCGTCGTCCCAGCCCTCGACACCGGACCAGTCGGTCCACGTCGACGCCGGGACGACCGCGGCACGCAGCCACTCCCGCACGCGTGGTCGTGCGACCGTCATCACCGCCGCCACCGTCACGTACTCACCCATGTCCGACCCCCTTCGGGCGGACGGTAACAAGGGGGTCAGACATCAGCGGACGCGGAACGCCCGCCGATAGGCGCCGGGGGTCGTGCCCACGCGGTCGTGGAAGCGGCGGCGCAGGTTGACCGCGGAGGTGAGACCGACCCGGACGGCGATGGCGTCCACCGGTAGATCGGTGCCCTCCAGCAACGTGCGGGCCTCGGCGATGCGGCGTGACAGCAGCCACTCGCCGGGGCTCGTGCCGAGCCGGTCGGCGAACCGGCGGGCGAGGGTGCGGGAGGAGACCTTGAGGTGTGTGGCCAGGTCCGTGACCGACAGGGGCGTGGCCAGGCGTGCGGCGGCCCAGTCGAGGAGGCCGTCGAGGTCGTCGTCCGGCGGCGGGGTGGGCGCGTACTGCGCTTGGCCGCCGTCACGGTGCGGGGGCATGACCATGTGGCGGGCGACGAGGGCGGCGTGGGCGGCGCCGTGGTCCTGGCGGACGAGGTGCAGGCAGAGGTCGATGCCCGCGCCGGCGCCCGCGCTCGTGGCCACGTCGCCGTGGTCGACGTAGAGGACGTCGGGTTCGACTCGCACCGCCGGGAATTCCTCCTGGAGGCGGTCCGCGACCTGCCAGTGCGTGGTGGCGCTTCGGCCGTCGAGCAGTCCGGTGCGGGCCAGGGCGAACACGCCGGTGCAGATCGTGACGAGCCGTGCGCCTCGGGCGTGCCCGTCGAGAAGGGCTTGTCGGACGGCGGGCGACAGGGGCTCGTCCAGGGGTTTCCAGCCGGGAATGAGGACGGTGTCGGCGGACTCCAACGCCTCCAGGCCACTGGTCACGGTCATCGCGTACCCGGCGGAAGTCGGCACCGGACCGGGGTTCTCGGTGCAGACCTCGAACTCGTAGTGGTGCGGCACGCCCGCCCGCCGGGTGCCGAAGACCTCGGCGGCGCAACCGAGTTCGAACGTCGACTGCACCGGCCGGACGAGGGCCACCACACGATGCATGGCCTGAAAGTACCCCAGGGTGTCTTTCCGGACACTGTCCGGCCCGGTCCGCGCCCGACAGGGTGGACGCCATGAACCAGGAAATCCTTGCCCAGGAGGGCTATACCTCCGTCACCGTGGCCGACTCCCCGGTCCGCGAACTGTTCCCGGGCGTCCGCCTTCGTCCACTGTGGACCGGATCGGACGGCGCCCACGCCAACGTCCTCGAAATGGACCCGGGGACGTCCTGGCCGCACCGGGACGTCCACTCACCCGGCCCCGAAGAGGTCTACGTGGTCTCGGGGACGTTCAACGACGGCGCCCGCGACTACCCCGCCGGCACGTTCCTCCACGCACCGGCGGAGTCCTGGCACATCCCCCAGACCACGACCGGCTGCACGCTCTTCGTCTTCTACCCCATCGGGTGAGAACACATTCCTTGACAGGAATATTCTCCCCCGTGAATACTTCACCCCATGGAAAGGATCACAGCGGCACTCGGGGATGAAGCGCGGTGGCGTCTCGTCGTACTCCTCGCCGACCGACCGCGGTCGGTCGGCGAGCTGGCCGAGCTGACGGGGTCCCGCCAGCCGCAGACGACCAAGCATCTCCAGACCCTGGCGCGGGCGGGCATCGTGAGCGTGCACCCGGTGGGCCGGCGGCGGGTGTACGCGCTCGAACCCGGCCCGTTGACGGAACTGGAACGTGCGCTGGCCACCCTGATCGCGAAGACCCGGGCACACCAGGGCGAGGTCGACGTGATCACGCGCTACCACGCCGCGATCGAGGCCGAGACCGCGATCGCCGAAAAGGGCTGGGCCGACGGGCGGACGTTCAGGTTCGAACGCCACCTGGACGCACCCGTGGACATCGTCTGGCAGTACTGGGCCGACGCGGACCGACTGGCCTCGTGGTGGGTACCGCCATCCCTGACCGTCGTCGAGTGCGTCCTGGAACCGAAGAAGGGCGGCCGGGCAGTCCTGGAGTACCGCGACGCCGAGGGCCGATACCGCTCCGAAGGACGCGTCCACACCGCCAAGACCCCCAAGCACCTCGCGTTCGACCTCTCGGTGCTCGACGCGGCAGGAGCGGTGTCGTTCACCGGCCACTACGACCTGGCCCTCGCCCCGGAGCGGACCGGCACCAGCCTCCACCTTGACCTGCGCATCACCGACACAGACACCAAGGCGGCTCACTTCATCGCCGGCATCACAACCGGCTGGAACCAGGTCCTCGACAACCTCACCCGCACGATCGACAGGAAAAAGGCATGAGCCGCACCGTGACCGCCAACATCAACCTGACTCTCGACGGCCGCTACACCGGCCCCGACGGCGACCTCGGCCCGATCGTCCGCTACGCCACGACCGAGGTCGCCAGACGCCACCTGGCCCGCATCTGGGACGGCGCCACGACGGCAGTACTGGGCCGGGTCAACGCCCAGGGCTTCCTCGGCTTCTGGCCGTCAGTAGCCGACAACGAGGACGCCCATCCACAGGACCGCGCCTATGCCCAGTGGCTGGTCGACGTGGAGAAGGTAGTGCTGTCGTCCACGCTGACCGAGGCACCGTGGAAACACACCCGCATCGCCAACGCCCCAACCACCAAGGTCATCGAAGAACTGAAGGAATCCACCAAGGTCGGCGACATCCTGATCAACTCCAGCGCCAGCGTCATCACCCGACTACTCGCCGCAAACCTGGTAGACCGCCTGCACCTGATGATCACCCCAGAAATCGCCGGCACCGGCCACCGCCTCTTCGACACCGACCTACCCCCGTCAAGGTGGACCCTGACCCACCACGAAACCGGCCCCTCAGGCGAAACCACCCTGACCTACACCCGCCACCACCCTCGGCCCCCGACAACCACCAAGTGATCAGTTCGGCACAAGTCTCCACCGGCAATCGCTCGCACAGGCCAGGCCCGGTCTGTCTCGTAGTCGGTGTGTCCGGCGTTGCCACTCGTCAGGTCTCGACTCCCGGCCGACTGCCACCGAAGGTGATCGCGAAGGCGTTCACCATGGGCTTCCAGCGCATCAACCACCGAACGCGGCCCGTTCCGGCGGGGTCGAGGCCACGGACGACAAGTACGGACACCCATCAAGTACGGACACCCCATCACGGCCGGCCCGATCAGGAAATGCCCCCGAGCGAGGACCGCCCGGCGGTAGCGGACTCATGCGACTCGATCGCGCTGGTGAAGCAGATCATCCGCCGGATCTCGACGTCGTGGTCCAGGAACGGCACGAACTCGTCCCAGGCATCGCGGCGTGGACCGGCCGGTCCACGAACCAACCGCCGCGCGTCTCGACCACGATCGCGTCGAGGAACACCGCCGCACAGACGGCATCCGGTAGGCGGGGCGGCCCAGTCGCCCATCTCCGCGACGACCTTGCCGGTGATGCGCGAGACCGGCTCCCTCGACCCCGAGGCGCCGTGGATCCTGCCGAAGGGGCCGAGATCTCCCCGGTGGTCACTCCCCTGGCATACAACGACAACACGATCCCGTCGACCTCGGCGAGGCGACGTCGCCACTTCTTCACGATCCGCGGCTCGAAGGTGCCATCCCGGTCCCGGATCACCCCGATCCCCACCTCGCCGGCCGCGTCGGAGATCACCGTCTCGGTCCGGCTGCCGTTGCGCACGCTGGTCGACTCACGTCCGGGTTCCGCGCGGTTCTTCTCGCGGCCGAGGTGCCCGGTCGTCTCCTCGGCCAAGGCGGTCTTGGGCACGTTCTCGGTGAACAGCTTCAGCAGGCCGTCCGGGCCGGTCAACGCCGGCCTGTCGGACAAGCGGCTCTGGCCGGTAGTCGATGGTGACGGCGGGTATCCGTCAGGACAGGGGATGCGGTGGCGGAAAGGACGGTCGACGGGTGAGCGCGGACCTGGCAGGGGTGGACTTCACCGTACGAAGCCGTTCACAGCGGGTTCGTACACGTACTCGGGCCTGGCCATCGCACTACGCTCGACGTGCGCAGCGACCTCGCCCGCGCCTACTAGGACAGCCGTATTTCGTGATCGTCAGCTGACGACCCGCCTTCTGAACCACTGACGCGAAGTGCCATCCGGTCCGGGGTCGGCAGGTTCCTGGGCGGCGAAGCCGAGCCGCAGGTAGAACGTCCGGGCGCCGCTGGGGCGGGCGGCGGGGTGGTCCTCGCCGAAGGTGATCACCTCGACCATGCCCGAGCCGTCGAGTCGACGTACCACCTCGGTGACCAGTGCCCGGCCCACACCGGTACCACGATCGGGCGGCGCAACGACGAGCCACCCGATCCGGCACACCGGTGGGCGAATGGTGAACAGGATGCCGCCACGCAGATCGCCACCATCTTGGGGGCGTACGCACATCGCGGTGCCTCGGTCGATGTTGCGCCGCAGGGCGTCGCGGAATCCGGGCTGGTCGACCATCGGCCCGAACCACTGCTCGACGTGCCCGGCCAGGCCGAGGAAGCTCGCGACGTCGGCCACCCGCGCTGCTGTCACTTTCACCGGAATCAGCCTTTCGGCGGGACCTGTAAACCGGACGGGACGCAGCCACCACGCGATCATCCGATGCCGCGTGGACAACGAAGGACCGCGAGGTGGCGGCTGCGGCCATGGTAGAGGCCGGCCGGGAGAAGCCGGGTGCACGGCCCGGCCGGCGCAGGAGAGGTTCGCCGGGGGGGGTGGAACCGTTGCAGCAGGCGAACAACTACATCCGTCGCCACAGGATCGCGGAGGCGATCACAGCCGCCCACCCCTACGGCCGCCGCATCGCGGCGGTCACCGACGTCCCCTTCCTGCCGGGCGGATCATCGAGGGTCGAGTGGCCAGAGTGTCCGACCGCGATAACGGCCCGGATCGGACCGCGCGTGCCGTGAACGCCGCCGACCGCGGGACATCCTCGGCCATCCGCCAGAAGCGCGGCCCACATCCGTCGCGTACGGCACGGGTCTCCCCGAACCGGGGCCTGGTGGCGTGCGAAGGTGCGGCGCGGTCAGCGTGTGGTTCCGGGTCCGTCGGACGGCGGCATGGGCAACACGCCCGTCCGACGCATGACACCGTGCCTGTACGTGCGGTAGCCGCAGAGGACGACCGCCGATATCAGACTGACCCACCATTCGGGTGAAAGCCCGTCGAGGCCCTCGCCCGCAGCCCACTTCCACCGAATCAGAAGGTAGGCCAGGAAGGCGAACGGGCCCGCGAGCATCACGGCATGCATTCGCCGGGCGAACACCAGGTCCTTGCGCGTGCGATACAACTCGTCGTGATGCGCTTTCAGGATCACCGCCTCCGCGTCCAAAGCCCGTTCCACCGCCGGTCTGACGGTCCGCCACAGGGTGGGGCCGACGAGCCCCATGCCCAGGGCGGGCGGGGTGACCCGCAGTGGCGTGAACACGGGTTCCCGATCCGGGGAGTAGGACACGACGCCGCCGAATGGGAACCCGTGCGGAAGCGCCATCCCGATCCGGTCGGAGTCGATCCGCGGATCGACCGGAAGCCGCGGCACGGTCCGGTCTCGCCCGGTACGGGCAGCGTCCCCGCGCGGCAGCACCGTCGCCTTGCGGCGAAACGCCTCGTACGCTTTCTCCGATGCCGGGACGACCAACAGGAAGCGTTCGGGTGGCACGAGCCGGGTGGCCTCCGCGAACTCCCACAACGTCCCTTCGGTGTCGTCGGCCACCAGGACGACGAACCGCGCGCGGGAGATGAGGTCCCGTACCTGGTTCTTCCAGGGCCCCTGTTCCAGGTAGAGCCGGCGCGCCCCGACGGCCGGAGGGAGCCTCTCCCCCGGCTGTCCCACCGCGATGACCGGACCCATGTCGCGAAAACACGAGGCGAGATGGTCCTCCGCGCTCTTCCCGGCGGTCAACAACGTGTGGATCACGCCCGGCGGCGTGAGATCGAGCAGGGGCAGGGCGCGATGCGTTTCCGGCGTGCCCCGGTGCGGATCCTCCTTGAACGAGCGCAGGTACAGCACGAACGGTTCGGTCGGCCCGGGCTTCCGAGCGGGTTCGGCGAGGTACCGGAGGGCCAGTGCCTTGAACCGCAGTGCCGAGCGCAGGCACCAGGCCGCCATTATCGTCACGACCATCAGGAGAGTCGACACCCAGACCTGATCGTGGGGGGGGCGAGAACGCGTTCCGGACAAGGGCGGTCGAGCCGTAGACTCCCTCGGCCACTCCCACGAAGCCCAGCACGACGCTTCCCCACGCCAGGCGCAGCCCGCAGCGTCGATCGGCTTGGTACGACACATCGGATTTCGATGTTTCTCCGTCCATTCTCCAGACTACCGCCGAACCCGCACCGGGGACGCGGTTCGGGCCTGGCCGCCACGGCGGACCCGCGCGTCCGACTGGCACCCCTGGACCGCGCAACCGTCCGAGGGACCGCTTGCGCGGTCCAGGCGACGCCGGCGCGGATCGTCCGCCGAAAGCGTCACTCGTCGAAGTCGTCCAGCCTGAGGTCGTCCGCACCGGGGCTGGTGGGATCGAGGTCGTCAGTGGAACCGTGAGCGGCCAGTTCCGGCCGGTCCGGCGTGTCGGGCAGCGGCGGTTGAGCACCGTTCGTCATCGCCAACAGCATGTCCTTGGCCTGGCTGAACGGCATCGCCTGCAGCAGGGCCTGGGCCATGCCCGTGTCACCACCGCCGACGAACTGCGGCACGTTGGCCTTCACCCACTGCGCCAGCATCCGCTCCAGCGCCACGTTGTGCGGACCGAGCAGTTCCACCATCGTCGTGAGTTTGATCAGGTCGAGTTTCCGCCGCGCCTCGTCCACCTTGAC
This sequence comes from Saccharothrix violaceirubra, assembly GCF_014203755.1. Taxonomy (NCBI): domain Bacteria; kingdom Bacillati; phylum Actinomycetota; class Actinomycetes; order Pseudonocardiales; family Pseudonocardiaceae; genus Saccharothrix; species Saccharothrix violaceirubra. The sequence continues at coordinate 3,696,585 of NZ_JACHJS010000001.1, forward strand.
CCGCTGAAGGTCGATCTTGGTGCGGACCTCTTCGCCGGCCAACATGGCCTTCAACTCGACCAACCGCTCCTGCTCCAGCTTCGCCAACTCCTGCTGGTGCGCGATCTTGCGGCGGATCGCGTTGATCTCGTCGTCGTCGCAGCGCCAGTTGCCCAGCGTCGTGCTCTCGGCCCGCACACCCAGTGGGGCGAGGGCCTGTGAAACCTCGGCCGCCAGCTCGTTGCAGACCGCGTCGTACTCGGTGATGAACTGCTGGATGCGGTAGTGCGGGGAGATCCGCCGGAAGTACCCGGTCACGGTCGAGGCGAGGTCCTTGCCGACGAAGTGCTGCACCGACTCGCGACCGTCCTCGCCCTGGGCACCGTGGCGCTGGACGAGCCTGGGCGCGGCCTCGGGCAGGATCTCCACGTTCTGCTCCATGTCCAACCACACGGTGTGGCCTTGGACCTCCAAGGTCACCTGGTCCAGCGAGGCGTCGAAGTTGGACTCGGCCTTGGGCTCCGCGTTCCATTCGAGTTTCAGCACCCGCGTGGGCACTTTGACGACCTTCGCGAACCACGGGTTGATGGCGTACCGACCGCCGCCGGACAGGATCGCCCGCTGGACGCCGATCCGCCCGCCACCCGCGAGGAAATCCCACGGCCGCTGGAAGTCCGCGTGGCCGGCCACCGGCGGTCCCAGTTCGCCCGGCACGGGACTGGCACCGACATGCGTGACGACTACGCCGGTTTCGCCGATGGCCAGGCTGACCTCGCGCAACGTGTTCGCGGTCAGTTCCTCGCGGGCGAGATCCTCTTCGGGACTGTCCACGGTGAGCACGTCGAACAGGTCCGTGTTGATCGAGTACGTGCCGCCGGTCAGCGGTTGCTGCTGCCGGCCGATCACGCCGCCCTCCCGCAGGAAACTCACGCCGTCCTGAAAAGAGTCGCATCGGACATATCCGGCGAACGCTTCGCCGAGTTCCCTGCTGCGACCCGCCTTGGCCACGACGGCGCCGATCGTTCCATTGGGGACGGTGACCATGGGGACGATGCGCACCCGGTATGCGAAGGTGGGCAACCACGTGGTGGTGTTCCCGCGTAGCACCGCTGCCTGCAAGCCTCGGGAACCGAGATGGCTGACGCGTGGATCGTCACCCGGCTTGCGGCTCAGGCCCACCGTCTTCTCGACGAGGCCGACGTGGCCGGGCGGTACCCGGCGCAGCCCTTTCCAGCCCGCGAATGCCAACGCGAGTACCAGGGCGACGAGCACGTAGATCACGTCATCCCTCCCAATCGCGCAGCCGGACGTGCGTGGCCAGGACCGTGGCCGTCCACTCGCCGTGCCACAGCGAGCCGTCTTCGTGTTCCGGGTCGCGCAACGTCGGGTAGAACGGTGCGCCGCTGTCGTCGGCGTGCGTCGCGAACTCCGGGTACAGCGGGATGAAGTCGTCGCCTCGGGCCCGCCAGCCGAGCGCCAGGCAGATGTCGAGGAACGGCCGTTGCCCCGACAACACCAGGTGCGCCAGCCGCTCCCGCTGGGCGCCGAAGCCCCACCGGCCCCCGGACGTCTCCGACCAGGCGCCGTCCAGTTCCGCGAACAGGGTGTCCGTGAGTTTCGCCGCGTCCGCGCCGCGGAGGAACGACCTGCGATTCGCCTGCGCCAACAGCGCGAGCGTCGTGAGCCGGTCCGCACGGCCCACCTCGCCTGCCGCGAGCGCGTCGTGGACACCGTCGACAAGCTCGCGCACGTGCGGCGGCAACGGCTGGAGCACCGGAGCGGGCGGGGCAGCGACCGGCTCGGATGCGGAGGCCGGTGCCGGTGGCGTCCGCACGAGCGAAAGCAGCACGGACGGCGACGCCGCGGCACGCGGTGCCGGCCGCCCGCCGCGCGGGAAGTGCAGGTAGACGTCCTGGCGGAACCGCTTGCCGGGCAGAACGGCCTCGGTCCGGTGGAACTGCTCGGGCCGCAGGCCGCCCAACTGGGGCAACACGGCCTTCCGGTAGAGCGGCTCGGACACCGCCTGGACGACGTGCTCGTCCGGGGCGAGCTTCAGACCCCGACGCAGGGCAGGGGCATCGAGCAGCCGACTCAGCACGATCAGTCCCGGTCCGGCGTAGCCGAAAGGCCCTGGGGCCACCACGTCCGTGTGCATCGCCAGGCGCAACCGGATGCGGGCGGACGCATGGTCTTCGTTGTGGTCGGCAAGCCGCCAGTCGAGTTCGCGCGTGAACGTCCGCACAAGCGCGACGAGGTCGACGTCCGGCGGCAGAACGGCCAGCTCACCGTCACCTGCCGGCTGTCGCACCCAGTCCGCCCTCGGCAGCCCGGTACTCTCCGCGGCCTCGTCCAGCACGCGGTCGAGTTCCTTCTGCACGAGGAGCTGGTGGCGCTCCACCAACGCGGAGAACCCCTCGATGTCGACCCCGATGACGCAGCGTTCCACGAGTGGCACACGGCCTCCTGTAGCAACGGATCACGTCCGACCGACCTACTGCGTGTTGCGGCCATGATGTGCACCAGTCGCTGTAGGCGTTCCCGCACTACTGCGGGCCGACTCGAATCGTTACGCAACGCCGGCATGGCAAAGCCGATCGGCGGTACCACGACGTCGCCGGCCTCAGCGTGGTTGTTCCACCCGTGACATGCCGAACGGGTCGGGATCAGTCCGAATACTGTCGAGCGGCAACGGAGAGGGCCGCTCGACCTCGAAACGCGTCCACCCGGCAAGTTCAAGGTGGAGGGCGTCCAGTGCGGTGCCCGTCCGGTCGGTCGGTCGCGAGAAGGGTGCCGTCGGTGCGGACGAGGGCGGCTTCGTCGCGGTGTGAGATGCCGATCGCGAGGTCATCGTGGACGGGCGGCGACGGTGAGGCCGTCGGGGTGGTGGGCGGCGATCCAGGACCGCCAGGACGACCAGTCGAATCCGGACGGGGCGCGGTCGGGTTGCGTGGGCGGGGTGTGGGGGTGGTCGAGGAGTCGGTCGAGCAGGCGGCGGGCGTGGGTGTGCAGGGGGTCGTCGTGGTCGCGCCAGGCGGTGGAGATCCAGCCGGTGCGGTCGGGGCGGCGGTATTCCCAGTCGACGTGGCGGGGCGGGGTGTCGGAGTCGCCCGGGGTGGCGGTGGTGGGCATGTAGCCGCCGTCGGCAATGGCTTCCGCGGTCGGGACCCCGCCGGTGACACGGATACGGGCGACGACGGTGACGTGCGGGACCGGGGCGACGGGCAGCGGGGTGACGATCAGTCCGTCGTCGGCGAGCTGGTCGGTCCAGGCGGCGGGCAGTCGGGGTGGGGTGCACCAGGCCACGATCCGGTCGTAGGGCGCGTCGGGCGGGTGTCCGGCGACGCCGTCGGCGGTCACGCAGGACACGGTGCGCACGCCGTGTTCGTGGTGGATGAGCCTGGCCCAGTCCACGAGGAACGCGTCGACGTCGAGGCTGGTGACCGTGCCTCGTTCGCCGACGAGGGCGGCCAGCAGTGCCCCGGAGTAGCCGGAGCCGGTGCCGATCTCCAACACGCGGTGGCCGGGGCGCACGTCGAGGGTGTCCAGGTCGCGGGCGATGGCGTCGGGGTTCGACCGCATCGCGGTCTCGCCGCGTCCGGGGTGGTGGGCATAGCGGGTGTAGTCCACGGTCTGCGACACGACGGCGCACGCTCCCAGGGGGCCGGGAATGGGGGCCGCCCACCCTAGGGTCGGGTGGGCGGCGCAGGCCGGGTCCGGTGGAGCGGAACTCCGGCGGTTCACCTGATGGCGTGGCAAGGGGTCAGATTTCCAGGGTGGCGTGGTGGTGGCGGCCGGCGAGTAGGTACTCGCCGACCGGTGTGCCGTCGGGCAGGCAGACCCAGGCGTGGTACTCGACCGGTTCGGGGCGGAACCGGGCGCCCAGGCACCACACCGGTCGTCGGCCGGTGACCGCCGCCGCGAGGGTGGCGGCCAGTGAGGTCTCCAGGCAGGCCACGCGGGTCGGCCACCACCGGCCGGTGTGGCGGACGGCGTCGACGAGGTCGGCGGCGTGGACGGGATCGGGAGTGCGGCGTCCGACCCTGCGGGCCAGGCGGGCGGCGGCAACGACGACCCGGAACGGGGCCAGCCGCAGCAGGAGCATCGCCGCGACCAGGCCGACGGTGGCCGCCGCGCGGCAACCGGGACCACCGCGCGGGGAGGTGGTGAACGCTTCGGTCGTGGTCACGACGTCCTCCTACGCCGCCACCATTTCCGCAGGCGGTCGGTTGTGGTGGGTGGTCGGTCGGGGCCGGTGGTCAGCAGGCCGTCCTCGCGTAGTCGCCGGTCGACCGCGCGCAGGTCCCGGCCGGCCACGTCGGGGTCGATGCGGTGGAGGCAGGCGAACCGGGTGGCGGCGGTGTCGAGGTCGGGCGCGGCCAGCAGGGTGGTGAACGCGGAGGCCGCGGTGGGGGTCAGCAGGGTCCAGGTGCCGGTGTGTTCGTCGAGCAGCACGCCGCCTTCGTCGGTGAGCGCGGGGTGCACGCCCTCACGCAGTCGCCGCACAAGCCACCTCCGGGGTCTGCTCCGTCCACTGTGGTCTGCCGGGGGCGTGGTCGAGGCGGCGCAGCCACAGTTCGGCGGCGATCACCTGGTGCAGGGCGCCCATCGCCGCGGCGCGGCCGGTGCACGCGCGGTCCAGCATGGCCGTCGCGGGTACGGGGTCGAGCAGTCCGAGCGCGGCCAGTCGGGAGTCGCCGCCCAGCAGGGCGAGCAGGGTCGGGCCGTGATCGCGCAGTCCCCGGTAGGCGATCGCGTCGAAGCCGCCCTTGGTGGCGCGGTGCAGGACGTGGTCGGGCACGACGCCGGTGAACGCGGCCTGCAGCAGCGGCTTGTACCGGTGCGGGTTGCCGCGCAGGCGGCCGGGCACGGCCGCACAGACCCGGACGACCTCGGAGTCCGGGTACGGGGCGGCGACCTCCACGCCGTGGCGGGTCCGGGCGGTCTCCTGCCGGCCGGTGACGTCGACGGCGAGTTGGGCCAGGCGTTGCCTCGTGGTCCAGTGTTCCAGCCGGTCTGGTACCCAGGTCGCGGAGGCGGCCTGGTCGGCGGCGGTGTCCAGCAGGTCGGCCAGGTCGTGGCGGGCCGGTGGGGGAAGCCAGTCGGCGACCGTGCCCGGCGGTGACCACGCCCACGGCCGCCGCGAGTCCGGTTCCCACCGCGTCGCCGGGCGGTGCAGGGTCCGGGCCGTGGCCCGCCACGAGTCGGCGGCCATGGTCGCGGCGGGACGTACGCGGGCCAACAACGTCCACGGCGACTCGGCGCGCAGCCGGGCGTGCCCGAGCAGCCCAGCCGCAAACGGCCCATAACGTCGGGCCCGCAGCAGGTCGGCCAGGTGGTCGGGGCCGGCTCCGAGCACGCCGTCACCGGCGGAGCCGGTGAAATGCACCCCGCCGTCGCCGTGGGCGGCGGTGACCGTGTCGAACACCGCGTCCTTGACCGCCAGGGTCGCGGTGTAGGCGTTGGGCGCGTCGGTGAGCGGCAGGCCGGCAGGGTCGCCCAAGCCCGCGTAGTAGACCGCCGCCGGGTCACGGGCGACGCGGTGGTCCAGGGCCGCCACCACGGCGGCGGTACGGCGGGCGTGGGCGAGGTCGTCGTCGCGCAGCCGGTCGTCGGCGAAGGTCACCGCCAGCACCGGACCGCGTTCGGCGGCCAGCACCGCCAGGGTCGTCGAGTCCACCCCGGCCAGATCCGCGCTCACCGGTCGGCCGTCCAGCCTGGACTCCACCGCTGCCCGCAACGCCCCGCTCAGCGCCGGTGCCGCCCGGCTGCGGTCCGACGGGGCCGGGTCGATCGGTTCGTGGCGGACGGGGACCGGTCCGTGTTCGTCGATCATCAGCGCGTGCCCGGTCGGCACCCGCCGCACACCACGCAGAACCGACCGGGTCCCGGGCAGGTCGGGCTGGCCGAACGCCAACTGCGCGGCCAACACCGGCGGGTCCACCGCCTCGACCGGCGGCACGCCCCGGTCCGCGACCAACAGCAGCGCCGAGGTCGACCACCACGTCGTCGCGGCCTGTGTCGTCCAGTGGACGGGAAACATCCCCGGCAGGTCCCCGACCACGACCGTCCGGTCCGCGTCGCGCAGCACCACCAGATACGAGCCCGGCCACCTGGTCACCGCCGCGAGGTCCCCGGCCACCGCGGCCCGCAGCCCCCGCTCCAGGCACACGGCGCGGGCCGCGCAGTCCCCGAACACCGCCATCCGACGGTTCCCGTCGCCGACCGTGCGCACCCGTGCCGGCGGCCATTCCGCCGACCACAGCCCGCCGCACCCCTCGACCTTGTCCCCTACCGGGACCCATCCCGTTCCCGGGCCGTGCCGACCCGCGATCCACCTCACCGCCCACTCCCCTCCTGTCCGTCCACGCCGGCCCGCATGCCGGAATCGTCGTGCGGCCGGTCCGGGACGCATCGCGACCGCGCATATCGCGGGCGGCCTCCGGGACCGGCGGGCCGGTGCGGCGCCCCGGAATGTCCGGGGCGCCGCACCGGCGAGGCGGATCAGGAGTACTTGTACTGGGTGTCGTCGACCTTGTCGGCCTTCATGATCCCCAGGGTGCGGTCGACGACCGTGCCCTCGGCGTCGCCGACCTGCGCGCCCTCCTGCACACCCGAACTCACCACTGACCCCAGTCGCAACGAGCAGCCCGGACCGCGACGGGACGACCGTCGACACCGACGGTGGGACCAGTACCCCTCGATGTACGAACCAGCAGTAGCCACGCCCTGTCACCAAAGTCGCTGACGACCGAGACGGCTTCCGCAGCCTGCGGGGATTCCCGACAGGATCGTCGCGCCGTCGAGCAACACACGGCCGCCTCCGGCGACGCCACGGTCGACCAGGACGCACGCGACCACCACTTCCACCACAGCGACGGCGTGTGCCACCCGTTGCACCCACACAGCGGTGCCGGGCGCGGACCGTGCACCATGGGTATTGCGTCAAGCAGCCGGACACCGGCGCGTGGCCCTATACGGACTTCCCTGTCAAGTCGGCGTGTCGAGTCCGTGATGCGGCCATCAGCGTCCTTGGGGTGATTCGACTGCGGACAGCGCGATGTCTTCTGCGAACACGGCTTTCGTGGTGGCCCGGGGGAGGGCCGCGACGGACGGGGATGTGCTGTGCGCGGGCCAGGCGAGCAGGAGGACGCTCGGCGGGATGTCCGTCACCGGGACGGTGGTCAGGTCGTCGCGGAGAGGGGTGGTCAATGACTGGGGCAACACGGCGACCGTGCGCCCCAGCGCGATCAGGTGCATCAGTTCGCTGATGCTGCCTATCGCGCCGGCATCGGCGGGATTGTGCTTGTGCAGGTTTTCGCCCGCGAGGTCGGCCACGTGCAGGCCGACCCGGTGCGCGAGTGGGTGGGATACGGGCAGCACGGCGACCGGTGCTTCGCTCAATAGCGTTTCGGTGTCCAGCCCGCGCACATCGTCGGGCGGCGTGTACAAAAGTGCGGCGTCGGCCTGCCCTTCGCGCAGCATGCGTGCGCGGTTGCCGCCGAAGACCACCTCGATCGGCAACACGTCCGGTTCGCGTTCGTAGGCCGCGAGGATTGCCGGGAGCAGGCCCGCGTCGCCGCCGGGTTTCATGGCCAGGATCAGCCGCGGGTCTCGGGTGCCGGCCCGCCGCGTTCGCTCGGTCGCGGCGGATACCGCGTCCAGCGCCGTGCGTGCCTCGCGGGCGAGTACCCGACCGGCCTCGGTCAGCGTGACCGCGCGACTGGTCCGTTCGAACAGGCCGACACCCAGGCGGCGTTCCAGTCGCCGGATCGTCTTCGACAGCGCGGGCTGCGTGATGCCCAGGTGGGTCGCGGCGCGACCGAAGTGCAGTTCATCGGCCACCGCCAGGAAATACGCCAGTTCCCGCGTCTCCAACCGGTCCATTCCTTCAGGTTATCGATCGTGGCGCGGTCGATCTTGGACGTACCGCATCCAGCGGTGGTGGGGTGAGGGTGTCCCGCTTACGGGGTTGGACACGGCTGCAAGGAGACATCACGATGCCCACCATCGCTCTCGTCGCGGCCGGGACGCGCCTCGGCCTGTCGCTCGGAAGGGTTTTCGGCGGCCACGGCTTCGACGTCGCCCTGATCGCCCGTTCCCCGGAGCGCCTCGGCGAACTCACCGGGAAACTGGCGGCCGACGGCGTCGAGGCAGCCGGATTTCCCGCCGATGTCACAGATCGCTCTACGTTGGCCGCCGCCCTGGACAATGCCGCGACGCGGTTCGGCGGAATCGATGTCCTGCAGTACTCCGCACCGCACGTGCGGGTCGGCGACGGGCGTATGACCGGGGTGCTGGACGTGACCGTCGAGAACCTGCGACCGCAGATCGAAGGCTCCTGCTACGGCGCGATCACCGCGACCCGCACGGTGCTGCCCGCGATGATGGCTGCCGGTACCGGCACGTTGCTGTACACCACCGGCGCCAGTGCGGTCGTGCCCACGCCGTGGGCCGGCAGTGCCGGTGCGTCGGGCGCGGCCCTCCGCAACTGGGCACTCAACCTCAACGGCGCACTGGCCGACAAAGGCGTCTACGTCGGCTATGTCGCCCTCGGCGCGTGGATCGTGGGGACGCCGGGCACTCCCGAGGACGCGTCACCGATGGAACCGGACGACATCGCGCACATCCATTGGGACATGCACGCCACCCGCCACCCCGCCGAACGCCTCATCACTCCCTGACGGAGGGCGGCACATGCGGGCCGGCGTTGAGCCGGCTGCGGGACCGTGCCGTTCTCGTGACTGGCCAACCCCCTCCCGACCGCGTGAGAACCGGCTTCCGACCGGCTCCACGCCCGCAGCACCTCCGATCGAGCCGCGCAATCGGCAGTCGAGGGCGCGGCGTTCACCGGCTCAGCACGGTCTCCTCGGCCATGTGCGATAGCTTCTCCGGGTTGCGCACCGCATAAAGTCCCGCCACCAAGCCGTTCTCCACGTGCACCGCCACCACGCTGTCGAGCACCCCTTCCACCCGCACGACCAGCGCCGGGTGGCCGTTGACGTATGCCGGCTCAAGCACCAGGCCGACCGCGCCCTTCAGCAGCACCCGTGCGGCACGGTCCGCGCCGACAACGGGCTTGGGCAGGGCCTGTTTGATGCCACCTCCATCGCCCACCAGCACGACATCGGGGGCGAGTACGTCGAGCAGGCCCTGGAGGTCGCCGGTCTCCACGGCCCGGCGGAACGCCTCAAGCACGTCACGGGTCTCGTCCGGCGACACGGTCTCGCGCGGTCGGCGGGCGGCCACGTGCGAACGGGCGCGGTGGGCGATCTGGCGTACGGCGGCGGGGTTACGGTCGACGGCCGCCGCGATCTCGTCGTAGTCCACGGCGAACACCTCGCGTAGGACGAACACGGCGCGTTCCGTTGGCGTCAGGGTTTCCAGGACCAGCAGCATCGCCATCGAGACGCTGTCCGCCAGTTCGACGTCCTCGGCCACGTCGGGTGTGGTCAGCAGTGGTTCGGGCAGCCATTGGCCGACGTAGGACTCCTTGCGCCGGCCCAGCACGCGCAGGCGGGTGAGTGCCTGCCGGGTGGTGATCCGGACCAGGTACGCCCGTGCGTCGCGCACCTCGCCGTGGTCGACCCCCGCCCAGCGCAGCCACGTCTCCTGGAGCACGTCCTCCGCGTCGGCGGCCGAGCCGAGCATCTCGTAGGCGACGGTGAACAGCAGGTTGCGGTGTGCGACGAACGCCGACGTCATGACTCCTCCTCAGTGGTCGCACACCGGACGACGTGGCCCGCCGTTCTGTGACAGCCGACCGCAGTGGCGCTCGTCACTGTCACACGGGCCGGGGAAGCGCCGTCTCGTGTTCGTCCCACCACCGACGAAACGAGGACGACGTCATGAGCGCCCGATTCGACTTCCCGCACAACGAGTTCGCCGCCAAGTTCACCAAGCGGTTCGTCGGCCTGGCCCAGGTGATGCGGCAGTCGTCGTTGTCGCACACCGTCCAGGAGCTGGTCTCGTTGCGGGCGAGCCAGATCAACGGCTGCGGGTTCCACTTCGCGCAAACATGCACATCCAAAGTGGACGGCAGTCCCCGAAAGTGCCAGGTCAGAAGGGCTGGCAACGAACTGACACATAGGAGCGGCAAGGGCACCCGAGGGCAGACCGCGCGGCCGACATGATCAACAAGCTGTCCCGTGACTGCCCACACACGTAGCACGATGAACAGAGGCGCGTTCGACGCGAACTTCTCAGTGGTTCACCTAGGCACCGCTATCGAGCCAGCGTCTCCGTGTCGACATGCACCGGTCGCACAGTCGGTGCATGTAGGCTGATTGGTCCATGCGGTGATCGGGCGCTGACCGTTAGGAGACTCTCGCATGAGCGTGACCGTAGGGGGGTCCGACTGGACGTCCGATGGTCGCACTTGCGCAGAGTGTGGAACTCCGCTTGAGGCAGGCAACAGCGCCCAGATGTGCAATCGGTGCCATCGCGCATCGCAGGACCAGTTGCGCACGCCACCGATTCTCAAAGACCAATTTTTTGATACCGCCGAATTTCGCGCAGCGAGCGACAGTCAGCACATTGGCAGGATAATCAAGGTCTATAGGCATCACCCACGCCATCTCAAGCTTTACGGTAGGGCGTTGAGTCAAGAACTTGTTGGCCGTTGGCTAGGCCTCACTCAGGCGCAGATCAGCAAAGTCGAGAACGCGCCCAGAGCCGAGCAAAACCTAGAAGTACTTCGGCGCTATGCGAAGACTTTGCACCTGCCTCAAAGCCTGCTGTGGTTCAGTCTGCCTCCGCAGGGTCGTTATACCGAACGCGGGGTTTCCACTACGGGGATCGACGCCGCGAAACTCCGTCAGGATCTATCCGAAGTCCTCGCGTCCACGCTCATCAGCGAGCGAGGCGCCAGCGACTGGGATGAAGCCGTCTTCCGATTGGGGCGTGACACTCGTTGGCGCCCGCACGCTACGCTCGCTTCAGAAATTTTGGCGAACCTGTCGGAGCTTCGTGTCTTCTATGTTCGGGCCACGTCCGGTCACGTACTGCAGCGAATGGCCAGGAATACGGCGCAACTATCCGGGCTGATGAGTCAGACGTTGCTCAAGGTCGGAGATATATCAGGATCGGCAGATTGGTCGAGGACCGCGCGTCAATTTGCCAGTGAATCCAACGATTTGAACTTGCGAGCGTGGGTGCACGCACAGGAAGCCTATCTGCACTTCTATGCAGGAAATATGCACACCGCAATCGATGCGGCGCGATACGCTCAAGACATCGCAGGGAAGTCGGGTGGAGTCGGTTCGGCACTGGCAGCGGCATTGGAGGCCCGCGCGTATGCGAACCAAGGATTGAGAGCGGACGCACTGCGCGCAATCGGCATTGCGGAATCATTGACTGCCGGGCTTGACGGTGCGGCGACCATTGCGTCGGCTTTCGGATACTCTGAAGCCCAGTTGCGCTTCCATGAAAGTAACGTTCTCACCAAACTGGGCGAATTCCAAAGAGCGCTTGTCGCGCAAGATCATGCACTCCGCTTGACGCCCCATGATGATTTCATGGATCGCGCTCTTGTGTATTTTGATCGCGCAGACAGCCTGATTGCCCAGGGTGATATCGTGAATGGTCTCGCAATTGCGGCAAGTACTCTCGGTGAACTTGAGACGGGCAAGGCTGCTGGACTGATAGTCGATCGTGCTCGATTGACGTTGCGAATGCTTCCTGTAAGCGAGAGTGGTCGAGTCGAGGCCCTGGCCCTCCATGAAATTATTGCCGCATCGAACGAGTTCGAAGGGTGACCCGATGTCGCAGTTTGTAACAAAGCTGGCAGTTGGTGATGACGTCCGAACGGTTGCGGAACTTCTGAATGAAATTGATGCATTTTACGGTGATGAAGTTATCGAGTCGTTTGAGGAGCGATTGGCTCGGGTAGATTCGACGCTCTTCGGCGCTCACCCTATGGTGTATGCCATTCTGGCCCGCGCAGACAATGGGGACGTTGTCGGGTTGGCGACAATCTCTTACCTGTGGCCTGCGGCCGGATCGACAAGCTCACTGTATCTGAAGGAACTCTTTGTCCGCCCGGGCCATAGAGGCAAGGGGGCAGGAAAAGCGCTCATGCAAGCCGTGTTTGACCAGGCTGACAAGAGTGGGTGCAGTCGCGTTGAATGGACGACCGACCGATCCAACGAAGAGGCGCAGCGGTTCTATGAAAGCCTGAGCGTTGCCCCTCATGATGGAAAGATATTCTATCGTCGTACGATCAGCTAGCGGACAGGGTGTGTTCTGGTAAGCCCGCTAGTACTCGTCGTACGCTTGCCATTCGACACACTTGGGTCGTACACGCGTCTCAATCCACTCTGTGAGGGCGTGCCGTGCGTCGACTATGGAGATGGCACAGATTGATGGAAATACTGCGCCGGTTTGACCGCTGAAGATAAGATGCAGTTCGGGTGGCGCCAGGCTGCTTGTCGAAATGGTGCTGGCAACCGGCATGGTGCCGTCCTCGTGGTCGACATAGTTGATCGCCGCGTAACCGTACGCCGGATCGACGCTGATTCTGAGCTTATGATTGGGATACGGCCCGGTCGGGGTCGTGTAGAACTCCTCGTCACCGACCGACATGACCGTTTCCCAGTGGACGTGGTCAAGGGCCAGGACGTCCTCGATCAGTCGCATGCATTCATCCCTACCGGATGCCACGCGCGCGATTCCCGTTGTCAGGGATGCTGTGACTATCATTCGCCATCCTGTGCTGACCCAATTCGTTTCGGCGTCAACGAGTGGGCGAATAACTACAGTGCGGAGGTCTCCGGACAGACTGGATCTAGTCCCGGTCGTCGAGATCTTCGGCGACTATCCCGTATTCTACGATCGGAAATGTCGTGGTCACGGAAGGCATCTTCCGTCCGTCGCGCGTCGAACGAATCAAGAAGTCTATTTCTGCGCTCCGGTCGGGCGTCAGCCGGGCGGCGAGAGCGCGTGCGCTGTTCAGGCTCTGCCGTGCGCCGAATTTCCGGCCCCGGGCATGGGCTATACGTGCGTGGAGTACATGGGCTTTGACTTCGTCCAGGCAGGTGCGGCCGGTCTCGGCGGAGACTTCGTCGTGCTGCTTTTCGGCGATGATGGCGTATTGTTCCGCCGCCTCGAATCGTCCGGCGCACAGAAGTACGGCGCCCAGTTCCCGGAACGCGGTGGCGCGGTGGCCTTTCCATCCCCACCGGTCGTAGCACGCGATGGAACGGTCCAGGCAGTCGACCACCCTGTCCTGCCGTTCCCGTGCCCAGAAGGCGCCGGCGAGGTTCTCGATCGCCGCCACGTAGCCGAAACGGTTGTGGTCGGTGGGATCGGCGGCCTCGCGGCGGCCCCAGACCTCCACGCACCGCTTCCATTCCTCTTCCGCCTGACGAAGCAGTCCGAAGCCCGCCAGCGCGGTTGCCGCATCCTCGAACAACGTCGACGCCGCTTCACCGGACGGCGAGGTCGCGGTGATCTCCTTGTGCAGTTCGCGCAGTCCGTTGACCATGTGCACCGAATACGGCCCGTAGCCGGTCCACAGCCTGTGTGCGACGAGTACCGCTTGGTCGACGTCGCCCGTCCTGACCGCGCGTCTGGCATTGGCTAGTCCATTGTGGAATGTTTCCACTTCGAACCGTTCTCCTTTCCTGTGGTGGGGGTGGCGCCGCCGGTCGGCGGGCCACCGTCGCGGGTGTGGGTGCCCGATGTCGTGTCGCGGAACCGTCTGGCCCTCTCGGCGGCGGTGAAGTAAGGACGCACGAGCGCCGGCGCCACCTCGGGCAGTACTCCGACGATCGGGACGAACAGGGTCGGTTGTTCCCGTGACGCGGGCACGGTCAGCGGGTCGCTTTCCGGCGACGTCGGCACCGGCCCGACCGGTCCCGGAACGAGGTCGAGAACAGACACGAGAACATGAACCCGAACAGCGGCAGCAGTGCGGCGACCGCGACCGTCTGTTCCATTCCCCATCGCGCGGTGGTCACCGGCGGGCCGGCCTCGGCGACGGGACGGGAACGGATGCCCCGATGGCGCCGGTGATCCTCAGCCATCGCGTGGCGATGGTGTGGACGACGTCGATCACGGAACCGTAGGCCTCGGCGGTCGGTTTGGAGTCGACCAACCGGTGTGCCTCGCACCACTCGATCTCCTGGACTCGAACCGCCTCCACTATTCCCGCCGCCGGTTCCTTGCGGAACACCAGGCACGGCAATTCCGTGGCGGTACCGCCGTGGGGGTAGGCGATGTAACCGTCGGACACGAGATAGACCAACGCGGTCATCGTGCCCGAATGGCTCGCGATGTCGGCCGGGGTTATGGAGGCCAGCGCCTCCGCGTCGACGAACGGGTTGAGCAGCCTGCCGGGCAAGGAGCATCCCGCCTTTCCTAAGGGCGTGTCGGTGACGCCGGGTTCGGTCGGCACCACCGTGGTGGCCTGACACCGGCGAGGTCTATGTCAATCTGGGAATGGGACACTCCGGCACAGGAATAACTCCTGGTCAGCGCCTCGGCGGTACCAGTCGGATCAACCGATCGGAGTACGCCGGCCCGGTGTGGGACCCCTGCCCCGGCACCGTCGCGACCGGCCGGCCGGGAGGCCGCTGCCGCGACATTCCCGGGATGAATATCCGGCCGGTCGACATTCCTTCTCGGAATACCCCGTCCCGCCGCGCCCCCGGTGACCTGCGGTATTCCTCCACCGGCATGAGGGCATTCCCGATCCATCATGGTCGCCGGGGTGCCGGCCGGTGGTTACTCGATGGCGACGGCTCGTGGTCCCGCGAGCCGTGTTCATCGGGCAAAGGACATCGATCATGGATTTTTCGCGTTCGAATTCGCTGACGATCAGGCAAGCGGCGTGGTTGTTGGGGTGCGGGGAAGCGGGGGTGTGGCGGGCCGTCCGGACCGGGGTGCTGCCGACGGTGGCGGGCAGGGGCAGGGGCGGGGTGCGGGTGCCGGTGTGCGCGGTCGCCCGGCTCGTGGAGTCCCCGGAGCGGGGTGCACGCCGATGACCGACAGCGACAGCGGGGACGTGTTCGACCGGGTGGCGGTCGACCTGGACCGGGTGGCGGGGCTGGCGGACGCCGAGCTGGTGCACGCTGTGCGCGTCGACGGGTCGTGCGGCTGGCTGGCGACCGGCGACCAGGCGCCCGGGTGGACCGGCGACGACCGGGCGGACCGCGTGGTCGCCGCGCGGGTGTGCGCGGGCTGCCCGGTGCAACGGGAGTGCCTGGAATGGGACCTGCGGGGGATGCGGGCGCACGGCGAGCCGGCCACGGCGGGGGTGTGGGGTCCGTTGGCCCCGCAGGACCGTCGGCGGGTGTTCGTGCGGTGGTTGGACCGGCGCGGGGGCGGACACCCGGCGGGGGGCCGCTGATGGCCTCGGGCGGGGTGCTCACGGCGGTGGCCGGGTCGGTGGCGGTGCTGGTGCTCGTGGTGGTGTGGCGGCGGCGGTCGGTGCGGCGGTCGCGGGCCGGTGGGGTGCGGGTGTTCTCGTTGGCCGGGCGGACGGTGGTCGGGGCGTCGGTGATCGTCGCGGGTCAGTGGCTGGCGTTGACCCACCCGGACACCACGACGGTGGTGCGGGTCGCCGCGTTGGGCCTGCCGGCGTTGGTCGCGTCGTGGTCGTTGGTGCGCGCGTTGACCGTGACCGTCCTCGACGACCGTCGGAGGGACCGGCGATGACCCCTCGACCGGAACGCGGCGAGATGGTGCCGATGGTGTTCGACGGCGCGATGGTCGACGACGAAACCGTTGCGGCACAGGGACAAGGTGTACCGCGGCTTGCCTTTCCGCGGTGGCGAGCGGTGGTCGGCGTGGCCGGGGACCGGGTGCGCGCGGCGGTGCGGTGTCCGGCCGTGGTCCACGCCCGGTCGGTGGCTCGCTACCGGGTGCGTCAGGCTCCGCGCGACGCCGTGCGGCTGTCGTGGTTCCTGGTGCGCGGCGTGGGCCGGTGGGGTGCCAAGGGGTGGCGGTGGGCGTCGCACGCGGACCTGCGCGCCGATGCCCGCGCGGCACGGCTGGCCGGGGACGTGCAGGCCCGGCGCACCGCGCAGGAGACGATCCGGGCCGACGCACGCGTTCGCTGGGCCAGGGCCGGCGGGGTGGTGCGGCGGGTGGCGGTCGGCGCGGCCGTGGCCACGGTGGTGCTGGTGCTGCTGGCACTGGGCGAGATGGTCGCCGGGCGCGAGGTCATGCCGGGGTGGTTGCGCGCGGTGTACGCCGTGCGCGACGCGATCGGGCACGGGGTGGCCGTGGGGTGGCCGTGGGTGTGGCGGTCGACGGTGTGCGCGTTGGTGTGCGCGGCGGTGTGGGAGGGACGCGACCGCACACCGGGCGCGTCCTGGATCACCCGCCCCGACCGCGACGACGACGGGTCCTGGGTGGACGAACGCATGATCTCCAAGGCGTTGGCGCACCTGGGGATCGCGCCGTTGAACGCGTTCCTGCGCGGCGGCGGGGAGTTGGTCTACACCGTGCCCGCGCGCCGGGACGGCGACGGCACCCACGCCCGCATCCGTCTGCCGTTGGGGGTCACGGCGGACATGGTCTGCGACCGCCGCCGGGTGTTGGCGGGCAACCTCGGGCGCGCGTCGTTGGAGACCTGGCCGACCACCGGCGAGGAGGACGGCGTGCTGGACCTGTGGGTCGCGGACAAGGGCACGCTCTCCGGCGGTGCGGGTGGCTGGCCGTTGCTGCACGAGGGAACCGTGGACGTGTTCGACGGGGTCCCGGTCGGACTGTCGCAGCGCGGGGTGGTCGTGGCCCCGCCGTTGCCCGAGTCCAACTGGTTGATCGGCGGCCGGCCGGGGCAGGGCAAGACCAACCTGCTGCGGGTGCTGCTGCTGGGCGCGGCGCTGGACCCCACGTGCGAACTGTGGGTGTTCGTCATGGGCGAGAGCCCCGATTTCGAGCCCCTGAGGCCGCGTCTGAGCCGCTACCGCATGGGCCTGGACGACACCGTCGCGGCCGACGCCGTGCGGGCGTTGGAGGACCTGTGCGCCGAGATGGAACGACGCGGCCGGATTCTCGGGGAACAGCCCGGACGTCCGCCGAAGGTCTCTCGGCGCCTGGCCGACAAACCCGCCCTGGGACTGCACCCGTTGATCATGTCGATCGACGAGTGTCACGAACTGTTCCAGCACCCCCGGTACGGAAAGAGCGCGGAGGAGTTCGCCGTCCGGTTGATCAAACGCGGACGCAAGTACGGAATCGTCCTGCTGCTGGCCACACAGTCACCCACCAAGGACAGCATCCCCAGGGAGGTCACCCGGAACGTCTCGTGCGGCGCCGCCTTCGCGGTCGCGGACCACATCGCCAACGACGGGCTTCTCGGGTCCGGCAGGTACCGGGCGGGAATCCGGGCGACGGAACTACGGATGCGCACCGACCGGGGAACCTGCGTCGCCGTCGGCGTCACAGACGCGACATTCGAACTCGTCCGCACGTTCTACGTCCCGTTCGAGGACGGGGCCGACCTGGTGACACCGGTCGTCGTCCGAGCCCTCGAACACATGGCCAGCACAAGCCGCACCATGACCGCCCGCGAACCTATACCGGAAATCATGGCCGCCCCGGTCGACCACCTCGAAGACATCCACTCAGTAATCGGAGATGAACCCCGTGTCCGCACTCAGGTCGTACTCGCACGTCTCGCAGCCCACAACCCTGGCGAATACGAACCGTGGAGCGCACGTGATCTCCGGGCCGCTCTGCTCCGGCACGGGGTCCACTCGTACAAGTCGGACGGGGCGATGGTCGTACGGGTGGCCGATGTCGTCTCCGCGTTGGCTCGCCGCCCACAGGCGATCGGCGTCGACGAGGACGCCGCAGACGTCCCAGCGGACGACAGGGAGGCCGGAGGGACCCAGGGAGTCATCCCTGCCTCCTCCGGGCGGCTGAGCCCCTCTCGCAGCCTGCGGAAAGGGCCATCCCAGGGAGGCCCCAGCCAGACTGACGACGAACCCGCCAACGGCCCGCACAGGCACCTGGACGGTCGCTCGGCGGACTCCCTCCCTCCTGATGTCGGTGCGTCGTGACCACCGATGAACCGACACCTCGGTTCGAGTCCGGCGAGGACACAACTGGCCAGATGAGGGAGGAATCCGACGGTCTACCCGAGAATCAACTTCGGTGGATCGCCGAGTTCCTGGCGAAGTTGGAGAAGACAAGATTCTTCGACGAAGCGAAAGCGCGAGACATTCGCACGATGCTTGAATAGAAGAGACCCCCGACCGGTCAGCCGGTCGGGGGTCTCTTCCCTTTCTTTTCAAGGCATGCTCTCCGGAAATATAAGTTGATCCGGATCGAACCGCACACCCTTGCCGCCGGAGCGCACTCCGACAACTGGGAACAGTCGTCGTATTACATCCCTTTTGGCGAGCGTTTCGGCATTCAGGAATTCATCTGCGTCACCGAGTTGCGACCTCTGGGGCTTCGAGGCGGCAATTTTGCGCTGAGCGGCGATCTTGGCCTGTGCATCCTGTCGAATATCTGCAAGTTCGCCGATGTCGATCCGGTCGTCTTTGAACGCCTGCACTGCGTCTGCGATCTTCTTCTGTTGCCGTTCGACCTCGATTGAAGTGGTGTCGACCTCAGGTCGGACAGGCTCGACAGGCAGGCGCTTTAGAGCCTCATAGGTCAATCCAACAAAGAAAGCCTCAAGAACCTTGGCGTTTCGTGAGACATTTCCGCAACCGCCCTTTCCCACGAGGCAAACGTAAATGTGACTCATCGTCCGAGAGCCGTCTTTTCTTCGTCCTCCATGCTTAGGCCCGTAGCCCATCTTAGTTCCACACTGGCCGCAAACCAGAATTCCAGTCAGCAGGTGTCGAACTTTACCTTCGCCTGACCACTTCTTGTTTTTGCCAATAATCCCGGCGACTTCGTAATGTTCCGATTCGGTGAATATTTTGGGCCATCCCCCCTTGGCCACCACCGAACCCTTTGGTATCGTACGCCCTTCAATCACGATGTCGCGACTGAATACCCGGAGTCCGGCGTACACCGGATCTTTAAGGAAGCGTCCTATGTCAGCGACGGAGTACAGCTTACCGTTCGGCTTGGTGTAGCCCATTCTCTTCAGGTCTTTTACTACCCTGTACGACGACATTCCGGCAACGATTTTCCGTCGCGCGTGTCGGAGCATCTTCGCCTCTTCCCAGACGATCGCATCGTACTGGGATGTGTAGCCGGTCCGTCGTTGCCCTCCGTTCGGCGGCAGCCCTTCGATGGCCCGGAGTTCCTTACGGATGCGTTGCCGATACCCGGTCTTCTTGGCCTCGTTTCGGCTTACTACGCCCATGATTCCGGTGACAACATCGTCGCGAATTTCGCGCCCCGAGGAGTCGTAAGTGCGAACCTTGCCCATTTCGGTAGTAATGTGGTAGTCCTCCAGAACGGAGGACTCGCGGCGACTTAGCCTGTCCTGGTCTCGAACTATAATAGAGCGACCGGACAGCCGTCCGGTGATGATGTCCGTCATCAATGCGTTGTAGCCGGGACGTTCAATCGCTTTCGAACCAGACTTGTCGTCGTCGTAGTACACACCTTCGTTCCCCACTGCGATGTCAAGGCGCATCTTCGCGGTGCGCGCGAACTGAAGGCATCGAAGTACTTGGGTTGCGAAGTCGTCTCCAACGGACTTGCGAAGGTAGAACACGCAAAGCTGACGTGAGTCGTTCCCTTCTATTAGATACCTTCTGTCAGCCTGCAAAGCCTTCGGGAATATTTCGTCCACTGTCATCGGAGAACTCCTCCCGTCATGCGCGTTGATCATTTGTTCCACCCCAGCCCGGTCCTTGACGGTACCTCCTGGCACTGTGCATGACATCAGTAAACAGAACGGCTTCTGCGTCGACATGCACACCAAGGACGCCACGGCCGCCGGTGAGACCGCGGACCGGCTCCACCTCGTCGCCGCCTGGCGCGAGGCGACCGTGTTCACCGACGCGGAGCGCGCCGCGCTCGCCCTGGCCGAGGTGGGCACGCGCCTGGCCGACACCCACCAGGGCGTGTCGGACGAGACCTGGGCACAGGCGCGCGAGCACTTCGACGACGACCAGCTCGCCGCCCTGATCGGCCAGATCGCGCTGATCAACGCCGCCAACCGGATGAACGTGATCGTCCGCAACCCGGCCGGGTCGTACCGGGCCGGGATGTTCGACGCCGTCACGGACTGATCCGGGACAGCAGGCGGCCGACGCGTTGGCCGTCCTGGTCACGTCCCTGTACCCCGTGCAGGGTCAGCGCTTCCCGCCAGGCGAGGTCGGCCTGTCCGTCCTCGCCGAGGGCGGCGTGCGCGTGGCCGAGGCGTTCGAGGATGTCGGCTTCCCCGTAGACGTGGCCGAGTCCGCGCCGCAGCGCCAACGCCCGGCGGTAGTGCTCGACGGCGGCGCGGTGCCGGCCCCGGTCGAACGCGAGGCTGCCGAGCCCGTCGAGCGCGGTCGCCTCCCCGTCCGGGTTGCCGTGCCGGCGGTGCAGTTCCGACGCCGCACGGAACCGTGCCGTCGCGTCGATGCCCAGGAGGGTTTCGTACCAGCCGACCTGGTTGAGGGTGTCGGCCCGGCGGACGGGCTGGTCGAGCCGGTCGTGCAACGCCAACGCCCGCTCGCCGTGCGCCAGGGCCTGCCGCAGGTCGCCCCGCCACTGCCCGGCCCAGGCGAGCATCTGGTGGGTCCGGGCCTGCTGCGCCAGGTCCCCGTGCCGCTCGGCCGACGCGAGGGCCAGGCGCAGGTGGGTGTCGGCCGCCTCCGGGTCGCGGAGGACGGCGTGGGCGATGCCGACATTGCGGTGCGCGCCGATGAGCGACGCGGGATCGTCGAGGTGCGTGGCGGCGTCGAGCGCGGCTTGCCAGACCGTGAGCCGGTCGACGCGGTGGCCGCGCCGGAAGTGGAACGTGTCGAGCGCCCACGCCAGCCACCACACGACGTCGTGCCACCCGTGGCCGGCGGCGGTGCGCACGGCGGCGAGCAGGTTGGCGTGTTCGGTGTCGAACCAGGCCAACGCTTCGTCGGCGTCCGCCGGTCGCGGGACCGGGGCGTCGACGCGGTCCCGGTGCGGGTACAGCACGTGGTCGGCGGCGCGGGCCGTGCGCAGGTAGTGGTCGAGGAGCCTGCGCGACGCGACCAGGTCGACGGGTTCGGCGTCCGCCACATGGCGTCGGACGAGGTCGTGCATGGTGTAGCGGCCGTCGGCGTGGTCCAGGAGCGAGGCTTCACGCAGCGCTGTCAACGTCCGCGTCGGACAAGAACCGATCAGCGCCGCCGCCGCTTCGTGCCCGATGTCCGGGCCGGGCGCGGTCGCGAGGAGGTGGAGTGCCCGGAACTGCTCGGCGGTCAACGCGCGACAGGACGTGGCGAACACCGTGGTCAGGTCGTCGTCCCACGCCTCGACCTCGGTGACGAGGTCCCCCAACGACAAGCCTGGGTCGACGTGGGCACGGCCGGCCAGGATCGCCAACGCCAGCGGATGGCCTCGGCACAGCCCGATCAGTCGCGCGGTGTCATCGGGTCGCGTGTCGAGCCGGGGGCGGCCCAGCCGCAGCTCCAACGCGGTCCGTGCCTCGGCGTCGGTGAGCACGCCCAAGGCGAGGTGTCGTGCGCCGTGCCGGGTCACCAGTGCGCGGAGCACGCGACGTCCGGTCACCAGCACGACGCATGCCCCGCCGCCGGGTAGCAACGGCTCGACCTGGTCGGCGGACGCGGCGTTGTCCAGCACGACGAGCAGGCGCTTGTCGGCAGTCAGGCTCCGGTACAGCGCCACTTTGCCGTCCAGGCCCGGCGGCATCCGGCCCGGTTCCACGCCCAGCGCGTCGAGGAAGCCCCGGACGGCCGCCTCCGGCGCGGTCGGCTCGGTGCCCGGCGTGAAGCCGCGCAGGTCCACGAACAACTGCCCGTCCGGGAAGCGGTCGGCCCGTCGGTGCGCCCATCGCAGGACCAGCCAGGTCTTGCCGATCCCGCCCACGCCGGCGATCGTCCGCAACGGCACCACGTCGTCGAGCGCCGCGAGCACGTCGACGCGGCCGGCGAACGACGTGGGCAGCGCGGGCAGTTGTCGCGGCGGAACCGGCCGCGGTGCGTGGAAGTGCACGCCGCCGTGGACGATTCCCGCCTGGACCAGGCGGTCGCCGCCGTGCGCCGTGTTGCGGACCTCGTCCATGGTCACCCGGCGACGCTGAACTCCAGCAGGCAGCGGTTGTCGGTCAGATCCGTCACGCCTTCGAGCACCAGGCCCTGCGGTTCGGCGAGGGCGCGCAGTTCGTCGAGTCGACGTTCCCGACCGCCGAAGATCGTGAGCATGGCGAGGTCGCTCTCGGTGGTGGCCCGTCGTCCGCCGACCCCTTCGATGATCAGGATTCGTCCTTCGGAGTGCACGGCCTCGACGCAGCGTCCCAGGATGCGCCGGGCGTGCTCGTCGTCCCAGTTGTGCAGGATGTCGAACAGCAGGTAGGCGTCGGCCTCGGCGGGCAGGGGGTCGAAGAAGCTGCCGCCGATCACCCGTGTGCGTTCGTCGAGGCCCCTGGCGAGGAAGGTGCGTCGGGCTACGGCGGCGGTCGGTTCGAGGTCCACCAGGTGTCCGTGCATCCACGGGTGCGCGTCGAGGATCGCGGCGAGCAGGCTGCCGGCACCGCCGCCCACGTCCACGACGGTGGCGAACCGCGACCAGTCGAACCCGGCCACGATCCGCGGCACGTGTGCGCGGAACCGTTGCGTCATCTGCCGGTCGAACGACTCCCGCAGCCGGGGCCGCTCGGCCAGGTCGGCCCAGAAGTCCTGGCCGTAGCGGTATTCGTAGGCGGAACGTCCGGTGCGGACGCTGTGGAACAGCTCGACGAACGCCTGGTCCGCGCGTCCGCCGGCGTTGTCCAGGTTCAGCAGGTTCGACAGCATGTTGTCCGCGTCGACCCGCAGGTGCGCGCCGAACGCGGTGGTGCGGTAGCCGTCGTCGGTCTTGTCCAGCACGCCGACCGTCACGAGGTGGTTCAGGAGCAGTTCGAGCGCGACCGGGTCGACGTCGAGTTCACCGGCCAGCAGGGCGGCGGACGCCCCCTCGTCCAGCCGGTCCGGCAGTCCCAGGGTCACCGCGACCCGCAACGCCATCGGGGTGGCCAGTCCGGCCATGTGAAATAAGGTGCCCACGTCGTTCTGTTCCACGAAGATCCACTGTTCCACGCGTGTCAACGGGAAATGTTCCGGTCAGGCGTAGTGCGAATTCACCGCACCCTGTCCCGTGTAATTGGGACCGGCCCGGTCGTCGGCGCCCAGGTACCGCAACGGCAGCCGCACCTTCCCGTGACCGGTCCGACCGATCCGCCGACGTCGTCCGTCGTAGGTGAACCCGGCCGCGCGCAGAGCGCCGACGACCTTGCGGTGCCCCTGCCCGGACACGACGGAGGCGAGGTCGAGGTTGGCGATCAGCAGCCCGTCGTCTGCCAGCCACGAGGCGGCCCGCGCCAGGACGCCCAGCTTGTCGCCGACGTAGTGCAGCCCGTGGACGCAGGTGACCAGGTCGAAGGAGGTTTCCGGCGCCCACGAGCCGATGGGCGCGGTCACGAACTCCACCCGCGGGTGCGCGGGCCCGGCGAAGAAGTCCACCAGGTCGACACCGGTGATCGTCAGCCGGTCGTCGTCGACGAGCGCCGCGCACTCCAGCAACGCCCGCCCGCTGCCGCAGCACAGGTCCAGCCACCGGAACGAGTCGGCGTGGGCCAGTCGGTCGGTGATCAGCCGGGCGACGTCGATCCCCAGCTCGCGCCCGTACCCGTTGGTGCCGGACAGCCGCCGTTCCCGGTTCATGGCGCAGTTCGCCACGACGGAGGAACGCGCCAACGCGTCGTCGTCCAGCAATCGCGCGGTCACACCTCAGCCTACCCGCGAGACCAGGTGCACGAACGCACAACTCGCGGTGTCTGAACGTATAACTCGCGCGGGTGGGGGCGTCCGCCAGGAGAGGAATCGCTGTCCCAAGGGGCACGGCGGGGCGAGGATGGCCCGCATGGCGGACATCCTCCCCTTCCCCCGCAAGCGCACGCCCGGACCCGACCCGCTCTGGCGTGAGGTACTGGGCCGGACCCTGCGCGCGGCCCGGGAGGAGCAGGGTGCCCGCCTGGTCGACGTGGCCGAACGGGCGGGCATCTCGCCCCAGTACCTGTCGGAGATCGAACGGGGTCGCAAGGAGCCGTCCAGCGAGATGATCGCGGCGGTCACCGGCGCCCTGGACCTGGACCTCGCCGGTCTCCTCACCGACGTCGCGGGCAACGTCCGCAACGAGAGCCCCGTCCTCCTGGCGGCCTAGGAACGGTGGTCCAGCACGTGGTCCGCCAGCCCGTACGCGACCGCCCCGGCCGCGTCGAACACCCGGTCGCGGTCGGTGTCGTGACGTAGCCGCGTGACCGCGCGTCCGGTATGGACGGACAGGATCTCCTCCAACTGCGTGCGCACGCGCACGACTTCGTCCGCCTGGAGGATGAGGTCCGGGATCGTGCCCCGACCCTGGGCGGCGGGCTGGTGCAGCACCACGCGTGAGTGCGGCAGCACGAAACGCCGTCCGACGGCACCGGCCGCCAGCAGCACCGCCCCGGTCGCGACGGCCTGGCCGACGCACGTGGTGGTCACCGGGGCCTTGATGTAGCGCATGGTGTCGTACAGGGCGAGCATGGCGGCCGGGTCGCCGCCCTCGTTGTTGATGTACAGGTTGATCTCGCGGTCCGGGTTGTCCGCCTCCAGGTACAGCAGTTGCGCGATCAGGGCGTTGGCCACGCCCGAGTCGATCGCCGTGCCCAGGTAGACGATCCGCTCGGACAGCAGGTGCGAGTAGACGTCCATGATCCGCTCGCCGCCGGCGCCGCGCGCGATCACGTTGGGAATCGTGTACGTGCTCATGCGCTCAGCCCCAGTTCGTCGCGCGGACCGGCACGACCTGGTCGAGGCTGCCCACGACGTGGTCGATGAACCCGTACTCCAGGGCCTGCGCGGTGGTGAACCACCTGTCGTGCAGGGAGTCCGTGAAGATCTGGTCCACCGGGCGGCCGGTGTCCTCGGAGATGAGCGCGAGCACCGTGTCCCGGGTGTGCCGCAGGTCGTCGGCCTGGACCTCGACCTCCACGGCCGAACCGCCGATGCCCGCCGAGCCCTGGTGCATGAGGATGCGGGCGTGCGGCAGGGCGTAGCGCTTCCCCTTGGTACCGGCGGACAACAGGAACTGGCCGGCGCTGCACGCCAGGCCCAGCGCGAGCGTCGCCACGTCGCAGGGCACGAGCCGCATCACGTCGCGGATGGCGAGCATCGCGGGCACCGAGCCGCCCGGCGAGTTGATCCACAACGCGATGTCCTTGCCGGGGCTCTCCGCGGCGAGGGAGAGCATCTGGGTGGCGAGCGCCGTCCCGTTGTCGTCGTCGAGCGGTCCGTCGAGCACGAGGACGCGCTGTCCGAGGAAGCGTTCCCGGAGCCGGTGGTCGAACAGTGGTCGCTTGTCGTTGGCCATGCCTGGACGATGCCCGGTCGACTACCCTCACCGGGGTCGGTGCTGCTGTGGGCGGATCGGCTCAGGGCGAACCCGCAGGCCGGTCAGGACGAGCGCGAGCAGGCGGTCGGCCTGGGCGTGGCGGTCCGGGGAGTCCTGGGCGGCCCACGCGATGGCGCCGACCAGCTTCAGCACGTCCGCGTCGCGCACGTCGGCGGCCACCACGCCCGCTTCGCGGGCCTTCGCCAGCAGGGCCCCACCTGTCTCGAACAGTTGCGCGTGCCAGGTCGACATCCGGTCCGCTCCCGAATCCGACGTCACGGAGTTCAGCACGGCCGCCGCCAGACCCCGGTAGGTCAGGCCGTGCTCGACCACGGCGCGCAGCCACGCGGTCAGCCCGTCGACGGCGTCCTCTGCCGTCAGCAGGCGTCCGCCGAGGTCGACCAGCCCGGCGATCCGCTCGGCCAGCACCGCCTCGATCAGGTCGAGACGCGTGGGGAAATGCCGGTACAGGGTTCCGCTCGCCACCCCGGCCCGCCGGGCGATCTCGTCGAGCGAGGCGTCCACGCCCGCCTCGGCGAACGCGATCTTCGCCTGCTCGACCAGCAACCCGCGATTGCGCCGGGCATCCGCGCGCAGCGGACGTCCGGGCCGTGACTCGTCGGCCATCACCACACCCTTGTTAAACGGGGACACAGTCCGTTACCGTCGCGATAACCGGACTGTGTCCCACTTTACCGCCGCGGAGGACGCCATGACGTCGACCCACCAGGACCGGATCGCCATCACCGACCTGGTCAACCGGCACGGCCACCTCGTGGACGCGGGCGACCTCGACGAACTCGACGCCCTGTTCACGCCGGACGTGGTCTACGACGTGACGGCCCTCGGCTTCGGCTCGTTACGCGGCACCGCCGCCCTCCGCGAGGCCGCGCTCGCCCTGGGCACCGCCAACCCGGTCGGCCACCACGTCACCAACATCGTGATCACCGACCTCGACGAGAACTCGGCACGGGTCCGCTCCAAGGGCATCGGCATCACGACCGACGGCAAGGCGGACAGCGTCGTCTACGACGACACCGTCGTCCGCCACTCCGACGGCTGGAAGATCAGCCACCGCAGGGTGATCGCGAGACGCGAGCCCTTGAGCGGACGCACGACCGGCCCGGTCGAGATCCTGGAACGCTGGCGCCGCGCCGTCGTCAAACAGTCCACAAAGGACTTGGCGGACCTGTACGCCGTCGACGCGGTCCACGAGTTCCCCTTCACCCGGCCGGAGTTCCCGTCCCGACTGACGGGCCGAGGCGAGATCCTCGCCTGGACGACCACGATCTGGAACTCGACCCCGTTGCGGTACGCGCGGTACCGCACGCTGGCCCTCCACCACACCGGCGACCCGGGGACGATCGTCGTCGAACAGGAGGCCGTGGGCACCCACCCCGCCACCGGGGATTTCGTGCTGCCCAACCTCATCGTGCTCACCACCCGCCACGGGTGGATCACCCACCTGCGCGACTACGTCGACATCGAGGCCGCCGGCGCCGCACTGGGATCGGCCGTCATCGAGTGACGCTGTCGATCCACGCCTGGAGCGCATCGGCCCGTTCTCCGTCACCGAGGTGCCGCACGACCTTCACGAGGCAGTCGGCGCAGTGGCGGGTGTGGGGATGGCGGTCGCCCAGCACACGGCGATACCCGGACAGCGCTTCCTCGAACAGTCCGCGCGCGGCCCGGGAATCACCCGAGTCCGCCAGCTCGACGGCGAGGTTGTGCGCGGTCATGAGGGTGTCCGGGTGGTCCGCTCCCAGGACGCGGCGGCACCGGGCCAGGCAGTCCTCGAAGATCTCCCGCGCCGCCCGGCGGTCGCCCACCTTGCCCAGGGCGATGGCGAGGTTGTTCGCGGAACTGAGGGTGTCGGGGTGGTCCTCGCCGAGCACCCGGCGGAACCTGGCCATCGTGTCCGCGCCGAGTTCACGGGCCGCCTGGTGCTCACCCGATTCGATCAGGCCCAGCACCAGGTTGCCGGCGGCGCGGAGCGTGCCGGGGTGGTCCGCACCCAGGACTCGACGCAGTCGGGCCAGGGTGTCCGCGCCGATCTCGCGCGCGGCCCGGTCCTCGGCCGCGGCCTTCAGCCGGATGGACAGGTTGTTGGCGTAGCGGAGAGTCCGGGGATCGTCGTCGCCCTGGCGCTCACGGGCGAGGTCGTAGGCCCGGCGGGCGTGCGGAATCGCCTGGTGCGCGTGACCGCTGGTGGCGAGGTAGGTCGAGATGCCGTCGAGCAGCTTGGCGAGGGCGTCGTGGTGGTCGGCCAGGAGGTCGTGGCGGTCGGGTGCGGTGACGGCGAGCAGGTGGGGCAGCAACCGTTGCCAGTGCGGCCAGACCGCGGGATTGGACCACGCGTACCCGGGCTCGTTGCGGATCATCAGGGTGAACGCGGTGACCGCCCAGTCGGCGGCGTCACCGCGGAGCAGGGCGGCGGGGACGCGGTGCAGGTGGATGCTCCCCGCGTCCGCCCGCACGAGGGCACGCTGACGCAGCACCCGCACGACGTCGGCGACCGCCAGCGGATCGGCCATCACCGACGCCAACGGTTCGGGCAGGACCTCGGGGTGATCGCCGATCAGGCTCAACGGCACCGGCTCGGGCGCCGGCCAGGCCACCAGCGTGAGCAACTGGAGCGCGGCGGGGTGTCGTCCCGCGAGCGCGTCGAACGCGAGCGACCACGAGGCCGTCACCGACACGCGATCATGCCCTCGGTGCAACAACTCCTTCGCCCGGGTACGCAGCAGCCCCAGGTAGGCATCGGGCGTGAAGGTCCCGTCCGAGAGGAGCGCGGTGGCCTGGTCCAGCGCCGACGGCAGGTGCCCGAGCGCCTCGCAGACCTCGCCGACCTCCTCCGGGGTCAGCGACGGCGCCTTCGACCGGACGAAGCGGGCCGATTCCTCCGGGGTGAACACGTCGATCCCCACCGCGACGGCGACACCGTCCCACCGGGTGTGGCGCGAGGTGATCACCACCCGCGCCCGTCCGCCGGGCAGGAAGGGTGCGACCGCCTCGGGGTGTTCGGCGTTGTCGAACACCAGCAACACCCGGTCGCGCCCACGCAGCCGGCCCAGCACCATGGGCACGGCCACCTCGACCGGGTCGCCCACCTCGACCACGCGTAACACCTGCCCGAGGAGCGCCACCTGCGCCGGGATCAACGTCGGGTCCTCGGCGGCGATCCACCACACCACGTCGTAGTCGTCCGCGTACCGGTGCGCGAACTCCACGGCGGCGCTGGTCTTCCCGATCCCGCCCATTCCGGCGATCGCGGACACCACCACCGGACCCGCGTCCGACAACGCCCCGGACAACCGCGCCAGCAGGGCATCCCGGCCGGTGAAGCCGGGGAGCCGCGCGGGCACGTTCCACACCGTCGACGGCTCATCGCGTCGCGACGAGGTCAGGGCGTGCAGCACGGCCGCCTCCAACGCGCCGGGCGTGGAGACCATCGCCGCGGTCAGGCCGCTGTCGCGCAACCGCCCGCGAAACCGCTCTTGCCGGTCCCCGTACTCCAGGTCGCGGGTCAGTCCCACGGGCCCTTCGGTGTCCTCGCCCAGCAGGAACACCAGGCGCGGGAGGCCCGATTCCGAGGCGGCTTCGAATTCCGCCTCGGTGTAGGACACCTCAGGCCGGTCCCGCACCGGCGTCCCATAGCGGAAACCGGCCACCAGCACGTAGACGTCCGCGCTCCCGACCGCCTCGCGGCACACCGACGCCGGAAGCGCGTCGCGTGCGGCGAAGTAGGCCATGTCCACGACGACGTCCCCGGCCCGCGTGATCGCCGACTCCACGGCGTCCACGAACGAGCCGCCCGCCGGGTACGCGCGCAACTCCGACGTGTGGCTGATGAACACCCGCCGAACCGGACCACCCACCGCGCACTCCGATCCCGTGCCGAACCGCTACCGGGTCATCGTGCCCGTCGCGCCACCCGGTCCGTCGAGGATCTGCTCGCGCAGGATGTCCGCGTGCCCGCAGTGCTGGGCCAACTCGCGAAGCACGTGCAGGTAGACCCACCGCAGCGGCAGGGGTCCGCGGCGGTTGCCCGGCAACACGGAGTCCAGGTCCAGGGCCTCGGTCGCCCGACGGGACGCCGCGCACGCGGCCTCGTGCGCGGCACGCACCGACGCGATGGTGTCGTCCTCGGTCAGCTCGAACGACTCGTCGACCGTCGCCGGAATGCCGATCTCGGCACGGGACCGGCCGGTCACCGCCTCGTCGAACCACACCCGTTCCACGAACGCGGCGTGCTTGACCAGACCGAGCAGGGTGGTGCGGGACGCGACGAGCGAGCGGCGGGCCTGCTTCTCGGTGAGGCCGTCGAGGCTGTCGCGCAGGGCCGCGCGGTGCTGGTCGACGAACGCCTCGAACTGGATCTTGAGGGCGCTGTCGACGACCGCGTCCACCGACACCGGATCGGAGTGGGGCATGGCACGAGTATCCGCCGTCAGCACTCCCCCGCCATCGCCTGGCCGAGGTGCTCGGGACTGATCGGCGGTTCGGCCAGCGGATGGGCCGCCGAGGCGCGCAGCCCGTCGAGCATGATCCCCAGGTGCCGCCGCCACAGGTCCGGCCGCACGGCGCCGACGACCTCGACCGTCCGGGCGGTGGACCAGGTCAGGAAGGCCACGTCGCCCAGGGTGAAATCGGCCCGCAGTGCACCGCTGTCCTTCGCGCGGTCGACGATCCGGGTCATGAGTTCGAGGCCGTCGCCCGGCGGACGCCGGGACGCCAGGTCGTTGAACCCCCGGTCGGCGGCCTGCAACTCGCAGATCCGCTCCAGGAAGTGCACGAAGCCTTCCCACGGGTCGGGCATGGTCAAGGCGTGCTCGGCGATCCGCTCGACCGTCTCGACGCGGTCGGCGAAGACGGCGTCCACGAGGTCGGCGCGCTGCGGGAAGCGGTTGTAGAGCGTGCCGATGCTGACCCCGGCCGCGCGGGCGATCTCCTCCAGCGGCACACCGAGCCCGCGCCCGGCGAACAGTCGCCGGGCGGCTTCGACGAGCAGCTCCCGGTTGCGCCGGGCGTCCTTTCGCAGCGGGCTCACCCGGACATCCTAAGGAAGTTGAGGTCACTCTCAAGTTCGGGTACAAGTTGAGTATGACCTCAACTTCTGCCGGGAACACCTTGGCGATCTTCGGCGCGGGCCCCGTCACGGGCCTGTCGCTCGCCCGGCGCTTCGGACGCGAAGGCTTCCGGATCGCACTCGTCTCCCGCACCAAACGCACCCAGGACGAGGTCGCGGCGGCCCTCGCCGCCGACGGCATCGAGGCGACGGGCTTCACCGCCGACGTCTACGACCGCACGGACATCGCCGCCGCCGTCGACGCCATCACCGCCGCGTACGGCCGGATCGACGTCGTGGAGTTCAGTCCGGGCGGCGGGACCATGGGCGAGGACATCGTGCCCATCTCGGGCGTCACGCCGGAGAACGCGCGATCGGCCTTCGACCGGTTCACGCTGTCGGCCGTGGCCCTGGTCGACGCCGTGCTGCCCGCCATGGTCGAGCGCGGCCACGGCACGATCCTGTTCACCGCCGGCCAGTCCGGCCTGCACCCGGTCCGGTTCCTGGGCAACGCGGGCATGGCCCAGGCCGCCCTCCGCAACTACTACCTCAACCTCAACGCGCTGCTCGCACCGGACGGGGTGCACGTCGGCGCGGTGAACGTCGGCATGCTGATCGAGGGCAGCGTGCCGCACCAGGTGCTCGCCGCCGACCCGTCCTTCGCGGTGGAGACCGTGCACCCGGACGTCCTCGCCGAGCACTTCTGGCAGCTCCACCACCGACGCGGCCAGGCCGAGGTGCTCGTCGGCGACCTCGGCCGGGTGGCGGCGGAATTCGGGTGACCGGGAAGCACGGACCGTCTACCGTGGACGGCGTGATACAGCAGCTGTTCTTCCTCTGAGAGGACGACGCCTCCACCGGTGCCGCGATTCGCGGTGCCGGGTTCGTCCTTTCCGCTGCATCACCTCTTCCGGAGGCATTTCCCATGACTTCGCACGCCCCTGTCCGGGCGGCGCACGTCCGCCTGTCCGACGTCCACGTCTCCTTCGGCGGCCGGCCCGTCCTCACCGGGGTCCACCTCGTCGCGGCGGCCGGCGACCGGCTCGCCGTGGTCGGCGAGAACGGCCGCGGCAAGACCACCCTGCTGCGTGTGCTCGCGGGCGGGTTGGCCGTCGACCGCGGCGAGGTGCGCCGGGCGGGCTCGGTCGGCGTGGCCGACCAGCAGCTCCCGCTCGGCCCCGACGACACCGTCGGCGCGTTGATCGACCTCGAACTGGCCGCCGTCCGCACCGCCCTGGCCCGGCTCGACGAGGCCGCGAACGGGCTCGCCGAAGGGCGTCCCGGCGCGGACGACGCGTACGCCGACGCGCTCGCCGAGGTCGAGGACCTCGACGCGTGGGACGCCGACCGGCGGGTCGAGGTGTCGTTGGCCGCGCTGGACGCGGTCGGCGACCGGAGCCGTCCGCTCGGCACGCTCTCGGTCGGGCAGCGGCACCGCGTGCGGCTGGCGTGCCTGCTCGGCGCCGGCCACCGGGTGCTGCTGCTCGACGAGCCGACCAACCACCTCGACGCGTCCGGGCTCGGCCACCTCACCGAGCGCCTGCGGGCGTACCCGGGCGTGGTCGTGCTGGTCAGCCACGACCGGGCGCTGCTCGCGGACGTGGCCACGACCGTGGTCGACCTCGACCCGTCCAGCGACGGCCGGCCACGCGTGTACGGGGGCGGCTACCACGCCTACGTCGACGCCCGCCGGGCCGAACGGGCCCGGTGGGAAGCCCTGCACGCCGACCAGGTCGCCGAGCGGCAACGGCTGGCCGACGACCTGTCCGCGGCCCGGAACCGCCTGCGGGACAACTGGCGTCCCGACAAGGGGCACGGCAAGCACCAGCGCGCGACCCGCGCGCCGGGTCTCGTCCGCGCCGTGCACCGGCGGCAGGAGGAACTCGACGCCCACGTGGTCGAGATCCCCCCGCCGCCGACCGCGTTCACGCTGCCCGAACTGCCCGGACGCCACGGCACGACCGTGCTGCGCGCCGACGGCGTGATGGTGGCGGGCCGGCTTCCCGGACCGGTCGACCTGGCGGTGGACGCCGGGGACCGGCTCGTGATCACCGGGCCGAACGGCGCGGGGAAGTCGACGCTGCTCGCGGTCCTGGCGGGCGCGTTGGCACCCACGACGGGCACGGTCTCCCACCCCCGGCAGGTCCGGATCGGACTGCTGGGCCAGGAGTCCGACCCGCCGGGTCGGCGCACGGCGGCGGACCTGCTCGACGGACACCTGTTCGGACTGCTGGACGGGTACGACGCGCACCGGCCCATGGCCGAGCTGTCCGTCGGGGCCCGACGGCGGCTGGACCTGGCGCTCGTGCTGGCGGCACGCCCGCACGTGCTGCTGCTGGACGAGCCGACCAACCACCTGTCCGTCACGCTCGTCGACGAGCTGACCGCCGCGCTCGCGTCGACACCGGCCGCTGTCGTGCTCGCCACCCACGACCGGCAGTTGCTGCGCGACACCCGGTCGTGGCCACGACTGGAACTCTGAGGACCGGCGCGTGGCTGCCCGACCCCCGGCAGCCGCGCGAGACCGGTCAGGAATCGAGAAGCGACGCACGTCGGCCCGCACCTAGCGTCTTCGACATGACCTCCATCGACACCATCACCCTCGACGTCGCCGACACCGCCG
The DNA here is from genome assembly GCF_014203755.1 of Saccharothrix violaceirubra. Classification (NCBI taxonomy): domain Bacteria; kingdom Bacillati; phylum Actinomycetota; class Actinomycetes; order Pseudonocardiales; family Pseudonocardiaceae; genus Saccharothrix; species Saccharothrix violaceirubra. The sequence continues at coordinate 3,729,728 of NZ_JACHJS010000001.1, forward strand.
CGGCGGAACGCTTCTACGCCAAGGCTTTCGACCTGGACAGCCTTCGCTTCCGGGAGGCGCAGGAACCCACGTCCGGCTTCCGCGGGTTCACGCTGTCGCTGACCGTGGCGCAGCCGGGCACGGTCGACAGCCTCATCGGCTCCGCCGTCGAGGCGGGCGCCACGACGATCAAGCCCGCCACGAAGTCGTTCTGGGGCTACGGCGGCGTCGTCCAGGCGCCGGACGGCACGATCTGGAAGGTCGCCACGTCCGCCAAGAAGGACACCGGACCGGCCACCCGCCGGATCGACGGGATCGTCCTCCTGCTCGGGGTCGCGGACGTGCCCGCGAGCAAGCGGTTCTACGTCGAGCGGGGCCTGACCGTGGACAAGAGCTTCGGCCGCATGTACGCGCAGTTCGAGCCGGGCACCGGACCGGTGAGCCTGGGGCTGTACCGCCGGCGCGCGCTGGCCAAGGACGCGGGCGTGGCGCCGGAGGGCACGGGCTCGCACCGGCTGACGATCGGTGGCGCGACCTTCACCGACCCCGACGGCTTCGCGTGGGCCGAAGTCGCTTCATGACGGTGGCGTTACGAGAAACCGAAGCCACGACCGGACGAGGGGCGCGCGGTCCGCGTCACCGGACCGCCGGACCGCCACCTACGGCGCGTAGCCGAGCCGAATCGGCCGCACGGCCTCCCACCTGCACACATGCCGAACCGCCGGCACATCCGATCGTCTCAATAGCACCAGACCTCATCGGACCACTGTTACCACCGGTCCTGACCAGGCACTACGCGCCGTACACCCCACTCCGATTGGTTCAACCAATTGGCTGATGATCGACGCCGGTCCGCCTGCTGTGCTTGTCGCGGCCCCGGGACCGGGGCCGGCCACCCCGGCGGAAGGCGGAGTTCCGTGAAGATCGGCAAGATGTTCGGCGCGCTGCTCGCGGTGCTGTTCGCGATGACGACCCTGACCACCACGCAGGCCTCGGCCGCGACGTACCGCTGGGAGTGCCGCTACGTCCCGCCGGGCCACGTCTACTCCATGGTCCGGGCCGACCAGGGCTGTGAGCCGCTGTACTGGGTCACCCTCCCCGAGAACGGCCTGTGGTCGTGCATCGTCCCCGCCGGCTACACCTACACCGCTACGCGCGTGAACTCCAACTGCAGGCTGGGCGGCTCGACGACGCAGTACCAGCTCGCCAAGATCTGACCCACGCCCGATCCACGGCCCGGACCGGGCCGTGGATCGCCTCGGCGTCGTGCGGCAGGATCGCGGCCGTGGACGAGACTCCCCGCCAGCGGGCCGACGCGACGTCCGACGGCCGGGTGGTGCAGGCGGGCCGGGACGTCAGCTTCACCGTCGTGTACCGCTCGGGACCGCCGTCGTGGCCGGTGGTGGCCTGGGCGGTCGGACTGCCGGTCGTGGGCGCGATCGTGGTGGTGCGCGGCGGTTTCCCGGTCGACTCGGTGCTCGTGTGGGTCCTGCTCGCCGTCGCCGCGATCGTCGTCCTGGTCCGCCGACGCCCGCGCACCAGGACACGGCAGGCGTTCCTGGTCACGTCGGCGTTCAGCCAGAAGTACTGGATCGCGGGACTGGTCCAGCACATGCACGGCGTGCTCGACCGAAGCGGGGTCGACCTGGTCCTCAAGGTGCCCGACCACGACTACGACGCCGCCGCGCAGGCCCACCACCTGCGTCGGGTCGCGGCCAACCGGGACCGCTACCTCGGCGGGTTCGTGATCGCGACCGAGGTGCACCGCCTGCGCGCGGAGTTCGCCGAGTTCTGCGCGGAACTGGCGGTGCCCGTGGTGTTCACCGACATCGAGCCCTTCGCCGACGACGACCACTACCCCGACAACGCGGCCTTCGTCGGCTACGACAGCGCCGACCTGGGCGCGCGGGCCGGGCAGTGGCTTCGCGCGCACCTGCGCGACCGACCGGCGCCGATCGTGCTGATCGTGGCGTGCCGTGAACACGAAGGACGGCAGACCGGGTGCGCGGAGGTGCTGCGCGCCGGACTGCCCGACGTGTCGATCACCGTCGACGACTCGTGCGCGTTCAACCGCTCCCGCGCGTACTCGGCCCTGCTCAACCACATCCGGGTGCTCGAACGGACGCGGGACACCCTCGACGCGGTGTTCTGCACCAACGACGAGATGGCACTGGGCGTGGTCGACGCCCTCGACGCGACCGACTCGCCGCTCGTCGCGCACACCGTCGTGGTCGGCGTGGACGGCACCGCCGAGGCGCGTTCGCTCATCGACAGCCGCACAAGCCCCTTACGCGCCACGGTGGTTCAGGACTCCCATCGCCTGGCGGAAAGCGCTATGCACGTCCTGGAACGCATGCACGCCCGCCGCCCCACCCCCAAGCGCACGATCCTGACCCCGGAGATCCATCAGGCCACGTGACAAGGAATAGCAGACAGGGGACGATGGGCCCGTGCTGTTCCTGGACGTCGACGGCCCCTTCATCCCCCTCGGCGGCACCCCCGTCGACCACGGGCACGACAACACCGCCCACCCGCTCCTGGACCGCCTCGACCCCGCGCTCGGCCCCGCCCTGCTGGGCCTGGGCCGCGACCTGCTCTGGGCGACCACCTGGGGCGAGGACGCGAACACCCTCCTGTGCCCGCTCCTGGGCCTGCCCCGCCTGCCGGTCGTGACGTGGCCGGACGGACCGGACGACGGCGTCGACCGGTGGTTCGGCCTGCACTGGAAGACCCGGACGCTGGTCGGGCACGCCGCCGGGCGGGCGTTCGTGTGGGTCGACGACGAGATCACCGACGCCGACCGGACCTGGGTGGCGGACAACCACCCGGGACCGGGGCTGCCGTACCGCGTGGACCCGGCACGCGGACTGTCCCTTGAGGACGTCGACCACATCGCGGACTGGCTGAGAACCGAGGCATAGTGCCGCTTCACCGGATCTCGGGCAGATCGCGCAACTGACGGCGGGACGTGATCGAGAGCTTGCGGAAGATGTTGCGCAGGTGGGCGTCGACGGTGCGCGGACTGACGAACAGCTTCGCGGCGACCTCCTTGGACGTGGCGCCGTCGGCCACCAGGCGGGCGATGTGCACCTCCTGCACCGTCAACGAGTCCGAGGTCGGGGACGTCCGACTGCGCGCCCGTTCACCGGTGGCCCGCAACTCGCCCGCCGCACGGGCGGCGAACGCCTCCGCACCGATCCCCGACAGCACGTCGTGGGCGGCGCGGAGTTCGGTCCGCGCGTCCCGCCGACGACCTTGGCGACGGAGCCACTCGCCGTGAACCAGACGGGCCCGACCGTGCCAGATCCGCGTCGCCCCGTCATCCAGCACCGACGCCGCCTCGCGGTAGGCGTCTTCGTCGTCGCGCGCCAACGCCCGCGCATAAGCCGCCATGCCCACGCCCCAACGGTTTCCACCGACGCGCGCGGCCAACTCCTCCCACGCCGCACGGGCCTCGTCGACGTGCCCGCACCGCACAGCCGCCTCCACCAACTCCGGCAACGCCTGACCGGCCAGGCCGAGATCACGGGTCGCCACGGCCTGCCGCGCGGCCTCCAACGCGGCCGGGTAGTCGGCCAGCCCGTTGAACAACACCGCCGACGCGTACCGCACGCTCAACGACAACTGCGGGCCGACCCGCGAGAACAACTCCTCGGCCTCGCCCCGACGTCCACGCAACGCCGCCAGGTGCAAACGCGGGTACACCAGCGGCGCGGCACCCGTGGCCGACGCCAACGCCTCCTCCTCCGAGATCATCTCCTGGGCCGCACCGAAGTCGCCCGCGTGCGCGGTCACCGTGGCCAGCATCGCCAACCCGACCGGCAGGAGGTGCAGCGCCCCCGACTCACGCCCGGCCGCCGTGGTGCGCGCGGCGATGTCGTGCATCGCGTCGCCGTCCCAGAACTCCAGGGCGAGCAGGTAACCGAGCGTGGGCCAACGCACCCACACCTCGTCGCCACCGTCGGCCACGACCGCCCGCAACCGCTCGACGTCCCCTTCGTCGACCAACGCCACCACGCCGTCGAGGATGACGTCCACACCCCGCACCGGTCCGGAAACCGGCGGCGCGACCCGCGCGGCCTCGATGACCTCGGACAGGCCACCGGTCAGAATGCCCATCTCGACGGCGTCGACATAGGTCGTACGCGCGTCCGCAGGCTCCTTGTCCGCCAACGCGAGGGCAGCCCGCAACAAATGCCCGACCGGCAGGTCCTCACCCCGGAACCGGGCGAACGAGATCCGCCCACGCACCAGGTCGACCCGGGGATCATCGGGCGACACCGCCGTCAACAACCCCGACGCCGCGTCGAAATCACCGGCGGACAACTTGGCCTCGGCCGCCGCCAATACCCGGTCGACCCGCAGACCGGGTTCGAACGTCAGCGCGGCGGCCCGCTCCAGGAACGCGGCAGCGGCGGCCACTCCCCCACGAGCCCGCGCCCGCGACGCCGAGTCCACCAACGCGGCAGCCACATCCTCGTCCGGCCCGACAGCGGCAAGCGCACGATGCCACGCCACCCGATCCGGATCGATCAACGGGTCACCGACCCGCGCGAGCGCGTCGTGCGCACGACGACGTTCGCCATCGGTCGCACCCCGGTAAACGGCAGAACGAGCCAACGGATGCACGAACCGCACCCTGGCCCCGAACTCGACCAGGTCCTGCGAGGCGACGACGTCCCCGATCCCCAGCAAAGCCGCCGCACGCCACAACATCCCCGGATCACCGACCGGTTCGGCAGCGGCGACGGTCAACAACAGCCTGGTCGCGTCCGGCAACCCCGCCAACCGGGCCTGAAAACTACGCTCGGCGGCAACCGGAGCAGGAAGCCCGTACCCACCGGCCATACCTCCCACCCCGGCCGTCCGCGCCAGTTCCACCAACGCCAACGGATTACCCCGAGCCTCCGCCACGACCCGATCACGGACCCGCTCGTCCAACGGGACACGGATCTCACGGGCCAACAACGCACGTGCCTCACGCTCACCCAACGGCCCCAGATCGATCCGAGGCAACCGATCCAACTCCGCGGAGCCTTCACGCGCCGCGAAAACCACAGCCACCCGTTCAACGGAAACCCGCCGCGCCACAAACGCCAACGCCCGAGCCGAAGCATGGTCGAGCCACTGGGCATCATCGACCAGACACAACAACGGCCGATCGTGTTCCGACAACAGCCCCAAAGCGGCAGCACCGGCCAGAAACGGGTCAGGAGTACCGCTCTCCAACCCGAACGCGATCCGCAACGCCTCCCGCTGCCGCCCGGGAAGCGCATCGAGATGCCCCAACACCGGCACACAGAGCTGGTGCAACGCCGAGTAGGCCAACTCGCTCTCGAACTCGACACCGGAAGCCCGCAGGACCAGGAAGTCGTCGACAGCCGACGCCACCCCGTCCAACAGCACACTCTTGCCGATCCCCGGCTCGCCCAGCACGACCACGGCACCACCCCGCGCCCGCCGGGCGTCCGCCACCAACCCCAGAAGCCGCGACGTCTCGTCCCGCCGCCCAAGCACGTTGTCCATTGACCTGAATCATGTCGAAGACCCCCGACCACTTCCAGCGATCAGGACGAACCCGACACCGACCAAGCACCCGCGTATAGGCGACCATCACCGACGCGAACACCCCTCCACCCACGACATCGTGAACCCCATGAACGGCCACACCCACCCGGCCCCAAGGAGATCGACGATGTCGACCCGCAACCGCACCCTCCTCGCCCTCCCCCTGGCCATGGCCGCCTTCCTGGGCCTGGCAGCACCGGCCCAGGCCACCCCCGGGATCACCTGCCACACAGCAGGCGTGGACCCAACCGCCAAGATCCGCTACCGCACCGAAACCCTGATCAAGGCCCCCCTGAGCACGATCTGGCGCCTCCAGACCGACGTAGCCCACTGGCCGACCTGGCAAAAGCCCGTCACCAGCAGCAAACGCCTCGACCACGGCCCCCTGCGCCCCGGCTCACGATTCCGCTGGACCACCCCGGCCCCCGCCACCCCGAACACCCCGGAAACCACCCTGGTCATCACGTCCACGGTCCGCCAACTCCAGCACAGCCGCTGCATCCGCTGGACCGGCCCCGCAATGGGCGAGGGCCTGACCATCGACCAGGGCGTACACGTCTGGAACTTCGTCCCGACAAAGAACGGCGTCCTGGTACGCACCGAGGAAACCTGGACCGGAGCCCAGGTCGAAGCCGACGTGGACCTGTCGACGTACTACCTCGGCGAGGGCCTGAAACTCTGGCTGTCCGACCTCAAGACCACCGCGGAATCCCGCCACCGCACCTGACCGGCCGGTGGGTGACGGGATCCGACGAGGGCAAGCCCGGCACGGCGCCGGTGTACAACCAGGACGACGGCCCGGTCCGGCCCGTGTACCGGACCGGGCCCCGCGAAGGTCAGCCGTGCAGCGGACCGCCGAACGCCACGTACGACTCGAACCCGCCCACGTAGTTGACCTGGATCTGGCCGTACATGCGGTTGTCCGTGCCCCGCACGATGAACTGGTCGGCCACCGTCCGCCGGGTGATCAGCGACCCCCCGCTCGCCGCCGGGTTGCCGGTGGCGATCCCACCGAGGTTGACGTACCCCCCGAACCGCGTCGAGCCCGGCGGCCGGCGGTTGAGGTAGATGCGGTTGTTGGTACCGCGCACATGCAGTTGCATGCCGTTGTCCGACGAGATCGACACGGCCACGTCGCTGGTGGACACCCCGCCCAGGTTGACCCAGCCAGGACTGTCGAAGTTCCACGTGAACACCGCACGGTTGGTCCCACGCACGAACACCTCGTTGCCACGCAGGTCGAACGTGGCGCCACCGTTGGACAACGTCGGGTTGCCGAGCGTGACCAGATCACCGATCGGCGCCCAGGACGAGACCACCCCCGTGGTGTTGTTGTACACCATGGAATACAGCCGGTTGTCGCTCCCGCGCACCACCAGCCGGAGGTTCACCGTGAAGCCCGCCGGACCGGTGACGGCCGCCGTCACCTCGCTGGTGGCATAGCCGCCCAGGTTGACCCAGCCTTGCGGCGCACCCTGGATCAGCAGGTTGGTGTAGATCGCACCGTCGTCGAGACCACGCGCGAAGATGCGGATCATCGGCGGCTGCGCACCCCGGTCCGGGATGCGGACCGCCGTGATCTCACTGGACACCCGCAGCCCCGGGATGACCTGGAAAGCGGTCGGGAACGAGTACGACACCACGAGGCTGGTGATCGCCTCGTTCCCGGTGCTGCGCGCGAACACCTGGGCACCCTCGGGCGAGACGACGGCGGTCGGGTCGCCGATGATCTGCCCGCCGATCGAGAAGAAGTCGGTGTAGCTGTCGGTCGACGGCGTGCCCCGGCTGAACAGGACACTGCCGTCCAGCCCACGCGACGCCATGAACAGACCCAGCGGCTCGATCACCGGCGTGCTGAGAGCCGTGGCATCGGCCGGCAACGGTGGCGCGGCGGGCACCGCCACGGCCGGCATCCCGACCCCGATCAGCGTGGCCAACGCCACCACCGGCACCAGGACCAGCCGTAAGAGCCTACGTCGTGATTCGATCATCGATCCTCCACAGGAGACATCGCCCGGACGGCGATTCCGGTCGAGTCTCACAACACCGGCCCGCGGAATTCTTCGTCACCGGACGCAAGACCGGATCGACGTCGTTTCCTCTTGGTGTGAAATTCCGGCTTTCAGGCCAACGCGCCATCGAGATCGCCGATGAGGTCGGCCACGTTCTCCAATCCCACGGAGAGCCGGACCAGTCCCGGCGTCACACCGGCGGCCCGCTGCCGGTCCGGCGAGAGCTGGGCGTGCGTGGTCGACGCCGGGTGGATCACGAGGCTGCGGACGTCCCCGATGTTGGCCAGGTGGCTGAACAGCTCCAGGCGGTCCACGAAGTCCCGGGCGTCGCCGGACAGCTCGAACGCCACGATCGCGCCGACGCCCCGGGGCAGGTACCGCGCCGCCCGGTCGTGCCACGGGCTCGACGGCAACCCGGCGTAGTGCACGGCGGTGACCCTCGGGTGGGCGAGCAACCATTCGGCGACGGTCCGAGCGTTCGACGTGTGCCGTTCCATCCGCAGGGACAACGTCTCGATGCCCTGCCGCAACAGGAAGCTGGTGAACGGCGACACCGCCGGCCCGAGGTCGCGCACCAGCCGGGCACGCAACCTCAAGGCGTACGCGAGGTCACCGAACGCCTCGGTGAACACCAACCCGTCATAGGTGGGATCGGGACGCGTCAGACCGGGCCAGCGCTCCGCGTCCGCGCCGTAGTCGAACCGACCGCCGTCGACGACCATGCCGCCGATGCCCGTGCCGTGCCCGGACAGGAACTTGGTCGTCGAGTGCACCACGATGTCCGCGCCGTGTTCCAGCGGCCGTTCCAGGTACGGCGTCGGCACGGTGTTGTCCACGATCAGCGGTACGCCCGCCTCGTGCGCGACACCGGCGACCGCCGCCACGTCCAGCACGTCACCACGCGGATTGCCCACGGTCTCGGCGTAAAAGGCCCGCGTGGACGGCGACACCGCCGCACGCCACGCATCGGGATCGTCCGGGTCACGAACGAAGTCCACGGTCACACCGAAGTCGGCCAGGGTGTGCGCGAGCAACGTGTACGTCCCCCCGTACAGCGACGCCGACGCCACCACGTGGTCACCGGACCGCGCGAGGTTGAGCACCGCCAACGCGGTCGCGGCCTGCCCGCTGGCCACCGCGACGGCCGCGCCGCCGCCCTCCAGGTCGGCCACCAGCTCCTCGACCACCTGCGTGGTCGGGTTGGACAGCCTGGTGTACGCGTGGGATTCGAGGTCCCGCAACGCGAACACGTCCGCCGCGTGCTCGGCCGAACCCAGGACGAACGACGTGCTCTGGTACAGCGGCACGGCCGGAGCGTGCACCTGGCGGGTCTCGAACGACCACCGCCGGGTCACGTCGCGTCGCCCCACCACCGCCGGGCCACCTCGGGGTGCGAACGCAACCAGCCGACCAGGGCGTTCTCGCCGAACGCGGCGTGCAGCGGGTTGTCGGCGTCCTGCGCGACGCCGCGCGCGGCGGCGGCCAGGTCGGGCGGGAGGTCGATCGGCTCGACCACGGCGTCCAGGCGCGGGCCGAGGAAGAACGGCACCGAGTAGCGCTCGACGCCGACCGGCGGGCTGACCACGCGGTGCCGGGTGGCGGTCAGGTAGCCGCCGGTGGCGATCTCCAGCATCTCGCCGATGTTGACCACGAAACTGCCGGGCACCGGCACGGCGTCGATCCAGCCGTCGCCCGACCGGACCTGGAGCCCGCCGACGTCGTCCTGCTGGAGCAGCGCCAGGTAGCCGTAGTCCTTGTGCGCTCCCACGCCCTGGTCCCGGTCCGGCCGGCCCGGATAGCGGACGATCTTCACGTGCGTCGACGCCTCGTCGTCGAACCACCGGTCGAAGTAGTCCTCGGGCTGACCCAACGACGCCGCCAGCGCCCGCAACACCTCCCGGCTCACGCGCAACGCCTCGGCCTGCCACGCCAACGTCGTCGCGCGCAGTTCCGGCAGGGCGGCCGGCCACTGGTTGGGTCCGATCAGGCGCAACCACAGCGGGTCGTCGGGTCCGAGGTCGACGACCGGGCGTTCGGGGCCGATGTCGAGCTGTTCGCGCCAGTCCGGCGTGCCGCCGGTGCGCTCGTGGCCGGTCCGCGTGTACCCGCGGAACTGGGGCGACCCGACGTTCTCGATCTCCAGCCGCTCCTCCAGCGGCAGGGCGAAGAACCTCCGGGCCACGTCGAAGATCCCGGTCGTCAGCTCCGCCGGCACGCCGTGGCCGACGACGTAGAAGAAGCCGGTCACGTGGGCCGCCTCGCGCAGTTCCGCGAGGAACGCGGCACGGTCGGCGGACGGGTCGCGGAACCGGGAGATGTCGATCAGCGGCAGCGCGGTGCTCACAGGGGCGAAGCGTAGGCCCGGCGACCCGGCGACGACCGGTTTCCCACATCACGGACACGCTTGCACGTTCCGGTGAACCGGAATAGGCGCGCGCAGTAACGAGGAACTTCCGAAAACTGCAAATGAAATGTAAAACCCGTAAAACGCAAAAGCTTTCAGGCGGTTCCGGCCACCCCTAACGTCGATTCCGGGCACCACCGCGGCGCAGACCGCGGAACGAATGCGAGGGAGTTCACCAGTGGGCATCAGGACTGTGGGCGTCACGAAGGTGGGAACGGCCGTCGCCGCACTGGCGGCCACCTTCGCCGCCGTGACGATCGGCGCCGCTCCGGCGCAGGCCGCCGAGGGCGAGGTCGTCGGTCTCGGCGCCGCCGACTCGATCCGGGACAGCTTCGTCGTGCTGTTGAAGAACGGCCGGGGCGCGGAACAGCGGACCGCGGGCGACCTGGCCGGCCGCTTCGCCGGAAAGGTCGACCACGTCTACTCGGGCGGCGTCTCGGGCTTCGCCGTCACGTTGTCCGAGCGCAACGCCAAGCGCCTGGCCGCGGACCCGGCCGTGGCGCTCGTCGAGCAGAACCGCACGGTGCGCGCCGACGGCGTGCAGACCAACCCGCCGTCGTGGGGGCTGGACCGCGTCGACCAGCGCAAGCTGCCGCTGGACAACAAGTTCTCCTACGCCAACACCGGGCGTGGCGTGAACGTCTACGTGCTCGACACCGGCATCCGCGCGTCCCACCAGGACTTCGGCGGCCGGGTCCGGCAGGGCTACGACTTCATCGACAACGACACCGACGGCGACGACGGTTACGGCCACGGCACCCACGTCGCCGCCACCATCGCGGGCACCAAGTACGGCGTCGCCAAGGAGGCGCTGCTGTACCCGGTGCGCGTGCTCGGCTCCGACGGCAGCGGCACGACCGCCGGCGTGATCGCGGGCATCGACTGGATCACGGCCAACGCCAAGAAGCCCGCGGTCGCCAATGCCAGCCTCGGCGGCGGCGCGTCCACCGCCGTGGACACCGCCGTGCGCAAGTCGATCACGGCCGGGATCACGTGGACCATCGCGGCCGGCAACTCGAACCAGAACGCGTCCAGCACCTCCCCGGCCCGCGTGACCGAAGCGATCACCGTGGCGGCGGCCGACAAGACCGACGCACGGGCCTCGTTCTCCAACTACGGCTCGGTCGTCGACCTGTTCGCGCCGGGCGTGGGCATCACGTCCGCCTGGAAGGACAACGACACCGCCACCTACACCGGCAACGGTACGTCGTTCGCGGCACCGCACGTGGCGGGCGCCGCCGCGTCATACCTGTCCACGCACACGTCGGCGACCCCGGCCCAGGTGCAGAAGGCGCTGATCGACTCGAGCACCCCGAACCTGGTCAAGAACCCCGGCTCGGGCACCCCGAACCGCACCCTCTACCTGGCGCCCTGACACCCTGACCCCACCCCGAGGCACGGCCCGACGGATCACCGTCGGGCCGTGCCGTCCTACTGTGCCCAGGTGTCCTCTTTCCCTTCCGCGGCCCGCAAGGTGCGTGACGACTCCCTGGCCCCGAAGGTCAGGTCGTGGGCGCTGAGGGAATGCGTCCTGCGCTTCGCGCCCTACGGATTCCTGGCCACCTGGCACCACCTCGTCGTCAACGCGGCCGTGCCCGCCCGTCCCGAGGACGACCCGGCGGCGCTGGTACGCGCCCTGGACGAACTGGAAGAGGCCCGCGAGGTCTGGCAGCGGGTCACGCGCGCCTACCGGACGCGGCGCCGGGCGGAGAAGTCCGTCGGGCGGCGGACCCCGCTGCCCGTCGACCGGTGGCGCAACTCCACGCTGCTCGCCTTCTGCCCCGACTTCACCACCCACCCCACCGAACGCCTGGTCGTCGTGGTCGTGCGCGTCCTGGCCGGGCACGAGTCCCGGCCGGTCCACTCCGACTCGTGCCGGGCCTGCGGTGCGCCGACCTTCGACCTCGTCTGCCCGGCGTGCGGCGTGGCCGACACCGACCCGTCGACCCGACGCCCCCGGGAGCCTGCGCACGTGGCCCGCCGGTGGCGTGAGGTGTGGACCGGCTGATTCAGCAGGACCGGGTCGCGAGTACGTACTTCAGGTAGGGACTGTCCGTTTCGATCACGTCGCGCACGGTCGGATCGGCGGTGCCCGGGTCGACCTTCAGTTCCGAGGACAGGTCGAAGGTCGCACCGCCGCCGCACGGGGCGTAGACGATCGCCGACGGCTCGGGCAGGTAGTCCGCCGTCCACTCCTCGAACACGGGCCCGGTGAACCAGGACTCCCGCGTGATCGGGGTCGGCGAGCCCTGGACGCGCAGACTCGCCCGGTGCAGTGCCGTCGCTCCCGGCCGCAGGGCGACGAAACCGGCGTACGTGGCCCGCGCGATGCCGTAGGTGTAGCCCCGGGGCGGGACCACCCGGAGCAGCACCCGACACTTCCGCGTCGCCGCGTCCGGACTCGCCCCACCACCGGCCTCGGCGGCGAACCGGCCGTAGGCGGCGCTCACCGTCCTGCCGTCCGGCCCGACCGCGACGGCCAGCGGGGTGCAGCCCGGCGAGCCGGACACCACCACCACGTCCACGGCGACCGGCGGCACGGACTGCCCGACCGGCACGACGGTGGACAAGGCAATGAGCGCTGCCATGATCATCATGACGAACCCCTCGGAATGCGCGTTCCGGCGACGTTCCACCGTATCCCGCACTCCGAAACCCGGATTCCCCCGCGAAGGCGATCCACGCGGTATCGGGCAGATGCGCCATTCGCCTCCGCTAAATCGAGAGATTCACCCCGGCCACGAATCCGTGCGGAACTCCGTGTCGATTGTGGTCGACGGAAGTTCCGCACGGCCGACCGGTTCACTCCCCTCGCGGCGCCCCGAACCACGTGGGCAGGTGGGCCTCCAGGTCCCGCTGGTCCTCGCCCACCCAGGCCACGTGACCGTCCGGCCGCAGGAGCACGGCCGGCACGTCCAGTTCCTCGCTCACCTCGACCAGGTGGTCCACCCGGTCCGCCCACCCGGCGACCGAGAGGCCCCCGGTCTGGTCGAGCAGCAGACCACGGCCCGCGTGCAGGTGGGCGTAGAGCCGACCGTGCTTCAACTCGACGTCACGCAGGCGGCGTCCCACCAACGAGTCGTCGTCGCCGAAGTAGCGGACGTCGATCGCAGTGATCTTCGCGATCAACCGGTGGTTCACCTCCTCGATGGCGACCAGCTCCGACAGCAGGCGGCGGACCGCCTGCGGGCCGGGTTCGGTGGACATCAGGTGCATCTGGGCCCGGGTGTTGTCCAGGACGTCGGCGGCCACCGGGTGGCGTTCGGACTCGTAGGTGTCCAGGAGTCCCTCGGGTGCCTGCCCGCCGACCGCGGCGGCGAGCTTCCAGCCCAGGTTGAACGCGTCCTGGAGGCCCAGGTTCAGGCCCTGGCCGCCGGTCGGCGGGTGGACGTGGGCGGCGTCGCCGGCCAGGAAGACCCGGTCCACGCGGTAGCGTTCGGCCTGCCTGGTGGCGTCGCCGAACCGCGACAGCCAACGCGGCGAGTGGGCACCGAAGTCGGTTCCCGCGTAGGCGCGCAGTTGCCGCCGGAAGTCGTCCAGCGTCGGGGCGACACCCCGGTCCTCGGACACCCCGTCGGCCGGGACGACCACGCGGAACACCCCGTCGCCCAGCGAGCCGAGACCGAAGCGCAGTTGGGTCTTGCGGACCTCCAGCATCTTCGCCGTCACCTCGTCGGCCGGAGTGGTCAACTCCATCTCGCCCAGCAGCGTCTCCACCCGCGTCGGTTCGCCGGGGAACGCCACGCCCAGCAGTTTGCGCACGGTGCTGCGGCCACCGTCGCAACCGACCAGGTAACGGGCCCGCAGGCCCGTGCCGTCGGCGAGATCGACCGTGACGCCGTCGTCGTCCTGCGCCAGGTCGACCAGTTCCACGCCCCGGCGGATCTCCGCGCCGAGTCCGACGGCGTGCTCGGTCAACAGCCTTTCGGTGACGGGCTGGGGAATGCCCAGGACGTAGGAATGCGCGGTGTCGAGCCCTTCAGGCCACCGCGCGGCCAGACCGGCGAAGAAACCGCCGACCACGTGCTTGGTGCCGTGTTCGAGAAAACGCTCCAACAGGCCGCGCTGGTCCATCACCTCGATGCTGCGCACGTGCAGACCGAGTGCCCGCACGTGCGGCGTCGGCGCCGGTTCCCGTTCCAACACGACGACCCGGACGCCGTGCAGGCGCAGTTCGGCGGCGAGCATCAACCCGGTCGGTCCGCCACCGGCGATGATCACGTCGATCAAGGAGTTCTCCCTGTTCACGAAATTTCCTGGCTACGGCCGGGAATTCTGCGCCGGGAACGGGGTCTTGCCACAAGACCCCCTCTGTGTTATACGTTGAAGTGGGGGAAGAAGCTGTCACGAACGCGCGATGAGACGCGCGAGTTCCACCGGCTTCGTATACATGGGCCAATGGCCGGAGTCGATGTCGACGAACTCCACCCGCCCGGCCTTCGCCAACTCGGGCACCTCGCCCGCCTCGACCCACTTCCGCGCCTGCTCCGGGCCGAACTCCGGACAAACGACCACCACCGGCACGTCGTACCGCCGCTCGTCGGTGAGCCGCACGACACCCGTCGCGACACCTTCGGGCACGGGGATCGCCGCGTCCTCGATGGACCGCCGCGTCGCCTCGTCGAGGTCGGCCGAGTCAGGACCCTCGAACGCGGCCCAGCCGGGAAACGGCATGGCCCCGTCCCGCAACGGGAAGAAGTCCGCGTAGGGCCTGCCGTCGGCGGCGGGGAATCCACCGACGAGCACGACCCGGGAAACGGCCGGCGGTCGCGCGTCGGCCGCCAACCACGCGAGCGTGGCCGCCGCCGAGTGCCCGACCACCACGGGCTCGCCGGACGCCGCGTCGACGGCGGCGAGCACGGCCGCCACCTGGTCGTCAAGCGTGGCCCCGGCGTGCGCGGGCAGGGTCACCGGCACGGGTCGATGGCCCAGCGACCTGAGCGCGGCGGCGACGTCGTCCCACACCGACCCGTCGAGCCACAGTCCGCCGACGAGCAGGATGTCCATGATCTTCACTCCTCCGATGTGGCCGGTCGGCACCAGGCTAGGACCGATTCCGGACGATCCGCTTCCGTACGTGCCCGGGTAGCCAGTACTTCGACCGCGGACCTGCGCCGGGTCGGGTGCACTGCCACCAAGACCCACCCCTGTCTCCGTATCGGTCGGACGTGGCCGTCGTGCTCCTGCCCGACAGTCGTCCCGATCCGGGTCTGCGGTGGCCCGCCCATCCGCGCTGCTTTGCCTGCTGTGCATCACAGGCACCCCACGCGACTTCGGTCGCGTGGGGTCTTGTGTCTGAAGGGAGTCGCATCGGCCATGCACCTGCTGTGTGCGCTACGGTGCCGGCATGGATTTCGAGACCGTGGCAGGGAAAACCGTTCAACGCGCCAACATCGACCCGGACGACTTGACGGAGGTCGATGCCGCGTTCCGTGGCGAATTCGACTTCGATTCCGTCCACATAGAGAAGGGAGCACAGGTCGATACCTCAGGCGAAGGCGCTATTGTCCGATCCCTGGTCGGCCCTGTCGACCTATCCGGTTCTCGTCTCGCCCCGGTTGACCTATCGGATGTGCGCTTCGCCGGCGCAGTACTGGCGAACACCGAATTGACTGACACCACGGCGCGACGGGTGGAGTTCACCCGTTGTCAGGGAATCGGCCTCAGAGTGGTCTTCACCATGGCAGCCGATCTGATCGCCGAGGATTGCCGGTTCGATTTCGCATCGATGCGGTTCGACAAGATCAAGAACGCGGCCGTGTTCCGCAGGTGTTCCTTCCGCGAAGCCACCTTCGGTGGCGACCTGTCCAACATCGTGTTCGATGATTGCGATCTTGTCGATGTGGAGTTTGCGGCCATCCGTGCGGTCGGCTGCGACTTCACCTCGTCCCGCCTGGTGGGCGGAAACGGGCTATCGACTCTGCGCGGTGCCCGTATCGACCCGGTTCAGGCCGGAACCCTGGGGGTGCAGTTCGCCAGGGAAGCCGGCCTGACCGTGGACTAGCTACTTCTTGTTCCAGTTGTCCCACGTCGGCCGGTTGTCGAACGGATTCGGGACGTTGTCCCACGTGGGCCGGTTGTCGAACTTCCCGCCTCGCGCGGGAGCGGTACCGGTGCCGAGCGCGAGCAACGGCGCGAACCCGTTCTCACGCGAGCGGATGCGTTCGACCAGCGGCGTCGGGCTGCGCATTCTTCAATACCCCTTCAAGTAAGGCGATCTTGCTGTTTCGGCAGTAGTTCGTCTCGGTGGTGTCCAGCCGGCCCAGTTCGAAATAGCGGTTCGCTGGATGTCCACCGCCGCAGAAGTCGAAGAACGCGCACGACGCCCGGCAGTTCTCCACCCCCCGTGCGAACTCGGCGATCCAGCGGGACCCCTCACTACGAGCTATGATCTTGTCCAAGCTGTCGACCAGAATGCTTCCGGTCGCGAAGCTTCCGTGCGGACCGCTGAATCCAGCCAACTCGGGGGGTATCAACGTCACCGACCCGTCGTATCCGACAGTCGGCAGTGGGTCGATCGCCGGTCCGGTGCGGATCACAGTCGAGTCATCCCGAAGTACGGCGCCGATGCACCCCAGGGACCTTGCCACTTCACGTATTCGCAGTACAGGATTTTCGGCCCAAATACGTGTGAGTTCACTCCAGAACCCAATGACCTCTGCGCGGTCGTGCGCGTTTACGGTGGCGTTCACCCCCTCCTGTTCCTCGATGTTGACTCCCAGCTCCGAGATTCCGAGACTGGCCGCGAACTCATAGAGTCTGCGTGCCCGCTCGGCGCTCGGATCGGACACGACCGCAATTGCGTGTACTTCGTGCCCGTGGTCCACCGGTTCCCGGATTCCGCGAACGATTTTGCCGTATGCTGGACGTCCGCTACGGTCTACACGATTCACGTTGTCGGAGTTGTCCCCGTCAATGCTCACCCCGACATGCACCTGCCGGCCTGCAAGGAACCGGCACCATGATTCATTGATCAGCGTCGCATTCGTCTGAATGCTGTGTTTGACGTCCATCCCGTTGAAGCAGTCCATGAGCTTCGACAGATAGGTTCGGCCAGTCGCGAGAGGTTCGCCACCGTGCCAACAAACCTCCACGGTGGCGGACGCCGTCCACGCGCGAATAGAGTCCGCAACTGCTTGCGCAACTTCGATCGACATCCTGTTTCGACGCTGCCGAAAAGGCAGATAGCAGTACGAACAGTCCAGGTTGCAAAGAGTTTCAGGCTGAAGAACCACCGCACGGGCGGGCAGAAAAAGCTCGTTCCCCGATAAAACCGAGCGGTTCACGTTCTCACCCTTCGGACAGTGCCAGGACCGAACGAGTCGCAGGCATTCACCGACTGAATTCGCCCGGTCGCCTCGGCAGCAACGCAGTACGGTCGAACCATCGCGGGGGCACTTTCGTCGTCCGTGAATCCTGTGGATCCTCGCACCAAGTCGAGTAGTCCGCCCAGGCGGAAAACAAGCTTGCGTCGTTCCCATGTTGCGAGTTGCACGAACACCCCCGGGGATCTGGTCGCATAGACGTTCTTCATGTGCGGGAGAAGTACCGACATCCTTTCTAACAGGCAACCAGAGCCCTTATGCTGGATGCGGTGTTTACAGACGTTGACAATCGGGGGCATCATGTCCGAGTTAGGTGACGCACTGAAGTCGGCCCGTAGTGCCGCCGGGTGGAGTCTCGCCCGAATGGCGCAAGCGGCCCACTACAGCAGGTCGTATCTGAGCCTCATTGAGAACGGCAAACGATCTCCTGCACCGGACGTCATCGCGGCCTATGAGCAATATTTGGGAGTACCGATCGGGAGTGACGCGGTTCGTCGGGCACATGAGTGGCTGGTTGCTCAGTCTCCGATGGTCGAGCAGACCCGAAGCGGGCGAAGGGTGGGGACGACCCTCTCGGACGCCCTTGACGCCCGAGTGGTCGAACTGCGACACCTTGACGATGTAGTCGGAAGCCAGGATCTGCTGCCTGCCGTCCGCAAGGAACTCGCGGAGGCAGAAGCGTTGGTGCGCAATAGTTCCTACCCCGACATCATCGGTTCGAGGTTGCTGACGGCAACGGGGGAACTGGCTCAGCTTGCCGGTTGGGTCGCGAGCGACGCAGGGCTTCACGCGGAGGCTCAGCGCGTGTACCTGTCAGGAGTCTCGGCGGCAGAGGCCGCGAACGACTTCGTCCTTGGGGGACAACTGTTTTCGTCGCTCAGCTACCAGATGGCGAACGTCGGGAACGCCGAAGACGCCTTGCTGTTGGCACGCACGGCGACGCATGGCGCCCGCGATGCCACGCCAGTCGTGCGAGCCCTCCTCCTTGAACGCGTGGCATGGGCGAGTGCGCGGGTCGGAGACCGCGAAGCAACGCGGCGAACGCTGGACGAGGTGGACGACGCGTACGAGCGTCGGACAGATGGCCTTCCCGAGCCTGAGTGGGTTTATTGGCTCAACAGAGCCGAAATCGATGTGATGGCGGGTCGCTGCATGATCGAGTTGGGTGCGCCCGATAAGGCTGAGCCGTTGCTCTCAGCAGCTATCGCCACCTACCCGGTCGAACAGGCTCGTGAGGTTGCGCTCTACCTGACTTGGCTAGCTGAGGCATACGCACGATCGGGACAGATGGACGCCGCCGGGGCGACGCTGAGCGACGCGCGAGGCTTTGCGGCGGCCATGCCGTCGGCACGGACGAGCTTGCGCTTGTCTACCGTCGCGACGCTCATCGGCGACTACTCTGAGTAGTCGACCGGAAGCCGGCCAAGCCTCGTCTGCCAGGTCTGCACCGACTGCCTCACGCTCTCCACCCGCCAGTGCCCCGCATTGCGACGCGGCCACGCCATGGTCCGCGTACGAAACGCACCCATCATCGGAGTCCACGGCGCACTCCACGCCACCTCACCCAACGGCGTACGGGCATGGAAACCCACCATCGTCACGTTCGACGATCCCGCACTTTCCTGGGTCCTCGCTTCCCACCTGGTTCGCGAACTCCGAGACATCACGCTGAAACGCTGAGCCTCTCGGAAACCCGGAGTCCCTCCACCGACACATCATCGGCTTCCTGCGGACGCGGACCCGGACGACCTCCGGTGAACCCGACTGGTCAACGCACTAGCCTGCCCGCGTGCCCAGTCCCACAGCACGAGCCTTACGCGCCCTGGAGATTCTTCAAGCCCGTCCCGGCACGACGGCCGACCAGCTCGCCGAACGCCTGGGTGTCACCGAACGCGCCGCCCGGCGTTACGTCGGCATCCTGCGGGAGGCCGGAATCCGGGTCGACTCGACCCGGGGACCGCACGGTGGCTACCGCCTCCGGCGCGGCACCAGGCTGTCTCCGGTCGTGTTCACCCAGGACGAGGTGCTGAGCCTGGTCATGGCCGTGCTCGACAGCCATCCCACGGCCACCGACTCGGCGCTGACGAAGGTCCTGCGGGCGCTGCCCGAGGACATCGCGCACCACGCCGCCGTGCTGCGTGAGCACGCCGCCACGGCACCGGACCGGCAGGCGGCCCGGCCGGACCCGGCCACGGCGAGCGCCTTGGTCGCGGCCGTCGCGGCCCGCCACCGGGTGGTGATCGCCTACCGCGGCACGTCGGGCGACGAGTGGCGGGCCAAGGTGGACCCGTGGGCGGTGGTCGTCCGCCATGGTCGCTGGTACCTGCTGTGCCATTCGCACCGCGCGGACGCCGTGCGCACGTACCGCGTGGATCGGATTCGGGCAGTGGTGCGCACCGCGCGGGAATTCCAGCCGCCCGCCGACCTCGACCCGGTCGCGACGCTGGAGGAGAACCTGGGCCGGGGCTGGGCACACCCCACCCGCGTGGTGTTCGACGCGCCGCTGGACGCGGTCGCACACTGGGTCCGCCCGCCCATGGGCCGCCTCGAACCCCTGGGCGACGGGTGCGTGCTGGTCGGCAGCACCGGCAACCCGGCCATGTACGCCCAAGAGTGGCTCGCGGCCATGCCGTTCCCGTTCCGCGTCGAGGGCGGGGACGCGCTGCGTGCCGCGGTGGCGGCGGTGGCGGACCGGTTCGCCGCGGCCCTCGACCACCGGGCGATGCCGTGAACCCCGACCAGAACGCCGTCGCCTCCGGCTCGGGGATCGTGGTGCAGGCCGGGCGGGACGTGTACCTCGGCGGTGGGCCCGAACGAAAGGCCGGGCCGCCCGGCGTCGCGTTGGCGGACGCCCTCGTCTCGGGTGCGGAGGCGTACGAGGTGCACCCTGCCCTCACGGTCGGGTCCACGCCCACCGAAGAGCTGACCGCCTACGTCCGCCGGACGTTCGACGACCGGCTCGCCGGGATCGCGGCGTCGGCACGCGACGGCGCCTGTCGCATGGCGGTCCTGGTCGGGGGCTCGTCCAGTGGCAAGACGCGGGCGTGCTGGGAGTCGTTGCACTCGTTCGGCGCCGGATGGCGGCTGTGGCACCCGCTCGACGGCGAGCAGCTCGTCGAGGGCCTGAAGGCCGGGATCGCACCCCGGACCGTGGTCTGGCTCAACGAGTTGCAGCGGTTCCTGGTCCGCGAAGAAGAGCCGCGGTGGCGTGCTGCCGCGATCGCACTCCGCGGCCTGGTGGCCGCTCCGGTCGAGGGTGTCCTCATCCTCGCGACGATCTGGGACGAGCACGACCGGTGGCAGGCGTTGACGGGACCGCCACCGCCCGGAGGTCCCGATCACTACGCCCAGGCGAGGGAGCTGCTGCGCCGGGCCGACGTCATCCCCGTCGCCGCGACGCTCGACGCGGGCGAACGCGCACGGGCAGAGGAGGCCGCGCAGTCGGATGCCCGCTGGGCGGTGGCGTTGGTCGAGGACCGCCCGATCCCCTTCCTGGCCGGCGCCCGCTACCTGGTCGACCGCTATACCACCGGATCGCCCGCCGCACGGGCCGTGCTGGAGGCCGCCGCCGACGCCCGGCGCATGGGCATGCCGACCGTGCTGTCCCTCGCGTTCCTCGAACAGGCCGCCCGGGACTACCTCGACGACGCCGACCACGACCGGCTGCCGCCCGGCGTCGGGTGGGTGCGACACGTGATCGAGACCGACGTGCGCGTCGGCGGGTTCGGCGTGCCCGGTCCCCTGCGCCCGTCGGGCTCGGGGTACCGGCTCGCGGACTACCTGGAGAACCACCTGGGCCGACGCCGGGTGGCCGTGCAGCCCCGGGACAGCCTGTGGTCGGCGACCGTCGACGTGGTCCCGGACACCGCAGTCCTGTCCACTCTGGCCGAAGCCGCCATGCGACGGGGCAGGTTCGGCCCGGCGACGCGGCTGTCCGCCAGGGCGCTCGATCTGGGGGACCTCGGGTCCGCCCGCATGCTGGTCACGTTGCTGGAGAACGCGGGCGAGCATGCCGAGGCGTTGTCGATCGCGGAACGCGCCGGGCTGGACCGTGCCGTCGAGCGCCTGCGCCGCAAGATCGACGACGGGGACACCGGATTCGACCTGTCGCTGTGGTGGGTCGAGGCCGAGGAGGGGACGCGGGAGAACGGCGAGGAACTCGTGTGGGACGACACGCTCGACGCGTTCTCCGCGCGCCTCGACGACGCGGGCGACGACCTCGCCGCCGCCGAGCGGATCGCGGTCGAGGCCGCCGCGGCGGGCTACCTGTGGCCGTTCTTCCACCTCGCGGTCGGCCGGGAGGAGGTGGGCGACGTGCTCGGCGCGGAACGGCTGTGGCGGCAGTCGATCGCCGCCGGCAACGTGTTCCGCGTCCTCAACCTGGCCGAACTGCGCGGGGACGCCGAACGGACATGGCGGTTCGCCATCACCGCGGACGGGCTGCCGGCGGACGGGCTGTAGATCTCCCGGCCGGCCGCGGAGTGGCCGGCCGGGAGGTCCGAAAAGGTCAGTCCACGACCGCGACGGCGTCCACCTCGACCAGGAAGTCGGGCGAGGCGAGCGCGGTGACGCCGATCAGCGTCCCGGCCGCCAGCGGCCGGACGCCCAGCTTCTCGGCGGCACGGGCCACGCCCGCGTTGTACAGCGCCAGCTTGTCCGGCGTGTAGTCGACGATGTAGATCGTCACCTTGGCCACGTCGTCGAACGTCGCGCCCGCGCCCGCCAACGCCGTGGCGATGTTGAGGTAGCACCGCTCGACCTGGCCTTCCAGGTCGCCGGCCGCGACCAGGGTCCCGTCCGCCTCGACGGCGACCTGGCCCGCGACGTACACGGTCCGCGAGCCGGTCGCGACGGCGATCTGGCGGTAGGCCTCGACCTGCGGGAGGCCGGGCGGGTTGATGCGCGTGACTGTCATGCTTCTCCTCGTCAACGGGTGAGTACCAACGATCGTGCCATCGCCCGGAACGCCGGGTGCTGGTCGTCGTGGACCAAGGGGTCGTACCAGCCGCTGAGCACGAGGTAGCCGGCGGGCCGGAAGAGGACCGTGCAGTACACCGCTTCCCACCGGCCGGTGCCCCGGCCGGTGATCTCGTAGCCGGGCAGGCCCGCGATCTCCACCGCCGCGGCGTCGTCGACGGTCGGCGTGGACGGCAGGGCGGCGAAGCGCCCGAGGGCCGCGTCCCGGCGGTCTTCGTCCGGGGTCGCCACGTCGTCGACGGACGCGGCCACGACGAAAACGGGCACGTCATCGCCTGTTTCCGGGCCCAGCGTCAGCAGCAGCGCCGAGCCGGGGTGCGACGAGCGGTGGTAGCCGGGCGCCGGGGTGACGTCGAAGCCCAGGTCGCCGGGCGCGCGGGTGGCGCCGCGCCGGGCGGCGGTGAGGACGGCCAGGGCCTCGGGAGTGCTCAACGGGTCGTCGTCGGCCAACGTCGCGGTCAGCATCACGAACTCGTCGTCGGTGATGAGAGCCACAACCGCCTTACGCACCCGAGCATCCCCCACGCGCTGGATGCCCGTCGTGGCCACCGCCGGGAAACCGGCGACCTCCAACCGTTGTGGACGGTCCAGTTCCAACCCCTGTGCGGCGGCCCGCACCCCGGTGAAGCCGGTGGCGAGGTCGGTCAGGATCTCCTCCGCGTCCGCGTCCGGGGTCAACGGGTTCACGGCGACCAGCACCGAGGTGCCCGCTCCGGGTCTGACCAGGCCGGGCAGCGCCGGGTCGACCGCCATCCCGGTGGGCACGCGCAGCAGGAAGTGCGTGCGCGGGATGGCCGTGTAGCCGGGCGCGACCCGTGGTCTCCGCCGGATCAGCGCGACGACGGCACCGACCAGACCCGCCACGACCAACACCGCGCGCACCGACACCCTGCCTCCCGAAACCCGGCGACCTGCGGCGCACGGTACCCCGGCGGTACGACAGGTCAGGGCGTTTCGGGCGGGTTCCGCGCGGGGCGGAGCACGATGTTGCCCACTTTGCGACCGCTGTCCACGCGCTTGTAGGCCGTCACGACGTCGTCGAGGCCGTACGTCGCGTCGATCACGGCGACGATCTTCGCCTGCGCGGCCAGGTCCAGCAGGAACGCGAAATCGGCGGCCCGCTCGGGTGCGGGACCGGCGGCCACGTTCCCCCGGGCGCGGATCGTGTCGCCCAGGCCGGCGACGGCGAGCAGCAGTCGGCCGCGGTCGGTCAGCAGGCGGCGGCCCGACGCGATCGACAGGGTGCCGACCGTGTCCAGGACCAGGTCGAACCGGTCGGTGGTGCGGACGAGGCCGCCGTCGGCGTAGTCGATCACGTGGTCGGCGCCGAGGCCGCGCACCAGATCGGCGTTGCGGGCGCTGGTCACGCCGGTCACCGCGGCGCCGAAGTACTTGGCCAACTGGACGGCGTTGGTACCGACCGCACCCGACGCGCCGTTGACCAGGACGGACATCCCGGCCGCGAGGGAACCCTTGTCCCGCAGGTAGTGCAACGCCGTGCCGCCGCCGAACAGCAGGGCCGCCGCGTCGTCGTGCCGCACCGCCGCGGGCTTGCGGGCGACCCTCGCCGCCGATACCGCGACGTACTCGGCGTGCGCGCCGAACCGGACGCCCGTCATGCCGGACACCTCGTCTCCGGCGGTGAAACCCTCGGCCGCCGATTCGACGACCACTCCGGAGAACGCTCCACCGAGGACTTTCCGACGTGGACGGACCACACCGAACGCCAACCGCGCGAACACCCCGAAACCGGACGGGAACCGCGCTCCTCGGATGCGCGCGTCGGCCGACGTCACCGCCACGGCCTCCACCCGCACCAGGACCTCGCCCGCCCGGGGCACGGGCCTGGCGACCTCCGCGACCCGCACGACCTCCGGTGGTCCGTACCTGTCCACAACCGCTGCGCGCATACCCTCTCCTTACACCTGTAAGCCGGAACGGTAGCCTTACACCCGTAAGGTCGCAAGGAGGTCCTTCCGAGATGCCCGCACGCCTCACGCACGCCCGCGTCGTCGACGCCGCCGCACAGGTGGCCGACCGGGGCGGGCTCGCCCACGTGACCATGCGCAACGTGGGCCGGGAACTGGGCGTCGAAGCGATGTCCCTGTACCACCACGTCGCCGGCAAGGACGCCCTCCTCGACAGCCTGACCGAGTGGATCTTCGCCCGCATCGACCTGCCCGACGTGGACGCACCGTGGCGCACGGCGATGGCCGACCGCGCCACGTCCGTCCGGACCGTCCTTTCCGGACACACGTGGGCGTTGGGCCTGATCGAATCGCGCCGTTCACCCGGACCGTGGCTGCTGCGCCACCACGACGCCGTGCTGGGTTGCCTGCGCCGCAACGGTTTCCCGGTCGCGCTGGCGGCCAGCGCGTACTCCGTGCTCGACGCCTACGTGTTCGGCTTCGTGCTGACGGAACTGAACCTCCCGTTCGAACCGGGCGAGTCCGCGGCGGAGTTCGTGGCACAACTCGACCTGCCCACCGACCACTACCCCCACCTCGCGGAACTGGTCGCGGAACAGATCACGGATCCGGGCTACTCCTACGGCGCCGAGTTCGACCGTGGGCTGGCCCTCGTCCTCGACGGCTTGGAGGCGCGGCTCGGCTGATCACCCGAAGGGAGGTGCCCGAGTGCGTATTTCGGGGTGTCCGAGCGGAGGACTCGCGAGGGGGTTTCAGCGGGTTCTCAGGTCCTCAGCGTGCCCTCAGGGACGACACGCGATCTTGAGGACATGAAGTCGTTACTCACCCTCGCCACGCTCGGAGTCCTGCTCACCGGGGCGGCGGTCGCGAGCGCGTCGCCCGCCGACGGCGACGCCGACCGGGGCCGGCCCGCGAGCGTCACGGGCTCGGCCCAGGTCCGCTACCACTACGTGCCCACCGAAGAGATCAAGTTCGAGTTCGACGCCCAGGCGGCGCCGTTCACCCGGATCACGCCGGACTCGCCGAACGGCCGCCCCACCGACGCCCGCGGCACCGTGCGCATCTCGCACGTCATCCGGGGCACGACCTACACGGCCGAGGCCGAGGTCGACTGCCTGCTCACCGGCGGCCCGTCCGCCACGCTCACCGCGCTGGTCACGGCCACCTCCCACGGCCAGGTGCCCAACGGCGAACGCCTGGGCTTCAGCGTGCTCGACGGGCACCCCGACCGCATGGGCTTCTCGTGGGGCCTGGTCGACGGCACCGACGTGCGCCCGTGCATGGCGGCGGCACCGTTCACCACCGTGGTCAAGGGCGGCTTCAAGGTCCACCACGTGGACGCGCCCAAGCCCGGCTGAGCGGCGGTTCAGGGGACAGCGACCGGGCCCTAGCGTCGAGCCCATGCGAATGGTTCTGGTCGTCCTCATGATCGCCTTCTCGGTGGTCGCGGCGCCCGCCGCCGCGGCCACCGGGACACCGGGAACCAAGCGGTGCGAGTTCATCCCGACGCCGGAGAACCCGGCGGCGAAACCCGTGCGCCCGCCACGCCCGAAAGCCTCGACCAAGGGCAAGGCCGTGGTCGCGCTGCACACCAACTACGGCCGGATCGTCATCCGACTCGACCGCGCGAACGCGACCTGCGCCGTGCACAACTTCGTGCACCTGACCCGGAAGTCGTTCTACGACCGGACGCAGTGCTTCCGGCTGACGGACTCGCCCCGGCTCGGCGTCCTGCAATGCGGCGACCTCGTCCGCCAGGAGGAGGGCGGCCCCGGCTACCGGTTCGCCGACGAGGTCACCGGCAAGGAGACCTACCCGCGCGGCACGGTGGCCATGGGCAACCAGGGACCCGGCACCAACGGCAGCGAGTTCTTCATCGTGCACTCACGCGCGGACATCCCGCCTGTGTACAGCGTGCTCGGCCAAGTCGTGCACGGCCTGGACACGCTGGACCGGATCGTCGCGGCGGGCATCGACGACACCGACCAGGACGGCCCGCCGAAACGACCGGTTCGGATCCACCGGGCGGAAGTCCTCGACTGATCACGACGCCACCAGCGCCACCGGGTTCGGGACGGTGAAGCACACCGACGTGCCCCGTTCCGAGCCCGGCTCGATCCAGATGCGCCCGCCGTGGCGCTCCACGATCCGCCGGCACGTGCTCAAGCCGATGCCCGTGCCCCGGTAGCCGTCCCCGGTCCGCTCCCGGTGGAACAGGTCGAACACGTCCTCGCGGGACTCGGGCGCGATGCCGATGCCGTTGTCGGTGACCCGGATCGTGGTGCCGGCCGGCCCCTCCTGCGCGCTCACGTGCACGCGGGGCAGCACGTCCGGCGCGGTGTACCTGACCGCGTTGTCGATCAGGTTGGCCAACACCTGGCGCAGCAGCGTCGGGTGCGTCCACAGCGGGGGCAGCACGTCACGGGTCACGCGGGCGCGCACCGACCGTTCCGGGTCCATCTCGTCCACGAGCAGGTCGACGGTCTCCCCCGCGTCGACCGGGCGCAGGTCGAGCGGTTCGTGCGTGGCCCGCGCGTAGTCGAGCAGGTCGTCGATCATCACGCGCATGCGGGTCGCGGCCCGGCCGATCGCGGCCAGCGGCACGCGTTCGCGTTCGTCGTCGCGCTCGGCGAGCAGTTCGGTGTAGCCGGTGATGGTGGTCAACGGCGACTTCAGGTCGTGGGCGACCATCGCGGTGAACCGGTCGAGTTCCGCGTTGGCCTCGGTCAGCTCGACGTTCGCCGCCGCCAACCGGGCACGGGCCGCCGCGCGTTCGGTGACGTCGCGCAGGAACGCGTGGAACCGCCGCTCGCCGCGCCACGTGAACGAACCCAGGCTCAACTCCACCTGCAGCTCGCTGCCGTCCCGACGCACGGCCGGCACCTCGACGAGACCGGTCAGCCGGGCCTCGCTCCCGGCGGCACGGCGGGCGAGCCCCTGGTCGTGGGCGGCCCGCAGGCGCTCGGGGATGATCAGGTCGGTCAGCCGACGACCGAACGCCTCGGCGGCCCGCCAGCCGAACATGGCCTCGGCCGCCGGGTTCCACGCGGTGACCGCGCCCCGCGAGTCGGTGGCGACGCACGCGTCCGTCGTCGTGTCCAGCATCGATGCCAGCAGCCGCTCGCGGTCGGCGATGTCCTCGCGGCCGGTCCGCTCGGCGGTGATGTCGGACATGGTCACGACCGCGCCCAGCGGCGTCCCGTCGG
This sequence comes from Saccharothrix violaceirubra, assembly GCF_014203755.1. Lineage (NCBI taxonomy): Bacteria > Bacillati > Actinomycetota > Actinomycetes > Pseudonocardiales > Pseudonocardiaceae > Saccharothrix > Saccharothrix violaceirubra. The sequence continues at coordinate 3,757,127 of NZ_JACHJS010000001.1, forward strand.
CCCGGCGCAGCGCCCGGCCCGTGCACAGCACCCGGATCGGGTCGGCGTCTTCGGGCGCGATCACCATCTCGACGTTCTCGACCGTTTCGCCGCGCAGCGCGCGCCGCAACGGCACATCGTCGGCGTTCAGGGGCGTGATGCCGTCGGCGGCACGCAGGTGGTAGCGGGCCGACCACTGGTCGGGGTCGAGGCCGGCGTCGGCCTCCAGGCCGTGCCAGGCGCGGGCCGTGCGGTTGAACAGCGTCAGGTGTCCGTCCTGGTCGCAGGCGACGATGGCGACGCCGGCGGTCTCGTGCACGGCGTTGATCAGCTCCTGGCGGACTTCCAGCTCGCCCGCGTAGCGGGCGGCCAGCTCGCGCTGCGCCTCGGTCTCGGCCGCCAGGTCGGCGAACAGGCGGGCCTGGCGGCGGCGTTCGAACAGCGCCAGCACCACGATCGCGAGGTCGTGCAGGGCGTCGAGCCGGGTCCGGTCGAGGTCGACCGGCTGGTCGTGGAAGACGCACAGCGTGCCGAGCACGTGGCCCTCGGGCGTGGTCAGCGGCACGGAGGCGTAGAAGCGGACGTCGGCGAGCACGCCGGTGACCCACGGGCTGGCCGCGAACCGGCCGTCCGCGCTCGCGTCGCGCGTGTAGACCGCTTCGCCGCCCGCGACGACGACGTTGCACAGCGAGTCCTGGCGCGGCGAGTCGGCGCCCGCGAAACCGGTGGTGGTGAGCTGGCACTGCCGGTCGGCGTCCAGCAGGTTCAGCGTCGCCGTCGGCACCCCGGCCACGACCGCCGCGGCGCGCACCACGGCGGACAGCTCCTCATCGGCCGGGGTGTCGAGCAACCCGTACTCGTGCAGTGCCGCCAACCGTTCGAACTCGTCCATGGATGTTCCGACCCCTGCTCGTCCCCGGTATCCGCCCCTCCATCGGCCGACGTCGACCCCTACTGCCCGAATTCGCCCGATCGAGTGGCGATTGGACGGGCGTCACAGGGGGCATGCCTACCGCGGTGGACAGCCGAACCGAGGAGACGACGATGACCGTCCGATTGCGCCTGACCGCCCAGCAGGCCCGTGACCGCCTGGCCGAGGCGGACGACCCGGTGGACGGCACGCCCGACGAGCCCGTGGTCGACGAGGACCGGCCGGAGGACCTGCCCGCGACGTGATCAGGCCGGGTCGAGGTCCGGCAGGTCGGTGCCGTCGCGGTCGGCCCACTCCAGGAGCGCGTCGAGCGCGAACGGCGCGTCGTCGATGCCCGCGTGCAGGTCGCCCAGTTCCGCGAACCGGGCCGGGACCGTGGCGATGGTCAGGTCGCGCGGGTCGACGTCCTCGACCTCGTCCCAGCGGATCGGCGTCGAGACGATGGCCTCGGGGGTGCCGCGCACCGAGTACGCGGACGCGATGGTGTGGTCCCTGGCATTCTGGTTGTAGTCGATGAACAGGGCCTCGGGATCACGGTCGCGCCGCCACCACGCGGTCGTGACGTCGGCGGGCAGGCGGCGTTCCACCTCACGGGCGAACGCCAATGCCGCCCGACGCACGTCGCGGAAACCCCAGTCGGGCTTGATCCGCACGTACACGTGCAGCCCTTTCCCGCCCGAGGTCTTGGGCCAGCCCGTCGCGCCGAGTTCGGCCAGCACCTCGCGCACGACCGCCGCCACCCGGCGCACGCGCGAGAACGGACAGCCGGGCATCGGGTCCAGGTCGATGCGCCACTCGTCCGGCGCCTCGGTGTCGGCGGCGCGGGAGTTCCACGGATGGAACTCCACAGTGGACATCTGCACGGACCAGACCACGTCCGCCAGATGGCCCACGCACAACTCGTCGGCATGCCGGTTGTAGCGGGGGAAGTGCACGCGGACCGTGCGCACCCAGGACGGCGCACCGCCGGGCAGTCGCTTCTGGTGCACCTTGTCCCCGGTCACCCCTTGGGGAAACCGATGCAGCATGCACGGCCGGTCCCGCAACGCCCGCACGATCCCGTCGCCGACCGCCACGTAGTAGCGGACCAGGTCGAGCTTGGTCTCGCCGCGTGCCGGGAAGTAGACGCGGTCGGGGTTGGAGATCCGCACGGTGCGCCCGTCGACCTCGAATTCCACGGTGGGTGGCGTACCCATGCGGGGAAGGTAACCGCGTCGACCGGTTCCGGCGATTCGCGTCCGACGGGATGCCGGCAAGCTTGGTCCGGTGGACGGCGACCTGGAGAATGTGCTGAACGGTGTGGGCCCCCGACTGCGGGCCGCCCGCAAGAGCCGCGGGATCACCCTGGACGACCTGTCGGCGGAGACCGGGATCTCGGTGAGCACGTTGTCACGGCTGGAGAACGGCAGGCGCAGACCCACCCTGGAACTGCTGCTGCCGATCGCCCAGGCACACCGCGTCGCGATCGACGAACTGGTGGGCGCCCCCCAGACCGGCGACCCGCGCGTGCACATGCGGGCCGTACATCGGAGCGGAATCTCGTACGTGGCCCTGACCCGCAGGCCAGGCGGCCTCCAGGCGTTCAAGGTCATCATGCCCGGCGGCAGACCCATGGGAGAACCCACCACCCACGAGGGCTACGAGTGGTTGTACGTCCTCAACGGCAGACTGCGACTACTGCTGGGCGACCGGGACATGGTCCTGGTCCCGGGCGAGGCAGCGGAGTTCGACACCCACATCCCCCACGCCCTGGGCTCAGCCGACCCGGAACCGGTGGAACTGCTGTCGATCTTCGGCAAACAGGGCGAACGCGCCCACCTGCGAGCCAGGGCCGACCCCAAAAAGCCCTGACCCGCGCTCCACACGACCCCGTTGCCCACGCACGGTGCCCGAGTGCACATTTCGCGGTGCCCGAGTGCACATTTCGCGGTGCCTGAACGCACATTTCGCGGTGCCTGAACGTATAACTCGCGGTGTCCGAACCAACCCCGACCACGCGAAGACACGAACCTCAAGAACCGTCGAGCAGAGAAGCCCCGGCGACAAAAGCGGAAGCCGCCAACACCCCGTCCCCCGCCGCCAACCGCCGAAACTCCCGAAGCGCGGCCTCCCGATCCCCCAACACCCGATAGCTCTCGGCGACCAGGAACCGAGCCTGGTCCGCCCACTCCGACCACCCCTGATCCACCGTGTCCCGCAGGTGGTCCAACCAGTTCGCCGCACGCAGCCCCGCGTCCACCGCATCCTCGTGCCGCCCCTCGGCATGATCCGCGTTGGCCAACCGGTACCACTGCTCCACGGTGTCCGCGTCCCGCAACGCAGCCTGCCCGATCGCCTCGTTCAGATCATCGGCAACCCCACCGACACCTGAACCGACACCCGACAGGGCACGCAGATGATGCAGATGCCCCCTAAGCCGGTCGAACATCGGCGAAGGCAACGCCACCAACCAATCCTCGACAAACGACCGGAACTCGTCGACAGCCGAGGCACGCTCGTAAGCCACCCGCAACTGCTCCACCGCCTCGATCGCCTTCTCCGGCGCCCCGGCCGACACCAACGCGTCGAACGCCGCCCGAGCACGACCGATCACGACCCGGGCATCGGCATCGTCGTCGTTGAGCCAGGCGGCTTCCAGACAACGCAACGACCCCAACGCGAGCGGATCGGCCGCCGCGTGGTGGACACCACGACGCAGGGCCTCGAACGCCTCCGCCCGATGTCCCCGGCCCACCAGCACGTACGCCAACCAGTGCTCACCCCAGGCGCACGCCGAGTCGTCCCCGAGCAGCCGCAGGTCGGCGACGGCCCGCGACACCGTCGCGATCCCCTCGTCCGGCCGCCCGACGTTCGCGATCCACAGCCCCAACCAGCAGAACGCCAACAGGTGCCGGGCACGGTCGCCACACCGGGCGTGTGTCTCCGCGGCCCACCGCAGAAGCTCCTCGGTGTCGTCCCCCTGGACGAACCGGGCCTGGAGTTCCACCCGTCGCGCGGCCAGGAACGACGGCAGGTCCGCCGACACCTCGGCCAGACACGCCCGCGCCTCTTCGGGTTCACAACGCAGGTCGTGCCACGCCGCCCGGTCGAGCAGGTCGGCGTCCGACAGCCCAGGCGGCGGCCGGAAGTCCAGCGGTGGTCTGCTGGTCGGCGCCAACGGCAGGAAGTCCCGGACCGGCTCGGCCACGAGCCGCGCCCGGACGCGATCGCCCTGGAACGTCGTCCCGTTGCGCCGGTCGAACCACCCGGCGAGGTCGAGCGCCGTCGCACGCATCCGCGCGGCCAGGTCCCGGAACGACACCGAGTGGTCGGGTCCGAGGTCGAGCACGGACTCGCCGCGGCCGACCACGACCAGTCGGCCGGCCAGTACCGCGACGGCCGTGGCGAACTCCATCGTGGCGAACGGGCGGCGCCGGGATTCGAGGTCCCGCAGCGGTCCCAGCCAGTCGACGCCCGCGCCCTCGTTGCCGGTCAACGCGCAGAACTCGATCACGCGGCCGTGCTCCTCCAGCGACGCCTCCTCGCCGGCGAGCCCTCGCACCAGCCGCCGGTAGGTCAACGCCGCCTCGGCGTCCCGTCCCGCACGGGCCAGGGGTAACAGCACCAACGACCGCGCGAGCACGAGCGGTTCGCCGCACACCTCCGGGTCGTCGAGCAGCACGGCGGCGGCCTCCAGCGCGCACCCGGGCCGCCCTCTGGCCAGCAGCCGGTCGATGCCGGTGAGCAGCAGCCGGCGCTCGTCCTCGTCGACGTCGGCGGTCGCGCGCCAGCGCAAGTGGGCGCGTTCCTCGGCGGCCCAGTCGCCCCGGTGCGCCGCGATGCCCCGGTAGGCGGCGTGCACGTCGTGCAGGTTCATCCCGGCCACGCGGAAACGTTCCTCGACGTCGCGCAACGCGTCGCCGATCTCGTCGAGGCCGATGTCCGGGAAGTGCGCCATGCTCTCGACCAGCGAGGCGTACCAGCGCAGCAGGTCGACCCCGTCGCCGGGCGCGTACCGCCACGGCTGCCGGTCGTACTCGGCCAGACTGCGGCGGAACAGGTCGAAGACCAGGTCCCAGCGCCCGTCGGTGCGGTGCGCCTCGGCCAGCATCCGGCGGGCCAGCAGGGCGGCCCGCGGCACGTCCGCGCCGTCGGCTCGGCGCACGACGTCGTCCAGCAACTCCGTCCGCGACCGCGCGTGATCCATCACGCGTGCCTCTCTCAGGGACAACCACAACTCGAACTCGACATCGCTCATCGGACGCCGCCCCCCAACGGTCCTCAATGATCCGAGTCTAAAGCGGTCTGACGAGCGGGTCGTCGGGCCGTCCGGCCGCTCGCGCAAGGGCTGAACGGCGCGGTTCAAGATCCGGACGCCGTTGACACTCCAGAATCGTCTGCTTACTTTCCGTACATGGCCACCCGAGCAGAACGTTCTCGAACGAGGGACGACGCACCGCGCTGTCGCTGAGCGCCGCGTCGCCAGTCCCCGTTTCCCGGAGTGCCGCCCAGGAGAGCCTCGATGCCCCGTGCCGCCGAGTTGACCCGACTGCTGGAAAACGGCCCGTTCCCGGCCGCGCTGCGGGCCGCGATCGACGCCAGCGGCCTGTCACTCGGACGCGTCAGACACAGATTGGTACTGCGGGGCGTGACGGTCAGCGTCCCGACGCTGAGCCTGTGGCAATCGGGAAGACGCCGACCAGAACGCCCTGAATCGCTGCGTGCCTTACGCCACCTGGAACACGTGCTGGACCTTCCGGCGGGGTCGCTCGGCGCACTCCTCGGACCTCCCAAACCACGCGGGCGTACCGCCGACTCGGCCGGACAGGTGAGCCTGTACGACCACGTCCGGGTGAGCCGCGAGGGCGTGGTGGCCCACAGCCGACTGGTCCTGCGGGGACCCGCCGCGCGATGGTCGGCGAGGTGGTCGTTGGCCACCGACGCCGCGCCGACGATCCGGGTCGTGCGCGGCGGCCGGGTGGGGCGCGTCGAGCACGACCTGGACGACGGCCGCCTGACCGCCGAACTCGTGCTGACCACGCCGGTGACCGCGGACTCGTCGGCGGTGATCGAGTACGAGGCCGCCTTCGCACCGGCCCAGTCCGACCACGTCCGCCTGCTGGACCGGCCGATCCGCGACTACCAGGTGGAGGTCGACTTCACCGACCCGCCCGCCGAGTGCGTGCGCGTCGACGACGGCCGCCCCCTGCTGCCCGACCAGGACGGCGCCGTGCACATCGTGCTGGCCGACGCGGTGGGGCGGGTGGGCGTGCGCTGGCACGGGTGACCGTCGGTCAGCGCAGGTGTCGGACGGAACGCACGGCCAGTGCCAGTGGTGCGCTCAGCACGGCGACCACGGCTCCGACGAGAAGCACGGCGTCCGGGCCGACGCGCTCGGCCGCCGGTCCGGCCAGGGCCATGCCCAACGGCGCGGCGGCCAGGCCCACGACCGTGGAGAAGCCCGTGGCGCGGGCGACCGGGGCGAAGGCCGGACCCGGGCCGGCCGTGGCCACGAGTGCGGCCGAGATCATCGGGGCCACCAGCAAACGGCGGAAGGTGGGTGACTGCCGGGGACACCGGTTCGCTCCGCCGCGTCGGCGGAGTGCTTGGTGGGTGCCCCTTCGGGGTTGGTTTGGGAACCGTTTCAAGCGGTCGCTCGCCGCTCGGGCTGACCACCGGAAAGGGGCTGTCGTACCCCTCCCCGTATGGCCCGCCTGCGTAAACGCGCGAGTTGTGCGTTCAGGCACTGCGAGTTATGCGTTCAGGCACTGCGAAATGTGCACTCGGGCAGGTGGTGTGGGTCAGAGGTGGCCGCGTAGTCGGGACCAGGCCAGCACCACGTGTACGCGGTCCGGGATGCCCAGTTTCGAGAGGATGTTCGAGACGTGGACCTTGACCGTGTAGCGGCTGATGTCCAGGCGTCCCGCTATGTCGTCGTTCGCCAAGCCCTCGGCTACCAGGGTTCCTACCTCGCGTTCCCTCGGCGACAGGTTCTTGATCGCCGTCAGCAGGCGTTCGTCTTCCGGGGTCGGCAGGTTCGGGCGGAAGGCGGCGATCATCCTCGACGTCGCCTCCGGTGCCAGTACGGACTGGCCCGACACCACTATGCGGATGCCGTCACGCAGGCGTTCGCTCGGCGCGTCCTTGAGCAGGAAGCCGCTCGCACCCGCCTGTAAGGCCGCGTACACGTAGCTGTCCAGGTCATAGGTGGTGAGGATCAGCACGCGGGTGCGGTGGGCGATTCTGCGGGTGGCCTCGATTCCGTCGAGCACGGGCATGCGGATGTCCATCAGCACGACGTCGGGCGCGTGGCGGTCCACCGCCGCGATCGCCTCGGCGCCGTTCGCCGCGGCGCCGACCACGGTCAGGTCCGGTGCGGCGTCGACGATCCTGGTCAACGCCTCGCGTAGCAGGCGTTCGTCGTCGCACACCACTACGCGGGGCATTCGGTCGTCCTGGTCGGCAGGACGGCCCGCACCTCGAAGCCGCCGTCGGGGCGGGGGCCGGTGGTCAGCGTGCCGCCCACCAGCGACACCCGCTCTTTCATGCCGACCAGGCCCATTCCGGTGCCGGGGTTCGGTGGCACGATCGGTTCGTCGTTCGTCACGACCACGAGCAGCCGGTCCGCGGTGAACGCCAGCTCGACCGTGGTCTCGACCCGGCCCGCGTGTTTTGCCACGTTGGTCAGGGATTCCTGCACCACGCGGTACGCCGCGTGGCCGATGCTGGCGTCCACCGGACCGGCCGTGCCGGAGCGCACCAGGGTGATCCGCAGGCCGGGCGTGGTCTCGATCAACTCCTCGATCCGGTCCAGGCCCGGTGGTACGAGGAGTGGGTCGTAGTCCACGGCGGTGGTACGCAAGACGCCCAAGAGGCGGCGTAACTCGCCGAGGGCGTCACGGCCCGTGCGTGCGACCCGGTCGAGGGCCGCCCGGGTCTCCGCGGCCGAACCGGTCTCGGCGGTGGCCGTGGCGTCGAGCACCATCGCGGTCACCGAGTGGTTCAGGATGTCGTGCAGTTCGCGGGCAAGCAGGGCGCGTTCACGCTCCGCCGCACGCCGTTCGGCCTCGGCGCGTTCGGCTTCGAACCGGTCGATGCGGGTCCGCTGCCGGGCACCGAGGCGTCCGCTCAGCCAGAACCCGACGAACATCAACGCCACCGACGCGATCCCGGCCAGCGCGAACCCGGACGGCGCACCGCCCGCGACGCTGGACACCACGCCGCACGCCAGCAGGGTCAACCCCACGGCGAGCCCGACGCGTTGCTGCACGGGCTTTCCCCAGGTGCCCAACGCGGACGCGGCGGCGAGGAACCCGACGAGCATCTCCCGGTCCAGCACGACCAGCGTGGTCTCCAGCGCGGTCACGACCAGCAGCACGGCGAGCGGGAAGCGGCGGCACCACGCGAGCGCGAGGCTCTGCACCGTGCCGACCGCCAACACCAGCACCCGGTTCCGCTCGTCGTCGACCACGGACAGCCACGCCACCATCAGCGGCAGCAGGACGAGCAGCCCGTCGCTCAGCCGTTCCAGCCTCGATCCCACCGGCCCCGCACCCGCCACCAGCGCCGCGACAGCACGACCAGCGCCACCGCCCACGGCGCCATGCCCACCGCCCAGCTCACGGCCGGCGGCGGCCCCGGCGCCGGACCCACCGGCACCGGCATCGTCGCGGTCGCGGCCCCGTCCACGGTGAATTCGAACCGCCACAAGCCTTCCTCGGGTAGTGCCACGACGTCCAACCCCCACACGTCCCGGGCGCGGGGGTGTCGGGGCAGTTTCATGTCCACGTTGCCGTCGAGGCCGACGATGCCCAACGCGTGGGCTTCCCCGGACGGCGCGATCGCCCGCAGGGCGCCGGTGTGCCCGTCGATCCCCCCGTCGGGCTCGAACGTGAAGTCCAGCGACCGTCCCGCCCTGATCGGCCAGGCCGAGAACGACGCGGTCAGGATACCGGCGCCCAGCGGCACGCGTTCGGCGTGCACGAGGGTCAACGCCTCGGCCCGCGCGGACGCCACGGGCGTCAGCACGAACAGGGTGAGCACCGCGATCACCACCGCCCTCACGCCGCGACCTCCTTCGGGCCCAGACGCCGCATGAGCACCGCGCACGGCCACCCGAACCGGCCCGCGACCGCGCCGAGCACGGTCACCGCCACGACGCCGAGCACCGCGTTCGCACTGTCGTCGTCCATGATCACGCGCGGCAGCGCCGCGCCCAGTCCGACCACCGCGCCCGCCACCGCCATCGCGAGGTCGGGCCGCGGGTACCGCTTGCGCGCGAACGACACCACCCCGGCGGCGAGCGCCGCGACGACCGGGAACGCCACCGGCATGGCGAGCGCGACCAGCGGGATGCCCAACGCGTCGTCCCGGATCGGCTGCCCGATCCCGTCCGCGTACAGGCCGGTGACCACCGGCGGGAACAGGAACGTCGCCGCCTGCACCACCAAGAACGCCGACGCGAGCGCGAACGCCCACCTCACGCTCCGCGTGATCCCCATGACCGCGCAGACCGTCCAAGCCGCGATCCCGCCGAGCGCGAGCATGCCCAGCTTCACGCCGAACACCGCGCCGTCGAGCAGGATCGCACCGGACCCGACCCCGAACGCACCGGCCAGGACCAGGCCCCACCTGCCGGAGGTCGTGGTGCGCAGCGCGGCGAACGCCATCGTCACGCCGACCGCCTGGACGTGCATCGCCAACTGGAGGCTCAGGTGCGAGGGCGTGCTCTCCAGGATGTCGAACCCGTAGATCGTGTGCCACCACAGGTCCGCGGCCCCGTAGACCAGGTGCCCGGCGGCCCCCAGCCCCGCGACCAGGAACGCCGGTGGCGCGTGGAAACCGAACACGCGCACGGCCCCGTCGGAGCGCCGACCGCCCAGCACCACGACCAGGCTGGTCGTGCCGATCAGGGCCGTGCCGAAGTAGAACATCAGGTGCGGCGCGGTGAAGAACGTGTCCGGCCCGACGTCGACGTGCCACTGCCCGTCCCACGCGACGCCCAGCCACAGCGCGGCGAACCCGGCCAGCAGCAGCCAGGCACCGACCACCTCCCGTCTCATCGGTCCCCCTGGTCCACGGTGATGTCGAAGGTCACGGGTTCGCCGTCGACCTCGACGGTCAGCACCCACTCCCCCGTCATCGAGAACAGCTCGCCGGTGGCCCGGAACACCCCGGGGGTCTTCCGCTCGGCGATGATCGCGGGTGTCATGTGCCCCATGCCGGGCATGGTCGCGAACAGCGTGACCTCGCTCGTCCGGGCGGGCACGCGCACGCTGACGTCGATGCCGCCGGTCCGCGTGTCGGTCAGCCGCACGGTCACCTCGCCGCTGGTCAGCTCTTCCGCGTAGGTCGACGGGAACAGCAGGAACGCCAGCGCCAGACCCGCCGCGGCGGCGAGTCCCAGCCAGATCGACCGGATCACCGGACGTCGATCAGGTACGAAATCGTCACGATCCGGAAGTCGGCCACGTACTGCACCCATGCGTAATACCTTCCGACCCGGGGAAAGTTGACCGTGAACCGCAGCAGGGGCCCGTGGCCGCCCACTGTTCCGTCCGATGTGGACGACATGTCCCGCTCGTGCGCGTGCCCGAGGAACCGGCCGTCCCGATCGCGCACGATCAGGTGGCCGGCCATCCCCAGCCACGCCTGGAGCCCGGTGCGCCCGGTGTCGACCTCGACGGCGACCGGTCGGCCGACCGGGTAGGTCCGGCCGGCCGCGACGATGTCGGGACCGGGCGGACCGTCGACGTCGAACGTGCCGGACACGAGCTGCTGCCCGGCGCCGTCCCGCTCGACCTCGAGGTAGGCGGTGTACCGCCCGCCCCGGTCCGCCGCGAGGCGGACCTCCAGCCGGCCGCTGTCCGTCCTCAGTGGATGGAGGTGCCGGAAGAACCCGCCGTCCAGACTGGTCACCACGAGGTGGCCCGACGCGGCGTGGTGCACGGCGAGGTCGTCGACCGGCAGGCCCGTCGCCCCGTCGACCAGGTCGAACCGGACCGTGAACTCCCGCCCGACCACCGGCCGCACCGGATCGACCGCGACGAACGCCTGGACACTGGGCCGACCGGGAGCACGCGGCCGGTCGCCGGGTTCCGGCGACAGCACCGCGACGGTGGCCACGACCACCAGCACGACCCCGGCGACGCCGCCCGACGCCGCAGCCGCCACGCGCCGGGCCCGTGCGGCCGAGACCAGGGCGACCGCCAGCGCCAGCCCGACGGCCCCGAATCCCCCGTACACCAACACCTCCCAAGTATCCGGACGCGGTACCTCCACGTCGAACGGCACGACCGCGACCTCGTCGGCCACCCGCACCCGAAGCTCGTGCGGGCCCTCACCGGCGACAGCCAACACGGCCGGATAGGCACCGGCCCGGTCGGCGACCAGCCGCACCGCCGCCGACCGGCCGCCCACCGCCAACTCGACCGTCACGTCACGGACGGGCTGGTAAGCGACGACGTCGACGCGCAGCGGCCCCGGCGCCTCGGCCGTCCGCCTGATCACCAGGGTCGTCTCGACCCCGGCGAACGACTGCGCCACCTGGAGATCGGCTCCGGGGTCGACGACGTGCGCCGCCGCCGGACTCGCCACCACCACCAGCGCCACCACGACACCGAGCACCAGACGAATGAACACGGACTCAAGGCTAGGAAGCCCGCCACGACGCCACCTAGGCCGCGGGAAGTGGCCGGACTAGTTCCCGGGAACGAGTGGTCGGGAGTCCCACCACTCCACGACCCGGGTGCCGACCAGGGTCAGCCACTTCGACGGCTCGCCCGGCGCCACGTCCACCTCGAACCACACGCGGCCGGGGTGGCGGGCCTCCTGGAGCCACGTGCCGTCGGATCGCCGGGTGGCCCTGATCAGCTCCACCGCGTCGGCCAGGCGCGGGTCCGGTGGCGTGCCGTCGACCGCCGCGGCTTCGCGGAAGTGGTCCGCGGCGCGGAGAACGCTGTACTGCCAACGGAACGGGTACGCGAACGTGGTCGCCCAGGGACCCACCTGCGCACCGGTCGTCAGGCGCCGGAACAGGCCGCGGCGCAGGAGGTACTCCTCGCCCGCCCGCCGGGCCGCCCGGCTCGCCGCCGTGCCGCCGGTCGCGATCTCGTGGGCCAGCAGGCCCTTCAGGGCGTTCAACGTCGACGCGAACGACGACCGGGTCGACCCCTCCACCCAGTCGCAGTTCCAGCCGCCGTCGGGCAGGCGGTGCTCGACGAACCACGTCGCCACGCCTTCGACGTCCGCGCCCAGCCACACGCCGTTCGCCAACGTCCACCCGTTGATGCAGCAGTCGACCTCGCCTCCCCAGTACGGCAGGTTCTCGTACTCCCAGCGGGAATTCTCGGCGAGCAGCCCGGCCGTGCCCGCGAGCACGGCCGCGTCGAGGCCCCACTCCCGCAACGAGTTGAGGCTCCACGTGGTCGCCATCCACGGCTGGACCTTCTCCGGACCCTCGCGGTCGCGGGGGAAGAACGCACCGCCCGCCCACTGGCCGTCCGGGTCCTGGACGGCCAGCAGACGGGCGCCGAAGCCCTCGGTCGCCACCCGGGCACGGGTGTCCCGCCACACCTGTGGCGGTGAGCCCAGCAGGTCACGTTCGACCTGCCAGCGCAGGGCGGGGTCGGAGTCGAGCAGCCAGTCCGTCAACACCGGTGTCGTCATGGCCCGCGACTCTAACGACGGGGTACGACAATCAGAGCGTCCGGCGGAAGTGGGCCGCCACCGTGTCGGCCGCCAGGTTCACCTGCGGCGCCTGGTCGTAGAAGTCGAACTGGGTGCCCTGCGTCCACAGGATGTCCTTGCGGCCGGGCAATCCGGCGTAGAAGCGTTGCGTACCCTCGGGAATCGCCGCGTCCTCGCTGTGCACGATCAGCGTCGGCTGGGCGATGTCCGGTGCCAGGGCCACGGCGTCGTAGGTCAGCCACTCCTCCCACGCCTGCACCGCGTAGCGGTTGGGCCACGCGGGAATCCCGCCCCGTTCGGGGTTCAGGTAGAAGTCGATCTCGAACGGCATCGCGGCGGACACGTCCGTTCCGCTCACCACCGGGACGTATTCGACTTCGCCGGTCTCGTCGTAGTGGGCACGGGCCCGGTGCGCTGCGGCGATTTTGGCCGCCACACCGTCCGCGCCACCGTAGGACGCCTCGACAATCGCCCGATCGTGGAGCCACGGCGCGACGAGCGCGAGGGACCTCACGCGTCGATCGTCGACCGCGTTGGCGGACATGTACATGGCCGCCGCACAGATGCCTAACGCTCCCACCCGCTCACTGTCCACCCACGAGTGCGAAGCCAGAAACGTCACCGCATTGTGGATGTCACGCACCTTCAACGCGGGTGACTCGACGTCACGCGGCTCGCCGCCGGATTCGCCGTATCCGGTGAAGTCGAACGACAGCGCCGTGAATCCCCGCTCGGCGAGCTGCTGCGCGTAACGGTCGGCCATCAACTCCTTCACGCTCGTCCACGTGCCCGCCACGACCACGCCGGGCGCGGACTCCACGCCTTCGGGCCGGTACAGGTTGCCGATCAGCTCCACGCCGGCGCTGTCGAACGTCGTCTTGGTGTGGTTCATGATTCCCCCGGGAAGTCAGGCGTAGGTCAGGTCGGCCCGCGTGATCAGGCCGCCCGAGATGTCGAAGCTGTAGTCCGCGCGGAATCCGCCACCGGAGGCGGGCGCGAAGGCCACCACCATGGTCGTGCCGCCGGCGCGCGGGGTGTTCTCGAGCACGGTCAGGACCCCGCCGATCACCTCGGCGTCGGCCCACCGCCGGATCTCGTCGTGGCCGGCGATCTCGCGGCCCACGTCGACGATCACGGCGTCCGGCGTGAACGAGGCGACCAGGCCGTCCAGGTCACGCGCGGCGACCGCGTCGACGTACCGCTGGGCGGCCGTGTCCAGCGGTACGGAGGCGGTCGGCACGGGCCGGGTTTCCGTCGGGGTGCCACAGGCCGCGAGCACGCCGACGGCGAGGACCAGCAGCCACCTCACCGCGCCGCCGCCTGCGCGGGCAGGTCGCGGTTGCCGTCACCCCAGACCGCGGTCATGACCATGCCGTCGATCCGCCAGCCGGCGGCGGTCCGCTTCAGCGAGAACCGGTACGTGCCGCCCAACGTCCACAGCGACCCGCCCAGCACCGACGCGAGCCGGTGCGTGGCGAGGAACGACGCCGTGCACACGGCCGCGTCGCCGGTCACGGTCACGAGGTGGTTGGTGAGCAGGTGGTGCGTCGAGTCGTAGCCGCCCAGCGCCTGGCTCCAGGCACCGGCGATCACGTCCGGCGGCAGCGTGACGGGCTCGCCGCCGTTGAGACTGGTGTAGTCCAAGGACACCTCGTCGGCGAACACCGACACCAGTGCCTCCCACTCGCGGTGGTCGGTGTGCCACAGGACACGCGTGCAGGTCTCGACGACGTCCAGCCGGTCCGCCACCGCGGCTCCCCCGGAGTCGGTCATGGTGTTCTCCTCCCCAGTGCGGCGCTTCCGCCGCGAGGTCATGATCACCACCATCCTGGCCTACCCGGAGCGTCAGTACGAGGACGAAATCCTCGTCACCGCCACAAGGAACCGTTGTGGCTCGCAAGGTTCGGGCATGATCGACATCCGCCACCTGACGTCGTTCCCCGCAGTGGCCGGGGAACGCACCATCACGCGGGCCGCCGCGCGCCTGCATCTGACACAGCAGACCGTGTCCACGCACGTCCACCGCATAGAGCGCGCACTCGGCATCACCCTTCTCGTCCGCACCTCGCGCGGTGTGCTGCTCACGCCCGCCGATGCGGAACTCGCGGCCGGCGGGCAGGCCGTGGTCGACGACCTGGCCGCGCCGGCGAACCGGGTGCGCGCGGTCGCGTCCGGCCAGGCCGGCGCCGTCCACCTCGCGTGGTCACACTGGCGGACCTCGGCGACGAACCGGCCCTGCTGCCCGACGTGCGCACGTCGGCCGAGACCGAGCGGCACCGGCTGGTGGACCCGCGTCCCGCCGACCGCCCGGCGCCGCGCGGCCGGCGCACGCCGTCGTTGGAGGACGCGCTCCTGGACGTCACGGGCGGGCGGGGCATCCGGCTCGCACCGCGGCCACTGGGCCGGATCGCGCCCGCCGGGAACCTGCGCCGGATCCCGGTCGTCGACGCGCCGCCGTTCGACCTCGCGATCGGTGTGGACCGACCGCGCACCGCGCGACGTGATCGCCCGACTGGTCGCCGAGGTCCGGTCCGTCACGGGCTTTCGGGATCTGCACGCCGCGTGAACTCCCACGCCCACTCGCGGATCGCCGCCTGGTACCGGAAGAACGGGTCCGCGGGCACCTCCTCGGCCTCCTCGTCGGTCGGCCAGAAGCGCAGCACGACGTGCTCGACGCGGTGGATCGCCGCGTGGGGGAACTCCTCGTGCCGCCGGTCGTCGGCGCCCCAGCGGTGCAGGCGCACCCGGTAGGTGCCGGGTGCGCCGAGGTCGAGTTCGGCGGTGCCCGGCCGTTCCGCCGAAAGCCCCAGCGCACGCACGAACGCGTCGGGGAAGCACACGACCTGTTCCGCGACCCCGTCGCCGTCCGGTGCCGCGCTCCACGCCTCCAACTGCACCAGGGCGTACCGCGTGACCGTGCCCTCGGCCGCGACCACGACGGCGCCCCGGCTGACCGACAGGCCGACGTCCTGGGCCGGTACCGGTGCCGCGGGCAGCGGCAGCCGGGACTCCACCAGGAAGTGGCCGTACTCCACGTCCACCAGGCCGTGCGCGGACCGCAGGAACCGGCCGCTCATCGGGCCAGGTTCAGGTAGGCGGTGCGCACGGACCGCTCGGCCTGCGCGTCGCGGAACTCGAACCGCGAACCGTCGGGGAACGCGATCCGCACGAACCACTCGGGCCGCACCTGGCGACCCAGCGGCACGGCCGTGTACCGGGGGACGCCCGCGGGACCTTCCCACAGCGTCACCAGCGGCGGGCCCTCCGGCGCACCCCGGGTGCGGAAGTGGCCCAGCAGCCCGGACGCCGGCGGCTCGGCCGGACGCGTCCGGCCGCCCTCGACGACCAGTGCCGACCGTCGGCTGGTGAGCAGCAGCCAACACTCGTCGCGGGCGGCCGTGAACAGGTCGGCCCAGTGCGCCGCGAGGTGGCCGGGTCGGGCGTGTGCCCAGCCCCAGACCGCCGGGTCGTGCACCCACTCGTCGCGGTGGAACCGACCGCTCGCGACGGCGCGCGTGGGCAACGGCCACGCGGGGTCGGCCACGTGCAGTTCCGGCACCTGTCCGAGGACGACGTGCGGTGCGGTCACCGTCGCGCCGACCGTGCTGCCCAGGTGCGCGTCGCGGTTCACCGCCCAGACCACCTGCTCGCCCGGCGCGCACCAGTGCTTCCGCGCGAGTTCGGCGATCTTCGTCCGACTCCGGGCCACGGGCCTACCCCGCCACCAGCGACAGCAGGCGGCGTGCCTGCTCCGGCCCGCCCGCCGCGACCACGTCCACGCCGGAGCCGTCCACCAGGGACAGCCTCAGCACGGCCACGTCGCGTGGCCGCGTCCCGCGCGGCAGTGCGCGTTCGGCGAGCGCCACCCGGGAGATGCGTTCGCGCGACATCTCGGCCACGGTCGTGATCGGCACGGTCTCGACGTGGTCGTGCGGCGGGAACAGCGGATCGGACAGGGGGCTCTTCGCGAAACCGGCCACGCGGTCGAACAGCTTCTTCTCCGGCTCGGGCACCGACGGTCCGGCCGGCGCCGCCACGCAGGCGAGCCGGTGCGGGGTCAGCACCAGCCACGACCGCGCCGAGGCCCGGCACGCCCGGGAGGCGAGGGTCTCCGGTCCCCGTCCCCACACCACGACGGCGGGCGCGTCGGCACCGCCGTCCCCGGGGCCCGCGCCACCCGACGCGGCGTCGGCCGCGGCGAACACCGCGGTGCCCGGCCCACCGGCCACTGTGCCCAGCGCACCACGCGCGGGCTTGCCCCACCAGTCCAGGCCCGCGGCGTCGTACCGGACCGTGGCCGGGGTGATGCCCACGCACAGCAGGATCGGTTCGTCCGGGCGTGCCCAGGACTCGCGGAGGGCGAGCACCCCGTCGAGCTTCACCAGGAGGACCCGCGTTCCCACGCCCGGCGACGGTCCTCTTGGCTCCGCGCCGCACCGGACTCGATCACCGTGGACACACCGGCGCCCGTCCGGGCGCCGCCGAGGCGTGCCTGCCCGTCGACTCGACTCGTGTTGCCCGCCAAGGCACCCTCCCCGGTGACGCCCTGCCCGACACGGTCGGCGGTGGTCGAGACCAGCGTACCGGCGGCGATATGGCGTGGCGGCCCCTGCCGCGCGGGCCGCCCGACGCCGGACTCGCCGGGGACCGGTAGCCGTCGCGCGACATTCCGCGTCATGACAAGGATCTCCCGCCGCGACGCCACAGGTGGACGGCTCATCGCGGCGGGCGGGAGTCGGAGAGCACGGCGGCGACCGTCAGCGAACCGGCGCGGCGGTCGTCCACCGCCGGGAGCCGTCCCGTCCCCGCGGCGTCCTGGAAGGACTTCGTCGTCGCCCGCACGCGTCGTCGTGGATCGGTCACCACGGCCCCCGTTTTCCGCCCCGAAACCGAAGCCTGAAGGCTACGACAGGCGGCCCAGCGCTGTCCGGGCATTCGAGGGGTTCGAGTCCCCCGTCACGAAGAAAGCGCGGCAGGTCCTTTCGGACCTGCCGCGCCACACGGCGTCACGCCACGTCGTACCGGTCCAGGTCGGTGACCTTGGCCCACGCCGCGACGAAGTCGGCGACGAACTTCGCGCCGGCGTCGTCGCTCGCGTACACCTCGGCCACGGCCCGCAGCTCGGAGTTCGAGCCGAACACCAGGTCGGCGCGGCTGCCGGTCCACCGGACCTCGCCGGTCGACCGGTCACGGGCCTCGAACGCCTCGGACTCGGCCGAGGTCGGCTTCCACTCCACGCCCATGTCGAGCAGGTTGACGAAGAAGTCGTTCGTCAGCGTGCCCGGCCGGTCGGTCAGCACGCCCTGCGCCGACTGCCGGTGGTTGGCACCCAGCACCCGCAGGCCGCCCACGAGCACGGTGGTCTCCGGCGCGGTCAGCGTGAGCAGGTTCGCGCGGTCGACCAGCAGGTACTCGGCCGGGAGGCGGTGGCCCTTGGCCACGTAGTTGCGGAAGCCGTCGGCCGTGGGCTCCAGCGGCGCGAACGACTCGGCGTCGGTCTGCTCGGCGGTGGCGTCGGTGCGGCCCGGCGTGAACGGCACCTCGACGGTGTGACCGGCGAGTTCGGCGGCCCGCTCGACCGCGGCGTTGCCGCCCAGCACGATCAGGTCGGCCAGCGAGACCTTCTTCCCGCCGGTCTGCGCGGCGTTGAACCGGTCGCGAACGCCTTCGAGGGTGGTCAGCACGCCGGCCAGCTCGTCGGGCTCGTTGACCTCCCAGTTCCGCTGCGGCTCCAGGCGGATGCGGGCGCCGTTGGCACCACCGCGCTTGTCGCTGCCGCGGAACGTGGACGCCGACGCCCACGCCGTGGCGACCAGGCGCGACACGGACAGGCCCGACTCCAGGATCTCGCGCTTGAGCGCGGCGACGTCGGCCGCGTCGACCGTCTCGTGGTCGAGCGCGGGCAGGCGGTCCTGCCAGATCAGCTCCTCCTGGGGCACCTGCGCGCCGAGGTAGCGCTGGATCGGGCCCATGTCGCGGTGGGTCAGCTTGAACCACGCGCGGGCGAACGCGTCGGCGAACGCGTCCAGGTCGTCCCTGAACCGCCGGGAGATCCGCTCGTAGACCGGGTCGAAGCGCAGTGACAGGTCCGTGGTGAGCATCGTCGGCGGGCGCTTCAGCTCGCCGCTCTCCGGGTCCGGCACGGTGTTCGCGGCGGCGCCGCCCTTGGGCTGCCACTGGTGGGCGCCGGCCGGGCTCTTCGTCAGCTCCCACTCGTAGTCGAACAGGTTCTCGAAGAACGTGTTGTCCCACTTGGTCGGCGTGGCGGTCCAGGTGACCTCGAGGCCGCTGGTGATCGCGTCGCGGCCCTTGCCCGAGCCGAACGAGTTGCGCCAGCCCAGGCCCTGCTCCTCCAGCGGCGCACCCTCGGGCTCGGCCGAGACGTGCTCGTCCGCCGGCGCGGCGCCGTGTGCCTTGCCGAACGTGTGGCCGCCCGCGATGAGCGCGACGGTCTCCTCGTCGTTCATCGCCATACGGCCGAAGGTGTCGCGGATGTCGCGCGCGGCGGCCAGCGGGTCGGGGTTGCCGTTGGGGCCCTCGGGGTTGACGTAGATCAGGCCCATCTGGACGGCGGCCAGCGGGTTCTCCAGGTCGCGGTCGCCGGAGTAGCGCTCGTCGCCCAGCCACGTGCGCTCCGGGCCCCAGTAGACGTCCTGGTCCGGCTCCCACACGTCGGCACGGCCGCCGGCGAAGCCGAAGGTCTTGAGGCCCATGGTCTCCAGGGCGCGGTTGCCCGTGAAGATCATCAGGTCGGCCCAGGAGATCTTGCGGCCCCACTTCTTCTTGACCGGCCACAGCAGCCGCCGGGCCTTGTCCAGGTTGCCGTTGTCGGGCCAGCTGTTCAGCGGCGCGAAGCGCTGCATGCCCGCGCCGGCGCCGCCGCGGCCGTCCTGGACGCGGTAGGTGCCCGCGCTGTGCCAGGCCATGCGGATCATCAGCGGGCCGTAGTGGCCGAAGTCCGCGGGCCACCAGTCCTGTGAGGTGGTGAGGACCGCGTCGACGTCGGCGGCCAGCTCGTCGAGGTCGACGGTGAGGAACTCGGCGGCGTAGTCGAAGTCGCCGGCGTGCGGGTCGGAGGCGGCCGAGTGCTTGCGCAGGATGCCCAGGTTGAGCTGGTTCGGCCACCAGTCGCGGTTACCGCCACCCTCGACGGGGTGGCCGATGCGACCGGTGCGGACCGGGCACCCGCCGGCACCCTCGACGTTCATGTCGCCGACGACGGCGTTGTGGCTGTCGGACACTGGATTCCTTCCGGAAAGGGGCCGCTGGTCAGCGGGTTGCGGCGGAACAGTCGGGGCACAGGCCCCGGTAGACGACCTCGGCTTCGTCGATCGTGAAGCCGTGGTCGTCGGACGCTGTCAGGCAGGGTGCGTGTCCGACGGCGCAGTCGACGTCGGCGATGGCGCCGCACGAGCGGCATACGACGTGGTGGTGGTTGTCCCCCACGCGGGCCTCGTAGCGCGCGACGGAACCGGGCGGCTCGATGCGCCGGAGCAGCCCGGCCGCGGTCAACGCGCGGAGGACGTCGTACACGGCCTGGTGGGACACCGTCCCGAGGGACCCGCGCACGGCACCGATGATCGAATCGGTGTCGGCGTGCGGGTGTTCGTGCACCGCGGACAGCACGGCGATCCGCGGCGACGTGACGCGCAGCGACGCGTCACGCAACATCTGCCGGAAGTCGGAGGCCGTGGGCACGGCGCCGAGTCTGGCCCATTTTCTGGAATCAATCAAGTTGACGTTCATCACCCGGACGGCCGCACCGAATGGACTGATCGGTCCAGTGATCGATCGAGGTGGGAAGAGGATCTACAGTTCGCACTCCACATGCGACATTCGGGGGACCATGCCATGGGCCTGCTCACAGTGCTCACCAAGCCGCGTTTCACCCTGGCGATGATCTCGCTCAGCCGCGAGGCCAAGCGGCTCGGCAAACCGTGGGACGACTACGTGAGCGGCGCCGCACTGCGGGCCCGGATGGTCACCCTGCGTCACCCGTCCCGCTGGGGCCTGCCCGCCGAATGGGACATCACCGACGAACCGTTCGTCACCGATCCGGACCTCGCGGCGGCGCTCGCCGCCCGCCGGAAGGGCGACTGGAAGCCGGTCGCCCGGGTGCTGGAGTCCATCGGGACCGACTGGGCCCGCCGCGCGCACGCCGTCGACCTGCTCGCCGCGCACACCTGGTCGGACCGGACCTCCTGGCTGGACAAGTGGCTGACCGCCGAGCCCGAGTCGCCGGACGCGGCCGTGGTGCGCCTGGGCTGGCTCGTCGCGCACGCCTGGGTGCTGCGCGGCGCGGACCGTGCCCACAACACCTCCGCCGAGCAGTTCGCCGGGTTCCACCGCGTGCTGCGCACGGCCGTGGAGCAGGCCAAGCGGGCGAGCGCCCTGGCACCGGACGACCCGACCCCGCGCCAACACTTCCTGACGATCGCCCGCGGCCTGGGCTTCCCGCCCGCGAGGTTCCCCGAACTGTGGGCGGACCTGCTGCGCTGCGACCCGTCGCACCGGGGCGGGCACCGACACGCGTTGCAGTACTGGCGCCCGCATTGGTACGGCTCCTACCCGAAGATGTTCGCGTTCGCCGACGAGGCCGCCGCGAAGTCGCCGGCGTTGGCGTCGGTGCGCATCGTCGCCGCGGTCGAGGCGTGCGAGGACCACCCCGACACGTGGCGGGCGCCGGAGTTGGCACAGGCCGTGGACACCACGCTCGCGTGGGTCGACGGCGACGGCGACGGTGCCGACAGCCCGACCGTGCGCGAGGACCGGGCGCTGCTGGCCGTGGCGCTGGTCGAACTGCGCCGGTACGACGAGGCGCTCGCCCAGTTCCGCGTGCTGGACCGCAACGCCGACGCGTCGGTGTGGGGCCGGCTGTGGGGCGACGAGCGGATGGGGTTCACGTACACCAGGGCCAGGGCGTACCAGCACGTCCGACCGACCACAGTGGACTGATCGATTCCCGGGCCGCCCGGTACGGTCCCGGCCATGACGAGTGAACCGGTCCTGGCCGAGATCGCACCGGGTGTCCACGCGTGGGTCCAGCCCGACGGCACGTGGTGGCTCAACAACGCGGGCGCGGTCCACGCGGGCGACGAGGTCGTCCTGGTCGACACCTGCGCCACCAGGGCGAGGACCCTGGCGTTCCTCGACGCCGTGGACGCCGCGACCGGCGGCGCCCCGATCGGGTTCGCGGCCAACACGCACCTGCACGGCGACCACGTCCACGGCAACGCCCTGCTGCCCGACACGACCACGATCGTGGCCCACGAACTGACCCGTCGGGGCATCCTCGCCGACACCATCCTGAAGAACACCCCGCCCGCCTGGTCCCCCACGCCCGACTGGGACATCGACGAACTGCGCGCACCCACCCTGACGTTCCGCGACGAGGTGACCGTCCACGCCGGCGACACGCCGATCGTGCTGCGCCACCCGGGATTCCCGGCCCACACCGTCGGCGACGTCGTCGCGTGGCTGCCGGACCAGCGCGTCCTGTTCACCGGCGACCTCGTGTTCCACGGCGTGACCCCGCTGATCGCGATGGGCTCGGTGACCGGTGCCGCGAAGTCGGTGGACTGGCTGCGCACCTTCGACCCGGAAACCGTGGTCCCCGGCCACGGTCCCGTGATCGACCGGAACGCCTGGGAGGAGGTCCTCGAAACCCACACCCGCTACTACACGTTCGTGCGGACCGTCGCCGACCACGGCCTGACCCACGACCTCACACCCCTCGAAGCCGCCCGCCAAGCCGATCTGGGCGAGTTCGCCGCCCTACCCGACGCCGAACGCCTGGTCGCCAACCTGCACCGCGCCTACGCCGAGCTGGACGGCCGGGAGTTCGACATCACGGCCGCCCTCGGCGACGCCGTGGCGTACCACGGCGGCCCGTTGCGCTGCGCCCTCTGATCCGGGCGGTCGCGCCGGGATTTGTCCGTTCCGGCACGGAGCCCGCCGCGTTCTTGCGAACATGGGGCCCGCCCGGCCCACCCGAGGTCCCGGCCGTTCCGGAGGTTTCGCGATGTCGGCCGAGTTCGACGAACTCGTCGCCCGGTTCGAGCAGTTCCAGGCCCGGCTGCACCGGGTCGACCACCAGGACGACGACATCGCCGGCATGGAGCGGGAACTGGCCGCGCTGGAGGTGGTGGCCACCTCGCCGGACCGGGCGGTGACCGTGGTCGCCGGTCCGTCCGGGGCGATCAAGGACATCCGGCTCACCGACCACGCCCTGCGTCGCCCGCCGCACGCACTGGCCGGTGCGTTGATGGCGACCCTGCGCCAGGCCGTGGCCGAGGCCGCACGGCGCCAGGCCGGGATCGTCGGGAACGCGCTCGGCGACGACATGCACCTCACCGACCAGGTGCTGGAGACCCAGGCCCGGCTGTTCGGCGTCACACCGCAGGAAATGCGCGCCATGACCGAACAGCACGCACCGGATCAGGCACCA
Organism: Saccharothrix violaceirubra; assembly: GCF_014203755.1. NCBI lineage: Bacteria > Bacillati > Actinomycetota > Actinomycetes > Pseudonocardiales > Pseudonocardiaceae > Saccharothrix > Saccharothrix violaceirubra. Next base: position 3,780,151 of record NZ_JACHJS010000001.1, read on the forward strand.
CCACCCGCGGGTCCGCCGCCACCCACGCCGCCTCCCGTGGCACGACGCCCCGCACCGCCTGTCCGGCCGGCACCGCGCCGCCCCGCACCGGCCGACGAACCCGAAGACTTCTCACAGCGCGGGTTCCTCCGGGACGACGACGGGTCCGCACAGCCGCCGCGGCCGGGTCCGGCGCCCGGCAGGGACGGCCACTACCTCAACCTCTACGACCAGGAGGACCGGTGAGCGGCGGTTTCGACGTCAGCCCCCAGGAGTTGCGGGACTTCACCAGCAAGCTCGACGGCCACCGCGCCACCGCCGGGGAAATCGCGGGCCTCGTGGCCAAGGCGGACGTGACGGACAAGTCGTGGGGTGTCGTCGGGCTGCTCGTCAAAAGCAACTACACCGGGATGCTGGGCGACCTGAAAGACCTCTTCACCGCCATGCAGGACGGACTCAGGTCCGGTTCGGACAAGTTCACCGGCGCCGCGCAGGGCTACGACGACCAGGAGGCCGCGGTCAAGGAGCTGCTGAACGGCCTGCAAGTCGAGCTGGACAACCTGTAGGGGGACGACGATGGCGGAGGAGAAGACCAAAGCCGGCGGCGTGGAGATCACCGTCGGCGAGAAGGCCACGAGCCAGAAGGTGGCCGAAGCCGTCCCCTTCTACGGCAACTACCTCAAGACCACGGAAGCGCTGGGCAAGGCCCAGAAGGACGGCGGCGCGGAGGTGACCGGACTGGCCTCCGAGGCCACCGGGTTGCTCGGTGCGGTGGGCACTTCGGCGTTCGGCATCGCGACCGACCCGATCGGCTGGCTGGTCGGACAGGGATTGAACTTCCTGATCAGCGTCGTCCAGCCGCTCGAAGACGCGATCCACTTCGTCAGCGGCGACGGCCCCGCCCTGTCCCAGGCCGCCGAGAACTTCAACAACATCGCGAAAGGCGTCGCCGAGCTGCGCAAGAAGTTCGACGAGGACCTGAAGAACTCGGTGACCGGCTGGGGCGGCCCGGCGAGCGAGGCCGCCGGCACGAAACTCGGCGAGTTCGCCAACGGGATCGACGGCGTCGCCGGTCAGGCCGGCGAACTGGCGCGGTTGCTCCAGATCTCCAGCATGGTCATGACCATCATCGAGGACTTCATCAAGGCGATCCTCACCGAGCTGATCACCTGGCTGATCATGATCTGGATACCCGCGCTGGCGGCGGCCGTGCCCAGTTTCGGCGCGTCCACCGCCGCCGCCGGCGCCGCGACCGGCGTCCGGGTCGCGTCCACGGGCAGCCGGGTCGCCCGGATCGTGGCCAGGCTCAAGCAGTTCCTCGCGAAGATCCTCGACTTCCTGCGCGGCCTGGCCGGCCGGATCGGCAACGTGAAGGCCGCGTTCCAGCGCTCCATGGCCAACAAGCAGATCAGCCACGTCGTCGCAGCGGGGATACAGGACGGCAAGAAGCCGGGCCACAGGTCGCCGATCGTGCAGGTCTGGGGCGAGAGGGGCGTGCTCGGCGAGCGGGTCAGGGACGGATTCGGCAGGTCCGTCGCGGGCTCGGCCTTCGATGCCGCACAGGCACAACTGGGTATCGGCACCGGCACGAACGCGGGCATCGACAAGCCCATCCGCAACTTCGGCTCGGGCCAGAAAGCCGCCGCGTACGACGACACGGGCACAGACCAGTACAAAGAGAAGACCGAAGGGCACCTGGACATCTGATCATGGACACCCTCTCGATCTTCGGTCCGCTCATCGCGATGCTGCTCGTCCCGATCGCACTCCTCTACTGGTGGCAATGGCACACCCACCGAAAAGACGAACGGGAACACGCCGAAGCCCTCGCAGCCTTCGCCGACGAAGTCGGCGGGAAAGTCGTCGGTCGCGACGAGGCCCGCGCGTGGTCCGCAGACCTCCTGTCGCCACTGCGTCACCAGACTGAAGGCTTTTTCAACAAGCTGGGCACAAGGCGACGTGCCCGCTTCGACACCGCGATCGACTTCCGACGGGACGGCTGGCCCGTACGCGTAAGCGAAGCGTCGATCCGGAAGTCCGTGCCCACCGCCGGGACGACCACGATTTACGAGTACCGGATCGAGGTAGCGGTCGACTCGGTCCTGCCTCCGATGCGGATCAGCCAACTGGTCCACGCAGACTTCCGCGGCCGACCGCTGCCACCGACGCCTTCCGGCTACGCCACCGAACCGCCGAGTGGCGCCCCGCAGTGGCTTCCTGCCCGGTTACCCGCCGAGGTGGAGCAGGATTTCGCCGCGTACACCACCGATCCGGTGGCGGTGGCCCGTGCGTTCACGCCCCAGGTCGTCGAGTGGATGGTCGGCCGCACCGACGAGCCATCGTTCCTGAGCACCATGCCTTTCCTGCTGCATTTCGAGGGCGGCTTGGTCTTCGCGACGATCGGCAAGCGCATCGACACCGAAACGCTGCTGCCCCGGGTCGACGCGATCATCGGCCTGATCTCCCGACTGGGTGACCGACCGGCACTACGCTGATCACGTGGCCGCGGAGATCCGCTACCCCGGACGCCGTGGCGACGTGGTCGAGGCGTTGGCGTTGTTCGTCGCGCTCACCCCGGAGAACGTCGCACACCGGCCCGGCGACCTGGACGACGCGGTCCACTGGCTGGTCGACGACACGTTCTGGGACCTGCACGACGTGGCCGACTCGATCGGTTTCCTGCTGCGCGACAAGCGTGAGGTCGCGGTGATCGAGGCGGTACTCGATCCGTTGCTCGCCGTCCTCGGCGCGCTCGGCCCGGTGCGGCCCGACGTCGAGTACTTCTGCCACGAACGTTGGCCCGACGTCGTGGCCGCCGCCGCGAACGCGCATCGCCTGCTCGACGACGCCTAAAGCGACTGGCGACGGCTCAAGGAGTTGGGCGGCTGCTCGGTGCGGGGCAGCGGGGGCGTGTAGGTGTCCTCGGGGCGGACGGCGGGGAGGGTGAACGCGAACCGCGAACCGCCGGTCGGGTTGTCGGTCGCCACGATGGTGCTGCCGTGGCGTTCGACGATCCGCCGGCAGATCGCCAGCCCCAGGCCGGTGCCCGTGTAGTTCGTGCCGGTGTGCGCGCGGTGGAACGTGGCGAAGATGCGGTCGTGCTGGCCCGGCGGGATGCCGATCCCGTTGTCCACCACGGCGACGCTGATCCGGCCGCCGCGCCGGTGCGTGGTCACGACGATCTCCGGCACCACGCCGGGCGCGGTGTACTTGATCGCGTTGCCGATCAGGTTCTCCATGAGCTGGCGCACGAGGACCGCGTCGGCCAGCACGGGTTCCAGGGTCCGGCCGGCGAACTTCGGCACGGGTGCGCCGGCGGCCACGGCCGCGTCGGCACGCCCGGCGGCGATGTCCGCGACCAGCGCGGTCAGGTCGACCGGCACCGGCTTCAACGGGGCGTCGCGGGCCGTCGTGTACGAGAGCAGGTCGTTGATCAACGTGCGCATCCGGCCGGCCGCCCGACCGACCCGGGTCAGGGCGATGCTCGCCTCGGACACGTTCGCGTGATAAAGGGACTCGCGGGCGATGTCGGACCAGCCGTCGACGGCGGTCAGCGGGTTGAGCAGGTCGTGGGCGACGACGCCGGCGAAGGCCACCAGTTCGTCCCGGTGACGGCGTTCGGCGGTCACGTCGTGGTAGACGAGCACCGTGCTCTGGCCGCCACCGGGCTCGGGCAGCGCGGTCGCGCGCAACTGGAGGATGCGCCCCTCGGGCACACCCTCGTTGCGGATCAGGACGTCCATCTCCTGGACGGTCTCCCCGGCCGCGAGGCGCGCGTGGGGCATCTCGGCATCGGACATCGGGGTGCCGTCGAGGTGGAACATGCCGTAGTACGCGCTGCCGGCCGCGATCCCATCGAGGCCGATCTTCCCGCCGAGCAGTCGGACGGCGGACGGGTTGCCCAACGTGATCCGCCCGGTCGAGTCGACGACGGTGAGACCCTCGGTCATCGAGTCGATGATGGCGCGATTGAGCGTGGCCCGCTGTGCCGCGTTCTCCTTCTCCTCGCCCAGTTCGTCGAGCAGCGCCTGGCGTTCCTCCCGGCCCAACGCCAGGGCCAGGCCGATCATCGCGACGGTGGTCACGAACAACTGCACGATCAGCGCCCGGCCGGCGTTCGAGTCCACGTAGGAGAACGGACCTTGGCCGTGCAGCGTGAACAGCACGGCGATCATGGCCAGCCCGGCGGTGTGCAGGGTGACGAACCGGGCCGACAGCCGCGCACCCGCCCACACGGTGAGCGAGATCAGCAGGGACGCCACGGGCAGGCCCTCGTCGGCGGTGAACGCGACCACGTAGACGACCCCCGAGCACGCCGTCACCGCGACGCACTCGCCGACGTTGCGCACCGGACCGGACCGCAGCAGCGTGAGGCCCAGCGTGCCGACCAGCACGATCCCGGCGATGTTGCGGGACAGCCAGACGGCCGTGGTGATCAACGAGTAGTGCCCGGTCACCAGCCACACCCCGAGGGGTCCGACCAGGGCACCGGCGGTGGTGGCGACCACGGTCGCCGCGAGGACCGTCCACAGGTCGGGCAGGCTGCGCAGCCCCCGCTCGAACACCACCGGACGCACGCGTGCCACGAGGATCACGAACAGCCCGGCCTGCAGCAGGTTGGCGATCACGAACACCCCGGCCTGCCCGGGGCTCGCGCCGGTGGCGAGGTTGACCACGACGGTGATCGCGGCGAACGCCGCCACGTCGACCCACAGCGTCGGCGAGCGGCGCTGCGCGGCGAACCACAGCACGGCCACCCCGGCGGCGGGCCACACCAGACTGAGGTTCGTCGCGTCGAGGACGGTCAACCGCCCGGCCGCGGTCGCCACCACGAACAGCGCCGCGAACCCGGCCGTGCGGGCCAGGGCGGTCATTCGTCCACGCACGTCGTCGCCCACCCGCGCCTCCCCGATCAGTCACCCCGTTGTAAGCGACGGCACGCCCACAAGCAGCAGAAACACCACGATCAAGCGACACTCGATCGGTGAAAACCCACAATCAACGACACACCGTCACCCCCCGATGACGACAGGACACCGACACCACATGACGGCAGGGCCCGGAGGACGCATCTTGAGTGCCCCTTTCCGCAACGACGAGCAACGCGCTCCCGGCGCTCTCGGAATGGCACCCACCACGCACCTACCGCCCGGACCTCACCCCAACGCCGCGGCCAACCCCGACCGCCGCCGAACCCCCAACTTCCGGTAGCTGTTGGTCAGGTGGGTCTCCACCGTCCGCACCGCGAGGTGCAAAAGCTCCGCGATCTCGGTGTTGGAGTGGCCGGCCGCCGCCAGTCGGCAGATCCGCTCCTCGCTGTCGGTGAGCGTCTCCGGCCGGGCACCGCGGGCGCCCAGGTCCCGCAACGCGGCCTCGGCCACACCCCGCAGCCGGACCGCCCCCGCCCGTCCCGCACGGGTGGCTGCGTCGCGCAACACCCGACGGGCCGTGATGCGGCGCCCGTTGTCGGCCAGCAGCCGGCCGTGGGTGATCAAGGCCGGGACCAGTTCCGGCACGGCGGGCTCCCGCAGCAGGTCGACGGCGTCGGCCGCCAACGACAGCCCCCGTCGTCCACCCGTGGCCGACGCGAGCGCGCGCAACGCACGCCCGACGGCACGTGGCGTCCCCCAGATCCGGGCCAGCCGCAGTTCCTCCTCGGCCAGCGCCACGGCGGGCCCCGGTTCGCCGAGCAGCACGTGGCACTCGGCGGCGGCCGAGCGCCACGGCGTGACGACCGGGCTGTGCACCTCGCGTTCCGCCTGACGCCGCCCGCACTCGCGCAGGTCCGCCAACGCCTCGGCGGGCGAACCCGAAGCCAGCCGCAGCAGGCCGCGCGCGTACAGGAACTCGTTCCACTCCCAGGAATCACGGTCGTCGTCCACGCCCGCGACCAGTTCGTGCGCCCGCTCCGGACGCCCGGTCTCGATCAGGGCGATGACGGTCTGCGCCACGAGGTGCGGGTTCCGACCGGACGACTCCGCCAGCAGCTCCGCGTACTCGCCGCGCATGATCCGGGTTTCCGCCCGCACGGAGAGCAGGCACTGGTACGCCGGTTCCAGGGTCGGCTCGCGGAACGCCGCCAGCCCGCGTTCGACCAGCCGCTCGGCGTCGCCGAGCAGGTCCGCCCACTGGGCCAGGGTCGCGGCCGACACCAGCACGTACGGACGGACCGCCGGGTCGAGCGGCCCGGCGACCAGGGCGTGCACGCGGTCGGCGACCTCGGCCGCGGACAGCACGCCGTTGGTGGCGTCGAACTCGGTGAGCAGCGCGAACGCCGGGGGCGCCAGGTCGTGGGGCGTGCCGACGGCGATGCGGCGCAGCCCCCGGACGACTTCGAGCCAGCTCCGGCCGTCGTGCGACGCGATCAGCGCCGCCGCGGCCTCGACCGCGTGCACCAGGTCGGGCCGGTCGGCGAAGCGTTCGGCCAGGTCCGCCATCACGTCGAGCGCGGCGGGCGTCTCGCCGCGCGCCGCGAGCACGGTGCCGAGTGTGTTGGCCGCGCGGAACAGCCCGTCGACGGACTGCTGCAGGTGCACGGCCTCGACCAGGTGCCGGATGCCGCGTTCGGCGTCGTCGGTCACGACCTCCAGGCCGCCGAGTTCGCCGAGCACGAGGCCGCGTCGGTGCTCGCCGAGCGGTTCGTCGAGGGCACGGCGCAGCAGCACGACGGCGTCGGCCGGGCTCGCGGTGCGGGCGGCGCTCACGAGGGTGTGCGCGGCCCACGCCGGTCCGGGCGCGGCGGTGTGCAGGAGGTGCGCGGCCACGCGGTCGTCGGGTTCGCCGTTGCGGTGCCGGAACCGGGCGGCGGCGCGGTGGATCTCCGCGCGCTGTCCCGGTGCGAGTCCGGCCAGGACGGCACGGGTCAGCAGCGGGTGCGCGAACCGGGGCCAGTGCCCGGGGCGGTCGTGCACCAGCAGGCCGCGTGCGGCCAGGTCCGCGAACCAGCCGGTGACGTGGTCGACGTCGGCGGCGCAGTAGGCGGCGATCAGCGCGGCCGGGTCGTCCGGGTCGGCGACCGGCCGGTCCTGGAGCAGGGCGACGATCCCGGCGGCGGTCTCGGCACGGGCGCCGCATCCGCGCAGCCATCGCCCGACCGCGTCGGTGAACGTCTCGCCCGGCACGGTCGGCAGCTCCGCGGCGCCGGGCTCCAGGTCGGCGAGCAGCGCGGTCAGCAGGGCCGGGTTGCCCGCCGTGGCCGGGAAGCAGGCGTCCGCCAAGGGCGCGAGGGTGGCGGCGGCGCGGCGGTCCAGCGGCGCGACCCGGCAGGTGGCGGCGAGTTCGACGGGCAGGTCCCGGGCGAAGGCGGACGGGGTCTGCCCCAGGCCGGGCTCACGGCGTTCGGTCACCAGCAGCAGGACCGGCAGCCGGTCGACGCGGCGGGCGACGCGCACCAGCCAGCGCTGCGACTCGGGATCGGCGAGCCCGACGTCGTCGACCGCGAGCAGGAGGGTGTCGTGCGCGCAGTGCAGGCGCAGCAACGACCAGAGTTCGGCCTCGGTGCCGTCCCCGTTCGGGTCGAGGCCGAAGAGTTGACGGGCCGCGGCGTAGGAGGTGGCGGTCTCGTCGACCGCACACCTGGCCCGCAGCACGGTCAGTCCGCCGAGCGCGGCCCGGCGGGCGGCTTCGGCGAGCAGCGCGCTGCGCCCGACGCCGGACCCGCCGACGAGGCGTAGCAGCCCGCCGGACCCGGCACGGGCGTAGGCGGCCAGTTCGGCGATCCGCGCCAGGTGCGTCTCCCGGTCCACCAGCCGGTTGTGCCGAAGCGTGTCCATCACCTGTTCCTCTCCGGACGGGGTCCGGGCGCTCGGCCCCCCACGAAGCCGAGCGCCCGGAGGGGAGTCGACCCGGCGTGCGGGGCGGACCGCGCGCCGGGTCGGACCTCCACCGGGGAACGGATGTCTCCTGACCGGCCCCGAGGGCCGCGGCGGCGACCCGTGGTCGATCTTCGTGGCCGGCCGGGCGCGGTGCCTATCGTGGACGCCCACGAGATCGGGTCCACCCGATGCGGACTGCCCACTGGGTGGACTTCGTTGACTCATCGAGGCCGCCTCGACTTAATAGGTCGAGGCAATCTCGACTTGAAGGAGTCCCATGTCCACCGAAACCCCGGCGGCGCGCACCGCCTCGCCGTGGGGCCCCGCCCTGGCCGCGATCGTCGGCGCGGAGTTCCTGCTGCAACTCGACGGCACCGTGGTGAACGTGGCGCTGCCCGCGCTGCGCGCCGACCTCGGCGTCGACGTGGCCGCCGCGACCTGGGTGCTCAACGCGTTCTTCCTCGCGTTCGGCGGTCTGCTGCTGCCCGCCGGCCGCCTGGGCGACGTCCTGGGCCACCGCCGCGTCTTCCTCCTGGGCATCGGGCTGCTGACGGTCGCGTCGCTGGCCGCCGGGCTGGCGCCGACCTTCGAGGTCCTGATCGTCGGACGCGTCGCACAGGGCGCCGGCGCCGCGATCGCCGGGCCGACGGGACTGGCCCTGCTGGCGATCCTGTTCACCGGCGAACGCCAGGCCCGCGCGTTCGGGCTCTACTCGACGGTCACGGCGCTGGGTGCCGCGTCCGGGATGATCCTCGGCGGCCTGCTGACCGCCGTCGGCGACTGGCGGTGGAGCCTGCTGGTCAACGTGCCGGTCGGCGTGCTGATCCTCGCGATCGCGGTGCGCGCGGTGGGCAAGGACGACGCCGCACGGGCACGGTCCCTGGGCGTGCCGAGTGCCGTGCTGGTCACCGCCGCGTTGGGCACGGGCGTGTTCGGCCTGGTCAACGCCGCCGAGCGGGGCTGGGGCCAGGTGTGGACCGTCGTGCCGCTGGTGGTGTCGGCGGTGTTGGTCGCGGTCCTGGTGGCGGTGGACGGCCGCGCGGCCGAGCCGCTGCTCCCCCGCCGCGTCTTCGCCGACCGGGCCCGGATCGGCGGCTTCGTCGCGCTGGTCCTGCTGGCGTCCGTGCTCACCGGGTTCCTCTTCCACACCAGCCAGTTCCTGACCGGCACGCTGGGGTTCAGCCCGTTGCGGACGGGGTTGGCCCTGCTGCCGTTCGGGTTGGCGCTGCTGGCGAGCACGCAGGTCCTCACCAGGTACGTGGCGAAGTGGGGCCTGCGCACCCGGGCGACGGTCGGGCTGGTGCTCGTCGTCGCCGCGTTCGCCTGGCTCGCCGCGGCGACGGGTTCCTACGCGACCGCCGTGCTGCCCCAGATCGTGGTGCTCGGCGTAGGCGTGGGGGTGGCGATCATCCCGTTCAACATGATCGTGCTGTCCACCGTCGACCCCGCCGACACGGGCATCGCCGCCGGGCTGCTCCAGACCGCGCTGACGGTCGGCGGCTCGATCGGCCTGGCCGTGCTCCTGCTGCCCGCCGGGCCGTCGGCGGTGTTCGCGTGGAGCGCGGTGATCGCCGCACTGGCCGTGCCGGTGATCAACATCCTGCGGACGCCGGTCGGCTAACCTGGCCCGACTGCGGCCCAAGGAGGCATTTCGTGACCGCGTACCTCGCCCGACGCCCGAAACGAGCGGACGGACGGCGCAACTACGACAACATCCTCACGGCCGCGCGGACGGCGTTCGACGCCCACGGCACCGACGCCGCGCTGGAGGACATCGCCCGCAACGCCGGGGTCGCGATCGGCACCCTGTACGGCCACTTCCCCACCCGCGAGACGCTGATCGAGGCGTCGGTGCGCGACAGCCTCGACGCGTTGCGCGACCGCGCCGAGGAGCTGACCGCCCACGCCGGGGACGACCCGGTCGCGGCGTTGACGACGTGGTTCCACCAGTCCGTGGCGCATTGCAGCACGTACCGCGGCCTGGTGGGCTTCCTGACCGCGAGCACCTACGACGAGGGCACGCCGCTGCACCAGTCGTGCGTCGACATGCACGGCGCGGGCGGCGCGCTGCTCGCGATGGCCCAGGAGGCGGGCCGGGTGCGTGCCGACCTGACGCCGACGGACCTGTTCACGGCGATCACGTCGGCGGCGTGGGCGCGCGAGTCCTCGCCGCCGGGCGAGGACCACAGCGTCCGGTTGATCGGGTTCCTGATCGACGCCTTCACCCGGTGACGGGCGGTCCCGCGAACAGACCGGGGTCGGCGGCGACCACCAGGGCGGTCACGATGATCCCGAACCAGTTGACGTCGTCGCGTTCGCCGCGCGGGTGGCGACGGCGACCCGGCAACCCGATGGTCGCCACCCAGTCGTCCACCTCGGCCGGTCGGAGCACGAACGGCGACACGCCCTGGCAGCGTTCGAGCACCCGTAGCGCGGGACCGGTGTCGCACAACCGGTCCCGGTACTCCTCCCGGAAGCGCCGGGACTGGGCGCGTCCCTCGTGGATGTCGCCGAACATCCGCGCCCGGGCCGGGTCGGTGCGGCCACGACGCCACCGGGTGTCGGGCAGGACGCCGTGCTCCAGGTACCGCAGCAGGTCGCCGATCCGGTGCGCCAGGACCGTCGCCACGGTGGCCGACATGCGGACCACGATGCCGTCCACGGCACGCACGGCGTCGAAGCAGTCGCTCTCCGGCACGTCGAAGACGTCCATCATGCGCTCCGCGACCATTCAGAGCAGTCCGTGCCGGTCGAAGGCTGGCATCACGTGCTTGTGCACGAGCCGCAGTTGGTCGCGCACGCCCAGTACGCCCGGCAGTTCCAGCCCGCACAGCACGCGGACCAGGTCGGCGTCCGTGACGGCCAGGATCAGGTGGTCCACGCCCGCGCGGGCGATCTCGTCCGCGATCTTCCCGACGCACTCGGCCGGCGTGCCCGCGACCGACAGCCGCTGCGCCACCTCGACCGGCGTCAGGTCGTAGGCCCGGCGCAGGTCGCCGGCACCGACCGCCGCCACCGCCTCGGCCAGGCTGCCCGGGTCGACGCCGTTGCGCATCAACCGCTCGTCCGACATCGACGACGCGTACAGCGCGACCACGGCGCGGGCGGCACGTTTCGCGGCCTCCCCGTCGTGCCCGACCGCGAACACCACCCACGCGCCGATGTCCAGCGTGCGCCAGTCCCTGCCCGCGCGTTCCGCGCCGATGCGCACGTTGTCCACGAGGTACCGGTAGGCCCGATAGGTGTAGCTCAACGCGTGGTGCACGCCGTCGGCGATCTCCCCGGCCAGGCGGAACGACCGCGGTCCGCGCATGGCGCCGAGCTTGAGCGGGCAACCGGTCGCGCACGGGACGGGCGAAGGTGAACAGGCCGTCGTAGTGGTAGTGCTCGCCGTGGTGGGTGATCGCGCCTTCGTCGAGGAAGGTGCGCATCACGTGGTGCGCCTCGGCGACGTGGGACAGCGGTTTGGCGCCGCGCCAGTCGATCCCGTACTGGGCGAGCAGGCCGAAGTTCCCGCTGGAGATCACGCACTCCGCGCGTCCGCCGGTCAGCTCGTCCAACGTCGCGGCGGCCTGGGCGATGAGCGTGGGCTCCCGCAGCAGGACCGGCGACAGGCACGGCCCGAGGCGGATGTCCCGCGTCTTGTCCGCGGCGGCGAAGAGCTGCCCATGTCCTTGTGCCACGTCTCGTCGGCCGCGTACACGGCGTGGAAGCCGAGTTCGTCGGCCAGGCGGATCGCCTCGATCGAGTCCCGCAGCGGGAAGTCCGGCAGCATGGCGTAGCTGAACTTCACGACTTCTTCTCCCGTCCACGTCGGCGTTCGTGCGGTCGCACGTCCGAGCGTGGCAGGGTCGCCGGGCCGGCGGATGTGCCGTCCGGGTACGAAAAGGAATCGGCCGGGTGCGGGCACCCGGCCGATCCGTGCACCGTCGAAGGATCAGAGTGTCAGCACGCCGCCGAGGCTCGCCCAACCGCTCCACCCGTTGTTCGGGGCCGTCTGCCAGATGTGCCACAGCGCGTTGTTGCCGCCCCTGGCGAAGACCTCCAGGCGACCGTCGGCGTTGTTGTCGACCGCGGGCACCGAGGTGATCACGCCACCGAGGCTCGCCCAGCCACTCCAGCCGCCGTTGGGCACGGTCTGCCAGATGTGCCACAGGGCGTCGTTGCCGCCGCGGACGAACACCTCCAGGCGACCGTCCTGGTTGTTGCCCACGACGGGCGGGGTACCGATGAAGCCGCCGAGACCGGCCCACCCGCCCCAGCCGTTGTTCGGTGCGGTCTGCCAGATGTGCCACAGCGAACCGTCGCCGCCGCGCACGAACACCTCAAGCCGACCGTCCTGGTTGCGGCCCGCCGCCGGGTCGGCCGTGATCGTGCCGCCGAGGCTCGCCCAACCGCTCCACCCGTTGTTCGGGGCGGTCTGCCAGATGTGCCACAGGCCGTCGTCGCCGCCGCGGACGAACACTTCGAGGCGACCGTCGGCGTTGTTCGCCACGGAGGGGCTTCCCGTGAAGTAGCCGCCCAGACCGGCCCAGCCACCCCAGCCGTTATTGGGCGCGGTCTGCCAGATGTGCCACAGCGAACCGTTGCCGCCACGCGCGAACACCTCGATGCGGCCGTCCTGGTTGCGACCGGCCACCGGATCGGACGTGATCGTGCCGCCGAGGCTCGCCCAGCCGCTCCACCCGTTGTTCGGCGCCGTCTGCCAGATGTGCCACACGGCGTCGTCCCCGCCGCGGACGAACACCTCGAGCCGACCGTCGGCGTTGTTGATCACCGACGGGGTGCCGGTGAAGTAGCCGCCGAGGCTCGCCCAGCCGCTCCAGCCGTTGTTCGGCGCGGTCTGCCAGATGTGCCACAGCGCACCGTCGGTGCCACGCGCGAACACTTCGAGCCGACCGTCCGCGTTGCGGCCCACGCCCTGCGCGTAGGTCAGCGGCGCGGCCCGTTCCGCCGTGGCCGGCAGTGCGGCGGGTGCGACCCCGGGCTGTGCCGAAGCACCCGGCGCGATCGCGGTCACCACCGCGGTCGCGATGGCGGCGGCGCCGATCAACAGTCTCGCGGCGAGCCGATTCTTCATCGTCCATCCCCCTTTTCGGGTCCCTGACCGGTGGATCCGGCCGGCAATGGGACGCCCACCACCATGGCAGTGCCGGAACCGGCCGAGAAGGTCTCTTTCAGGGGTTCGGCCGCACGGTCGAGGCATTTCGCGCAGTAGTCGTCTAATTCGTGTCAAACGGCCGTTCGCGCAGGTGAAGACCTGACGATCGGATGATCCGGAAATTGTTTCGCGTCGCGCGGTCACCCATCCTCCGGCAATATCGGGTGACAATGGAAACGTTCGTTGACACCCCGGAACGGCAGGCGAAAGATGCGCGGAACGCCGCCCCGACACCGGTTCCGGGGGGCACACCCAGGTGATCCCCTGATTTCCCTCTGAATCGCGGTGACGGACCGCGGCTACCGTCCGCCCATGAAAGCCTCGGTCCACACCGGATTCGGTCCCGCCGACGTCGTCGAGGTCGTCGAGGTCGTCGACGCGCCCCGTCCCGTCCCCCGCGCCGACGACGTCCTGATCAAGGTCCACGCCACCACGGTCACGTCCGCCGAGTGCACCATGCGTCGTGGCGAACCGGTGTGGGGACGGGTGATCCTCGGCCTGCGCCGACCCCGCCGCGGGCCGCGGACGCCGGGCCTGGAGGTGGCCGGGGTGGTCGACTCGGCCGGGTCGTCGGTGACCCGGTTCGCGCCGGGCGACGAGGTGTTCGGATTCACCGGCTTCGCCGTCGGCGGGCACGCCGAGTACGCACGCATGCCCGCGTCCGGCTCGCTCGCGCCCAAGCCGACCCGCCTGTCGTTCGCCGAGTCGGCCGCCGCCGTCGACGGTGCCACGACCGCGCCGTACTTCCTGCGCGACAAGCTTTCCGTGCGGCCGGGGCAGCGGGTGCCGGTCACCGGGGCGTCGGGCAGCATCGGCACGTACGCGGTGCAACCGGCCAAGCACTTCGGCGCCGAGGTGGTGGGCGTGTGCGGGCCGTCCGACGTCGACCTGGTCCGGTCGCCGGGTGCGGACGAGGTGATCGACTACACCGCACGCGACTTCACCGCCGACCTCGACTCCTACGACGTCGTGTTCGACACCGTGGCGAAGGGTTCCTTCCCGCGGGCGCGGCGGGCGGAAGGTCGTCATCGGCATGTCGGTCGACAAGAGCGCGACGCTGCCGACGATCCGGGAACTGGTCGAGGACGGCACGCTGCGGGTGGCCGTGGACCGCGCCTACCCGCTGGAGCGGATCGCCGAGGCGCATCGGCACGTCGACTCCGGGCACAAGCGCGGCAACGTGGTGATCACCGTGGTGGCGGGACTGACCGGCACGCGGTGGGCACCGGGCCGGCCCGGGGAGACGCCGGGCCGGCCCGGGAACCTCAGGCCGCGGCTGCCTCGTGCACGCCCTGCTCCTCGGGCACGGTCGAGCCCTCGACGCGGAAGCCGCCCCAGTACCGCTGCACGGCCGCGAGTTCGGCCGCGTTCGGGTTCGGGTTGGCACACCGGCCGCCGGCCATGACCTTGTCGCAGTTGCCGATGTCCTGCGGGTGGTTCAGGCCGAGGATGTGGCCGAACTCGTGCACGACGACCCGCAGCGGCGCCGCGCCGGACTGGGTGATCTGGTTGCGGTAGAAGTAGATCTGACCGCGGGTGCAGCCCACGCAGCTCGCGGTGCCCGGCGCGGACCCGTTCTGCGCCGTGGTCACCGTGACCCCGCCGGAGCCCTTGACCAGGCGCACGCTGGTGACGCCCGCGTTCCAGATCTTCACGGCCTCCTCGACCTGCGACGCCAACTCGGCGGCGCGGGACGAGTCGTAGTAGATGGTCCGCACGGCCTGCCGCGGCGCGGCGGTCGCCGTCGGCGCGGCGGTCGCCGTCGGCGCGGCCACCAGTCCGACGGCGAGGGCGAGCAGGAGGGGAAGCGATTTCAGTCGGAGCATCACGCAGGACTCCTCATGGCGCAGGGATGCCGGCGCGTGTGCAGGGACGCGCCCGGCGGTTCACCCAACGTAACGGAGCCCCGACGAGGTCCGGGAAATAACACTTTCACATAACATCGCACTGTCCTGTGTGGACGGAGCGACCCGCTTCACGTCAGGACGCGCGTGCTCCGAGGAGCGGCGCGGCCACGGTCTCCAGGACGTCCCAGACGTGCCGCCACGCCACGGCGATCCCGTCCTCGACGTGCGGGTCCGCGAACAGCTCCACCAGGAACGGGCGCAGGTCGCCCAGTGCGTACTGCATGAACACCTCGGCGCAGAACTCGATGAACTTCCCGGCCTGGTAGACCCGACGCTGGTCGGCGGACAGCCGCCGCTTCCCGAACGCCCACAGGTCCTGGCCGAGCAGGTGGCGCCCGCCGTCGACGCGCAGCACCAGCCACGCCCGGTAGAGGTTCCTGGCCTCCTCGGACGTCGAGGCCCAGAAGTCCTCCAGGTCGCGCAGTTCCGCGCTCCACATCACGGGGTCGTGGTCGGCCTCCTCGAAGTTCTCGCCGGACGGCTGCGCGATCAGGTGCCCGGCCTGCCCCCGGCCGAGCACCGGCTGCATCTCGCGACGGCCGAGCAGCGTCGCCTCGAACGCGGCGTGACCGGTCTCGTGCACGAACAGCCGGACGAACGCACCGGGCGGGGTGTCGCGCAGCCGGGAGACGTGCACGCACCCGTCGCCGTGCGGGCTGAACACCCCGCCGCCGAAGCCGTCCGCCGTGCCCGAGTCGAACCTGATCGCGGCGACCAGTGTCGTCAACGTCGCCTGGAAGTGCGGGTACGCGGCCAGGAAGCGCACGACGGCGGCGGCCTGGGGCAGCGGCAGGTCGAGTTCGGGATCTTCGACCGACTCGCGCAGCCCGACCAGGGCCGGCCTGGCCGCGAGCAGCGCCGAGAGCACGGCGGCGTGCGGTTCGTGCCGACCGGCGGAACCGTCGTGCGCGGCCAGTTCGTCGAAACGCGCCCTGACCGCCTCGACGACCGGGGCGAAGTCCGCGGTGCCGGTGTCCTGCCGCTCGATCAGGAGCCCGACGATCCCGGCGCCGAGGGCGTCGCCGGTCAGGTGCCCGACCCGCTCGGGACCGGACGTCGCGAAGGCCCGGCCGTCGGCCGTCGGGTACGGCACGACCGGCGCCGGACTCGGACCCCGGGGTCCCGGTCCGGGCTCGGCGGCGACGTCGAAGCTCAGCGACACGAGCAGTTCCCGGCCGCGGCGCCGGATCTCCTCCCACGTGGTGGCCTGCCCGGACATCCCGGCGAGCAGGTCGTCCAGGTCGACGTCGTCGTCGGCGTGACCGGTGGCCGCGGCGTCGGCTTCCTCCTCCTGTTCGAGTTCGAGGAGGCGTTCGTGCAGGGACGGCTCACGGGCCGGGAACCGTCTCCCGTCCTCGGAGGAGGTCGATCCGGGGTCGGACGGCGATCCGGGCGGCGTCGGATGCATGGGAGTCCCCTCGGCTGGGCGGCAGTCCGGGGACTTTAACCTCGGGCGAGGCGAAGATCGTCCCGCGTCGCACAACCGTGTCGATCTTGGTATTCAGCCCGCGAGCCAGTCCGCCAGTCGCACCCGGCCGGTCACCGCACCCGGACCGGGCACCAGCGTCCGCTCGTCGGGAACCGTGCCGAAGTACCGGGCCCGCGGATCGGTCACCGCGGTCCGCGGGTCGCCCTTCGCCGCCAGGAAGGTGCGGATCCAGGTGTCCAGGCCGAAGACCTCGGGACCGCCGATCTCCACCACGCCGTCGAGCGGCGGGCCGACCGCCGTGCGGGCGACGAGGTCGGCCACGTCGGCGGCGGCCACCGGCCGGACGGCGCCGGGCGGCAGCCGCACGACACCGTCGGTGGTCGCGGCGTCCGCGATCCCGGCGGCGAACTCGTAGAACTGGGTGGCCAGCACGAGCGAGTGGTGCAGCCGGGAGTCGCGGATCAGTTGCTCCTGGGCCGCTTTCGCCCGCAGGTAGCCCGAATCCGGCGCCCGGTCGGCGCCCACCACCGACAGCGCAACGTAGTGCCCGATACCGGAGCCCTGGGCGGCGCCGATCAGATTGGCGGTGGAGGTGCGGAAGAACGCGAGCACGTCGTCGTCCGCGAACGACGGCGAGTTCGACACGTCCACCAGGACGTCCGCACCGCGCGCGACCTCGGTCAGTCCCTTGCCCGTGATGGTGTTCACGCCCGTCGACGGCGCCGCGACCACCGCGTCGTGCCCGCGACCCTCGAGCCAGGCGACGACCTTCGACCCGATCAGACCCGTGCCGCCGATCACGACCACCCGCATGCCGACCCCTCTCGTCGACACCGAGTCTGCCGCCGCGACCCGGTCCGGGGATCACCCGATCGGGATGATCCCCGGACGCGGATCAGACGAAACCGAACACCGGCGGGAAGACCAGCACGACGAGCCACGCCCAGCCGGCGAACACCGGCAGGTAGGCGGTCTGCCACCGTTCGAGCGCGGCGAACGGCGTACGCCGGCGGACCAGACCGAGCACCAGCCACGCCGACCAGCCGAGGTTGGCCAGCAGGATCACGTTCTCGCCCAGCGCGGCGGCCTTGTTGGGCGTCGTGCCGAACTCGGTGATCCGCCCGGCGACCTCCAGCAGCACCACCACGTCGATGGCCAGCGCGCTGAGCACCAGCGCCAGTTGCAGCCGGTCGAACACGCCGGGCGGTGCCAGCGGGTCGCGCGCGGAGATCGAGTACAGCAGCAGACCCAGCACCACGACCAGCAGCAGGTCGAACAGGATCAGCACCTGGCGCTGGACGTCGATGCCGCCGCCGGTCAGGCCGAGGGCGACCAGGAAGGCGAGCAGCGCGACCGTGAACAACGGGGTGAACAGGCGGGTGAGCACCGGGGCGATGTTCTCCACGACGCTCTGCTTGGCCTCGACCAGCCACCCGGCCACGACCGCGGCGGCCATCGCGCCGCACGGCACCAGCCACTGCGTGACGAAGTACTCCGGGTTCACGCCGATCGCGTTCAGCGTGCCGACGGTGAACGCGACGAGCACGCCGCCGCCCAGGGCGATCAGCACGTAGTAGACGAACCACTCGCCGGTGAAGCGGACGAAGTCCATGCGCCGCCGCGGCGAGCGCGGGTCGTCGGACACGTAGGCCAGGCCGACCGCGAACCACAGCGCGATCGGCAGGTGCACGCTCGACACGATCAGCGACTGGGACGTCTCCGCGAGCGGGTAGGCGTTGGCGGCGACCGCGCCGAGCGCGAACACCACCGCCAGCACGCCGAGCACGATCCGGGGCGCCTGTCGGCGCCAGGCCAGGAAGCCGGCCAGCCACGGCAGTGTGAACAGCGCGAAGTTGGGCAGATAGGCCTCGGCGTCGTGGTCGATGTCGACGCCGAACAGCGCGGGCACCTTGATCGACAGCGCCGCGCCGGCCGCGCAGACCACCATCGCCACCAGACCGGCCCGCGACCGGGTCGGGGTCGGGCCGGTCAGCACCAACTGCTTCCACAGCCGGTCGGAGTGCTCGCGGGCGAACTCGCGCGAGATCTCGTCCAGGCTGCCCATGCGCTTGACCGCGACCAGGAACGCCTCGTCGCCGCTGAGCCCGGCGGCGCGCAGTTCCTCGACGGAGCCGCGCAGGTGGTCCTCGAGTTCCGCCACGTCGGCCGGCCGCAGCTCCGGGCGGCGACGCACGAAGTCTCGCCACTGGGCGAACTGGGCCTCGATGTCGTCGCTCATGCCGTGCCCCCGAGCGGGATCGTGATCGGACCGGGCCAGATCCCCTTGAGCGTGTCGACGACCGTCTCCCACTGGCGGCGCTGCTCGGCGAGTTCGGCCAGGCCGTCCGGCGTGATCCGGTAGTACTTGCGCCGCCGCTCCCCCGCGACCGACCGCCAGTCCGACTCCACGTGCCCGAGCCGTTCGAGCCGGTGCAGCAGCGGGTAGAGCAGGCCCTCGGTCCACTCCAGCTCGCCGCCGGACAACTCGTTGATGCGCTTGAGGATCGCGTAGCCGTAGCTGTCCTCCACGGCCAGGATGCCCAGCACCATCGGGGTGGCCGACGCGGCCACCAGATCCTTCGTGACCTTCACGCACCCTCCCTACACCTAGAAGCCTGATGCATAGTAGTGCTAGGTATAGCGGGAGCGTCAACTGACAACGGGATCCGGTGGCCCATGCGGCCGTTAGCGTGGGCGGATCGACACATCGGAGGTGGCATGTACCTCACCCGTGGACGCCTGTTAGCCACCGTGGTCCTCTCGGTCGCGGCCCTGGCCGTCGGTACCGCGCAGGCCACTCCGCCGCCGGCGGAACACCCCTGGCAGTACGACCACTGGCCGCAACAGCAGCCGTGGCAGCAGGAACGCGACGCCGCGCGCACCACCGCCCAGGGCGGCGTCCCCGGCCCGCTCGACCCGCAGGACTGGGTCAACCCGGACCACATGACCTGGGAGCGGGACTACCGCAAGATCCCCGGGACCGACTGGGCCGACCCCGCCAAGAAGGGGTCGACGCGCACGTTCAAGGGCGCGCTCGTGCTGCTCGACTACCCGAACCAACCGTTCGTCGTGACCCAGCCGCAGCACTCGACGGTGTTCGGCAACCCCGGCGCCGAGGCACATGACGTCCCGCGCTCCGAGGTGGCGGCGTTCTACCGCGACTTCCTCAACAAACCCGGCGCCCTCAACCGCGGGCACACCGTGCACGAGTACTGGATGGAGGACTCGGGCGGGCGCTACGGCGTCGACCTGACCTCGTTCGGCCCGTACACGCTGCCGGGCAAGGACCACGAGTACGGCATGGAGTTCCAGTCGGGCACCGGGTGCCCCGCCGGCGACAGGTGCGACCGGAACATGCGCACCGACGGGCGTGCCGCCTGGACCGCCGACGTCGGGTCGACCGTGCCCGCCGGTTTCGACTTCGTCTACTACCTGTCGGCCGGTCAGGACGAGACCAGCACGTGGCAGGAGTTCGGGATGATGAAGTTCCCGACCAAGGAGGCGGTGACCGACCCCTACGGCCCGCCCGACGAGTCGCTGCCGAACTGGTCGCGCACGCGGTACGTGGACTGGACGTCGTGGGCGTCCGGTTCGACGATGTGGCCCAACGCGGCGGCCGGGTCGTCCACCCAGGCCGAAAGCTCCGGCCAGGGCGTGTACGCGCACGAGCTGAGCCACCTGCTGGGCATCGGCGACAACTACAACAACCCGTTCGCCAACCCGCCGCGCCGGGACTACAACGGCATCTGGGACATGCTGTCGCGCGGTGCCTTCAACGGGCCGGGCGGACCGCACTCCCGCTGGGTGATCCCGGCGACCGCCGGCGCGTCCATGGGCGCGCAGCACATGCTGCGCAACAAGATCAAGCTGGGTATCGTCGACGAGCGCAACGTCCTGCGCCTGTCCCGCGAGGCCCTGGCCACGTCGGGCGTCGTGACCGCCACCGTGACCGCCCGCAGCGTCCAGCCCGGCCCCCGGGGCCTGTCGGGCGTGAACGTCGTGCTCGACGCCGACCGGACACCGGCGTGCGATCCCCGCGTCGACCCGTACTGCGACGGCGGCGGGTACCGCAACTACACGGTCGAGGTCGTCGACCGCATGGGCGTGGACTCGTTCACGCCGGACGCGGGCGTGCTGCTGGCCAAGACGAAGGACGAGGACCAGGCGCCGTTCGCCTGGGTCGTGGACGCCAACCCGCAGGACATCGGGATGACCGACTACGTGCTGCCCGACGGCACCAAGGTCCCGATCACCATCGGCGACTACCGGCAACTCGCCGACGCCCTGTTCCACGCGGGCACGGACTCGGGCAGCGAGTACGAGTACGTGGACCGGGCCAACCGCCTGCACTTCTACGTGGTGGACGTCGAACGCGACCGGCAGGGCATCCTGTCCTACACGGTGGCGATCCGTTCCCTGGACGGCGCCGGGCCGCAGAAACGCGGTGTCAGGCTGCTGCCCACCGCCGCGCGGGCGTCCCACCACGGCGTGGCGACGTGCGACTTCCGGCTCCTGAACACCGCCCGCAAGGCGGGGTCGCCCGACGGTCACCCCGAGGACGTCGCCCAGTACCTCGACGGCGACGTCTACCGGCTCAAGGCCACGTCGACGGCGGGGTGGAGCGTCACGCTGCCCAACGCGCTGGCCGCGGCGAAGAACGGTCGTCAGGTGGAGGTGCCCGTCCACGCCAAGCGGACCGACGGGTCCCGGACCGGCAAGATCACCCTGACCGCCACGTCGGAGAGCGACCCCGCCAAGTCGTCCACCACGACCTGCACGGTGTCATCCCGCTGACCCGGCTCCCGGACCCCTTGCGCGGCAAGGGGTCCGGCGGTCAGACCTCGCCGAATACGTAGGTGCCGGGGGCGTTCCCGTCGTTCCCGGCCCAGAACTCCACCCAGTGGCCGACGAACTCGGACCTGGACAGCGACCCGTCGCCGTCCAGGTCGAGCCGGGCGAACGCGACGTCGGTGGGCGCGTCGGCACCGGTCCAGGCGTGGATCATGCGGGCGTACTCGGCCGCCGAGACCAGCCCGTCGCCGTCCTCGTCCACCGCCTCGAACATGGCCTCGGCGGTCGCCGTGACCAGGTCGAGCATCGTGCCCAGGTCGTCGACGACGGCCAGCACCTCGTCGAGCGTGACCCGTCCGTCGCGGTTCCCGTCGGACGCCGCCGACAACGCCGCCCACCAACCCGTCATGATCTCGCGCAACCGATCCGACCCGGCCTCGCCCCGGATGGCCACCCAGCGATCGGTCAACGCCTCGAAGTCCGCACGCTCCAGAAAACCGTCACCGTTCACGTCCATCGCGGTGAACACGACGGAGGTCTTCCGCTTCTGCAAGTCGCTCGCCACGCCCGCCAACCTGGCAGGACACGGCGAGGGCGACAACCACCCGGTCGGGCATTCCGCGGTGACCGTCGGTCACCCCGTGCCGGGCAGGGTGAACCACACCGTCGTGCCGGCGTCCGGGGTCGAGTCGAGCCACAGCGTGCCGCCGTGGCGTTCCACGATCCGGGCCACGATCGCCAACCCCGCGCCGTGGCCGCCGCCCCGCGCCTCACGCGGGTGCAGCCTGCGGAACAGGCGGAACACCTCGTCCTGGTGCGTCAACGGAATGCCGATGCCGTTGTCCCGCACGAACACCGCCGACGACTCCACCCCGACCTCCACGGTCCGGGGCAGGTCGGCGCGCGCGTACTTCGCGGCGTTGACCAACAGGTTGATCAACACCTCCTGAAGGCGGTCGGGGTCGGCGGTCACCGTGGTGCCCGGCGGGGGCGGGATCAACTCGACCCGGCACTCGACCAGGCGCGGGCCGGCGATCTCCAGGGCCTGCCCGACCGCCGCGCGCAGGTCGACCTCCGCCCGCCGCAGGTCGGCCTGACCGAGCTGGGCGAAGTGCAGCAGGGAGTTGATCAGCTCGTCCATCCGCTGGGCCAGGCCCTGGATGGTGTCCAGCCGGCGGCGCGTCACCGGGTCGAGGTCCTCGGCGTCCTCGCCGATGAACGCCGCCGTCGTCGCGATGCCCCGCAGCGGCTCCTTCATCTCGTGCGCGGCCACATGCGTGAACGCGTCCAGGTCGTGGTTCGCGCGCCGCAGCTCGTCGTTCAACGCGGCCAACCGCGCGGAGTTGCGCGCCGCCTGCCGGGTCACGGCGTACCCCAGTTCCCGCGCCACGGCCTCGTCCGCGTCGGTCCACGGCACGCACCGACCCCGCGTCACCTCACGGTAGACCGCCGACGACCCGCGCGGCGTCAGGCGCTCGCCGTGCGGTCCCAGGCGCACCGGGACACCGGGATCGGCCGCCCACGTCCGAGCCGCCCGACGCTCACGCCGGGTCCACGCCACCGCACCGCCGTCGTCGTCAAGGCCGAGCACGAGCACGCCGCTCAACTCCTCCGCGTACGCGGCCAGCTCCGGCAGTTCGTCCCGGCTCCACACCTGCCCGGCGGCCAGCGGGGGCACGTGCTCCCACAGCGCCCGCAGCGCCGTCTCCCCCGGCGGACGCCCGCCGACGACCGACGACCGCGTGACCACGGCGTCGGCCGGGACCAGCGCGGCGAGCAGGTCACCATACGCCGCGACCGCCGCCACCACCTCGCCGTCCAACTCGGCGACCAGCCGGGACAGCGCGGACCGGGCAGCCGACCGGGCCCGGTCCACCTCGGACTCCTGCATCGCGGCCAGTTGCAGCGACAGCGTCACGCCGAAGAACTCGCACGCCGCCCGCACCTCCGCGCTCAACCGGCGCGGTGCCAGGCCGTGGCACGCGATCAAGCCCCACAACCTGCCCTCGTGCAGCAACGACACGGACATCGACGACGCCACGCCGATGTTCCGCAGGTACTCGAGGTGGAAGCCGGACACGGTGCGCAGGGTCGAGTCCGACAGGTCCAGCGGCAGACCCGTGTCGGGCAGCACCGGCGGGTCCAGCGCCACCGTGACATCGTCGATGTCGTGGATCACCCGGATCCAGTTGCGCTCGTACAACCGCCGGGCCTGCGGCGGGATGTCGGTCGCCGGGAACCACAGCCCCAGCCACGGCTCCACCGGCTCGGCCACCGACTCCGCGATCACCTCGCCCGGACCGTCCGCCCCCTCGAAACGGTAGGCCACGACCCGGTCGTAGCCGGTCAACGCGCGGATCTCGGCCACCGCCGCCGCGCACACGTCCACCACCGTGCGCTCGTGCTGGAGCCGGGTCAACGCCGTGCGCACCGACGGGTAGAACTGCGAGAACACGAACGGCCGCCCGGCGGTCGGCGGCTCGAACTCCAGGACCACCCGACCGTCCGACCGGTACACCGTGACGTCGAACGCGCCGCCCGCCACGGTCAGGCCCAACACACCCCGGTCGCCGGTCGGCGCGGCCAACGTCCGCGCCACGTCCGCCCAACCGGCCACACCGACCACGTCCACGACCGGCACGCCCGGCCCGCACACGACACCAAGAACGTCCGCGCACCCCACCGAGGCGACCTCGACCAGCCCGGCCGCGTCGACCGCGAGCAGCGCACCATAGGACTGGATGCCGTTGAGGCGGTGGATCGGCTCGGCCAGGCACACCGACAGGTCGAAGGCCGTCTCCGCGGCCAGTTCACGCTCGTCCACGAGGTCCCCCGGACTCTGCGAGACCCGACACAGCGGCGGGTGGTGTGCGATCGCCGTCGAACGGGCACCTTACAGTTCCCCATGCCCGCACCTGCGGACGGAGAGGTCGTAGGAGCTGAACACATGGACCCATGGTCGACCAGGCTGCACGAGCTGTGGCGGGTCGCGTGCCAGGCGGGCAGCACGAACGGGTTCACCGACGAGCTGTACCACGGCCTGCTGTCGCTACCGGGCGTGTCGTGCCTGGTCGGAGCCCGGTTGACGGCCGACGACCGGGTGATGCTCGCCCGCTGGGCCGACGCCGACGGCATCCGCACCTCGCCCCCGGGACTGGCCGAGGAGCTGCGCGCGTGGCTGGCGACGGGCGGCCCGCCGCACCGCCTGGGCGTCGCCGACCTGCCGCCCTCGGCGTTCGGCCGGATGGCCGGCGCCCGCCGGTTCGTCGTCGCCCTGATCGAACTGGCCGACGGCCAGCGCGGCCTGCTCGGCGCGGGCACCGACGCCGACGACCCGGCCGGACTGCACACCGCCCTGCGCCAGGTGTCGGAGATCGTCACCCTCGCCGACGTGCGGATCAGCGAACAGCGCGCGCTCGACGACCAGCAGGCCCGGGACGCGATCCTGGCCGAGGCGTCGCTGCGGATGGACGCCTCGCTCGACATCGCCGACACGCTGCGCGCCGTCGTGCGCATGGCCGTGCCCGCGCTGGCCGACGGCGCGGTCGTGCACATCCGGCGCGGCGACCGGCTGGACCAGGTCGGCGTGGCGCACGTCGACGCCCGCCGCGAACGCCTGCTCACCGAACACCTCGACCGGGGACGGTGGGCCGTCGACGAGCCCGGCCCGCACGACGAACCACGACCGTCGGGCCTGCCCGCCGACGTGGGCCTGACCACGATGTCCACCACCGTGCTGCGCGCACGGGGACGCGAGGTCGGCCTGCTGACGTTCTTCCACCGCGCCACGCCGCCACGCCGCACCTCCGTGGCGTTCCTGCGCGACCTGGCCGGACGTGCCGCGCTCGCGATCGACAACGCCACCCTCTACGAACAGCGCCGCGACGACGTCCTGTCCCTGCAACAACACCTGCTGCCCACCCGCCTGCCGACCGTGCCCGGCCTGGAACTGGCCGCCGCGTACAACGTCGCCGACCACGCGTTGGAAGTGGGCGGCGACTTCTACGGTATGGTCACGCACGGCGACACCACGACCGCGTTGATCGGCGACGTGTGCGGGCGCGGCGCACCGGCGGCGGCGCTGACGGGCCTCGCCCGCCACACCCTGGAGACCGTGCTGGGCGAGGGCCGGCCGGCGGCGCACGCCGTGGAGATCCTCAACGCCAAGATGCTCGACAACGGCATCTCCCGGTTCCTGACCCTGGCCACGGCCACCTTCACCCCGGCGGGACGCGACCTGCGCGTGGAGACCCACAGCGCGGGCCACCCGCCGCCGTTGCTGCTGCGCCGCGACGGCACCGTGACCGAGGCCGCGTGCACCGGACGCCTGGTCGGCGTCGTGCCCGACCTGAACCTGCGACCGGTCACCGACCTCGTCGAACCCGGCGACTGCGTCGTCCTGCTCACCGACGGACTGCTGGAATCGCGCGACGACCAGGGCCGGTTCTTCGGCGACACGGAACTGCTGCCCATGCTGTCGGGGCTGCGCGGCCTGCCGTTGCCGACGCTGGTGTCGAGACTGCTCGCCGGGACCGAGCGCTACCGCGTGGTGGACGACGCCGCCGTCCTCGCGATCCGCCACGTCGGCCCGACGCTGCTGGACACGACGCTACCCCCGTCGGAGGTGCCGGCGGCCGTGCTCGACCTGGTCGGCCACCACCTGCCCGAGGACATGGCGCTCTTCCTGGACCTCGTCGACGACCCGGTCCACGTCACCGTCCACGGCGACGCGGACTGGGCACGCCTGGAACTCACCCACCACGACCGGACCAGCTGGGCGGAACTGACCCGATGACCGACGACACCCTGGTCCTGGTGGTGGAGGACAACGAGGTGGACCGCGAGGCCGTGGCCCGCGCCCTGTCCCGTTCCCACCCGGAGCTGACGCTGGAGTTCGTGCCCGACGGCGACGCCGCCGTGACCCGCCTGCACGACCCGTCCCGCCCCCGGCCCGGTCTGCTGCTGCTGGACCTGAACATGCCCGGCACCGACGGCCACCGCGTGTTGTCGGACCTGCGCGCCGACGGGGCGTTCGACGACACGACGATCATCGTGTTCACGTCGTCCACGACGACCGAGGACATCGACCGCTGTTACGCGGCGGGCGCGGACAGTTACGTGTACAAGCCGGTCAACTTCGCCCTGTTCCGCACGGTGTTGCAGGGGGCCGTCGACTACTGGTTGGAGAACCGGGCGTCGGGGTGATCACTCGACGTCGAGCACGGCGAGCATCTGCCGCAGTTGCCTACGCCGTCGTGGCGCGAGGGAGGGGTCGCCGACCAGTTCGTTGAAGCGGTTCCGCGCCCAGTCCTCCACACCGGCACACCGGAAATCGTCGACCAGTTCGATCTCGTTCCACAGACCGTTCTCCTGCGTCGACAACAGCAGACTCCATGCCCTGATCGCGAGGTCGTGTTCACCGCTCGCGGCAAGAAGCCGCGCGAGCGCACGACTTTCGTGGAACGACAATTCGTGTCGTACCACCGCGACGGCGACAGCCTCCGCATCGGATTTGTCACCATGGATCACCTGTGCGGACAGCGCGGCCTTCAGCTCCGCCCCCGTCACGCGGGGGTGGTCTGCCAGCACGGCGGCAATCCGGATCGCCGCGTCGGGGTACTCGGGATCAAGGGCGTCCAGCACACCTCGCAGCCAGTCGACAGGCGGGCAAGGCCGCCCGGCAGCGAGATGGAGCAGCGTTGCCGCCCCGGTCGCAGGTTCGCATTCCAAAAGCACACGCGCCATGTCACGACTCCACTCGCGCATGGTGAAATCGACATTGCGCAATACACTTTCGGCCCACTCCGACGCTGACGCGTGCGCTCCGACACCGTTCAGGTGTCCGGCGATTTCGACCCGGGCCGAAGGGTGGAAGCACCGGCCGTCGCCCAGGATCGCGGCCAACTTCCCGGCGGACTCCGTCCCGGCCGCGAGCCAGGCACCGACAAACCCCTTCAGCCCGAAACCGTTCAGAGCCGCCACTTCGATGTAGGCCCAGGCCCGTTTCGCCAAAGAGTCGTGGGGCACGACGTCCACCGCCAGTTTGAGCAGTGAACCGGCATACCAGACCGACACGGCCTCGGCGCGGCCAATCCACTCGTCGGCCATGGTGACGACGGCCGCCACGCCGTCGTCACCTCGTAGCCTCAACAACTGGATCAAGGCTTCCTGTACCGAGTACATCGAGGCGTACGGGTCTTCCAGGACCGCTTCCGTCACTTGCTCGACCGTTGCCCGATCACCGGCGCGGCTCACGAACGCGGCGATCTCCAGACGACCGACGTGGTCGTCGGCAGGCCTCGCCGACACCTGTGCGGCCAATTCGGCGATCGCCTCGGCGCCGACGGCATCGTGCCAGGCGGTGAGGACACGTTTCAGGCGGGCCGCGTTCGCCTGCCGGTCGGCGAAGACCGAGCAGGCCACCTCCTTCATCTCGGCCACCAGGCCGAGATCGGCCAACACCTCGGTCGCGCCGACCCTGGTACCGATGCCGAGGTCGGGTTCGTGCACCATCGCCAACGCCCGCGCACGCACCTCGCCGACGACCTCGGGTCCGAGTCGGAGGGCCATCGGCGCGGCCCGACGCAAGGGTCCGCTGTAGCAGGACGGCAGCAGCGCGGTCAGCAGAGGACGGACCCGGTGCGAGTCCCCGGTCAGCCGCTCAAGGGCGACGACCGCCGCCATCCGTCGGCCCACATCCAGGTCCGGGTGTTCCGCGATCGATTCCAGATGGCCGGCCGCCCAGCGGTGATCGAACAACCCACCGAGGACGTCGAGCGCACCCGTGGCCGTGTCGAAGTCGTCGGAATTGCGGGCCAGCGCCACGAGTCGGGCCACCACACGCTCGACCACGGCGGTCGGAGTCGCGACACCTTCAGCCACCAGGTGGCCCGCCAGCAACACCCGTCGCGGGTCGTAGGAGGACAACAGCCTGGTCACCACGGTGGCGATGTCGTGGCCGGGCACGGCGGCCCAGAGCGCGAAAGTGAACAGGGCGAACGTGCGTTCCGCGTCCTTCAACCCGCGACGGATCCACGCGTCCAGGTCGGCGAAGTCGTCGCCGATGGACTCCGCGTGGAACCGGGCCGCCAGGAACTCCGCGAACGACTGGTGCAGGAAACGCAACTCGCGCTCGTTGGCCACCACCAGACCGGTGCCGATCAGCTCCTCCCAGAGGTGCTCCTCCCAGCCGTCGAGCAACACCGCGTCCGCGTGCTCGCGCACCCACCGCTGCGCGACCGGCCACAGCGGGTCCTGGGTTTCCAGGCGTTCGCGGGCCAGGACGGCGAGCAGGTCGAACCGGACCGCGTGCAGCCACTTGACGCACGCCAGCCGCGCGGGGTCGTCGTGGTAGTGCCGGCGCAGGTCGTCCAACAGGTCACGGGGGCTGTCCCGATCACCGGCCAGATAGCCGCAGAAGCGTTCGTACAGGCTGATCCGGCTCGTCGGCAGCGGACGTGCACCGTCCTTCACCGCGGTGACGGCGGCGATCGTGGCCAGCAGCGGGTTGCGGACCAGTTCACTGAGCCGGCCGTCCGAGGTCTCCCGCAGGAAGCGTTCCGTCTCCTCCTTGGCCGTCCCCAGGTTCTGCGCGGTGAACCAGTACCGGGCGAACAACTCCAACTCGGCGCGGGCGAACGGCTGGATGACGTAGCCGCCCATCGCGGCCGAGCGGAACGGCGACAGCTCGGACTCGGGCAGGCCGCGCGTCGTGACGACGAAGCGGTAGTCCGAGCCCGGCCGGGCGTGCTGGGCGATCGTGCGGATCACGTCACCGCGCACACGCGGATCGGGGATCTCGTCCAACCCGTCGACCAGGACCAGCCACCGCGCGCCCTGGACGCGACCGGCGAACATGCCCGCGTCCGGGTCCTGCACGAGCGTCCGGCCCAAGGTCCGGCGGACGGCGGCGGCCAGGACCGCGCTCCACGACCCCGTGCCGTCCAACGACCGCGCCGACACCCGCACGGGCACGACCGGCTCCGTCAGCGGGGCCTTGGTCGCGCTGTCCTCGCGCAACCAGACCCGGGACAGCACGCGGGCCAGGTGGTTGCTCAACGTCGACTTGCCCGCGCCCGGTTCACCGGTGACCAACAGGTGGTCGTGCCGTTCCAACACCTCCGACACGGGCAGGGCGGCCTGCGACCCGGTGGCGGCCGAACGCCGCTCGTCCGCCGTGCCGCGCGGCATCCCCGGCTCCTCCGGTTCGGCGGTCGCCGCCGGGCGGATCTGCTGGCGGACGTAGATCGTGGACAACGGCGGCTCGTCCACGCCCAACAACCGGTAGGGCAGGCGGTCCACCGCGACGGCCTGCGCTTCCAAGAGGTTTCGCACGGCCAGGGTCGGCAACGGGCAGTCCGTCCAGCGCTCCAGGCGCGGCGACTCGGCACGTTCCCTCGCCATGGCCTCCCGGTCGCGCCCCTCCTTGGCACGCACCCACACGTCGACGACCGCGCCGGGTTCCCGGTGGAGCGCGACGGCCAGGGACTGGGTGGACTCCAGGGTCAGCAGGCGGCTCGCGTTGAAGACGCCGTAGACCGCGTTCTTCTCGAAGAGCCTGAGGGCCAGGAACTCGTGGACGCTGCCGAACCCCGCGTCGCCCAGTGCCTGGTGGAACCAGGCGGCCAACTCCTCCAGTTCCGCGTAGCGCTGCTGCTTGCCCTGCGATGGACGGCCACCCGGCATGGCTCCCTCGTCGACGCGTCGGATTTCCCACGGGTTTCCCGACTGTAGAGGGAAACCGGACGCGTGCCGAACAGTCGACCCCGGATGCAGCAACGGGCGTACGAAGGGGATCGGCATGAACCAGTTGGCGGAGGCGGCGGGCCACCCGGCGGTGTACGTGGTGCTCGCGACGATCGCGGGCCTGGTCCGGTTGTGGATCCGGCACCGGACCGTCGTGCGCCGCGAGGAAGAGGTCACGCGACGACTCGAAGTCGCCGTGCGGGACACCGGCTCGACCGAGCGCGCGGCCGTGGTCCGTGCCCTGCGCTAGGAGCTGTTTGAAGTTCGGATCTAGGTGGGCCCGGTGGTGTGCTGGTTGGGCTGGTAGAACACGGATGTGGCGCGTTTTGATCTGACCGATGCCGAGTGGGCGTTGATCGAGCCGCATATGCCGGTGGCGGCCACCGGGCCGTTGCCACGTCGGGTGCGGGAGCAGTTCAACGGGATCCTGTGGCGGTTCCGCACCGGGTCAGGCTGGCGTGACGTGCCCGAACGGTACGGTCCCTGGTCCACCGTCTACTCCCGGTTCAACACCTGGGCGAAGACCGGAGTGTTCCAGACGCTGATGGAGGCGCTGATCGCCGAGGCCGCCTCCCGCGGACAGGTCGACCTGGAACTGGTGAGCGTGGACTCCACGATCGTGCGGGCACACCACGAATCGGCCGGACTCGCGGTGACCGGGGAGACCCTTGACGCGCTGGAACAGGCGTTGACCGGGGAAAAAGGGGCTCCGTTGCCCGTCCAGCGGAGCGTGCTGCGGGTGGTGCGTCGCGGTCCGCGCCGGACACGACCGACGCGGGCACATCTGCCGGTCGGGACCGTGCCGCCCGTAGGCGCCGTCGGAAGGCGCGGGCTGCGGCGGCCGGGCTCGGCCGGTCCCGGGGCGGGCTGAGCAGCAAGGTCCACACCGCGGTCGACGCCGCCGGGCTGCCGTTGGCGTTCGTGCTCACCCCTGGCCAGGCCGGGGACAGCCCGCAATTCCGGACGGTGCTGGACCGGATCCGGGTTCCCGGCCCGGTCGGAAGGCCGCGCACCCGTCCGGACGCGGTGGCCGCGGACAAGGCGTACTCCTCCAAAGCCAACCGGGCCTACCTACGCCGCCGCCGGATCACGGCTGTGATCCCGGAGAAGACCGACCAGCGGGCCAACCGCAGGAACAAGGGCTCCGCCGGCGGGCGGCCTGTGTCCTTCGATCCCGTGCGCTACCGGCGGCGCAACACCGTCGAACGCCTCTTCCAGAAGATCAAGACATGGCGCGGACTGGCCACCCGCTACGACAAGACACCACAAAGCTACGAGGCCGGACTGCATCTACGAGGAGCCATCGTGTGGTTGAAGACCCTTACCCCAACCACATGATCCCAACCCCAAACAGCTCCTAGGTCGACACCGCCCGGGAGGTGGGCGACGGCATCACGGCCAGGCCGCCCCGGCGGGCGAACCACAGCGCGGCCCCGAGGCCGAACGCGATCGACACCACCCCGCCGGCGGCCATGCCCACCCGCACGCCCGCGTGCTCGGACACCCAGCCGATGATCGGGCCGCCGATCGGGGTGCCGCCCATGGAGATCACGGTGTAGATCGCCATGACCCGGCTGCGCACCGCCTCGGTCACGTCGAGCTGCACGTAGGCGCTGACGAACGTGTTGAGCGACATCACCGCGAACCCCGTCGCGGCCAACACCACCAGGAACGCCGGGTACACCGGCATGACCGCCGCGACGCACTCCAGCACGCCGAAGGCGACGGCGGCCACCATCACGGTCCGGACCGACGGGAACACGCGCCGCCCGACCGTCACCGTCCCGGCGACCATCCCCACGGCCATGGCCGTGGACATGACGCCCAGCCCCCAGGCACCCAGCCCGAACTCCTCGCCCGCGAACATCGTCAGCGTGATCGGGAAGTTCAGCCCGAACGTGGCCACGACGCCGAACGCCGCCAGCACACCCACCAACCCCGGCCGGCCGAGCACGTAGGTGACCCCGGCGGAGGCGCTGATCGTCGCGCGGCGCGGCGCGGCCCGCGTGGCGATCGACAGCAGCCCGCCGATCACCACGCCGAACGACACGAAGTTCACCGCGAACACCCAGCCCGGACCGACCCAGGTGATCAGCAGGCCGCCGATGGCCGGACCGGTCAGCCGGGCGGCCGTCAGCGACGCGATGTTCAGGCTCGCCGCGTTGGGGATCAGCGTCCGGCCGACCAGCTCGCTCACGAAGGACAACCGCGTCGGGTTCTCCACCAGGAACACCGAGCCGAGCAGGAACGACAGCGCGTAGATCGCCCACAGCTGCGCGGTGCCGGTGAACACGAGCACGGCCAGCGTCGCGGCTTGGAGCGCGTAGAGCGTCTGCGCCACCAGCAGCACCGTGCGCCGGGGGAACCGGTCGACGACCGACCCGCCCCACAGCCCGAACAGCAGCACGGGCGCGTACTGCAACCCGATCGCCCAGCCCACCGCCGTGCCGCTGCCGGTGATCGTCAGCACGTACCAGTCGAGCGCGACGGCCTGCATCGCGGTCCCGGTGTTCGACACCAGGCCGGTGATCCAGAAGACGCGGTAGTGGCGCTCCCTCAGCGCGGGGAACGCCGCACCCAGTCCCTGACCCATCCGATCATGCTGGCGTCCCGGCGAGGCCGAGACCAGCACGCCCACGAACCGGGACGGACCGGGCTCGGAACGGTCGGCGGAATAAATCGCCGCCACGCCGAAGCCCGCCGGCACCCGGCCGGCGGGCTCCTCCGCGACTCACCGCAGCCAGGCGTGATCGCGGACCACCGGCAGCGACGCCCACCAGCGCCCGAGCCCCCACACGGCACCCGCACCCGACGCGGCGACGACGATCAACGCCAGCGCGTACAGCACGTGGTAGTCGACGACCGGGTTGGTCGACATGGTGGCCGCACCGGCCGAGGTGAACCGCGCGGGCGGCCATTCGGCGACCCACATGAACGCCATCATCACGGTGCCCGCCACCGCGGCCACCCGCAGCCCGACCCCGAGCACGACGGCGAGCCCGATGCCGAGCAACCCGAGCATGAACGACCAGTCGGCCCACCACGTCCCCGCCCAGGCGTGGAAGACGTCCTCGAACGGCCCCACGGCCACCCGGCCGAGAAAACCCTTCGTGGGCGACCCGCCGTCGATCCACGCGTTGGCCGCCTTGGTGGCGTAGCCGAGTCCGAAAAGCTTGTCGAGGAACGCCCACAGGAACACGAACCCGATCAGCACCCGCAGGACCGCGAGTGCGGCGGCCCCGGCACCGACCCGGGTCCCCACCCGCTCCGCACTGCCCACTGTGGATGTCGAATGGACGAACGCCGTCATGACCGTCTCCTTCGCTCTCGTCCCTGCCCTCAGCCTCCGGTGCGAATCGGCTGGCCGACGCGGCCGAAAGACCTCATCGACCCGGGACCAGTGCATTTATTCGGCCATCACTGAATAAATAGAATCAACTAATCCCCAGGGGTGCGGTACCGGGCGTCCAGCTCCGCCGCCCGCTCCACCGCACCGAGTCCTCTCAGCAACCCGGCCGCCTCCGCCGCCGCCTTGATCGCGTCGGTACGCCGCTCGTTCGACCGGCACACGGCGGCCAACTGTTCCAACGCGTCGATCAGCGCGGTCGTCCGGTCACCGTCGAACCTCGCCTTCCGGCACAACCCGACCGCTTCCTGCGCCGTGAGGAGGGCAACCTGTGGCTCGACCGCGTTCTGCCGCCGTGCCAGCCGGACGAGCGCGGCACCGAGGGCCCCTTCGAACCTGGCCGGGGAAGCCGACACGACCCGCCGGTACTCCGCCACGGCCGACTCCGTCTCGTCCAGGGCCTCCCGGTCGTCCAGGAAACGCGCGCGGCTCAGCCTTGCCGCGGCGATCCGGTGCAGGTGGGCCCATTCGTTCTTCGCGACGAGTTCGTCCGCCATGGCGACGGCCTCGTCCGCGTACGCCATGCCCCCGCGCGCGTCGACCTCGGTCGACAGGTCCACCAGGGTCGACAAGGCGTCGACGAGGTCGGCCCGGTGCGCCCCGGGACGCAACTCGTCGAGTTCCCGCAGTACCTCGACCGCGCGCCGGGCGTCGTCGACGGCGAGCGGGGTGTCGCCTTGACGTGCCCGCTCGCGCGCCAGGGTGGCGAGCACCCGCCCGATGAGGGAGTTCGGCGCGGTGGCATCACTCTGGCTGATCAGTCGGCGCAGCCGCGCGTCGGCGTGCTCGGCTCGTTCCAGGGCCTCTTTCGGCTGTCCGGTCTCGCCCAGCAGCCGACTCAGGAGCACCAACGCCTCGCACAACGGCTCGGTGTGGCGCCGGAGGTCCACCGGAACCAGCCGGTCGTACTCCTCGACCGCCCGCCGCGCCGAGTCGAGCGCTCCCGCGAGCCGCCCGGCGAGTCGGCGGGAAGCGGCCAGGCGCAGGTGCAACGGCGCGTCGCGGTGCGGACCGGGCCGGCCCTGCCGGAACCCGTGCTCGACCAGTCGTTCCTCCAGTTCGGCGACGGCCACGTCCAAACCGACCGGACGATCGGTCGCCGGGGGGAGCGCGCGCCGCAGGCGTTCGAGCAGGTCGACGTCGGCATGTCGCAAAGCCGCGAGCAAAGCCGGACCGCCCGCCGCCACAAGCGACTCGGGTCGCCGGCGTGCCAACGGGTGCACGTGGTCCACGAGCAACCGCGGCCACCGCTTCCCCGCGCGGGAAAGCACGGTGAGGGCGTTGGCCGCCGCACGCACCGGCACGTGGTCGTCGCCGAGCCGCGCGACCAGCTCACGGGCCGCCTCCGGGTCGACGCCGGTCGCCTTGTCGCCGTCCAGGAGCACGGCGGCGAGCAGGTCCTCGGCCAACCCGACCGGCCCGAGGGGGTCCAGGTGCTCCTGGTCGTCGAGGTAGCGGCGGCCGTACTCGCCGAGCAGGGCGAACCACCCGGCGTCGTCGTCGATCACGCCCCGGTGCAACAGCAGCGACCGGGCATCTGCGCGGGCGAGCGGCGCCATGAGACAACCGAGGAACACCAGTTCCGCCAACGCCTCGGCGGACACCGGGCGTTCGGGATCGACGGGCAGCCGACGTCGATAGGCGTGCTCGTGCCGCAGCACCACGGTGCCCGGCGGCGCGGTCGACACGGGACTGCCCGCCTCGACGTCCAGGCACGCGGCGACCGCACCCACCTCCAGGCCCGTACCGGAGTCCAGCCACGCCACCCTCCGGACCAGCTCCGTCCGGTCGACCCGACGGAGGTCGGTGATCGCGCGGACGACCAGGTCGCGCAGGTCCGGTCCGGGGCGGGTGGGCGCCCGGTCCGCCAACCTCAGCCCGGAACCCGGACAGTCGGTCTTGCTCAGCAGGCTTTCCACGCCCTGCCACCACGACCCGGCGTCGTCGGCCAACAGCAGCACACGTACCCGACCGGAAGTCCGGACGCCGTCGCGCAACAGCGGCAGGTGCCTGGGCTGCCACGAATCGGCACGGTCGACGACCAACAGCACGTTCGCGGCGCCGCAGTCCTGGCGGTCCTCGGTGAGCCACCACGCCGACTCGGGGTCCTGACGACCGCGGTACACCGCCCAGCCCTGCCGTTCGCTGTCCACGGCGAGCTGCCAGGCGACGCGGACCCGGTCGTTCTCGTCGCGCCCGTACAACACCAGCATCCCGTTGGCGTGGTGGTCGTCGCGCCACTCCACCAGTCGTGCCGACGCCGCGTGGTCGTGGGCGACCTCACCCAGGACCTTGGCCAACAGACCGACCGGCTGGTCCGACGACCGGGCATGTTCACTCGCCGAACGCACCGGCTGAAGCCAGTACGACGCCGGCCTGCCGTCGGTGTGCTCGATCCGGACCAGCACGGGCGACTCGCGCACGCTGTCGCCGAACCGGCGGGGCACCTCGAACACGCTGCCGTCGACCGTGCGCAACCGCACGCGTTCCCGGCCCAGGCCGGGAGGCAGTGGCCCGTCCAGCGAATGCCATTCACCGTGGACGTCGTCCCCGATCAACACCTCGACGGCGGGCGGAATCCCGGCGGGCAGGGGCAGCATGACCGGGGCTTCGCCGCCGATGACCAGGTCGTCGCCCTGCCGGCCCAGACCGACCAGGTCGGGCGGACGGCCGGGACCGACCCGCGTCGGCGGGCCGAGCACCTCGGCGACCCGCCCGGTCGCCTTGAGCCCGTCGACGGAAGGCCGGTCGGGGAACTTCTCCGGCCGATGACCGCCGGCCACCAGCAACAGGTGCCAGCCGTCGGTGGTGTCCAGGGCGGCGGCCGGAAGGCGGCGCCGCGCGCCCGCGAGCCAGCCCAGGAACCTCGGGTCCCCGTCGTCGGCGATCGCACGGGTGGCCCGGCGCAGCACCCGCCCGGCCGCCTCCGCGCCACCCGGGTCGAGGTAGGTCAGCCGGCGCACCTCCTCTTCGAGGCGGAATGCCGGCGACTGGTCGCGGTGGACCCGGTCGACCACCTCTCCGAGCCGGCCGAGGTGCGGGTACGTCCGGTCCCCGTGCCACCGGCGCAGGGTTTCCCACAGCAGGGACAGCAGGTCCTGCCGGAGCGTGACGACGTGGGGCCGGCGCGCGCCGATCCACGGACCGAACCAGAAGTCCGACTCCGCACCGACGTCCAGGTGCGGGAGCACCCGGACCCGGACCGCTCGCACCAGTTCGGGCTCGATCCGGGTGGCGAGCGACAGGGCGACGGTGAGTTGCACGCCGCCGGGCACCGGATTCCGGTCCAGGACACGCCGGAACTCCTCGACGAAGTCGTCCGGGTCGTTCACCCCGGCCTCCGCGCCACCGCACGGTGCACCGCCCCGACGGTGGTGGAGCGGTCCCAGGTCACGACCGGCATCGTGCGGCGCAGCCAGCCGGGGAACCGGTGCTCGGGGAACGGGACCAGGCCGACCAGCCGCGAACCACGCGACCGCACCCGCCGCGCGTACCGCGCCCAGTCGGCCGGATCGGCGTGCGCGCCGCCGATCCCGAAACCGGACAGCACCAGCACCGGGCGTCCCCGTTGCGGCAACGCTTCCTTCCCCGCCTCGAACGGCGAGGTGACGAACCGTGCGGTGGTCCGCGAGGTTCGGCCGACCACGGCGCCGACCGCGTGTTCCAGGTCGTCCTGGTCGCGTCGGAACGGGAACATCGCCTCGCCGCGGTCGAGCAGCAGGTGCGCGCCGAACCGCAGGCTGTGCCGGACGCGACGCGGGAGCACCGCCACCGGACGGCCGTGCGCCAGCACCTCCACCAGGCGTTCGACGTCGATCTCGCCGTCGGCGACCGGCCGTGCGACCAGGGCGCCGACGATGCCGGCCAGCACGCCGTCGCGCAGCAGTGGCGTGTGCGGCAACGCGCGCCTCAGCCGATCGACGGTCGCCGTGCCCAGCTTGTCCGCCTCGGTCCACGGCATCGGCGGCGGCTCCTCCCGCCATTGCCTCCGCAGCGCACCGCCCACCACCTCCTCCTCGTTGTGCTCGCGGCCGGTTCGCTCCCGGTCGTTCCGCGCGGCTTGGCGGCCCGACAACTCCGGCGGCAGGGGCGGAACGGACAGGTCCTCGGCCGGACCGGACTCCGCCACCGGCGGAGCCGACGGGTCCGACGGCCTCGGTTCCGGCGGTTCCGGCGTGGGGGTGTCGCCGCGTATCACCGTCAGTCCCAGCAACTCCGCGACGTCATCGACGGTCGCCGCAACCGAGCCGCCTGGTCGCACAGCGTCGAGCACTCGGATCAGGTCGCCCCACCAGGTGCCGGACGCCTTCCCGGCGGCGTGGTCGTCGATCACCGTCACCCACCGTCCTCGTTCTCGCGACCGGGGTCCTTCCTGATCGCCAGCGACACGACGTCGCCCAGTCCGGGGTGCCCGGTATCGGTGATGCCGAGGGTGACGCAGGCGCGCACGGCATCGAGGAACTCGGCCGTACTCGGCTTGCGCCGCCGGTCGTCGCCGGCGCTGTTCCGGGCGCTCAGCAGGGCGTCCGTCAGGTGGTCGAGTGGGAACCGGCTGCCCGGAAAGCGTTTCGCGGCGATCTGCCGCAAGGCTTGCCGGTCGTGCGGCGGCACCCGGTAGACGACGCACCGGCGGACGAACGCCGCCGGGAGGTCGCGCTCCTCGTTGGAGGTGATCACTACCAGGCTCGCACACGAATCGGGCTCCGCGATCTCCCGATTGCCCACCGGCAGGTCCGACACGTCGAACCGCCGGTCGCCCAGCGGGACGAGGAGGCTGTTCGGCACGTCGGGGTCGGCCTTGTCGACCTCGTCGATCAACACCACCGCGCCGGCCTTGGCCCGGCCGGAGTTCCACTCGGCGTACGGCTCGTGGGGGTTCGCCGAACTGGCCGCGCTGTCGCGATCGAACGCCCACCACAACGCGCCCGGATGCACATACCGGGCGGGCTCGATGTCCGCGCCGGACACCTGGGCCTCGCCGAGCCGGCGGACACTGTCGAACGTCCACAGTAGATCCCGGGCGGTGGTGCGTGAGGTGACGACGTGGTCGTAGTACCGCAGGCTGTCGCGGCTCGCGACGTAGCGGGCCAACGACGACTTCCCCGAGCCGGGGTCGCCGTAGAGCAGCAAGGGGCGACGTGCGGCACGGGCGACCTCGACGGCGAGGTCCAGCTTCTCCGACGGGAGGTACTCGTCCTTGACGTGACTCAGGCGATCGGCGGGCATGGCAGCGGTTCCACCTTCAAGGCTCGGTACAGCTTCTTGATCTGACGGGCGACCACACGCTCGCGGGCGGTCTGCTCCGGCAGGCCCACGATGCAATCGGCCAGTTCCGCCGGAGTCGCCTCGGCGAGCGGGTCCGCGCCGGGACGGGACCACAGCACCACGACGACACCGCGCCGCCG
Source organism: Saccharothrix violaceirubra (assembly GCF_014203755.1). NCBI lineage: Bacteria > Bacillati > Actinomycetota > Actinomycetes > Pseudonocardiales > Pseudonocardiaceae > Saccharothrix > Saccharothrix violaceirubra. The sequence continues at coordinate 3,818,788 of NZ_JACHJS010000001.1, forward strand.
GGACCGCACCTCGTCCGCCACGGCGAAACCGGCTCTCGGGTCCGTTCCGACATCCGCGATCACGAATCTTCGCACCTGTCCCGGAACCTCGACGTCCCAATCGTAGTACTCGAATGCCTTGTCGACTTCGACCGCCAGCACATCCTCGGGCGGCTCGGGCATTTCGTCGAACTCCCGGATCTGAACCTCACCTTCGCTCGCCCAAAAGGTGCCCTGCCGCACAAAACGCTTGGCAGTGAGCGGGTCGACGCAGGGGCCGCATACCACCATGCTCTTGTCGGCGATCGCCGTACTCAACACTTCAGCCGCCGGAACCGGCTCTATCCAGCTCGCCGCCAATTGCTCTGCGACCCGTTCCGCGGCAGACTTGCCCAGGCGCTCGAACAGGTCCTCGGCGTCGAACAAAGTCTTGATCATCACGTCACTCAGCTGATGCCTCAGCAGCCGGTAGACGAGCATCTCGATCGGGTAGAGCGGCAGTCCGGCAGGGGAACCCACGAGTTCGTCGAGGATGTGCCTGAGCCGAACATCGGGAAAATCGACCGGTCTCAGCCGATTCGACAGCCTCCGAATCCGGAGAAATTCCCCGACCGGCATGTCCACCGGAAACTTCGGCATCAGGGTACGCAGGCTGGATATCAAACTCTCGTCGCCGTCGTACTTGATTCCATGGGGGATCCGAAGGTTCGTCCACCACTCCTTCCCCGTCGCCGGGTCGGGACTCTCCACGTCGACCACGATAAGCTTCAGGCTCTGCCCGAGATGACGACCGAACATGTAGTCGTATTCCGTCCGCACCCACTCGGAATCGACACGCGCGCGGTTGTCGAGCAGCAGGATGCCCACATGGGAGCAATTCACGAACTCGTAGATCTGCGGTCGCCAGTCATCACCCGCGCGGAAGTCGCGGTCGTAGCGGACCTCGTATCCGCCCCCGGTGAACTCCTCCACGATCAGCTCCAAGAGCCGGCACGAAGTGGCATCCTTGGGCTGATTCGCCGTGCTGTGGCTGATGAAGATGGTCCACACCGGCTTCACGGCGTGCCTCCGTTCGAGCGGCCGAGCCGGGCGACCCAAGCCTGGTTCTCGCTGACGATCACCTGCTCGCACGCGTCCACGAACTCGTCGTCCGAGGCGACACCGCCGATCGCACGACGCTCGCACAGCCGGTCCAGTTCGGCGGCCGTGCGCGTGTACTCCACGGCCAGGTAGCGCAACTCGGACTCGGCGACGTGGGCGGCGAGCGTGGCACCCACGGTGGTCAGCGCGCCGATCACCGCCGACACGTCGCCGAAGAAGACCGTCGCGAACGCGGTGAGCGCGGCGCCGGCGTAGCCGATCACGAAGTCCAACCTGCCGAACCGGCGCAGCCGGCGATCGGACTGCGCGGCTTTGGGCTTGAAGTACCCGGTGATCTGGGCACGCACCCGGACGTCCTCGTAACTCCGGATGTCGTAAACCCTCGGCAATTCCCGGTCGGCCACCCGGATCCCGGTGGTGTGCGGGTCGAGGTCCTTGGCCTGGCGGTCGATCTCCTCGGCACGGTCGTGCAGCCGGGTGGCATCCCGGTCGTGGTAGGGCGCGGTGCCGGCGAGGAAGCGGTAGACCTCGGACTTCAGCGACTCGGAGGTCCGTCTCGCGGTCGTCCACTCGGCGACCGCGTCCTTGCCCAACCTGCCTCTCAGGTACACCGACGACGCGACGCTGACCACCGCGAACCCGGTGATCCAGCGGGCGACGACGGGTGCCGCCTCCTGGACGAACGCCGCCGTCACACCGGCCAGCGCGGCACCGACGAGCGCGATCATCGACCACCGCCTGATCCGCTCCACGCGGTTCTTCAACGCGGTGGCGGTGGCCGACCACACGCCCTGCCGACGCCAGACCCAGCGAGCTTTCTCCTCGGACATCAGGACACCACCAAAATTGTCAGCAGGATCGCCACCAGGGCCAACGTGGCCAGCAGGACCCGTCTGACCTTCTTCAGGTCGTCGTGCCACCGCGGGCCAAATCGCCTCTCGTCCCGGTGCTCGGGCTCGCGGCGACCGACGTTGTGGTCGACCGAACCGGTCAACTCGTGCCACGACGGCCTGCCCGTAGCGTCGACAGGAGCGGGTCGCATGCCCGTCTCGCCGCTCATCGAGGAAGCCCTGGACGGTATGACCGGGAAGAGGTGACCAGGAGGTGACGTCGCGTTCATCGGGCCGCCGCGTTGGATGGGGAAGTGGGTGGGAGGGTTCGAGGGCCCCGCCGGGCCGGTCGGGGGCATCACCACGGTGTGCGTCGGTGGTCTGTCGACCGGTCGATGCTCATCCTGGGTTTCGATCGTGTCCTCCGGTTTCGGCTCGGCCGACGGCGTCACCGTCGTGGAACCGTCGTGCGGACCGGCCAGAGCGCGTAACTGTTCCAAGCTTTCCTGCCTTCGCGCGTACTCGTCGCGGAGCTGTCGACACAGCTCCTCCGCTGCGGTGAGGGTGCGTGCCGCCGCCTCCAGACGCGTCTCCTCCTGCCGGATGAGATCCCGCAGGCCCGCTGCGGGCACATCCGCAGCCTCCGGCTCTTCCTCCGGCGTGGCAACGGGGTTCTCCACTGTCGACGAGGGCTCCTTCTCCGGTGCGCCTTCGGCTGCGACCGCGTGCCGCCCGGTGGCCGTCGGTCCTGGTCCGAGACGGGCCACCAACAGGTCGATCGCCACGTCGAGCCGCGGCCGGCCGCCGGTCGCCCGGCGGATCTCCGCCTGGAACAGGTCGGGGGCGAGTTCCCGGTACCGGGTCAGCAGGAGGGTGGCCAGCGTGTGGTGGAGGTCGTCCCGCCGGGCGACCTGGACCCGGTCGGCCGCCGGTCCGAACTGCCTTTCGCCGGGCAGGAAGACGAACTCCGGCGACGTGCCGGATTCGTCGTCCCTGACCTCGTAGGACGAGAAGGACCAGTACCGGGACTTCCGGCCGTCGTCCGCGATCGCGCCGACCACCTCGCGGATCAGGAACAGGGCCGGCACCACCTGATCCTGCGGCAGGTCGAGGACGCTGAACCGGCCCCTCGGCGCACGCAACACCTCCGCCAACAACCCCGCGACCGCAGGTTCGACCTCGGCGGCGGGACGCGGCAGCGGCCCGGCAGCGACCTGTCCCCACAACCACTCGACGTCGACCGGCGAGGTGTCGTCGACCGCCAGCCCCGCCCATCCGTCCCAGGTGGACATCCGGGGCGCCAGGTCGAGCAGGGTCGAGTGCCCGCCGACCAACGCCACCGACGCGTTGCGCGCGACGTCCTCGGGTCCGCCGAACCTGTACAGGAGAACGGAATTGCGCTGGTAGGCCAACAGCGACAGTGCCGACATCGGCACCGGTCGGCCCGGAATGGATTCGATGCGGCAGTACGGGGCCAGCGTCTCCTCCCAGTAGCGGACCCGCTCCGGGTCCGCGTACGAACTCGTCGTGATCCGCAACCGGCCCTGGCCCGAGTCGAAACCCAGTCGTACGACCTCGACGGTGCCCCTCACCGGCCCACCCCGTCCGCCGCCGGGTCCTCGACGACGCCGACCATCGCGAGGAGTGCGACCAACGGCCGCAGCACGCGCATCGGCCGCACCCGGGGATAGCCGTTCCCGTCGGCCCGCGACCCGGTCGCCGAGACGACGTGCAGCGTGCCCCGGTCGAAACGGTCGTACACGTCAAGCAGCGGGTGTGCACCGTAGTGGTGCAGGAACGCGTACACGTCTCGGCTCTCCTCGCGGAAGGCGGTGAGGCTGTCCGGGCCGGTGTCGTAGCGCCGCAGCCAGCGGTCGACCGGATGGGTGTAGCGGAGTTCGTCGGCCTTGGTGACGACCACGGCCACCGGTATCCGGCGGATGTCCCCCCGGCTGCGCAGGCGCGACAACGCGACGGCGAACGCCTGGTTCTGCTGCGTGTCCGGGCTCCGATGATCGGGATACCAGTCCGGTACGGCGTGCTCGGGGTCCTCGACGAACATCAATGCCGTCGCGCCGAGCAGGAACCGCGCGTTGCGGCCCTGGTTACCGTGCGACATGAAGTCCTCGCCCGCGACGTCGAAGAACACCAGCGGCCGACTGGTGCCCGAGCGCGTCCGGACGACGTAGTACGCCGCGAAGTCCTGGATGCTGCCCCTGGTCCCGTCGAGCCTGTCGCCGGCCGCGAGCTTCTCGACGTTGCGCATGAACCGCAGGTTCCGGAACTCGTCGGCGGGTTCGAGTTCCAGCCCGAACGGCGCCAGCCCGGCACGCAGTGCCTCGCTCATCATCGCGACGAGCAGATGGGTCTTGCCCGATTGGCCGCGCCCCACGAGCCCGATGATGATCGGATCGCCGTGGTCGCGGTGCGACACCGGCAGGAAGTGCTCCCCGGTGTCGAACGACGGATTGGGACACCTGACGTAGCAGCGGCGCCGTGCGTCCGCGTACTTGACCTCGTTGTTGATCCCCGAGAGGTCGACCTCCTCCCAACGGGACGCCTCGGAGTCGTCGACCCGCTGGAATAACGGGGGTTCCGGCCAGCCGATGAAGTCCAGGCAGATGGGACACAGGAGGGCCGGTTGCGGTGGCGGCGAGGACGTCGTCACGACAGCCTCCCTAGGGCTGCCGCGAGTACCAACGCGACCACCGCCACCACCAGCACGAAGTACATCAGGAGGTCACGCCCCCGCACGCGCTTCGCGACCGGTGCCGGGATCGCCACCTCCTCGTCGGACTCGGACACCGGGTCCGGTGGCGTGGCCCGGTGGCGCCGGTCGAACCGCACCCGCCCCTCGGCCAACCCGGCGTCTTCGTCGACAGGAGCGGCGGGCGCACCCGCCGCCGCGAGTCGACCCGACACCTCGGCCGCACTCGGGCGACTGCCCGGTTCCGCGTGGAAGACGTCAGCGAGCAGGGCCGCGACCTCGGGTGGCGCCGTCGCGAGGAAGTCCGCCCGCCCGATCGCCGGCTCCCGACCGGTCAGCACGCGGTAGGCGATCAGCCCCCCGGCGCGGACGTCGTCGCCGGGGTGGACCGGCGGGGTGCCCGGTCGTGCGCGTTCACCGGCCGACAGCGCGTGTTCGAAGTTCACCACCACCGCCGTCTCCCCGTTCCACCGCACGGTCGCCGGACCGAGGCCGCCGTGCACCAGGCCGGCCGCGCCGACGTGGTCGAGCGCGCGGAAGAGCCCTGCGACGTACGCCCGCCGATGGTCGGTCAACAGAGTGGCCGTGCGGTGGCCGTCGACCACACCCTGCCGGGCGGCGAGCAGCGCGAACTGGGTCGCGGCGTCGAACCCGTAGCCGACCAGTCCGGGCAACTCGGCCGGGTGGTCGTGGGCGTAGCGTCGGTGCAGCCGCAGCAACGCCCGGATCTCGTTGTCCAGCGCGCGTTCCGCGTCGATGCCGCCACCGGAGGGTACGACGCGGAGCACGTACTCGATGTCGTCGGTGTCCCGGACGAGCGTGGTCGAGAGGACCGAGTCGCCGAAGTCGACCGGCGCGACGGGGGTCAGCCACCACCGGCGGGGCCGCCCGTCGGGGTCGTGTCCGTCGTACTCGTCCGGGGTCCGGTCGGTCACCGCCGACCTCCCTTGGCCGTGTCGACCGTCCACGCCACCAGGCCCGGCCGCAACGGGGTCAGCCGCAGCGCGCCGACGACGTCCTCGACCGCCGCCGCGCCGGTGGCGCCGGCCGACTCGGGGGGCGCGACGTGGACCATCGCCGAGCCGTCGAGGTCGAGCAGGCGCAGGTCTCCCGCGAGGCACAACTGGGTGAGCCGGTCGCGCGCGGTGGCGTTCCACAGCCACAGGTCGGCGGGCACAGCCCGGCGCAGTCCGGCGGCCAGGTCGTCACGGGGTCCGCCGCCCGGCACGCCCGGTGGCGGGTCGACGACGCTCCTGTGCTTCAGGTGGTCCTGGTAGTCGCCGAGCAGATCGCGGACCTGGCGCTCCGTGACGGCGCGGTCGTCGTGGTAGGACACACCGGCCGCGATGCCGGCGAACCGCTTCTCCAACGCGGTGAGCACCAACTCGACCAGGTCGTGCTCGAAGACACGGGTCAGCAGGGCGTGGGTGTCGGCCTGCGGCACGGGACGGAACGGACCGCGGTCGTGATCGTCGACCACGACCTTGTACGCCTCGGCAACCACTTCCAACACCTCCGAGAGGACGAAGAGCGCATTGGCCGCACCGGACCGCCGCTCGACGGTGATCCAGCGTTCGGAGATCGCCGTGCGGTACTGCCGTACCTGGGATCCGGACAGTTCCCCCACCTCGCGAAGCCCGAGGCCACGTACCCATCGCGTCACGCTGCGATGCCAGGCCGCCGCGACGATCGCCGGGACGGCGAGGACCAGGACGACACCCGCGGCAGCGGCGACCGCCGAGGGCAACGGGACCGGCCCCGAGAGCAGTCCGCACGCGCAGCCGATCGCGCCGACGACCCCGGTCGACGCCGCGGCCCACCGGGCGCCCGTCGCGGGCGCGGGCAGGCGGTGGCACGCCCACGCGACGCACACGACCCAGAGCAACACCACCAGCGGACCCAGAAGGCGTCCGATCGCGGGCAGCCAACCCGCGGCAGCCGCCGTCCCGAGCGCCGCCAACCACACGTACGACTGCGGGCTCGGCAGCCATTGGCAGGCGGCCGGTGCGCGCAGCCGGTCGACCACCGGCCCGGGGTCCGGCAGCGTGACGGCGGAGTCCGACACCAGTCCACGGCTGACCCCGAGGTGGCTGCCGTGCTTCTGAGCCTGTGCGGCGAGACTTCGCAACGTGCGCTTCGCGCGCAACTCCGCGGCCACGGCCGCGCGCAGGTCACCCGTCAGCGCGTCGTGGTCGACGCGCTCGGGCACCGGCAGGCCGCGTTCGACGAGTTCGGTCGGCGGCGGCACACCCCGGCCGAGGCTGGTGTCGATGTCGGCGATGGTGCCCTTGGCAACGGCGAACTGGTTCTCCACGGCGTCGGCCACCGCGGCGAGCGCCGCCTTTGGCAACATCCGGTTCCGGCCCAGCAGGCCTCGCACGCCGGCGACGGGCGCGAGCGCACGGCTCGCCGCGGCGAGCCGGTCGGCCGCCGCGCCCTCCACGGCCGCGAGCGGTGACCCCGGCACGAACCCGGCCGACTTGGGCGGTGCGCCCACGGCCTCCGCAAACGCCTTCAGCGCGGTGGACTCGTGGTCCGCACTCCGGGTCGCCGGACCCACGGCGACGAGGCGGCGCAACACCTCTGCCTTCACCTCGCCGGCGGCCACCGGGTCGACCGTCAGGTATTCCACCTCGAGACCGGGTGAGGCGGTCTGGTGCGGTAGCCCGAGCACCTCCTCACGCACCTTCCGGAAGACCTTCGGCTGGTCCAGGACCCGCAGCAGGTCGTCCAGTCCGGCACGACCGGGACCGGCGGGCTGCGACCCGCCCGTCCACCGGACCCCTTCGTCCGCGCCGACCCACAGCACGGCCGCCACCCGGGACAGCACGGACGGCAGGTCCAGCACCGGGCCGTGCTCGGCGGCGACCGGGCCGACCACGACGAGGATCGCGGCGCCGGCCTTCAGCGCGATCTTCTCCAGGTCTTGGCGCTGGGTGGTCAGGCTCGCCGTCTCCACCACGAGGACGACGTTGCGGAACTCCCCGACGGCCAACTCGCGCAGGAGAAGCCCGACGTCACGCGAAGCCGACCCGCGCAGGTCGGCGCGCATCACTGTCTCCTCGGTCATCGCGACTTCTCCTGTCCCGCATCGTGTTCGAACCACCCGCGCAGGTCGGCGAGGTTGTCCCGCAACGGCCGGTTGACGCCCCGGAACGGCAGCTTCAACGCGGCGGGCAGCGTCTCGGCCCAGAACTCCCGCAGGTCGTGCAGCCGGGTGAGGTCTCCCCCGCCTTCGGCGATCGCCTCGTCGATCAGCCGCAACTCGGTCGCCGCCAGTCCCCAGACGAGGTCGAAGACGGATGCGGGCGGGTCGGGCCGATGATCGACGCCGCGCGGGGTGGTGGCGATCAGGGCGGCGCACAGGTCGAGTCGGATCTGCTCGTCGTCGGTGAGCACCCACTCCTCGTACGCGGCGAGCACACCGGCCCAACTGGACAGGCGGCCGTACTGGAGTGGTTGCAGCCGCATGCTCGGACGTTCCCGGGCACCGGGCCGGATCACGATCGCGGTCGGCGACTCGGGGTCGCCCTCCACGGTCACCTGGCCGTTCCACAGCGCGCACAGGAGGTGGTGCAGGATCCGCTCGCGGTGCTCGGGCACGGTCGCGAGGTAGCCGAAGTCGTAGCCGAGCCGCTGCCGCCAGCGCAGGAAGTCCTGGGACTCCTCGTTGCGCAGCGCGGCGGCCCAGTACTTGAGCACGTCGCGCACCTCGGGCACCTCGGTAAGCCCCATCGAGGTGCGGAACAGCACGACGGCGATCGTCTCGGCCGCGATGGGCCGGAACTCGACCACGGTGTCCGCACCGCGCGGCAGGGCGACCTCGCGGTGCAGGTACCGCTCCAGCTCGGGGTCGCGTTCGCCCGACGGGTAGGAGAACAGGATGCGCAGCCGACCCGTCCCGCTCGGTGCGAACCCGCCCGGCACGAGGCCCGCGAGCTTCTCGCGGAACTGCGCGAGTTCGTCGCCGCCGATGCCGTTGTCCGATCGGCCGGTCGCGGCCAGCAGCAGGTCCTGCAACGACGGCAGCAACGGCGGGAACCGCGCGTCGCGGTGCCGCAACAGGACTTTCACCTCCTGCTTGAGCCGGTCGCGGACCCGGGTCACGGCCACCGAGGGGTCGCGGCCGGTCAGCACGGTGTCGTACGCGTCCTGCCAACCGGCCGGGCCGAGCAGCACACCGACCAGTTCGCCGACGGTCGAGGTGGGGCGCAGCCTGCCGCGCATGACGTTCAGGTCCACGAATCTGCGGACCACGGCGTCGTAGAACGGCTCCAGATGTCCTTGACGCGGCAGCAGGTAGGTGACGCCGACACGTTCCTGGTACAGCTCGCGGGTCCGCGCGGTGAACCGGCGCCGGTCGGCGGCGGCATGGTCGCGGAACACGCCCGTGAGCGCTGTGATCCGGCGCACCAGGTCTTCGACCTTGTACTGCCACCTCGGCGCCTGCTCGTTCCACGCGTTGCTCCACGCGCGCCGCGCGCGCCACACGTACCACTCGTCCTGGCGGGCGATCGCCGAGCGCACGGCACTGTCCGCCCACCTGGCCTTGCGCAGCCACCCCCCGGACACCCGCAGGCCGGTCGGCGGGTTGACACCGATCCCGTCGGGAGCGGGAGGTTCGCCGCGTCGCGACTCCAGCGCACCCGCGAAACCGGCGCGGGACGCCTCGTCCGCCTGACCGTCCTCTCCGGACACCACGCGCTGCGCGCGGAACGGGTCCACCGAGCCCAACAGCGACCGCAGGGCGTGCAGCGGGTCGAACACCTGCGTCAGGTTCCCCACCCGGCCGTCCAGTTCAGGCACGAAGGCACGCAACGCGGACTCCATGGTCCGCACCCGGGTCGTCAGGGCGCGCTGGATCGCGGTCGCGCCCTGCGTGGGCGCGGGTTCGCTGATCGGCTCGGGTGCGCGTTCCCGCAACGCGTCGAGGTTGGACTCGATGAAGAACCGGTCGATCAGATCGGCGTTGTCCTCCGCCGCGCCGGCCGGCACGCGGTCGAGTTCGGACACCGCCTCGGCCAGCAGGCGCGAGCTGATCAGGTCGGCGATGTCGTCGACCGGGATCGTCATGGACGCGACCGATCCGGTCGACACGCCGCGGTTGCCGATGCCGGTGCGGGCCGGCGCCTCGCGCTCCACCGCCCCGTTGATGAAGCTGTCGGCGAACGACATGAACGTCTGCTGCGTCGCGTGCCGTGCGTCCTCCGCGTCCGTCGCGACGTCCGTGCCGACCAGCGAGAGGATCAGCGACACCACGGACCGGTGCAGGTCCTCGCGCCGCACGCCGGGGCCGCGGCCGAACAGGAACGCGGTCTGCACCGTCGAGGCGCGCAGGTGGATCTCCGCGCGGTCGGGGTAGCGCACGGACAGCGTGCCCCGCACGCCCTCGTGGTCCAGTTCGGTGCCGGCCGCCTGGGCGTTCTGGTCGTCGACGAGCCGGAACAGGTCGAGCAGCGCGCGGCCGGCGTTGAGCCGGGCGGGTCGGCCGCCGCCGAGGCCCTCGTCGAACGCCGACGGCATGACCACCAGGGGGTAGATCCGGGCGCGCAGGCCACTCTGCCCGAACGCGTCGCCGATGAGGTGCAGGTAGTCGAAGAACAGCCCGCTGCCGGTGCCGCCGGCGACCGAGAAGGCGACGAACACGTCACACGACGGCGTCCGGTGGCCGCCGCCGAGCAGCGCCAGCTCCCCGAACGAGTTGTTGATATTGCCCAATGCCCGCAGCAGCGGTGTCTGGGCGGGTGCCAGGCCACTTCGGAACGTCTCGAAAAGGGCGGCACGGCCCACGGTCGGCAACTGGCCCGCGCCCCGCACGAGCGGGCCGATGCGCGGCTCGCCGTCCTGCGGCGGAAGCCACCGGACCACCTCCTCGTCCGCCGACAGTCGAAGGCTGCGCGCGACCTCGGGATAGGTGTCGTACTGCGGCACCAGGTCGCGCACCACGTGCAGGGTGCGTTCGGCGGCGGCCCGGTGGTCGAGGTCGGGGACGACCCGCCGTTCCAGCAGGCCGAACTCGTCCTCGCTCAGGTCCGCGTACACGAACTGGAGGCAGCCCGGCAGTTGGTACGGCAGGAAGTTCTTGCCCGGCATGACGTCCACCAGATCCGTGCCGCCCGGCCCGCACAGTTCCTCGCGGAACCGGCGTTCGAGTTCGGCGCCGATGCGGCAGCCCGTACCGCCCAGCCCGACGAACATCATCGGTTGGTAGATCCTCACTTCGCCACGTCCTTCCGGCGACTGGTCACAGGGTGGGCACGTCGTCGACGACGGCGGCCCGCTCGTCGACGACGGCCAGGGACAGCTCGCCCGCGAGGGCGACCCGGTCACCGAGGAGGAAGTCACGCACCTCGCCGGTGGGGTGGTGCAGTCGCAGCGCGCCGCCGACCCTGGTCAACGAGTAGGCGTCCGCCGCGTCGGTGTGCTCCAGTCGCGCCGGCCCGCCCGGGTGGTCCTCGACCGCGAAGCGGAACCGCCGGGCCGGCATCTCCGGTGCCGCGAGGTCGCCACGCGGGCGCCCGCGGTCGGTCAGGTGGAGCACGAGGCCGCGCACGTCACGCCGGCGGCGCCACACCACGAAGGCGACCAGCGCGGCGACGGCCACCAGCACACCGCCGCCGACCACACCGATCCGCGCGTAAGGCGTGGGGCGGACCACGTCCACCGTGAACTGCCTGCGGTGGATCACGACCTCGGGGACCTCGTCGTCGACCAGGACGAGCGTGAAGGAGTTGACGCCCAGCGGGGTGGCGTCCGCGAAGTCGAGCCGGAACGGTCGGGATTCGCGGCCGGCGGGCGGCACGTCGAACGTGGTGGCGTCGCCCGGGACGCTCACCAGCGTGCCCGGTGCGATGTCGGCCAGTTGCAGGCGCACCCGACGCGCCCGACCGGACGTGTTGGCGACCTCGACCACGCCGTCGATCGCGGCGCCGGGCGCCGCCTCGGTGTCGTCGAGCGAGGTCGTGGCGCTCAATTCCGGCGGTCCGGTCGCGATCGGCACTCGGACCGAACGGGTGTCCGAGGCGATGCCGACGCCGCTGACCGTGCCGGTCACCTCGAAGTCGCCCTTGGCGTCGGCGGGCACCGTCGCCCGTCCGGTGTGGATTCCGTCGCCTGCGGCCGTATCGGGTGCGCGACCGTCGTCGGTGAGCGTGACGGGGCCCGCGAAACCGGAGTCCACCGCGAAGTCGAGCCCGGACAACGCGGCCGGGTCCGTGATGGGCCGGGTCCGGGTGCGCAGCGCCAGCGCGATGGCGACCTCCTGGCCCGCGGTCGGCGACGGCGGGTCGACGGTGAGCACCGCGCGCACGGCGCCCTGCCACGTGACGACCGCGGTCGCCGTGGTGCGCGGCAGGTTCGGAAAGGACTTGAGCCGCACGGTCCAGGGCCCCGGCTTCGGGTTCACCACCCGCAACGCCTCGACGGCACCGTTCTCACCGCTGACCTGGAACGTCGAGTCGTCGACTGTGCCGTTCTTCGGCACGGCGCGGCCGTCCGGGTCGACGTACTCGACGGCGAGGCGCGGGTCCTGTTTGACCACGACGATCGACCCGTCCGTGGCGATCAGCGGGATGTCGACGGTCGTCTCGGCGGTCGCGCCCGGATCGAGCGTCACCTCGCGCGGTTCGCCTCCACCGGCGCAGCGGCCGAGGCGGTAAGCCTGGAGCAGCGCCCACACGACGTCGCCCGATCCCTCGATGACAGTCGCCGTCGGCTTGGCCACGCCCCGCCCGCACGACCCCTGGTGTCCGCCGGCCGCGAACCTGTCCAACTGGGCACGGTCGACGGTGCCGAAACCCAACGGCCAGACCGTGACGCCCTTCGCCCGCGCGGCGGCGAGGGTCTCGTCGACCTTTTCCAGCGCCACCTTGTTCCGCTCCTCTGCGGAACTGGTGGAGCCGTACGCCTCGCTATCACCGACGTCGAGCCTGCCGTCGGTCAACAGGAAGATCATCTTCTGGTCGGCGGCGGAGCCGGAGAGGTAGCTCATCGCCTGGCTCAGCGCGGCGTAGTGGTCCGTGCCGTCGCCTTCCGCCGCAGTCCGGCCGCGCAGTCGGCCGATGCAGTCACTGAGGACTTGCCGCTCCTGCGCGGTCGCGACGATCGTCGGCGGACAGACGACGTCCACGGCCGACTGCCCGGATGCGCCGTTGTCGCTGCCGAACCCCACCACCGCGACCCTGGACGCCGGGGCGAACTCGCCCAGCGCGATCACGGCGGCGGCCTCGCGTTCGCGGCGGACGTCGTCGGTGCTCAGGCTGCTCGACTCGTCGACGAGCAGCACGATGTCGGCCGAGCCCACCGCGGGCTCGGGTTCGAGGATCCGCGCGGACGCCCCGACGGACGGGACGACGAGCCACGTCCACAGCACGACGACGACCGCGAGGAGAAGCGCGGTCTTCCCACCCGGACGTATCCCCGAAATTTCCGAACACCTCATCTTCATGCCACCCGCTATCACGTCGAACTCTATGGGACAGCCCCTGTACGGAGTTTTTCTGCCCCTCCATCGAGAGCACCGCACACCGTGTTACGAAGGCATCTTCCACACACGCGAATCGTTACCGAGCGTAGACCGATTCCGATTCCAATAGAATATTTGGCGTGACCCTGACCTGGCAGAACGCTCGTCTTCCAGGCATTTTCACTGGCAGTGCGCCGCCACTGACAGCCGGTCAGGAACTTTCGCCGCACATGAATACATGCGTTCCGCCGGCAACCCGACGGACAACTCGTCGACAAGTCCGACCGCATTCCTGCGGAGCCGGACCCACACCAGGCACGGCCACGGAATTCGTGACACTTCCACACGATTCGACACGGTCATCCGGCAACAAAAAGCCGGCGATACGCGTCGGTACTTTTCAGTACCGCTGGTGCAGCCACCGTCCGAGTGCGTGCAGGCGGGTCGTGAGGGCCGCCGGTTCGAGGACGTCCGCGTCCAGGTTCAGGTAGGTCAGCCAGCGGGCCGCCCAGTCCAGGTCGTCGGTGCCGAAGCGCAGTTCGCACTCGTCCCCCAGGTCGACCACCGCGGCCACGGTCGGGTCCACCGACTCCCGGACGAGATCGGCCGACGTGTGCACGCGCACGCGCACCCGGTACCGCCAAGGGCCGTGTGCCAACGAATCCGCCACGAAACCGACCGGGTCGTCCGGGGGTTCGGGGGTCGGGTGGCGGGTGGCGAGGGGTTGGACGTGGTCGACCCGGTCCAGGGCGTAGGTGGTCCACCGGTCCTCCCCGCGCGGGCACGCGATCAAGTACCAGCGTCGGCGTAGCGCGACCAGTCGGTGCGGTTGGACGTCGACCGGTTTCGACGGGGTCGTGTCCGTGCGGCGGTGGCGCAGTCGGACGGCTTCGTGGGCGCGGACCGCGAGGGCCGCCGGCACCAGGACCTCGCCGCGCGCCCGCCTGGTCGGCTCGTCCGGCGGCGCCTCGATGTCGGCCAGGGCCGCCAGGCGGGTCCGCCACCGGGCGGGGACGACCTGGGTCAGTTTGGCCAGCGCCGTCACCGCGGCCGTCTCCACACCCTCGACCGTGACCGCCGTGCGCAGCCCCAGCGCCACCGCCGCCACCTCGTCGGCGTCGAGCAGCAGCGGCGGCATGGCCTGGCCCGACGCCAACCGGTAGCCGCCGGCACGCCCGGCCTCGCCGTCGATGCGGTAGCCGAGTTCGCGCAGGCCCGCCACGTCGCGGCGCGCGGTGCGCTCGGTGACGCCCAGCCGGGCCGCCAGCCGCGCGGCCGAGATGCCCGGCTGGGCCTGGAGCACCGACAGGATCTCCAGCCGTCGATTGGTCGTGCGCATACCCTGACAGTAGTTGTCCGGGTATGCGGTCAGAGTGGTCCCATGAACGAACTGCTGCGTCCCGAGGGACTCGTCCACTCCCCCGCCTTCACCCACGTCGCCGTCGTGCCGCCGGGCGCGACGACCGTCCACATCGGCGGCCAGAACGCGGTCGACGGCTCCGGCGCGCTGGTCGGCACCGACGCCGCCAGGCAGACCCGGCAGGTGATGGCGAACCTGCGCGACGCGTTGGCGTCCGCCGACGCCACCGTCCACGATCTGGTCATGCTGACGATCCTGCTCACGACGGACGCCGACCTGGGTGCCGCCTATCCGGTGGCCGCCGCCGCGCTCGACGGCGCCGCGCCGCCGGTCGTGGTCACCCGCGTGGCCGGGCTCGCGGTGCCCGGCGCGCTGGTCGAGGTCGCCGCCGTCGCCGCGGTGGTCCGATGACCGCCGGACGACGCGCGGTCGGCCACACGCGGGACGCGGGCTGGCAGATCGGCGTCTCCAAGACCGTCGAGCACCCGGCCGAGACCGTGTGGGAGTTCGTCACCTCGCCGGCGGGCATCGCGATCTGGCTGGGCGCGGGCGTGACCGTGCTCGACGAGCGCGGCACGCCCTACGAGACCGCCGACGGCACCCGCGGCGAGACCCGCTCGTACCGCACGATGGACCGCCTGCGCCTGACCTGGCAGCCACCGGACTGGGACCACGAGACGACCCTGCAACTGACCGTCCGCGCCACCGGCCCCGGCCGCGCCCGGCTCGGCGTGCACCAGGAACGCCTCGCCGACGCGACCGAACGCGAGCAGCAGCGCGAGCACTGGCAGGGCGTGATCTCGGCGTTGGCGGCGGCCCTCGCCGCGCTGTGACGGACGCCGCCGATCGTGGCAACGGACTCCTCCGCGAGGGCGAAACGGCCCGCTCCTCGGCCGTACGGCCGGACCGACCGCACCGACCTGCGGCACGGTCGCCCCGACGGGGACGTCCCACCTCCGGACCGACCCTCCGATCATCCACAATGGACATGAATGTCAACGGTCCACAAAGGAACAAGTCCACGCGGAGAGGACATCTCCCTCACACGGACAGACGATTGTTCCGACCGTATGGGTGATGCGAGGATGAGCCCGTTCGGCGACGCTGTCCTGTGAGCGGCGCATCGGTATGCGAACAACATGCGGAATGGGGAGTCCGTCCGGCGGGATCGCGTTCACCGCCGGAGAGAGTTGTTTGATCCGGTCAGTCACTCCGCCGTGCGCCCGGACATCGGCGTCCCGTGCGGCCTTCATGTCACATGTGGACAGACTGCTATGGATAACCATGGGGATTTCAAGAAGGTGACGGTCATCGGCGCCGGCATCGCCGGGCTGGTGGGCGCCTACGAACTCGAGCGGCGTGGGCACGACGTCGAGGTGCTGGAGGGCAGCGGGCGGATCGGGGGGCGGGTCTACACCCACCGGTTCAGCTCGGATTCCGGGGCACCGTCGGTCGAGCTGGGTGCGATGCGGATACCCGTCGAGCACCGCCACGCCATGCACTACATCACCGAGCTGGGGCTGGCCGACAAGGTGCGGGTGTTCCGCAGCCTCTTCTCCGACGACGGCGCGTACTGCGCCACGGGCGCCGGGCACCTGCGGGTGCGCGACGCCGCACGGGCACTGGTCGACGACTTCCGGCGGGCGGTGCCCGAACGCCGCTACGCCGACGACTCGGTGCTCTTCGGCGCGTGGCTGATGGCCGCGGGCAACGCGATCGCGCCCGCCGACTTCCGCACCGACCTGCGCCGGGACCTCTGGCTCGACCTGCTGGACGCGGTGGAGCGCGTCGACCTGTCGCCGTTCCTGCGGCACGACCGGGTCGACCTGCACGCGTTCTTCGCGCTGCACCCGGAGATCCGGATGACCGGCAACGGCCGGCTCGACCGCTTCCTGCACGACGTGCTCAGCGAGACCAGCCCCGACCTGGTCCGGCTCGCGGGCGGCATGGACCAACTGGCGCACCGGCTCGCCGGTCGCCTGCGCGGACCGGTGGTGTGCGGGCAGGAGGTGGTCGGCCTGACCGTGCGCGAGCACGACGTGCTGGTGGCCATCCGCGACGGCGACCAGTTCCGCACCCGGCGCTGCGACTACGTGCTGTGCACGGTGCCGTTCTCGGGGCTGCGCCGGATGTGGCTGTCCGGGTTCAGCCGGTCCAAGCTCGAGGTGATCCGGGACATGACCTACTGGGGCGCCACCAAGGTCGCGTTCCACTGCCGGGAACCGTTCTGGGAGCAGGACGACATCGGCGGCGGCGCCACGTTCGCCGGCGGGCTCGTGCGGCAGACCTACTACCCGCCGGTCGAGGGCGACCCGGCCGGTGGTGCCGCGCTGCTCGCCAGCTACACCATCGGCGCCGACGCCGACGTGGTCGACCGCATGCCCGATTCGGTCCGGCACGCGGTCGTACTCCAGGAACTGGGCCGGATCCACCCGGAGCTGCTGCGACCGGGCATGGTGCTCGACGCGGTCAGCCTGGCGTGGGGCCGGTACTGGTGGAGCGGCGGCGCCGCGTCCGTCCGCTGGGGCCTGGACACGGTGGCGGGCGAGACCGAACGGGTGCGCGCGGCCGAGCCGGAGAACCGGCTGTTCTTCGCGGGCGAGCACTGCTCGTCCACCACGGCCTGGATCGAGGGGGCGATCGAGTCGGCCGTCGACGCGGCCCGCGAGATCGACGCGTTCACCGCGCGGGCCCGGTTGGTGGGTGCCCGGTGAGCGTCTTCGACCTGCCACGCCTGCACTTCGCCGGCACGGCCACGACCCGCCTGCCCACCGGGCCGAAGTCCGGCCTGGTGGACCTGGCCACGAACACCGCGCTCACCGCGTCCGGCCCGGCGGACATGTCCACCTCCGAGTACCACGCCTACCTGGACGGGCACAGCCCGCGTTTCGACGCGGACGGGCGCCCGTGCGACGACGGCCCGTTCACCACCACCAAGGGCTGGAACTTCGCCGGGAACGGGCACTTCGCCGTCGACGCCCGGATCGTCGGGGTGGAACTCGCGCCCGGCGACCTCGACGTGTCCGATCCGGTGGTGGGCCGGTCGGTCGACCTGTGGGGCCACTACAACCCCTACCTGGCCACGACCGTCAACCGGGCCAGGGTGTTCGACGTCGACCCGGCCTCGGACTGGACCACGACCCTGATGGTGGGCCAGTTCTGCTTCGGTCGCGCGGGCCGGTCGCACGACGCCGGCTACCTGTTCAGCGGCGGGGTGTCCGGGTTCGCCCCGCCGCGCTGGCACCACCTGCGGTACGTGCGGGACGTGGGCGACCACCCGTTCGCACCGCACCTGCGCCGTTCGGTCGTGCACCAGTTCGTGACGAGCCGCGACGACCCGCTGTGGCGGTGGCCGGCGGCCGAGCCGCGGTCGCCGGCCGTGGCCGCGCTGCGGGAGCTGACCGACTCGACGGCGGACGGCCTGGTCGTCCAGTTCACGCTCGGCAGCATGGCCACGCCCCGGGCGCCGGGCGTGCCCAACCACTGGGAGCTGCGTGGCACCATCGCGCCCTGGCACGCGGACGAGTCGCGCACCTACCCGGCGGGCCGGTTGCTCGTGCCCACCAGGACCGGCGCACTGCACACCCTGACCGTGGACGTCACCCCGACGCACGCCACGTTCAACCTGGTCAACGCCGTTCCACTGACCACCCGCGCGCCACGTCCCGGACCCGGGCCGACGCACGCGCCGGGGCCCCGGCTCGACCTGGGCGACCTGGAACTGCGCGGCGCGGACGGCCGGTTGGTGGCCGTGCTGCCCCGCGACGCGTACCGGGAACCCAGGCCGGACGGCGGGCTCGTGGTGGTGCCGGTCGTCGACGCGGGCGCGGCGGACCAGGCGTTGCGGATCGTCGGCGGCGGGACCGTGCTGCTCGCCGAACGGGAGGTCAACGTCCAGGCCGACGACGCCTGCCTGTTCCTGGAGCACTCCGGTGACGAGGACGTCGAGGTGCGCACCTACCTGCGCGGCCGTCCCTCGGCCCATGAAGTCCACATAGGACAGTATGTCAACGCCAAGGCGACGCCCTTCGACCGAACCTCGGACGTCGTCCACGCCAAGTCGGTCCTGCACACCGACGAGCGGGGGCGCGGCACGCTCACCCTCCACGGCGCACGCGCGGGCACGGCCCGGATCCTGCTGTCCCCGACCGCCGAGGTGCCCGATCTCGACTACGACCACGACGACGCGCTCGGCTTCTGGCCCGGCGCGGGCTGGCTGGCCGTGCGCGTGCTCCCCGACGACCGGCGGCTCGACGACATCGCCGACGAGGACGTCACCTTCGACGTGCTCCACCGCGAGGTCTTCGCCTACTACGAGCACCTCTACTCGTTCATGCGCGACGAGGTGTTCAGCCTCGACGACGCGTTCCGCGTGCACACCTACGCCCGGTTGATCTGGCAGATGAGCGACCCGGCGAACAAGGCGAAGACGTACTACATGCCGCCTACCCGGGACCTGACCGCGCCGCAGGCCCGGCTGCTCCTGGCGTTCCTGCGCAAGCAGCACGAAGCCGACGCCACGGCACCGGTCGTCGGCAGCGTGGCGGCCACCGGACCGAGGATCGTCAACCGGGGCGACCTGCTGCGCGCGCTGCACGACGCGGCGACCATCGAACTCGCGGTGATGCTGCAGTACCTCTACGCCGCGTTCTCCCTGCCCACCTACGGCGCCGCACGCGACCTCGTGCGGCGCGGCGAGTGGCGGCCCGAGCACCTGGGCCTGGTGTGCGGCGACGGCGGCGAGACCCGCGACGGCGGGATCCGGGGCACGCTGCTCGCGGTGGCCCGCGAGGAGATGATCCACTTCCTGCTCGTCAACAACGTGATCATGGCCATCGGCGAGCCGTTCCACGTGCCGGACCTGGACTTCGGCACGGTCAACTCCCGGCTGCCGATCCCGTTGGACTTCGCCCTGGAACCGTTGGGCATCGGCAGCGTCCAGCGGTTCATCGCGATCGAACGGCCCGACGACGGCACGACGCACCCCTACGGCGACGACCGCCCCTACGGGTCGTTGAGCGAGCTGTACGCGGACATCCGCGAGGGGCTGTGCCGCGTGCCCGACCTGTTCCTCGTCGAGAAGGGGCGCGGCGGCGGGGAGCACCACCTGTTCCTGCGCGAGTCGATCAACGCGGTGCACCCGGACTACCAGTTGGAGGTCGACGACCTGGCGAGCGCGCTGTTCGCGATCGACGTCGTCACCGAGCAGGGCGAGGGCAACGTGCTGACCGCGGCCGACGGCGGACAGTCGCACTTCGCCACGTTCCTGCGGATCTCGGACCTGCTCATGACCGAGACCCTCGGCGCCGAACGCCGGGGGAAGGTGCCGTGGACGCCCGCCTACCCGGTGGTGCGCAACCCGACGCTGCGGCCGGGCAACCCGGCGACCGAACCGGTGTCCGATCCCGACGCGCGCACGGTGCTCACCCTGTTCAACAAGTCCTACTTCATGATGTTCCAGCTCATGCTCCACCACTTCGGCCACCAGCCGGACGCGAGCCTGCGGCGCTCGGACCTGATGAACATGGCCATCGAGATCATGACCGGCGTGCTGCGGCCGACGGCCGAGGTGCTGGTCCGGCTGCCGTCGGGCCGGCGGGGTCGCACGGCCGGGCCGTCGTTCGAGCTGATCGGGACGCCGGGCCTGATCCCCCGGCCGGACGTGGCGTGGCGGTCGCTGGCGCTGCGGTTCGACCACCTGGCCGCCGCGACCCGCCGTTGCGGCCTGATCCCGGACTCCGCCGTCGACACGCTCGGCTTCCTGGCCGCGCACTTCCACTCCCGACCCCGGAGGGGACGGACATGACCACCGACGTGCTGATCGTCGGCGCCGGGCCGGTCGGCCTCGCGCTCGCGCTGGACCTGGCCCACCGGGGCGTCGACTTCACGGTGCTCGAAGCCGGTGACGGTACGGTGCGCCACCCCAAGGTGAGCACCGTGGGCCCACGGTCCATGGAACTGTTCCGCCGCTGGGGTGTCGCCGGGCGCATCCACCGCGCCGGGTGGCCCGGCGACCACCCCCTCGACGTCGCGTGGGTGACCCGCGTCGGCGGTCACGAACTGCACCGGCTGCGCCGGGGCACGGCCGACACCCGCCCGGTGCCCGACCACACGCCGGAACCGGACCGGATCTGCCCGGCGCACTGGCTCACCCCGTTGCTGCTCGACGAGGTCGGCGTGCACCCGAAGGGTCCGGTGCTGACCCGGCACCGGCTCGACGGCGTGGTCCGGCACGCCGACGGTGTCGTGGCCGAGGTCACCGACCTCGACAGCGGCCGGACGGCCTCGATCGCGGCGCGGTACCTGGTGGCGTGCGACGGCTCGGCCTCGCCCGTGCGCGAGCTGTGCGGCATCGGTGCGCCGCCCCGGCACGAGACCAGGGTGTTCCGCAACATCCTGTTCCGCGCGCCGGAACTGCGCGACGGCGTGGGCGACTCGGCCGCGATGGTCTACTTCCTGATGGCGTCGCCGTCGTTGCGCTTCCCGTTGCGCTCGATCGACGGCGCGGGCCTGTACAACCTGGTCGTCGGCACCGGCGAGGGGCCCGAGGCGCGGTCGCTGGTGACCGACGCGATCGCGTTCGAGACCCCGTTCGAGATCCTCTCGGACAAGCGCTGGTACCTCACGCACCGCGTCGCGGACCGGTTCCGGGACGGGCCCGTGTTCCTGGTCGGCGACGCCGCGCACACGCTGTCGCCGTCCGGTGGGTTCGGTCTGAGCACGGGCATCGCGGGCGCCGCGGACCTGGGCTGGAAGCTCGCGGCCACGCTGGCGGGCTGGGCGGGCGGCGGCCTGCTGGACTCCTACGAGGCCGAACGCCGCCCGGTCGCCGCGGCGAGCCTGGAGGCGGCCAACGCCAACCTCGTGCGCACGATCGACCGGAGCACTCCCGCCGGACTGGACGCCGACACTCCCGAGGGCGCGCGTGCCCGCGCGGAGGTCTCCCGGGCGTTGGCGGCAGGCGGCGTCGCCCGCGAGTTCGACGACCCCGAGGTCCACTTCGGACTCCGCTACTCGTCGCCGCTGATCGTGACCGAGCCGGACACCGGGGCGGCGGAGTCCGGGCCTTGGCACCCGGCCGCGGTTCCCGGCTCGCGGGCACCGCACGCCTGGCTGCGACCGGGAGTGTCCACTTTGGACCTGTTCGGTCGGGGGTTCGTGCTGCTGTGCTTCCCGGGCGCCGACCGGCCCGACACGGTCGCCCGCGCGTTCACCCACCGCGGCGTGCCGCTGGAGGTCATGCGGTGCGGGTGCGCCGATCCGGAGTTGGCCAAGCTGTACGAACGCCGCTACGTCCTGGTGCGCCCCGACGGGCACGTGGCGTGGCGTGGCGACGAACCACCCGCCGATCCGCTGGAGTTGGTGGACACGGTGCGCGGCGCCCGAACGGCGGCCCGGCCGTGACCGTGCCGTTGTTCGACGTCGCCGACTGGCCGCCGGCCCGGCTCGCCGACCCGTACCCGGTGTACCGGCGCTACCGCGAGCACGATCCGGTGCACCGGGGCGTGGCGGACACCTGGTACCTGTTCCGCCACGACGACGTCGTCCGCGTCCTCACCGATGACGGGTTCGGGCGCAGTGCCCACGCGGTCCGGGCGCCGGACGGCGGCACCGTGCCGCCGATCCCGCCCGACTATGACCGGTTGCGCCGCGTGGTGGCCAACTGGCTGGTGTTCCTGGACCCGCCCCGGCACCGCCGGCTGCGCGCCCTGGTCTCGCGGGCGTTCACCGCCGACACCGTCCACGCGTTGCGCCCGCGCATCGCCGAGATCGCGCGCGGGCTCGTCCGCGCGATGCGGGACCGGCCGGTGGTCGACCTCGTCGAGGAGTTCGCCGCGCCCCTGCCGATCCTGGTCATCGCCGAGCTGCTCGGCGTTCCCGCGCACGACGCGCCGTGGTTCCGCGAACGTGCCGTCGCCCTCCAGGAAGCCGGCGGCACCCGGACCTCGCGGCGGGCCGACGCCTACGCGCTCGCCGAGGAAGCGGCCGGGCAGCTCGCCGACTACTTCCTGCGCGGCCACGACCGGGGACTCGTGGCACTGCTCGCCCGGGCCGGGCTGACCGAGGACGAGTTCACCGGCACGTGCGTCCACCTGCTGACGGCCGGCCACGAGACCACGACCAACCTCATCGGCAAGTCCGTGCTCGCCCTGCTGGCCAACCCGTCGGCGCTCGACGGGCGCCGCGCGCCGACGACCGGCGAGGTCGACGAGTTGATCCGGTACGACGCGCCGGTGCAGATGGTGACCCGCTGGGCCTACCGCGACACCGTGCTGCGCGGACGCGGCATCCATCGCGGCGACAAGGTGGTCGCGGTGCTCGGCTCGGCCAACCGCGACCCGTGCCGCTTCCCCGACCCCGACGTGCTCCGACTCGACCGCACGGGTCCGGCGCACCGCGGCTTCGGCATGGGCATCCACTACTGCCTCGGCGCGGCGCTGGCCCGCGCCGAGGCCGAGATCGGCCTCGGCGCGCTGCTCGCCGGGAACCTGTTGGCGGGCAGCGCCTTCGACGTGCGCTACGGCGCCGACCTCGTCTTCCACGGCCCCACCCGGCTCATGCTCCGCACGACACCGCAGGAGGACGCGTGACCACGTTGCCGCCCGTCGTCGACCTGCCCCTGCGCCGGGGCGAACGCGACCTGCTCGGGGACCTGACCCGCCTGCCCGCGTCCGGACCCGTGGCCCGCGTCCGGCACGCGGGCGGCCTGGTGTGGATCGTGTCCGCGCCCGCCCTCGTCCGCCGGGTGCTCGCCGACGCCCGGTTCGCCAAGAACGGCCGGCACGCGCCGCCGTGGTTCGTCGACGAGAGCGGCCTGATCGGCTCCCGCGAGACCGCGCCGGGCGACATCGTGACCAGCGACGGCCCCGAGCACCTGCGGCTGCGCAAACTGCACATGCTGGGCCTGAGCCCCGGCCGGGTCCGGGCCTGGGCACCCACCGTGGCGGCGGTGACCGAAGAGCTGCTCGACGAGGTGGGACGCGCGGACGGTCCGGTCGACCTGGTGTCCGCGTTGGCGTACCCGTTGCCGCTGACCATCATCTGCACGCTGCTCGGCCTGCCGCGCGCCGTGCACCCGGCGATGCGCGACGCCGCCGAGCGGATCTTCTACGGCGGCGACGCCGACGTGCGCGCGTCCGGTCGGGCCGACCTGTACGGCACGGTCGCCCGCCTGATCGACGAGGAGCCCGACCGCATCGCCGACGGGCTGATCACCGACCTGCTCGCGGTGACCCGCCTCGACCCGCCGCAGGCCACCCGCACCGAGGTGAAGGCGTGGATACCGAGCCTGATCCTGCCCGGCCACGAGTCCACCGCCAGCCTGATCTCGGCCACCCTGTACGAACTGCTCGCCGCGCCGGACCGGCCCGGCATCGCGACGGCGGTCGAGGAGACGTTGCGCGTGCACCCGCCGTTCCCGTTGGCCACGTGGCGCTTCGCCACCGCGGACCTCCCGCTGACCGACGACGTCACGGTGCCGCGCGGCACCCCCGTCCTGGTGAACCTGGCCGCCGCCAACCGGGACCACGCGGTGCACCCCGACCCGGACCGCTTCGTCCCCGACCGGGACCCGATCGAGCACGTGTCGTTCGGCCTGGGACCGCACTACTGCGTGGGCGCGGCCCTGGCCCGCCTGGAGGCCACCACCGCGGTCGACGCGTTCTTCCACAGATTCCCGCGGGCCCGCCTCGCCGAGCCGGGTATTCCACCCCACCGGGAGAGCGACCTGCTCAGCCACCGGATCACCACCCTGCCCGTCGTGCTCGGCTGAGCACGCGGGTTACCCCACGGGATCCTTTGCGGCACAAGGAGTTCAACCGACCGGCCGATGGCGGGGCCGGTCCGCCGCCGGCACCGTGGACGCACGTCGCCGTCGTCAGGGGAGGACTTCGTGGCGGAACCGCCATCGCTCGGCGAACTCACGCCCGAGGAGATCGAGCGCTGGACCCGCGCCGCCGAGACCAACGCCGCGAACCTGCGGACGGTCGCCGACCGGGTCGCCGCCGTCCGGGTCACCGAGACCTCGCGCGACGGGCTCGTACGCGTGACCGTCGAGCCCTCCGGCGCGGTGTCCGGGCTGGAGATCTCCGACCGCTGCCGCGGGATGTCGGGCGCCGAGTTGTCCGCCGCCGTGCTGGCCACGATGCGCAAGGCCCAGTCCCGCCTCGCGGGCGAGGTCTCCGGGGTCGTCCAGGGCACCGTCGACGGCGACACGGCCACCGCCCTGGTCGCGTCCTACGAGCAGCGGTTCCCCGAGCCGGAACCGGACTCGCCGCCGTGGGCGGACCAGGTGCGCCCATCCACCCCGGCTCGTCCGCGCCGCCCTGCGGCGGACGAGGACTGGGACGGCCCGCAGGTCACCGAGTGAGGGAGTCGGGATGACCGACAGCTACACCATGTCGCCCGAGGAGTTGCGCGGGCACGCCGCCCGGCTCCGCAAGGTCCAGGACCGGCTCGACACGGCGTTGAAGGCCGCCGGGCAGGTGAGCCTGGACCCGTTGGCCTACGGCCTGCTCAACCCCGGTATCGCGGTCATGGTGACGATCGTGTCCCGGGTCGGCGTGGCGGCGCTGGACCAGGGCGAGCAGGCCGTCGCCGACACCATCGCGGAGGTGCGCAAGACCGCCGACCTCGCCGAAGAGGTCGAGCGCGGCACCTGGATCGCGTTCCGGGGGATGGGGAGATGAGCAATCCGCTGGTCGTGCCGAGACAGGACACCACCAAGCCCTACACCGGCCTGAGCCCGGTCGAGGCCGCGGTCGCGCTGCGGGAGGCGATCGCGAACGGCGACTGGATCGACCGGGCGATCGCGCGCACGAGCCTGGGACTCGAAGGGCTCGCGTTCCTGTTCGACCCGGTGGGCAGCCTGGCGGCGTGGGCGGTCAACTGGCTCATCGAACAGGTCAAGCCGCTGCGGGAGGGGCTCGACAAGCTCGCCGGCGACCCCGCGCAGATCCGGGCGTACGCCGACACGTGGAAGAACATCTCCGAAGCGGTGACCGACGCGTACCAGGAGTACCACCGCGAGGTCGCCCAGGGCACCGCGAGCTGGACCGGCTCGTCCGGCGACGCCTACCGCGCCCGGACCGCCCAGGACGTCGAGCAGCTCAAGGGCGCCGCCGTGTGCGCGGACGCCATCAGCGTCGTCGTCCGCGTGGCGGGCGAACTCGTCGGCACGGTCCGGGAACTGGTGCGCGAGACCGTCGTGCAGTGCCTGGTGACGCTCTTCGTGCGGCTGCCGTTCTGGTTGTTGCTCGAGGGCGTCACGCTCGGGCTGGCCACGCCCGCCGTGATCGCCAACGTGGGGGGCCTGATCGCCAAGTTCGTCCGGGTGATCGGCACGACCCTGCACCGGCTGGCCGTCTCGATCGCCCGGCTGCGTCCGCTGGTCGCCCGGCTCGGCGAGATCTGGGAGGCCATCCGCAAGGCGTTGGCCAAGCGCCGGGGCAACAACTCCGCGCCCGGTCCCGGCGGGCGCACCGTGCCGCCGAGCGAGGGTGCCACGCGGCCGTCGGGCACGACCACGCCCGGCGCCGACGCCACTCCCCCGGGCGGCCGTCCCGTCGGCGACCCGACGACCCCCGCCGGCAACCCGACACCCAACGGCACCACGACGCCCAGCGGAGCGCCGACCAGTGGCACGACGACGCCCAGCGGCGCACCGGGCGGAAGTCCCACGTCCCCCTCCGGCAGTCCCACCGCTCCGTCGAGCGCGCCCGGCGGCACCCCGCCGTCCCCGAACAGCGGCGGCCACGGCGGTGGCGGCGACGGCACCACACCCGGCGGCACCCAGCGGATCTCCCACCCGAAGCTCAAGTCCCTCGACGAGATCCGCGACGAGACCGCGGCCGTCCGCCGCGACCTGCCCCAGACCGCCAGGGCCAAGGAGAAGACCGTCGCGGCGGGCCAGTTCGTCGACGAGAACGGCGTCGAGCAGAACCTCAAGGCGATCAGCGGCCAGAACGAGACCCTGCAACGCCAGGGCCTGGAGATCCCCGGTGGCTCCAAGGTGCCGGACGAGCCGCGCTTCGAGGCCAGGAACGCGGACGGCACGATCTCGCGGCCGGCCGACGCCGAGGCCAAGATCCTCGAAGACCTCAGCCGCCGGATCGACCCGGACACCAAGGGCACCGTGCGCCTGTGGGTCGACCACCCCGGCGGGCAGGGACCGTGCCCGTCCTGCGTGGAAGTGATCAAACAGTTCCGGGCCAGGCACCCCAACGTACGGGTCGAGGTAGGTTGGCCCCACGGCGGCAGCATGGTCCTGGAGGCGTCTTGAGCACGATCGGCGAGATCTTCGACCGCGTCCTGGCGGGCGGCCTGCGGCCCGGGGCGGTGACCGGCGCCGACCCCGTGGCCATCGTCCAGGCGGCCGACACCCAGCGCGTCGCCCGGATCCCGGCAGCGGTCGAGGCCGTGTGGCGCCTGGTCGGCGGCGACCCCGGCCCGTGGTGGATGGGCTCCAAGGCCGCGGTGTCCGGGCTCGACGGCGAGATCAAGGAGCTGGCCCTGGAAACCCTCGACTACGTCGAGGGCGACCTGCGCGACCCGAAGGGCCTGCTGGTCCTGCTGATCCACGGTGCCGACGAGTTCCACGTGGTCGACGGCGCCGACCTGGCACTCCCCGACCCACCGGTCTGGCTGGTCCAGGACGGCCGGCCGCTGACCGCGCCCTGGCCGACCGTCACCGCGTGGTTCGAGTCGGCCGCGGCCGACGTCCTGCGCCACCGCGACCTGCTGCGCGAGACCCTGGCCGAGGGCGGGAGTTCTTCCACCGCCGCGTACTTCGTGCTGTGACCCCTATGAGGTGCGCGGCGGTGCGATCGTGAGCAGTCCGCACCCGTAAGCCTTCGCCCGGCCGACACCGGCCACGATCGCGTGCGTGAACGCCTCGGCGTCGGTGATCACCAGGTGGCCGTCGAAGCGGACGGTGTCCACGGTGATCGTGGCGTCGGCCTTGCCGCCCGTGCGGCGGGGCATCGGCGACGGAGCCACGTCGGGCCGGCCGTCGACGGCCGTGGGGATCACGAAGCCGTGCTGCCCGGCCTTCCGGACCAGCCAGGTGACCTGCTCGTCGGCGGTGCGGTGGGCGACCCGACGGCCGCGGCCCTTCAGCTCGGCCGGTCGGGAGTCGCGGGTGGGGTTGGCCAGCAGCCGGAACGACAGGGTGCGGCCGGGCACGACGGCGTCGAGCACGGGGCGCAGCGGCCGGGTCTCGGCGGGGCCGGCGAGGTAGTCGGCGGGCAACCCGGCCCAGTCGGGCCGGGTGTGGCTCTGGACCAGGGCGGTGTAGCCGGCGTGCGTGGGTTCCAGCCGCCACAGCACGCCGTGCGCCTGGCGGGCGGGGATGTCCCCGTCGGTGTCGGGGAAGCCGGACATGACCGTGCGGTGCATGTCGTGCACGTCGGCGAAGTCGCGGCGGAACTCGCGGGACCTGACGTTGACGGTCAGCTTGGTCAGGAACACGGGGTCGGGCCTCCGGTGGGGCGGATCATCTCGGCGGTGAGCGGGACCACGCCCTGGACGACGTGACGGAAGCGGTGCCGGCGGTCGCCGTCGGCGAAGCTGAGCGGGTGGTCGCGCCGGATCTCGGCACGCGGCGTGCCCGGCGGGCAGTCGCGCACGGTCCGCAGCGCCACCCGGTCCGCCTTGCCCAGTTCGGCCCGGCGGACGTCCGGGTCCGGTTCGAGCCACGGGTGTCCGGCGAGCACCGCTTCGGCCGGCCGGTCGGTCGGACCGGCCCCGATCGTGAGGGGCCGGGCGGGGACGAACGCGCGACGACCGAAGAAGACAGGCCATTGCGGACTGTCCACTGTGGCGTGGATCTGCTCCAGGAGTGCCGGATCTCCTTCGAGGACGACGAGGAACAGGGCGTCGGCGAGGTAATAGCGCTCGCTCACCACCGTGCGGTGACCCTTGCCCTGCGTGGTCGGCACGTTCTGCGCGGTCTGGAAATCCCGTTCGACGATACCCTCGCGGTCCACCCGCACGGCCAGGTGAAGCGCGGCGAGCGGGGCCAGGGAGGGTCCGTCGTCGCGGTGGACGCCGAGGGCTGCCGCGAGCAGGCCGACGACACCGGACTTGGTCGGTTCGGCGGCGGTGTCGCGCAGGATGCCGGCCGCCCGGACGCCCCACGACTGCAGGGGGGCGTCGAAGCACAGTGCCAGGGAGGTGGGCATCTCAGGCGCGAGTGGCGGTGAGCAGGCGGGTGGTGAATTCCTCGACGCCGGCGACCGTGTCGGCGGGGTCGAGGTGGGCGATCCCGCCGCTGACGGACGCGGCGGCGACGGCGCGGAGCCGGTCGTCGCCGTAGAACGCCCGGAGCTTGGCGAAGTGCTCGGTGAGGCGGTCGGTGGACGCGGCCATGAGGTCGTCGTCCGCGACCGGCTTGAGGAACGCGTTGGCCAGGTTCCACGCGCCGCGGTCGCGCACGACGCCGAGCAGGGTGTCGGGCAGCGTCCGGGCCGCCGTGGAGTTCTGCTTGCCGCCGGGGACCGCGTGGATGAACGAGTACAGCCAGGCACGCAGGCCGCGCGCGGCCAGGTCGGTGTCACCGGCCAGGTTCTTGACGAGTTGCTCGACATCCACGTTGGCGTAGCGGTAGTAGCACGCCGAGTTGAAGTCGACCGTGCCGATCATGTCCGCGCCCGACTCGTCCTCGGGCTTGAGGTCGTCCACGGCCGTGTAGAAGTCGAACTCGTTTCGCACGACGTGCGTGGACAGGGCGTGGGCGACCTGGGAGGCCGCGTTCACGTTGAAGTCCTTGTTGTCGGCGATCATCCGACCGAACAGGGCGACGTCGACCGCGCGGGTCCCGTCGAGGATGCGCTTCGCCTCGGCCTGGGTCTGCTTGTCGGGCTTGGACTTCGCGCTCTGCGCCTTCTTCTTCGTGCCCTTCTCGGCGGCACTCTTCTCCGCTTCCTTGGCCTGGGCCTGGGTCGCCAGGAAGTCCCAGTGGTTCGCGCTGTAGTCGGCGAGCTTGTCGACCGCTTCGCGGGACACGTACAGCAGGTACTGGGTGAGCAGCTTCTCCTGGTCGACGCCGAATCCGAGGTGCTCCAGTGCCGCCGTCACGACGCCGGGTGCGGCCTCGGCGTCGCGACCGGCCTCGGCCAACACCTTGACGGTCCGCTCGATCAGCCGCTTGGTGCGCACGCCGGTCTCCGACGTGTCCAGGCCGTGCTCGTCGAACAGCAGCCGGGCGGCGCGCTTGATCGACTGGCTGGAGACCCGGGCCCGGGTCCGGCCGCCGAACGTGGCGGTCTTGGGCTGGCCAGTGTCGTCGCGGTTGAGGTTGCTGACCGGGAACGACTGGAGCAGGTGCAGTTCGAGGATCACGAGGTCTCCGCGGTCGAGGGGTGTTCCGGAGTCGAGGGGTCCTGGGGTGCGGGGGCGGTGGCCGGCCGGTGGAACTCGCGCGCCCACCGCAGACGGACGCGTCGGGCGTCCTCCTCGCGGTCCGCGGCGAGCAGGACGACCAGGTCGTCCAGCAACCGGTCGTAGTCGACCCGGATGTCGTGCGAGGCCAGCAGGCGGATCGTCTGGCGCAGATGGTGCGGGAGTCCGTCGCGGTCGCGCGCGACCAGGTCGGCGAACCGCCGGGTGGCGGCGAACCCGCGCTGTGCCAGCAGATCCGCCATCGAACCGCCCAGCGAGTCGCGCCGCGACGCGTGCCGTCGGGGCTGCGGGTGCAGGGCGAACAACCCGGCCACCAGCAGCCAGACCTCCTCCTCGGCGCGGGGCGGGTCCTGCGCGAAGACGAACTCGTAGGCGTCGGCCTCCTGGCGCGGACCCGAGAACATGCGCCGCAGCCGGGCGAGCACGCGCCGCGACTCGGCGGCCCTCACCGGGTCCCTGGAGGTCAGGCCGTGGTAAAGGCCGTAGAGGTAGGAGGTGAACGCCCGGCGGCGGTCCTTGAGCGATGGTTCCGTCACTCGTCCTGCTCTCTCGTGAGGTAGCGGCGCACCTCGGCCTTGAAGGTCCGCACGAGTACGTCGACGGCGTCGTGGAACTTCTCGACGTGCTTGCCCACGACCACCACCTCGGCTCCGTCCGACGCAGCGCTCTCGGCCCAGCGGTCGGCCGCCTCCCGCGCGGTGGCGGCGACGTGGTCGGCCCACTCGGACAGGGCTTCGCGCTCGGACCGGTGCTCGCGGTGCGCGGCGCCGACGGCGATCAGCAGGTCGTCGAACGCCCGCGTCAGGTTCGGCCAGTAGGACAGGTCGAGTCCGGGCGGGGCCTTGGGGCGCTTGCGGTCCTTGCCGACGCGTTCCTCGCGGTAGCCGTCGACGAGTCGGCGCACCGCGGACCCGGCCGCGTCGGCGAGCGCGATCGCCGTGCCCACCATGGCCGCGAGGTAGGGCTCCTCGGCCCGCAGCAACGCCACCGGCGCGGCCACCGCCTCCTCCAGGTACGTCTCGACGACGGAGGCGTTGTCGTCGAGCTTCTGGCCGAACACCCGCAACGTGTACACGGCGGCGTCGGACAGGTGTCCGCGCGCGGCCAGCCCGGCGATCTGGTCCAGGGCAGGTGGCCGCAGTCTCGACCGGCCCTCGCCCGGACGGTCCGCCAGCAGGAGTTCGACGCTGTGCCGCCACACCCCGCGCTGCGGCACGAGCTTGACGGGGAGCAGCGGCGCGTCCTTCTTGGGCTTGCCCTTGAGGTCCGTCGACACGCGGAACGCGGCCATCTTCTCGTGCTGCGGCAGGTCGCCGGTGAACTTGACGCCGGGTGTGATCACGACGCCGTCGACCCGGTGCCCGCCGGGCTCGTGCGACAGCAGGACGCGCCGCGACGGCCAGGTCAGCAGGTCGGTCCAGCCCCGGGCCGGCCGATCCTGGGGAACGGGCACCGGCGGGTCGTCGGCTTCCCACGCCGGGGCGTCCTCGACGGTGGTCTTGCGCGGCAGCTCCAGCTCGGGGTCGTAGAGCAACGCGTTGAACAGCAACGTCTCCCGCAGGGTCCGCCCCTCGACCAGCACGACGCCCAGCAGGTTGCCGGGTGCCTGCGTCGAGGCCTTGACCTGCTGATAGGGCGTCTTGGTGCCGCCGGGGTCGAACGCCTGGGTGGTCACCAGCAGGCGGGCCGCTTGCGCCGGGTCGAACACGGTCACGTCGTCGGCGGTCGTGTGGTCGAACAGGGTGACGTTGTTGCCCACCGCGCGGTGCGGGATCAGCTTGGCCGGTGTCGCGGGCGCGATCCGGGCCAGTGCCGGGCACTGGAGGAACGGGCGGTGCGGGTCGAACAGGTCGAACCGGTCGCCGAACTTGGCGAGGTAGTCGGCCAAAGGGTCCGAATGGAACGAATCGGCTTCCCACAGCCCTCGCCACGCGGACTCGTCGGCCACCGCGCAGGCCCGGTGCAGGAACGCCAGGACCACGCGGTACAGCGCCGCCGTCATGGGCGGGGTCTCCCCCACGATCCGCAGCAGGCGGTGCGACTCCAGCACCAGTTCCACGAGGCCGACCTCGCGGGTGTCCCCGTCGAGGTCGAGCACGGGAATCCAGGGCTCGGTCAGCAGGTCGAACGACACCCGGTCCGTCACTCGTCGTCCTCCACGTAGACGCCGTAGTCCCGCTCGTAGCGCAGGGTGTGCCCGGCGACCGTGCACCGGCCGTCGACGAACACGAGCGGACGGTGTCGACGCAGCCACGGGGAGCGGGCGAATGCCGGTGGGACGGGTGCGGTCCCCAAGAACTCCACCACCTCGTCCGGCACTCCGTCCGGGGCGGACAGCATCGTGACGGAGTCCTCCAGTTCGAGCACCGAATCGACGTCGATCTCACCGTTCAGATCCACGGGTATGGTGCCGCGCACCGGCGTGAGGACGGCGTGGTCCGCGTGCAGCAGCACCACCTTGATCACCGCTTCCTCCCCTGCCGTCGGGTTTTCCGCGGGTCCTGGGGATGACCGGACAACCCCTCCAGGCGGACCTCGCCGATCGGCATCGGCAGGTAGAGGTCCCTGGCCCGGTCCAGTTCCCGCTCAGCCCGTGCGCGATCGGACTCCTCGTACCGGTGCCACGCCTTCTCCCAGCCGGGCGGGCACGGCACGGCGTCCGCCGGTCCGTACACCTTGTCGACCAACTCGGGCACCTCGCGCGGGCAGTGGATGATCTTTCGTCCCCGCACCAACGCCCAGGTGCGCGACAGGATGTAACGGGAGTAGACGGTGTACCGGGGGAACACCGGCGGCCCGTCGGTGTCGGTGACGCCCGTGATGCCCAGGACGAGCGGACCCCGTCGCGCATGCCGGTGGACGCGTCCCGCGCGTTGGATCAGCAGGTCGATCGGCGCGAGGTCGGTCAGCATCGCGTCGAAGTCCAGGTCGAGGCTCTGCTCCAGGACCTGGGTCCCCACCACGATCGCCGGTGTCCGCTGCCCGCCGGGGCCGTACTGCGCCTTGAGCCAGGCTTCCAGTTCGCGACGCTGTGCGCGGTCCAGTTGCCCGTGGATCAACTTCACCTTCGGGCGCTTTGCCTCGGGCAGCAGCGCTACGGCCTTGTCCACCTCGTCGTAGACGTGCTTGGCGCGGCCGACGGTGTTGTGGATCGAAGCCACACATCCGGCGCGCTTCACGAGCCACGGCACGATCTCGTCGTCGGATACGGGGTGGTCCAGCCGAACGTCCCGCTCCTGGTTGATCTCCGAGGTGTCCGCGCCCTCGGCGACGACACCGGCGGCGTCGGCCACCGTGACGCGCGGGTAGTCGGCGCACCTCGGAACGTCGGCGACCGCGCTGGGCCGCGAGTCCGTCAGACCGGCCTGCCACGCCCTGGTCAACGCGTTACGGCGGCGGGTCGGCAACGTCGCCGACAGCACCACCACCGAGACCCCGAGTCGGCCCAGCCACATCAGCAGCCGCTCGAAAAGGGTCGTCATGTGCGTGTCGTAGGCGTGCACCTCGTCGAACACCACGACCTTGCCGGACAGCCCGCCCAGCCGCACGTAGCCGTGGCCGGTCCGGATGGCCGCGCGCAGCACCTGGTCGACGGTGCCCACACCCAGGGCGGCCAGCAGGCTTTTCTTGCGGGTGAACCACTCCCGGGCCGCCACGTCCGAGTCGTCCGGGTCGTCGCGGCCCACGTCGGAGGGCTCGATCGGCCGTTCCGCGAGGTGTTCGCGTGCCTCGGAGTGCACGAGCCTGATCGGGGTCCCATCCCCCGTTCGCTTGAGCATCTTCTCGAACTCGGCGAGGACCTGGTTGCTCGTGGCCTTCGTCGGCATGGCCACGTACACCCCGGCCGGGCCGAGGTCGCGGACCAGGGTCGCCGCGGCCTGGAACGCCAGGCGGGTCTTGCCCTCGCCGGTCGGTGCCTCGACGACCACGAGCGTCGGGCCGGTCCGGTCGGCCACGAGCCGTTCCACGGCCGCCTGCACCGGACGTGGATGATCGTGGTGCAGTGCCAAGAAACTCGTGTCCGTGGGCGGAACCCACCGGTCGATACCGGCCTTGGCCACGGCCTTGACCGCACGCTCCCGCGCGGCCTTCGTGTAGGCCGCCAGGTCGACGGGTTCTTCGGGCGACTCGTAGTTGGAGACGTCCGACGCGATCCAGTCGGCGACCGTCGTCAGGGCGGCGAGCGTCAGACCCTCCACGACGCCGAACCCGACCCGTGACCACGGCAGGGTGCGGGGGTCGGGCAGTCCCAGGGCGTCCGCGACCTGAAGCACCATGTCGTCCCGGAGCGCCGCCCAGGTCGTGCCGCCGAGGTCGTTGCGCGCCGCCCGTGCCTGCGTCACCGCCGAACTCTTCGGGAAGTAGCCGTGGTGGCCGCCGAGGGTCACGGCGATCTCGTCGGCCACGGCGAGGCCCGCGCCCCAGGACGTCAGCATGTCCTTGACGTGGACGGCGGTCACCAGGCCGTGCGGCACGTCCACGCGTCGCACGCCGTCGACCTTGGCCACGAAACGGACGTCGTCGGCCTCGTCGAGGCGGACCGCGGCTTCCTCGCCCCTGATCCCCTGGAAGCCGGGCGAGCACTTGCCGATGTCGTGGATACCGCTCAGCAAGGCGATCCAGCCGTCGGCATCGCCCAACGGCGCGAATGCCGCCCGCAACGCGTCCCGGCAACCCGGTCCCGACAACGACAACTCGCGTGCGACCGACGCGGTGTCGATCAGGTGGCAGATCAGCGGGTGGATGCCTTTGGACGTCCACTTACCCCACACCGCAGCCAATCCCCCATGTCCACCCGGCGATCCCCGACACCGGTGCGACATGGAAGCAGAAAAACTCGCCGAGTTCCAATCGGCGAGATCGATCCGGGGATTTTCCAATCGACCCGGAATTCATCCGGGTCGAATTCACCGGTCCGGGGTACCGCCCCGCCGGTCGACCCGAGACGACCGGCGGGGCGGGGCCGTCACGGCGCGGTCGGACCGGTGGCCGAGCCGTAGTTGGGGCTCAGCGACAGGGCGCTGAAGCGGAACGGCCGGTCGACCCGGGTGAAGCCGAGCGGGCAGTGGCGCGTGCCGGCGGGCAGGTAGACCGAACCGCTGGTCGTGATCGTGTGGCGGACGCCCTCGATGTCCAGGTAGATCTCCGCGCCGAGGTCGTCCACGTCGTTCGGGTCGTTGCCGTGCCAGATCAGGACCTCGTCGTAGTCGTGCACGTGCTCCTTGACCCACTGCACGGGCTCGGAGCACTCGTTGATCCACGTGTAGGTCAGGTGGACCTTGCTCTCGGGCACGTCCTTCGACCGCATCAGGGCGAGCGCCGCGCCCACGTTGTCCGGGTCGGGCAGGCCCGCTTCGCCGCCCTCGTTGACGAGGTCGTCGAGGCAGCTCTGCATCTTCCTCACGAACAGGTGCTCGTACGGGCTGGTCATCCGTCCCTCTTCCTCCACGTCGTCCCACTCGGCCGCTCCCGCCCGAGGCTAATCGGCTCCCCACGATCGGAAAGTCACTCAGCTCCGTCCCGGCCGGCACTCCACGTCCTTTCTCGACGGTTCCGTCCCACCGGATGGACCGATGCGCCTACGGCGAAAGCACCACTACCGAAGGCGGACGGCGGACATTCCCGACGTCACGCCCTCTTCGGACGGTCGCTCGTGGACATTCGACCGGCGACGCCTGTGCTACTTTTCGCGGAATGCGTTTAACTTCACCGCACAGTGACACTCCGGTCACCTTCGGCAAACTGTTCACCGCGTTCGCCCTCGGGCTCGCACTCGTCCTTCTGGGGTCCGGCACGATCGCCCGGGCGGCGGCGCATGACGCCCGCCGGAACTGCGAGTGCTCGACCCCGTCGATCGACCGCTACCAGCAGTGGCTGGCCTCGGGCGAGGGCACGACCGTGCCGGCCACCGGCAGTCTGCTCGTCCGCGAGGGCCGCGGTTACGCCGCGAAGGTCCAGTTCCTCAAGGACGAATGGCACGTGGTCGTCGTGTGGCTGGGCAACAAATTCGAATCCCAGGCCGACCTGTCCAAGTCGTCGGGTTTCTGGCTGACCTACAGCGCCACCGACGACCTCTACCTCCAGTTGCGCCCGGCGTCGCACTGGAGCGGTGGCGACAAATGGCTCGTGAAGATCCCGGCGACCGGGGGCAAGCGCGTCCAGAAATTCGTCGCCTTCACCGCCGACCAGTGGACGTGGCTGCCGGAACTGGGCAAGCCGGCGTACTCCTTCGAATCGGCGCTGACCGACGCCCGCGGTTTCGTGTTCGTGGGCAAGACCCCGAACCGGATCGACTTCCGGGGCCTGCGCATCGACCGCTACCAGCCGCCGTGCGTGTGAGCTGAGCACCGGGTGGTGGCGGTCGGGTACCGCCACCACCCGGGGATCGCCGGAATCCGGCACGGCGGACCGTTGCCGCGCGTGGCCCACGTCGACGGACTCGCCGTCGCCCGCAGGCGGCGGGAACCCGCTCGCCGACAGCAGCCGGTGGTGTGCCCGATGCGGTCCTTTGCCGGGCTTCACACCGAGTTCGTGCCGAAGGACCGGACCGCGCCGGGGAGGCCGCCCGGCACTACCGCCCGCCGGTCCGCAACCCGACCAGGTGGTTCCAGGCCAGGGTGGTCTCGTCCGCCATCCACCGACGCGCGTCGGCGATCCCGATCGCCACCGCACCGGTCCCCGACTCCTGGTCGACCTCCTGGCCGAACAGGTCCACGACCGTCTGGCAGAACAGCAGATAGCACGCCGCCTCGGCGCTCAGCTCGGTGATCGGTGTCGGATCGCCGTCGGCGCCGCGCCGCATCGCCTCGGCGATCGGCAACAGGTCGTCGACATCGGCGGACGCGGCCTGGCGCAGTGACTCCAGGAGGTCTCGCAGCCTTCCGGTCGTCTCGGCCGTATCCCGCGCGACCTGGCGGGCCGTGTGCGTGAACGCACGGATCTTGAGGTCGAGATCGCGACGCACCAGCAGCCGGGCCGCGTCGGCCAGGTGCCAGGGCCCCTTCTGCCGTTTGTGCGCGTCGTGCAGGGCGATGGCCGTGCGCCCGAGGTCACGCGGCAGGCCGCCGGACAGGCAGTGGCACAGCCACACGAACGGTTCCGGGATGCCGAGGGCACGCCGCGCGAGCCAGTCCCGCGACTCGTCCAGCGTGAACGGCCGCACGTCGATCATGGTGGTGAACGCGCTGTCGAACGCGTCCCGCGCCGGGATGCCGCGACGTTCGAACGCGGTGAGCGCGTCATCGGACATCGACACCAGGAACAGGCAGTGCCGGACGCCGAACACGCCCTTGATCTCGTTGAGGAAGCGCTGGGCCTCCTCCGGATCACCGATCTTGTCGACCTCGTCGATCGCGATGGTGACGCCGCTGAGCACGCCGTGCCCGTCGACGAGCACGTCCACGACCAACGCCAGGAAGTCCCGGAGGCGGTCGACGACCTCGGGGTGGGTCCACGGTTGTTCGGTCTTCGCCAGGGACTTCGACCACCCCGCTTCCGTACCGATGGGCGCGCTGACCTTGCCGGACCAGCCCGACGTGTGCGTCTGGAGGAACCTGATCGTGCGCAGGTGCTGTTCCGCCACCTTGTGGAGCGCCTCGATCGGCGGGCCATGCCGCCTCGGACCCGGGGTCCTCTTGAGGCGTCGCCGCAGCGACGACACCAGCCAGGCCAGAAGCGGCCACCCCGTGAACAGCCACAGCGACCATGCCGCGCGCAACGCGAACCACAGGGTCAGCAGGGCCGCCACCACGCGCAGGTCGCCGGCGGACAGTCCGGCCCTGACGTTCGGGACGAGGTCGGCGGCGAACGCCGTCGCTTCCCGCACCACCACCCGCACATCACCGGTCCGGCCCCAGGCCAGGCCGGCGAAGCCGAGGGCGAACAGTGTGCGCACCGCCCAGCGGAGAACGTTGCCCAGGACGCGGGCGATCCGCGCCCTCGTCAGCCGTCGGGCGTACTCGCGCTTCCACAGCCGCCGCGTCTCGCTGCCGCTCCGGTCGTCGCGGTCGGCGAGCAGGTCCAGCACCGCCCGGCAGACGCACGCGTGCAGGTGCAGGACGAAGTCGCGCGCGTCGTAGCGGACCGGTGCACTGGTCAAGACGCCCAGCATCGGCTGACGACGCTCGTGCGTGAACTTGTTGTCCAACGCGTTCCTGATGATGGTGCTCTTCCCGACACCCCGGGTACCGGCCAGCCCCACCGCGC
The DNA here is from genome assembly GCF_014203755.1 of Saccharothrix violaceirubra. Classification (NCBI taxonomy): domain Bacteria; kingdom Bacillati; phylum Actinomycetota; class Actinomycetes; order Pseudonocardiales; family Pseudonocardiaceae; genus Saccharothrix; species Saccharothrix violaceirubra. The sequence continues at coordinate 3,856,833 of NZ_JACHJS010000001.1, forward strand.
CCGGCAGGCGCCTGTTGACCTCTCGCTCACAAGCCTGGACCGCCGGCGTCTCCACCAGCGGTCCCTCGCCGGCGGGCAGCGAGAGGCTGTCCGCGTTGCGCAGTTCCAGCACGACGTCGAACGACGGTGTCGTCTGCGAACTCAGCCACTTCCGCAGCTCCGGGCGGACCACCTCGTCCCGGAGCTTCTGGCGCAGGTCCCACCGCTCGCCGACGCCATCGGCGGTCAGGAACGCCAGCCGCACGGCCCAGCGGATGCCGTCCACGAACTCCGTCGGCAACCCGATCATGGCGCAGACGTAGCAGATCGCCAGCACCAACGCGGTCACGCCCACGAACACGAGGTCCGGCATGCTCCCGCCGAACACCGCGAGCAGGCCGATCCAGCCGAGGAAGGCCGCCGGGGCGACGATCAGCGACCGGCGTTCCACCTTCGTCGGCTGCCAGTCCAGCGGCCACCACTCCGGTTTGTCGCGGCGGTGCCGTTCGACGTCCGCGTCCGCGGTCGCCACCGGCGCGGACAGCTCGTACGCCTGCTCCACCACCGACGGGGTTCGCGACACCTTCGTGACGACGTCGGCGGGATTGAGCTTGAGCCGGTCGATCTCCTCGTCGAACTCGTCCTCGTCCAGGACCTTCCAGAGCGCCTCGATCAACTCGCTCGACACCCGGGCCTGATGTCGCGTCATGTGTCCCTCCCACCGGTGGCGGCGAGGATGGTGCCGTAGCGGACCGCGTCTCCGCCTCCGGTCCGGTCCGCTTCACCCGGTCGGCCGCCCCGGAAGCCAGGCGACCCGACTCCGGGGTCGACGGATCGAGGCGCGGCGGCGTCCGATCGGGAGTAGTCAACCAACCGAAGGAACCCTCGCAACGACCTGGCCGGACCCGCGCGTCGTCGCGCGGTCCGTATGTCGCACCCGGCCCCGGAAACGACTCCGCGACGCGCCCATGTCCCGCGACCGCACCGACTTCGGGTACCGCCGTTCGTCCTACCACCCGCGAGGGAGCGCTCCCGGACCGATCTTGACCGGGGCTCGGTGCGGTCGTGAGGATGCGGGCCGTGTCGCCGCACGCCGAAGAACGGACATGCCGATGTCACGCAGACACCTGGGTGTCGTGCTCACCGGAGTGCTCGCCGTCGCGCTCCTGAGCGCGACGGCCGAAGCCTCCCCGAAACAGCCCGTGGTGGGTGAACCGCGCACCGAGAACGGGTGCGCCCGGATCGAGAAGTCGCTGCCCGTGCTGGCCGACTGGCCCCGGGTGGACAACCGGGTCGAGTCGAACGCCGCGGACGAACGCCGGATCAAGAAGATCGTCGGCTCGCTGACGTTGGCCGAGAAGGTCGGCCAGATGACCCAGGCCGAGATCTCCGCGATCACGCCCGACGAGGCGCGCACGTACGGCGTCGGCTCCATCCTCAACAGCGGCGGGTCGACGCCGGGCATGGACAAGCACGCGTCGCCGCGGACGTGGCTGGCCATGGCGGACGCCTTCTGGGCCGCGTCCACCACGTCGCGCGCCAAGATCCCCCTGCTGTGGGGCAACGTCGCGATGCACGGCAACAACAACGCCTACGGCGCCACGATCTTCCCGCACAACATCGGCCTCGGCGCGGCGCACGACCCGTGCCTGGTCCGCGAGATCGGCGCGGCCACCGCGGCGCAGATCCGGGCGACGGGCCAGGACTGGACCTTCGCACCGGCGTTGACCGTCCCGCAGGACGACCGCTGGGGCCGCACCTACGAGGGCTACTCCGAGGACCCCCGGATCACCCGCGCGTACGGCTACGAGGCCGTGAAGGGCCTGCAGGGTTCGGACCGGCGAAGGGTCGGCGTGCTGGCCACGGCCCGCGAGTTCGTCGGCGACGGCGGCACGCTCGGCGGTCGCGACCAGGGCAGCACGCCCGCCACCACCGCCGAGCTGATCAACGTCCACGGCCAGGGCTACTACGGCGCACTCGCGGCCGGCGCCCAGACCGTCATGGCGTCGTTCGGCAGCCTGGGCGACCAGGGCAAGGTGCACGGCAGCAAGGCGGTGCTGACCGACATCCTCAAGAGCAAGATCGGCTTCGACGGCCTCGTGGTGTCGCAGTGGAACGCGGTCGCACAGATCCCCGGCTGCGCCAACTACTCCTGCCCGCAGGCGATCAACGCGGGCGTCGACGTGGTGATGGTCCCGACCGACTGGCGGGAGTTCATCGCCAACACCGTCGCCCAGGTCGAGAACGGGCAGATCCCGTTGGCGCGCATCGACGACGCGGTCACCCGCATCCTGCGCGTCAAGCTGCGCGCGGGCGTCCTGGACGGCGTGAAGCCCTCGGCGCGGCCGGACGCCGGGTCCGCGAAGGCCCTGGACGCGCGCAGGCTCGCCCGTGAGGCGGTGCGCGAATCCCAGGTGCTGCTGAAGAACAACGGCGGCGTGCTGCCGTTGAAGCCGCGTTCGAAGGTGCTCGTGGTCGGCAAGAGCGCCGACAGCCTCCAGAACCAGACCGGCGGGTGGACGCTGACCTGGCAGGGCACCGGCAACACCAACGCCGACTTCCCGAACGGCACCACGGTGCTCGGCGGGTTGCGCGAGGCGTTGGGCGCGGAGAACGTCGTGTTCAGCGAGACCGGCGACGTCGACCCGGCCGGGTTCGACGCGGTGATCGCGGTGATCGGCGAGACCCCGTACTCCGACGGCGTCGGCGACCTCGGCCGCAAGACCCTGGAGGCGGCCAGGCTGTACCCGAGGGACCTGGCCGTGCTGGACAAGGTCCGGGGTCGCGGGGCGCCGGTCGTGACCGTGTACGTGTCGGGCAGGCCGCTGTACGTCAACAAGGAACTGAACCGCTCGGACGCGTTCGTGGCGTCGTGGCTGCCGGGCACCGAGGGCGGCGGCATCGCGGACCTGCTGGTCCGCGGGCGCCACGGCTTCAGCGGGACGCTGTCGTACTCGTGGCCGCGCGAAGCCTGTCAGACCACGAACACCGCGGGGCAGGACCCGCTGTTCAAGCCGGGCTACGGCCTGAAGTCGTGGCAGCGCACCGCGATCGGGCAGCTCGACGAGTCCTCGCCCACCGGGTGCGGCGGCGACGACGGCGGCACGGCGACCGAGGATCTGAAGCTCTACGACGGCGGCGACGTGGCGCCGTACCGGGGCTACATCTCCTCGCCCGACAACTGGGATGGCACGGAGATCGGCGCGGACGGCACGGCGGCGCACAGCACGATCTCGATCACGCCGGACGCCGGTCCGTCGTTGCGCGGCACGTGGTCGGGCACGGGTCCCGGCCAGGTCTACTTCGCCAACCCGGCGGGCGGGTCGGACCTGCGCGGGTACCTCAACGCCAAGTCCGCCGTGGTGTTCGACGTCGTCGTGCACAGGGCGCCGACCAACCGCACGGCGTTGAGCGCGCACTGCTCGTGGCCGTGCCTGGCCGAGGTCGACGTGACCAAGGTGTTCACCGGCCTGACCACGGGCCAGAAGTCCACGGTGAAGATCCCGGTCTCCTGCCTGGCCGACGCCGGGCTGGACCTGGAGAAGGTCAACCTGCCGTTCCTGGTGTTCACCGACGGTCCGTTCGAGGCGACGTTCTCGAACGTCCGCTGGGTGCCCAAGGCCGCCGCGGACCCGGACGCGAAGACCTGCGCGGAGTTGGGTTAGTCCCCACGGGGCCTTCCCTTCCGGGGAAGGCCCCGTGCGCGCGGGAAGCGCACTTCCCGGAACCGTTGTGCCCGTGAGGACTCCTTCTCTTGCCTCGAAAGCCCCGTTCGCCGGATGGCCGCCCCGACGACGACCGGTCCAGAATCGGGCCGGTCTGGTGGCCGCCGCACGGGAGGATCCGGGATGGCACGACGATCGCGCAGGACCGCGGCGCTCGTGGTGGGAGCCGTCCTCCTGGTCACGACCGCCGCCCCGGTCGAGGCGGCACCTGGCGGTCGCGAGGCCGCCGACTGGGTGGTGGACCTGGACGCGACGGCCCTGGGCGAGTTGCTGGCCCAGGGGCGGGTCACGTCGGTCGGGTTGGTCAAGGCCTACCGGGCGCGCATCGACGCCTACGAAGAAGCCTATGCGGACCAGCCCGGTGTCAATGCCGTCATCCGTGAGGATCCCCAGGCACTCGCGGTCGCGGCGCGGCTCGATGCCGAACGCCGCCACGGGCACGTTCGCGGCCCGCTGCACGGCATCCCGATCCTGCTCAAGGACAACTACGACACCGCCGACCTGCCCACGTCGAACGGGTCGCTCGCGTTGCGGCACTGGCGGACCGCCGACGACGCCGAGCAGGTGGAGCGGTTGCGCGACGCGGGTGCGATCGTCGTCGCCAAGACCAACCTGCACGAGTTCGCCAGTGGTGTCGAGACGATCAGTTCGCTGGGCGGCCAGACCCGCAACCCCTACGACCAGACCCGAAATCCGGGCGGTTCCAGCGGTGGCACGGGTGCCGGGCTCGCCGCCGCGTTCGGCGCGGTCGGCCTGGGCTCGGACACCTGCGGTTCGGTGCGCAGTCCGGCGGCCCACAACAGCCTGGTCGGGCTTCGGCCCAGCCTCGGGCTGTCCAGCCGGTTCGGCATCGCTCCCCTCTCCTACACCCAGGACGTCGGCGGGCCCATGGCCAAGTCGGTCCGCGACGTCGCGCTGGTGTTGGACGCCACGGTCGGCTACGACCCGGACGACCCGTCCACCGCCGCGTCGATCGGGCGGACACCGCGCACCTACACCACTTCGTTGCGCGACAACGCGTTGGCCGGTGCGCGGATCGGCGTGTTCACCGACTTCATGGGCGCCACGGAACCCGAACGGCCGACGACGTCACTGGTCCGCGCGGCCACCGGCGACATGGCCGGGCAGGGCGCGACGATCGTCGACGTGCCGCCCCAACCCGCGCTGCTCGCGGCCGTCGAGGCGTCCTGGGTGATCAACGACGAGCACGAACGCGACCTGAACCGCTACCTCGCGCGGCCGGGGTCCCGGTTCCCGCACTCCCTGGCCCGGCTGGAGCCGCCGCGAGACGTGGTCACCCTGGCCGACATCGTGACCTCCGGCCAGGTCACGCCGACCGTGCTCGTCAGGCTCAAGGACCGGCTCGGCCGCTCGACCGGCCCGCAGGACGCCTACCACGAGCGCTTGGCCCGACGGGCGGAAGCGCAGCGACTGCTGGCGACGCTCATGGCCGAGCACGACCTGGACGCGCTGGTCTACCCGACGGTCCCGCAACAGGCGGCCTTGATCGGGCAGCCGCAACCGTCGGGCCGGTCCTGCGCGTTGGCCGCCAACACCGGCTTCCCGGCCCTGACCGTGCCCGCCGGCTTCACCCCGGACGGCATGCCGGTGGGCGTCGAACTGCTGGGCACGCCGTTCAGCGAACCGACCCTGCTCGGCCTGGGGTTCGACTACGAGCAGGCGACCCGGCACCGCCGGCCGCCGACGAGCACCCCGCCGCTGGCGTGACGGGAATTTGCCGGATCGGCATGCTTTCGTGCGTTCCGGGCCGGGTCGGGTGACAGTGGGTCCCTTACCCGACCCGCGAGGAGCACCATGAACGACCAGGCAATACGACACTGGGAAGCGCACTACGCCCACCACGTCGTCGAGTCGCCGACCGTGAACCCCAGGCTGGCCGAGATCGTCGGGCCGCTGACCCCGGGCACCGTCCTGGACCTGGGCTGCGGTTCCGGCGGGGATGCCCTGTGGCTGGCCGCCCGGAGCTGGCGGGTGACGGCGGTCGACCTGTCCGATACGGCCGTGCACGCGTTGCGGTTGAAGGCGGAACGAGCCGGTGTCGACGTCACCGCGCTGCGCGTCGACCTCGCCGAGGAGTTCCCGGCCGGAACCTTCGACCTGGTGTCCGCCCAGTTCCTGCACACGCCGTTCGACCTGGACCGCGCGGAGGTGCTGCGGGCCGCCGCGCGGGCACTGGTGCCGGGCGGGTTGCTCGCCGTGGTCGACCACGGCTCGACGGCGCCGTGGTCGTGGAACCAGGACCCGGACTTCCACTACCCGACGCCTGAAGAGGTCGCCGCGGACCTCGACCTCGGCCCGGAGTGGACGGTCGAACGGGCCGACTCGCCGACCCGGGAGGCCACCGGGCCGGGCGGGCAGCGGGCCACCGTGACCGACCACGTCCTGCTCGTCCGCCGCTCGTGACCAGGCGCGACGTCGGCCCGCCCGCGACCGGGCCGGGAGAGCGGGACGTGCTCGTCGGGTTCCTCGACTACCTGCGGGCGGCGGTCGTGGCCAAGGTCGAGGGGCTGACCGATGAGCAGGCCCGCACACCGGGCGTGCCGTCGGGGACCAACGTGCTCGGCCTGGTCAAGCACCTGACCCACGTCGAACGGCACTGGCTGCTCGGGGAGCGGGTGCGCGACTGGAAGGCGACCTTCCACGCCGATCCCGACGAGTCCACCGCCGGAATCGTCGCCGCCTACCGTCAGGTCTCGGCCGAGGCCGGGGAGGTGATCGCGTCCTGGGACGACCTCACCGCACCGGGTCCCCGCCCGGGACCGTCACGGCGGTGGACCCTGACCCACCTGATCGAGGAGACCGCCCGACACGCGGGCCACGCCGACATTCTTCGCGAACTGATCGACCGCAGGACCGGACGCTGAGGTCTGCTGGTCTATTCAGGTGATCGCGGGTGTCGTGCGCCCGAAGCCGACCGAAGGGGGTCCAGGATCGCGGCACGCCCGACCGGGGCGGTGGCTTCGGGAGGGTGCGGTGCGGCGCGAGCACGTCGACGATCTGGTGGTCGTGATCCCAGGAATTCTGGGCAGTCGTCTGGCGGTGGACGGCAAAGAGGTGTGGGGGACCTCGCCGGGCGCGGCCTTACGCGCGATCAGGACGTTCGCCGGTTCCATCAAGGATTTGCGACTCCCGAAGGACATCGGCGACGGACACCCCGGAGACGGCGTGGTGCCCACCGGGCTGTTGCCGTCCCTGCATGCGCTTCCCGGCGTGTGGCCGGTGGTCGACGGCTACGGCAGCTTGATCGACTGGTTGGAACGCACCTTCACACTGCGCCGCGCACTCCCCGGCGACGGACCGGACACGGCCGTGAATCTGGTCGAGTTCGCTTACGACTGGCGGTTGTCGTGCCGCTACAACGCCCACCTGCTGTCGATCCGCGTCGACAAGGCACTCGGCCGGTGGCGAACCCGTCACCCGGACGCGCAGGTGCGGTTGATCTGCCACTCCATGGGCGGCCTGATCGCCCGGTACTGGGTCGAGTGCCTCGGCGGTGCCGAGGTCACGCGGCTGCTCGTCACGTTGGGCACGCCGCACCGCAGGTCGATCGGCGCGTTGGCGTCCCTGGTCAACGGGGACCGGGTGGCCGGTGTGGACCTGACCGCGTTCAGCCGGAGCCTGCCCTCACTGCACCAGCTCACCCCCGACTACGCGTGCATCGAAAGCCCGGACGGCCTGCGCACGACCCATGAGCTGTCGACCACGCTGGACGGCGTCGACGCGAACCTGCTCGCGGACGCCCGACGCTTCCACGACGAGATCCGCACCGCCGCCCTGGGCCGGGTGGCCGCCGGCGGCTCCGACCGGCTGTGCCGCCCGGTCGTCGGGGTACGCCAGCCCACCCCGACGACGGCGGCCGTGGTGGACGGTCGCCTGCGGTTGATCGAGACCATCGAGGGCAAGGACGAAGGCGGCGACGGCCGGGTGCCGAGGTTCGCGGCCTACCCGGCGGAGGTCTCCCTCGACGACCCCGCCGCCCGGTCGTCTTTCGCCAACCACGGGGCGATCAAGCGGCACGCCGGGGTGCGGGGAGACCTGTACGACGCACTCGCCCCGGAGCCGGGCGTCTACCGGGGAGCAGAGCCCGGCCATCCGCTCGGCGTGCGGGTGCCGGAGTTCCTGGCGCCGGGCGAGCCGCTGCGGATCGAGGCCGAGGCCGTCACCGGGGGCCGGGGATCGGACCGGCTCGCCGTCCGGGCCGTGGTCGAACCCGAGGACGGGCGGGCTGTCACACGCGTCCTGCGCAACCTCGGGGACGGCCGGTACGAGGCGACGGTCGACGGCCTCTCCCCCGGTGCCTACGCCGTGTCCGTGCACGCGTCCAGTGACCAGCCGTCGGACGCAGTGACCGCGATGACCCTCGTTCTCGAAGGCGACGAATGACCGACAACACCCCGAAAACAAACGGCACGTTCGTGGCCGTCGTCCTGGACGAGTACCGGGACCCGAAGTTCCCGAAGCTGGAAGGAGCGGTCACCCAGGTCAACGACCTCGCCACCGCGCTCACCGCTTACGGCTACGAATCTCAGGTCGTCGTACGGCCACTGCTGGTCGGCGTGTCCGTTGAACTCGACCGCTGGTCGGAGGACTGGTCAGCGCGTGGCCAAGGCGGGCCCGCGGTCGTGGTGTGGTCCGGTCACGCCGAGGGAAAGGACGGAAAACCCCTACGGCTCGCCGCCTTCGACACCGCGAGAGGGACGACGAACCCGAATAAGTACTACTCCCCCGTCAGCCTCGCCTCCCACAGCCTGGAGAGCGGCGCCGACCAGGTCCTGATCCTCCTCGACACTTGTCATTCCGGCGCCGGCGCGATTCCGGCCCTGGACCAGGCTCTCGACCTCCTGAAGGACCAGACCCTGCCTGAGGGTCGCGTCGCCTGGTTCGGCGTGCTCGCGTCCTGCCAGGCGGACGAGCGGGCCGAGGGTGGACGCGGTCGGCTGCTGGAAGCTGTGCTGCATCTGCTCACGGAAGGCCCAAGGGGTTCCGAGGAGTACCGGCACGAATGGAGCGTGCGCAACGAGGGCATCACCGGAGCAACGCTCATCAAGGCCGTACTGGGTGACTGGCAGGACGGCGCCCAGCGGGCCGTGGACGTGTCCACGGGCCAGCCCCGAGCCATGTTCCGCAATCCGCTCTGGCGCCCCAAGGCCGGCGAAGCGCTCGTCGAGCACCTCGTCCTCGCCGCCAAGGGCATCGACCCCACCGAGGAGGGCTGGTTCTTCACCGGTCGACAGCGGGCGTTGCGGCAGATCGTGGACTGGTTGGCCGCCAAGAAGGCGGGCATGCTCCTGCTCACCGGCAGCGCCGGCGTCGGGAAGTCCGCAGTCGCCGGACGGATCGCGGCCCTGTCCGATGCCGCAGAACGGGCCGACCTCATGGCCCACGCCCCACTCACGGCCGAAGACCCGGACCCCGGCGACGGCAGCGTGGATGCGGCCATCCACCTGCGCGGCATGACTGTGCAGAGCCTCGCCAAGGACCTGGCCGACCGGCTGGGGCTCGCGGTGCCAAGGACGCCAGCCGACCTGATCGCCCAACTCGAACGGGCAGACGCCACGACGCGCCAAGTGCTCGTCCTCGACGGCCTCGACGAAGCCGCACCCGGCGAGGCGACCCCGATCGCGGAGCAGCTCCTTGTTCCGCTCAGCCGACTGTGTACCGTCCTGCTCGCGTCCCGTGATCGTCCGTTCCAACCGCACCAGGAACCGGGTGAGGCGCTGGATTCCGCGCTCACCCGCACCGTAGGCGCGGCGGTCCACGTTCTCGACCTCGATCAGGAACAGGACACGGCTTCGGACATCGCCACCTACGTGCGCGACCGCCTCCTCGCCGACGATGTCGCCCCGGACAAAGCAGCGGAAATCGCTCCGGTCCTGGCCGCGCGGGCGAGTACCTCAAGTGGCGGGTTCCTCTTCGCCCGCATCGTCGCCTCCCGACTCGCCCACACTCTCGCGGCCGACCCCGATTTGCCGTGGCGGGAAAGGATTCCCGCCGGTATCGAGGAAGCCTTGGCTGCAGACCTCGCCACCGCCCCGGCCAGACTCCGTGACGGCCGGGAACTTTCGGGCGCCGCCCACGACCTGCTCACCGCGCTCGCCTGGGCTGGTGGCGCCGGAATCCCCGCACACGGGGTCTGGCAGGCCGTCGCTCAGGCCGTCGGCGGTCGCGACACCACATACGAACCGGAAGACATCGACTGGGTGCTTCGGCAGTACGGCCGCTACATCGTCGAGGACAGCGACGGTTATCAGGCCGTCTACCGCCTCTACCACCGCGAACTGGTCACCCACCTGCGTACCCGCACGCCTGCCGCTGTGCCCGTCGCGATCATTCGAGCGCTGGTCACCTTGGCCCTTGGGCAGACCGACAACGGCACCACCCCGACGCAGGCGAACCCTTACCTGAGGCAGCACCTGGCCAGTCACGCCGTCGAGGCCAGCGGTCCCGGTGTCACTGCACTCCGCGAACTGGTCGAACTCAACCCCGACGCCTACCTCCCCAACCTCGCAGGCGCCCTCAACAACCTCGCCAACCAACTCGCCGGAATCGGACGCCGACAAGAAGCCCTCACAACAGCACAAGAAGCCGTCACCACCTACCGCAACCTGGTCGAACTCAACCCCGACGCCTACCTCCCCAACCTCGCCACGTCACTCAACAACCTCGCCAACCAACTCGCCGGAATCGGACGCCGACAAGAAGCCCTCACAACAGCACAAGAAGCCGTCACCACCTACCGCAACCTGGTCGAACTCAACCCCGACGCCTACCTCCCCAACCTCGCGATGTCTCTCCACAACCTCGCCGTGATGATGTCGGGAATCGGACGCCGACAAGAAGCCCTCGCGCCAGCACAAGAAGCCGTCACCACCTACCGCAACCTGGTCGAACTCAACCCCGACGCCTACCTCCCCAACCTCGCCGCCGCCCTCATCAACCTCGCCGACCAACTCGCCGGAATCGGACGCCGACAAGAAGCCCTCGCACCAGCACAAGAAGCCGTCACCACCTACCGCAACCTGGTCGAACTCAACCCCGACGCCTACCTCCCCAACCTCGCCATGTCCCTCAACAACCTCGCCGCGATGATGTCGGGAATCGGACGCCGACAAGAAGCCCTCGCACCAGCACAAGAAGCCGTCCGACTCCGCCGCAACCTGGTCGAACTCAACCCCGACGCCTACCTCCCCGACCTCGCCATGTCCCTCAACAACCTCGCCGCGATGATGTCGGGAATCGGACGCCGACAAGAAGCCCTCGCACCAGCACAAGAAGCCGTCCGACTCCGCCGCAACCTGGTCGAACTCAACCCCGACGCCTACCTCCCCGACCTCGCCATGTCCCTCAACAACCTCGCCAACCACCTCTCGGAAGTCGGACGCCGACAAGAAGCCCTCACACCAGCACAAGAAGCCGTCACCACCTACCGCAACCTGGTCGAACTCAACCCCGACGCCTACCTCCCCAACCTCGCAGGCGCCCTCACCAACCTCGCCAACCAACTCTCGGAAGTCGGACGCCGACAAGAAGCCCTCACACCAGCACAAGAAGCCGTCCGACTCCGCCGCAACCTGGTCGAACTCAACCCCGACGCCTACCTCCCCGACCTCGCAGGCGCCCTCAACAACCTCGCCAACCAACTCTCGGAAGTCGGACGCCGACAAGAAGCCCTCACAACAGCACAAGAAGCCGTCACCACCTACCGCAACCTGGTCGAACTCAACCCCGACGCCTACCTCCCCGACCTCGCAGGCGCCCTCAACAACGTCGCCAACCGGCTCGCCGGAATCGGACGCCAACAAGAAGCCCTCACAACAGCACAAGAAGCCGTCACCACCTACCGCAACCTGGTCGAACTCAACCCCGACGCCTACCTCCCCAACCTCGCCATGTCCCTCAACAACCTCGCCGCGATGATGTCGGGAATCGGACGCCGACAAGAAGCCGTGCAGATCTACGACGACATCGTCACCAAATCATCCGGTCGGCCTGGTCTAGCAGCCAAAGTTTCCTATCACAGGGCCGTCTTTCTGCTCGAGACCGACCAAGGCGAGGGCGTCACCGAACTTTGTCGGCTACTGTCCTCAACCAAGCCAGAGGACAACGACACCGCCTTCCAAATCCGCCGCAGCCTGCGGCAGATCGCACAAGCCGATCACGAAGCGAGGAAGTTGGTCGTGCGGGCGCACGCCGACCATTTCCCTTCATCGTCCGAAGCACCCTCATGGCTGGACATAACCGACGCAGACCTTCAACTCACTGTCGACTGGCTAAGCGCCCTCACCTGGCGCGACTCGCGGGATTTCATCACTACACACCCGGAACTCCTGGAACCACCTGCCCAGGCCGCACTTCGCGAGTGGTCCACGCTCGGGCCAGCCAACTTCCACCTCGCACTGCTGGAACGCCTGGTGTCCGGCGACCCGGTGGACACCGTGTACCGGTCGCTGGTGCTCCCCGAGATCCTGATCGAGTGGATGAGCACTGCTAGCGAAGGCTGGGCCGCCTCTGCCGCATACCTGACCGACCACGCGGAAGATCTGCTCACGCCCGACGCGGACGCATCGTTGGCCGCCATCGACGACGCGGGGCTGGTGGCCGATGTCCACCGGGCACTCCTGGCAGTGGCCTTGGATGACGGTATCGACGCAGCCTACGAACTCCTGCAGAATCGACAGGTATTGCATGCCCGGGTCCAAAAGGCATTGGCCGCAGCGGATGGAGCGACGCTCCGCCTGCTCTCCGCCATCGAAGTCGGGGTGTACGGCGACGTCTGGGTCGGAGCCGTGCACTGGTCGACCGCGTGGGTCCTCGACGACCCGGAAGCCAGCGACGAAACCGCTCACGCGCCGGAAGCCGTAGAGGTCCTGCGGGAAGCCGTCCAAGCGAAAGCTCCCGACGGGGACGAGCGCAACCGGATGGTGGCCGAACTCGCCGCCCTCATGGCGGCGCGACCCGCTCGAGCCACCGCGCTCGGCGACATCCTCCAGGCGGTCCTGGCCACGTGATCCGCCCCAGCGGCATCCTGATGCTGTCAGCAGCACGGCCGGGCGGACCGGACACCGGCGCGGAGCAGCGGGAAGTCGAGCAGGTGATCCGCGCGTCCCGCTACCGTGACGGCCTGGTCGTGCACGCCGCGCAGGCGGTACGAGGTGGGGACATCCTCGGCCACCTGCTGGACCACGAGCCGACCGTGTTGCACTTCTCCGGGCACGCAAGCGACCGGGGTCTGCGGGTCCTCACCGACGACGGCGGTGACGCGCCGCTGGTCACCCGAGGGCTGGTCGACCTGCTGGCCGAGGTCGGCAAGTCCTTACGGCTTGTCGTGTTGAACGCGTGCGGCACCGACGCCGTGGCGCGGGAGTTGGCCGTGGTCACCGGGTGCGCGATCGGCTATCCCGCGCGGGTGGCCGATCGGACGGCGATCACGTTCGCCGCCCACTTCTACCGGTGTGTCGGGTCGGGCATGGCCGTGGGCAACGCGTTCCGGGCCGCAGTGGCGGTCGCCCGGATGTATGGGGCCGACGAAGGCGAGATCCCCGTCCTGCACGTCGCACCCGAGGTCAACGAGGACGCGCACCACCTCCTGCACCCGGCCCACTTCGTGCCCGATCGCGTGTCCGGGCGGCTTCCCAACGCCACCGCCTTGGTCGCGCGTCAGTCCGTGGCCAAGCAGCGTTTCACGTTCCTGGCCACGGGTCTGACCGGCTCTGAGTCGGAATTACGGGCAGGGCTCACCGCCATGCGGATGGACGTCCAGTGGATGCGCATCGAGGATTCGCGGTCACGGCACGCGGTCGAAGTCCAGGGCGCGGGCGCTGTGCCGCCACGCCGCACCCACGGGCACGAGCAGCGCCGCGTAGACCACAGCCGGGACGGCGACCCAGCCGTGCAGGTGCTGGGCGGCCTTCACCAGCATCAACGCGATGTAGGCGAGATGGACGGCACTGACCCCGCCGTACGCGATGAGGGCTGCGACCCGGTGGGGCCGCGGAGCGGTGTGGACGTTGGTGGCCCGTTCGGTCGCGGTGGTGCCGACCCGGTCCCGGTCGAGGTCGGGGACGTCGGCGAGCAGTCGGCGTTCAAGGGTGAGGATGGAGCGGGCCCGGACGGCGGCCAGGTTGAGCAGTTGGGAGTGGAAGGCGGCGACGCAGATCAGCGGGAACGGCAGGAGCGCGATGGCCCAGCCGAGCAGGTCGAGCTTGTCGTAGAAGGCGATCGTGCCGACGAGGTAGGTGGCGGCGACGCCCATGGTGGCGAGGCCGACGTTGAGCGTGGTCGCCCGGTCGGCGCGGTCGGACTGGTAGACGGCGATCAGCGCCGGTAAGCGGTCGGGCTCGGTCGTGGTGTTCATCGGGTGTCGACACTCTCCCGAAGGCGCGGCTCGGACTGGGCGACCTCACTATTCCAGAGTCGGGCGCACGCGCGACACCATCGGGGCCCACACTGTCCTAATCAGACGGTCAAATCGGCAGTCCGATGTGGAATCGCAGCAGACGGGTATCGGTCCCGAAGATCTCCTCGACGTCGGCAAGCAGGGCGGACAGCTCGGCTACGCGCGAGGCAGGGGGAACGGCGTACGCGGTCGCGGCCTCGTGCGCGAGCCAGTGGGACAGGTCCGCCCGTGCGGTGGCGTGCAGGGGGTGCCCGGGGTCGGCGAGCAGGTCGAGGTCGACGCCGATCCGCGTCCACAGGCCGTGGGCGCGCAAGAGCCGGTAGGCGGCCCGCTGGACGTGCGGTGGCCGCTCCGGTCGCAGCAACGGCCGCAGGAAGTCCTCGTCCAGGCCGTCCGCGTGCCGGAGCAGGGACAGCACGACCTGCCGCGTCACCGAGGACACCGGATCGGTCAGCAGGGGCAGGAGCAGCCCCGGTGTGGTCTCGCCGAGCCGTCGCAGCGCACGGACAGTCACCGCACGCCCCCGAGACGAAGGGTGTCCCAGCCATTCCCGGAGCGGCTCGACGTCGACGTGGGCGCCGGTCTCCCCAAGTCCCGCGATCACCGTGGGCAGCGGCGGACGCCGGTCGAGCAGTGCCCGATAGCGCGCGGCCGGGTCCGTACCGGCGCGGCGCAGGAGGGCTTGCGCGGTGGCGCGCACGACGGCACCGGTGTCGACCAGTGCCGCGTCGACGGCCGCCATCTCCCCCGCGGCGGCCAAGGCGCGAACGGCCTCGGCGCGCACCATGGCCGTTCCGGCGGCAAGCAGTCGACGGGGCACGTCGCGATCACCGGCGGCGCGGATGGCCGCTTCCGCACACAACACACGGATCGACGGGTCGGGGCCGGTTTCGGCCGTGCGCACCAGCCGGTCGAGGTGGAGTCGGCCGGCGGCCAGGCCGATCGTGTGCGCGAGTCGCCGGACGCCGCGGTCTTCGGCCGCCAACGCGGCCTCCAGTGCCTCGGGCGGGCCGTCGCGGAGCACGTCCGCCACAGCGTCGAGCAACCAGTCGCCGTCCCTGCGCGCATGCACGGCCCGCGCGACGGGTGCCGCCAAAGCGATCGCCTCGGTCGGCGCACGGTCGAGTTGTCGAGCGCACGCCCGACGTGCGGCGGCGCGGACCTCGGGCACCCAGTCCGCCGCCCGCAGCGCCAGGACGGGCACCCCGCTGACGTTGTCCCGTGAACCAAGCACGGTCACGGCCGCTTCCCGCACGAACCCGTCCGGGTGGCAGGCGGCGGCGATCAGGTCCAACGGCCCAGCCCGACCGGCGACCAGGCGGTGGGCCGCCACGTCGGTCGACGTGAGGATGCCCCACGGCAGGCTCCGGGCGGCGGCGTCCACCGTCAGCCATAGGCGCGGGCCCGCCTCGGCCAGCCGCCGGACGACCAGGTCCGCATCGGCGTGCCGGCCGATCGGGGACAGCAGCGACCAGAGTTCGCGGGCGGCGTCGAAATCCCCGCTCCCGGCACCGGAGAGCGCCCGGTCGAGCGAGTCCCGGTCGGGCAGGCCCGCCGGCGGCTCGTCGGGAGGCGAGGCAAGCCGTCCACGCAGTCGATCACCAATGGCATCCACGGCGCCATCGTCCACACCCGCACGGTCGCGGGCACACGATTTTAGAAGGCCGGACCCCGCCGCGAAGGCGGGGTCCGGCTCCGGGGTCAGGCCGTGAAGCCGTGTTCCGGCTGGGTGCGGAGGATCTCGGCCGCCCCGCGCAGCGCGCGGTCCAGCCGCCCGATCTCCTCCTCCGTCAACAGCACCGACGGCTCGAAGCGGAGGGTGGTCACCGCGCTGGCGGTCGGGAAGGTGCGGATGTCGTGCGCCTGCAACAGGTAGCCCGCGATCGCGTAGCCCAGGAACGGCGCGTTCACGCGGATCGCCTCGGACGTGGCAGTGTCCTGCGCGGCGAACTCCAACCCCAGCATCAGGCCCTTGCCCCGGACGTCGACCACCACGTCCGGGTAGTCCGCGCGCACCCCTTCCAAAACAGCGGTCAGCCGCTCGCCCAGCTCGGCCGCCTTCCGGTACGCCCGGCCGTCCTCGGACTCCAGCAGCTCCAGGACGGTCGACGCGATGTGGCACGAGAACGCGTCCTTCGCGAACGTGGAGCTGTGCACGAGTTCGAACTCCGGCCGGTACCGGGACTCGCGGACCAGCAGCACCGACGCCTTCGCCACGCCGCCGCCCAGGCTCTTGGCCAGGGTGTAGTAGTCGCCGCGCAGCCCGATGAGCGTGCTCGCCAGGAACGCGCCCGACCGGCCCATCCCGCTCTGGATCTCGTCCACCACGACGGGAGCACCCACCGAGGCCGCCGCCTCCTGGATCTCCGCGGCCAGCTCGGCCGAGACGACCCGGATGCCGCCCTCGCCCTGGATCGGCTCGACGACGAACGCGGCGATCAGCGGGAAGTCGTGCTCGACCACCCGCACCTCGCCGCCCTCGACCACGATGTCCAGCACGGACGCGCGCTCGCCGTCCACCATGTCCTTGACCGCGCCCGGCTGGTCCAGCGGCACGAACCGCGCCTGCGCCGCCAGCGCCGAGAACGGGGTCCGGTAGTCGGCGTTGTGGGTCAACTGGACGCTGCCCGCGAGCTTGCCGTGGAACCCGCCCTCCAGCGTCACGAACACCGGCGGACGGGCGGCGACGGCCGCGTTGTGCGCGGCGATCGCGGTCAGCAGGCCCGCCAACCCCTCCTCGGGGACACTGCCCGCCTTCTCGTAGGCGCTGGGCGCCACCGAGGTCACCGTCGTCGCCAGGTTCGCCTCGATCCCGGCCAGCAGGTCGCGGGCCCGGAAGCCCCGCTCCAGCTCGGCGTGCTTGATGGCCGCCTCGATGGCCTCGGCGCCGGTGTTGGCGAAGATCGTCGCGAACGCCTCGTCCTCGCCCAGCTCGCGCCGGATGATCCGGTTGAGCCGGTTGGCCACGTCGTTGGCATAGGGGTGCCGGGAGAACTGGGCGTGGATGGGCGTGCCGGCGGCGAGCAGTTCCTGGGCACGCGCCACGACGGTCGGGTGGTTGTGGCCCAGGAGCAACGAGCCGTAGCCACCCGCGAGGTCGAGCACGGCCACCTCGCTCCCGTCCTCGGCGAGCCGGTAGATCGTGTTGCCCTCGGCCCGGACGTACTCGACGTCGAGGCCGACGGTGCCCAGCCAGCCGCGTAGGGTCGGTTCGGCCAGTTCGCGGTCGGTGTGGGCGGCGGTCATGGGTTGGACGGCGGTCATGGGTTCCTCCTCGGTGATCAGTTCCACGCGCCGGGCGCGCGGTAGGGTCGCGCCGTCCACAGGGGCGCGGACGCGGCGGGGGTCTCATCGGGTTCTTCCGCGCGCGGCAAGGCGAGCAGGGCGACGGTCAGCGCCGCCAGTTCCTCGTCGTCGGGCGCACCGTGCACGATCACGTCGGCGGGTTCCCGTGCTTGCGCGCCGGGATGTCGGCGCGCTTGGCCCGCAGCACGGCCAACGCCTCGATCAGCGTGGACCGCGTGCGCGCCGGGTCGATGACGTCGTCGAGCAGGCCGCGCTCGGCCGCGTAGTAGGGGTGCATCAGCTCGCGCTGGTACTCCTTGATCCGCTGCGCGCGGGTCTCCTCGGGGTCGGGCGCGGCGGCGATCTCCCGGCGGAACACGACATTGGCCGCGCCTTCCGCGCCCATGACCGCGATCTCGTTGATGGGCCACGCGTACGACAGGTCCGAGCCGATCGACCGCGAGTCCATGACGATGTAGGCGCCGCCGTACGCCTTGCGCAGGATCATCTGCACGCGGGGCACGGTCGCCGCGCAGTACGCGTACAGCAGCTTGGCGCCGTGCCGGATGATCCCGCCGTGCTCCTGGTCGCGGCCGGGCAGGAAGCCGGGCACGTCGACCAGGGTCACCAGCGGGATGCTGAACGCGTCGCAGGTCTGCACGAACCGCGCGGCCTTCTCCGACGAGTGGATGTCCAGCACGCCGGCGAGCGACGCGGGCTGGTTGGCCACGATGCCGACGACGTGCCCGTCCAGCCGGGCCAGCCCGCAGATGATGTTGGTCGCCCAGGTGGCGTGCACCTCGAACAGCTCGCCGTCGTCGACGATCTCCTCGATCACCGCGCGCATGTCGTAGGCCCGGTTCGGGTCGGCGGGCACGAGGTCGAGCAGCGTGCCGTTCTCCCGGTCCGCGGGATCGTCGGTGGCCACGACCGGCGGCAGCTCGCGGTTGTTGGACGGCAGCAGCGACACCAGGTGCCGGACGTCGGCCAGGCACTCGACCTCGTCGTCGTAGAGGAACTGGGCCGCGCCGGACACGCTGGCGTGCACGTCCGCGCCGCCGAGCTGCTCGTGGGTGATGTCCTCGCCCGTGACCGAGCGGACCACGTCCGGCCCGGTGATGTACATCTGCGAGACGCCGCGCACCATGAACACGAAGTCGGTCAACGCGGGCGAGTAGGTCGCGCCGCCCGCGCACGGCCCGAGGATCACGCTGATCTGCGGGATGACACCGGAGCACCGGACGTTGCGGCGGAAGATGCCGCCGTAGCCGGCGAGCGCGGTGACGCCCTCCTGGATGCGCGCGCCCGCGCCGTCGCTCAGGCTGATGATCGGGGCGCCCGCCGCCTCGGCGAGGTCCATCACCTTGTGGATCTTCTCCGCGTGCGCCTCGCCCAGCGACCCGCCGAGGATGCGGAAGTCGTGGGCGTAGACGAACACCCGGCGGCCGTGGATGCGACCCCAGCCGGTGACCACGCCGTCGGTGTGCGGGCGGCGGTCCTCCAGGCCGAAGCCGGTGGCGCGGTGCCGGCGCAACTGCTCGACCTCGCGGAACGTGCCCTCGTCGAACAGCAGGTCGAGGCGTTCCCGCACGGTCAGCTTGCCGCGCGCGTGCTGGGCCTGCGAAGCCTTGGCCAGCAGTCCGGGTTCGACCTGCTCCCGGACCGCGTGCAGTTCGGCGACACCGGCACGCAGGTCGCGCGGCGCTTCTTCGGTGACAGTCATGGGTTCCTCACTCCGTGGTTCGCGACGGCGCGGGCGGGAGGTACCCGGCGCGGACGAAGAAGTCGACGTACTTCGTGAACAGGTCCTCCCCGATCACCGGGCAGCGCACGCCGGCGGGTTCCAGCGCGGTGTCGGTGTCGGTCGTGTCGATCGCCGGGTAGAAGGTCTCGCTGTCGGCGGCCATCAGCTCGAACGCGTCCAGCAGCGGCAGCAGGGCGTTGCCGCGGTCGGCGCGCACCCGCGACCGGAACTCGTCGCGGTCCAGTTCGCGCAGCGGGTAGCCCATTACGCGCATCCGCTCCACGAAGTCGCCGAAGCCCTGGTGGCCGGGGTTGTGGAAGTGGAACGTCCGGCCGCTCTCCCGACGGGCGAGGGCGACGACGCCCGCCGAGACGTAGTCCACGGGGACCATGTGCACGGCGCCCTTCAGGCCCGCGGGCACCGCCTCGGCCTGCACCAGGCCCTTCAACGCCAGCCACACGAAGTCGCGGGTCTGACAGGCGCCGTTGTCCTGGTCGCCGCTGATCACGTCGACCCGGTACACCGAGACGGGCAGGCCGCGGTCGCGGGCGATCCCGACCACCTGTTCGGCGACCCACTTGGTGCGCAGGTAGTTGCTGGGCAGGTCCTCGGCGGGCCCGGTCGGGTCGGTGACCTTGAGCGGCACGCCCGGTTCCACCGCCGCCGGGAACACGCCGACCGTGGACAGGTGGTGCACGGGCACGGTGCGGTGGCGCGCGGCCAGCCGCAGGATCTCCTCGGTGCCGCGCACGTTCGACACCTTCAGCTCGTCGTACGAGCGCAGCCAGTTGACCGTCGCACCGGCGTGGAAGACCACGTCGACGTCGCGGGCCAACCCGTCGAACCGCTCCTCGGTGAGCCCCAATCGCGGCTGGGCCAGGTCGCCGACCACCACCGAGATCCGGGTGCGGTCCACGTCCACCTGGTACCAGTCCAGGTTGGCGTCGAGCTTGGCCCACGCCCGCTCTTCGTCCTCCGCACGGATCAGGCAGTGCACCACGCGTGCGTGCGTGTCGCGGAGGATGTCACGCAGCAGGAACGCGCCCAGGAACCCGGTCGAGCCGGTGAGCAGCACCTCCTGCGGGTCGTCCGCGACGGTGACGACCTCGGCGGCCGGGCGGATGTCGTCGGCCAGCCGGATGTCGGCGGCGTAGTCGATCCGCTCGTCGGCGTCGCCCTCCCCCAGTCCGGCGTGCAGGTGGTCGGCCAGCGCCGCCGGGGTGGGGTGGTCGAACACCAGGGTGGCGGGCAGCGTCAGGCCGGTGGCCGCCGCCAGCAGGTTGCGCAACTCCACCGAGGTGAGCGAGTCGAAGCCGAGGTCGGCGAGGTTCCGGTCCGCCTCGACCACGGCACCGCCGAGCACCCGCGCGGACTCGGCCAGCACCACGTCCAGCAACGCGGCACGACGCTCGTCGCCGACCAGCACGGAAAGATCCACAGTGGATTCCGCGACCTCGTCGGCGCGGGGCCGCGCGGTGGTCCGGGTCAGGCCGGTGAGGATCGCGGGCACCTTCTCCGGGCGTTCGCGCAGGGTCGGCACGTCGATGGGCGTGGCGACCACGGCGGGCACGCCGCCGCGCAGCGCCGCGTCCAGCAGGTCCGGGCCGGTGTCGGCGGTGACCGGGAGGAAACCGGTGCGGGCGATGCGCTGGAGGTCGGCCTCGGCCAGGTGCCCGCCGAGACCGCCGACGCCCGCCCACAGACCCCACGCGATCGACGTGGCCGCCAACCCCTGCGCGGCACGGTGTTCGGCGAGCGCGTCGAGCGCGACGTTGGCAGCGGCGTAGTTGCCCTGGCCGGGTCCGCCGACCACACCGGCGATCGAGGAGAACAGCACGAACGCGGACAGGTCCAGGTGCCGGGTCGCCTCGTGCAGGTGCCACGCCGCGTCGGTCTTGGGCGTGAGCACGGCGGCCAGCCGCTCGGGCGTGAGCGAGCCGATGACCGCGTCGTCCAGCACACCGGCGGTGTGCACGACGCCGCTCAGCGGGTGCTCGGCCGGTACCCGCGCCACGAGCCGGTCGACGGCGGCCCGGTCGCCGACGTCGCACGCGGCCAGGGTCACGTGCGCGCCCAGTTCCGTCAGCTCGGCGCGGAGTTCGGCCGCACCGGGGCTCTCGGCACCACGGCGACTCGCGAGCAGCAGGCGGGTCACGCCGTGCCGGGTGACCAGATGGCGGGCCACGAGGGCGCCGAGCGCACCCGTGCCGCCGGTGATCAGGACGGTGCCCTCGGCGACCCGGATCGGCCGCGGCGTCGCGGGTGGCAGCAGCCGGGTCAGCCTGGGCACCAGCACCCGGCCGTCCCGCACGGCCGCCTGGGCGTGGCCGGACGCGAGCACCACGCCCAGCCGGGACGCACCGGGGTCGGCCAGGTGGTCCACGTCCACCAGCACGATCCGGCCGGGCACCTCGGACTGCGCGGACCGCAACAGGCCCCACACCGCCGCGGCGGCCGGGTCGAGCACCTCGCCGTCCACGCCCACCGCGCGCCGCGTGATCACGACCAGCGGGGTGTCGGCGAGACCGTCGTCGGCCAGCCAGCGCCGCGCGAACGCCAACGCCTCGCGCGTCGCGGTGTGCACGTTCTCCGCCGCCGAGCCCGGACCGGACAGGAACGGCACCGCGACGGCGTCCACAGTGGACACGTCGGCGTCGGCCTGGTCGGAGCCGAGCACCAACCAGCGCGCACCGACCGCCGGTTCGGGCGCGGCGATCGGCACCCATTCGGTGTGGAACAGCGCGTCGTGCGGACGGCCCCGGTCGGTCTCGACCGCCGGACCGACGTGCACCTCGCCCACGCTCAGCACCGGCACGCCGCCGGGCGTGGCCGCCTCGACGGAGAGTCCGTCACGACGCACGCGCAGCGCGGTCGCACCGGCCGCGTGCAGGCGCACCGACCGCCAGTGGTGCGCGAACCCCTCTCCCACAACGGCTTCGAGCAACGTCGGGTGCAGGTCGTACCCCGCCGCGTCCGGCACCTCGACCAGGTCGCCGGAGTCGACGGCGACCGGCGCGGGACCGCCGAGGGCGAGGTACCCGTCGGCGTGCGCGGTCCACGCGAGGTCGTCGTCCGGGCGGCTGTGGACCTGGATCGTGCGGCGGCCGTCGGCCTCGGGCACGCCGACGACGACCTGGACGTGCACCGCCGCGCCCACCACGAGCGGGGTCCGCACGGTCAACTCGTCGACCGTCGTGTAGCCGACCTGGTCGGCCGCGCGCAGCGCCCACTCCACCAGCACGGCGGGCGTGGCGGGGTCGCGCGGCCCGATCCGGCCCGACAGCACGGTCTGGCCGGTGCCCGCGACGTCGACCGCCGTGCCGAGCACCGGGTGGTCCAGGGCGCGCAGACCGAGCCTGGTCGCGTCGGCGGTCGGCGCGGTCAGCCAGTAACGGTCCCGTTGGAACGGGTAGAACGGCAGGTCGACGCGCCGGGCGTCGGTGCCCGCGTAGAAGGCGTCCCAGTCCACGGCCACGCCCCGGACGTGCAGCCCGCCGAGCGCGGCGGCGAGCGCCTCGGGCTCGGACCGGTCCGCGCGCACCGACGGCAGCGCGACGACGGACTCGCCCGCCCACTCGGCGGTCATGCCGGTCAGGACGGCCGCAGGACCGATCTCCAGCACAGTGGTCACCTGCTGCTCCAGCAGGGACCGGACGGCGGCGTGGAAGCGGACCGGCTGCCGCACCTGGTCCACCCAGTAGTCCGGCGACGTCCACGACAGACCCTCGCCCACCGTCGACACGTACGGGATCACCGGCTCGGAGAACCGTACACTCCGGACGACTTCCCGGAACTCCTCCAGCATCGGGTCCATGAGCGACGAGTGGAACGCGTGACTCACCACCAGACGCCGGGTCTTGCGGCCCTGCGCGGTGAGCAGGTCCACGACCTCGCCCACGGCCTCTTCGGCGCCGGACAGCACGACGGACGAAGGCCCGTTCACCGCGGCCAACCCCACGTCCGACCGACCCGCCAACAACGGAAGAACCTCGTCCTCCGAAGCCCGCACCGCCACCATCGCCCCACCGGACGGCAAAGCCTGCATCAACCGACCACGCGCCTCGACGATCCGGCACGCGTCCTCAAGCGACAACACCCCGGCCACGTGCGCGGCGGCCAACTCGCCGATCGAGTGGCCCACCACGACATCCGGCCGCACACCCCACGACTCCACCAACCGGAACAACGCCACCTCGAACGCGAAGAGCGCGGGCTGCGCGGCACCGGTCAGGTCGAGGCCCTGCCCCGACTCGATCACCGACGGCAGCGGGTCGCCGAAGCGCGCGCACACGTCGTCGAAAACCTCGCGGAACACGGGGAAAGCCGCCAGCCCCGAGCCCATGCCCGCCCGCTGTGAACCCTGGCCGGTGAACAGGAACCCGAGTCCGCCGCCGGACACCGTGCCGGTCACCACGTCCGACGTCGGCTCGCCCGCCGCGAACGCCCGCAGCGCGGCGACCGGATCACCGGACACGACCGCCGCGCGGTGCTCCAGCGAAGACCGGCCCGTGGCCAGCGAGTAGGCCACGTCCACCGGCCGCGCCTCGATGTCGGCGAGCCGCTCCGCCTGCCGCCGCACCGCGTCCGCCGACTTCGCCGAGAACACCAGCGGTGCCGCCGGGAGCGTGGGCCGGTCGGCTTCGGCCGGTTCGCCGGCGGGCGACTGCTCCAGGATCACGTGCGCGTTGGTGCCGCTGACCCCGAACGCGGACACGGCCGCCCGACGCGGCCGGTCGACCCGCGGCCACGGCCGGGCGTCGGTCAGCAGCGACACGTCGCCCGCCGACCAGTCGACCATCGGCGTCGGCTCGTCCACGTGCAGGGTCCGGGGCAGCACGCCGTGCCGCAGCGCCTGCACCATCTTGATCACACCGCCGACACCGGCGGCGGCCACCGTGTGCCCGATGTTGGACTTCAACGACCCCAGCCACAGCGGCTCGCCCGACCGGCCGCGACCGTAGGTCGCCAGCAGCGCCTGCGCCTCGATCGGGTCGCCCAGCCGGGTTCCCGTGCCGTGCGCCTCGACGGTGTCCACATCGGACGGTTCGAGCTTGGCGTCGGCGAGTGCCTGCCGGATGACGCGTTCCTGCGAGGGGCCGTTGGGCGCGGTCAGGCCGTTGGACGCGCCGTCCTGGTTGACCGCGCTGCCCCGCACGACCGCCAGCACGCGGTGGCCGTTGCGCCGGGCGTCCGACAGCCGCTCGACCAGCAGCAGGCCGACGCCCTCGGACCAGCCCGTGCCGTCGGCGGCGGCGGCGAACGACTTGCACCGGCCGTCCGGCGCGAGCCCGCGCTGGCGGGCGAAGTCCACGAACCCGCCGGGCGTGGCGGTGACCGTGACGCCGCCCGCCAGGGCCAACGTCGACTCGCCTCGGCGCACCGACTGGGCCGCGAGGTGCAGGGCGACCAACGACGAGGAGCACGCCGTGTCGACCGTGACCGCCGGACCTTCGAAGCCGAACGTGTAGGCGACCCGACCGGACGCCACGCTGCTCAGCCGGCCGGTCATCAGGTGGCCCTCGAACTCGGCGGGCCCCGCCAACGGCAGGTAGGTCTGCTCGACCGAGCCGACGAACACGCCGACCCGATCGCCGCGCAGCGTCGCCGGGTCGACGCCCGCGTCCTCGAACACCTCCCAGGCCGTCTCCAGCAGCACCCGCTGCTGCGGGTCCATCGCCGTGGCCTCGCGCGGCGAGATGCCGAAGAAGCCCGCGTCGAACTCGCCCGCGCGGTCCAGGAAGCCGCCCTCGCGGGTGTAGGACGTGCCGGGCTTGGTGTGATCGGCGTCGTACAACGCCTCCAGGTCCCAACCCCGGTCGTCGGGGAACGGGCTGATGGCGTCGCCGCCCTCGGCGACCAGCCGCCACAGGTCCTCCGGGGAGCGCACGCCACCGGGGAACCGGCAGGCCATGCCGACGATCGCCACCGGCTCCTCGAGACCGGCCTCCAACTGGGAGATCCGCTGCCGGGCCTTGCGGAGGTCCTCGGTGACCCACTTGAGGTACTCGACGAGCTTGTCCTCTTTCGACATGGCTGCTGTGCTCCCGGTGGTCAGCTCGACGCGCGGCCGAGCTGGTTGTCGATGAAGTCGAAGATCTCGTCGGCGGTGGCCGAGGCGATCACGTCGGACGGCTCGTCGTCGGGTTCGTCCGGTACGCCTGTCAGGCGCACGAGCAGCGTGCGCAGCCGTGCGGCGATCTCGGCGTGCTCCTTGTCGTCGTGCTGCCGGGCGGCGTCGGCCAGGGCCGCCTCCAGGTTGTCCAGCTCGGCGAGCACGGGCGATTTCCCGGCCGGTGCCACGACGCCGAGCACGAACGCGGCCAGCCCGTTCGACGTCGGGTGGTCGAAGACGGCCGTGGCCGGCAGCGGGACGCCGGTGGCCGCGCCGAGCCGGTTGCGCAGGTCGACGGCGGTCAGCGAGTCGAAGCCCAGTTCCTGGAACGGCCGGTCGGCGGGCACCGAGGCGGCGTCGGGGAAGCCGAGCACGGCGGCGGCCTCGGTGCGTACGAGGTCCAGCACGACCTTCCCGCGCGCGGCCGGGTCCAGCGCCGCGAGCCGGGACGGGAAGTCCGCGACGGTCCCGGTCGAGGCGGCCCGGCGGGTCGCCCGGGGCCGGGCGGCCAACGGGGTGGCGGCCACGGCGGGCCGACCGCTCGCGAGCGTGGCGTCCAGCAGCGCCAGGCCCTCCTCGATCGCGACGGGCCGGAAGCCGTCCCGGACGAACCGGTTGCGGGCGACCTCGTCGAGGTGGGCGTTGATGCCCGCCTCGTGTGCCCACAGGCCCCACGCGATCGACGTCGCGGGCAGCCCGGCGGCGGCGCGGTGGCCGGCCAGGGCGTCGAGGAAGGCGTTGGCCGCCGCGTAGTTGGCCTGCCCCGGTCCGCCGAGGATGCCGACGACCGACGAGAACAGCACGAACGCCTTCACGTCGCCGACGAGTTCGTGCAGGTTCCAGGCGCCGTCGACCTTGGGCCGCAGCACGGCTGCCAGCCGGTCGGCGGTCAGGGTGGGTGCGAGACCGTTGTCCAGCACGCCCGCCGTGTGCACGACGGCCGACAGCGAGGTGCCCGCGAGCACCGCCGCGAGCGCGTCCCGGTCGGCGACGTCGCACGCCTCGACCCGCACGGTCGCGCCCAGCGCGACCAGGTCGTCCCGCAGCTCCGCCGCGCCCGGCGCGTCGATCCCGCGCCGGCTCACCAGCAGCAGGTCGGTGACGCCGTGCGCGGTGACCAGGTGGTGGGCCACGGTCGTGGCGAGAGCGCCGGTGCCGGTGATCAACACCGGGCCGGTCCAGCCGTCGTGGCCGGTCGGGGTGCCGGTGAGCCGTTCCAGCCTGGGCACGTGCGCGACGCCGGACCGGATCTCGGCCTCGGGCTCGTCGGCCGCGACGAGGTGGGCGATCACGTCGACCGGGATCTCGCCGTCGCCGAGGGCGACCGTGGACACCCGGCCCGGGTTCTCCGACCGGACCGAGCGGAGCAGGCCGGTGACGGCGGCGCCCGCGAGGTCGTCGGCCCGCGTGAGCACGACGAGCCGGCTGCCGTCGTCCCGGGCCGCCCACCGGCGGACCAGGTCGAGGGCGGCGGCGGTCGCCTCGTGGACCGACGTGACGACGTCGTCGGTGACCGACCGGAGGTCGGCGACGACGACGTCCGCACCGGCCGGGTCGTCGATCGACGCCCACGTGAGGGTGTGCTCGGCGACGTCGGCGGGCAGCGCGGTCCACCGGATCTCGTGCAGTGGCGGGGAAGCCTTGACCTCGGTGGGTTCGACGGCCCGGAACCCGACTGAGCCGACGCTGGCCACGGGTGCCCCGGCGGCGTCGACCAGTTCCAGTCCACCGGCCGGGGTCGTGGTCGCCCACACCGCCGACGCGCCGGTCGCGTGCAGCCGGACGTCCTGCCACACGTGCGCGAGCCGGTCGCCCTCGTCCAGCGCGGCGGCGAGCAGGGCCGGGTGCAGGCCGTAGCGCGCGGCGTCGTCGGCGTCGACCGCGTACTCCTCGCGCGGACCCGATACCGCATCGGCCGTTTTTTCTTGGGAGACAAGCGTTCCACTGGCATGCAACGTCCACTCGGCACGGTCCTCGTCGGGCCGGGCGTGGACGGTCACCGCACGGCCGTCGCCGTCCGCCGCGCCCACCCGCACCTGCAGCCGCACCGGGCCGGTCAACGCGACGGGCGCGTGCACGGTCAGCTCGGCCAGGGCCGGTGCGCCGAGTTCCTCGCCCGCGCGCAGCACCGTCTCCACCAGGGCCGCGCCGGGCAGCACGGGCGTGCCGAACGGTTCGGGCAGCCACGGCAGCCGGTCGGCGGTCACGCGACTGGTGAACAGCACCTCGCCGCTCCGCGCCACGGCCACCGGCTCGCCCAGCAGCGGGTGCCCGTGCCCGGACGTGGCCGGGTCGAGCCAGTAGCGGCGGCGCTGGAAGGCGTAGGTCGGCAGCTCCACCCGGTGGCGGTCGCCGAAGTAGGCGTGCCAGTCCACGGCGACGCCCGCGGCGTGCAGCCGGGCGAGCGCGGTCACGGCGGTGGTCGGCTCGGGCCGGTCGGCGCGCAGCAGCGGCGCGGCGGTCACGTCCTCGGGCAGCAACGCGGCGAGGACGGCGTTCGGCCCGAGTTCGAGGGCCTTGGTGACGCCCTGGCCGACCAGTCGGGTGGCCGCGTCGTGGAAGCGGACCGGCTGCCGCACCTGGTCCACCCAGTAGTCCGGCGACGTCCACGACAGACCCTCGCCCACCGTCGACACGTACGGGATCACCGGCTCCGCGAACCGCACGTCGCGCACGACCTCGCGGAACTCCTCCAGCATCGGGTCCATCAGCGACGAGTGGAACGCATGGCTCACCACCAACCGCCGGGTCTTCCGCCCCGACGCGGCCAACAGGCCCGCGACCTCGTCCACGGTGTCCTCGGCGCCGGACAACACGACGGACTCCGGCCCGTTCACGGCCGCCAACCCCACGTCCGAACGACCCGCCAACAACGGCAGAACCTCGTCCTCCGAAGCCCGCACCGCCACCATCGCCCCGCCCGAAGGCAGGGCCTGCATCAACCGACCGCGTGCCTCCACGATCCGGCACGCGTCCTCAAGCGACAACACCCCGGCCACATGCGCGGCGGCCAACTCGCCGATCGAGTGCCCCACCACGACATCCGGCCGCACACCCCACGACTCCACCAACCGGAACAACGCGACTTCCAGCGCGAACAGGGCGGGTTGCGCGAAGCCCGTCAGGTCGAGGTTCTCCCCCGACCGCACCACCGACAGCAGCGAGGCGCCGCCGACGCCGAAGCGCGAGCACACGTCCTCGAAAACCTCGCCGAACAAGGGGAACGCCGCCGCCAGTTCCGAGCCCATGCCGACCCGCTGCGAACCCTGGCCGGTGAACAGGAACGCGAGTCCACCCGACGCGGCGACACCCGACGCGACTTCCGCCGCGGGCGTGCCCGCGGCGACCGAGGCCACACCCCGCAGCAGCGACTCCCGGTCCGTGCCGACGACGACCGCGCGGTGGTCCAGGGCGGCCCGGCCGGTGGCCAGCGCGGAGCCGACGTCGGCGGGCGACCCGGCCACGTCCGCCAGGCGGGCGGCCAGGTCCCGCAACGCCTCGGCGGACGCCGCCGACAGCACCCAGGGCACGACCTCGGGCTCGGCCGACACCTCGCGCTCCGGCGCGGGCGGTGCCTGTTCGAGGACGACGTGCGCGTTGGTGCCGCCGAAGCCGAACGACGACACCGCCGCCCGCCGGGGCCGGTCCACCTCGGGCCAGGCCCGCGCGTCGGTCAGCAGCGAGACCGCGCCCGACTCCCAGTCCACGTGCGGGGACGGCTCGTCGGCGTGCAACGTCCGGGGCAGCAGGCCGTGCCGCATGGCCTGCACCATCTTGATCACACCGCCGACACCGGCCGCCGCCTGTGAGTGGCCGATGTTGGACTTCAACGACCCCAGCCACAGCGGCTCGCCCGCACGGTCGCGGCCGTAGGTCGCGAGCAGCGCGTTGGCCTCGATCGGGTCGCCCAGCGTGGTGCCGGTGCCGTGCGCCTCGACCACGTCGACGTCCGAAGTGGACAGTCGGGCGCGGGCCAGTGCCTGGCGGATGACGCGTTCCTGGGCGGGTCCGTTGGGCGCGGTCAGGCCGTTGGACGCGCCGTCCTGGTTCACCGCGCTGCCCCGGACCACCGCGAGCACCTGGTGCCCGTTGCGGACCGCGTCGGACAACCGCTCCACCAGCAGCAGGCCGACACCCTCGGACCAGCCCGTGCCGTCGGCCGAGGCGGCGAACGACTTGCACCGGCCGTCCGGCGCCAGGCCGCGCAGCCGCGAGAACTCCACGAACGCCACCGGCGTGGACATGATCGTCGCGCCGCCGGCCAGGGCCAGGTCGCACTCGCCGCGTTGCAGCGCGGTCACCGCGAGGTGCAGGGCCACCAGCGAAGACGAGCATGCCGTGTCGACGGTGACCGCCGGACCCTCCAGGCCCAGCGCGTAGGCGATGCGGCCCGAGGCCACGCTGCCCGCGCTGCCGCTGAACAGGTAGCCCTCGAAGTCACGGCCGGGCAGGTGCGCGCGGGACCCGTAGTCGTTGTACATCACACCGGTGAACAGGCCCGTGCGGCTGCCCCGCACCGAACGCGGGTCGACACCGGCCCGTTCGAACGCCTCCCACGCGGTCTCCAGCAGCAGCCGCTGCTGCGGGTCGACGGCGAGCGCCTCACGCGGGGACATGCCGAAGAAACCGGGGTCGAACTGGTCCGCGTCGTGCAGGAAACCGCCGCGCCGCGAGTAGGACTTGCCGACGCTGTCGGGGTCGGTGTCGTACAGGTCCGCCGCCCAGCCCCGGTTGTCCGGGAAGTCCGACACCGCGTCCACGCCGTCGACGACCAGCCGCCACAGGTCCTCCGGCGAGGAGACCCCACCCGGGTAGCGGCACGCCATGCCCACGATCGCGACCGGTTCGTGCGCGCTGTCCTCGACTTCCTTGAGCCGACGCCGGGCGTCGCGCGCGTCGGCGATGGCCCGCTTCAGGTAGTCGCGGAGTTTGTCCTCGTCTGCCACGTCATCAGCTCCAGGGTCCGGTGGAGTCCAGGTCGTCGACGAGGGCGAACAGCTCCTCGTCGGACGCGGCCTCCAGGTCTTCGCGGTCGGCGGGTCCGTCGTGGGCCGCCTCGTGCGTGTCCAGCAGGGCGCGCAGCCGCGCCGCCGCGCGCTCGTCGAGCGGTGCCGAGCGCAGTGCCCGTTCCAGTCGGTCGAGTTCGGCGGCCAGCGGGTCGGGTGCCGAGGCGGCCACGTGCTCCTCGACGTAGGTGGCCAGGGCGGCGGGCGTCGGGTGGTCGAACACCAGCGTCGCGGCCAGGCGCAGCCCGGTGGCCGCGTTGAGCTGGTTGCGCAGCTCCATCGCGGTCAGCGAGTCGAAGCCCAGCTCGGTGAACGCCCGGTCGGCGTCCACGCCCGCCGGGTCGCCGTGCCCGAGCACCGCGGCGACCTGCGCCCGGATCAGGTCCACGAGCACCCGTCGGCGTTCCGCGGCGGGCAGCGACGCCAGCCGGGAGCCCAGGTCCTCGGGCACGACGGCGGACTCGGCGGCACGACGCCGCACGGGCGTCCGCACCAGACCGCGCAGCACGCCGGGCACGTCGTCCCGGTCGGCCAGACCCGACAGGTCCAGGTGCGTCACGGCGAGCACGGCGTCGTCCAGGCCGAGCGCGACGTCGAACAGCCGCATCGCGTCGGCCGGGTCGAGCGGGCGCAGACCGGACCGGGCCAGCCGCCGGACGTCCACATCGGCGAGGTGCCCGCCCAGCGCGCCCTCCTGCGCCCACAGGCCCCAGGCCAGCGAGGTCGCCGCCAGTCCGAGGGACCGGCGGTGCCCGGCCAACGCGTCCAGGAACGCGTTGCCCGCCGCGTAGTTCGCCTGGCCGGCCGTGCCGAGCAGGCCCGCGACCGACGAGTACAGGACGAACGCCGACACGTCACCGGCCAGCTCGTGCAGGTTCCAGGCGCCGTCGACCTTGGGCCGCAACACCTTGTCGAGCCGGTCGGGCGTCAGGCCCGCGAGCACGCCGTCGTCCAGCACGCCCGCCGTGTGCACGACACCGGTCACCCGGCGGCCGGCGAACACGGCGGCCAGGCCGTCCCGGTCGGCCACGTCGACCGCGGCCACGTCCACGGCGGCACCCAGCGCGACCAGTTCGTCCCGCAGCTCCGCCGCGCCCGGCGCGTCGATCCCGCGCCGGCTCAGCAGCAGCAGGTCCCGCACGCCGTGCACGGTGACCAGGTGCCGGGCCGCGATCGCGCCGAGCGCGCCGCTCGCACCCGTGACGACCACGGTCCCGTCGCCGAACCGGGCGGCGTCCGCCGCACCGGCCGGCGCGGTGACGCTCGCCAGCCTCGGCGCGGTCACCCGGCCCTCGCGGATGCGGAGCTGGGGCTCGCCGGTCGCGACCGCCGCGGCCACCAGGTCACGCGACCCGGCGTCCACGTCGACGATCGCGAGCCGACCCGGGTGTTCGGTGATCGCCGAGCGCAACAAGCCCCGCACACCGGCCACGAACGGGTCCTCGTCGGCCGCGTCCTCGATCAGCACGACCAGCTTCGACCCGGCGGACCGCTCGTCCGCGAGCCACGTCCGCACGTCCGCCAGCACGGCCGCGATCACCGCGCGCACGGCCTCGGGGCGGTCGCCGGCCGGCTGCGGCACGGTGAGGTACTCGACCGGGCCGCCGTCGGCCGACGACACCGCGACGGGCACCCACCGCACGGCGTGCAGCCCCTCGACGACGTCGCGCAGCGCTTCGCCGGTCAACGGCCGCAGCACGAGTTCGTCCACTGTGGCCACCGGTGCGCCGGTCGCGTCGGCGACCGTCAGCGACACGCGGTCGCCGGTCGTCAGCCTGACCCGCAGCGCGCCCGCGCCGGACGCGTGCACCCGGGCACCGGACCACGCGAACGGCAGCACGGCCGGCGCGTCCTGCGTGACCACGCCCGGCAGCACGGTGTGCAGGGCGGCGTCGAGCAGGGCCGGGTGCAGCAGGAATCCGGCGGTGTCGACGGGCGACGAGACCTCCGCGTACACCGCGTCCTCGGCCCGCCACACCCGCCGCAGGCCCTGGAACACGGGTCCGTACTGGTACTGCCGCTCGGCGAGTCGGTCGTAGACACCGGCGAGGTCGATCTCCTCGCCCGCCGGCGGCCACGCCGTCAGGTCTTCGCCGACGTCGCCGCCGGAACCGACGACGCCGGTGGCGTTGGGCACCCACGAGCCCGTGCCGGACCGGGAGTGCACGGCCAGCGCCCGCCGGCCGTCCTCGCCCGGTGCCGCGACGGTGACCTGCACCTGGACCTCGCCGCGCAGGAAGAGCGGCGCGGACACGGTCAGGTCCTCGACGAGGTCGCAGCCGACCTGTTCGGCCGCCCGCGCGGCCAGTTCCAGGAACGCCGTGCCCGGCACCAGCGCCTCGCCCGCCACGCGGTGGTCGAGCAGCCACGGATGCGACCGGGGCGACAGGCGACCGGTCAGCACCACGCCGCCGTCGCCCGCCAGCTCGACCGCCGCGCCCAGCAGCGGGTGGCCGGTCGCGCCCAGTCCGAACGCGGCGGCGTCGCCGACGCCGGCGGGCTCGTCCAGCCAGTAGCGCCCGCGCCGGAACGCGTAGGTCGGCAGGTCAATCCGCCGCGCCTGCGGGGACAGCGCACGCCAGTCGACCGGCACGCCCCGGGTCGCGAGCCCGGCGAGCGCGGCGAGCACGGTCTCCGGTTCGGACCGCCCGGTGCGCAGCGCGGGCGCGGCCGAGCCGACCTCGACCGCCTGCTGCGCCAACGCGGTCAGCACGCCGTCGGGTCCCAGCTCAAGCCACTCGGTGACACCCTCGGCGGCCAGCAGCCGCACGCCGTCCACGAACCGCACCGCCTCGCGGATGTGCCGGGCCCAGTAGTCGGGCGCGAGCACCCGGTCGTCGGCCAACCCGCCGGTCACGTTCGACACGACCGGCACGCGCGGCGACCGGAAGTCCAGCCCGGCGATCGCCACGCGGAACTCGTCGAGCACCTCGTCCATGTGCGGCGAGTGGAACGCGTGGCTCACCGGCAGCCGCTTGGTCTTGCGACCGCGCCGCCGCCACTCGGCCTCGACCTCGGCGATCACGTCCAGGTCGCCGGAGACGACCGTCGAGCGCGGCCCGTTCAGGCCCGCGACCGCGACGGCGTCGCCGTACCCGGCGATCGACTCGCGGGTCTCGTCCTCCGCGGCCTCCAGCGCGACCATCGCGCCGTTCTCCCGCGCGGCCTGCATCAACCGGCCGCGCGCGGCGACCAGGGCGGACGCGTCCGCGAGGTCGAGCACACCGGCCACGTGCGCGGCCACGACCTCGCCGACCGAGTGGCCGAGCAGGAAGTCCGGCGTGACGCCGAGCGACTCGACCAGGCGGAACAACGCCACCTCGACGGCGAACAGCGCGGTCTGGGTGTACGCGGTCTGGTCCAGCAGCGCGGAGTTCGCCGAGTCCGGCGGTGCGAACAGCACGTCCTTGAGCGGCAGGTCCAGCAGCGGGTCCAGGTGCGCGCACACCTCGTCCAGCGCGGCGGCGAACACCGGGGACGACGCGTGCAGCTCCCGGCCCATGCCCAGGCGTTGGCTGCCCTGGCCGGGGAACAGGAACGCGACCTTGCCCCGCCGACCGCCACCGCCGCGCACCACCGACGGGTGCGGTCCACCGTCAGCGAGCGCGGCCAGGCCCGGCAGCGGGTCCGCGCCGACCACGACGGCCCGCACGTCGAGCGCGGGCTTGGCGGCGAGCGAGAACGCGACGTCGGCCGGGTCCCGGTCCGGTGCCTCGGCGAGGAAGTCGAGCAGGCGTCGGGCCTGTGCCCGCAGGGAGTCCTCGTCCTTGGCCGAGACCGGCCAGGCCGACGCGCCCACCGGCGAGCCCGTGCGCGCCGGTTCCGGGCGCGGCGCGGGCGGCTGCTCGATGATCACGTGCGCGTTGGTGCCGCTGATGCCGAACGACGACACCGCCGCGCGGCGCGGCCGGTCGACCGCGGGCCAGTCCCGCGCGTCGGTCAGCAGCGAGACCGCGCCCGACTCCCAGTCCACGTGCGGCGACGGCTCGTCCACGTGCAGCGTCCGGGGCAGCACGCCGTGCCGGATCGACTCGATCACCTTGATCACGCCGCCGACGCCGGCCGCCGCCTGGGCGTGGCCGATGTTGGACTTCAGCGACCCCAGCCACAGCGGCTCGGCCCGCTCGCCGCCGTAGGTGGCCAGCAGCGCCTGCGCCTCGATCGGGTCGCCCAGCGTCGTGCCGGTGCCGTGCGCCTCGACGGCGTCCACATCGGACGGTCGCAGACCGGCGTTGGCCAGGGCCTGCAGGATGACCCGCTCCTGCGCGGGGCCGTTGGGCGCGGTGAGGCCGTTGGACGCACCGTCGGAGTTGACCGCGCTGCCGCGCAGCACGGCCAGCACGGGGTGCCCGTTGCGCTGCGCGTCGGACAGGCGTTCGACGAGCAGCAGACCGACGCCCTCGGACCAGCCGGTGCCGTTGGCCGACGCCGAGAACGACTTGCACCGGCCGTCGGGCGACAGGCCGCGCTGGCGGCTGAACTCGACGAACGTGGACGGCCCGGCCATGACCGTGACGCCGCCCGCCAGCACCAGGTCGCTCTCCCCGGACCGCAGCGCCTGCGCGGCCAGGTGCAGGGCCACCAGCGAGGAGGAGCACGCGGTGTCGACCGTGACGGCCGGCCCCTGCAACCCGTAGACGTAGGCCAGCCGGCCGGAGATCACGCTGGAGGTGTTGCCCGCCAGCAGGAAGCCCTCGTACTCGTCGGGCACAGCGGCCAGCCGGGACGCGTAGTCGTCGTACATCACGCCGACGAACACGCCGGTGTTGCTGCCGCGCAGGGTCGCCGGGTCGATCGCCGCGTTCTCGAACGTCTCCCACGCGGTCTCCAGCAGCAGCCGCTGCTGCGGGTCGGTCGCGGTCGCCTCGCGCGGCGAGATGCCGAAGAACTCCCGGTCGAACAGGTCGGCGTCGTGCAGGAAGCCGCCCTCCCGGGTGTAGGACGTGCCGAGGTGCTCGGGGTCGGGGTGGTACAGGCCCTCGACGTCCCAGCCCCGGTTGACCGGGAAACCGCTGACCGCGTCCACGCCGTCGGCCACCAGCCGCCACAGGTCCTCCGGCGATCGAACGCCGCCGGGGTAGCGGCAGGCCATGCCCACGATCGCGATCGGCTCGTCGGTGGCCGCGCGGGTCGCCTTCACGGTGACCGCGCCGGTCCCCTTGTCCGACACCAGGCCGGTCAGGTGCTCGGCCAGTGCCAGCGGGGACGGGTGGTCGAACACGGCCGTCGCCGTGAGGCGCAGGCCGGTCTCGGCCGCGAGCCGGTTGCGCAGTTCCACGCCCGCCAGCGAGTCGAAGCCCAGGTCCTTGAACGCGCGGGCCGGGTCGACGTCGTCGGCCGACGCGTGGCCCAGGGCGCTCGCGACCAGGCCGCGCACCAGGGTCAGCACCGCGGCCGGTCGCTGGTCGGCGGGCAGCCCGGCGGTGGTCGTCGCCCACGACGACCCGGAGCCCGACGCCGCCGCCCGGCGCTGTCCGCGCCCGGTGACCAGGCCGCGCAGGACGGCGGGCGGGTCGCCCGCGATCCGGCCCGGTTCCAGTTCGGCGAGCACGACCTGGGCCGCGGCCGACAGCGCCGCGTCGAACAGCCGGACACCGACGGCCGGGGTGATCGGCACGACGCCCAGCCGCGACCAGCGGGCCAGGTCGGCGGCGGCCAGCGTGCCGCCCATGCCGACCGTGCCGTCCCACAGGCCCCACGCGAGCGAGGTCGCGGCCAGGCCGTGGGCCCGGCGGTGGGCGGCGAGCGCGTCGAGGTAGGTGTTCGCGGCGGCGTAGTTGGCCTGGCCGGCCATGCCCGCCACGCCGGACACCGAGGAGAACAGCACGAACGCGGCCAGCTTGTCACCGGCCAACTCGTGCAGGTGCCACGCGGCGTCGACCTTGGGCCGCAGCACGGTGTCCACCTGCTCGGGGGTCAGCGTCTCCACCGTGCCGTCGTCCAGCACGCCCGCCGCGTGCACGATCGCGGTCAGCGGCCGGTCGGCGGGCACCGACGCCAGCAGTCCGGCGACGGCGTCGCGGTCGCCGACGTCCACGGCCGCGACCGACACGGACGCGCCCGCCTCGGTCAGCTCGGCGACCAGGTCCGCGACGCCGGGGGCGGCGTCGCCGCGCCGGCTGGCCAGCAGCAGGTGCCGGCTGCCGTGCGCGGTCACCAGGTGCCGGGCGAACAGCGCGCCGAGACCGGCCGTGCCGCCGGTGACGAGCACGGTGCCGTCGGGGTCGAGCCGGACCGTGCGGTCGGCCGCCGCGACCCGGGCCAGCCGGGGCGCACGGACCTTCCCGTCGCGCACGGCCACCTGCGGCTCGCCGGTGGCCAGCGCGGCGGTGACGTCCGCGTCCGCCGAGTCGACGTCCACCAGCACGACCCGGCCGGGGTGCTCGGACTGCACCGTCCGCGCCAGGCCCCACACCGGGGCGTGGGTCAGGTCGAGCACGTCCTCGCCGGGCAGGGCGACCGCCCGCGTGGTGACGAGGGCGAGCGTGCGGGCGTCGTCGTCGGCCAGGCGCCGCCGCACGAGGTCGAGCACGTCCTTGGTCGCTTCACGCGCCTTCTCCGGCGTGTGACCGTCCGAAGAGGACAGTCGGACGACCTCGACGTCCGGGTCGCCGGACGTCGTGGTGATCTCCGGCCAGTCCAAGGCGTGCAGGGTGTCCGTGCGCGCGCCGCCGAGCTTGTCCTTGGCTACGGCACGCAACGACAGCGTCTCCAGCGTGGCGACGGGCGCACCGGTCGGGTCGGCCACCGTCAGGCTCACCGAGTCCGGGCCCGCAGGCGAGACCCGGACCCGCAGGCCGGTCGCGCCCGAGGCTTGCAGGGTGAACCCCTGCCACGAGAACGGCAGTCGGATCTCGCCCGGCTTGGCCGGGTCGGCGGCGTCGAGCACGACCGGGTGCAGCACGGCGTCCAGCAGGGCCGGGTGCAGGCCGAACCGGCCGGCCGCCGCGTGCTGCTCGTCGGGCAGCGCGACCTCGGCGAACACCTCGTCGCCCGCCCGCCACAGGGCGCGCACGCCCTGGAACACCGGGCCGTAGTCGTAGCCGAGGTCGGCGAGGCGCGGGTAGAGGTCGTCGACGGACACCGCCTCGGCACCGGCGGGCGGCCACTCCCCGATCGGCTCACCGCTGCCGCCGCCCGGCGCGAGGTAGCCCGAGGCGTGCCGGGTCCACCCGCCGTCGGTGCGCGAGTGGATCGTGAACGACCGCACGTCGTTGGCGTCCGGTGCGGCCACCGCGACCTGCACGCGGACCGCGCCGCGCTCGGGCAGCACCAGCGGCGCCTCCAGGACGAGGTCGGCCACGTGGTCCGCGCCGACCCGGTCGCCCGCGGCGACCGCGAAGTCCAGGAACGCCGTGGCGGGCAGCAGGACGACGCCGCCGACCCGGTGGTCGGCCAGCCACGGGTGGGTCCTGGCGGACACGCTGCCGGTCAGCACGACCTCGCCCCGGTCGGCCAGGTCGACCACGGCGCCCAGCAGCGGGTGGCCCGCCGGGTCCACGCCCGCGTCACGCGCACCGGACGCGGACTGACCGCCGATCCAGTGCCGCGCACCGCCGAACGGGTAGGTCGGCAGGTCGACCCGACGGGCGTCGGGGTAGAGCACGGCCGGGTCGACGGTCGCCCCGGCGACGGCCGCCGCCGCCAGCCCGGCCGCGAAACCGTCCACTTCGGACTTCCCCGCGCGGCTGAGCGCGACGGCCCTGGTGTCCTCGCCCGCCTCGGCGGCCAGGGCGGTGAGCACGGCGTCCGGTCCGATCTCGACGAACAGCCGGGCACCCCGCCGGGCCAGTTCCGTGACGGCGGCGCCGAAGCGGACCGTGCCGCGCAACTGCCGCACCCAGTGCCCGGGGTCGGTCAGGTCGGCCGGTTCGCCGGTGAGCGTCGACACGACCGGGATCACGGGGTCGCGCAGGTCCATCGTCGCGGCGATCGCGCCGAACTCGTCGAGGATCCCGTCCATGTGCGCGGAGTGGAAGGCGTGGCTGACCTTCAGGGCGCGGACGCGGCGTCCGCGCGCCCGCCAGTCCTCGGCGAGCGCGTGCACGGCGTCGTGGTCGCCCGCCAGCACCACCGAGGTCGGACCGTTGACGGCGGCCAGCGACACGCCGGGCGCGAGGTCGACCTCGTCCTCGGTCGCCTCGATAGCGACCATCGCGCCACCCGCGCGGGCGGACTGCATGAGCCGGCCGCGCGCGGCGACCAGGCGGGCCGCGTCGTGCAGGTCCACCACGCCCGCGACGTGCGCGGCGGCGATCTCGCCGACCGAGTGGCCGGCGAGCAGGTCGGGCACGACTCCGTGGTGCCCGGCGAGCCGGAACAGCGCCACCTCGTAGGCGAACAGGGCGGGCTGGGCGAACTCGGTGCGGTGGACCTCGTCGCCGTCGCCGAACATGACGTCGAGCAGCGGCGTGGCCAGGTAGGGGTCGAGCGCCTCGGCGACCTCGTCCAGCGCGCGGCGGAACACCTCGTGCGCCTCGTACAGTTCGCGGCCCATGCCGTTGCGCTGCGCGCCCTGTCCGGTGAACAGGAAGGCGGTGCGGCCCGCCGTCGGCGAACCGGTGAGGACGGTCGGCGCGGTGCGCCCTTCGGCCAGCGCGGTCAGCCCGGCCGCGTGGTCGGGGCCGACGACCGCGGCCCGGTGCGGCAACGCGGCCCTCGTGGTGGCCAGGGAGAAGCCGACGTCCTCGGGTCGCGCGTCGGCGGGCACCTGGTCACGCACCCGCGCGGCGAGTTCGCGCAGACCGCGCTCGTCGGCGGCGGACAAAAACCACGGCACCGCGCCGGTCCCCTCGACCGAGGACGGGTCACCACCATCCACAAAGGACATCACGGCACCACTCGACGCATCGGCACTGCCCGACGCGGGAAGTGCCGGGTCGGTCCGCTCCACCGACGGCGTGCCGGCGCTCGGCACCGGCTCGGGGTCGCCCTGCTCCACCACGACGTGCGCGTTGGTGCCGCTGATGCCGAACGACGACACCGCCGCCCGCCGCGTGCCGTCGCCCGGCCACGGGGTGTCCTCGGTGACGAGTTCGACCTTGCCCGACGACCACGCCACCTTCGGCGTGGGCTCGGCGACGTGCAGGGTGCGCGGGACCACGCCGTGCCGCATGGCCTGCACCATCTTGATCACGCCGCCCACACCGGCCGCCGCCTGGGCGTGGCCGATGTTCGACTTGAGCGACCCCAGCAGCAGCGGCCGGTCGCGGTCCTGGCCGTAGGTGGCGAGCAGGGCTTCCGCCTCGATCGGGTCACCCAGGGAGGTGCCGGTGCCGTGCGCCTCGACCACGTCGACGTCGGTCGGGGCCAGGCCCGCGTTCGCCAGCGCCTGCCGGATCACCCGCCGCTGGGACGGGCCGTTGGGCGCGGTGAGGCCGTTGGACGCGCCGTCCTGGTTCACCGCGCTGCCCCGCACGACCGCGAGCACGCGGTGGCCGTTGCGGCGGGCGTCGGACAGGCGTTCCACGACCAGCAGGCCGACGCCCTCGGACCAGGCCGTGCCGTCGGCGTCGGCGGAGAACGACTTGCACCGCGCGTCGGCGGCCAGGCCGTGCTGGCGGGAGAACTCCAGGAACATGCCGGGCGTGGCCATCACGGTCACGCCGCCGGCGATGGCCAGCGACGACTCGCCCTGGCGCAGCGACTGGACCGCGAGGTGCAGGGCGACCAGCGACGACGAGCACGCCGTGTCGACCGTGATCGCGGGTCCGAGCAGGCCGAGCTGGTAGGCGATGCGCCCGGACATGACGCTGGGCGCCGCGCCGGTCAGCACGTGGCCCTCGACGCTGTCGGGCGCCTCGTGCATGCGGGGGCCGTAGTCGCCGACGGTCGCGCCGACGAACACGCCGGTCCGCGTGCCCGCCAGCGACGACGGGTCCAGGCCCGCGCGTTCCACGGCTTCCCAGGCGGTCTCCAGCAGCACGCGCTGCTGCGGGTCCATCGCCGTCGCCTCGCGCGGCGAGATGCCGAAGAACCCGGCGTCGAACCGGCCCACGTCGGGCAGGAACCCGCCTTCGCGCACGTAGCTGCGGCCCGACCGCTCCGGGTCGGCGTCGAACAGGTCCTCGGCCCAGCCCCGGTCGACGGGGAATGCCGAGATCGCGTCGCCGCCCTCGCCGACCAACCGCCAGAGGTCCTCGGGCGAGGCGACGCCGCCGGGGTAGCGGCAGGCCATGCCGACGATCGCGATCGGTTCGTCGGCGAACGACACGCCCGCGTCGTCCTCGACGGTCTCGCCGTCGGACAGGTGGGCGATCAGCGCGGCGGGGGTCGGGTAGTCGAACAGCAGGCCGCTGGGCAGCTCACGGCCGAGCGCCCGCGCGAGCCGGTCGCGCAGCTCGACGCTCAGCAGCGAGTCGAAACCCAGGTCCTTGAACGGCAGCCGCGCCTCGACCGTCCGGTGGGCCGGGTAGTCGAGCACGGCCGCGATCTGGCCGGTGACCAGGTCTGCGACGTTCTCGTCCCGGGCCGGCCGGGGCCGGGGCACGGCCGGCGCCGCCGGTCGGTCGGGCACGTGCCCGGCCTCGGCGATCCAGTGGTGTTCGCGCTGGAACGCGTAGGTGGGCAGCTCGACCCGGCGCGCACCCGCGTGGAACGTGCTCCAGTCGACGTCCACGCCCCGCGCGAACGCCTGCCCGAGCGCCAGCCGGGCAGTGTGCGGTTCGTCCTTGCCCTTGCGCAGCAGGGGGATCGCCTTCGCGCCGACGCCGCCCATGAGCGCGGAGAGCACGCCGTCCGGGCCCAGTTCCAGCACCGTGCGCACGCCGAGGTCGACCAGCGTCAGCGCGGCCTGGTGGAACCTGACCGGTTCGCGCACCTGCGCGACCCAGTACTCGGGATCGGTCCAGCGGTCGGTGACCGCGCCGGTGACCGTGGACACCGGGGTCACCGTCGGCGGGTTCAGGGTCACCCCGGCGAACACCGCGCGGAAGTCGTCCAGCATCGGGTCCATGTGCGGGGAGTGGAACGCCTTGCCCACGGTCAGCCGACGGGTGCGCCGACCCTCCATTGTGGACTGTGCGGCGAGCACCGCGTCCTCGTCGCCGGACAGCACGACCGCGCGCGGCCCGTTGACGGCGGCGAGCGCCACGCGGTCGGACAGCAGCGGCGCGACCTCGTCCTCGGTCGCCTCGACCGCCAGCATCGCGCCGCCGGACGGCAGGTCCTGCATGAGCCGGCCGCGCGCGGCCACCACCGTGCACGCGTCCGCGAGCGACAGCACGCCCGCGACGTGCGCGGCGGCCAGTTCGCCGATGGAGTGACCGGCCACGAAGTCCGGGCGCACGCCCCACGATTCCAGCAGCCGGAACAGCGCGACCTCGACGGCGAACAGCGCGGGCTGCGTGTTCACGGTCTCGTCCAGGCCTTCGCCGGTGTCGATCGCGTGGCGTACCGACGCGTCGAAGTGGGCGCACACTTCGTCGTACGCGGCGGCGTAGACCTCGAACGCCTCGGAGAGCGCGAGTCCCATGCCGACGCGTTGCGCGCCCTGCCCGGTGAACACGAAGCCCAGCGGGGATTCCTCGACGACCTCGGTGACGCCGCGCCCGGCGGCCAGTGCGTCGAGACCGGCCACGAGGGTGTCGTGGTCGGCCGCGACGACGACGCCGCGGTGCTCGAACGTCGTGCGCGTGGTCACCAACGACCGGCCGACGTCCGCCGGGGTCAACGACGGGTCGGCCGCCACGAAGTCCTTGAGCGCGGATGCCTGCGCCCGCAACGCCTCCGCACTCCGCCCCGAGACGACCAGGGGAACGGCCGGTGCGCCGGTTCCGACACCG
Source organism: Saccharothrix violaceirubra (assembly GCF_014203755.1). NCBI lineage: Bacteria > Bacillati > Actinomycetota > Actinomycetes > Pseudonocardiales > Pseudonocardiaceae > Saccharothrix > Saccharothrix violaceirubra. The sequence goes on from NZ_JACHJS010000001.1 coordinate 3,898,884, forward strand.
CCCTCGGCGGTGAGCGCCACCTCGGGTGCGTCCGCCGCCTCGATCGCGGACGTGACGGCCACGGGGGAAGTGTCGGCCGTCGCCTCGGCGGCGTCTGAGCCGCCGGTCCGGGTCGCGGCAGCGGCGGCCGGGGGCTCGGCCAGCACCACGTGCACGTTGGCGCCGCCCATGCCGAACGAGCTGACACCCGCGACCAGCAAGCGGTCCGGGTGCGGCCACGCGCCGTGCTCCGTGCGCACGGTCAGGTTCAGCTCGTCCAACGGGATCGCCGGGTTCGGCGTCGCGAAGTTCAGGCTCGGCGGCAGTTCCCGGTGCCGGATGCCCAACGCGGTCTTGATCAGGCCGACGATGCCCGCCGCGCCCTCCAGGTGGCCGATGTTGGTCTTGACCGACCCGACGTGCAGCCGGTCGGCCCGGTCGCCGAACACCGCGCCCAGCGCCGCCGCCTCGATCGGGTCGCCCACCGGCGTGCCCGTGCCGTGCAGCTCGACGTACTGCACCTCGTCCGGTTCGACGCCGGCCCGGCGGTAGGCGGCGCGCAGCACGGCTTCCTGCGCGTCCCGGCCGGGCACGGTCAGGCCCGGGGTCGGGCCGTCGCTGTTGACCGCGCTGCCGAGGATCACCGCGTGCACCCGGTCGCCGTCGGCCAGCGCCGCGGCCAACGGCTTGAGCACCACGACGCCGACACCTTCACCGCGCACGAACCCGTTGGCGCGCGCGTCGAACGTGTAGCAGCGCCCGTCGGGCGAGAGCGCGCCGAACCGCTCCCCCGCCAGCCCTGCTTCGGACAGCAGGTTGAGGTTCACGCCCGCCGCGAGGGCCACAGTGGACTCGCCGGACCGCACGCTCTCGGCCGCGAGGTGGACGGCCACCAACGACGACGACTGCGCGGTGTCGACGGCGAGGCTCGCACCGCGCACGCCGAGGAAGTAGGACAGGCGGTTGGCGATCAGCCCTCGGCTCAGCCCCGTCATGGTGTGCTGGGTGACGGCGTTCGCGCCCTGCCGGTAGGTCAGTTGGGCGTAGTCGTCGCGCAGGGTGCCGACGAACACGCCGGTGCGGCTGTCCACCAGGTCGGCGGGCACGACGCCCGCGTCCTCCAGCGCCGTCCAGGCCGCCTCCAGCACGAGCCGCTGCTGCGGGTCCATGACGGCCGCCTCACGGGGCGAGATGCCGAAGAACCCGGCGTCGAACTCCCCTGGCGCGTCGAGGAACCCGCCCCACCGCGCGCCGCCCCGGCCGGCCGGCGCCTCGGTGATCGTGCCGACACCCGCGCGCACCACGTCCCAGAACCCGGCGAGCCCGTCCGCGCCCGGAGCGCGGACCGCCATGCCGATGATCGCGACGGCGTCGGCGTAGCCGCCCCCCATGTCGTCTGCCATGCCGCCAGACCGCCTTCCTCGCCTCGACGTTCACCGCTTCGGCGAGTCTCGCGAGGGGGTTCCACAGGGCAGTCACGGTCCGGTAACCCGCCACCCGCCGGGAAAACCCGGTGTCCGCGACGGGCGGGCTCCACAAGGGAGCACAAGATCATCCCGAGGCGCGGAACTCCCGGCGGTAGTCCCGGGGGGACAGCAGGAACCGGCGGGTGAACAACCGGCGCAGGTTCGCCGCCGTGCCCAGCCCGCTACGGTGGCTGATCACCTCGATCGGCAGGTCCGTGGTCTCCAGCAACGCCTGGACGCGGGACAGCCGCTGGTCCAACAACCACCGCAGCGGCGTGGTCCCGGTGGCCGACTGGACCCGCCGGAAGTAGGTCCGGGTGCTCATCCCGGCCCGCCGGGCCATGTCCTCGACCGTCAACGGCCGGTCCAGGTTGCCGATCGCCCACTGCAACGCCGGTCCCAGGGGGTCCGCGACGTCGGCCGGCACGGTGCGCGCCACGACCTGGGCCTGGGCGCCCGCCCGGTGCGCGTGCACGACCAGCCGTCGGGCGAGCTGGTCGGCCACGTGCGCGCCGAGGTCGTTCCGGACGATGTGCAGGCAGACGTCCAGGCCCGCGCTGACCCCGGCGCCGGTCAGCACGCTGCCCTCGTCCACGTAGAGCACGTCCGGGTCCACGTCGACCTCCGGGTACCGGGCCGCCAGCACGTCGGTGTGCAGCCAGTGCGCGGTGGCCCGCCGCCCGTCGAGCAGTCCGGCCTCGGCGAGCGCGAACGCGCCGTTGCACAGCGACACGACCCGCGCCCCGGCTTCGTGTGCCCGGCGCAACGCCTCGACCAGTCGCGGCGGGATCCCGCGACCGCCCTCGACGCACTCGTCCGGCACCGACGGCACGATCACCGTGTCCGCACCGGCGAGGTCGTCGAAGCCGAATTCGCTGCGCACCCCGAAGCCACTGCCCGAAGCCCTGGCGCCGGGATCCTCGACGCAAAGCCGGAAGTCGTACCACCGCGGCGCCAATTCCGGCTGCGGCACACCGAAGACGGCGCACGCGATCGACAGCTCGTAAAGGTCCATCAACGGGATGTCGGTGTGGTCCAGCACCGCCACCGCCACCGAACCGGGTCCCATGACCGGAATCGTATGGCAGGAAACGATCGACGCGTGGCACCGAGGTGGATTGCACCGCATCGGCGCACCCGGCACGCTGGGCGGAAATCGCCTGTCTGCGCGCGTGCGCGCGCGTCGTACCTGAAGAAGGACCTCCGGATCGTGACGATTCCCTGGCCAGACCTGCCCACCGCCGTTGCCGACGAGATCATCGGCGTACTCGACAAAGGCGTAGACCAGGACTGGTCCCGCCAAGCCGGTGACACGGCGTGGACCGCGTGGCAGCTGCTCGACCACATCACGCTCGCCGTGACGGGCTACGCGGGACTCCTCATCGCCCGGCCGGACACGCCCCGGTACATCGCGCTGCGCACCGGCAACGACCGCAACGCGTCCATCCCGGAGCGCTTCGAGTCCATCAAGATCGCGTCCACGCTGCTGTCGCACACGCTGCGGGTCACCGGTCCGGAGGTGCGCGCTTACCACTCGTGGGGCACGTCCGACGCGGCCGGCTTCAGCGCGATGGGCGCCGTGGAGATGCTGGTGCACGCCCACGACCTGACCCGCACCCTCAACCTGGACTGGACGCCGCCGGACGACCTGGCCGCGCAGGTCGTCGAGCGCCTGTTCCCGAACGCGCCCACCGACCAGCCGGCGGGCCTGGCCCTGCTGTGGGGCTGCGGTCGCATCGCCCTGCCCGGCCACGCGCAGTTCCCGCGTGAGCGTTGGCAGTGGTACGGCGAGGTCCGCTAGGAGATCCGCTGAACGACGAGAAGGGCCCGACCGCGGTGGTGGTCGGGCCCTTCTTCTCGCGCCGACCGCCTCAGTCGAGGTAGGTCAGCAGCACGGCCGCCGCCGGGCAGCCGCCGACCACGGAGTCCGCCGCCTCGATGTCGTCCGGGTCGTCGAGATCGGACACCACCGCCTCGCCGAAACCCTGCGGGTCGAGCCGGAACAGCTCCGGGGCCAGGGCGTGGCACAGTCCCGCGCCCTGGCACTCGGCCTTGTCGACCGCGAGGTGCGCCCGCGTCACCGAGGCCGCCATCACGACGCCGCCGGGCCGAGTTCCACCGGGAGGGCCGCGGGCGAGCGCACCAGCCAGCTCTCCACCCACCGCACGTCCTCGCGCGGCACCGACAGGCGCAGCTGCGGGAACCGGCGGAACAGCGCGGGGACGGACGTGCCGACCTCCAGCCGGGCCAGCGCCGCGCCCAGGCAGTTGTGCAGCCCGTGCCCGAAGCCCAGGTGCCGCACGCCGGTCCGGGTGATGTCCAGCCGGTCGGGCGCCTCGAACTGCTCGGGGTCGCGGTTGGCCGACAGCGACGACGCCAGCACCGGCGAGCCCTTCGGGATGAACACGCCGTTGAACTCGGCGTCCTCCTTGGCGAACCGGAACAACGTGGTGCTCAGCGCGCCCTCGTAGCGCAGGAACTCCTCGACCGCGCCCGGCGCCAGCTCCGGGTTGTCCTGGAGCAGCTTGAGCTGGTCGGGGAAGTCGATCAGGGCCAGCGACGCCGAGCCGATGACGCCGCGGGTGGTGTCCAGCCCGGCCATGATCATCACCGAGATCATGGCCAGCAGCTCGGGTTCGCCGAACCGGTCGTCGCCGTCGCGCGCGGCGATGAACGTGGACGTGAGGTCCTCGCCGGGGTTGCGGCGCTTGTCCGCGATCAGCTCGCGGCCGTACTCGCCGACCTCGTTGAACGCCCGCTTGCGGTCGTCCTCCAGGTCCGGGTCCGTGCTGAACGCGCGGTCGATCGCGTGCAGGACCTCCTGGAACTTCTCCAGCGACAGGCCGAGCACCTCGCCGAGCACCTCGGCCGGGATCGTGGCGGCGAACTTCATGATGTCGGCCTCGCCGGACTCGGCCAGCCGGTCCAGCGCCCGCTCGGTGATGCGCTCGACGGTCTCCTGCCACTGCGCGATGCGGCGCGGGGTGAACGCGCCCATGGCGAGCTTGCGCACGCGCGTATGGTCGGGCGGGTCGAGCACGGTGACGATCGACTCGACGACGGTGCCCTCGCCGAACACCAGGCCCGCCGCCCGCGCCGCGTCGTTGGCCCACGAGGCGCCCGCGGTGCTGAACCGGTTGTCGGCCAGCAGTGCCTTCACGTCGGCGAACCGGCTGACGAAGAACGTCGGCACGTCGCCCGCCGGAAAGCGGAACTCGTGCACCGGCGAGTGAATCCGGAGCCAGTCGAACGCCGGGTACGGGTTCTGGTAGTAGTCCGGGCCGAACAACGGCGGTGACAATGCCGGAGCAACCATCGAACGTCTCCTTGGAATTTATTTCTCCGAAGTCGCGCCCGACGCTAGGTCGATTCGTCCACACCACGCCCAGGGACCGGTCACCGCCCGGTCATCGACGCACGTCGTGAGCCTCCGATTACCGGGGTGTGGAACATCCGGTGACACCCCGCCCAGAGGCTGGGCGCGAGGCGAAGCGCCGGCACGAGGAGACGGGACGGGACGAGCACATGACCAGCTTGCAGGAATTCGAACTCACCGACGACGCCACGAAGCAAACCGAATTGTATGTCCGCGCATTCAATTCGGGAAACGTCGAGTGGGTGCACGCCCTGTACACCGAGGACGCGGTGGCCGTGTGGGAGCCGGGTCAGCCGCTGACCGGTGAGGCCCACCGCCGCAACGTCGAGGAGGCGATCACCCGCGGCGCGTCGATGGAGGCCAAGACCCGGCACGCCTTCGTCACCGGCGACACCGCGCTGCTGATCGTCGACTGGACGATGGAGGCCACCAACGAGGAGGGCGTCGTCGAGCACCTGGAGGGTGTCGGCGTGGACGTCCTGCGCCTGGGCGAGGACGGCAAGTGGCGGTACGCCATCGACGACCCGTTCGGCGAAGAGAAGTAATCCCATCACCACCACCCCCGCCACGACAGGAGTTGTCATGACGCAGGACACGCGCACGGTACTGGAGGCGGTGCGCGACCTCGTGCCCGTGCTGCGCAAGAACGGCCAGCGGGCGGACGAGGACCGCTGGATCCCGGAGGAGAACATCGCGCTGCTGGAGGCGGCCGGTGTGTGGAGCATGTCGGTGCCCAAGCGGTTCGGCGGGCTGGAACTGCCGCTGGCCGAGCAGGTCGAGGTCATCACCGAGATCTCCCGGGGCTGCGGCACGTCCGGCTGGGTGACGGGCGTGTACGTCGGCAGCACGTGGGCCGCGACGCTCTACCCCGACCGCACGCAGGCCGAGGTGTTCGCCAACGGCTCGGTGCGGATCTCCATCGGCTTCGCGCCGACGGGCAAGGTCACCAAGACCGACGGCGGCTGGATCCTCAACGGCCAGTGGCGGTTCAACTCCGGTTCCAAGGGCGCGCACTACAACATGGCCGCCGCGGTGTACGAGACCGAGGACGGCGGGCACGGCGAGGTGCTCTGCCTGGTCCCGATCGAGAAGTTCTCGTTCGTGGACGACTGGCACGTGTTCGGCGGCTCGGGCACGGGCAGCGTCACGACCGTCGCCAAGGACGTCTTCGTGCCCGACCACTACGCGGTCGACTTCGAGCCGCTGATGGTCAGCGACACCCCGGACCGCAGCAACGGCGGCGCGGACGGCCGCAATTACGCGCTGCTCGCGCTGGTGCTGGCCGGTGGCGCGGCGACGTCGCTGGGCATCGCCAAGGCCGCCTACGAACTGTTCGTCGAGCGGCTGCCCGGACGGCCGATCACCTACACGCCGTGGGAGGACCAGACGCAGCACCCGGTCACCCAGATCACCGTCGCGAAGGCGCGCAACAACATCGACGCGGGCGAGGCCCTCTCGCGCGGCTACCTCAAACTCCTCCAGGACCGGGCGGACGCGGGCGAGCAGCCGACCGACGAGGAGAAGGCGATCATCCGCGGCCAGACGGGGTACATCCACCAGCTGGCCAAGGAGGCCGTGGAGCTGCTGTACACGCTCAGCGGCGGTTCGGTCGTGCAGCGCAGCGTGCCGTTCCAGCGGTTCTACCGCGACATCCTGGCGTTCACCCAGCACGCGCTGGTCAACGCGAACGTCAACCTGGAGATCCAGGGCCGCGTGCTGCTCGGCCTGGACCCGGCGACCCCGTACCTGTGAGAGGAGAACCCCGATGACCGCCATCGCGATCGACCGCGACAAGCCGGACCTGACCGGTGACACCGAGACGCAGAACGACATCTTCCTTCAGGTGTTCAACTCCGGCGACGGAGAGCTGTTCGACCGGCTCTACCGGGACGACGCCATCTCGAACTTCTCCGGCGAGCCGCTGACCGGGCAGGCCCGGCGCAAGTTCTTCGTGGAGTTCATCGGCGCCAAGCCGGTGCTCGAAGCGCGGGTGACGCACTCGTACGTGGCCGGCGACGTCGCGCTGATCGGCGTGGACTTCACGGTCAAGGGCACCGGCCCGGACGGCGAGCCGTTCACCATCGCCGGCAAGTGCACCGACGTGCTGCGCCGGGTCGAGGACGGCCGGTGGCTGATGGCCGTCGACCGGCCCGTCGCGGCCGGGGGCCTGCTCCCGGAGTGACCCCGTACCACGTGCGGAGCCCCGGCCCGGTCCAGCGGGCCGGGGCTCCGTCGTGTCCCGTGTCTTCCGAGCGGTTCCAGGGGGGTTCGGGCACCGCCGGAACACGGGTACCGCACCGCGCAGGGGGGACGCGTGCGGGGTGGCCGGGCCGCCGGGGAGGCGACCCGGCCCGGGTCGTGGTGTCAGGCCGTGGCGCGGTGGAACTTGCCGCCGGCGTAGACCATCGCGTCGACGCCGACCGGTCCCAGGCCCGCGGCGAGCACCCGGCCGACGAAGATCGAGTGCGTGCCGCCCTCGTGGTCGTGGGCCAGTTCGCACTCCAGCCACGCCGACGCGCCCTCCAGCAGCGGCACGCCGGTCGCCGCACCGACCCGCACCGGGACCGCGGCGAACAGGTCCGCGCCGCGCGGCCGGGAGCTGTCGGCGAACCGCCGTGCGACGTCCTGCTGGTCGGCGCTGAGCAGCGACACGCCGAACGTGCCCGCGGCGGTGATGGACCGGTGCATGGTCGCCGTCCGCGCGACGCACGCCAGCACCTGCGGCGGGTCCAGCGACAGCGACGTGAACGCGTTGGCCGTCATCGCGTTCACGTGCTCGCCGCCCACGGTCAGCACCACCACGCCGGTGGCGTAGCGCGACATCGCGTCGCGCAACGACACCGTGTCGATGGTCGGGGATTCGGGCATGCGGCACTCCTGTCTCGTGCGCCCCGGCGGGACCCGGGGCGGACTGTCGGGAGCGGACTCCTAGGACGTCTGGCCTGCCCAGGACGTCTCGCCGCTGGAATCGTCACAGCCGCCGGTCACCGCGGGTTCACCGACGGCTCCCGTGCCGGGCACCACACCTCGACCCGCCGGCCGAGGAACGCCACCAGCCGGTCGCCGGCCCGCGCCTGCTCCGGACACAGGATCTCGGGCCCGAACTGCGGCCGTCGGGGTATCGGGACCACGGCGTGCGCGAGGCGGAGCAGATCGGTCGCCAGGTCGGCCGGGATCACGGCGGGCAGGTCGCACGAGCGTGCGATGTCCCAGCCGTGCACGGCCAGTTCCAGCGCGCCGGTGTTGGCCAGCACGATGCCGTGCACCGAATGCCGGCCCACGGCGACCGTCGCCTCGTCCGCCGACTCGTCCCACGCCTCCAGCAGGAGAGCGCTCTCGCGGTCGAACGTCGAGAGCACGTCGTCGGCCCGGTCCGGGTCCAGCGGCGCCGGCTCCGGGAACACCCGGGAACTCTCGACGGCTTCCCGTAACGCCACCACGGTCTCGTTGACGTGCCACAGCAACCGCCACAGGTCCCAGCCCTCGCACGGCGTGGGCCGGGTGAGCTGCGGGTACCGGACCTGGGCGGTCACTTCCCTGGCGTAGCGGGTGGCGCGTTCGAGGAGGCCGTTGCGCTGCTGGACGACCGCCAGCAGGTCCGTGCCGTCGATCACGCCGGGTTCGCCTCCACGTTCGCTTCCGCGGGCAGGACCTGGGGCAGACCGAAGGTGCCGAACAGACTGCGGTCCTCGATGACCTCGATGCGCTCGAACCCGGACGTGCTGATGGTGAGCACGTCGATGGTGTACGAGCGGTACACGCCGTCCTCGCCCGCACGGTAGACGCCGAAGCCGGGTCGGCCGTTGACCGAGATCGGCACCATGCGGCACTGGCCCACGGCCGGGCAGTGCGCCAGGAACCGCACGATCGCCGCACGGCCGGACAGCACCGTGTCCGAGGGCTGCCGGCGGCACACCGCGTCCTCGGTGAGCAGGTAGACCAGGGCGTTGATGTCGCCGGTCTCGAACGCGGCGGCGTACTCGGCGAGGAAGCCGCGCAACGTCACGTCGTCCGGCTCGTCCACCTCGGTCACGGTCGGCGCCTGGGCGAGCTGGGCGCGGGCACGCCGCAGCATGCTGTGCACGGCGGTGCCGGACGTGCCGAGCAGGTCGGCGATCTCGTTGGCCTGCCAGCTCAGCACGTCGCGCAGGATCAGCACGGCGCGCTGGCGGGGCGACAGCCGCTCCCACATGACCAGCAGGGCCCGGCGGCGGTCCTCGCGGGTCGCCACGATCATCGCCGGGTCCACCTGCTCGGCGGCCTCGGCCGCGGTCTCGCGGGCCACCCGCGACGCCGCCTGCGGACCGCCCTCGGGCCACCCGGCGTCGCGGTCCTGGTCGCCTTCGGCGCCCGGGAACCCGAAGGGAACCGGCAGCCGCCGACGGCTCTCCAGGGCGTTGAGGCACACGTTCGTCGCGATCCGGTACAGCCAGGTGCGCAGCGACGACCGGCCCTCGAAGTCGCCGTACGAGCGCCAAGCCCGCAGGAACGTCTCCTGCACCTGGTCCTCGGCGTCGTGCACGGAGCCGAGCATCCGCTTGCAGTGCGCCAACAGCTCGGCGCGGAACGGGTCGGCGAGCTTCGCGAACTCCTCCGGACCGGCCATGGTGGCGGTCGCGGACCCGTCGCCGGGCACTTCCCCGACGGTGCCGGTCCGATCGTCGTGCGGTGTCACTCGCTCCCCCTACGTCCGCGCGCGGCCTGCGGTCCGACGACTCCCGACGGACCTACAGTGGCAGACCGGCGGGACGCCGAAAATTCGTCGCGGCCCGGCGACGAATTTCCCGACCGGCGCCGGTCTACCCCACCGTGTCAGAGCAAACGGCCGCAGTGCCAACCGACAACCCGACCACGTCCACCCTCGACCCACGCCGTTGGAAGGCATTGGCCTTGCTGTGCACGGCGTACTTCATGATCATCGTCGACTCGCAGATCGTCATCCTGGCGCTGCCGTCGATCGAGTCCGAGCTGACCTTCGGCGTCAACGGCTCGCAGTGGGTGATGAGCGCCTACCTGCTGAGCTTCGGCGGCCTGCTGCTGTTCGGCGGGCGCACCGCCGACCTGCTCGGCGGGCGCAAGATGTTCATGGTCGGCACCGCCCTGTTCCTCATCGCGTCCGTGGTCTGCGGTTTCGCGTGGACCGGCGGCGTGCTGATCATCGCCCGCGTCGTGCAGGGCATCGCGGCGGCCATCATGGCGCCCACCGCGATGGCCGTGCTCATGGCGACCTTCCCCGAGGGCAAGGAGCGCAACCGCGCCATCGGCATCTGGACCGGTGTCGGCGCGTTCGGCGCCACCGCCGCGCTGCTCGTCGGCGGTTCCATCACCCAGGGCCTGGGCTGGGAGTGGATCTTCTTCATCAACATCCCGCTCGCGGGCGTCGTGCTGCTGGTCGGCCCGAAGCTGCTGCGGGAAACCGCCATCCGCGAGGGCAAGAAGTCCTACGACCCGTTCGGCGCGATCACCGTGACCGGCGCGCTGATCCTGCTGGCGTACGGCATCGTCGAGGCGCCCGTGGTCGGCTGGGGTTCCGGCCAGACGCTGGGCATCCTGGCCGGCGCGGTCGTGCTGTTCGTGCTGTTCATCATCGCCGAGCGCAGCGCCAAGGCACCGCTGGTCCCGCTGCGCGTGTTCCGGCTGCGCTCGCTGGTCAGCGGCAACCTGATGACGCTGCTGGTGTCGATGACCATCTACGGCGGCGCGCTGATGATGTCCATCTACGCGCAGCAGGTGCTGGGCTACTCGGCCGTCCTGTTCGGCCTGAGCACGGCCATCTACGCGTTCATGTCCGTGGTCGGCTCGAACCTCGCCGGCCCGCTCACCACCAAGTTCGGCTACAAGAAGGTCGCCGTGTTCGGCGCCACCGCGCTGGCGCTCGGCGCGTACCTGCTCTCGCGCGTCACCGCCGACGGCAACTACTGGGCGGACCTGTTCCCGGCGATGGTCGTGTTCGGCTTCGGCATCGGCACCACCGTGGTGGCCTCGGCGATCGCCGCGCTGTCCAACGTCCCGGCCGACGAGTCGGGCCTGGCCTCGGGCATCAACAACTCGGTGTTCCAGATCGGTGCCGCCTTCGGCATCGCGCTGTGCACCACGGTGTCCGTCGCCTACACCGACACGGGTGCGGCGGTGGCCAAGGTCGGTCTGAACGCGGGTGTGCAGGCCGCGTTCCTGACCGCGTTCGTCTTCGCGGCGACGTGCCTGGTGATCGCGCTGATCCTCAACCTGATCCGCGACCGGCAGCCGGCCGCGCAGCCGACCACGCCGGTCGTCGCCGGGCACTGAGGAACGTCCCGACCAGCGTGGCGCGGTGTCCCCAGTCACCTCCGCCACGCCCATGGGTGGGCAAGATCACTCGTCCCGATCTTGCCCACCTCCCGGGTTCCCGATTGCGCGTTACCGAATTCGTTTTACCGAATTGCTTCACGACGAAATTAACCCATGGTTCACCGCCCGAACGGCATTCCGCATCGCCCGGAGGTCGGCGTCGCATTTCCACGCCCCGCACGCGCGCGTCACACACGCCGAACCCCCTGTAGACGACCCCCACAACGCGGACATCAGCGTTTCCGCTGTACGGACCATATGCCATCCGAGATGTCCGGTGATATGCTCACGCGGGGTCTGGGGAGGCCCCGGCACAACTCGGTTCCCCTGGTGAAGCCGCACTACGGAGGAACCGAAGTCTGCGCCTGATCCGGTGTGCCGAAAACGTCGGCGACATACTTAGGATTCCCCGAGCCGCGGACACCGGAGTCGACGGGGACATATCGCGCACACCACTACCACTGGGGGTACGGTGCGTTTCAATCTGCTGGGACCGATGGAAGTGTTAATAGACGGGAAGCCCACTCCGCTCGGCGGGGCCAAACAGCGGGCGACCCTGGCCTTTCTGCTGATGAACCCGAACCGGGTCGTGGCCACCAGTAAATTGCTCAAGGCGCTGTGGACCGACGACATGCCGAAGTCGGCCCGCAAGATCCTCCAGAACGCCGTCTGGGGACTGCGCAGCCTGCTCACGACGGACCGCGAGGGCAGTGCGGCGGCGCTGGTGACCCAACCACCGGGCTACCTGTTGCAGCTCGATCCCGAGAAGATCGACATGCACGTGTTCCTCCGCCTGGCCAAACAGGGCCGGGCGGCGTTGGCCACGGACCCGGAGGCCGCGTCGCGGCTGTTGCGGGAGGCGTTGACGCTCTGGCAGGGCCCGCCGCTGGCCGACCTGGTCGAGACCGGCGTCTCCTGGCCGGAGCTGACCTCGTTGCAGAACACCAGGTTGGACGCCATGGAGGACTACTTCGAGGCGGAACTGGCCCGGGGCCGGCACCAGGCGGCGATCGACGAGCTGGAACTGATGGTGGAGAGCGAGCCGCTGCGCGAGCGCTCCTGCGGCCAGCTCATGCTGGCCCTGTACCGCAGCGGGCGGCAAGCCGACGCCCTGCGCGTGTACGGCCGGGTGCGCGCCGCGCTCGTCGGCGAGCTGGGACTGGAGCCCGGCCGTGAACTCCAGAAGCTGCAAAGCGCCATCCTCAGCCACGACCCCGGGTTGGCCGCGGTCGCACCGGCGCCCACGGCCCCCGAACCGCGGGCGGCCACGACCGTCCGGCGGCACGCGGGCGGCACCGGCGTGGCGATGATCAAGGTGCAGCCGACGGGCACCCACCGCGACCACCCGCTGCTCGACCTGGTCGCCCGCGTGACGGGCGAGGAGGTCGAGCGGTTCGGCGGCCGGGTGACCGCGTCGATCGGCTCGGTCTCGCTGGCGCTGTTCGACCAGGACGGCACCGGCGAGACGGGCGAGTTGCGCGCGGTGCGGGCCGCCGCCGCGATCACCGGCCGGCTGCCCGACGACGACCGGCACGCGTTGACGTTCCAGGCGGCGGTCTCCGCCGGGTCGGCGTCGGCGGGTCAATCCGGCGTGCGGCCGGTCGGCACCGTCGCGGTGAGCCGCGCGACGCTGGCCGACTGCGAGAACCTGCTGGCCCACGTGCCCGACGGCGAGATCTGGGTCAGCGAACGCGTCCACCGCTCGACCGGGTCGGCGGTCGCCTACCAGCGGGTGACCGAGGCATGGGTGCCGGCGTGGCGGGTGCTCGACGCCGACCCGTTCCACCGGCACGGCGACCTGTCGTGCGACCGCCGGGGGCACGAGCTGGGCCTGCTCACCGGGTTGCTCGACCTCGTGCGCGTGCGCGACCAACCGCACCTGGTGACCCTGGTCGGCGCGCCGGACACCGGCAAGTCGCGCCTGGTGGCCGACTTCGAGCGGCTGATCGCCGAGAACCGCACCGCGGACCTGCTGCGCACGCCGATCCCGGCGGACGTGGCGGGCGACGGCATCCGGGCCGTGCAGTCCCGGATCGTCGACGTGCACTGCGGTGCCGAACTGGGCCGCCCGCTGGTGATCCTGATCGACGACCTGCACCGGGCCTCGGACGCGCTGCTGGACCGGGTCGACGACCTCGTCGACTGCCGGCGCGACCTGCCGCTGCTGGTGATCGGCACGACCCGGCCGAGCCTGCTCGACCGGCGGCCGGAATGGGGTCTGGGCAAGCACAACGCCACGACCATCACGCTCAGCCCGCCGCGTGTGGGCGGGCTGCCGGGTCGGACCGCCGCGTGCGTGGGCCACGACCGGCGCCTGGTCCGGCCGGACCAGGCGGTGCCCTGCCCGGCCTGACCCGACCCGCGGAAGAGGGGGTGGCGCGTGGACGCGCCACCCCCTCTTCCGCCGTGCCCGGTCAGATGATCGACAGCGCCTGGGCCGCACCGATCTTGCCCGCCTCGATCGCACCCTCGATGTAGCCGTGCCAGGCCGCGGGCACGTCACCCGAGGCGAACACGACCCGGCCCTGCGGCTGGTGGATGGCCGGCACCTGCTGGAGGAGCTGGCCGGGGCTGCGCAGCGCCCAACCGCCCTGTGCCCACGGGTCGCGCCACCACGAGTGCGCCCGGAACCCGCGCACCGTCGCGCCCGGCAGGATCGTGCGCACCTTGGCCTGGACGTCCGCGACACTGGCCAGGTTGATGGTCGGGTCGACGGTGAAGCCGACCACGAGCTGGTCGCCGTTCGCCAGTTCGGTCTGCGGCACGATCCACGACATCGGCGCGCCCTCGGCACCGAGCGCGAACGGCAGCCGGGGGCCGCCCGCCAACCGGATCAGCAGCTTGGCCGCGTTCGGCACACCGACGCCCTGGGTGGTCGCCGCCGTGTGCACGGCGGGCAGACCCGGGGTGAAGTCGATGGTGTGCCACACGTTCACCGGCGCGGTGACCACGACGGCCGGCGCGCGGTACCGGGCGCCCGAGCGCGTGGTCACCACGACCCGGCCCGGTTCCTGCGTCACGGACACGACCGGCGAGTTCAGCCGCAGGTCGGGCCGGGCGTCGGCGAGGATCGCGCCCAGCAGCGCGCCCGTGCCGCCCTCGATCAGGTACTCCTGGAGTTCGTTCCAGCCCTGCCCGGTGTGCCCGCCGCCGGCCCACGCCTGCGCGAACGCGGTCAGCGCGCCACGCGTGCTGGTACCGCCGGAGAACACACCGGTCATGCCGCCCAGCCACAACCTGTCCTGAGTGGACAGAGTCAACTGGTTCAGCCTGTCCTGCAACGACAACGGCTCGTAGTTCGCGAGCACGCCCTGCGCGTACAGCGGGTTCCGGGGCTGCGGGAAGTAGTCCGCCGAGCCCTCGAAAAGCTGTGCCAACAAGGAGTTCAGGTGGTCGTTGGCGGTCAGGAAGTCGACCTCCTGCTGCGCGCCGGACGCGTTCGGGAAGAACGCGCGCAGCGGCAGCGGACCACCGGGCTTCGTGGCGATGCCGTACCGGTTCAACTCGGCGATCGCGTTGGTGTGCACGTCGCCCACCCACTGGCCGCCGAACTCGATCGTCTGCCCCTCGAAGGAACTGGTCCAGGTCCGACCGCCGACACGGCCCCTGGCCTCGATCACCAACGGCCGCAACCCGGCCGCGCGCAGGTCACGTGCCGCCGTGACGCCGGCGAACCCCGAACCGATGACGATGACGTCGGCCCAGCCGCCGGTCTCCTCGGCGCCGGCCACCGCCGGAGTCGCGACCAGTCCGGCCGCCGCCACCCCCGCCGCCGCCTTGAGCACCGAACGCCGTCCGACGACGCGCTGCTCCTGCTCCCCGCTGCTCATCTACTGGTGCTCCCCTGATCCAGACGACAGGTCCGAAACCCCCGGCCTCGCGCGCGGACGCGCGAGCCGGGGTCCGGGACCTGTCTATCGACCGGCGGGCACAGGCCGGCAACTGTGGATCCACCGCACGTTCATCAGGTGCCTTGGTCGTCGAGGTCGACGATCTGGGCGGCGCCGTAGCGCGTGTCGGTGCCGGGGTCGGTCACGGAGGCGGTGTAGAGCGTGTCGTCGCCGGGTGCGACGGCGAGCGCGGGGATGTAGTCGTCCTCGAAACCGACCAGCGTGTCCACGATCCGGGCCGTCGCGGTGTCGACGACCGCCACCACCGGGCCGTCCGCCGCGGTGCGCTGGTCGCGTGCGACGTAGACCGCGCTCCCGTCGTGCCGCACGGCGACCGCGCGCACGTGCTCGCCGCCGTTGTCGACCGGGATCGTGGCGACCAGGCGCTCGTGCACCGGGTCGACCACCAGGAGGTCCCGGTAGGAGCCCACGGCGTAGATGCGCTGCCCGTCGTCGCTGAGCACGGGGTTGAGCGCCGGGTGGTACACGCCCTGGTTGGGCGGCAGCAGGCCGATGTCGGAGACGAACCGGGGCGTCGTGGTGGTGATGTCGTAGGTCTCCAGCGCCACCTGGGATTCCGTCCGGTTCTTCGACCAGCCGGACGTGGTCGCGTACAGGCGGGTGCCGTCCGGGCTGACCAGCGCGCCGTTGGCCAGGTCGCGCTTGAGCGCCGTCTGCCCGACGACGGTCGCCGTGCCGACGTCCACCACGAAGATCCGACCGGGCAGCCCGAGCAGCGCGCTCTGGTCGTCGAACAGGTAGACGTGGCGGCCGTCGCGGGCGACCGCGAGCGCACCGAGGCCGACGGTGTCGGGCGGCACCACGGTCGCCGCGGTGGCGCCGGTCGCGGTGTCGAGCACCACCAGCCGGTGGGAGGTGATCACGTGGAGCCACCGCCCGTCGCCGCTCAGGGCCATCCCGCGCACCCACGTGTCGTCGGGGTCGGTGTCGAACGTGTAGGTCGCCACGATTTCCCGCCGGGCGTTGTCCAGCACCTGGACCCGTTTGTCCTCCTCGGAGAACGTGGCCGAGGCGAAATAGGACGACCGGCCGTCCGGCGCGACCACCAGGTGTCCGGGCGAGAGGCGACCGAGCGGGACCATGGTGATCTCCACCTCGTCGTCGCCGGAAATGTCCGCGGCACAAGCGGCCAACAGGCCGAGCGCGGCCACCACTCCGATCACTGATCGACGCGAGGATGAAAGCACCGCCGCCCCCCTCATTCGGACCGGGAACCGAGCCTAGTGCCGACCGGAGCACCGGGCGCAGCGTTTTCCGGCCGGCGGCGCACTATTCCCCGTCACCACTCCGGAAGCCGATCGCCCGCACCCGGATACCGGCCCTGCTCCAATCGGAAGACATAGGCCCGCAGATCGGTGTCCGGACCACCCGCCGAATAGGCGAGGAAATCACGTCCGCCGGCCGCCGTCTCCAGCGTGGACTCGTGGGACTCCGCCGGCCACGTCCCGATCGGTTCCCCGATGTGCGCCGCGACCACGGCCCGTCCGTCCCACCAGGCGACAAAGGCGTCCGGCGTCCACCGCGCGTCGCCGTCGTAGGCGTACTCGTCCCACCTCGCACGCCGCAGCCTCCACCACGCGGTCCACCTCGTCGCGGGTCCGGGGCTGCCGGTGGACGAACTCGTTCGGAAACTCGCCGCCGTAGAGGACGTGGCGCGGCGCGGACAGCCGCCCGGTCCGGCAGGTGTCGGTCTCGCCCGGGTAGAACGGGCCGGGCACGTTCAGCCAGTGCTCGCGCGCCCACCGCTCGCCGTTGTCGGGTGCGAACACCGAGGAATCGACGTAGGAGATGGGGTCCGTGGTCCAGTCGTTCACGAGATCCATGATCCACGTCCGCTACCCTGGCGCGATGACCGCGGACTCGATCGAATCGGCGGAACAGCTCGCCGACGCCTGGCGACTGCTGGTGCTCGACCGCGAACCCGACGCCGACGTGCGCGACCTCCCCGGCGTCGCCGTGCGCTGGGCCGACGGCCTGTTCCCGTTCTGGAACTGCGTGACCCTGACCGAGGCCGACGTGGACGCCGACCTGCTCGGACACCGGTTGGCCGCGGCGGCGGACGTCATGCGCGCGAAGCGCGGGTCCGGTTTCCTGTGGCTCTTCGAAGACCTGTTGGCCGACGACGCCCGCGCGGCGCTGGACGCCGCCGCCGACCGGGCCGGGTTCGAGTACTCCTTCCCCGGCACGGGCATGGCCGGCGACCTGCTCCCGCTCGCCGAGCCCGAGCACCCCGACCTGACGTTCGTGCGCGTGACCACCGACGAACACCTCGACGCCTACGCGGACCTCAACGCCCGTGCCTACGGCTTCACCCGGGAACAGGGCCGTGCCGCGTTCGCCGGTTCCGCGCTGTGGAAGAACGACGTCCACGCCTACCTGGGCCTGCTCGACGGCGTTCCCGTGACGTGCGCGGGCAGCGTCGCGGTGGCCGGGCGGCTGTTCGTCGTGCTCGTGGCCACCGACCCGGACCGGGAACGCCGGGGTTTCGGCGCGGCCGTGACGCGCAAGGTCCTGCACGAAGGCGGCCGGGCGACCGGCCTGACCCGCGCCACGCTGCACGCGACGGCGGCCGGTGCGCCCGTCTACCGCCGGATCGGTTTCCGGCCGAACTCAGCGATCCGCTTCTACCGGCTCAAGGACTGACCGGGGCACGACACGTACGCGCGGATCGGGACGACTCACGGGCACCGTGACGGCGGCCAGGGCAAGCAGCCCGATCATCAGCAGGTTGAGGGCGGGCAGGAGGGAGAACCGCAGCGCGTCGTCCACGGCGAACCCGAGGACGACGGCCAGGCCCGCGGCCACGAGCACCGTGACGCCCCAGGCCGCGGCCATCGCCAACCCGAAGTCCACCCGCAGGACCAGGGCGAGGACCGCCGCGGCGACACCCGCGCCGGCCGCGATCGTGCAGTCCGTGACGATCCGTTCCGTCGTGAGTTCCCCGACCAGCGGATCGGTGGACAGCAGGCTCGTCACCACGACCGCGGCGGCCAGGCCGACCGTGACGACCGCCGCCACCGGTCGACCCGGGCACCGCCAGATCGCGACGACCGCGATCGAGCCCTGTCCGACGAGCATCGCCCACGACGGCATGTCCGCGGCGACGGCCAGTCCGACCAGCGGTCCGCCTTCGCCGATCACGGTCGCGATCACGTCGATCGGCGCGATCGCGCCGACCCACACCGCGGCGGCCGTCACGCTCGCCCACCACCGCGCGGCGGGCGGAGCGTTCCCGATCAACGCCCCGAGCGTGCCGGTGAGCGCGCCGGCACCGGCGACCATCAGCGCGGTCAGCCACCAGGTGTTCAGGAAGTACGGAAGATCGCCGACGAGCATCGTCAACGCGGTCGGCGCCAGAAGCAGCCCCACCAGGACACCCGCGGCCAACCCGAGCACGGCCGCCATCCGACGCCACCACGGCAGGAACGCCGGTGTCTCCCAGGAGAGCGCTCCCCAGGCGACCCCGAGCACCACGCCCGGCACCAAGGCCGCGACGAGGCTGCCCCACCCCCCAAGCTCCAGACCCGGCAGGACGGGGCGAAGGAACCACGTGGTCGTCGCCATCATGCAGGTGGCCAACGCACCGATCGCCAGGCCGTCGATCCAGCGCGTGGGCACCGCGACCCCGGCCTCGACCACCGCGAGCCTGCGGTCGATCGACGGGTGGAGCGCCGCCCACCGCCGCGCCCCCGACGTCCGGTCCTCCCCGGCACCGCGGGCCAGCAGACCGCACAACGCCGCCCGCTCGGCCGCGCCGCCCGCGGCGCGCAGGTCCGCCGCGTGCTCACGGGACCGCAACACGCTTCGCGCCACCACCCACAACAGCGTCAGCAGCAGCGCGGAGCACACCACCCGGAGAACCCAGTCGCCCGAGTCCGGCGTGGGGTCGTCGTCCTCGAGCACCCGCACCGCGACGGGCGCGGCGAACAGCACCGGCGCCGCCCACCACACCCCGCGCGTCAGCCACACCCGTCGCACGTCGCCGGCCACCACGTGGGCGCACTCGTGCCGTAGCAGGGCCAGTGCCTGGTCGTCGGGCAGGGTCACGACCGCCCGGGGCAGGACGATCCGCACGCGACCGCCGGTCCGCACCGTGAACGCCTCGCGGCAGTCGGCGGCGATCATCACCACCGGAAGGACGCTGCCGCCCAGGGACCGCACGGCGCCGGCGGCGGCGCTCTGCCACCGCTCCCCCGCCACCCGCATCCGTCCCGCGCGACGGTAAAGCCGTCGGGGAAGCAGTCGGAGCAGGACGACACCGCCGACCACCGCGACGGCACCGGCGGCCACGACGAAGCCCGCCTTGCCCAGTTCGACGGGAATCCGACAGTGGGCGAAGAACCGGGAACGCTCGAAGACGTCGTCCGGCGCCGCGGCCCGCGCCTGGGCCATGCAGGCCTTCAACGCGGCGCCGTACTCCTCTTCGCACAACACGAAGTACACGAGTTCACCGGCCGCGCAGGCCGCCAGCACGGGAACAAGGATCAACAGCGCGTAGCGTCCCCACGCCGCGTCGGGTCGCGGGCGGTTCACCCCGCTGTCCCGATGTCGTGGCCCAACGCCTCGACCACGACGTGCCGCGCGACGTCCTCGGCGACGGTCTGTTCGGCGCCCTGCCCGACCAGGTGCACGACGACCAACACCCGGACCTGCTCGGCCTCGGCGGCGTCCACGGCCTCCGGCGCCCGCCCCTCCCGCCGCCGCACGATGGCCCGCCGGACCCGGTCACGCACCGCACCGTAGGCGTCTTCCACGACCTTCTCGGCGACCATTCCGCCCAGGAATCCCACGGCCGAAAGGACGTAGGGCGTGACGGAGACCAGGTCGATCCCGATTCCCACGGGAGCACCGAGCCGTACCCCGCGCACCGTCCGCTCCGGGTCGAGCACGAAATCGTCGAGCGTGTCGTCGAAGATCTCCGACTCACGCGGGTACCGGGCGTCGACGACCGCACGCGCGATTTCCACGTCGCCCTCCGCGAACTCGAACCCCGAGACTTCCCGCCCCATCGGCGCGACCACCCTTCGTCCGCGTCATGTCGGGTCGTACAACGGACCCGAAGGCGCCGACGTTAGACCTGTTACGCACCAACGGAAACGCGTCGGATCCCGCACACCACCCCACACCGGATGACCGTTGACAACCACCCGATCACCATGCGCTTTTCCCCGTGAGGTGTATTTCCCGGTCTCCGACAACGGCACGTCACCTACCGGGAGCCGTTCCGCCGCACCGCCTCCAACGCCACCCGCCACGGGTAGGAGGCCATGACCTCGCCGCCCGGGCGAGGAGGGTGCGGCACGAAACCGCTTCCTCGTCGTACTCGTCATCCTGGTGTCCCCTGGACGCCGTGCTCCTGATCTTCGACGCCCGGGAGGTACCGGCCGCGTCCACTTCGGACAGATGCCCGAGGTTTGGCCCAAGTACCCCAAAGAACTCCGGCAGTCGCAGCAGGTCGATCAGGCCGCTGAAGCCGACACGTGCGATCACGTCGGCCGGCACACCACAGTCGATGGACACCGCGCCCCGGTGGAAGCCCATCTCCGCGCAGTACTCCCCGAATTCCTCCCTGGAGGGTTCCCGCTTCCGACCCTTGCGTTTCACATGCGCGCGATACCGGGCAGTCCTGCTCCGACCGTGCGGCGGTTCTGTGGCAGACGTGTTGCACTTCCCACGCCGACCTGCGAAAACGCGGCTTTTGCAGCTTCGGCACACGATGAGACACTGAGGACATGGCGGAACGACGGACGGAGTTGACCGACGCGCGGCGGATGGTGGGTCACACGCAGGAGAGTTTGGCCGAAGAGTTGCACGTCGAGCGGACCACTGCGCATCGGTGGGAGTCCGGCACGCCGCGACCGCTACCCTACCTCTGGCCGAAGTTGGCGAAGTTGCTCGGTAGAACACCTACTGAACTGCGCGATCTCCCGAACGGCACAAAGCCGACACCCGCGAGCAGTGACGTCGACCGTCGAAGCGCACTTTCATCCGGCGTGAGCATGGGAGTACTCCTGGCGCTCGGGGAGCGGACCTCGGGAACTCGCCCGGAGTGCCCGCTACCTGCAACCGTGGCAGTCACATGCGGGCGTTGACGAATTCTTGGAAGCCGTAGCAGCCGAAGGAGATGCCGAGTGGGTGCGCTGAGTGTCGACGACCTGGTTGGCCGCGATGAATGGGAGGCCGTCAACCGGCAGCAGCAACGCCCGTTCGTCGTGTACAAGTTCGCGGCCACGCTCGACGGCCGAATCGCCGCCGAAGATGGCACGAGTCAGTGGATCACCAGCCCCGAAAGCCGGGCCGAAGTGCACCTGCTACGCGCCGGATGCCAGGCGACCGTGGTCGGCTCGGGAACGCAACAGGCCGACAACCCGAATCTTGCCGTTCGCGGCGACGACGACCCACGCCTTGATCTCTCGATTGTCACGAACCCCGATCGCCAGCCGTTGCGCGTCGTGATCGACAGCAACGCGAAAACACCTGTCGACGCCAAGGTGTGCGACGACGCCGCACCTACCCTGATCGTGGTGGCCGACGATGCCGACTCATCGCACCTCGACGACGTCGTCGACGTCCTCCGCGTCAAGCGGACCGGACGAGGCCTCGACCTGGACGCAGTACTGCAAGGGTTGTTCGCGCGAGGAATTCAGGGCGTTTTCCTGGAAGGCGGGCCGACGCTGGCCGGAAGCTTCATCGCACGCGGACTGGTCGACCGTGTCGTGAACTACATCGCTCCCGCATTGCTCGGTTCAGGCAAGAGCGGACTGGAGGACGCGGGCATCCGCAGCATGTCAGGAATCCTTCGCCTTGCATTGATCGACGTCGCCCGCAGCGGACCGGATGTGCGGGTGGTCGCGCGGCCGGTGAGGTAGCGACGCCGGGGCTCGGCCCCGGCGGGTCACCCGAATATTCATCCATTGTGGACTGGATACTCCGGTGGTCCGGGCCGCCGGCCCCTTCCGTGCCATGCGCCCACAATGGGGTTGACCACCAAGCCCCCGTCGGGCCATGCTTCCCCCGTCGGAACGAACGAGGAGAAGCCATGTCGGGACTGATGTGCCAGCCGGTGACGCGCAAGCGGCATCACGCTGCCATGCGCCTGCCCGACCGGGGCTCCCCATCGTGACGTGACGACGTCGAGGGAGCCGCCCGCCGGGATTTCCGGCCAGGGCGGCTTCTCGTTTTCGGGCCGCCGGCTCAACGGGAGAGCAGTCGCGGTAGCACGCCCGCCCCCGCGTACGCGGACATGGGGGTGCTTCCTCCTCATTGATCAACGGGTTCGGGGTTCGACTCCCCGGCGGCCCGCTGTGACCGAAGCCGAAGCAGACGAGGCGCCGGGTTGTGGACCCGGTCGAAGCCGGTGCGAGTCCGGTCGGTCACCCCACGCGCGTGGCCCGGCGGCCACCTGGGCGTCATATCCCCGGGATTCCTGGATCGACACCAGGACGCGCGACCGAGAACAGAACGGGGGACCCGTGTCGGAGCGAACGATCATCCAGCGGACGTTGCGGGTGCCGGCGAGCACGGGGGCGGCCGGCGACGGCACGACCGCGGCCCGTCAGCTCGACGCGGCACTGCCCGACGTCGGGTTCTCGGCGTCGCGCGACCTGTTGGCACACGTCGGTGGCCCGGCCACCGGTCCCGCGTTGGACCTGGCGGCCACGGTCGTGTCGGCCGTGCGCGAACTGGTCGGCGACCACGTGCGCCACAACGCGTACTTCATCGACTGCCCCACGACGACCCGTACCTGCGCCCGGTCCTGGAGAGTCGTGCGGTCGACGCGGCGTGGAACGCGGTGGCGGGATCGGCCGACCGGCCTCGGGCAGGCGCCCAGCCGTTCAAGGTCCGGGCACGGGGGAACCATCGGCCCTCGGCCCTGGGCCGCAGTGGTACGCCGTGGGCGTCGAAGGTGATGTGGTTGTCGGCGACGGATCCCGCGTCGGCGGTGCGGCCGTGGCACCACGGAGATCCGTTCTCACGGAATGCGCCGGTTCTGCGGACACCCATGTCCCACGAAGAGCGCGGTTTCCGTCGAAGCGGTCGCAGGCCGCGGGAGCACGGCGTCCGAGATTGTCGGGCCCCCGATCACGGTCGGTTGCCTTCGGTCGAGACCACCGATTACTCGATCATTGAGCCTGCCGGTCTCCAGGCGGCCGGGACGGCCACGGGCGAGTGGCGGCGGGTCGCGCCCCCGCCGTGTCATGGGATGTTCCGGCCGGGCGGCGGCGCACTCGCCGCTTCGGGACGCGGATCGATTTGACATCCTCCCCGGCGTGAATGCCGGGGATTCCCACGCGGCTACGCCGCGTCCGGGGTGGTTCCTGCTTCATCACCCATCGCCACCCTGACGGATGGGCTTACGTGGGCTCCACAGGCGTTTAGCCTCTCCGCCCGTCCGGCGGCGAGGATGTTGAGCGCGGCGTTGTGGTCCCGGTCGTGCGCGGTGCCGCAGCTCGGGCACGTCCACGTCCGAACCTTGAGCGGCATTTCTGCCATGAGGTGCCCGCACGCCGAGCACGTCTTGCTGGACGGCAGCCAGCGGGACACCTTGGCCACGGTCCGGCCGTGGCGTTCGGCTTTCTCCTCCAGTAGCCGCACGAACCGCGCCCATCCCGCGTCGTGGATGGCACGGGCCAGCCGCCGGTTGCGGACCATGCCGGCGGTGTTCAAGTCCTCCACGTGGACCGCTTGGTTGTCGCGGATCAGGTTGAGGGCCTGCTTGTGCTGGTAGTCCCTGCGGGCGCGGGTGACCTTGCCGTGCTGGACGGCGACCTTGCGGCCGGTCCTGGCCCGGTTCTTGCCGCCCTTGGCGCGGCGTGCCTTCTCCCGCTCCAGGCGGGCCAGCTTGCGCAGCTTGCCCGCCAGGTGCTTCGGGTTCGCGACGTCCTGCCGTCGCCCGTCGCTCGTCGCCACCGTCGCCAGACGCGTGATCCCCAGGTCCAGGCCGGCCTCCCGCTCCACCGGCGGCAACGGCGTCGGGGCGACCTCCACGACGAACGAGGCGTAGTGGTGGCCGTCCGGCTCCAGGATGATCGTGACCGAGCCGGGCTCGGACGGCAGGTCCCGCGACCAGCGCACCTTCACGTCCCCGACCTTCGCCACATACAGCCGCCCGTTGGGGCGCAAGGAGAATCCGTTGCGAGTGAGGCGGAACGACTGCCGGGTGTCCTTGCGGGACTTGAATTCGGGGTGCCCGACCTTGCGGCCCTTGCGACGCTTGGCGATCGAGTCGAAGAAGTTCCGGTACGCGCGGTGCGCGTCGCGGACCGACTGGACCGGCGCCACCGAGGCGACCTCGCCCAACCAGGCGCGTGCCTCGGTCGCCTTCGCTGCCGTGATCACGCGTCCCTGGACCTCGGCCGGGGAGATACTCTCCCCGGCCTGGTGGGCGTCGGTCCGGCAGCGGATGGCGTCGTTGAACACCACCCGGGCGCACCCGAACGTGCGCGCCGGCATCGCTTGCCGAGCCGCGTCGGGCTCGATGCGGTAGCGGTACCTGGCCGGCACGATGATTACCGCAGCATGTTGGCCTGTGGTCACTGAGCAGGATTACAGGACTGGTAGACACTGTGTTTTCGGGATGCATGTGCACTTGGTCTTCGTGACGAAGTACCGCCGTGATGTCCTCACTGGAGAGCATCCCGACTTCCTGCGGGAGGTGTTCGGCAGGATCTGCGCCGACTTCGGCGCGGTCCTGACCGAGTGCAACGGCGAGGACGATCAGGTCCACCTGCTGGTGGAGTATCCCCCGCAGGTCGCGGTGTCCAAGCTCGTGAACAGCCTCAAGGGCGTGTCGTCGCGCCGGTTGCGCCAGAACTACCGGGTCCGCACCCATCGAGATCATCTGTGGTCCCCGTCGTATTTCGCCGCGTCCTGCGGTGGCGCTCCGTTGTCGATCATCAAGCAGTACGTGGAGAACCAGCGACGGCCGGCATGACGGCCCGCTACGCGGGCCGGACATGATCGGATCGGCTATCCCCGGCCTGAAGGCCGGGGCTTGCGCCGATTGAATCTCGGTCACCGGACGACGAGGGTCGCCCGCAGCGCCTCGCAGCTCGTGACCGCCACCTGTGCGAGGTCGTCCACCAGCGCCTCGACACCACGCCGGTCCTCGGACCGGGCCGCATGCTCCAGGGCCGAGCTGAACACCGCCAGCTTCCGGGCCGCGATCTGCGCGCTGCTGCCCTTGAGCCCGTGCGCGAGCCGCTGGACCGCGTCCAGGTCGCCGTCGGCCACGGCACGGCGGATCGCCGCGACCTTCTGCAGAGCCGTGGCCGTGAACAACTCCAGCAGCTCGGCCACGGCGGCGGGACCGAGCAGGCGGAGTTCGTCCAGGGTCCCGGGGTCGACCAGACCTTCGTGCCCGTCGGCCCGCATGACCTCGAACCTGGCCGAACGGGGCAACGGCGGGGACGGCGGCGTCACGAGTTCGCGCAGGCACGCCTCCAGCCGTTCGCGGCGCAGGGGTTTCGCCAGGAACGCGTCCATCCCGGCCTCATAGCAGCGACGGACGTCGGATTCCAGGACCGAGGCGGTCAACGCGACCACTGGCACCAGGTCGTACGGGGGCGGCAGACCGCGGATGCGGCGCGTGGCCTCGAACCCGTCGACAACCGGCATCTGGCAGTCCATCAGCACCACGTCGTAGCCACCCCGCGCGACCCGGTGCACGGCCTGCGCCCCGTCGCCGACGATCTCGACCGCGCAGCCGAGCGCTTCGAGCATGCCGGCGACCACCCGCTGGTTGACCTCGTTGTCCTCCGCGACCAGCACCACGGTGCCCGTCATCGGCGCCGGCCGCTCGTCGGGCCGCTCCCCGGCCGAGTCGCCGTGTGGGTCGAGGACGTCGACGACCGCACGGGCCAGGGTCCGCGCGCGCACGGGCATCGACACCCGCCCGGCGGGATCACCCGATGTCCAGGCGGTGTCCGCCCACGCCAGGACCAGTACCCGGGAGGGGTCCACACCCGCCGCGGCATGGTCGACGATCTCCCGGCCGGGCCGCCGGACCGCCACGATCACGAGGTCGGCCGCCCGGTCGGGCCGTGTCGCGCGGGCCTGCGGCACGTCGACCGCGACGTGGTCGAGGGTCGCGTTCCAGGCCAGCAGCAGGTCCGACACAGCACGCCGGCCGGTCTCGTGGTCGGTCACCAGACGGACCACCCGGTCGGTCAGGTCGGGCGCCGGCGGCGGGTCCGGCGGGCAGGCGTGCGCCGGCCGCAGCGCGAGGTCGACCCGGAAGGCGGTGCCGGCACCCGGTGCGCTGTCCACCGTGATGCGGCCGCCCATGAGACCGGTCAGTTCCCGGCAGATCGCCAGGCCCAGGCCGGTGCCGCCGTAGCGGCGGGTGGTGGAGGCGTCGACCTGGGTGAACGCCTCGAACAGGCCGGACAGCCGGTCGGCTGGGATGCCGATACCGGTGTCGGACACGGTGCACACCACCCGGTGCCCGGCTTCGCCGTCGAGCGGTCGGACCTCGACGGCGAGGACGACTTCGCCGTGCGCGGTGAACTTCACGGCGTTGGAAACCAGGTTGGTCAGGATCTGGCGGATGCGCAGGCAGTCGCCGTGCAGCGGCGGCGGCAACACCGGGTCACACAGCGCGGTGATCCCCAGCCCCTTGTGCCGTGCCGCCGGGGCCATCACCCCGACCACCTCCTCGGCCAGTTGCCGGGGGTCGAAGTCGACCGGATCGAGGTCGAGTCGACCCGCCTCGATCTTGGAGAAGTCGAGGATGTCGTCGAGCACGCCCAGCAGGGCGTCGGCCGAGTGCTGCAGCATGGTCACGTACTCGCGCTGGCGGACGTCCAACCGGGTGTCCAGCAGCAGCGAGGTCAGGCCGATCACGCCGTTCATCGGCGTGCGGATCTCGTGGCTCATGTTCGCCACGAACTCCGACTTCGTCCGCGACGCGGCCAGCGCCTGGTCCCGAGCCCGGGCAAGGACTTCCTCGTGGTCACGGCGTTCGGTGACGTCGCGGATGAACGCACTGAACGTCGGGTTCCCGTCCTGACCGGAGCGCCACAGGGTCAACTCGACCGGCACGGTGGTCCCGTCACGGTGCCGGGCGGTGGTCTGCACCGTGCGGCCCAGCAGCCGGGGCCGGCCGCCGGCGACCGCGGCCGCGATTCCTTCCAGGTGGTCCGCACGCAGTTCGGACGGCACCACGAGGTCGACCAGCGGCCTGCCCCGCACCTCGGCGGCCGACCACCCGAACAGCGTCTCGGCACGGGCGTTCCACGCCGTCACGCGCCCGCTCGCCGAGATCGACACGAACGCGTCCCCGGCCGCCTGCAGGATGTCCCGGGTCTCCGCCTGCCGCCTGGCCAGCAGCCGCTCGGCCAGCCTGCGCTTGCGCTCGTTGCGGGCCGCGTAGACCAGTACGCCGGTCATCAGCAGCCCGAGCACGAGCGCCACGGACACCACGCGGCCCGTCATCCGCCGCAGGTCGGCGAACGCCTGGGCGCCGTCGACGCCGACGACCACCGCCCAGCCCAGTGACGGTGCCGGGCGGTAGGCCACGAGGACCTCGTGGCCTGCCTGGAGGACGTCCGCGGTACCGGAGCGCCCTGCCAGAGCCTCGTCGACCTGCTGTCGCGGCAGGGCCGGACCTGCGGTGGGCTCGTCCGTAATCGCCGTTCCCCGGGAATCGGTGACGATCAACGAGGTGCCGTCCGCCGTCGTGTGCTCGAGCAGGTCGGTGAAGGAACCGATCGGGTAACCGGCGACGATCACTCCGACCACGCGTCCAGCCGCGCGGACCGACGCGGCGACCGACACGACCCGGGTGCGGTCGACGCCGGCGGACTCGTAGACCTCCGACACGTAGGCGCCGTCCGCGGCGATCGCGCCCCGGAAGTAGTCGCGGTGGTCGAACCTGGTCCCCGGCGACTGCGGGCGGGGTGGCGACGCCGAGACGAGCACGCCGGCCGGGTCCAGCACCCAGCTCGCCAGGAACCCCACGTCCTGCTCGCGCAGCGAGTCCAGTTCCGCCCGCACCGCCGTCCCGTCCCCGGTCGACAACGCGCCGGCCAGCTCCGGACGACGCGCGGCGGACTCCACCAACCGGCGCGCGGCGGCCATCCTGTCCGCCACCGCGGCCACCGCACCCTCCGCCCGGCCCACCAGGTTCGCGTGGACCTCGCGTTCCTCGGTCAAGGTCGCCTCGCGCACCACCACCCCGGTCAGCACGGCCAACGGCACCAGCGCCGACAGCGCGAACCCGACGCAGACCCGCACCGCGCCCCGCCGCAGGTGTGCCCGCATCGCGTGGTCCAACCGCGGATCTGCCGCGCTCCAGGACGACCGCGCGAGCAGCAGCCCGGTCGTCACCACCGTCCCGGCACCGATCACCGGAAGCTCGCGTGCCGAACCCTCGACCACCCCGAACACCAGCAGGGCGGCCGGCGGCAGGACACACACGACCGCGACCGGCAAGCCACGTGCGCCTGCGGATGCGGGTGCGGAGACCGGGTCCCGCGACCTCGGCCGGCGGGCGAGGAACAGCAGCGCCGGCAGCACGACCAGGATCTCCGGACCGGTCTCCACCCCGAACCGGGGCGACACCACCCACCACAACGCGCACGCCGACCACCCGACCAGCCACCAGTCCCCCGGCATCGGGGGCGCGCTCGCCGCCACCACGGTGGCCGCGAAGGCCAGCGCCGCCCCCGCCGACTCCGGTACCGCACCGCCACCGGGCAACGTCCAGACGAGCATGCCTGTCGACACCGCGACCAGGCACACGTCGACAGCGCCGGGCGGCGGCAGCCGGCGTGCCACCGTCCAGGCGAACACCAGCGCACCCACGACGAACACCACACCGAGGTGGTACGACGCCCCGACGACGACCGCCGTCTGCGCGGCGGCAAACCGCCACGGCGGTCCGGCGGCCGGGCCACCGCCCACCCCGCCCAGAAGCAGAACGGTCCCGATCGACCACGAGGCCGCCACCGCACCGGTGGTGACGGCGCCATCGTCCGCCACCACGCACCACACGACACCAAGGCAGTGGACGAGCAGCCACGCCCGACTGATCGCCGGATGCGGGCCGTCGTCGAACCCGTCCATCATCACACCGGCCTCCGACGACGCCGCGGTCCCGGGATACCGGGGGGCCGTGTCGCACCGGGACGTGCCGACGAGCCACCCGGCAGCGGGCCCATCCGCACCGCGCCGACCGGACTCGCGGCGGCGGACACAGCGGTCCGCTGTCGTCGCCCGCACGAACCGTTCCGCACCAGGACACCCGAGGACCGCGGTGCGGTCCGCACGGACGACGGACTCGACCCCCCGCGCACGCATCGGATCATCGTGTCCTCACCACCCACCCGCCGACCCAGGAACGGACTTCGCGTAACCGCCTGCCGGGAACCATCCGGTGGCCGCGGCGGGCACGTCGCGGCGGTTCCACCGACGTTTCCGCATCAGGACTCGATTTCGTGGCACGGTCACCGGACCGCGTCACGCACCCGGCAGCCGGCACCGTGCGCCGACCGTCGAGCCCGGCTTCACATCGCACGCCCGGCTCGGACCGTCGGGGGCGACGAACACGGACATCGCCTTCGGACGCGCCCGCTTCCGATTCGGCACAGGTCCGTTGTATGTCGTGCCGTCGCGCACCGCAGCACCGACCACTCTGTCGCGTGACATCTTTCCGCTGTCCCCACGCGAAACCGTTGCGTTTCCGACGCGTCGCGTGGTTTCCCCGTCGTCGAGGCACAACGGCAGACGACCACACCGGTCGCGCTCCGATTTCGGGGCGCTCGCGGACCGTCGGACGTGGCCTTCGGCGCCTGCGTCGACTCACACCGCTGTGCCCACCTCAGGGCATTCTCCGACCGGAACCTCCGCCGCGCCGCTCGTGACCGCGTCGTCGCCCGCATGGCCCGAGGCGACCAATGCCAGGACGCCTACGCGGGACAGGGGCATCGACGCCGACCGCGGAGTCGTCCGGAAGAACTCCGACGCCCCGGAGCGGTCCACCGGATCGGAACGAACCCGCGGACCCGTCCGGGCGGTTGCCCGCGGCGATCCGGACCCGGATTCATCCGCGTGGGACCGGTCTCGGGGAATCGGTCGTCCGGTGGGCCTCTCCGAGCACCATGACCGCACTGGACAGCGACCCCGGGTGTACCCATCCCGGATGGGGGACTCCCCAGCCCGGTCCGGCCACGACGAGGCGTGGCCCGGCGGCGGCGACGGCTTCGGCGGCGCGGTGGTGGGCCAGATCGGGCCGGTGCGACCACAGCAGCACAGCCTGCGGCCGGGTGGAGGTGACCGCCCGCACCAGGGCCGCCTGCGGCATCGCCGCGCCCAGCACCCGGGCCGGGACATCGCTCTCGGCCAGTGCCGCCGCCAATGCCTCCACCGGCAGCGAGTGGTGCTCACCGGGTGCGCAGGCGAGAAGGACGCGCGCCTGCGCCCAGGGTTGCCGGACGCGGTGCAGGGCCGTGGTCACCGACCACGACAGGGCGTGTTCCTCGTCGACGCGGTCCGGGTCCGTCGCCTGGGCCCGTTCGATCGAGGTCAGCGACGGCCGGCACACCCGGTCCCACGTCCGCACGACCCCCCAACGGTGCAGGGTCCGCGTCAGCACCTCGACGCACGTCGAGGTGTCCAGCCGCTTCGCCGCTTCCACAACGGACTGCTGCACTTCCCGCAGCACCGGCATCTCGTTGAGCAGTCCGGCCGCGACCGACGGCCGCATGCCCCCGTCGACCAACTCTCGCAACCTGCCCAGGAGCGTCACGTCGTCGTGGCTGTAGCGACGGTGTGCGCCGGACCCCTTCGCGCGCGGCTCCAACCCGTAGCGGCGGTGCCAACTGCGCAAGGTCGACTCCGTGACGCCCAGGCGGGCCGCGACCTGACCGGCGGTCCACACCGGCACCCAGGCGTCCACCCGGCCGTCGTGCGACAGCGGCTCGTCGTACTCGTCGATCATCGGACAGGACGCCCGCATCGGGCCGACCACGGTGCGCGTCCGGCGTGCCGGCGCCGGAATCGTGCCATGCGGCGTGCGACAGGACAGTCCGGGCGTCCGCCGGGGCAGCCTTGTCGTACGGGGGCGAGGAATGAGGTCCATCGCCGTCGTGGACGGACGGAAAGCGACACGTACTTCTCCTCGAAGTGGTCCGGCTCCGCGACGCGGCGGGCCGTGTCGCGGAGCCGTGAGGCGGAATCAGGAACCGAGGACCAGACTCAACAGTTGCAGCACCGCGCCGAACACGATTCCCAACAGACCGGAATCCGTCGCCATGACGATCTCCTCTCCTCGGTGCCGATGTCTTCGGCACACGCGCTGTTTCTAACCCCGGCTCCACCTGGCCGCGTCGGCGTGGACACGATCGGGCGACACACGACCGTCCACTTCACCGGGAAAGCGTTGCAATTCCGACGCGGCGGGTAGTCTGCGGCGGACGATCGCCGCGCTCACGTCACGTTTCGACACGCACGGACGACCGGACCCCGGCCAGGATCGTGGCAACCGCGGTCCGGGGAAGGGACGGGACCGTCATCCCGACCGTTGCGGCTGGCTTCCGTGCGCAGTCCGCGCGAGACGGGTGGTCGCACGTCGAGGGCCGCGTCCCGGACAGGGAGGGAACTCCGGCGACGGTGGGCGGTTCCCACGCTGCCGAGGTCAGGACGCGATGGTCGTCGGGAACTGCGAACCGACCTGAGCACTACTCCGATCAGGTCAACAATGTCGTGTGTTCAGTCGAATCCCGCGTAGTCTGCGTCAGACCGCCACGGCATGTACCGCGTCGTCGACGGTTCCGCCCCGACTCTGGTGAGGGCGCCCCTCGCCGGCGAAAGGGGTCGACGATCACGACCGCCCCTGTCGACGTCGTACTGATCGCCTGTGACCGTGCGGAATCGACACAGGCTGAGCGACTCGCCGCCGAACTCTGCGGCTCCCTCCGCCAGGTCACCGTGGTGACCACCCAGCCGGTCCGGCCGCGACGGATCCCGTTCCGTCTGGAAGTGCTGTCCGGCGAGGCGGTGGAGGTCGTGCGTCGGACGTTCGGGCGGTGTCCAAGCCCGGTGGTGGCACACGTGTTCTCCGCGTGGGGGGCGGCGTTGGCCGCGACAGCCGGCGCGGGATCGGTGACCGTGGTCCACGACTGCCGCCCCCTGCCGGGACCGCCGGGAGCGGCAGCCGACCACGTCCTGGTGGGCAGCCACGCCGAAGCCGAGGCGGTCACCGGACCGTCCCGGCCGTCGGTCGACGTCATCGCCCGTGCGGTCGACCAGCGTCGGTGGAACCCCGACGGTCCCACCGCACCTCGAGGCGAGGCCCCCCGTTTACTGGTGACCAGCGCGTTGTGCCCCGGGGACGGCACGGACACCGCGATCGCCGCCCTGTCCGGCATACCCGGTGCCGAACTCGTGGTCGCCGGTCCGACCGGGTCACCTCTGCCCGCCCACCGCGCGGAGATCCGCCGCCTGCTCGACGCGGCCGCGGCCCTCGACGTCGCCGACCGCGTCCGCGTCGTCACCGGACCGACCCCCGAACTCGTCCGGTCCGCGGACATCGTCCTGCACGTCCCCTGGTCGACCATGCCGCCCGACCCGGTGTTACACGCCATGGCCTGCGCCGTCCCGGTCGTGGCCGCCACGACCGGCGCGCTGCCCGAGACGGTGCTCGACGGCGTCACCGGAGCCCTCGTCGCGCCCCGGGACCCGGCCGCGCTCGCCCGCACCGTGCGACGCCTGCTCGCCGACAGGTCCCGGTGCGCGGCATTGTCCGCCGCCGCCCTCGACCGGGTCCACCTACGCCACTCCTGGGCGCAGGTCGCCACCGACATCCACCACGTCTACCGACGGCTCGCCCGGAGCTGACCGCCCTCGGCGGTCAGGTCGTGGCTCCGCGTCCTGTCGTCTTCCCGCGGGACGGAAGCAGGGTGGTGCGAGTAGCGGCAGGACGGCCACCGTCGGCGTGCCGTGGGATCGGACACCGCAGTGGCAGACCCGCGACTCCGGGACGTCGGCGGTCGGTGGACGGCAAGAGTCGCACGCGGCGGCGCACAGCTCGTGACCGCCACGTGTGCGAGGTCGTCCACCGGCGACTCGACACCACACCGGTCGCCGGTTCGGGCCGCGTGGTCCAGGGCAGAACCGGACACCGCCGGTTTCCGGGCCGCGATCTGCACACTGCTGCCCTTGAGCCGTCGCGAGCCGCAGAACCGCGCCCGGGTCGCCCTCGACGAGGGCACGGCGGATCGCCGCGACCTTCTTCCTCACGGTGGCCGTGAACAACTCCGGCGGCCCGGCCCGCGACGGCGGGACCGAGCAGGCGGATCTCCTCCAGGGTGCCGGGGTGGACCGGTTCCGCGCGCCCGTCGGCCCGCATGACCTCGAACCGGGCCGAACGGGACGACGGGGCGACCGGCGTGTCACCGTCCAGACGAACAGCAGCGCACCGGCCGCCACACCGCACCGGGGCGGTACGACGCCCCAGGACGGCCGACGCGTCCGCTGCCGACGGCCAGGACCAGGGCGTCGCCGATCGACCACCGCGGCGAGTACGGCGCCGCGGTGGTCACGGCGACATCGTCCGCGACGACGCACCGCAGGACATGGGGACAGGGAACGGCGAGCCACACCCGACCGATCGCGGGACCCCCACAGTCCTCAAGTCGGTTCACGACCTCGGCCTCCGACGCCGCCGCCACCGGCCCCTGACGGCCACACGCACCGGGCCTCGCCGCCGAACCGCCCGGCTGTGCGGGGCGCACGGACCCCGTCGGCGCCGCACCGATCGCAGGCACCACTCGGATGCGCGTCGGAGGCCCCACCCGAACAGCATCCTCACCCACACGGATCGACCAACGGCGACGACGCCCGGGGAACGCGGCGCCATCCGCGTGGACGTCGGGATCGACGCCACGCGGACCCGCCGGATCACCATGTGACTTGCCGAGGCCACCACGAGACTCCGCCGGGAACCGCCCGCATGGTCGGACACCAGCACCCGATCGCGACACCCGGAGCATCGCGTGTCGTTCCCGACCAGCAGGGCCTGTCTCGGTGCCTCACGCCGGGCAGAGCGTTCCGCGCGGTCACCGCGCCCCGTAGGCGAACACCGGGGCGGCAAGACCCGTGCGCACCGCGACCCGCGGCGCCGGAGGACCGCCCGCCGCGGCCGTGCGCATGCCCCGACGCAGTCGCGAGATCGGGCTCAGCCCTGGCCGGCGTCGAGCACCGCGCCGATCGTGATCGCCGCCGCCAGGTGCCCGGCGCTGTTCGGTCGTACCAAAGCCCACTCGCCGGTCTCGTCCCGGATGCCCTCGACCCAGTCACAACCGTCGGGACGGCAGGCGTCGTGGCCGATGCCTGCCGGGTAAAGGTCGACGAACGTCACCCCGTGGACCGCGGCCTGCTCTGCGATCACGCCATTGAGAGGCTCGACCACGGCCGTACGCAACCATGCCAGATCGGGACGGGTGACGGTCCCGAAATGGAGCAGCCCTCCGGGGGTCTGCCCGACCGTGCAGTCCGCCGGGTCGGCCGGGAAGATCGCGGGATAGCCCACGGCGAGCACCGTCGCCTGAGGCGCGGCGGCCCGGATCGCCATCAGCATGTCCCCGTACTGCTCCGCGAGCACCGCGAGGCGGTCGGTGATCGTCGGAACCCCGTCCCACCCGGATGTGAAGTGTTCCGCGCACGGACTCGCCGTCTCGGGATCGGACCACTGCCCCATCACCACACACGCGTACACGAACTCCATGAACCCCAGCGTGTTCCCGCCGATCCCGACCGTCACCAGATCGGTGTCGGGGGTGAGTGCCCGCATCTGCGCCGGCACCGACGGGAACGGGAAGTCCGGATCGGCGATTCCGAAGAACGGCGACTCGCGACCGATCGGCCACTGCCGCTCCGACACCACGTTCGCGATCGTGGCTCCCACGCAACTGACGTTGACCAACTCGTACCGGTCGGCCCACATCCTGCGCAGGACCTCCGGATAGGACCCCGCGGTCCTGTCGCAGCCGTCACGCAGGCCGCCGTCGACGACTTCCGCACCAGCGGCGGCGATGCCTCCTGCCGTGTAGGCGTCCCCCATCGCCACCCATCGCACCGTCTCCGCACGGGCGGAGGCAGGCAAGGCGGGTGCGACGAGCGCAGCGGCCACGAGCGTGCACGACGCGATTGCGATCCGTACACACGAGACTCTCATCGCGAGCACTCCCTTCGGTTCGACACCGCTGCTGCCGTGCAACGCGATCCCGGCGGCAACACATGGACCGCCCATCACTTCGTCCACCGACGATTCCGTATCCGATCGGTTCCGTGACACGCCACGGGCGTGCCACGGAACCGGCGGCCCACAAAGTGACGCCGACCGCCGAGCCCGACTACCTCGACTTCGTTGTCGGACGCCCTTCCCGGAACACCGGGTCCCTGCGGGCCGCGACATCCCCTTCGGACGCGCCTACTTCCGGTTCGGCACACGTCCGTTGTAGACCGCGCCGTCCCGTACCGCAGCATGGATCACCCTTTCGCGCGACCCTCGTCCACCGTCCACACGCGCAACCGTTGCATTTCTGATGCACCGCGTAGTGCCCACCGGGCATAAATGGACGCCGCACCCGATTCTGAGCACGTCACCATCGAAGGGACTGTGTCGCACCGGGGCCGTGAGCGGCGGACATGGCGGAGGAGTTCACCCGCTGTCCGACACGGACGAGCGGCGGGCCGAACGGGGACGACACCGGAATCACGGACAGCCGAGCCATCGGATGCCGTCGAGCACCATGGACATGGTCGATGTCCATTCGACAGGGACGCTCTGGCGGATACTTCTCGGTACCCGCTCGAACGGGCGACACATTCGATTGCGCTTCGCGCAAAACGTACGAGGACTTCTGTTGACGGAACACGAGGTGTCACTCGATGGGGGCGTCTGCGGGGCAGCGGCAACGTGACGGAGTCAAAACCGGGCCGTATATCGAGAACATCGGCACCTTCGGGAGCGGAGATGCTCATGGGTACTGACGGCGGTGTGCTAGGAATCGTGCTCGACGCCGTGCTGAAGTTGCTCGGCCCGGTCGTCGGTTTCCGATCCGTCTCACCGACTCCGTGGCGCGTTTCCGTGGCGCGTCACGGAGTCGGGCAGGTATCCGAGGAGGACCCCCGTGCCCCAGACCGCTCGCCCGGACAGGCGGAGTGCTCCCCCGCCCGGCGCCCGGCATCGCGATCACGGCGGACGGGACCTTCTCGTCGCCGATCACGGGTGCGACCACGCGCGGCAGGGCGCCGGTCGGAAGCGGCACGGCCGATGATCGACGAGTACGACGAGCCGGCCGTCGAGGACTGGACGCCGGTGTGGACGGCCGGTGAGGTGGCCGCCCGCCTGGGGACCACGGAATCGACGTTGCGCGGGTGGCATCGCCGCTACGGACTGGAACCGCGGTCGGGCAGGGCCGGCACGCACCGCCGCTACAGCAACGACGACGTGGCCGTGCTGGGCAGGATGTGCGAGCTGGTCAACGGCGGGATGCGTCCCTCGGCCGCCGCCGGTCTGCTCAACGGGACGCCGATGCCGCGCGACGTCCGCAAAGCCGTCGTGGAGTCCGCCAGGCGCCTGGACACCGCGTCGTGTGTCGACCTGTTGAGTCGGACGTTCCCGCGGTGGGGTGTGGTGCGGACCTGGGACGAGGTGTGCCGGCCGGCGCTGACCTCGATCGAGCGTGCGCAGGTGGACGACCCGGACTGCGTCGACGACGAGCACGCCCTGTCCTGGTCGGTGGCCACCGCGCTGCACCGCGTCCCCCATCCCCCGGCGGGGGCGTCGGTCCTGCTCGCCTGCGCGCCCGGCGAGCAGCACTCGCTGCCCGTGGAGGCGCTGTCGGCGGCGTTGGCCGAACACGACGTCCCGACCCGGATGCTGGGCGCCGCGATGCCCGAGCCCGCATTGGTGCGCGCGGTCACCTCGACCACGCCGAAGGCCGTGCTGCTCTGGTCGCACCGGATCGAACCGGCGCACCACCGCGCGGCGGAGGCCGTGGCGGCACTGGGGCCACGGCTGGTCGTGGCCGGGCCGGGCTGGCGCGCGCCGGGCCTGAGCTGGGAACGTCCGACGACGTTGGCCGGGGCGGTCTCGGTGCTCCGGGAAGTGGGGTAGGCGGTCGCGCGTCGGCCCGTCGGTCGGCGCGCGACCATACGAGGCCCGTACCGGAGTCGGTTCGATGCCCGGCCCGCATCCACGTGCCGGGAAAGGACGAAAGCCACCAGGCGGAACACAGACATCTTTTGGCGTGGCGGACGGGACTTCACCCCGGTCGTGGTAGTAGCCCGGGTAGGCGAAAACGTCCCGGCGGGCGTCGTCGCGGGTGTCCCACACGCTGGTGCCGATCCCGGTCCTGAAGGTGGCGAAGAACGACTCCGCGACCGCCCGGCCGGACGCGAAGATCCTCGGCGGGCTGCCGGAGTTCACGCGTCCGGCCGTGGTCGACCCGGACGTGCTCGACGTCGCGCTGCCGTTGTCGGGCGAGGCGTCCGAGGGTGGCTTCGCGGTGCTGCCGCGAGGCTCGCGCATGCCGGTGCGGGGTGAACTGCTGCGCTTCTTCACCTACTGGCGCGAGACGGTCCCGACCTTTCGGTGCTGCTGTTGGACGAGGAGTTCCACGGGGCGGGCCAGGCGTCGTGGACGAACTACCGGGAGGGGGACGTGGTGCACTCCGGCGACATCACCGGTGCCGCCGACGGCGCCTCGGAGTTCATCGACGTGCCCCTGCCGACCACCCGCGCCGCGTACGTCGTGCCGCGGGTGAACATCTTCGCGGGCGAGTCGTTCGACGACGTGGCCGAGTCGATGTTCGGCTACCGGCTGCGGAACGCCGACCAGCGCGGCACGCCGTTCGACCCCGGACCGTGCGCGTCCGCTCGGGGCTGCGCGGCGCGGGCCGGGTCGTCCTGCCGCTGGTGTTCGCGAACACCGGGCCGGCCGGTGGGGCCATGGGCGTGCTTCCTGCCAACCTTCACGCACAGCACGCCCGCTCTCCCCACCGGCCGCGGTCAGCGGTCGCCGAGCAGCCACTCCGGACGGACGTAGTGGCACGTGTAGCCGTCCGGGTAGCGCTCCAGGTAGTCCTGGTGCTCCGGCTCGGCCTCCCAGAAATCGCCCAGCCGGGCGACCTCCGTCACGACCGGGCCCGGCCACCGCTTCGAGGCGTCCACGTCCTCGATCGTCCGGACCGCGACGGCCTTCTGCTCGTCGGTCTCGTAGAAGATCGCCGACCGGTAGCTCGTGCCGATGTCGTTGCCCTGGCGGTCCCGGGTCGTCGGGTCGTGGATCTGGAAGAAGAACTCCAGGATCCGCCGGTAGTCCAGCCGGGCCGGGTCGAACACGATCTCGATCGCCTCGGCGTGCCCGTCGTGCCGCCGGTACGTCGCGTTCGCCACGGTGCCGCCGGTGTAGCCCACCCGCGTCGACACGACCCCGGGGTGCCGGCGGAACAGGTCCTGCATCCCCCAGAAGCACCCGCCGGCCAACACGGCCTTCTCCGTCGCCATTCCCACTCCCGTCGCCGAACGTCCACCCACCACAACACACGCGGGTCCCCCGGTCATCCCCACCGCGGCGGGAGGTCGGTCACGTCGCCGGCTCCGGGACGGTCGCGGGTACGGCGCCGACCGGGCAGGTACCGGGCGAGCCGTCCGTCGAGCACGCGGTACCACCCGCGCCACTCCTCGATGCCGCGACAGCGGCGACCTCGGAGACCGGCGGCATCGTGATCACCCCGGCCGCACCGGAATTCCGCGACCGCCCGCGTAGGGAGGTCAGGTGGCGAGTTCGGCGGCGATCGCCGTCATCGTCGCGGTGACGGCGTCGAGTTCACGGCGCACCGGGTCCAGCGACGGCTCGGGATCGGGCAGGTCGTGGGCCCGGATCCGGTCCTCCAACCCGCTCAGCAGCGTGGCCATGCGGTCGGCGCCCAGGTTCGACGCGGCGCCCTTCAGGCTGTGCGCGGCCTCGGCCGCCCCGGCTTCGTCACCCGTCCGCAGGGCGTCGTCCAGCCGTTGCACCGCCGTCGCGGAGCGGTTCACGAACGACGTCAGCAGGGCACCCAGCAGGGCCCGCTCCTCGGGCGGCGACTCGGGGCCGCCCAGTTCGGCCAGGCGTGCGCGCACGGCGGCCTCGCGGTCGGACTGCTCGCGGTCGGGCTGCGCCTGGTGCTCGTGACCCGTGCGCGCCTGCGGGACAAAGGGCTTCTCCGCGCCTTCGCCGAGCACGGCCAGCTTCTCCGCCAGGTCGTCCGCCCGCACCGGCTTGGCCAGGTAGTCGTCCATACCCGCCGCCGCGCACGCCTTGCGGTCCTCCAGCAGCACGGACGCGGTCATGGCGATGATGTACGGGCCCCGCCCGTCCTGGGCCTCGGCGCGGATCGCGCGGGTCGCCTCCAGACCGTCCATCAACGGCATGTGCACGTCCATCAGCACCACGTCGTACCCGCCTTCGCGGACGGCCCGCACGGCTTCCGCGCCGTCGGCCACCATGTCCACGCGGTGGCCCAGACGGTCCAGCATCAGGCGCGCGACCTTCTGGTTCACCGGGTTGTCCTCGGCCAGCAGCACGCGCAGGGAACCCTCCCCGCCGCTCTTCCCGTCCACCATGGCCGTCTCGACGCGACGCCCCCGGCGCGCGCCCAGCACGCGGCCCAGGGTGGCGTGCAGCACGGTCACGCGCGCGGGCTTCGTCAGCACGGCCTCGAACATGCGCCGGTGCGGCGGTGTGAGGGGTTCGGAGATGCTGCCCAGCAGCACGAGCGGGGTCGTCTTCGTGCCGCCCAGCCCCCGGAGGCGTTCGGCCAGGCGCACGCCGTCCAGGCCGGGCATGTTCATGTCCAGGATGGCGACGTCGAACCGCTCGCCCGAGGCCACCCGGTCCAGGGCCTCGTAGCCGGAGTGCACGGCCACGCACTCCATGCCCCACGCGGTGAGCTGCGCGGACAGCACCCGCAGGTTCGTGTCGTTGTCGTCGACCACCAGCGCGGTGCGGCCGTGGGCGGGCGCGGTCGCGGGCACGTCGCCGATCGTGCTCTCCGACTCGTGCATCAGGACCTTCAGCGTGAACGTCGACCCGACACCGGACGCGCTGTCCACGGTCAGGTCGCCGCCCATGGCCTCGGCCAGCCGCTTGCTGATCGCCAGGCCCAGGCCGGTCCCGCCGTAGCGACGGGTGGCGGACGCGTCGACCTGGCTGAAGGTGCGGAACAGCCGGCTCTGCTGCTCGGCGCTCATCCCGATGCCGGTGTCGCGCACGGCGGCGTGCAGCATGATCGCGTCGTCGTCGTGCGGCGTGTCCACGAGCAGGCCGGTGACGTCGGCGGGCTCGACCCACAGCGTCACCGCGACCTCGCCGGCGGCGGTGAACTTGACCGCGTTGGCCACCAGGTTGAGCAGGATCTGCCGCAGCCGGGTCGCGTCGCCGCGCAGTACGCGCGGACAGCCCGGGTCGACGTGTCCGACGAGTTCGATGCCCTTGTCGCTGGCCGGCAGGGCGACCAGGGCCAGCGCGCTCTCCACGCACTCGACGACGTCGAACGACACGTCCTCCAGGTCGATCTGCCCGGCCTCGATCTTGGAGTAGTCGAGGATCTCGTTGATGATCGACAGCAGCGAGTCGCCGCTGTCGCGGACGGTGGTGAGCAGGTCGCGCTGCTCGACGGTCAGGTCCGAGTCCAGCAGCAGGCCGGTCAACCCGATCACGGCGTTCATCGGCGTGCGGATCTCGTGGCTCATCGTGGCCAGGAACGCGGCCTTGGCCCGGCTCGCCGCCATGGCCTCGTCACGGGCGTCGCGCAACGCGCGCATGGACCCGTCCACGGCGCGGGCCATGCGTTCCAGTTCGGCCGGTCCCTCGACCCGCACGTTGGACCCGGCCTCGCCCGCCGCGACCCGGGCGGCGGCCTCGGCGACCTTGGTCAGCGGCACGGTCACGCGCCGGGTCGCCCACCACGCCCCGACGCCGACGAGGACGACCAGCCCGGCCGTGCCCCACCCGATGAGCAGGCGGGTGTCCTGGGCCTTGGCCGTGCTGGTGCGCTGGCGTTCCCGGAGCAGTGTCAGTTCGCGGTCCCGCATGCCGTCGAGCACGGCCTGGACGCGTTCGGCGTCGTCGATCCCGTTGCGGCTGACCATGGGCGCCACGACCTCGAGCCCGCCGGAGCGGCGCGCGGCGATCGTGTCCGCGACCTGCTGGAGCCGGCCGGCCAGGAGCGGGTCGAGTTCGTTCAGCGCGGCCTGCTGGGCGGGGTTGTCCGCGGTGAGCACGCGCAGTTCGGCGACCGTGGCGTCGATGTTGCCCAGCGCGGTCTCGTAGGGGACGAGGAACTTGTCCTCGCCGGTGATCAGGTAGCCGCGCTGGCCGCGTTCGACGTTCTGCACGTCGATGCGCAGTTGGGAGATCGTGTTGAGCACGTTGTAGGTGTGCTCGACGGGCACGCGGTCGTTGAGCAGCGTGCCGATGCGGAGATAGGCGCTGACGCCGACGACCAGGAGGCCGACCAGGGCGAGCAGGTAGCCGACCGCCAGCAGGCGGCCGACCGTCCACCACGCCCGGCGGCCGGTCATGGCGCGCTCAGCAGGTTCTGGACGTGTTCGAGCAGCTTGGCCGGGCTGAAAGGCTTGACGAGGTACTCGTTCGCGCCGGCGGCCAGGCCCTCGTCGATCTCCCACTGGTGGGCACCGCCGGAGAGCAGCATGATCGGCTTGTCCCGGGTGATCGGGTCCTGGCGCAGGTCGGCGCACAGCTCCAGCCCGGAGCGGCCGGGCAGGTGCACGTCGAGCAGGAACAGGTCGGGCTCGGTCGCCCGGGCGCGATCCAGCACGACGG
Source organism: Saccharothrix violaceirubra (assembly GCF_014203755.1). NCBI lineage: Bacteria > Bacillati > Actinomycetota > Actinomycetes > Pseudonocardiales > Pseudonocardiaceae > Saccharothrix > Saccharothrix violaceirubra. The sequence goes on from NZ_JACHJS010000001.1 coordinate 3,940,779, forward strand.
CACCGTCCGCGACCGTGATCACGTCCAGTCCCGCCTGGGCGAGTTTGAAGTCGATCAGCAGACCGATGTCCGGATCGTCTTCGGCGACGAGAACGCGCTGAGCAGCCAACCTTCGCTCCCAACAGTCGGCGTCCTGGTCAACCTGTGTCGGCGCGGCGGCCGGTGCAAGATCAACCCGACGAAACCACCCGGTCGTGTACGGATTGGACAGTGGAACCACTACGGACCGTCCCGGGGCTTCCCGTCGTGGTTCCACTGGGTGACGAAGGCGAATCTCCCCGAACGCCGGATGACCTGTCGGGCGAGGCACTACGGTTCCGGCGGACGATCGACGAACGGGGGGACGCCGATGGCCGGCCGATGGCTGCGCACGGTGCCGCTGCTGGTGCTCGCGTACGTGGTGGCACCGGCGGCGACGCTGACGGTCGCGCGGTGGACGGCGCCGTGGCCACGCAGCGCCGCCGAACCCGGGGCCGCACTGGGCCTCGCCGCCCCCGCCTTGTCCCCGGGCCACCTGCCCGCTCTCGCGGTCGGCCTCGTGCTGTTCGCGCTCGCGTGGTGGCGCACGTCCACGTGGCCGCTCATCGCCCTGGTCCCGATGGCCCCGCTCGTGATGAGCGGTGTCGGCTTCGGCAGCGGTCAGGCCCTCATCACGCTCGTCGGCGCGGGACTGGCGTGGGGCACGGCGTGGCTCGCCGGCCGTGCGGTGTCCCGACCGGTCACGGCGGCCGTCGGCGGGTCGGCCGTGGAGATCGTGATCGGCCTGCGTGGCGGCGCACGGCTGCGCGTCCAGTCCCGGCGTCTGCTGCTCGACCGCCTGCCCGCGCCGAACACCGCGGGCATGCCCACCCGCCTGGCGCTGCCGCTGGACCGGGTGGAGTTCGTCCAGGCGGGCGGGGTCGCGGGCGGACCGACGCCGTGGCAACTCCCCAACTCGGCCGTGCTGCTCGTACCGCCCGGACCGGTGGTGCGGATCGTGGGCGGCGGTCAGCAGTGGCTGCTGCCGGTCGACGACGCCGACGCGGTCGCCGCCGCGCTGACCCGCCGGGTGGCCGTCCGCGCCCGGCCGCGCCCCGCGCCGCCCGAGGACAGCGGCCGGTGGCACCTGGCCAAGACGGCGTGGAAGTCGGGTCCGGCCGCTCCCCGCCGCGGTGCGACGCCGGTGCCGCACCGGGCCGGGTCGGCACACGGCCGCCACCTGCGCCTGGTGGTCGGTGCCCTGATGGTCGTCATGGGCGGCTACTCGACGACCCGCCTGTTCGCCGGCGCGGGCCTGGGCCACCTGTTCGGCGTGCTGCTGTTCGGCGTGGCCGGCCTGGTCACCATGGCGACCTGGTACGGCGGCGAGGCTGCGCACCGCCTCGCCGAGGAGAACCCGCGCCCGCGCACGGCTCCCGGCTGGGGCGAGACCGACCCCGCCGCGGCCCCCGTCCCCGGCTGGCTCACTCACACGGCATAACTGCCACTACTCCGCGAAGTCGACACACCGGGTAAGCCCACGATCACTAGGCCGTTCGAGTGACGGTGGGCCCGGTCACGTAGCCACCGAGTCGCTACCGAAGACGAACCAAGTACGCCACCAGCGATTCCCATGCTTATCGGGTCACAGTCGCTCCCGTCGCCGACAGGACGACACACCGACCCGGAGGCTCCGATGTCCCACTCGACAGGCGTCCAGTCGTTCAGCCGCCCCGAACGTTTCTTCCCCGCCGGCCACACCTGCGCCCAGTACCGGGTCATCGGCCGCTTCTGCGAGTGCGTCCACGGCCACGTGCTGCGCCTGTCGACGCACCGCCGCAAGGCCTGACCCCGCGAGTCCTCCGCTCAGGCACCCCGAAACACGCGTTCGGACACCCTGAAATACGCACTCAGGCACCACGGTCAGGCCAGTACGCGCTCCAAGAGCACGTAGGCACCGCCGCCCACGACGGCGCCCGCCACCGCACCCCAGACGACCTGCGCGCGGGTGTGGTCGCCCAAGGCGACGCGTGACCAGCAGACCAGCACCACGGCCGGCCCCGCGAGCGACACCCACGGGCCGTAGGCCACGGCCAGGACCGTCACGGTCGCCGCCGACGCCGCCGCGTGCAGCGAGATCTTCCAGCCCCGGCTTCCGCCCACGGGCAGTGCGAACGTGATCAGCACGCACACCACCAGCTCGGCGAACATCGCCAACGCCAGCGCGAGCATCTGGTGCGGGGCGTCCCCGAGCACCAGCACGGCGACTCCCGCCGTCAACGAGACACCACACGCCGCGAGCGGGACCACGCGCCCTTCCCGATTCGTCACGTGGTGGCCGTCCCACCGGCCCTTACGCGCGCCGCGCACGATCACGACCATCGGGATCACCGAGCCGAACACGCCCACCACCAGGCCCCACAACAGGGCGCTGCCGACCGAGTGGGTCGCGTGCCACCCGAGGACGGGCGGCAGACCCAACACCCACACCCACGGGGCCAGCACCTCGGTGACGAGGCGGGCGAGCCGGGGCGGACGGGTGGTGACCACTGCGGATTCGCTCACGGGACGGGGATTCTGCCATCCCGATCACCCACGCCACGCGGAATCCCGGCGAAATGCCGGACGCCCGGCGTGACCGGTGGGGGTCACGCCGGGCGTCCGTCGACGAGGATTCGTCAGACCGAGCTGGTGTACTTGAAGTTCGCCACCAGTTCGCGCAGGTGAGCGGAGAGCTGCTCCAGGTCGACCGCGGCCTGACGGCTCTGGTCGATCTCCTGCGTCGAGGTCTTCGTCGTGTCCGCGACCTGCGAGATGCTGTTCGCGATCTCCGAGGAGCCGGAGGCCGCGTGGGCGATGTTGCGGCCCATCTCGTTGGTGGTCGCGGTCTGCTCCTCGACCGCCGAGGCGATGACGAGCTGGTAGTCGTTGATCTTGGCGATGATCGAGCTGATCTCGCCGATCGTGCCGATCGCCTGCGCGGTGTCGGACTGGATCGCCTCGACCTTGGTGCCGATGTCCTCCGTGGCCCGGGCGGTCGCCTGGGCCAGTTCCTTCACCTCGTTGGCGACGACCGCGAACCCGCGGCCCGCCTCGCCGGCACGCGCGGCCTCGATGGTCGCGTTGAGCGCCAGCAGGTTGGTCTGCTCCGCGATCGAGGTGATGACCTTGACCACGTTGCCGATCTGCGCGGACGAGTCGCCCAGCTTGGCGACGACGTCCGTGGTGGACTCCGCGACCTGCACGGCGTGCGAGGCGACGGTGGCACCCTCGTTCGCGCTGTGCGCGATCTCGCGGATCGACGAGCCGAGCTCCTCGGCGCCGGCGGCCACGGTCTGGAGGTTCAGCGAGACCTTGTCGGCCGCGGTGGCGACCGTGACGGCCTGGTCGTTGGCGCCGACCGTGCCGGTGAGCAGGCGGTCGTTGACCTCGACCAGACGCGTGGAGTCGGACTGGAGGGTCTCGGCCGTCGTCGCCAGGGCGGAGACGGCGGTGGCGAAGTTCTCCCGCGCCTGGTTGATCGCCACGGCCAGCGTGCCGACCTCGTCGGTGCTCTTGACGACGGCGGCCTTGGTCAGGTCGCCGTCGGCCATGCGCTTGGTCACGGCGGTGACCTCGCGCAGCGGGCGCACGATCCGGCTGGCCACCAGCATCGCCAGCGCGACGGCCGCCGCGAGGCCGCCGAACATGGCCAGCAGCAGGATGGTCCGCGCCGTCGAGTACGCCTCGGCACCCTCGGCCGCGGCGTTCTCCGCGCTGGCCTTCTCGATCTTGGCCAGTTCGAGGATCGACGAGTCGATGCGCTGGATCAGGTTGGTGAACTCGGTCATGTCGCTGATCGGCACGTAACCGGCCGGCGGGGTGTCGCCGTAGCTGATGTCGCGCTCGACGCGGAACTTCCTGTGGTCGGCCATGAGCTGGCTGGCCAGCTGCCGGCCGGAGGGCTCGGTCGTGTGCGAGAGGTAGCTGGTGATCGCGGTGTCGATCGCCGCGTCCGCCGCGTGCTGCCCGTCGCGGGTACGCTGGTGACCCTCGGGAGTCGGGTCCACGTACCACATGACAGCCCAGTGGTTGATCATGCCCTGCGCGCCGCGGATGTCACCGAGGTCGCTCAGAGCGGGTGCGTTCATCGTCGCGACGGTCCGCAGTCGCGCATCGAGCTTGGACATCTGCGTGATGCCCAGAACGCCGATGCCGACCGCCACCGTCACGACGGCGATCAGCACAACCAGAATCTTCGTGCGAATGCCCCAGTTCGCGAACCGTGCGACTGACGCACGCGACGCCGTGACATCGGGCCTGTTTGCCGCAGTCATCGATACCTCACGCTCGGTCTCCTCCGGCTCCACCCGCCGCTTACCCCGTCGAAATCGGCAGCCGCCGGTGCCACCTGAGCGAAATACCGCACCCGCCCACCCCGGCCGACCACGTCCGGAGGGGACGCACGTCACCGGGCGACACCGCGGTCACCCCTCGGGGCCATTACCGGACCGAAACGGTCACCAGGGCCCTGACCTGCGGCGACCGTCGGCCGGATCACGTCGTGCACCCGATCGGATGCCGTCGTGGGACCGGATCGGCACATGCCCCGGGCCGACCGGCCCGGGGCATGTGCCGTCAGTGGTTGAAGGAGATCTTCGCGACGAGCGCGCCGCCCGCGGCACTCGCCGTGATGCGGATCTTCGGATTGGCCGCGTTGTTGCCCCACGGCACGGTCTTGTACACCGACGGCCCCGGGGCGACGGTGCCGAGCGAGTACCACTTGGGCCTGCCGTTCTCGATTCCGTAGACCTCGACCACGGCACGCTGGTTGGTGAAGCGCCGGTCCCCGAACACCTCGTAGGTGACCTTGGTCGAGGGCCCGCCCACGACGCTGCAATCGGACCGCACCTCGACGTACGAACCGCCGACGCGATCGGTCCCGGCGCCGCCGCACGCGGCGGCGGCGTCCGTGGCGGCCTGTGCGGGGGACACCGCGGTGGAGACGGCCAGCGCGGTCCCGATCGCGGCACCCGCGATGATGCGACGAAGACTCACTCTATGTACTCCTTGTAGTCCGGAAAGGGTGTCGTCGCCTCGATCAGGCGACGCAGAGCTGCATGAACTTCACGTTGGTCCAGTCGCCGGTCAGGTCCCTGGACGGCGAGTGCGGCGTGACGTAGGACTTCTTGCCGGTGCGGCGGTCGAACATCGCCACCCGGTCGCGGGTGCCCGGCAGGTTGTTGATCCACCAGCCGGTCCCCCGCCACGGGTTGTCCGCCCGGCCGCAGCCCTTCCACGCCTTGCCGTAGCCCTCCGCGTCGCCGTACCCGCAGAAGTGGTCGGCCGGGCAGGACGCGGCCAACTGCTCCGGCGAGTGCACGTCCGGCAGGAGCGTCGCGTCGGCGGCCGACAGGATGTGGACACCCGTGACCCGGGTCCCCTCGGTGCCGTCCTGGTCGCCGGCGGCCATGGCCGGCCCGCCGAGCGCGACGAGCGTGCCGACCGCGGCTGCCAGCACGGCGAGATGCCTGGTGAAAGGCATGGGAATCCCCCTGGGTACGAGCGGTGTGTCCCGGTCCGGGACGACACCGGATGGTCGATTCGTTGCCGGTTCCCAGCGTGGCGGCGGCGAGCCGCGAGCCCGCCGAATCCCGGTTGAAACGCCTGTTCACGGCCGGTATCCAGGTGGGGTGGAGCGAGAAGATCACGACAGCGGACCCCCACCGGTCGACGCGCGGGTGTTCGGCGCGGTCGAGGTCCGGGTGGGCGGTCGCCGGCAGGACGTGGGGCACGCCAGGCAGCGCGCGGTGCTGGCGGTGCTGCTGGTCGAAGCCGGTCACCCGGTGCCGGTGGACGCGCTGGTCGACCGCGTCTGGGGCGAGCGGGCGCCGAGCCGGGCACGATCCGTGCTGCGCACCTACCTCGCCCGGTTACGCCCGGCCCTGGCACCGGGCGGGATCACGATCACCCACCGCTCCGACGGTTACCTGCTGGACGTCGACCGCGACGCCGTCGACCTCCACCGCTTCCGCCGACTGGTGGCGGAAGCCCGCGGCACGCGGGACCCGGCGCGGGCGCTGGTCGTGTTCGGGCAGGCGCTGGAGCTGTGGCGGGCCGAGCCCCTGGCGGAGTCGGACACCCCGTGGGCGGAGGCGGAGCGCCGGCGGTTGCACCGGGAACGCGCCGTCGCCGAGGCCGACCGGGCCGACCGGGCCCTGGACTGCGGTCGCCACCACGAGCTGCTGCCGGAGTTGACCGCACGGGCCGAGGCCGATCCGCTCGACGAGCGCGTCGCCGCACAGCTCATGACCGCGCTGTACCGCGCGGGCCGCCAGGCCGACGCCCTGCACCACTACCAGCGCACCCGGCACCACCTGGCCGAGGAACTGGGCGCCGATCCCGGTCCGGCGTTGCGGGAACTGCACCGGCGCATGCTCGCCGCCGACTCCGCCCTGGACCTCGCCGCACCCGGCACCCGGGCCGGGACGCCGGTCGTGCCGCGGCAACTGCCCGCCGCGCCCCGGTCGTTCACCGGCCGCACCGCGCAACTCGCCGCGCTGGACGCCGCCTTGGCCGACGGGGGCCTCCACACGATCGGCGGAGCGGGCGGGATGGGCAAGACCTGGCTCGCACTGGCCTGGGCGGACCGCGACCTCGACCGGTTCCCCGACGGGCAGCTGTTCGTGGACCTGCGCGGTTTCGACCCCACCGGGCAACCGGTCGGACCGGCCGAGGCGACGCGGGTCCTCCTGACCGGCCTGGGCGCCGACGTCGACGGCCTCCCGTCCGATCCGGACGAACTGACCGCGCGGTACCGGGGACTGGTCGCGGGCCGGCGGCTGCTGGTGGTGTTGGACAACGCGGCCACGGCTGCCCAGGTCGTGCCGCTGCTGCCCGGCAGCACGAGCTGCACGGTGCTGGTCACCGGCCGGGCCATCCTGCCGTCCCTCATCGACCGGCACGGCGCCCGCCACCTGCACCTGGACGTGCTCACGCACGACGAAGCCCACGCGCTGCTGACCGCCCGCGCGGGCGCACCGCGGGTGGCCGCCGAACCCGGCGCGGTCGACGAGCTGATCGAGTCGTGCGGACGCCACCCGCTCGCGCTGTCGATCATCGCCCGCCAGGCCGCCACCCGGCCCGGGGTCCCGTTGGGCGAGTTCGCCGCCGAGCTGCGCGAGGCGGGCCTGGAGGTGCTCGACCACGACACCGACCCGACCGCGAGCCTGCCCGCGGTGCTGTCCTGGTCCCTGCACCACCTCGGCGAAGCGCAACGCACCCTGTTCGCCCTGCTGGGCATCGCGCCCGGCCCGGACGTCGACACGCTCGCGGCCGTCGCACTCGCCGGACTGCCCGCCGCGCGGACCCGCAGGGACCTGCGCGCGTTGGCGGACGCCTCGCTGCTGGACCGGCAGGCGGGTGGCCGCTACGCGATGCACGACCTGGTCCGCGCCTACGCCGCCACCACGGCGGACGACCTCCTCCCGGCACCGGCGCGGCGGGCCGCCCTGGACCGGGTGGTGGACTTCTACCTGCACACCGCGCACGCCGCGGATCGTGTGCTCGACCCGCACCGCGACCCCGTGGACGTCGGCCCGCCCGCGCCCGACGTGCGCCCGCTGTCGGTGTCGACCGCGGCGGAGGCGATGCACTGGTTCGACGCCGAGCACCGGCACCTGCTCGACGCGCAACGCGTCGCCGCCGCGCAGGGCCGCCACCACGCCGTGTGGCACCTGGCGTGGGCGTCGAGCGGGTTCCACGCCCGACGAGGTCTGGCCGGCGACGACCTCGCCGCTTGGCAGGCCGCCGTGACCGCGGCGCCGCACCTGTCCGACCCCGGCGCGGTCGGGCTCGCCCACCGCCGGGTCGGCCGGGCACTGGCCGGCCTCGGTCGGCACGAGGAGGCGACCGGCCACCTCGGCCACGCGCTCGCGGCGGCCGAGCACCACGGCGACCTCGCCCAGCAGGCCGACGCGCACGGCATGCTCGCGCTCGCCTGGGCGCTGCGCGGCGACCACCGGCGGGCGTTGGTCCACACGGACCGGTCACTGCACTTCTACCGGCTGCTCGACCGACCCGTCGGCCAGGCCAGGGCGCTGGGCGACCTGGGCTGGTTCTCCGCCCTCCTGGGCGACCTGGACGGTGGACGCGGACACCTGGTGGCGGCCCTGGACCTGCTGGGCCGCCACCCCGACCCGGCGACGGAGGCGGCGGTGCTCGACAGCCTGGGCTACGTCGACCACACGGCCGGGCGTCACGCCGAGTCCGTCGCGCACTACCGGCGTGCGGCGGCCCTGTACGAGGAACTCGACTACACCGCCGAGCACGCCACCACGCTGGACAACCTCGGCCGGCCGCTGTGCGCGCTCGGCCGCTTCGCCGAGGCACGGGCGGTGTGGTCGGACGCGGCGGAACGGTTCCGCGCACAGGACCGCGAAGCCGATGCCGACCGGGTCCGCCGGCGGATCGGGGAACTCGTCGCCGACGGCGGACCGGGGTCGTGAACGGACGTCGGGTGGTTGACCGCCGTTCGGCGGTGGCGGGTCGCGGAACCGGGCACCGGGTCGGGTGATCGACTCGCCCCGGCCCGGCGCGCGACGTCGTTCCCCAGCACCGACACCGACTCGGCACGGCCGACGGAGTAGGGCCGGCGGGCGCGGACCTCCACCGTCCGGCCCTCCTCGCTTCGCTTGCGGCGCGGTAGCTTGAGGCCACGTGACGCGCCGATGCCGCTGGTGTCACCGGACGGCCGGTCCTCCGGACGATTCCACTCCGGACGCCCTCCCTGGCCACGGGCACGGACACCCACGCGTCTCGACGCGTCCGGTCCCATCAGTCCACCGGCCGTCGGGGTCGGACCCGGGCCGGTGTCGCCGCGCAGGAGGGTTTCATGTCGGCATGGCCACGTAAAGGATCTTTCAAGCGTCTCGGGGTGGTGGCGGCGCTGGTGCTGGTCGGGGTGACACCCGCCAGGGCACAGGCCGCCGACCGGGCGTTCACGGCGGTGTCCCCCGCACCCGACTTCGTCCTGCCCTCGATCGTCGTGCAGTACGACCCGGCCCGCTCGACCGGGATCGACTGGCGCACCACGACCTCGATCCCCGTCACCGAGTACCAGACCGACCGCTCGAAGGCGCGCGACGCGGTCGTGTTCGTGCAGGAGGCCGTCACGAAGATGACCGGCCGGACCCTGACCGTGAAGAACTCGGCCGACCTGTCGCGCGGCATCGTGTTCACCACCATCGCGGGTGCCACGCCCGACATCCGCGACGATCCCGCCGTGATCCAGGCGCTGGCCGGCGGCGGCCCGGACGCCAAGGAGGCGTACTACCTGCGCAGCACGCCCGAACGCCTGCTGCTGGTCGCCAACACCTACGACGGACTCGCGTCCGCCGCCGCGAAACTGATGGAGACGGTGGGCTACGAGGTGCTCGGCATGGGGCCGAACTGGGTGTTCGCGCCGACCGCACCCACGCTCGTGTTCGACGTCGAGCAGAGCGGCAGACCCGGCTTCCACACCCGTCAGCTCACCGCGATGTCCGGCCAGTACTACGGCGTCGGCACGATCGTGAACGCGCCGCTGGCCGATCCCGCCGACGAGAACGTGGAACGCGGCTATCGCCGCTGGCAGACGGGTGCGCTGATGCGCGGCCAGTCGGCGCCGTCCTTCCCCGGCCACTCGCTTCAGGCCTACCACAAGGCCGTCGCCCAGGACATCCGCGACTCCGGCAACCCGGCGGGCTTCCTGGCGCCCACCCACCTGGGCACCGACGCCGCCCGCCAGGCGCTGCCGCCCGCCGACGCCAAGGACCACCTCTGGATCACCAGCGACGGCCCATTGCAGGCCTACGTCTCCAACGGCACGGCCTGGGTCCTCCAGACCCTGGGCAGCGGTTCGCTCGCGCTGGACCTGTCCGTGCGGACCGTGCGCGAACGCGTCCTGCGCGAGGTGCGGACGTGGGCCGAGAACGTCCACTTCAAGTCCCGACCCGACGACCCGGCCATCCTGGCGATCGAACGCGAGGACGGCGGCCGGCCCGACGCGGTGTTCAACGCCAACACGCGGGACCGTGCGTGGTACCCGGAGTACCTGTCCGCCGAAGGAGTGCCGTTCGGTGCGCCGTGGGCGCTGCACGGCTTCAAGGGCCTGAACCAGCCGAGGGAGATCTGGGACTCGGCGTCGCAGAGCGACACCGTGTACGGCTTCGCGAACTGGCTGCTGCGCGAGTACGACAAGTGGCTCGACGCGCAGCCCCCGGGCGACCGGGTGACCTCGACCGGGAAGTCGAAGAAGTCCTTGCTGCGGGCCAGTTTCTACTCGTACAACTACCACGACGTGCCGCCGCACTTCAACCTCGACCCGCGCATCCGGGTGGCGATCGCCGGGTACACCAAGCACCGCGGCGTCGGCGAGTGGCGGTCCATCGTGACGCACCTGGACATCGGGCAGGCCATGGCCCGCCTGCTGCCCGCCGAACCCCCGGCCGACTACCGGATCTACAGCGTGGCCCACGCCACCGACTGGGGCATGGCCAACCTGCCCGCCCGGCACGACCTCTCGGCCGCCGCGATCGCCGACGACATCTCGGCCTACCACCGCGGCGGGTTCCGCACGTTCCTCGCCGAGACCGATCTCAACTTCGGCAAGTTCGGCCTCGGCTACTACCTCATGGCGAAGATGCTGTGGAACCCGACGCTGACGGCCGCCCAGCTCGACGCGGTGCGCACCCGTTGGCTGCAACGGGCGTTCGGCCGGGGGTGGGCGAAGGTGAAGGAGTTCGTCGACTTCATGCTCCTGCCGAACTTCCCGGTGAACACGCCGTATTCATGGGGTCGTGCGGTGGAGCTGGTCGACGCGGCCGACCGCCTGGTCGACCCCGTGGCCGAACCCGGTCCCGATCGGCGTCTGGACGACCTGAAGCAGTTCTTCTACTACTACTTCCTCCAGGACTCCGGCCGGATGACCACCGACGCCCCGGAGACCAGGGAATTCATGTGGAAGGGCCAGATGTCCTACATGAACGCCCTCATGGTCCCGTTGTCGAAGGTGTACGGCCGCACCGACCCCGCGGCGGTGGCGGGGCCGCAGACGGCCGCCGGACCCGCGCACTACACCGCCGCCGAGACCGCGGCGTGGTGGAACCAGGTCAAGGCGTACTGGCCGGTGCGGGCCGTCAACCGGTTCGAGGACGCCACGCTGGCCGACGGCACCCCGGCGGCCTGGGTCGACCGGAACGACGTGGGCCCGGCCGCCGAGTTCGTCACGCCCGGTGCACCGGCCGCGCGTTTCCTCTACAACAGCGCCACGAGCGGGCACACACCGCGGTTCCTCACGTCGGCGGAACCCGGTGTCCACATCGGATTCCAGTTGCTGTGGCAGAAGTACGACAACGGCACCACCCAGTACGCCTCACGGGACGTGCGCTACGGCATCGAGCGGTGGAGCGCGACGACCAAGTCCTGGATCTCGTTGCGCGACATGGCCCAGCCCGGAGTGACGCCGACCGAGTTGGCGAGTTGCCCGCAGTTCGTCAACCGGGTCTGCCTGTTGGCGACCGTCTCGATACCGGCGTCGTCGCACGACGTCCACCGGTTCACCGTCGGGTCGGGCGGCGACTACGCCTACCTGTACCCGTTGACGTTCAACGTGGCCACCAACCAGTCGACGGGCCGTTCGGCGCACACCTACACGGGTCCGGGTGCCGGCCTGACCCAGGCGCCGAGCTACTTCTACATCCCCAAGGGCACCACGTCACTGGACCTGGAGGTCTGGGACCGCTACGGCGGCAAGACGCTGCGGCTCTACTCCGGGCTGCTGTCGAAGAACCCCCAGGCTGCGTTCCGGGACGTGGACATCAGCGCGTACGGCACCAACTCCGTGCCGCTGCGGCCTGAGGAGGGCGGCACCATCGCGCGGATCTCGGCCTCGGGCTTCGCCTTCCCCTACCTGCACTCGGTGCCCCGGCTCTGGGCGATGTCGCCCAACGAACTCGTCGTGCCGTGCGCCATCGCCAAGGCCGATGGTCTGACGGTGCCCCCGGGGCGCTGTGACCCGTAGGGCTCGGGAGCGGTCGGCCGGTCGGCCCCGTCGCGGGGACGACCGGCCGCCGGCGCTTGATCGACCCTCCGGAAACCCTGGCTCATGTGGGCCGTTTTGCGTGATGACCTACAACATGTAGTGTTCCCGCCATCGACGGTTCCGCCGGCCCGATCCCGGGGCGGTGGAGGCAAGAGGGAACCCGGTGCGAGTCCGGGACTGCCCCGCAGCGGTGAGTGGAAACGACCGCCGTCACGAAGCACTGCGCGCGAGCGTGGGAAGCGACGGCCAGTAGGCACGGCTTTCGAGCCGGGTGTCCGCGAGTCCGAAGACCTGCCGTCGACGCGCGCGCCGACCGGTGCGCGGGCGTCCGGGGTCTCGTGGGTGGGCCGACAGGGACGAACGCGTCGTCGCGCGTTCTTTTCGCGCCCCCGTGTGCTCCGGGCCATCGAGGCTCGCGAGGAGAGGGCTGTTGACGACAAGGGTGATCCGCCGGGACGGCACGGTCTCGGTGTTCGACGCCGGCAAGATCAGGGTGGCGGTGACCAAGGCGTTCCTGGCCGTGGAGGGCGACTCCGGACACCTGCGCCCGGTGGTCGGGGAACTGACCGCACAGGTGGAGAAGGCGCTGCTCAAGCACGTGCGGCCGGAGGTCGCGCTGCACATCGAGCAGATCCAGGACCAGGTCGAACTGGTGTTGATGCGCGAAGGCCACCACAAGGTCGCCCGCGCCTACGTGCTCTACCGCGAAAAGCGCGCCAAGGCACGTGAAGTCACGCCCGCGCCGCCCGCGTTCCGGGTGAAGACCGCCGACGGCACACTCGTCCCGCTGGACTGGGACCGGGCAGAGGTCGTGGTCGGCGAGGCGTGCGCCGGACTGGCCGACGTGTCGGCCGCGGCCGTGCTCGCCGAGGTGCGGCGCGACGTGTACGACGGGATCACCGTCGACGAGCTGGCCGTCGCGCAGGTCATGGCCGCGCGCACGCTCGTGGAGACCGAGCCCGACTACTCGTTCGTCGCCGCCCGGCTCCTGCTGGACCGGCTCCGCCGCGAGGCACTGACCAGGGTCGAAGGCCGTCCGGTCGAGGCGACCGGCGAAGAGCTGTCCTACGCGGCCTACTTCCCGGAGTACGTCCGGCTGGGCATCGACCTCGACCGCCTCGACCCGGAGCTGGCGAAGTTCGACCTGGATCGCATCTGCGCCGCCATCAGGCCCGAGCGTGACGCGAAGTTCGACTTTCTGGGCATGCAGACCCTGTACGACCGCTACTTCCTGCACGACGACGGCACGCGGTACGAGCTGCCGCAGGCGTTCTTCATGCGCGTCGCGATGGGGTTGTCGCTGCGCGAGGACGACCGCGAGGCCCGCGCGATCGAGTTCTACGAGCTGTTGTCGTCGTTCGACTTCATGTGCTCGACGCCCACGCTGTTCAACTCGGGCACCACCCGTCCGCAGTTGTCGTCGTGCTTCCTGACGACCGTGGACGACGACCTCCAGAGCATCTTCCAGGGCTACCAGAACAACGCGTTGCTCGCGAAGTACTCGGGCGGGCTGGGCAACGACTGGACGCCGGTGCGCGGCATGGGCGCGCACATCCGTGGCACCAACGGCGAGTCGCAGGGCGTCGTGCCGTTCCTCAAGATCGCCAACGACACGGCCGTGGCGGTCAACCAGGGCGGCAAGCGCAAGGGCGCGGCGTGCGCCTACCTGGAGACGTGGCACGTCGACATCGAGGAGTTCCTCGACCTGCGCAAGAACACCGGCGACGACCGTCGGCGCACGCACGACATGAACACCGCGAACTGGGTGCCGGACGAGTTCCTGCGCCGGGTCGAGGCCGACGCCGACTGGACGCTGTTCTCCCCCGACGAGACGCCCGACCTGCACGACCTCTACGGCCGGGCGTTCGCCGAGCGCTACCGGGCCTACGAGGAGGCGGCCGAACGCGGCGAGATCCGGGTGTCCAAGCGGGTCCGTGCGGTCGAGCTGTGGCGGCGGATGCTGACCATGCTGTTCGAGACCGGTCACCCGTGGATCACGTTCAAGGACCCGTGCAACGTCCGGTCGCCGCAGCGGCACGTCGGCGTGGTGCACTCGTCGAACCTGTGCACCGAGATCACGCTGAACACCGCCGCCGACGAGGTCGCGGTGTGCAACCTGGGTTCGGTGAACCTGGCCAACCACGTCACGCCGGACGGCCTGGACCGCGACCGCGTGGCGCGGACCGTGCGCACGGCCGTGCGGATGCTCGACAACGTGATCGACATCAACTTCTACACGATCCCCGAGGCCCGCCGGTCCAACCTGCGGCACCGGCCGGTCGGCCTGGGGCTGATGGGTTTCACCGACGCGCTGTTCGTCCAGCGCCTGGTCCCGGGCTCGGCCGCGGCGGTCGCCTTCGCCGACGTGAGCATGGAGCTGATCTCGTACCACGCCCTGTCCGCGTCGGCGGACCTCGCGCGGGAACGCGGTTCCTACGAGACGTTCGAGGGGTCGTTGTGGCACCGGGGCGTGCTGCCGATCGACTCGATCGCCCTGCTGGCGGCCGAACGCGACGGCCTGGACATGGACACGTCGTCCACTCTGGACTGGGACGCGCTGCGCGAGAAGGTGCGCGGCGGCATGCGCAACTCCAACACGATGGCGATCGCACCCACCGCGACGATCTCGAACATCTGCGGCGTCGGCCAGTCCATCGAGCCGCTGTTCCGCAACCTGTTCGTGAAGTCGAACATGTCCGGCGACTTCACCGTGCTCAACCGGCACCTGATCGCCGACCTCAAGGCACGTGGCCTGTGGGACGAGGCCATGGTCGCGGACCTCAAGTACTTCGACGGCTCGCTCGCACCGATCGACCGCGTGCCCGACGACCTGAAGGCGTTGTACGCCACCGCGTTCGAGGTGTCCTCGGAGTGGCTGATCGAGGCGGGGTCGCGCCGGCAGAAGTGGATCGACCAGGCGCAGTCGCTCAACCTCTACATCGCCGCGCCCAACGGCCGCAAGCTCGACGCGATCTACCGCCTGGCCTGGCACAAGGGCCTCAAGACCACCTACTACCTGCGCTCCACGGCCGTGACCAGCGTGGAGAAGTCCACCCTGCGCGGCGTCGACGGCAAGCTCAACGCCGTGCGCCCGGTCGCCGAACCGGTACCCGTTCCCGTGCCCGTTGCCGCCCCGACCGTGACGCCCGACGACGCGCTCGTCTGCTCGATCACCGACCCCGACTGCGAGGCCTGCCAGTGACCACGAA
Source organism: Saccharothrix violaceirubra (assembly GCF_014203755.1). Lineage (NCBI taxonomy): Bacteria > Bacillati > Actinomycetota > Actinomycetes > Pseudonocardiales > Pseudonocardiaceae > Saccharothrix > Saccharothrix violaceirubra. The sequence goes on from NZ_JACHJS010000001.1 coordinate 3,956,007, forward strand.
CCTCCCCGGCGCCACCGGGCTCGGCTCGATCGAGCGCGGCGCGGGCCGCGTCCACGTCGACGACAAGTCGATGATCAACGCGCGCGCGGACGTGAACCAGCTCCTGCCGCTGAAGTACCACTGGGCGTGGGACAAGTACCTGGCCGGGTGCGCCAACCACTGGATGCCGACCGAGGTGTCCATGCAGGCCGACATCGCGCTGTGGCGCTCGCCGACCGGGCTGACCGAGGACGAGCGGCACGCGATCAAGCGCAACCTCGGCTTCTTCGCCACGTCGGAGTCGTTGGTGGCCAACAACATCGTGCTCGCGGTGTACCGGCACCTGACCAACCCCGAGTGCCGCCAGTACCTGCTGCGCCAGGCGTTCGAGGAGGCCGTGCACACGCACACCTTCCAGTACATCTGCGAATCGCTGGGCCTGGACGAGGGCGAACTGTTCAACATGTACCGCGAGGTGCCGTCGATCACGGACAAGGCCGCGTGGGCGCTGGACTACACGCAGAACCTGGAGGACCCGGAGTTCCGCACGGGCACGCCGGAGACCGATCGCGCGTTCCTTCGCGACCTGATCGCGTTCTACGTGGTCTTCGAGGGCATGTGGTTCTACACCGGCTTCGCGCAGATCCTGTCGTTCGGGCGGCGCAACAAGATGGTGGGCATCGCCGAGCAGTACCAGTACATCCTGCGCGACGAGTCGATCCACCTGAACTTCGGCATCGACGCGATCAACCAGATCAAGATCGAGAACCCGCACCTGTGGACCGACGCGTTCCAGGCCGAGGTGCGCACGATGCTGGCCGAGGCGTGCGAGCTGGAGGTCGCCTACGGGCGTGACACGATGCCCAACGGCCTGCTCGGGCTCAACTCCGAGCTGTGCGAGCAGTACATGCGGTTCATCACCAACCGCCGCTGCGCGCAGCTCGGTCTCGCCCCGGTCTTCCCCGCCGCCGACAACCCGTTCCCGTGGCTGTCGGAGGCGATCGACCTGCGCAAGGAGAAGAACTTCTTCGAGACCCGCGTGACCGAGTACGCCTCGGGCAGCACGCTCGACTGGGACTGAATTCGAGTCGACGGCCCCGGCGCGGATCGCTATCTTGCGCCGGGTGCCCGCTTTCGAGGAGATCACCCGCCACCACGACGAGAACCCCGACGAGAACCCGTGGGTGCTGGGTCCACCCGCGCCCGAGACGGTCGCGCTGGTCCCGTACGACCCGGAGTGGCCGCGCCGGTACGAGGCCCTGGCCGCCGACATCCGGTCGGCACTGGGTGACGTGGTCCTGGACCTCGACCACATCGGCTCGACGTCCGTCGAGGGCCTGGCGGCCAAGGACGTCGTCGACATCGACCTGACCGTGGCCGATCCGCGTGACGAGGACGCCTACGTGCCCGCGCTCGAACGCCTCGGCTACCTCCTGGTGATCCGGGAGCCGTCGTTCCACGAGCACCGGGCCCTGCGCCTGGACCGGCCCCGGGCCAACCTGCACGTGTTCGGCCCGGACTGCCCCGAGTCCATCCGCCACCGCATGTTCCGCGACTGGCTGCGCACCCACCCGGACGACCGGGGGCGGTACGAGGAGGCGAAGCGGGCGGCCATTCCCGGCGGCGGCACCGTCATGGCCTACAACCTGCGGAAGGAGACCGTGATCCGCGAGATCTACGACCGCCTGTTCCGCGCGGCGGGCATGTTGTAGCCGTCAGCGGACGCCGACGGTCTGGCGCTCGGGTTCGACGACCGCCACGACGCGGTCGAGGTCACGGGAGTAAGGGCCGCCGATGTACTTCTCGGCGATCCGGTCGACGATCGCCCACCCCGCCTCGCCGTCGAGCCACTCGACGACCCGGCCCCGGACGACCACGGGCTCGAACGGGTTGTCGGCGGGCGCGACCGACAGGGCGAGGCGGGGGTCTCGGCGCAGGTTGCGCGCTTTGCGGCTGGTCGGCCCGGTCAGGAAGACGATCCGGTCGTCGTGGACGCCGATCCACACCGGGACGGCGTGGGGCGACCCGTCGGGCAGCGTGGTGGCGAGGTGGGCGATCGGGGTGCCGTCGAGGACGCGGCGCACGGTCGGTTCGAGCATGGGACCACTCCTTCGAAGTTCCTTCAAGAGACTCCACGACCGTAACAGGCAGAGTTCCCTGAGGGAACCCCAAGTTGTAGACTGGTGTCATGCAGCGCACGGACTTCGGCAGCATGGCGTGCTCGATCGCCCGCACGCTCGACGTCATCGGGGAACCCTGGTCACCGCTGATCCTGCGGGACGTGTGGGTCGGCCTCACCCGGTTCGAGCAGCTCCAGGCCGACCTGGGCATCTCCCGCAAGGTCCTGACCGAGCGGTTGAACCACCTCGTCGACCGCGGTGTACTCGACCGCCGACCGTACGACCGACGCCCCCGCTACGAGTACGTCCTGACCGACCGGGGCACCGAACTGGTCGACGTACTCATGGCCATGGCCCGCTGGGGCGACCGCTGGCTGGCCGGCGAGGCCGGACCACCGGTGCTCTACCGCCACCACGCGTGCGGCGAGGTCGCCACCGTCGACCCGCGCTGTGCCCACTGCGGCGAACCGATGCACGCCGACAACGTCGACCTGCTGCCCGGCCCCGGCGCGACCGGATGAGGAAGACCCCGCACGTCACCCTCCGCCCGTCGTGGTGCGTCGGCCCGCTCTGGATCAGGTGGAGCGAAGGGATCGCCGAGCCGCACGACGCCGACGAGGCCGCCGCCGTCCTTGGCTTGGACGACGACCTACGCGCCGCCATCACCGCGTGGGACGAACGCTTCCAGGCCACCTTCGACCCGACCTACCCACCCGACTCGGCTTTCCCGACATCGGAGGACGAAGCCGCCTGGCTGACCGAAGGACGGCGGCTGGCCCTGCGACTCCGTGCCGCACTGCCGCACCTCTCCGTCGACCACGAGACGATCGGCGGCCGGGCGGTCCCACTGGATGAGGACACGCCTCTATAAAGCTGCCCTACACCGAGTCACGCCCATGGTCTTGGAGATGGCGTAGTCGCTGTGGTGGCCGGCGTCGCGCATGGCGCGGAGGAACTGGTCGGGACGCAGATGGATGGTGTGGGTCATGGGTGCTCCGGGGTTCGGGTGAGCAGGTCGATCAGGTCGGGGTTGTAGACGGCGCGGGCGTAGCGGCGGTGGTCGTAGGGGACGGCCAGGCCGAGGTCCAGGAACCGGTCGAGGATGTTGTGGGCGCTTTTGGCGCTCATGGGGTGTCGCCGGGCCAGGCCCGAGGCGGTGATCAGGCCGTGGGTGAGCAGGTCGCGCAGGGCCAGGTGGGACAGGCGCCCGGTGGGCAGCCGGGTGGCGAGGCGGCGGTGCAGGTGTTCGAGGTCGTGCAGGACGGTCACGGCGGTGTGGCAGGCCGCGGCGGTCGCCTCGGCGATCAGCCGGGTGAACCTTTCGGCCTCCGATGCCGTGCCGGCGGGTACGGCCGCGTCCTGGTCGGCGAGTGCTCCCAGGATCGGCAACCAGCGACCGGACAGGTGTCGTGAGAGGTCGGCGGCCAGTGCCGTGCGGTGGGGGTGAGGGGTGGTCGGGCTCCGGTGGACGTGGCGGCACGCGATGTCGACCAGGTCGATGGGCGGGGACCGGGTCGAGGCCGCCGCGGTTGGGGTGAGGTAGGGAGCAAGGACGCGGTCGGCGAAGACGAGATGGTTTCCCGACGGGGCAAGGTCGTGGCGGAGGAACTCCAGCAGCGCGGCGTGAACCCCGTCCAGACGCGCCGAGTCCCGGGCCTCGCGCCACGACATCAGCCGCGCCCACGCGTCCGCGTGCGGTGACCGCGTGGCGGTGTGGTCCAACCACGCCAGCGCCTGCTCCGCACGCCCCACCGCCCGTGCCGTGTCAGGCCCGATCCCGTGAACGCACGGCGCCCGACGCGGGACGGGTTCGACCGGTTCCGCCCTGTCCCGGCCTGCACGGGGCAGGGCGGCGACGCCCGCGGTGATCCGCCGGACCTGGTCGTCGTCGGGCAGCGCGAGGTGGGCGAGTGCCGCGTAGTGCCGCGCTCCGGAGACACGGCCCGCACAGGCCAGGGTGTGGGCGATGACCGCGAGTCGCCGGGCGCCGTCGTGCTCGTCCAGGACGGGCAGGCCCGGCAGCCGGAAGGCGCGGTCGAGCGCGGCGCACCACCTCCTGCGGGCAAGGTCGATCCCGATTCTGGCCACCCGCGCGGTCTCGTCCGGGTGGACCGGTGGCGGCGGGCTCACGATTCGTCCATTTCGGACTGGGCGACGGTGTGGAGGTCGAGTGCGGCGTCGAGCAGGCCGGGAACGTGGGCGACGACCGAGGACCTGACCTGTCCGTCGGGCAGTCGACCCACGACCACGACCGCCGTCGTACCCCGTGCTTGCTCGGGAGGCCCGCCGGTTCGCCGGCGTTCGGAGGGCAACGGGATGCCCTCGGCTCGCCGCCAGGCGGTGTCGCAGGCGGTGCAGGTGGGCCAACACCCGTGCGGGTGGCGGGGCGGCGACGTGGACGGGGCAGTCACCGCCAGACCGCACAACGTCGCCCCGTCGGCCCCGGCCGCCAGCCCGACCGGGACGGCGTGCCGACCGCCGTCGTGGGGCAACCACCGGAACCTGCGCGCCACACCGCCACCTCCCTCACGCCGTCGTCGGTACCGGTCAGGCCGGGACGTCCTGGTCGGGTTCGGGTGCGGCGAGGATGTCCAGGGCGATCGTGCAGCGGGTGGCGAGTTCGTGGGCGGCCCGGGGGCTCAGGACGAGGTCGATCTCGTTGCGGCCGAAGGCGATGCGGACCTCGTCGCCGACGACCTCGTGCCGGATCGGGGTGGTGTCGCCGATCGCGGCGCACACGCTGGTGGGGATGGCCAGGACACTGTTCATCGAAGGAACTCCTCAATTCTGTTCGGAAAAAGAAAGGCGCGCGGGGACGCCACGTCGGAACGACGCTCGGCGGGGACCGGGTCAGGCGCGGGCCGGGTGGGTCAGGGCGTGCAGGACGTCCCGATGCGCTTGGTTCAGGGCGTGGTCGTGGCCGTCGGCGTGCAGCAGCCGGTGCGGCAGCGCGAACTCGTCGAGCACCACCCCGAGGTGGTGGTCGACCAGCAGTCGGAACTCCGCGTCGGTGTCCCGGGGTTTGTCGACGCCCAACGGGATGCCGGGGTCGACCACGGTGCGGTAGAGCAGGTCGTAGTGGCGGCTGTGGTCAACCACCAGCCGGTGCAACCGGGCCGTCACCTCGGGGTCGGAGGTCTCGCACCGGTCCGCCAGGGCGGCGCGGTAGTAGCCCAGCGCGTCGGGGACGGGCCGGTCGACCAAGAGGACGTCGCAGTGGGGCCAGGCGGCGAGTTCGTCGCTGACGCCCCGGGTGACGATCCACAGCGTGGAGGCCCAGGTGTGGTTGCGCAGGATCGGCAACCCCGCCCGCTGCGCCTGCTCACCCAGATCCGCCACCGTCGACACCTGCACCCCGTCCCGCCGGAGGTCGTGCGCCAGGCGGGCCAGGAACGTGCTCTTGCCCGTCGAATGCGTCCCCAACACACCCAGCACCACGGGCCGTTCCACGAGGTCGGTCACCACAACCCGACCTCCGACTCCTCCACGGGAAGGGGCACGGCGGCCAGTTCCACCACCCGCTCCCACGACAACCCCTGGACCAGCAGCAGGAACACCCGCCACGTACTCCACACGTCCGCGCCCGCCCGATGCGCCCGCCCCTCGGGTTCGATCCCGGCGTGGGCGGTCAACGCCTCCAACGAGTGCGAGGACAGGTCCGGCCACACCCGACGCGCCAGGCGCAACGTGTCCAACACCAGCGTGGGACGCCACGCGGGCAGGTGCGCGGCCAGCACCTTCCGGTCGACCGGGGCGTTGTGCGCGACCACCACCCGGTCCCGCACCCAGCCCAGCACCTCCGGCCCGACCCCGTGCCACAACGGTTTGCCGGCCACCTGCACGTCGGTGATCCCGTGCACCCGCCGCGCGTGCACCCCGATCGGCCGACCCGGATTCACCAACCACGACCGCACATCTTTTGCGGCGACCGGACCGTCGACCGGCAACACAGCGATCTCCACGATCCCCGGTGGCGAACCCCCGTCCCCCTCCAGGTCCAGCACCACCAACCGCCGGTCCCGCAACACCTCCGGCAGCTCCTCCTCAGGTCCGTTCATGACGCACTCCTCGCCGCCGAAGGCCACCCCAGGTCCGCCCGGCCGTGTCGACGACGGTGATGCGGCCTGGCCGCGTCGTGGACCTGGAACCCCAACCGGTGCTGGATCGGATACCGCGCCTGTTCGTCCAGCCCCTCCACCACCACGGCGCGGTCGCCCACCTCCACCAACCGACCACCCGCCGCCTCCACCAACCCGGCCGCCACGTCCGGGTCCGGCCGCCGCCAGACCCCCGCACACCGGTCGAGCTGCGCGACCGGGCAGATGTCGCACAACTCCCGCACCCCGTAGTGCCCGTTGTAGTCCGGCAGGCCGTGCGCGTAGGCCACCGCGCACGAGGTCTTGCGGAACACCGCCGCCGCATCACCCGGCCCCGCCGCCACCGCGCCCAGAACCCGGGCCTCCAGATCCTCGGGCATGATCTTGCGCCGCGCCACCTCCCCGTACGGCTCCGGCAGGCCGTGCGCCCGGTAGTAGTCCCGGATCTCGTCCCGGAAGAACAACCCCGTGAACACCGTCGCGTGCGCGAACCGCCCCAACTCCGCACCCCGCGCGAGGTGGACCTCCGAGTCGTTCAACCCCGGCACCACCGGCCGCCAGTAGTGCACCACCCGATACCGCCGCGCGTGCGCGAACAGGGTCTTCAACGACGTCTCCGCCACCCCGGAGTCCACCGGCTCCACCCGGTCATCGTCGATCCCCGACCACGTCACCAACACCGTCACCTTCAGATGCCGCAACGAGTTCAACACCGCACAATCCTCCGGACCGACCCGCCACCGGGTGATCACCAACACGTGGTTGGTCAACCCCAACACGTCCAACGCCCGCAACACCGCGAACAGATGCGGCTTCACCACCGGCAACATCGGATCGGTCGCCCGGTTCAACAACTGCACCGGCGTCACATCCGGCACGAACGACCCGTGCCCGGTCAACAACCCCACCGCAGCCTCGTCCGACACCACCGCCCGCGGCACCTTCATCCCGAAATTCCCGAACAGATGCCGCACGCAGTACCCGCAATCCAACGGACACCCCACGATCCAGTTCAGACTCAACCCCGACTTCCGATACTCCACCACCTCAGTCAAATCCGACCGCATGCCCGAAAGTTCCCGATCGTCCAACAACCGCACACCACGAACCGACGACCCTTCACCACCGTCCACCACGACCTCCAATCCCGAATCCGGCGACAGCGATCATTCAATCCGGGCGCGCTATGATCGGGCAGGGTCAACCATGCTGTTGCCCCCGGTTTGCCCCCAGCAATCAGCAGTTGCCCCCACTTCGCGCAGGCGGTCACCGTGAACGACGACCAGATCCCACCGGCACCCGAAAGCGCAGGCGAGGAACTCGCCCGACAGATCCGACAACGCCGCGACCAGGCAGGACTCAGCCAGCCGAAGCTCGCCCGCATGATCGGCTACACCCGCCAGTACATCTCCAGAGCCGAACGCCCCAACCACAACCTGCCGTCGATCGACCTGGTCAGGGCCCTCGACGCCGCCCTCGACGCTCGCGGAGCACTGATGTCGCTTCGCGAGAAAGCCAAGAAAGAACGCACCAACCTGCACATGCAGAACGGTGCGAACGGGTCGGATTTGCTTCATACCGGCGACCCGTCGACCGATTCCCAAGATGCATTCGATCTGGAGACCCGGCCACGCTGGCGAGTCGGTCACTCGGAAGTGGCCCACGTCCGATTGATGACCAGCGCTCTGGCAGCCAGTGAGAACCTCTACGGCGGCGGAATGTCCGGCGAGGTCGCGTCCGCGCAACTGCGTTCGGCCCGCCGACTGCTCGACGCCTCTGCCACCCCGGCCATCCGCGCCGAACTGTTCGAAGCCGTCGGGAACCTCGCGAGCGTCGTGGGCTACGCCGCCTTCGACATCGGCGACCACACCACAGCCCGCCGGTGCTTCGACTTCAGTCTGTCCTGCGCGGACGAAGCAGGATCATGGGAACTGCGCGCCGCGACCCTGGCCGACCTGGCACGCCACTCCACCTACCGTGGAGACTTCGACAACGCGCTCACCTCAATAGAGTTGGCCCACGTCCGCGCCGACCGGCTCACCTTGACCACGCGGGCGATGATCGGCTCCATCCGCGCACGGCTACTCGCGTTCACCGACCGACACAACGAGGCCAAGACCCAACTCACCCACGCGGACGACTGCTTTGCCGACCGACACCTGGACCCGATCCCGGCGTGGATGACCTACTACGACGAAGCGGAACACGCGGGAAGCACCTCCCGGACGGCCACTGCCCTCGCACTCACGACCGGCGAACCGGACGACGCCTTCCACCGCCTGGAGACCGCAGTCTCCCGATACACGGACGCGTATCCCCGCTCACGAACCTTTGCACGGCTACAACTCGCGACACTGCACATGAGGATCGGAGACCCGCGCGAAGCCGCCGCGCTCGGACGCGCGGCACTTCCCGATGCGACGACCATCCGTTCACGCCGCATCGCCGATGAACTGGGTGCCCTCCGCGAGACCGCCCGGCGCCACCAGGTCATCACCGAGGTAGCGGAGTTGGCAGAGGCACTGGACACGATGGACCATGACTTCTGAGCTGCCCCATCAGATCCTCGACCTTGCCGGGAATCTGACCGGCATCCGGACATCAGGCGCCGAACTCATCCGCAACGGCACCAACAGCGTCCACCGCCTCCCCGGACGAATCATCGCCCGCATCGGACCACCGGAATCCGTCGAAACCGCCCGACACCAGCTCACCGTGTCCCACTGGTTGACGCAGAACGACATCCCGACCGTGCGGCCCGTCGCCGACGTCGGGCAACCTGTCGTGGTGTCGGACCGTCCGGTCACCTGGTGGAAAGAGATCCCGAACCAGCGACCCGCTGCACCCGCCGAACTGGGCACAGCGCTACGGCGACTGCACACCCTGCCACCACCCGAGGGTCTGCTCCCCACCGTCGATCCGATCGCAGGCTGGGCCGACACCATCGGCACCCACGCGGCACTCACCGACGACGAGCGCATGTGGATCACCGATCTCGTCGCCCGACTGCGCGACCGACTGACGTCCGCACACCTGGACACGTGCGTGATCCACGGCCACGCCTGGCAGGACAACGTCGTCGTCTCCGGCGACGGACCTCCGATCCTGCTCGATCTGGACCGCCTCGGCATCGGCCCACGGGACTGGGACCTCATCCCGCTCGCCGTCGACCACACCGACTTCGCCCGGATCACTTCAGACGACTACCACGCCTTCTTACACGCTTACGGCGGTTATGACACCACCACCCACCCCGCCTACCGCACCCTGGCCACTCTCATGGAACTCCGCTGGACCAACTACATCCTCGGCAAAGCCACCACCGACCCCCACGCCGCACACGAAGCCCGACACCGCATCACCTGCCTTCGAGGCGAAATCCCCAGACCCTGGACCTGGACCGCCTTCTGAGTGGCCGTTTCGGGCGATCAGCCGCAGCCGGTGATCCAATCGGTCACGGTACGAATGGTGAACGCCTGCCACTCCCGGGTCTGCGGGTCGAGGTACCGCGGGTCGTCGTGCACCGCGATACCGTGTTGCGCGCCCTCGATCTCCACCAGGCGGTGCTCGGCTCGCAACGTCCTCGCGGCGGCCCGCGAGGACTCCACAGGGATGAACGTGTCCCGTGTGCCATGGACGATGAGCGTCGGACGGGCGATCTCGGACAACACCTCGCCGGGCTTGAGCCAGAACACCTCGTTGAGCAGCGCCCGACCGAGCCTGAAGGTCGGCGAGTGCGCCACGAACCCCCGATCCGCCAACTCCCGGCCGGCGACGTCGTCGATGCGGCCGTCGGTCCAGTACGGCTTGTCGTCGACAAACCGCTTCCGGTAGTCGAGCAGCGGGTTGATCATGACCAGCCGGTCCACCTCGTCCGGCCGCTTGGCGGTGTAGTAGCCGGTGATGCCACCCGCGAAGCTCGCACCCAGCAGACTCGCCGCCTCCACACCGGTCACCTCGCGGACCCGGTCGACGGCCGCCGAGATGTCGTTGAGGATGGTCGAGAGCGTCAACTCCTCTTGGTGACCCTCGCTCTCGCCGTGACCGCGCAGGTCGAAACGCAGGCTGGCCACCCCGGCTTCGCCCAGCCCGGCGGCCAATCTGGTGAAGAAGCCGCCCTCGTCCCGCGTCACGCCACCGCCGTGCACGAACACCACCGCACGGTCGGCACCCACCGGCGCGACCAACGTTCCGGCAAGCGTCCGCCCATCCAGGGTGCGGACCGAGGTGGCAACGCCTTCGACCGACACAACGGCTCCTCTCGACCGGGTAGCTCCATGGTTCACGACCGACGACCTGATCGCCGACGTACTCGACGTGCCGTATGCCGGTGACGAGGCGCACTCAGATCCCCATCGACCGCACCACACAACGTCGCCAGCAAGCTCCTCGGCCGCCTGTCCGACCTGGCTCGTGCACGCCCTCGTCGGCGGATACAAGATCGAGTGCGCCGCGACGGTGATCACTCAGGCCGTCCGCCTGGCACACGACGTCGGGTCGGCCCAGCCGCTGATCCGCCCCCGGCAGGTCGCACACCGACCGGTCCCGTCGTGGCGGCGACGCGCGAGGACGAAAGCCGTGTCCCGACTGCCCGCAGCGGTGTTCACCTGCACAAACTCTGTCACACCTGCCAACCTGGACCGACAGTCCGTCTTCCGGCAAGGCCGTGCACGACGCCGAACCCTAGGCTGGACGTCGCCCGCCAAGCACGAAGGAGTGTCGCGTGCCGACTTCGCAGTCCACGGTCGCGGTGGTCGGTCTGGGCGGCACGATCGCCATGACCGCCACCCCTGACGGGGGCGTGGCCCCGGCCCTGTCCGCCGAACAACTCGTCGCCGCCGTACCCGGCCTGGCCGACACCGGCATCACGATCGAGGTCGCCGACTTCCGACGAGTACCCGGCGCGTCCCTGACCTTCGCCGACCTCACCGCTCTCGCCGACACCATCCGCAGGCTGTGCGCCAAGGGCGTCGACGGCGTGGTGGTCACCCAGGGCACCGACACCATCGAGGAAACCGCCTACTTCCTCGACCTGCGCCTGGACCTCCCCCAACCGGTCGTGGTCACCGGGGCGATGCGCAACCCCACCCTGGCCGGCGCCGACGGACCAGCCAATCTCCTCGCGGCCGTCCGCACCGCCGCATCCCCGACCACCCGGAACCTCGGCTGCGTGGTCGTGTTCGCCGACGAGATCCACGCCGCCCACCGCGTCCGCAAAACCCACACCACCACCTGTGCCACCTTCGCCTCGCCCGACGGCGGACCGCTGGGCCACCTCGTCGAAGGCACACCCCGCATCCTCAACCACACCACCCGACACCCCATGCCCGCGGGCATCGACACCCGAGGGGACGTCCGCGTCGGCCTGGTCACCGCCACCCTCGGCGACGACGGCCACCACCTGTCCACACTGGACGGACACGTGGACGGGCTCGTGGTCGCCGCGTTCGGCGCCGGACACGTCCCCGCCACCTGGATCGACCCGCTCGATAAGCTCGCCCGCCGCGTCCCCGTCGTGCTCGCCTCCCGCACCGGCTCCGGCCCGGTGCTCACCGCCACCTACGGGTTCCCCGGCTCCGAACGCGACCTGCTCGACCGCGGCCTGGTCAACGCCGGATTCCTCCACCCGCTCAAAGCCCGCATCCTCCTGCACGCACTCCTGTCCGCCGACGCCGACCACGACACCATCACCGCCGCCTTCGCCGACGCGGGCCACACCACCCCGGGAGACCGCCATCCGCAGCCGTGAACTCACCCTGGGCCGCACCTTCGCCGTCGTGTTCGACCACCAGGACGACTTCTTCCCCGCCCTCGACGACTTCTGCCGACACAACAACGTCCGCCACGCCTTCGTCCCCGGCTTCATCGCCGGATTCAGCCAGGCCGACCTCGTCGCCACCTGCACCCCACCCGACGACCCCCACGCCCCCGTGTGGGACAGCATCCGCCTCGACCACGTCGAAGCACTCGGCTCCGGAACCCTCGCCTACGACCAGACCACGGACTCGGTCCACCCCCACATCCACGTCGCCGTCGGCCGCAAACACCACAACGCCACCGGACACACCAGCCACCTGCTGGCCGCCCACGTCCAGTTCCTCACCGAAATGCTCATCGTCGAAGTCACCGACCCCGAACTCCACCGCCGCCGCAACCCCGACCTCTACGACGTCCCCCAACTCCACTTCCACCCACGCTGACCACATGTGACGTCAAGACCCGCCATGTTGCATCCATGGTCGATGGTCATTGGCGTGATGGACCGAGTTGCATTCGCACAGTGTCGACCGAGGGCTTTGGTCAAGCGATGTGTGACCTGGCCGAATCACTCCTGCACGAGGGAGGCGAGTCGTGCCCCTTGTCCATGCCGGTGGGGTCTGTCCGCCACCCTGACGACGTCGGCACGGCCTGCGACACCGCCACCACCATCCTCGGCGCCACCGTGGCAGGACTGGACCTGCGGACCCATTGGAGGTCCGGAACCGGGATACGATGTGCGACGAGCGCTGGAGGGCGCTACCGGGTCCGCGGGCAGGACAGAGTCCACCTCCATCACCGAGCGAGTCGCCGCAGTGACGATCTCTTTCGACCCGGACGCGGACCACGGGGCAGCGAAGGAGACGTCATGCCCGACCTTCCCGCGCGACCGAACCTGACCCAGTTGCGGCACCAGGCCAAGGATCTGCTGCACGCGGCGCAACGTGGCGAGCGCGACGCGCTTGCCCGAATCCGGACGGTGTCCGATCGGGTCATCCTCGCCTCGGCGCAACTGGCCACCGCCCGCGAACACGGGTTCTCCAGTTGGGCCAAGCTCAAGCTTGAGGTCGACCGCCGCGACATTCTCAATTACCGCGACCTGTCCCGCCTGGCCGCGCTGTTGGCAGAGCATCCCGAGTCGGCCGCCACGAAGATGGAGCACTGGTCCGACCATCCCGAAGGCGCCGACCTGCTCGGCTACCTGGCCACGCTGCGATTTGACCACCGCCGTCTCGGCCTGCCCCACGACCTGTCCGGCACCGGCGCTGTCGCCAGAACGCTGATCGATGCCGGGGCACCGGTCGACGGGCGCCCCGGCGACAAGGAAACTCCGCTGATCACCGCCGCCAGCTACGGCGATGCCGAGGTCGCCAAGGTCCTGATCGAGGCCGGCGCGGACATCGATGCCGTCTCCGCACCCGACTCCGGAGGAGTACCAGGCAGCACCGCGCTGAAACACGCGGCGGTCTTCGGCATGACCGAGGTCCTCGACCTCCTGGTGGCCGCCGGAACCCGCATCGACAGCCTGGAGATGGCCGCCGCAGCAGGAGACATCGGCGACTGGCCGCTGCACCGATCCCCCCTGCAAAGCCGGCTGCGAGCGCTGGTGTTCGCCGCCGACCACCAGCGCTTGGAGGTCATCGACCAACTCGTCGCCGCCGGTACCCCGGTCAACCAGGCCGACGCCGAATGGCAGCGGCTGCCACTGCACATCGCCGCACGGAACGGCCGGCCCGCCAGTGTCCGACGGCTGCTCGCCCACGGCGCCGACCCCGACCTGCGCGACCCCCGACACCACCGCACACCGTTGCAGTGGTGCCGGCCGGAGAACCGCGACCTCGACAGCCCGGGGCACGAGGAGGTGGACGCCCTCCTCCGGCCGCTCACCCGACACCAGGCCGCACCGACATCCCCATCCTCGGGTTCCTGAACCCGCGCCCCGAGGGGCCAAGCGGTTCTCGACGACCCTCACGGTGCGGGCCTGTCGTCTTCCCGCTCGCCGAGAGTGTCCGGCGGGGACGGTGCGGCGGTTCGGACCGGTTTCAGGGGCATGCCGACCGCCTCGATGTCGTCGACCGGGCGCGGCTCGGCGCGGGAGGGGATCTTGGTCGACGCCGGGTCCGGTTGCGACCGACAGCCGTGCGATGAGCAACTACGTCAGCCCCTCAGGTGGCCCGCCGGCACAGGCCTCGGCGTGGTGGCTTGGCCTCATCAGACTCACGGCGGCGTTGGAGGGCGCTGCCCGTAACCGGTCCACGAACTCAAACCCGTGGGGAGCGGGCTCGCTGGATCAGCAGGATCGCGGCCGCCACGGTGATGACGACGACGCCGTTGCCGAACGCCCACAGCACCGCGTGGTCGGCCGGGCCCGCGTCGTCCCGAAGTGGCGGTACTCCGATCGGCGTGCCCGGTGTTAGCCTGCCTCGGCTCCTACAACTCCATAGCCACCACCCTGACGGGGAAGCCGGTCGGAATCCGGCACTGTCGCGCAACCGTGGGTCGTCCCGCCTGAAAGTGGGACGACGAGTCGGGTCGCCGTCGGGTGGTCGACTGTCCAACCACTGTCGCGGAAGCAGGGGTGACGTTCGACATGCCTTGTCGAGCCTTGGTGTCCGGAGGCCGGTCCCTGACCGCTCTCCTCTGCGTCGTCGGCCTCCTCTCGGGTGCGACGGGGGTCGCGTCGGCGACCCTCGACGACGCCGCCGCCAACTCCCGGTGGCTCGCCGCGCGACTGTCCCCCGACGGCACGCTGGAGAACCCGCTCGGCGGCGCGTTGCCCGACCACGGGCTCATGATCGACGTGTTGTTCGCGTTGACCGCGTCCGGGGAGCGCGCCCGCGCCGAGCCGATCGTCGGCTACCTCGACGGGCACGCCAAGGACTACTTCACGTGGGACGGGTTGGCGCCGGGCAGCGGTTTCGACGCGATCATCGTCGGCGGCGCGACGGCGAAGGTGCTCGTCGCCGCCCAGGTCGCGGGGCGCGATCCCCGGGCGTTCGGCGGGTACGACATGGTCGCCGAGACCCTCGCGACGATCCGCCGTTCGGGACCGGACATCGGGCGGATCAGCGACTACACCAAGAACCCCGACTTCGCGGACTTCATCGGCAACAACGCCAACGTCTTCGGGCAGGCGCTCGGCGTGGTCGGCCTGGCCGCCGCCGGTGCGAGCGACCGGCCGGCGATCGACAAGCTCGTGACGCAGCAGTGCGCCGAGGGCTACTTCCGGATCTTCTTCGCGCTGGTCCCGACCGACGAGACCGGCGACCACGTCACGCCGGACGGGCACAAGGTGTCCAGTTGCGACGAGGGCAAGGCGTTCGGCGTCTCCCCTCCGGACGGGGACGCCACGGCCATGGGCCTGTCCGCGCTGCTGGCCGCGCGGGCGACCGGCGAGCCGGGCCTGGACGAGCCGGTCTCGCGCGCGGTGGAGTGGTTGCGCGCCAACCAGAAGCCCGACGGCGGCTGGGGCGGCGGTGTGGGCACGGAGGCGGCCAACACCAACAGCACCGGGCTCGCGGTGCAGGCACTGGCGGCGGCCGGCGGCGCCGACGCGGCCGTGGTCGCCGGGACGGCGTTCCTGAAGTCCGCGCAGGTGTCCGCGGCCGATCCTGGCCCCGCGCTGACCGACCAGGTCGGCGCGATCGCCTACACCCCGGCCGACTACCAGGCCGCGCGCACGGGCGGCATCGTCGGCGTCGACACGTGGATCAGGGCCGGCGCGCAGGCGTCGCTGGGCTTGTCGCGGGTGTCGTTCCTGGACCTGGCCCTCGGCCGGCGGCCGAGCGACCCGCCGCCGGTCACCGCGTCACCGACCGTGCCGGCGCCTCCCCCGGCCCCGCCCAGGGCACCCGCGCCGGTCACCGTGATCCGCACGGCCGCACCGGCTCCGGTGGCCGCCGCGCCGCCCGCTACCCGGCCCGACACCGTCACCGGACGGCTGGCCGCCTACCTCGCCGGCGGGCTCGTCGGCGGCGACCACGTCGAGGTCGAGCAGGACGGCGGCCGGTTCGTCGACTACGACGCCACGGCCGACGTCGTGCTCGCCCTGCGGACGTTGGGCGGCCAGGACGAGGCCGTGGCCAGGGCGTCACGCTTCCTGCTGCGGCCGGAGTCGATCCGGGCCTACGCCCACGGCGAGCCCTACGAGACCGGTTCCGCCTATGCCGAGCCGCTGGCCAAGCTCTCGATCGTCGCCCGGTTCCTGCGTGCGGACGGCGCCCGTGACGTCGACGGCGTCGTGGACGAGACGACCCGGTCCCTGGCCACACGGGTGCGGGACGGGGATGTGGTCGACACCGGGGCCAACGGCACGCCGGACACCACGCGTCGGGCGTGGGGCATCACGGCCCGCACGGCGGCCGGGGCGGACGCTTCGGACGCACGCCGCGAACTCGCCGAAAGCCAGTGCGCGGACGGCCTCTTCCCTGTCGAACAACACGGAAAGCCTTGTGCGAAGGGCGATCTCCGGGCGACTTCGGTCGCGGCCGTGGCGCTGAACTCCGGTCCGGAACCGTCGGCCGAGGTGACCGTCGCGCTCGTCCGCGCGGCCAAGGCGCTCACCGCGCGCACCGGTGACGACGGCCTGGTGGCCGGTCCCGACCGGCGACCCGACCTCGCGCTGAGCGCGGCGGCGGCGAGCGGCCGGCAGGCCGCCGGGCTGGACGCGAGCGACACCGCGCGGGCGTTGGCGCTGTTCGCCCGCGAGGACGGTGGTTTCGCGGCGGAACCCGGCGGGCCGTCCGACTTCGCCACCAGTCTCGCCGCCGCGCCGGGCGTCGCGGGCCGGTCGTGGACCGCGGTCGCCGGGGCGCCGGTGACACCGGCGCTGCGCCTCCCTCTCGACGAGGGCGGGGCCCGCGCGACCGTGCCCGTCGCCCAGGCCCTGCCGGTCTGGTTCCCGCCCGGCTTCGCCGCGTTCGCCCTGCTCGTCGCGGTCGGCTTCGGCCTGCGCCGGGCGGTAGTCCGCCGACAGGGGCGGGTCGCGTCGTGAGAGGAGCCCGCAGTGGCACAAGCACCTCGATGAGCCGGACAGCCCACGCCGGCGGCACGGCGTCGAGGGGTCGGACCCCGCAGCGACACAGCGACAAAAGGACCCCGGAGCACGAACGGGCAACCACGTCCTCCCAAGCCCGTCCGGCAACCGACCACCCACCGGCACAACCAGCACCATCGGGGGTAGCACCATGAGAAGAGTCCTGACCTTGCTCGCCACCGTCGTCGTGGCCGGCGTCGCGTTCGCGGCGCCCGCGTCGGCGATCGATCCGACCAAGGGCTACAACGGCATCTGCACCGGCGCCGACGCGCTGACCGGCGTCACGGTGGTGATCGACTTCCAGGAGCTGGACGGCAACGGCGGCACACCCGCGCCGACGATCACCCGCTGCTCCCCCAACCCGGTGCCCGGCAGCCAGCGCACGGGCATCAAGGCGTTGCAGGACGCGGGCATCGCGGTGGCGGGCACCGCCCAGTGGGGTCTCGGGTTCGTGTGCCGGTTGGAGGGCCGCCCGGCGATCACCGAGACGCTGCCGCGCAACTCCCAGCCCACGTACAAGGAGGCGTGCGTCGTCACGCCGCCCGCCGACGCGTACTGGGGGTACTGGCACGCACCGGGCTCCGGCACGACCTGGACCTACAGCAGCTACGGCGCGGCCAACCGCAACGTGACGCCCGGCGGGTTCGAGGGCTGGTCGTTCTCGCTCAACAAAACCGCCTCCACCAACCCGGTGCCGGGCGTCACGCCGACCAACCCGGCCGTGAACTCCAACGCGCCCAGCGTGGGGCTGAGCATCGACGACGTCGACCGCAAGATCACCCTCGGCACGTCGACCTCGCTGACCTGGACGTCCACCCACTCGACCACGATCACCGCGCACGCCGTCTCGCCCGCGACCGGCGGCGGTTCCTGGTCGGGGGCGCTGGCCGTGCCCGGCGGCACGAAGACGATCACGCCGACGGCCAAGGGCACCTACACGTACACGATCAAGGCGGTCGGCACCGGGGGCACGGTGTACTCGACGGCCACGCTGACGGTCCAGTGATCCGACTCCTGTGCGCGGGCGCGGCGATGCTCCTCGTCGCCGCGCCCGCGCACGCCGTGGACCACTCGAAGGGCACCCCCGGGTTCTGCCCGACCGGCGACGGCGTCACGGTCGTGGTCGACTTCCAGCAGCTCGGCGGGACCACGCTCGTGCGCTGTTTCCCCTCCACCGCACCGGGAACCGGCTTGGACGCGCTCAAGGGCGCGGGCTTCCAGATCGCCGGGGTGCAGCGCTGGGGCGAGGCGTTCGTGTGCCGCGTGGAGAACCGGCCCTCGGCGGTCGAGGAGGTCCCGATCGCCGGGGACGAGCACTACAAGGAGGCGTGCCTCGACACGCCGCCCGCCGCCGGGTACTGGTCCTACTGGCACGCGGGCAACAACTGCCCGTGGACCTACAGCCAGTGGGGCGTGAAGAACCGCGAGTTCGTGCCCGGCGGGTTCGAGGGCTGGTCGTTCTCGCTCAACGCCACCGCCGAGACCAACCCCGTGCCCCGGATCGCCCCCGTGCGGCCGGGCACCGAGGCCCGCGCGTGCGGCACGGCCGACGAACCGCCGCCGAACTCCGACGACGTCGAAGAGAAGCAGCGGCCCAAAGCACAGCCGGCGACCACCGCGGCACCGACCACGTCCGCGCCGTCCGGGTCCGCGTTGCCGCCGCCCAAGCCCCGCACCGCACCCGACCCCGCCGCCAACGTCGAGTTCGACGGCGGCGAGAACGCGCCGGACGTGGTCGCGGTCGTGAAGGAGCAGTCCGGCGCCTCCGACATCGCGCCGTGGGCCGCCGGCGGTGCCGTGGTGCTGCTCGCGGTCGCCGCGTACTTCACCGCACGCCGCCGGACGCGGAGATGACCTGGCTGCTGCCCCGCGACCTGCACCCGGCCGCCTGGTGGGTGTGGGCGCTGGGCCTCGCGGTCGCGGCGAGCCGGACCACGAACCCGTTCCTGCTGCTGACCATCGTGGCGGTGGCCGGGTACGTGGTGGTGGCCCGGCGCACCGCGGCGCCCTGGGCGCTGGCGTTCCGGATGTACCTGGTGCTCGGCGCGGTGATCGTGGGCATGCGGGTGCTCTTCCGCCTGGTGTTCGGCGGCGCCGAGGGGTCGACGGTCGTGCTGCGGCTGCCGGAGGTCCCGCTGCCCGCGTGGGCGGCGGGCATCCGGCTGTTCGGCGACGTGTCGGCCGAATCGCTGCTGGGCGGGTTCCACGACGGGCTGCGGCTGGCGACCATGGTGGTGTGCCTGGGCGCGGCGAACGCGTTGGCGAACCCGAAACGGCTGCTCAAGGCGTTGCCGCCGGCGCTGTACGAGATCGGGACGGCGGTGGTCGTGGCCCTGTCGGTGTTCCCGCAGTTGGCCGAGAGCGTGGTCCGGGTGCGCCGCGCCCGACGGCTGCGCGGCGGCGACGGCAGGCGTTTCCGGGCCCTGCGCGCGATCGTGGTGCCCGTGCTCGCCGACGCGTTGGACCGGTCGTTGCGGCTGGCGGCGTCGATGGACTCGCGCGGGTACGGCCGGGCCGCGCTGGTCGAGACCGGCGACCGGGTGGCGACCGGGCTGTTGATGATCACCGGTCTGCTCGGCGTGTGCGTCGGCGTCTACGCCACCCTGGACGGGTCGACGCCGCGCTACCTGGCCGGGCCGGTACTGGTGTCGGGACTGGTCGTGGCGCTGGTCGGGTTCCGGTCCGCCGGTCGCCGGGTGCGACGGACCCGGTACCGGCCGGACCGGTGGCGGGCCGCCGAGGTCGTGGTCGCGGCGAGCGGGGTCGCGGTGGCCGCCGTGCTGTTCGCGACGTCCACTGTGGACCCGACGAACCTGAACCCGTCGCTGGTCGTGCTGTCCTGGCCGACGCTGTCGTGGCCGCCGCTGATCGGCGTGCTGGTGGGCGTGCTGCCCGCGGTCCTGTCCCCCGCACCGGCCTTCGAGGACGCATGATCGAGTTCGACCGGGTCGGCTTCCGGTACCACGGCGCGCACGAGCCCGTGTTCGCCGACGTGACGTTGTCCATCGGCGAGGGCGAACTGGTGCTGCTCGCGGGCCGCACCGGAGCGGGCAAGTCCACGCTGCTCGGCGCGGTCAACGGCCTGGTGCCGCACTTCACCGGCGGGCACCTGGACGGCACGGTGACGGTCGCCGGCGTGTCGACCCGCGACCACCCGCCACGCGAGTTCGCCCACCTCGTCGGCGTCGTCGGCCAGGACCCGCTCGCCGGGTTCGTGACCGACACCGTGGAGGAGGAACTGGCCTACGGCATGGAACAGCTCGGCCTGGCGCCGCAGGTGATGCGCCGCCGCGTCGAGGAGGCGCTGGACCTGCTGGGCATCGCGGACCTGCGACGACGGGCGTTGCGGACGCTGTCCGGCGGGCAGCAGCAACGCGTGGCGATCGGGTCGGTGCTCACGACCCACCCGTCGGTGCTCGTGCTGGACGAGCCGACGTCCGCGCTGGACCCGACCGCCGCCGAGGAGGTGCTGGCCACGCTTGCCCGCCTGGTGCAGGACCTGGGCACCACCGTGGTGCTGGCCGAGCACCGGATGGAACGCGTGGTGCCGTTCGCCGACCGGATGCTGTACGTGCTGGGCGACGGGTCCGTTGTGGACGGTCCGCCCGCCGAGGTGCTCGCGGGCACGGCTATCGCGCCGCCGATCGTGGAGCTGGGACGGCTGGCCGGGTGGAGCCCGTTGCCGCTGTCCGTGCGCGACGCCCGCCGGGTCGCCGGTCCGCTGCGCGGCCGGTTGCCGTCGGCACCCCGGCGTCCCACGCCTGCCCGGACGCCGCTGCTCACCGCGTCGGGCGTGGTCGTGCGCTACGGACCGGTGGTGGCCGTGCGCGGCGTGGACCTCGACCTGGGCCCCGGAGTGCTGGCGCTCATGGGCCGCAACGGGTCGGGCAAGTCGTCGCTGCTGTGGGCGTTGCAGGGCTCGGGCCCCCGCCAGGGCGGCACCGTGCGGGTGGGCGGGGCGGACCCGAAGGCGTTGTCCGCCAAGCGGGCCCGCGCGCTCGTCGGGCTCGTGCCGCAGAGCGCGGGCGACCTGCTCTACCTGGACACGGTGGACGCCGAGTGCGCGGCCTCCGACACCGAGTCCGGGGCACCCGTCGGACGCTGCCGTGCGCTGCTGGAAGGCCTCGCGCCGGACGTCCCCGGCGATCGGCACCCGCGCGACCTGTCGGAGGGGCAACGGCTCGCGCTCGTGCTGGCCGTACAACTGACCGCCGCGCCGGGTGTGGTCCTGCTCGACGAGCCGACGCGGGGGCTGGACTACCTGGCCAAGGCCGCGCTCGCGCGGATGATCGCGTCGCTCACCGCGCAGGGGCGGGCGGTGGTCGTGGCGACGCACGACGTGGAGTTCGTGGCCACCGTCGCCGACCGGGTCGTGGTGCTGGCGGAAGGGGAGATCGTGTCGGACGGGCCGACGGGCGAGGTGCTGGGCTCCTCGCCCGCGTTCGCCCCGCAGGTGGCGAAGGTCCTGGGCGACGGGTGGCTCACGGTCGCGGACGTCGCGGAGGCGCTGTCGTGATGCGGATCGGGGTGCGGTCGGCGACGGTGCTCGCGCCGGCGTCGGCGGCCGGGCTGATGATGTTCGTATGGCCGTTGCTCGTCCGCGTGGAACCGCAGTCCATGCAGCACGGCCCGGACGCGCCGTTCGTGTTCATCGGCATCCTGCCGGTGCTGATCGTCGTGGTGCTGGCCGAGTTGTCCGAGGGCGGGATGGACTCGAAGGCGTTGGCATTGCTGGGAGTCCTGTCGGCGGTGAACGCGGCGCTGCGGCCGTTGGGCGCGGGCACGGCCGGGATCGAGACGGTGTTCTTCCTGCTGGTGCTGTCGGGTCGGGTGTTCGGCGCCGGGTTCGGGTTCGTGCTCGGGTGCACGTCGTTGTTCGCGTCCGCGCTGCTGACCGCCGGGGTCGGGCCGTGGCTGCCGTTCCAGATGATGTGCTCGGCGTGGATCGGGATGGGCGCGGGCCTGCTGCCCCGGCGGGTCACGGGCAGGGCCGAGATCGCGATGCTCGTGGGGTACGGGATCGTGGTCGCGTACCTGTTCGGGTTCCTGATGAACCTGTGGTTCTGGCCGTTCATCACCGGTGCCGAGGTGCCTTATCACGACGGCCACATCTCTTACGTGCCAGGCGATCCCGTGGGGGAGAACCTGCACCGGTTCGCGGTGTTCACGCTGCTGACGTCCACGGCCGGGTGGGACACCGGGCGGGCGATCACGAACACGGTCGCGATCCTCCTCCTGGGCCCGGCGGTGCTGGCGACGTTGCGCCGCGCGTCGCGGCGGGCATCGTTCGGGGTGCTGCCGACGTTCGGGAGCGGCGACCTGCCGGCCGCCGCTCCCCACCTCACGCGCAGGTAAGTACCGGCGCGTCGTTGCGTCCACCGCTGTGCAGGTCGGCGAGCCCGACCCCGGCCAGGCCGAGGATCGCCTGGGCGGTCGCCCGGGTCGCGGTCGCCGGGTCGAACCCGGTGGCCTGGTAGGCGATCGCGCCCCGGTTCCCGACGGGTCCGGCGCAGCCGACCTGGAGGCCCTTGAGGAACTGCCGGGCCTTGACCGCGGCGACGGGCCGGTGGCCCTTGAGCGCCTGTGCCGCGAGCCCGGTGCTGTTGGCGTTGGAGTCGTTCGTGCCGACCGCGAATCCGCCGTCGGCGCGCTGCACGCTCACCAGCCAGGACAGACCCTGCCCGGCCTTGAGCGGACGGCCGACCGCGCGCAGGGCCTGCGCGACCATGGCCGTGGAGTCCACGTCGCTCACGCAGGGCGTGACGCCGAAGAACAGCGGGAAGCCGCCGTCCGGGCACTGCGTGCCGACCAGGAAGTCCACGGCGGTCGTCGGTGCGCCGGCGCTCGTGCGGTCCAGGGCCAGCAGCGCCAGGGACTGTGTGAACGCGTTGCTGTAGTCGCCCCACGCCGACTGGTCGGAGAACCGGCCCGACGGCGTGAGCAGGGCGAGCAGCCCGGCCTCGAGGTCGACGCCGCCGAAGGCGGCCGGGTCGCGCCCGGTCACCCGGGCGGCGAGCAGGAGCTTGGCGTGCGGGCCCGCGTACGCCTCGCCGCCGGAGCCCACGTAGCCCGTGGTGATCTCCGGACGGGCCAGCCAGTCGATCGCGTCGTCCGCGTAGTCGTCCGCGGCCCGCGCGGCGGCGAACGCGAAGACCGCGTCGATCGTCAGCCCCTGGTCCGGGTAGGCGACACCGTCGTAGACGGTCTCGAAGCGTTCACCGTCGACGAGTTGCCGGGCCAGCCACCCGGCCGCCGCGTCCGCCGGGTCGTGCGTCGCCGACGCGACAGGGGTGACGAAGAGGGTCGACGCGCACAGGAGTGCGACGACGCCGAGCATGCGTCTCATGGCAGATCCTTTCCCGCTCACCACGACAGGAGTTGATCGGCGCGGAGCGGGTGGTCGGGCTCGCCTTGCGGCACACCGTTGCGGGTCAGCGCCGGATTCCCACCGGACTTCCCCCGCGACCGCGCGTGTTCGGTTGTCCCGCACAGCCTGCCACCGGCGGGCGTGGCGTCAAGTCCACCCCTTCGGCCGCACGACTCGCGAGTTATGCACTCAGACACCGCGAGTTGTACGTTCAGGCACCCCGAAATGTGCACTCGGGCCCGTGTTGTGCGTCCGGGTCCACCGCTCTCGGGAGTTGTGGGTGGTGGCGGTGCGGGGCGCCGGAAGCCGAGGCCCCCGGGTCAGCGCTTCACCAGCTCCAGCACCCGGTCGACCGGCAGCCCCGGCGACCGACGCCCGTTCCGACCCGTCATGGGGCCGGCCGCGACGAGGGCGTTGAGCACGGCCTCCTCGACCGCCTGGACCACGGCCGTGAAGAAGTCGTCGATCCGGTTCCACGGGATGTGGCGCAACGTGTCGTAGCCGGGCTCGCCGCGCGGGAAGTCCGACGGGGACAAGGCGTTCCCCGTGGAAAACGCCAGGAAGATGTCGCCCGAGAAGTGGGAGCCCGCGGTGCCCGTGCGGGCCAGACCCAGGGGCACACGGCGGGCGAGGGCCGAGCACTGGCCGGGCAGCAAAGGCGCGTCCGTGGCCACCACGACGATCACCGACCCGGCACCCGGCGGCACCGACCAGTCGCCGTCGGCCATCGGGTTGTCGTCGGCCAGCGCTTCGCCCAAAGGCACGCCGCAGACCGTGAGTTCCTCGCGCGAGCCGAAGTTCGCCTGGAGGAACACGCCGACGGTGTAGGTGTCGGAGCCGTACTCCACCACGCGGGACGACGTGCCGCTGCCACCCTTGTACGCGTAGCAGTTCATGCCCGTGCCGCCGCCGACCGACCCCTCCTCGACCGGACCCGACGACGCCGCGTCGATGGCCGCCACGGCGTGCTCCGGCCGGATGTGCGGGCCGTTGATGTCGTTGAGGTAGCCGTCCCACGTCTCGGCGACCACGGGCAGCAGCCACTGGTCGGCCACGGCCGGGTGCTCGCGGGCCACCCAGTCGATCACGCCGCGGTGGCACGGGCCGATCGCGTGCGTGTTGGTGATCAGCACGGGCAGCCGCAGCGCGCCGATCTCGTCCAGCAGCGCCGAGCCGGTCATCTCCCCGTTGCCGTTCAACGAGTACCGCCCGGCCGCGCACGGCACGTGCACGTCGGCCTTGCCGCGCGGCAGGATCGCGGTCACGCCGGTGCGCACCGAGTCGCCCTCGATCAGCGTGGTGTAGCCGACCTCGACGCCGGGCACGTCGGTGATCGCGTTGAGCGGTCCGGTCTCGCCGGGCAGCCGCAGGCCGAGTTCGCGTGCGCGCATCAGGTCTCCAGTTCGCAACGGGTGGCGTCGGCCGCGTAGGCGACGAGCATCGCCTCGGCCTGCTCGGTGGTGAACGTCGGCACGGCCTGCGTGATGTGCAGGCCGAGGCCGTCTTCCAGGGCGACGAGACCGCGGGCGATCGTCGTCGTGTCGCGGACCGGGTCGAACAGCCCGGTCGCGGTGCCGGCCTCCAGGATCGCGGTGTAGAGCGCGACCTGGCGCTCGTACAGCCGGATGTGCTCGGCGGCGTAGGCGGGGTCGCGGCGGGCGTACGCGCCGAGTTCGTAGATCAGCACGCACAGTTCGTCGTCCTGCCCGGTCGGCAGGCCCGCCCTGATCGTCACGACCAGCTTCCGCCGCGGGTCGGGCTCGGCGCGGGCCGCTTCCTCGCGGTCCACGCAGAACCGTTCGACGGCTTCGCGCTGCACCTCGTACAGCAGGTCGCCCAACGTCGGGAAGTAGTACAGCACCGATCCCGTCGACATGTCGGCCTGCTCGGCGACGTCGCGCAGTCGCAGGTCGAGCACTCCCCGTTCGAGGACGGCCTGTCGGGCGGCGGTGATGAGTTCACCGCGCTTGAGGTGGGCGCGGCTCGGTCGTGGCATGCGAGGGATTCTTCAACTGATCATCAAAGAACGCAAGACGAAACAGAAAGTTGCGTGATGGCTATTGACGTGGGTCACACCTGGTTCTTTGATGGCCACTCAAAGAACCCGTAGGACCGAGGAGACCGCCATGACGGACCCGCAGCCGTCCACACCGCCACCGTCCACTCCGGCCTTGCGCCGCGGTCTGAAAGTGCTCGGCACGCTGCTCATCACGCTGTCCGCCATCTCGCCGGCGTCCTCGGTCTTCATCATCGCGCCGGGCGTGGTGGCACAGGCGGGCAGCGGCGCGTTCTGGAGCTTCGCGATCGCCGGCGTGGTCGGCGTGTTCATGGCGTTCGTCTACGCCGAGCTGGCCTCGGCCTACCCGCTCAGCGGCGGCGAGTACGCGATCGTGGCCCGCACGCTGGGCCGACTGCCCGGCTTCGTCACGCTCGGCCTGCTGCTGCTCACCCAGTTGCTGATCATCGCGGTGATCGCGCTCGGCGTCGGCACCTACCTGGAGGTGCTGATCCCCGGCCTGTCCGCGCCGGTCGTGGCCGCGGTGACGACGGTGGCCGCGACGCTCCTGTCGATCTTCGACATCAAGGTCAACGCGTGGATCACCGGCGTCTTCCTGGCCATCGAGATGGTCGCCCTGGTGGTCGTCGCCGCGCTCGGCTTCCTCGACCCGGCGCGCGGTCTCGGCGACCTGGTCACCGCGCCGGTCGTGGCCACCGAGGGCGTGGTCGGACCGGCCTCGTTCGGGATCATCGCCGGCGCGGCGGCCGTGGCGATCTTCTCCTACAACGGCTACGGCTCGGCGGTCTACTTCGGCGAGGAGACGGACAACGCCCACAAGGGCATCGCCCGCGCCATCCTGTGGGCACTGGGCATCACCATCGTGGCCGAGCTGGTACCGGTGACCGCCGTGCTGCTGGGCGCCCCGTCCCTGCCGGACCTGTTCGGCGCGGAGAACATGATGAGCTACTTCGTCGGCGCCAAGGCCGGGTCGACGGTCAACACGGTGATCAGCCTCGCGATCGCGCTGGCCATCCTCAACGCCGTGCTGGCGATCATCCTCATCACCTCGCGCATGGTCTTCAGCACCGGCCGTGACTCCGCGTGGCCCGCATCGGTGAGCAAGGCGCTGGCCGCGATCCACCCGAAGACCGGCACGCCGTGGATCGCCACGCTGGCCACGGGCGCGTTCGGCACCGCGTTGTGCTTCGCGGACAAGGACTTCCTGCTCGTCGTGACGGCCACGTCCATCGTCGCGGTGTACGTCGCACTGTGCCTGGCCGTGCTCAACGGCCGCCGCAACGGCAGCACGAAGCACGCCGCGTACCGGATGCCGCTGTTCCCGGTCGCGCCGATCGTCGCGCTGATCGCCCTGGGCTACGTCGTGTGGCAGAACGCCCTGGACCCGGCCTTCGGCCGGCCCAGCCTGCTGATCACGGCCGGCATCTGCGTCGTGTCGGGCCTCTACTACGCCCTGGTGCTGCGCCGTCGCGGCAAGTGGGAGCTTCAAGGCCCGTCCGAGGACGAGGCGGAGGTCGACACCGCCACCCGATGACCTCCGGCAGGACCGCACCGCGTCTGTCTACACACGTAGACAGGCGCGGTGTCGGGTCAGGACCGGGGGTGCCGGGCGGCTTGGTCGTAGGCCAGCAGTGCCAGGTGCAACGACAGCCGGGTCTGCGCGTCGGCCAGGTCCCGGCCCAGCACGTCGGTCAGCCGCCCGAGCCGCGCGTACACGGCGGGCCGGCTCAGGTGCAGCTCCCGGGCGAGCACGGCCACGTTGCCGTGCGCCTCCAGGAACGCCCGCAGCAGGTCCAGCAGCCCCTCACGACCCCGGTGGCCGAGCAGGGGCTGGAGCTGCGACTCGGTGAACTGGTGCAGCCGCACGTCCGACCGCAGCGACCACAGCAGACCCCGCGCGCCCAGGTCCCGACTGCGGTAGACGATCCGCTCCCCCGGCTCGCCCGCCACGGCCTCGGCCACGTGGACCGCCTCCTCCAACGCCGCCGACAGCCCGGTGATCCGGGTCGGCGGCACGGCGGCGGCGGCCACGGTGCCCGTCGGGAGCCGCCCGTCCAGCGCGGCGAGGAACGACCGCACGGCCGCCGGCTCGTCGTCCTCGCCCGAGCACGGGAACACGACCGCGATCCGGCCCGGCGCGACGACACCGGTCAACGCGGACCGGCCCTGGCCGCGGGCGGTCGCCGCCACGACGTCTACAGTGGACTGATCGGCGGCGGCCGACGGCGGGCCAGGCACGCCCACCGCGAACACGATCACCGCGTACGCCCGACCGGCGCGCAGGCCCAGTGCCCGCAACCGCGCGCCCACCGACTGCTCGTCCGTGATCTGCCCGGTGAGCAGGTCACGCAGGATGCCGCCGTGCGCGTCGAGCGCGACGTCCCGCCCCTCGCCGTTGACCACGCGCAGGATCGCCAACGCGGCGGCGGCGCGTTCGAGCACGGCCGAGGACCGCTCGACGTCGGCCACGGTCATCGGCACGACCAGCCGACCCCACCGGCCCCGACGCGGACCGACCGGCGTGCACAGCCACCGCTCCGGACCGGCCACGGCCGTCTCGCCGCCGGCGACCGCCAGGCGCGACCGGGACTCCCAGTCGCGCAGCAGCTCGCCGGCGCGGGTCGTGCCGCTGAACGCGACGGCGTGGTGGGACAGGTCCTCCAGCACGACCGGGTGCCCGCCCAGCGCGCTGACCTGGTCCATGACCTCCTCGACCCGGGCGCCCTCGACGGTCAGCGTGGTGAACACGTCGTTGACCCGCTGGGTGAACCGCAGCCGCTCGTGCCCGACGTCGAGGATGCGGGCGTGCACGGCCTCGGTGATCTCCACGAACCGGACCGTGCGGCGCAGTTCCACCAGCGGCAGGCCCAGCGTGCGGGCGGCGCGGACCAGGTCGTGCGGCAACGCGGGCAGCTCGGCGCCCAGTTCCACCACCAGGCCGCTCACCCCGGCCTCGTGCAGCCGGGTGACGTAGGCGGACAGGTCGACGTCCGGGTCCCCGGCCACGATGCCGGTGGACAGGAGCAGCTCGCCGCCCGACAACGTGCCCGCCACCTGCGAGATCTCGCTGACGTGCACCCAGCGCACCGGCCGGTCCAGGTGCTCCTCCCCCGCGCGCACGCGGGGGTCGCCCGCCTGCACGGCGGGTGTGGCCAGCACGTCCGCGACCGTGGGGTACACGCCAGGCGACTTTACACAGCGTCGGCGTCCGCGCCGGATCGACGGCAGAGTGTCACTGGTCGCGCGTGCGTGCACGGGCGAGGCTGGGACGCACAGGTTCGACCGGAAGGAAGCGGATGAGCAGCATCGTGGGCCACTGGATCGACGGCACGGAGGTGACCGGCGACTCCGGACGCACCTCGGACGTCTTCGACCCGGCGACGGGCAAGCTCGCGCGGCGGGTCGCGTTGGCCGGCCCCGACGAGGTCGAACGGGCGGTGGCCGCCGCGAGCGCCGCGTTCCCCGGCTGGCGCGACACCGCCCTGGCCCGCCGCACGCGCGTGCTGTTCGCGTTCCGGCAGTTGCTCGACGAGTCGGCCGACGCGCTCGCGGAGATCATCACCGCCGAGCACGGCAAGGTCCTGTCCGACGCGCGCGGCGAGATCGCGCGCGGCCTGGAGGTCGTCGAGTTCGCATGCGGCATCGGGCACCTGCTCAAGGGCGGGCACACCGAGAACGCGTCCACGGGCGTGGACGTGCACTCGCTGCGCCAGCCACTCGGGCCGGTCGCGGTGATCAGCCCGTTCAACTTCCCGGTCATGGTGCCGCTGTGGTTCGTGCCGGTCGCGATCGCGGCGGGCGACACCGTGGTGCTCAAGCCGAGCGAGAAGGACCCGTCGGCCGCGCTGTTCCTGGCCGAGCTGTGGCGGAAGGCCGGACTGCCCGACGGCGTGTTCACCGTGTTGCAGGGCGACAAGGTCGCCGTCGACGGACTGCTCGACCACCCGGCGATCAAGGCCGTGTCGTTCGTCGGCTCCACGCCCGTGGCCAAGTACGTCCACCAGCGCGCGAGCGCGGCGGGCAAGCGCGTGCAGGCGTTGGGCGGCGCGAAGAACCACATGGTCGTACTGCCCGACGCCGACCTCGACCTCGCCGCCGACGCCGCGATCAACGCCGGGTTCGGGTCGGCGGGCGAGCGGTGCATGGCGATCAGCGCGCTGGTGGCCGTCGGTCCGATCGCCGACCCGCTGGTGGCCGCGATCGCCGACCGGGCCCGCGCGCTGCGCACCGGCGACGGCCGACGCGGCTGCGACATGGGACCGCTCGTGACCGCCGAACACCGGGACAAGGTCGCGGGCTACATCGCCGCCGGTGCCGACGCCGGTGCGACCGTGGTCCTGGACGGCCGGGACGTCGTGCCCGACGCGGACGGCTCCGGCTTCTTCGTCGGCCCGACCGTGCTCGACCACGTCACGCCGGACATGTCCGTCTACACCGACGAGATCTTCGGCCCGGTGCTGTCCGTGGTCCGCGTCGACACCTACGCCGACGCGGTGGCGCTGGTCAACGCCAACCGGTACGGCAACGGCACCGCGATCTTCACCCGCGACGGCGGCGCGGCCCGCCGGTTCGAGAACGAGATCGAGGTCGGCATGGTCGGCATCAACGTGCCGATCCCCGTGCCGGTGTCCTACTACTCGTTCGGCGGCTGGAAGGACTCGCTGTTCGGCGACACGCACGCGCACGGCGCCGAGGGCGTGCACTTCTTCACCCGCGGCAAGGTCGTCACGTCCCGCTGGCACGACGGCGGGCCGCGCGGCGTCGACCTCGGCTTCCCCCGCAACGACTGAAGGACGGCACATGACGCGCACCGAACCCGGACCCACGGCGACGCAGGCCCCGGCGGCGGACTGGGGACACCTGTGGCCGCACTTCACCCGGCTGTCCGCGCCGCGCACGCCCCTGATCACCCGCGCCGAGGGCGCCTACCTGTACGACGAGCGCGGGCGGCGGATCCTCGACGGCCTGTCCGGGCTGTTCGTCGTGCAGGCCGGGCACGGTCGCCGCGAACTCGCCGAGGTGATGGCCGAGCAGGCAGCCGAACTGGCGTACTTCCCGGCGTGGGGTTACGCCACACCGCCGCAGATGGAGCTGGCCGACCGCCTCGCCGCCGCCGCACCCGGCGACCTCGACCGCGTGTTCTTCACGACCGGCGGCGGCGAGGCAGTGGAAAGCGCGTGGAAGGTGGCCAAGCAGTACTTCAAGCTGACCGGCCGCCCGCTCAAGCACAAGGTGATCAGCCGGGCCGTCGCCTACCACGGCACGCCGCAGGGCGCGTTGGCGATCACCGGCCTGCCCGCGATGAAGCAGCAGTTCGAACCGCTGACACCGGGCGGTTTCCGGGTGCCCAACACGAACTTCTACCGGGCACGCGAGCACGGCGACGACCTGGAGGCGTTCGGCCGCTGGGCGGCGGACCGGATCGAGGAGGCCATCCTCTTCGAGGGTCCCGACACCGTCGCGGCCGTCGTGCTGGAGCCGGTGCAGAACTCGGGCGGCTGCCTGACCCCGCCGCCCGGGTACTTCCGGCGGGTGCGGGAGATCTGCGACAAGTACGACGTGCTGCTGGTGTCCGACGAGGTGATCTGCGCGTTCGGCCGGCACGGGACCACGTTCGCGTGCGAGAAGTTCGGCTACCAGCCGGACATCATCACGTGCGCCAAGGGCATGAGTTCCGGCTATGCCCCGATCGGCGCGATGATCACCACGGCCCGCGTGGTGGAGCCGTTCCTGCGGGACAAGGTCGCGTTCCCGCACGGGTACACGTTCGGCGGCCACCCGGTGGCGGCGGCCGTGTCGCTGGCCAACCTGGACCTGTTCGAGGCCGAGGGCCTCAACCGGCGGGTGCTCGACAACGAGGGCGCGTTCGGCGACACCCTGCGCAAGCTGCTCGACCTGCCGATCGTGGGCGACGTGCGCGGCGACGGCTACTTCTGGGCCGTCGAACTGGTGAAGGACAAGAACACCCGGCAGACGTTGGACTTCGACGAGCGCGAGCACCTGATCCGCGGTTTCCTGCCCAAGGCGTTGTTCGACAACGGGTTGTACTGCCGCCCGGACGACCGCGGCGACCCGGTCGTGCAGGTGGCGCCGCCGCTGATCTGCGGCCAGGCCGAGTTCGACGAGATCGAGCAGATCCTGCGGCACACGTTGACGGAGGCGGCGAAACTGATCTGATTCCCGACAACCGTCGCACGCGCACGGCTAATCTCCCCCGTATGGAATCGAGGGGGATGCGATGAGACGGTTACCGGTCCTGCTGCTGCTTCTGCTGGCCGCCGCCGGGTGCGCGATGGTGACCGACCTGACGGACCTCGCCACGAGGTTGGAGAACGAGGGCTACACGGTCGTCCGGGTGCACCACGACGTCACCAACGCCGTGGACACCCTCACCGTGGAGGTCAAGAACGCGGTGACCTCCGCCGGGGAGAAAGACCCGGCGGAGGTCGCCTGGACGAAGTACACCGGCGAACTCGACGAGCTGGTGGTGCGGCTGGACGGCCGGGAGTCCACCTACTCCGCGATCGAGCTGGAACGCCGGTTCGGGCCGCGTGACGAGCAGTCGTCCAGCACGGTACCGATCGTCCTCGCGGTCCTGTTCGTGGTCGGCTGTGTGGTGACGGCCGTGGTCGTCGTGGCCGCCAAACGCGACCGGGCGTCCTGAACTACTTGTCGTCCCGGGACTCGCGGGCCTTGCGCCGCTGCTCCTCGGCACGTTCGCGGCAGCGGCGCAGGAACTCCTCGTCGGACTCCCGGTCCGCGGCGGCGAACCGCCCCGGCCGGTCGTACTCCGGGAACGACCGCGCTTCCCGCTCGTAGGCCCGCGACCGCACGCCGACCCGTGGCGGTCGTCCCGCGACCAACCACGCGATCGAGCCGACCAGCGGGAAGAACAGCACGATGAGCAACCACGCCACCTTGGGCAGGTGCCGCGTGTCACCGTCGTCGGTCGTGATGACGTCGACCACGCAGAACAACCACAGCCCGAGCATGAGCAGCCCGAAAGTGCCACCGAGATAAGGCATTGCCGACCATCCCCCCGGATGTCCACCGCGTCGGCCGACGCGGGCGGGAGAACGGTAGCGCACCCCGTCACGCAGGGTCGCGCGGCGCACACCACCGGCAACCCCAGGGGGCGGCCTTCAGCGCGCGGCCAGCCACCCGATCAGCAGGAACGTCCCGTACACCAGCACGAGCGGCCCCAACCACAGGTCGGGCCGCGTCCGGGCCCGGCTGTCGCCGTCCGGCACGGCGGACTCGGCGTTCACGACCGCCGCCTTCATCTCGTTCTGCAACCGGTCCCCCGACAGCACGGTCGCCAACGACCGGCTCGCGATGATCGGCCGGTGCACCCGCCCGTCGCGCAGCCTCAACTCCAGCGCGCCGTCGGCCTCGACCGACTCCACCGCGGTCCACGGAATGCTGGTCCGACTGAGCCAGTTCACGACGACGAGTCCGCGTTCCCGGATCTCGATCCGGGGATGTGGACCGACGAGCAGGATGAACCACAGGAAAAGAGTCATGACCGACACGAACCTCACCTGGTCTCCGAACCCGGCTCCCGCCGGCGGATCCAGCAACAGGTAAAGCGTGCCCGCGACCGTACCGACGGCGGCGACACAGCCGAAGATCACCTCCGACCGTCGACGCACGACCGACGAAACCGGCCCCAGTTCCCTGCCCACGGCACCCTCCTTCTTCATTCGGGAGTCTCACGCAGGAACATGACGAAACGGACACGAGTCGTCATGAAGTCCTTTTAGGACACAACCGCGAGCCTCGCTCCCTGCCGTCGACTCTCGCGTACGGGTGGAAGGTCGCGGTGGACATGCGACGGTCGGGGCCGGGCCGAACGCCGAGTCCTCACATCCGGATGCTTCCCGTCGGGCGGATCCCGGTGTGGACAGAGGCCGGTGGCCGCGTGGGGAGACACGCGGCCACCGGCAGGGGGAAGGGCTCAGCGGGCTTCCGCCTTGCGCCAGGCGGGACGGCGGGCGTTCGTGACCCAGCGGAGGACCCATTCCGCCGGGCCGTACTGGTGGTGGCGCAACCACCAGGCGCTCGCCGCCACCTGACCCGCGAAGACGAGCACCGCGAGCCCCATCGTGGCCGCTGGGGAGAACGAACCGGCCAGGCCGAAGCCGACGCCGGTGAACAGGACGAGCCCGACGACGGACTGGCCCAGGTAGTTGGTCAGCGCGATCCGGCCGGCCGGGGCCAGGGTGTCGCGCAGGAACTCCGTGCGGGGGCTGTGCATCATCCGGAGCAGGGTCGCGACGTACGCGGCGGTCAGCAGCGGCGCGGTCGCGACGCTCGCGGCGGATGCCAGACCCGTACCGGCCCCACCGCCCAGCGCGAAGGCCAGGCCGCCGGCGATGCCGATCGGGTAGCCGATCAACTGGAGGCGGCGCAGGATCGGCTCGTCGCCCCGGACGTTCGCGAGCAGGCGGCGCCGACCGGCGACCATGCCGAGCAGGAACAGCGCCAGCGAGGCCGGCCCCTGGAACGAGACGGCCTGCGCGATCAGGAGCACGAGGCCACCGAGGTTGTGGTCGATCACGTCGCCCCAGCCGCCGAGCATGGCCTGGGTGGCGTGCGCGCCGTTGGCCAACGCCTCGGCCTCGCCGGGCAGGTAGGTCGAGCTGTCCACGAACAGGCCACTGGCGACCATGATCAGCAGGACCACGCCGTACACGATCGCGGCCACACGCAGCGCCGTGCGGTCGCTCGCGTTGCGCATCCAGAACAGGACCAGGCAGGCCACGGCGTAGGTGGTGAGGACGTCACCGCCATAAAGGAACGCGGTGTGCAGGGCACCCAGGACGAACAGTCCGCCGATCCGACGCAGCATGCGGGGCCCGAACGCCGCTCCGGCCCGCTTCGCCGCCTCCAACTGGAGGGTGAAGCTGTAGCCGAACAGGAACGAGAAGAGCATGTAGAACTTCATGTCGATGAACACCGAGGACAGGCCGCGCACGAAGTTGTCGAAGACCGACGAGTACTCCGGGTCCGTCACCAGGTTCCCCGGGTAGCCCGAGGACATGAAGGTGATGTTGACGATGAAGATCCCCAGCAGTGCGAGCCCGCGTACCGCATCCAGGTCCTGGACCCGGTTCCGGATGGCGGCGACTGATGCCGTCATGAGCGTGTTCCCCCGACTCGAGTTAGTGTCCCGAGGATACTATCCCATGGACACTATCTAGCGGAAGGCACTGTCATGGATCACCCCGAACTGCCGCCCGACCTGGGCAGACTGTGGCGCGTCCCGCCACCGAAACGGCTGGGGAGGCGGGCCGAGCTGGACGTCGACCGGGTCGTGCGCGCCGCCGTGGAGCTGGCCGACCGGGACGGCGTCGACGGCGCGACGCTCCAGAAGGTCGCGCAGGAGCTGGGCTTCACGAAGATGTCCCTGTACCGGCACATCGGGTCGAAGGAAGAGCTGTTCGAGCTGATGGTCGACCACGCCACCGGTCCCGCCCCGGACCTGGGCCGCACGGGCTGGCGTGCGGGCGTCCGGGACTGGGCGACCGCCATGCGGGCCCGGTTCACCGAGCACCCGTGGATCACCGACGTGCCGATCTCCGGCCCGCCGCGCGGGCCGAACGCCATCGGATGGATGGACGCCCTCCTGCACGTGCTGCGCGACAGCGGCCTCGACCTGGGCACCCAGGCGGGCGTGATGACGCTGGTCAGCGGTCACGTCCGCAACGCCCTGCTGCTGACCCGCCAACTGGAGGCCGGCCGGCACGGCACCGGCCGGAGCCAGGCCGAGGTGGAGCGGGACTACGGCCGGGCGCTCGCCGCGCTGGTCGACCCGGCCCGCTTCCCCGACGCGGCACGCCTGTTCGCCGCCGCGGTCTTCGAACCACCGCCCGGACCTCCGGTGGACCCGGCCGACCACGACTTCGCGTTCGGCCTGGACCTGATCCTCGACGGTGTCGCCGCGGCCGTGGACCGGGCCGGCGGCTGACCCCCGGGCCGGTCGGGTGCCACCCGGCCGGCCACCGGGCCGAACGCGTGGCCCAGGGTGCGCGAACGCGTATTTCGGGGTGTCCGAGTGCGTATCTCAGGGTGCCTGAGTGCGTATTTCGGGGTGTCGGAGTGGAGGACTCGCGCGTCAGCCGTTGAGGCCGGACTCCGTGGCGCCGCGCACCAGGTGGCGTTGCAGCAGCACGAACACCAGCACGATGGGCATGATCGACACCGCGGCGGCGGCGAACAGCAGGGTGACCTTGGGGTTCTGGGACGTCAACAGGCCGCTCAGCGCCACCTGGACCGTCCACGTCGACGAGTCCTGCGCGATCACCAACGGCCACAGGAACTGGTTCCAGCTCGCGATGAAGTCGATCACCGCGACGGCCGCGAAGTACCCCTTCGAGTTCGGCACGACGATCCGGCGGAACACGCCCCACCGCGACAAGCCGTCCAATCGGCCGGCGTCCTCGAGCGCGGCGGGGAAGTCCACGAAGTACTGCCGGAACAGGAAGACGTTCAGGGCGCTGAACAAGCCCGGCACCACCAGCCCGCGCAGGTCCGACACCCAGCCCAGGCTCGACACCACGACGAAGGCGGGCAGGAACGTCACCGCCGTCGGCACCATCAACGTCGCGACCACGGCGTAGAACACGAAGGACGCGTGCCGGTACGGCACCCGCGCCAACCCGTAGCCCGCCATGGAGCACAGCACCAGTTGGCCCGCGGTCTGGAGCACGGCCACCACGGTCGAATTCAGCAGGCTGCGCGTGAAGGACAGTCCGGTGTCGGTGAACAAGGCCGTCACCGTCGACCACCCCGTGCCCAACCCCGAACGCACCAGCACCACGAAGGGCAGCAGGAACAGGACGGACGCGACGAGCAACGCCACCCACCGCAGGACCCTCATCCGCGCCTCCGCAGGACCCGACCCGACAGCAGCGTCACCAACGCGATCACGCCCGCCAGGACCACCGCGCCGGCACTGCCCCGGCCCAGGTCCTGGGCACCCGAACCCAGCGAGTTGTAGTACAGGTAGACCAACGGCGGCCGGGCGAACGGCGGATAGCCGCGCGAATCGCCGAGGACGTTGTAGAACTCGTCGAAAGCCTGGTAGGCGTTGATCAGGTTCAGCGTGAACACCGCTACGAGCGCACCACGCAGGCCCGGCAGGGTCACGTGCCGGAAGGTCTGCCACGGGGACGCGCCGTCGGTCCACGCCGCCTCGTACAGGTGCTTCGGAATGCGTTGCAGCGCCGCGAGCAACAGGATCATGAAGAAGCCCAGTTGCAACCACAACCGCACGGTCACGAGCACGACCCAGTACAGCGGCGGGTCCACCTGACCCACCCACGCCACCGGCGCCACGCCGAACCAGCCGAGCACGGTGTTCGCCACGCCGGAGTCCACTCCGGAGAACAGCGCCATCTTCCACACCAACGCGGCGACCACGTACGAGCACGCGAAGGGCAGGAAGAACACCGAGCGGAAGAACGCACGGGCCACCTTCACCCGGTCCACCAGGAGTGCGAGTCCCAGGGAGAGCGCCATGGTCAACGGGATCACGAACGCCGCGAACACCGTGAACGTGCCGATGCTGTCCAGGAAAGCGCGGTCGGACAGCACGGCCGCGTAGTTCTCCAGACCGACGAACGACGTCGGCGTCACGGTGTTGCGCGCGTCGAACAGGCTCAGGTACGCGCTCCACCCGATGGGCAGGTAGGTGAAGAGCAGCAGCCCCACCGCGAACGGGCCGACGAACAGCCAGAACGCGAGCGTGCTCCGCCGGTTCACCGCCGCCCGATCTCGCGCCGCGCCGTCTCCACCGCCGCCCGCAGCTCGCCGGACGCGTCGGCCCCGGACCGGGCGATGCGGGACACGGCGTCCGACAGGGCCGTGTTCGCCGCGGCCGGCCAGCGCGGCGGGCTCGCGATGCGACCGCCCGACGTCACGAAGCCGACGATGTCCTTGCCCGGACCCGAATCCAAGGACTTCGACGCCAGGCTCGCGCGGGCGGGCAGGTGGGCGCCGAACGCGGTCGCGAACTCGGTCTGGTACTCGGTCTTCTCGACCCACAGCCATTTCACGTACGCCTTGGCCGCTTCCACGTCGGCACTGCGGGAGTTCACCATCGCGCTGAACGCGCCCACCGGCACGGACTCCGCCCCCGCGGCGTCCAACCGGGGGAACGGCAGCACGCCGACGTCCGAGCCGTGCGCGGCGGTGATCTTGGGCAGGTTCCACAGGCCCGTCCACTGCATGGCGACCAGGCCGTCGACGAACGCGCCGGGGTCGGCCCAGTCGGTGGGCGCACCGAGCAGCAGACCGCCGCCCTCGTGCAGGGCGCGCAGCTTCCCGAATGCCGTGGCGGCACGCGGGTCGTCGAACCCGGGACCGTTCCCGTCCGCCGACAGGAAGTCCAGTCCGGCCGACCAGAGCAGCGGGCCGGTCAGCACGGCCACGCCGCCGTCGTTGCCCGCGAACAGGCCCCGCACACCGCCGGTGTTCAGGCGGGCGGCGGCGTCGACCAGTTCGTCGAGCGACCGGGGCGGCGCGACGCCGGCCTTCGCCAGCAGGCTCGGCCGGTAGTAGAGCACCTGGGTGTCGATGGCCTGCGGGATGCCGTAGAGCCTGCCGTCGACGGTCTGGGCTTCCAGCAGCGTGCGCACGAAGTCGTCGCGGGTGTCGCCGAGCAGGTCGTCCAGCTCGACGACCTGCTTCTGCCGCACCCAGTCGACCTTGACCTGCGCCTCGAACACGTCCGGCACCGCGCCGTTCTGGAGCGCGGTCAGGAGTTTGGAGTCGTAGTCGCCGGGGTTCCACTGCACCTCGACCTTGGCGTCCGGGTACGCGGCGGCGTAGCGGCGCACGGCGTCCTGCACACCGTCTTCCCCGTACGCGTGATACCAGTGGCGCAACGTCCCGTCCGCCGATCCGCCGCGCCCGGTGTTCGTGCCGCACGCCGCGAGCCCCAGCAGACCCGCGACGGCCAGGAACGACCGCCGGTTCACCCCCGTGCCCATCCCGACCCCTCTCCCCCGTGCGGATCACCCGTCGGCCCATCGAAGCGCGGTCGTCGAGCGCCTGTCGACCATTCCCACCAGCCGGACCCGAGCCTGCCGGCCGGCACCAAGATCCGCTCGACGGCGGCGGGAGCGGGTGGGGATTCCCGATTGTCCGGTGGGCACGGCACATCCGAAGGCCCACGGGGAAGGTGCGGGCCGGGCTCGGGCACGCGGAGGAGCGGCTGGGCAGGGCCAGGGCGGGACGGCCGAGAGGCAGGGGCGGGTCGTCGGCGCGGTCAGCCGGACCTGCGGCGCCGGTAGGCGCGCTGTTGGCAGGCCCGCGAGCAGTAGGCACGCGGCCGTCCCGAGGCCGGCTGTTCGACCGGACCACCACACGTCCGGCATGTTTCATCACGCTTTTCATCACGCTGCTTGATCAGCAGTTCGATGCCGTCGAGCACGCGCGCCAACCCGAACCCGAAGGTGTCCAACGGGTCGTCGAAGCCGCCGTCGCGCCAGAGCGCGGACAGCGTCGGATAGCGGTCGAGGTGGGCGTACAGGGAGTGGCGCGCACCCCACCACCGCTCGTGGTCGACCCCGCTCGCCCGCTCGGCCTCGACGGTCTCCAGCAGCACCAACGCCTCCGCCTCGACGAACCGGCCGACCAGCCCCGCGGCCGCGACGACCTCGGCGGGCGCGAGCGCGGTGCCGGCGAGGACCGCGAGCATCCGCTCGTAGGCCACGATCCCGTTCGGGCCGGGCAGTCGCCGCGGGCCGCGCACCTGGGCCAGCCACGGATGCCGGCGGTGCACCTCCCACATCCGCCGGGCGCACGCGGTCAGCCCGGCCCGCCAGTCGCCCTCGGGCAGCGGTCCGGCGGACTCGGCGAGCACGGCGTCGCGCATGAGGTCGACCAGGTGGTCACGACCGGGCACGTGCCGGTACAGGGACATGGCCGTGTAGCCCAGGCGTTCGGCGACCTTGCGCATCGACAGCCCGTCCAGACCCGACTCGTCGGCCACCTCGACGGCCGCCCGCACGATCCGGCCCACGTTCAGCCCCGGGCCGCCGCCGTCGCCCCACAGCAGGTCGACCGCCAGATCTTCTTGCGCCACCGCACACCTCCGTGTTTATAGTATAAACTGGTTTATGTCGTATACCTCCCAGGAGTCTCCGTGACCGACTTCCACGTGTCCCCGACCGGGGACGACGCGAACCCGGGCGACGCCGGCCGGCCGTTCGCCACGCTCCACCGGGCGGTCGAGGCCGCCGGAACGATCACCGGGCAGGTAGTCGTGCACCTCGTCCCCGGAACGCACTTCCTCGCCGAACCCCTGGTGTTCGGCGAGAACTCCGGACCGATCCGCATCGAGGGGCGGGACGCGGTGCTCAGCGGCGGACGGGTGGTCGACGCATGGCGCGAGCGCGACGGCGTGTGGTCGGCCGATGTCGGCGGACTCGACACCCGCCACCTCGCCGCGGACGGACGCCGGGTCGAGCGGGCCGCGATCCCCGGCATCCCCGGCACCGCGAGCGCGAACGACACGGGTTACGTCACGGACGCCGTACTCGACTGGCGGCCGGGCGTCGAGTTCGTCTTCCGGGGCGTCTACCCGTGGACCGAAGCCCGCTGCCCCGTGGCCGAGGTCGTGCGCGACGGCGACACCACCCGGATCACCATGGCGCGGCCCGCGTTCGACCGCGCGAAAGAGCTGTACAACGCCACCTGGTACGGCAACACGCTGTCCGGCCCCGGTCTGCCGACCGGCGTCGAGAACGACCCGTCGTTCCTCACCCCCGACACGTTCGCGCTGGACCGGTCACGCCCCGGCCACCACGTGCTGCACTACTTCCCACTGCCCGGCGAAACTCCGCACGTGGTCGCCGCGGCCCTGGAGACGCTCGTGCACGCCGTCGGCGCACGCGACCTCTCGTTCCACGGCGTGACCTTCGCCGACAGCACGTGGCTGTATCCCGTCGGCGACAACGGTTTCCTGCACTACCACGGCAACGGGCACTACGTCGACGGCCCGATCGAGACCGTCGTCCTGGCCGAGGACGAGGCGTGGCTGACCGTCCCCGGCCGGTCGCGGCAGATCCCCGCCGCCGTACTCGTCGAGGACGGCACCGGGGTCGTGTTCGAGGACTGCCGCTTCACCCGCCTGGGCGCCACGGCCCTGGGCGCGACCGGCGGCACCGGCCTCGAGGTCCGCCGGTGCCGCTTCGACGCGCTCGCCGCGTCGGCCGTCGCCCTGACCGGCACCCGCGACGCGGTGGTGACGGACAACGTCGTGCGCGGGACCGGCCTGGACCACTCCGGTTCGCCGGGCGTGGCGCTGCTGGACACCACCGACTGCACGATCGCGCACAACGAGATCACCGACGTGCCGCACTGCGGGATCGTCGTCGGCCCCGGCCGGGGCACGCGGGTCCTGCGCAACCACGTCGCCGACAGCATGGGCGTCCTGGCCGACGGCGGCGGCATCTACCTGTCCGGACCGCAGGGCGACTCGCACGACGACGGTGCCGTGATCCAGGGCAACGTCATCGAGAACACCCGCACCCCGTACAACTTCGCGCTGTACACCGACTACGGCGCCGCGTGGGTGACCGTGGCGGACAACGTCGTCTTCCGCGCCGACAACAGCGCGACCCTGACCCCCAGCCCGCCGCTGCGCGAGGTGGTCTACCGCGACAACTTCTGGCACAAGGAACCGTCCGGCGCGGTGCCCGAGGGCGTCACCTACACGGGCAACGTGGTCCTGTCCGACGAAGCCGAACTGCTCGCCGCCACGGTCGACCTCCGCACGCGGGCAGGCGTCCGCTAATCCCGTTGCGCACCGCCCTCCGAAGTGACCAGGGTGGGCCGGATGAAGATCCTTTTCGTCACGCTGACCGGCCACGGACACGTCACGCCCACCCTGGCCCTGGTGGCGGAACTGGTGCGGCGTGGTCACCACGTCGACTACGCGACGAGCCACGTGGACGCGGTGGCCGCCGCCGGTGCCACCCCGGTCCCCCTGCCCGCTCCGGGCCCGTTCGACCCCGCGGGCGCGGACGTCGTGCCCCGGTGGTTCCGCCACTACTTCGCGGCGATGCGCGCGACCCACCCGATCCTGCTCGACCACTGCCGGCGCGACCGGCCCGACGTGATCTGCCACGACGCCACCAACTGGCCCGCCCGGATCGTGGCGCGGCAGCTCGACGTCCCGGCGGTCCGGTGCGTGCCGCACTTCGCGTCGAACGCGTCGTTCAGCCTGATGTCGCCCGACCTGGTGGCACACCTGGCCGACGACTGTGCCGCGTTCGCCGCCGGACAGGGCGTCGACCTCACCCCGGCGGACACGCTGGACTCCCCCGAGGCCGTCAACCTCGTCCTGGTGCCGCGGGAGTTCCAGCCCGCCGGGGAGACGTTCGACGACACGTTCCACTTCGTCGGCCCGCTCCTGGGCGACCGGGTCGACGAGCCCTGGACCCCGCGCCACCCGGACCTGCCGCTGCTCTACGTGTCGCTGGGCTCGATGATGACCGACGCGGCCCTGTACCGGGCGTGTGTCACGGACTTCGCCGACGGCGCATGGCAGGTCGCCCTGCACGCCCGGACGACCGACCCGGTTCCGTCCACTGTGGACGTCCGTGACTGGTTCCCCCAGCCGGCGGTCCTGCGGCACGCACGGGCGTTCGTCACCCACGGCGGGATGAACTCGACCATGGAGGCCCTGTACCACGGCGTGCCGCTGATCGTGCACCCGCTGCCCCCCCGAGCAGGAGGCGAACGCCGACCACATCCGCGCTTTGGGCCTGGGTGAACGCTTGGCGGACCCGGCCGACCTGCGCGCGGTGGTGGACCGGGTCGCCGCGGACCCCTTGATCCGCCACCGCGTGGACCGGATGCGGGACGCCGTCCACGCGGCGGGCGGCGTCGGACTCGCGGCGGACCTGGTCGTCGGCCGCCGCTGAGTCGCAGGTGCTGAGTCGCAGGTTCCGGGTCACCGGTTCCAACCGGTGCAGCGCCACCGGTCGATGTCGGGCCAGGAGGCGATCAGCGCGTCGGCGAGCGTGCCGCCGAAGGCGACCGTCGACTCGTGGGAGGCGAAGCAGATCCAGTCGAGGGTCTCGTCGCACCAGACCTTCTCCACGCCCTCGTACCACGGCACGAACAGGTCGAGGTCGATCACCCGGCCGTCCGAACGGTTGCCCTCGTCCAACTCGACGACCCGACCCGAGCCCAGGCCGCGCAAAGCCCGGAGCACCAACTCTTCGCCCGGACCGTCCCACAT
Source organism: Saccharothrix violaceirubra (assembly GCF_014203755.1). Classification (NCBI taxonomy): domain Bacteria; kingdom Bacillati; phylum Actinomycetota; class Actinomycetes; order Pseudonocardiales; family Pseudonocardiaceae; genus Saccharothrix; species Saccharothrix violaceirubra. Next base: position 3,998,636 of record NZ_JACHJS010000001.1, read on the forward strand.
CGCCTCGACGCGCAACACCAGCACGTCCGCCGGCGGGTCGTCGACGATCGGATACCAGACCTGGTCCCGCAGCCCCCACCGCGACACCAACCGGTCGGTCCAGAGCGAGAACTCCTCGACGCTCAACACGCGCCGGTAAGGCAGCGGCGCCACCGGCTCGTCCGACGTCGACCAGTCCCGGACCGCCTCCCGGAACAGGAGGCGTTCCGCCTCCTCCGCCGCCACCGCGACGCGATCGGTCCCGTGGGTGGGCGCCCGGAAAGCGGCGGCGGTCAACGCGGCGGCGAGGGCGCGGGGTTCGGGGAGGTCGTCCGGGTCGAGCCTCTCGACCTCGTGCGGGATCTCGGCTGCCAGCACGTCCAGCGGGAACGCCCGCTCGTGCTCGACGCGGTACCGGCCGTGGGGAGAGCGCACGCCCATCGACTCGCCGTGGCGCACCACGTCGTCGTGGCACGCTGCCAGGTGGCGACGCGCCGCCGTGTGCAGCGACCGGGAATCCATTCCATGATCGTGCACAGGGCGACCGGCCCCGGACAAGCGGATTCGGTCCGGGGCAGACCCGCGAGGGCCTGCCCCGGACGTCGGCCTCAGCTCCGGAGCTGGCCGCGCACCGCGCCGTTGGGGTACGCGGCGTTGTGCACGTTCACGTAGAACCGACCGGGGTTGCGACGGAGTTCCTGGGCCAGGTCGCGGTCCACGTCGACACACCCGGAGACCGAGCCGGACGTCGGGGCCGGGAGGGTGACCTCGACCGGTCCCGCCTGGCCGATCCGGCCGCGGTGGATGTGCGCGGCGGTCGGCGCGTCGACCCGGCGGACCAGCAGCGCCACACAGACCTGGTCACGGTGGACGACCACCTTGGCGTAGCCGACGCCGTCCGGGTCACCCGGTCCGGGTACTTCGTTCGGGCCTGACAGGTTCGCTTCGTGCGTGCGTCCGCCGCCCAACAGGCTCAGGTCCAGATCCAGGTCGACGTCCAGGAGCGGATCGGCCGACGCCGCCGCCGGTGCCAGACCTCCCAGCGCCAACGCCGCGATCACGGGAACCACGAGCCGCAATGCTGCCTTCACGACCAACCTCCACGGAATGCGATCCATCGGTCACCCGAGGTTCGCACCCGACGGAGGTTTCCGGTTCACATGTCCACACGATGTGCTGACAGCACGGCATTCCACCCGGCACGATCGCCGGAAGAGTCCTATAGGGACGGCTCAGCGACCGATGGCGGCCAACACCGCCGACGCGATCGTCTCGTGCCCGGCGGGGGTGGGGTGCACGTCCTCGTGCGCGCAGAAGTACGTCAGCGTGCACACCTTCGCGACCGGGTCGGGCACCGGGCCGTACGCGGTGTCCACCGAGGCGCCGTCGAGCGGGTCGTAGCCGCCGGTCACGGCCGTGACGTCGACGAACTTCGCGCCGATCTTCCCGTACTCGGCGGACAGGGCCGGGTTCAGCACGTCGCGGAACAGCGGCACGGACGTCCGCGCGAGCGCCTGCCCGTCGGGCAGGCGTGCCGACACCCACGCCCCGAGGAACACGTCCGGGTAGGTCAGCCCCACGATCGGGGCATCGCCGGCGGCCTCGCGCAGCGCGGTCAGGATCGCGGCCAGGTTGGTCCGGACGTCCTCGATGCCTCGCGCGACGCACCCCAGGACATCGGGTCCGGCGACGCACGCGGACAGGTCGTTGCCCCCGATCACCACGGTCACCAACCCCACCCGCCCCCGGTTCGCGCGCAACTCCCGCACCGCCGCGTCGAGCTGCGTCGCCGCGGGCTCCGGCGCGTCGACCGCCCGGTTCGCGACCGCGCACCCCGTGTCCTGACGGACCTGCGCGGACGTCGCCCCGCTGCACGCCACGTTGACCAGCCGGAACCCCGCACGCCGGCCGACGAGGTACGCGAACCCGTCGGCGGACGACCCCGCCGGGTTGCCCACGTCGGCGGGCCGGTAGCCGGTGGCGTACGAGTCCCCCACCGACACGTACACCTGTTCGGCCGAGGTCGACGTGACGACGGGCTCGTCCACCGGCCCGCCGGTACACGCCGCCAGCACCACCGACACCCCGACCAGTACCGCCACCCGCACGCCACACCTCCGTTAGGTGATCTTCTCCGGACCCAGCGTACCCACCGGCGATCAGTCCACTATGGAGTGACACCGCCGCACCCGTCCGACGGGCCGCCGGGTACCGGAGCCGGCCGCGCGGGGACCGGTCTCCTTGCCTGTAAAGGGCTTCCCACCTGGTGGAAGGGCAATTATTTTCGCGCGTCGCAAAATTGACCCGCCCGGACCGGGCTCCACATCCTTGGCCTCGGGGAACAGGTTTCCCCGGTTCCCGGTCGACGATGTTGGAGTTGTCATGTCCGAACGGCAGTTGCACCTCAACGCCTTCCTCATGGGCGTCGGTCACCACGAGGCCGCCTGGCGGCACCCGCGCACGGACCCGTCCCGGCTCGACGACGTCCGCCACTACGCGAACCTCGCGGTGATCGCCGAGCGCGGCACGTTCGACTCGGTCTTCCTCGCCGACGGGGTCCAGCTCTTCGGCGACGTCCGGCACAGCATCGCCGCCGGGTTCGAGCCGCTCACGCTGCTGACCGCGCTCGCCGGCGCGACCAGCGGGATCGGGCTGATCGCCACCGCGTCCACCGGGTTCAGCGAGCCGTTCAACCTGGCCCGCTCGTTCGCCTCGCTCGACCACATCAGCGGTGGCCGCGCCGGGTGGAACATCGTGACCACGGCCGGGGACCGGGCCGCGCAGAACTTCAACCGGGACGCCAACGCCGAGCACGGCGAGCGCTACCGCCGGGCGGCCGAGTTCCTGGACGTCGTGACCGCGCTGTGGGACAGCTGGGAGGACGAGGCGCTCGTCGTGGACCCGGCGTCGGGCGTGTTCGCCGATCCGGACAAGGTGCACGAGATCAACCACCGGGGCGACTTCTTCCGGGTGCGCGGTCCGCTCAACGCCACCCGCGGCCCGCAGGGCCACCCGCTGCTGGTGCAGGCCGGGTCGTCGGAGGACGGCAAGGCGTTCGCCGCCGCGCACGCCGAGGCCGTCTTCACCGCGCAGCAGACGTTCGAGGAGGGCGTCGCGTTCTACGCGGACCTCAAGGGCCGCCTCGCCGCCCACGGCCGCACCCCCGACCAGCTGGTCGTGCTGCCCGGCATCGTGCCCGTCCTCGGCTCCACCGAGGAGGAGGCGGCCAGGCTCAACGACGAACTCGACGACCTGATCGTGCCGACCCGCGCCGTGCACCAGCTGTCCGAGCTGATCGGCTTCGACCTCACCGACCACCCGCTCGACGAGCGCCTGCCACCGTTCCCGCCGGTCACCCGGATCAACGGCGCCAAGAGCCGGTTCGAGCTGGTCCGCGACCTGTCCGAGCGCGACGGCCTCACGCTGCGCCAACTGCTGCGCCGGCTCGGCGGCGGACGCGGCCACCAGGTCGTCACCGGCACGCCCGAGGCGATCGCCGACCACATCGAGACCTGGTTCCGCGGCGGCGCGGCGGACGGGTTCAACATCATGGCCCCGTTGCTGCCCTCCGGCCTGGAGGAATTCGTGGACCACGTGGTCCCGATCCTGCGCCGACGTGGCCTGTTCCGCACCGAGTACACCGGCACGACCCTGCGCGAGCACTACGGCCTGGCCCGGCCGCGCAGTCGCTACTCCGCGCTCTCCGTCTGACCATCCCCACCACGACAGGAACAACTGCCATGACCTCCACCCGTAGGGACTTCCTCGCGCTGAGCCTGCTCGGCCTCGCCACGGCGGCCGTCGGCTGCGGCACGGCGGCCGGCGGTGGCGGCGAGGAGACGAAGACGCTGCGCTACCAGGGTTCCGTCGGCCAGGTGACCCCCGCCGAACTCGCCGCCGACCTGGGCTACCTGGGCGATATCAAGCTGGAGTGGGTCGGCAACACGATCAGCGGCCCGCAGGACATCCAGTCCGCCGCCACCGGCCAGATCGAGTTCGGCGGCGCGTTCAACGGCGCGGTCGTCAAGCTCGCCGCGGCGGGTGCCCCGATCCAGGCCGTGATCGGCTACTACGGCGTCGACAAGGACGCCTACAGCGGGTTCTTCGTCGCGGAGGACTCCCCCATCCGCTCGCCGCGCGACCTGATCGGCAAGAAGGTCGGCATGAACACCCTCGGCGCGCACTCCGAGGCCATGCTCGGCATCTACCTCCAGCGCGCGGGCCTGAGCCGGGAGGAGATCAAGGGCGTCGAGGCGCTGGTCGTGCCGCCGGTCAACACCGAGCAGTCGTTGCGGCAGAAGCAGATCGACGTCGGCGTGCTCGGCGGCGTGTTCCGGGACAAGGCGTTGGCGGCGGGCGGCATCCGGCCGTTGTTCACCGACTTCGAGCTCCAGGGCGCGTTCACGGCGGGCTCGTACGTGCTGACCAAGAAGTTCATCCAGCAGAACCCGAACACCGTCCGCACGTTCGTGACCGGTGTCGGCAAGGCGCTCGACTGGACCCGGGCCACGCCGCGCGACCAGGTGGTCGCCCGGTTCACCGAGATCGTCAAGAAACGCGGGCGCAACGAGGACACGGCCACGCTCCAGCTCTGGAAGTCGTTCGGCGTGGCGGGCACGGGCGGCCGGCTCGACGAGAAGGACTTCTCGATCTGGCTGGACTGGCTGTCCGGTCGCGACGAGGTGAAGAAGGACTCGGTCAAGACGGCCGAGATCTTCACCAACGACTTCAACGGGGCCAAGTCGTGACCGCCCGCATCACCCTGGACGGGATCACCAAGACGTTCCCGGTCCGGGACAAGGGCGTCCGCTCCGAGCTGACCGCGCTCGCGGGCATCGACCTGGACGTGGCGGCGGGCGAGTTCGTCGTCATCGTCGGGCCCAGCGGGTGCGGCAAGTCCACGCTGCTCGACCTGCTCGGCGGCCTGACCACGCCCACGTCCGGGCGCATCCTGGTCGACGGCGAGCCGGTCACCGGTCCGGGCCTGGACCGGGGCACGGTGTTCCAGCAGTACGCGCTGCTGCCGTGGCGGACCGCCCAGGGCAACGTGGAGTTCGGGCTGGAGGCCGTGGGCGTGCCGCGCCGTGAACGCGCCGAGCGCGCCCGCGAGTTCCTCGACCTGGTGGGCCTGGGCGGGTTCGAGCACCGGCACCCGCACGAGCTGTCCGGCGGCATGCGCCAGCGCGTGGCCATCGCCCGCAGCCTGGCCTACGACCCGGGCGTGCTGCTGATGGACGAGCCGTTCGCCGCGCTGGACGCGCAGACCCGCGAATCGCTCCAGGACGAGCTGCTGCGCATCTGGGAGCGCACCGGCAAGACGATCGTGTTCATCACCCACGGCATCGAGGAGGCGGTGTACCTGGGGCAGCGGGTCGCCGTCCTCACGTCGCGGCCCGGCCGGATCAAGCAGGTCGTGCCGATCGACCTCGGTTCGCGCACGGACACCGTCGACCTGCGGTCCAGCACGGAGTTCGCCCGGCACCGACACGAGATCTGGACGCTGCTGCACGACGAGGTGGCGCGCGCACAGGAGTGGGAGAAGACGGCATGAGCACCGTGGTCCTGGAGAAGCCGGAAGCACCGGCGGCGGTCCCGCCCCGACCCGTCGATCGCAGCGCTTTCCACGCGTTGCCCGGCCTGCTGGCGAAGGTCGTCCGCAAGACCGTCGCCGTGGTCGTGCTGCTCGTGGTGTGGGAGGTGGCGCCCCGGCTCGGTCTGGTCGACGCCACGTTCCTGCCGCCGTTCTCCGAGGTCGCGGTGGCCTGGTGGGAGCTGCTGCTCAACGGCCAGTTGGCCAGCAACACCGAGGCCAGCCTGGTCCGCTCGCTGTCCGGGTTCGGGCTGGCGGTCGGCACGGCCGTGCCGCTGGGCCTGCTGATCGGCTGGTACCGGCCGCTGGCCGACCTGCTGACCCCGCTGCTGGAGCTGTTCCGCAACACCGCCGCGCTCGCCCTGCTGCCGGTCTTCGTGCTGCTGCTGGGCATCGGCGAGACGTCCAAGATCGCGATCGTGTTCTACGCCTGCGCGTGGCCGGTGCTGCTCAACACGATCAGCGCGGTGCGCGACGTGGACCCGACGCTGCTGCGGCTGGCCCGGTCGCTGAACCTGCCGCCGCACCGGCTGTTCCAGAAGGTGATCCTGCCCGCGTCCGTGCCGACCGTGTTCACCGGCATCCGGCTGGCGGGCGCGGTGTCGATCCTGGTGCTGGTGGCCGCCGAGATGGTCGGCGCCAAGGCGGGTCTGGGCTTCCTGGTGAACTCCGCGCAGTTCAACTTCGCCGTGCCGCAGATGTACGCGGGCATCGTGACGATCTCCGTGATCGGCCTGCTGTTCAACCTGCTCCTCGTGTCGCTGGAGCGCCGCTTCACGTCGTGGAAGGGGAACCGGTGATCACGGCGGACGTCCTGGTCGTCGGCGGCGGTCCGGCGGCGACCTGGGCGGCACTGGACGCCGCGCGGGCCGGTGCGGACGTCGTGCTGGCGGACAAGGGGTACTGCGGGACGAGCGGCGCCACGGCCTCGGTCGGCACGGGCGTCTGGTACGTGCCGCCGGACCCGGCCGCGCGCGAAGCCGCGATGGCGAGCCGTGAGGCGCTCGGCGGCTACCTGGCGGACCGGCGGTGGATGGGCCGGGTGCTCGACCAGACCTACGCCAACGTCGCCGACCTGGCCGCGACCGGGCGCTACCCGTTCCCGGTCGGTCCGGACGGCGCACAACTGCGCACCGGGTTGCAGGGACCCGAGTACATGCGGCGGATGCGCGTGCTGGTCCGCCGGGCCGGGGTGCGCATCCTGGACCACAGCCCGGTGACCGAGCTGCTCGTGGACGACGACGGCGCCGTGGCGGGGGCCGCCGGGTACCGCAGGCAGGAGCACGAGGACTACGCGGTACGGGCGGGCGCGGTCGTGCTCGCCACCGGCGGGTGCGCCTTCCTCAGCAAGGCGTTGGGCTGCGACGTGAACACGGGCGACGGCGCGTTGTTCGCCGCCGAGGCCGGTGCCGAGCTGTCGGGCATGGAGTTCTCCAACGCGTACGGCATCGCGCCCGAGGGCACGTCGGTGACCAAGACCGCGTTCTACTCCTACGCCACGTTCTACCGCGAGGACGGCGGCGTGCTGGAAGGCGCGGGCAGTCAGCGTGGCCGGTCGGTGATCGCACGGACGTTGCTGACCGGCGAGAAGGTGTACTGCCGGCTCGACCTGGCCGACGACGCGGCGCAGCGGGCGATGCGCCTGGCCCAGCCCAACTTCTTCCTGCCCTTCGACCGCCAGGGCATCGACCCCTTCACCGACCGGTTCGCGGTGACGCTCCTGCTGGAGGGCACGGTGCGCGGCACCGGCGGCATCCGCGTCGTGGACGACGGGTGCGCGACCACCGTGCCCGGCCTGTACGCGGCGGGGGACGCGGCGACGCGCGAGGAGATCTGCGGCGGCTTCACCGGCGGCGGCAGCCACAACGCGGCGTGGGCGATGTCGTCGGGCACGTGGGCCGGCCGGGCGGCCGCGGCTTACGCGCGTTCGCTGGGTTCGTGGTCAGCCAGGCGCACCGCGCGGCCGGTCGGCGGCGCCGGGTTGCGGCCGACCGGGAAGCCGGTCGACGGGCACCGCGAGGTCGTGCGGGCCGTCCAGGACCAGGTCATGCCGTACGACAAGAACTACCTGCGGCACGGCGACGTGCTGTCCCACGCGGTGAAGGAACTGGACGACGTGTGGGTCGACGCGCGGCGCACGCTGCACGGCGACGTGGTCCGGTCACGCCAGGCCGCCGCCATGGTCGCGCACGCCCGGTGGATGTACCGGTCGGCGCTGGCCCGCACGGAGACCAGGGGCATGGCCAAGCGGCTGGACTTCCCGGCGCAGGACCCGGCCCAGCATCACCGGATCGTGACCGGCGGCCTGGACGAGGTGTGGACGGCGGTGGGGTCGTGATCGAACTCGTGTCGGCCCAGCGGTGCATCGCGTGCGACAAGTGCGTGAAAGTGTGCCCTACCAACGTGTTCGACCTCGGCGCCGACGGCATTCCGGTGATCGCGCGGCAGGACGACTGCCAGACGTGTTTCCAGTGCGAGGCCAACTGCCCGGTCGACGCGCTGTTCGTGGCGCCCACGACCGCACCGTTGCCCGTGCCGCCGACCGTCGACGACCTCGGCGGCCTGCTGGGCGGCTACCGCGCGCAGATCGGCTGGGGTCGGGGGCGCACACCCGGCGCGGCGCGGGCCGTCGGCCCGCCCCTGGGACCGACCGGTCGGTCGTCGCTCCTCGCGTGACCCACTCTGGGTCGTATCGGAAGTCCCGTTCGGCCCAGTCGCCCCGATATCGAAAGACTGACCCCTATCACCTAACGCCACTCACCCGAACAGACCAGTAACCACACCCGTTCGCACTCGATTCCTTCCCGTGAGTACACGACGCGGAAGGACGTGAGGGCGTTGAGACCCAGGCTTCTCGGATTGGCGACGGCGGCGGCGGTGCTCGCCGGCGGCACGCCGGCGTTCGCGGTCGACGGCAACCTGCCCGGCGGCACCAGCATCTCGGTGGACGTGACGGGCCCGGCGGCGGGCACGGTCGTCCCGCGCGGACCGGTCACGGTCACCGGCACGGCCGCGGTCGGCACCGGGGTGGCGGTCAAGGACACGGCGCTGACCTACGTGGTCGACGTGTCCGGCAGCACCCAGAACGGGTGCGCGGGCGGGACGATCCTCTCCTGCGAGAAGAGCGCGGTGGCCAACCTGAACACCGTCGCGGCGGCCACCGACAGCGTGGTCGGCGCCGTCGGCGCGGTCGTGTTCGGCTCGGCCGCCGCGACGGTCGACGTGAGCCCCGCGCCCGGTGACCAACTCCTGACCACGCCGGGCGCCGACGACAACGGCAACGGCGTGCGCGACGTCCAGGAGGCCGTCGGCTCGGCGGTGACCGGCGGCGTCACCCAGTTCACCGGCCGCAGCTTCGGCTCGGGCACCAGTTTCGTGCCCGCCGTCCAGGCGGCCGGGACCGTCACGGCCGCGCAGACAGAGGCACACAAGCTCGTGCTGTTCCTGTCCGACGGGTTCGCGTCCGGCGACGTGACCGGCCTGGCGGGTGCCGTGCCCGCGAACGTCGACTACCTGACGTTCGCGGTCGGCCCCGGATCGGCTTGCAACGGCGGCGACTACAACGCCTCGCTCCAGGCCATCGCCGACCTGACCGGCGGCACCTGCACGCCCGTGCCCGATCCGGCGAACCTGCCCGGCGTGGTGCCGGGCGTGATCGCGTCCAAGCTCACCGAGCTGACCCTGAGCGTGGACGGCGGCGCACCGTCGCCGGTCACGAACGTCACCGCCGGGTTGCCGAGCACCGGGCCCGCGCAGGTCTCCTACTCCGTCGACACCGGGTTCCTGGAGTCCGGCACGCATGAGCTGTGCGTGACCGCACGCGGCACGGACGGCGGCGGCGCCGGGTCCGTGGCCGACTGCACGACCGTGGTCGTGAACGACCCGCCGACCGTGGTGCCCGGTGGCCCTTACGCCGGGCAGGAAGGCGGTGCGGTCTCGCTGGCCGGCACCGTGACCGATCCGGACGGGCCGTCGCTGTCGACGTCGTGGACGGCGACCCCACTGTCCGGTGTGGACTCCGGCGCGACGTGCGTGTTCTCCGCGCCGAACGCCCTGAACACGACGGTCACCTGTGACGACGACGGCGTGTGGACGTTGTCGTTGAGCGCGAACGACTCCCTGCACCCGGCGGTCGTCGCGACCACGACGTTGAGCCTGACCAACGTGGCTCCGCAGGTGGGCATCTCGGCGCCGGCGGACGGCACGCTCGTGCCGCGAGGTGCGCCCGTGACCGTGACCGCGCCGTACAGCGACGTGGCCGCGCACGACACGCACACGTGCACCGTGGACTTCGCCGACGGCTCCGGGCCGGTGCCGGGGACGGTCGCGTCGGGCACGTGCACGGCCACCCGCTCCTACAGCACGGTGGGCGCGCACAACGTGCTGGTGACCGTGACGGACGACGACGGTGGCGCGGCGACCGCGACGGTGAAGGTCGTGTCGTACGTGCGTGCCGAAGCGTGGAGCCTGAGTTCCAGCGGACTGCTGTCGGTCTCGAAGCGTCCACACGCGACCTGTCCACCGTCGTCCGACCTGACCACGCAGACGGTGAACATCCTCGGACTGGGCTCGGTCAAGGCGCTGCACGCCGACTGCGCCCTGGACGTGCGTGACGGCCGGACCGACGCGGGTGCGGAGGTCTCGTCGGCGTCCCTGCTCGGCGGCGCGGTCACCGTGTCCGACATCGAGGTGAACTGCACCGCGGACGGGTCCGGCCTGGCGGGCTCGTCGCGCGTCGGGACGCTCAACGGGCAGCAGATCGGGACCACGCCGCGAACGATCGGGATCCCGGGCGTGGCCACCGTGCACCTCAACCAGGCCGTGGTCGGACCGAACGGCCAGTACGCGCACTACGCGGTCCGGGTGGTGACGCTGCTGGGCCAGGAGATCGTCCTGTCCGGGTGCCGCATGGGCTTCTGAGCCGGTCCGGTGGTGCGGTCGCTCCCCCGGCCGCACCACCGTTCGGTGCCGTGACGGGATCATCCCGGACGCGGTAATCGCACCCGTTCCCGCGCACCACGCCCGTCGCTAGCGTTGAGCGGCATGCTGGTACTGGTCGCAGGTTCTTCCGGACTGATCGGGAACGCGGTGGTGGCCGACCTCAGGGACGCGGGGCACGAGGTGCGCAGACTCGTCCGCCGTCCGGCCGAGGCCGACGACGAACGAGAGTGGGACCCGCCCGGCGACGTCGTCGCGGCCGACGCGCTGACCGGGGTCGACGCGGTGGTCAACCTGTGCGGGTCGGCCATCCGGGGGCGGTGGAACGCCAAGGACAAGCGGACCGTGCGGGACAGCCGGATCCACGCCACGCACGTGCTGTCCAAGGCGATGGCCGCGGAGGGGGTGCCGTTGCTGCTCAACGCGTCCAGCGTGAGCTACTACGGCAACACCGGCGACGTGGCCGTGGACGAGAGCGCCGGGTCGGGCGACGGGTTCCTCGCCCGCATGGTGATCGACTGGGAGGGCGCGACCGCGCCGGCCCGCGAGGCGGGCGTCCGCGTGGTGACCATGCGGACGGGTCTGGTGCTGTCGCGCGACGGCGGCCTGCTCAGCCAACTGCGCCCGATGGTGCGCCTGGGGCTGGGCGGGAAGCTGGGCGACGGTCGGCAGTACGTGTCGTGGATCAGCGTGGCCGACGTGGTCGCCGCGATCCGCTTCCTGTTGACGGACAGGGGGTTGAGCGGCCCGGTCAACCTGTGCGCGCCGGATCCGGTCACGAACGCCGAGTTCACCAGGGCGTTGGGCCGCGCCCTGCGCCGACCGGTGTTCATGACCATGCCGAAACCGGTCGTGCGGATGGCGTTCGGCGACGCGGCCGACGAGCTGGCGTTGAACAGCCTGCGCGTCGTGCCGACCGCGTTGCTCGACGCCGGTTTCCGGTTCCGCCACAGGGAGTTCGCCGCGGCCTTGGCCGACGTCCTCTGACGACACGCGGCCCCGGGGGTCTCCCGGGGCCGCGCTCCGCACATTTCTAGGCGGCGAGCCGGTAGCGCGTCTGGGCGTGCGGTGCCTTGCCGAAGGCCAGCACCTTGCCCGGCTCGATCCGCAGCAGCACGGCCGGGTGGCCGGCGACCTGCGCGACCCCGTCGACCAGTTCGAGGTTCCAGCTGTTGTCGCCGCCGTACTTGCGGTCGAACGCGTCCACGGCGACCTTGAGCAGGTCGGGGTCGGTGATCACGGTCGCGGCGCCCTCGACGACCACGTCCAGGCCGCTCATCCACTCGTTGTTGCCGGTGGTGGCGACGACCTTGTCGCTGTGCTCCAGGTTGCGCATCTTCTGCTCGAAGGCGGCGGTGCTGAAGTAGAGCGCGTTCTCGTGCCACACCGCGACGACCGGCGTGACGTGCGGGCGCCCGTCCCGGCGGATCGTCGTCAACCAGAACAGTTCGGCCCCTTCCAGCAGGGCCAGCGTGTCCGCCCACGGGGTGGGCTCGATGCCGGGGTCGCTGAATCGCACGTCGAGTTCCGCGACGGGCTGGCTGGTCGACATGGTTCTCCCTTTCACCGAGGACGGAACCTGTTGTCGGGCAACGAACTTCCGTGACCGAGGCTAGTGCCGCCCGTCGTGGGCCGACAACGCGATCGCGATCAGAACCGCTGTCGGGTCCGATAAGCCGGCACCGATAGGGTCGCCACGACTCCGCGCGCAAAGGACCATCGCAGTGGAAAATGTGGTGCAGGTCAGGGGCGTGTCGCACCGGTACCGGGGTGCGATCGCACTGCACGAGGTCGACGTCGACCTCCGACCCGGGGTGACCGCCGTCCTCGGGCCGAACGGGGCCGGGAAAAGCACGTTCCTGGGAGTGCTGTCGACCGCACTGCGCATTCAGCGCGGCTCGGTCGATCTGGGCGGAATCGACAGCGTCCGCGATCGCCGCCGCTACCGGGCCGGGCTCGGGTTCCTCCCGCAGTCGTTCACCCTGCCCACCAACCTGACCGTGCGGGAGTTCCTCGGGCTCACGGCCTGGCAGCGGCTGGTGCCCAGGGCCGGGCGCGCTGCCGCCGTCGAGGCCGCCCTCGACGCGGTCGACCTGGCCGGGCGGCGGGACGAGCGGATCTCGGCCCTGTCGGGTGGCATGCACCGCCGGGTCGGGATCGCCCAGGCCGTAGTCAACCACCCGCGACTGCTGCTGCTCGACGAGCCGACGGTCGGTCTCGACCCCCGCCAACGGCGCGGCCTGCGTGAACTCGTACCGACCCTGGGCGCGGACCGGGCGGTCGTGATCAGCACCCACCTCACCGAGGACGTCGCCGCGATGGCCGACCGGGTACTGGTGCTCGCCGAGGGCGCGGTGCGGTTCGACGGCACCGTCCACGAGTTCACGGCCGGGCGCGGACGCGTCGCCGCGCACCTGGACGCCGCCTACGAAGCCCTGGTCGGCGAGTCGTGACCCCGCTGCTCATCGCGCTGCGCCGGGGCAGCGCGCCCGTCGCCGTCCCGGTCATGGCACTGCTGGGGTTGTTCGCCGGGACCCGCGAGGACACGATCGTGGACTGGGGTTGGGCATCGGGGCAACTCCAGCAGCACGGCGTCCTGCTCGTGCCGCTGACCGCCGCGCTCGCGGCCTGGGACGTGTCCCGCGACCGCCGGTCCGGCTCGCCTGCGCTCACGCGCACCTATCCACGTCCGTCGGTGCGGTGGGTGCTGCTGAACTGCGTCGGTGCGTTCCTCGCGGGGCTCGTCGGCTGGGCGGTCACGCTGGGCATGGTGGCGACGAACGTACGCGGCACCGGCGGGCCCTACTGGTCGGTGGTCCTGTTGGGGCCGTTCACCTTCGTCGCGGCCGTGCTGTGCGGAGCGGTCGCCGGCCGGTACCTGCCCCGGCACCTGGCCGCGCCGCTCACCGCCGTCGCGGTCTGGCTCGGACTGGCGTTCGGGTCGACCAGTGCCGACCCGGTGCTCGCCCGACTCAGCGGCGTCGACCGGGAGTGCTGCGACGTCGCGTCGCAGCCGGTGGCCGCCACGGTCGCCGGGCAGTGGCTGTGGTTGGCCGCGTTGGCGGTGGCGGCCCTGGCCGTCCTTCTCACGCCACGCCAAGCGGGTGTGGCGGGTGTGGCCGCGCTGGCGATGGCGGCCGTCGCGGTGGTCACGATCCGGGGCACCGACGCGCGGCTGACCGAGCCGAGGACGGCGACCGCCGAGTCCTGCGGCACCCGTGCCGAGGTGACCGTGTGCCTGTGGCCCGAGCACGCCGCGGACGTCGACGCGTGGCTCGCCGCCGCGACCCGGTACCGCAGCCTCTTCGCCGACCTCGGCGACCAACCCCGGCTGTACCTGGAGTACGGCCTGCGCCCGGCCCAGGACGTGCCGCGCCTGGGCCCCGTGCGACCGGGCATGTCGGAGGACGACCTCGTGACCGCGCTCGCCCGTCGCCTGTTCCCGACACCGCCGGCCTGCGCGGAGATCGAGGGCGGTTCGAAGCCCTACCCCGCCGCCGACGCCGACGCGTTGCTGAGCGGTTGGCTCGCCCGGCGGATCCGTCCCGGCGCACCCGCCGACCGCTTCGTGCCGCCCGACCAGGTCGCCCTGCTCGACCGGCTCACCGGCAGCCGGCCCGAGGACCAGCGCCGGTGGTACGCCGACCTCGTCCGCGCGCACCGCGACTGCACCACCCCGGCACCGGAGTCGCCGTGACGGTCGCGTGGCTGTGGCTGCGCCTGCACCGGTGGCCGACGCTGGTCGCGATCACGGTGGCGACGGCGGCGGTCACCCTGCTCGTCGGTGACGAACGCGTGCCGCTGCCGTCGTTCGCGGACGTACGCCGACTCGGTGTCCCGTTGGGACACCTCATGCCGCTGCTCCTGGCGAGCGCGGTCGGCCTGCACAGCCGGGCACCGACGCGACTGTTCCTGGTGACGCCGCGACCGGCTCGCCCGCAGCGGGCGGTCCTGGCCTGCGTCCTGGTCGCGACCGCGTCCGTCGCGGGGGTGGCGGGGGCCGATGACGCGGTGCCGCGCAACATCCTCGGTCTGAGCGGCCTGGCCCTGGCCACGGCGGTCGCGGCCGGCGCCACGCGCAGCTGGACGCTGCCCCTGTGCCATGCCATGGCCTGTGTGCTGTTCGGTTCGCGGATCGGGCCGGGCGGACCGCGGTGGTGGGCGTTCACGATCGCGCCGGCGGGCGACCGCGTCGCCTGGGCCGTGGCACTGGCCTGCGGTGCGGCCGGGACACTGCTGTTCGTGGTGCGCGGACCGCGCGCCGAGTGACCCGGTCGTCGCTTCGACGCGGCCGGCGGTGATCTCGTGGTCGACCCCACGGCGAGTCGCGTTGACGGAACCGCGACTCGCGGAACAATGCGGTACGGCCATCGGCCGCGACGGGATCACCACCGGACGACCGGTGGAATCCCTCGGTCGACAAGAGAATCGCCGAATACGAGGAATACGAGCAGCGCAGGACGAACGGGATTGGGTTGTCCGTGAACAATGCCCCACTCGACGTCGACCACCTCGCCGACCGCTTCGCCGACGTGGCCGAGTCGATCGCCGAGGGGGTCGGGGGAACCCCGACGCTCGGCGAGTTCCTGGAGGTCGTCGGCTGGTCGGTGCCCTCGGACCTGCCGTACCCGTTCGAGGTGGCCGCGACCGTCAACGGACGTCGGTACGTGCCGGCAGACGCGTCGCGCGTACCGGAGTTGGCCGACGACGTGTTCGCGGACGCCCGGTCGGCGTTGGCCGACCTGCCGGCCGACCCCGACGCGGTGGCCGAGGTGTTGACCCTGGTCCTGGCCGCCGGTCGGGTACCGCTGGCCGACCTCGACCCGGCGAGGCTGCGCCGGTTGACCCCGGTGACCAAGCGGGCCGCCCGGCCGAAACCGGGCGACCTGCTCGCGATCCCGGTGTCGGACGGGTACCGCGTCGCCGTGGTGATCACGCGCAACCGGTTCGGCACGGCGCTCGGGCTGTTCGACGGGGTGACGTCGGACGGTCGGGCGCACGCCCGGGTCCTGGCCGCACCGCGCCGGTTCCCCGTCTACACCGAGGAAAGCCTGGTCAAGAGCGGTCGCTGGCGGGTCGTGGGCCACGACGAGGGACTGCTCGCGCTGTTCCCCGACTCCCCCGAGGTCTACCACGAGCCCGGCTCGCCGGTGACCGGCGAGTTCGGGGCGGCCGAGTCGGCGGACGGCCGACTGCGGCTGGTGGACCGGGACGAGGCCGTGGCCGCGGGGTTGAGCGCCGGTGGCCTGGGTGCCGGGACCTACCGGCAGACCATGCCCGGCGCGCGCCTCCAGACCGTGCTCACCGACGAGTCCGCGCTTACCGACGAGTCCGGGCCAACCGACGAGTCCGGGAGCTGATCCCGAGCGCCACGACCAGGCCGGCCGCCGCGACCGCGAACGTCCACCGCGTGCCGCGGGCCACCTGGTCGGCGAGCGTCACGTCGTGGGCCGTGGCGGCGAACACCGCGCCCATGACCGACGCACCGGTCGTGAGGCCGAGGTTGCGGGACAGGGTGAGTAGGCCGGACACCACACCGCGCCGAGGTCCGGGGACGTCGCGCAGCACCGCCGTGTTGTTGGCGGCCTGGAACACCGCGTACCCGGCGGTGATCGTCACCAGCGACGCCACGTAGCCGACGACCCCGGCCCCGACCGGGAGCAGGGCCAGGGCCGTCGACCCGGCCACCATGGCGACCAGTCCCGCGAGCACGGCCGTCCGCGTGCCGACGCGGTCGGTGAGGCGGCCGGCCGGCACACCCGCGAGGGCGGCCACCACCGGTCCGGTCGACATGGCCAGGCCGACCCACGCCGGTGCGAGGCCGAGCGCGGTCCCCAGGTGGAACGGGCCGACGACCAGCGTCGTCATTACGACCGCCGAGACCACCGCGCCCGACGTCAGACCGGCGGCCAGGCCCGGCTCGCGCAGGCCGGCCAGGGCGACCAGCGGCGCGGCCACCCGGTTCTCGACCACGACGAACGCGACCAGGCCGACCGCCGCCACCAGCAGCGACGGGACCTGGTGGCGGTCCAGGGTGACGGCCGAGGTGTAGGCGCCGAGCGTGACCGCCAGCAGCACCAGGCCCGGGAGGTCGAACCGGGGACGATCCGGCATCGACGGCCGCGGCAGCGTGCGGGCCGCGAGGACGAACCCCACGACACCCAACGGCACGATGGCCAGGAACAGCATCCGCCAGCCGAACGCCGAGATCAGCACGCCGCCCAGCGACGGGCCGGCGGCCGTGCCGACGGCCGACATCGTGCCGAGCAGTCCCATGGCCCGGCCGGTGCGGTCCGCCGGGACCACCTCGGCGACGAAAGCCATCGTCAACGCCATCATGGCGGCGGCGGCGACGCCCTGGACCGCCCGTGCGGCGATCAGCCACGGCAGGGTCGGCGCGAGCCCGCACAGCAGCGTGCCCAGCGTGAACACGGCGACGCCCGTCAGCAGGAGTCGGCGTCGGCCGACCAGGTCGCCCAGGCGGCCCGCGCCGACCACCGCCGTCGTGGTGGCCAGCAGGTAGGCGATCACCACCCACTGCACCGCGTCGAACGACGCGTCGAACGCGGTGGCCAGCGTCGGCAGGCCGACGTTCGCGATCCCGACCGCGGCGGAGGGCAGGAGCATGGACAGCGACAGCGCCACGAGTGTCGGATTGCGCACGGCGGACCTCCCGGGGATCGGATACCGGGAACGTAGGTCCGATCCGGATGGTCCGGAACGCGCGAAGACCGCAACGCAGCTGTGCGCGCGACGCCGTGTGACCATGGGCGCCATGGCCCGACCCGATCTGAACCTCCTGGTCACGCTGGACGTCCTGCTCGACGAGGGCAACGTCACGCGGGCCGGCGAACGGCTGTCGCTCAGCCCGTCCGCGATGAGCCGCGCGCTGGCCCGGCTGCGTCGCGCCACCGGGGACCCGCTGCTCGTGCGGGCCGGGCGCGGGCTGGTGCCCACCCCCAGGGCGCTCGAACTGCGCGACCGGGTGCGGGAGCTGGTGCGCGGGGCCGAGGAGGTGTTGAGCCCGGCCCGGCCCTCCGAGCCGGCGACGATGACGCGGACGTTCGTGCTGCGGGGCGGCGACGGGTTCGTGGAGGCGTTCGGGCCCGGTCTGGTCGCCGAGGTGGGGCGGGTGGCGCCGGGGGTGCGGTTGCGGTTCCTCCGCCGGTCCACAAAGGACTTCGAGCCGTTGCGGGACGACGTCGATCTGGAGATCGCCGTGGTGGAGGACGTTCCGCCGCCGGACGTGGTGGGGCGTCCGCTGTTCACGGACCGGTTCGTCGGGGTGGTGCGGGAAGAGCACCCGTTGGCATGCCCGGTGACGGTCGAGGGGTACGCCTCGGCCCGGCATGTGCACGCGTCGCGCCGCGGGAGCGTGGACGGATTGGTGGACTTCGCGTTGCGGCCCACCGGGCACCGGCGGGCGGTGGTGACCGTGGTCGACGGGTTCACCGCGGCGTTGGCGTTGGCCAGGGCTTCGGACCTGGTGGCGACCGTGCCCGAGCGGCACACCGCACCGGCGCGGGCCGGGATGCGGACGTTCCCGCTGCCGTTCCCGGCGCCCGAGGTGACGGTGTCGCTGCTGTGGCACGCCCGGGTGGACGTGGACCCCGCGCACCGGTGGTTGCGCGAACTGGTGGCCGACGCCTGCTCGTGATCAGGGCAGCGCGGTGCGCCCGGCGACGGCGGCGAACAGGTCGCCGTGCTCCGCGACGCGGTCGAGGACGTCGTCGGCGGTGAACACCAGGTCCTCGGGATCGCGGCACGCGTGGACCTCGTCCCAGGTGACCGGGGTCGACGCGGTCGGTTCCGCACGGCCGCGCAGGGAGTAGGGCGCGACCGTGGTCTTGGCCGGGTTGTTCTGGCTCCAGTCGATGAAGACCTTGCCCTTGCGTTGTGCCTTGGCCATGGTCGCGGTGACCTGTCGCGGTGTCGCGGCGGTGAACTTTCCGGCGATCGCCTTGGCGTAGGCGGTGGGCGCCATGGGGTCCGCGGTCCTGATGCCCGCGTAGACCTGCAAGCCCTTCGAGCCGGACGTCTTGGCGACGGGGACGAGGCCGTCCGCCGTCAGCTCGGCGTGCAGTCTTTCGGCGACCCGGCAGCACTCCACGACGGTGGTGTCCGGCCCCGGGTCGAGGTCGAAGACCAGGCGGTCGGGGAGCCTGACGTCATCGACCGTCCACTGTGGAACATGCAGTTCCAGGGCCGCCAGGTTCGCGGCCCACACCAGGGCGGGCAGACCGTCGACGAGCGCGTGTTCGACCGTGCCACTGGCATCGCTGGGGAGCACGACGGTGGTCAGCCAGTCCGGTGCGCCTTCACCGGCGTTGCGCTGGAAGAAGTTCTCCCCGCCGACGCCTTCCGGGAAGCGCAGGAACGTGACCGGACGGCCGCGCAGGTGTGGCAGGAGGAAAGGCGCGACCCGTGAGTAGTAGTCGATCACCTCGCCCTTGGTGAAGCCGTCGGGGTAGAGGGTCTTGTCCAGGTTGGACAGTTTCAGCGTGCGGTCGCCCACGCGGACCGTGACACGGGTTTCGGCGGGTTTCGACGGCATGATCACCTCGTCCGGGGTGCGGTCGTCACGGAGGCCGCGCCACGAGGTCCCGCGCAGTCGGCCGGCTCCCCGCGTGCGGTGGCGGAACCGGACCTCGCCGACCAGGACCGGCTCGACCCAGCGGGCGCCGCGGTCGGCGGGCGGCACGGGGAACGGTGGCGTGGCGCGTTCCAGCCCGGCCAGGCGGTCCCGCAACCGGGCGCGTTCCCGGGTGTCGAAGCCGGTGCCCACGTCGCCGACGTGGACCAGGTCGCCGGACGCCGGGTCGTACGCGCCGAGCACCAGGCCGCCCACGACCCCGGCGAACGACCCCCGACCGGGGTGCCACCCGCACACCACGACCTCGGCCGTCCGCGTGAACGGGTGCTTGCGCCAGTCGTCGGAGCGTTTTCCGGGCAGGTAGCGGGAATCCCGCCGCTTCGCGACCAGTCCCTCGTACCCCTCGGCCGCCGCGCGGTCCAGCAGGTCCTCGACCGGGCCGGACAGTGCGGGCACCACCGCCACCCGGTCGTCGGGCAGCGGCAGGTCCAGGAGCAGTCGGCGACGCTCGTCGTAGGGCAGGTCGAGCGACGACGTGCCGCCGAAGGCGAGGAGGTCGAACGCCAGGAACCGCACCGGGAACTCCTCGACCGACTTGCCCTTCCGAAAGCGCCCCCGCCGCTCCTGGAGCAGTTCGAAGTCGGCCCGGCCGTCCCGCCAGACGACGATCTCCCCGTCGAGGACCAGGTCGCGCCCGACCTCCGCCGCGCCGACCAGGGCGCGGAACTCGCCGGTGAAGTCCAGGCCGTTGCGACTGGTCAGAACGGTGTCCCCGCCCACGCCGACCCGCAACGCCGCCCGGTAGCCGTCGAACTTGTACTCGTAGGCCCACGCCTCGCCGACGGGCAACCGCCCACCGTCGTCCACGGCGAGCATGGGCGCGACCCACGCGGGCACCGACATGCCACCCTCCGGACCGGACTTTCCCCCTCACCAGGAATCCGAAGGTAACCCGGACCCGGACGTCACGCCCGTCAGGCGACGCCGAGCTGTCGCAGCCCGACTTCGGACTCGACGATCCTCGGCAACAGCTCGGAGAGGTCCGGGCCGTAGGGCAGCCGTTCCGCCGCGAGGGCGCGGATCAACGCCTTCGCGTCGTAGGCGGGCAAGAGGCCGACCAGGCGGCGGGCCTCGTCGAGGTCGCCGCCCCGCGCGGCGAGGTGCGCGCGGAACACCGTCACGTACCGGTCGACCGGTGGCGGCAGGTCGGACGGCACGCGGTCGAGCAGGTCGGCGGCGTGGTCCGGTCGGTCGAGGTCCAGCGCGGCGGCAGCGGCCTCGACCAGCGCGACCGTGGTCGCGGCGGGCACCTCCAGTTCCCCGTACCACTCGGCGGCTTCCTCGGCCGCGTCCAACCGCCCCTGCGTTTGGCCGAGGTTCTCGCACACGTGGGCGACGTGGCGGGCATGGTCGCCGCGGGCGCCGAACTGCTCACCGCGCGTCTGGTACGAAGGCGGAGTCGCACGGCCGATCGCGTCCAAGGCGTCCCGTGCGATCGCGAGCAGCCCCGGCACCTCCTCGGGCGCGAACTGGGGATGGGCACCGGCACTCGCTCCGATCGCGACCCCCGCGGCGAGGTTGGGCAGGTGGTAGGTGAAGAAGTACGGCCTGCCCACCATGTCTTCCGCCCAGCGGCCGAGCGCGGCCTCCCGCTCGGCCTCGTCCGCCCGCAGCAGCCTCTTCAGGTCGGCCAGGTGACGTTTCGAGCGCAGCTCGTGGCGTTCGAGCGGGCTCACGACGACACCCACGAACAGGTACAGCACGGCGGACCCCAGCCCGAAGTGGGCCGGCTGCGTCAGGCCGACCAACAGGAACGGCAACCACAGCGCCCCTCTGATGGCGGCACTCGCACACGTCGTGCAAAGTTCCAGGAACCGAACTCTCAGCTTCCTGACAACACGATGCGCCGCGTAGGCGGCCAGGAAGTACACGAGCGGGACCAAGCCCCACGTCGTGATGCCCCACCACTCGACCACGCGCGCGCCGATCGGACCGGCGGCGACGGCGAAACCCATCAGGACCAGCCCGATCTCCACGGCGCGCAGCCCATGTCGTCGCCCGCGCAGCACACCCCACCTGTCGACCTCGTGGTCGAACAGCAGCTTCCCCATCAGCAGCGCGCCGAGCACGCGCGCCACCCACTGCCAGCCGGAGGCGTCCGGCAGGGGCACCGCGAACACCAGGACCAGGGGAAGCAGACCCAGAGCGCAACCCACGTACCCGAACGCGCGGTTGACCCACGCCGCCGGGCTCCGGCGGCCGGACACCGTCTCCCGCAGGAACCAGCCGACCGCCAACGGCACGACGAACCCGGCGGTCGACACCGGGTCGGACGCCGCGGCGACGGCGATCACCAGGCCGACCGGGGAAAGCCGCGCCAGACCCAGGACCAGGCCGAGCGCGACGAGGACGCCCGGCGGCAGCCCGCGCAGTTCGTCGCGGAACGCCAGAGCCGGGATCGCGACGAGCACGCCGACATACCTGGTTCGTCCGGGGGCGGTGAAATCGACGCATGTGAGGAAGAGCGTCGCCGCGATCAGCAGCGCTGCCGCGACGGGTGTCGGGGCCGGCGACCCGGCGAGGAATTCCACAATCCGATCTCGACGGAACCGGCCCCGCTGTTACACGGCGTCACCCGTACATCGCAACGCGTGGTCAGGTCGTCCGCACGACTGTCTCGTGGAAGTCGCCGCAGAACAGGTGTGGGATCGGCGGCTTGCGCCAGAACGAGAAGAAGCAGTACCGCCACTTGAGCGGGTATTCGTTCGGACCCAGCGGGGCGACGGACACGGAGATCGTCTCGTCGCACCGGGGCTGGATGGACTCGTCCCAGCCCTTGTCGCCGATCCGGTACCGGATGTGCTGCGTGCCGCACCGGTGGTCGGTGATGACGAACGAGTTGGGGCCGTGGGCGGGATCGCTGTCGCCCGGGTTGTAGCGGACCTCGAAGGTCTTCGTCGGGTCCGGGGCGGCCTGGGCCACGGCGGGGGTGAGCAGTGCCGCGACACCGATCACGGTCGCGGCTAATCGGGCGGTGGAAGACACTCTGGAACCTCCTGGGAACCGGAAAGGCACCGGGTGCCCGATCCGCGTCGGAACCACACCGGGCCGTCTCGTTTCGGGACCGCCTTCACCACGGGATGACCTGGTCCAGGGAGTCCGGGCCGCGGAAGGTGCCCGTGGGCCCGTCGGCGGGGATCGTCGCGAGCAGGACCGGGACGGTGGCGCCGTCGGCCGGGGTGCGGTCGCCGCGCGGAAAGGACGCGGCGGCGTTGCCGTCGGTCGGCACGAGGCCGGGACTGGTGGCGTTGACCTTGATGCCGTCGGCGCGCAGGGCGTGGGCGTAGATCAGGGTCAGCGCGTTGAGCGCCGCCTTGGACGAGCTGTAGGCGGGCAGGTCCCGGGTCGGGAACGGGCTGTCCAGGTCGCCGAGGAGCCCGAGCGACGCGAGTCCGCTGGACATGTTGACGATCCTCGGATTGGGGGAACGACGCAGCAGGGGCACGCACGCCGCCGTGACGGTCACGACGCCGAAGACGTTGACCTCGTACGCCTCGCGCAGGTGCGCGGCGGTGAGGTCGGCGATCCCGACACCCCACTCGACCACGACCCCGGCGTTGTTCACCAGCACGTCCAGCCGGCCCGTCTCGGCCTCGATCCGCGTGACGGCCGCCGCGACCGACGCCGGATCGGTCACGTCGAGCCGCACGGACCGGACGTCCTCCAGCCCCTCGGCGGCCACCCGGCCGCGTTGCGGATCGCGGGCGCCGAGGTAGACGGTGAGCCCCCGCTCGGCGAGCCGGCGGACGATCTCCCGGCCGATCCCCTTGTTCGCGCCGGTGACGAGCGCGACGTCGTTCGTGTGCATGCCCCCACCCCAGCCGTTCCGGCGCCCGGAGGCCAGGACCGGTCGGGTGCCGCCCCATACCCTGGCGGTATGGAGATCCGCGAGCTGCGCTACTTCCGCGCGGTGGCCGAGGACCTGAACGTCACCCGCGCGGCGAAGCGGCTCGGCATCGCCCAGCCGCCGCTGTCCCGGGCACTGCGGCAGTTGGAACGTCGGCTGGGTGTCGCCCTCTTCGAGCGCACCGGGCACCGGCTGACGCTGACCCGTGCCGGGGAGACCCTGGTGACCGAGGCGACCGCCGTCCTCGACGCCCTCGACGCCGCGGTACGTCGGACGCGGCGGGCGGGCCTGCCGGCGGACGGGCTCGTGGTGGCGGTCCATCCGGGAGTGGCCACGGAGTTGGTGCACCGGGTCCGCGAACGGTTCCGCGGCGAGCCGGACGTGCCCACGATCAGGGTCGCGCCGGGCGGGTTAGGCGAGCAGGCCGACATGGTGCGCGACGGGCGGGCGGACGTGGCGATCGCGGCCTGCGTGGACGACCGGGGTCTGGACACCGAGCCTCTGCGCACCGAGCCACGGGTCGCCGCGCTCGCCTCGGGGCACCGCCTGGCCGGGCGCGACGTCCTCACGAACGCGGACCTGGCCGCCGAACCGACGCCCCGGTGGCGCGACCGGCCGGGTGACGGCCCGGTGGTGCGCGACGGCGCCGAACTGCTGGAGGTGGTCGCACTCGGGCAGGCCGTGGCGCTGGTGCCCGTCTCGGTGGCCACGCGCAACGTCCGGCCGGACGTGACCTACCGCCCGGTGGCGGACGCGGCGCCGTACCGGACCTTCCTGCTCTGGCCGGCCGGCAGCCGGTCGCCCCGGATCGCCCGGTTCGTCCGCGCCGCGCTGGACCTCGCCGGTCCGTCCACTCCGGAAGTGCTTGCGCGAGAGGCGAATCCGATGTCATGATCCGTTCATGACGACGCGAAAGGGCGGTAGCGCCCTCGGCCTATGAGCCGCCGGCGCCACTTCGGCGCTGAGAACATCGAACCAACCCCCGTCAGTCTCGCCAAGGGCCACTTCGACAGTTGGTGGCGTGCCGTCGCGTTGTGCGACGAGTGGCGGACTCACGCGATGGCCACCGGGCCGGCGGACCGTTCCGCCGCCGAGGCCGCGATCTCCACCCTGTACCGGCGTGCGGGCGCCGAACCACCCGTCTTCATCTGGGTCGACTCGCCGCGCGCGGCGTTGGACCTCGTGCCACCGGGCCCGATCCGATCCTTCTACGACTACCCGCGGGGCGTGGCCAACGACATCGCCGACCGGTTGACCGGACTGCGGTGGCGGTCCGCGCGGTGGGACTCGTCGGTCTGGTGGGGGGCGCGTCCACCCCAGGACGCCCTGGAGTTGTTGTCGACCGGGAGTTCCCCCTTCACGGTGGCACGGTCGCACCTGCTGCGGCCGTTGGGCGACCTGGTACGGGGTCGGATCGCCGGCTACGTGCGCGCGGAACTCGGCGACACCGTCGGGTTGTGCTGGTACGGCCAGCAGGAGGCCGACTGGCTCGCATGGTTCTCGGTGCTCGAAGTGCTCCGGGAGCGTGCGGTCCACCCGGAGGTGATGGCCGGGTTGGAGCCGTGGGCCGTGCTCGCGCGGTCGTGCGGGTGGTGGTGGCCGCGGAACGGCCGCTGCGTGATCTCGGAACGCCCGACGGCGATCCATGTCGATGCGGGCGGGGAACCGTTGCCGCACAACGCTTTCGGACCGGCCATCGAGTACGCCGACGGCTTCGCGGTGTACGCGTGGCACGGAACCCGCGTCCCGGCGTGGGTGATCGATGACCCGACACCGGACCGGATCGCGGCCGAGCGCAACGCCGAGGTGCGTCGCTGCGCCGTGGAAAACCTGGGCTGGCAGGACTTCCTCGACGGCGGCGGGTTGACGCTCGTGGCCACCGCACCGGATCCCGGTAACGCCGGGAACCTGCTGAGCCTCTACGACCAACCCGTGCACTGGGGTCGCAACCAGCGCCTGCTCGTGGCCGTCAACGGTTCCGTCGAGCGCGACGGGACACGTCGCCGGTACGGCCTGCGTGTACCGGGCTGGTTCGACGACCCGGTCGACGCCGCCGCCTGGACCTACGGGCTCACGGGCGACCAGTACGCCCTCCTCCTCCGCCGGACCTGAACGCCGAAGGTGACCATGAGACTGTCCGAACTGCTCGACCTGACCTCTCTCGACGTCCTGGACCACGTGGCACGCGAGATCGCGGTCCCCGTCGTCGACGGCCCGCACGCCCAGGGCGACCTGCTGGTGCTGCCGTACGACCTGGTGTCGTCGGTGGTGCGCATCGCCGGTGGACTGCGCGAGGTTCCGCGCGCCGGCGTGGAGCTGGTGCGCGGCGCCGCCGGCGGCAACCCGCACACGCTGACCGCCGACGAGAACTCCACCCGCTGGACGCCGGGTGTCCACGACCCGCTGGGCCTGGCCGTGGCCTACCTGGAGAACGCCACACCCGCCTACCTGATCCACCCCGAACACGGCGCCACGGGCTTGGCGCCGGGCCGTTGGCTGGTGCGCCGCCAGCGCGAGTACGTGCCATTGCGCCGCCGGGTCGGCTCCCTGCCGTTCGGGGGCGGGAGCGTCCTGGTCGCGGATTAGGCCCGTTCTCCGGACCGGATGCCCAGGTGGACATCCGGTCCGGAATGATCACCACCCCTGGCGTTCATCCGGTGCCCCGAACCGGGCACGGAAAGAGCGAAAAGGGGTTTCGCTGTGGCGGTGGATTATTTCCACGGTGACAGGGGCGGCACCGGTGGCATGTATGACCGGAATCCGGTTACGGGTGTGCCGACCCGATGGTGCGGCGGACCGGTTCCGGTCCGCCGCACCACCCGCTCAGTACCAGCCCTGCTGGGGTGCGCCGTTGCAGTCCCAGAGCTGGACCTTCGTGCCGTTGCCGCCCGCGTTGGCGTCCGCGTCCAGGCAGCGCCAGGAGAAGTCGTTGACGAATCGGGACGTGCCCGACTCGCCGTACTTGTACCAGCGCTGCTGAGCCGAGCCGTTGCAGTCCCAGATCTGCACCTTGGTGCCGTTCCCGCCGTTGTTGGCGTCGGCGTCCAGGCACTTGCCCGACCAGCGGATGTGGATCGTGTAGTAGCCGTTGCCGACCGACCTCAGCTCCCAGGACTGCTGCGACGTGCCGTTGCAGTCCCAGAGCTGGACCTTCGTGCCGTTGTTCGGCAGCGTGTTCGCGTCGGCGTCCAGACAGCGCCCGTTCAGCCGGGTCTTGATGCTGCCCCAGGCCAGTGCGCCGACCTCCGGCGTCCCGGCCGTCGGCCCTTCGTCCACCGCCGCGGCGGCCGAAACACCGGTCGTCACGGCCGACAGCGTGGCCGCCGCGAAAAAGGTGGCGAGCACCTTCGCTTTGATTCCCATTCGAGCCCCCAATATCCGACCGGAAAGGACCGGGGCGAACCGCCCGTAATCCCCCGGTGGCCGGCGATTGCGGGGAGAACATTCCCCCAGCCGAACAGCGTTTCGATACCCCCGATCGGGTGACACAACGTGCTATGGCACGGGGAATACCCTTCGAGCGAAATTCGAGCGGGATGACGGACTATTTCCGGTCGGCCAACCAGGAATCGAACGTGGTCGGCGCGAGGTGGGCGTCGGGTCCGGGCAGCAGGGCGTTGCCGGACATGTCCAGGCCGTACGTGGCCGACCAGGTGGGCACGAACTTCACCTCCCGGCCGCGCGCGGCCAGCGTGCGCCGGGCCATGTCGATCAGGTCCTGGGTCTCGGGGCCGGCGACGTCGCGGTGGCGGCCCAGAGGCGTGCCCGTCACGATGCCGGCCAACACGTCGGCCACGTCGGCGGGGGCGATCGGCTGCACGAGCAGCGGCGCGACGGTCACGACACCGTCCTGCTCGAACCAGCCGCTGACCATCTCGGCGAAGTCGTGGAACTGCGTCACCGGCACGATGGTCCACGGCACCCCGCCGGCCTCGATCAGCCGCTCCTGCTCGCGCTTGCCCGCGTAGTGCGCGTTTCCGGGCACCCCGGCGATGCCCACAATGGACAGCAGCACGTGGTGGCGGACACCGGCACGTTCCTCGGCGGCCAGCAGGTTGGCCGTGGCGGCACCGAAGTACGACACGACCGACTCACGGTCGCCGGCGGGCGCGTTCGTCGCGTCGAGCACGGCGTCCACACCGGTCAACGCGTCGTCGAGCCCCTCCCCTGTCAGCAGGTCGACACCCAGCGACCTGCTGATCCGCACGACCTCGTGACCGTCGCGTTCGAGCACGGCGGCGGTGAGCCGGCCGATGTTGCCGGTGGCCCCGGCGACTGCGATGCGCATGGCTTTCCTTCCCCTCGGTACGCCACCCACCCTATCTCGGACTAAAAAAGTCCGCAATATCCGCGATACACTGCGGCCGTGAAACTGCCCGTGAGCACCGAATGGCTGCTGCACTGCGCGACTACGCTGGCCCAGCTCGAACCCGGCGCGACCGCGTCGGCGGCCAGGCTCGCGGAGTACTACGACCTGCCCGCCGCCGCCCTGGCCAAGCAGTTGCAGGCGTTGGTGCGCGCGGGCGTGCTGGCCGCGACGACCGGTCCCCGGGGCGGCTTCCGACTCGGCCGACGACCCGAGGACGTCACGCTGCTCGACATCGTCGAGGCGGTCGGCGGCGCCGCTTCCCCCTACGAGTGCCGGGAGATCCGCCAACAGGGCAAGGGCGCGCTGCCGCCGGAGACGTGCCGCGACGCGTGCGTGCTGGCCGTGAAGATGCACGAGGCCCACCAGGCGTGGCGGACGAGCCTGGCCGCGACGACGCTCGCCGACGTCCTCACCTCACTGCCCGAGTGGGCCGTCGGCCGCACGCGGTCGAAGCTCGGCTGAGACAACGGTCGAACGGCGCCGCCGCGGATGCCCGGCGGCCCCGGGTGGCGCCCCCTGCCCCGACCAGCAATGTCCACAGTGGACTAGGCGGCCTCTTTGGCTTTGCCCTTGCGCGTCAGACGCAGTCCGATCCAGGTGCACAAGAGCACGACCGCCGCGATGATCCCGGACGCGACGAACGCCTCGGCCCAGCCGGGCCGGATCGGCAGCGGGGTGACCTGCCACTCCTTGGCCGGACGGCGGATGCGGACCTGTGCCACCGACTTCGGCGGCCCGCCCACGTCGGCCGAGGTGAACTGGGAGTGGTGCAGCTCGACGATCTCGCGGGTCGACAGGATCATCACCTGGCACGACTCCACGGCACCCAGGTACCACCAGTCCGGTTCGCACCGGGTCGCGCGGGCCTGGTCCGTCGCCTCGGGCGGACGCACGTCCGCGGGACGTTTGTGCTCCGACAGCACGCCGTTGACGAAGAAGGCGCTGTAGGCGACCGGCACCAGGAGTGCGCACGCGATCCGCTCGAACAGGCGCAGCCGCAGCGCTTTGCCCTCCAAGCTCACGACGCGGGGCGGTCGCAGCTCGTAGGTGACCACGGCCAGCCGCACGGCCGACAGCACGATCCCCACCACGAACGACAGGGTCAGGAACGCGAACAGCCAGTCGGGCACGCCGGTGTGCTCCCGTGCCGGCCGATAGGCCAGGGGATAGTCGTCGACCCGGGTCATCTCCAGCTCGTGGCCCACGTCGTCGGGGCCGATCCCGTGACGGAACCGGTGGGTCCGCCCGTCGATCGTCGCCCGGCAGTCGGTGACCAGGCCGAGGAACTGCCACTGCCGGTCGCAGGCGTCGACCTTCGCGACCGCTTCCGGCTCCGACCGGTCCTTGCCGGGATCGTCCAGGCCGCCGAGGACGAAGACCAGTCCGTACAGGCACAGGAGAAGCAGCGGGGCCACTAATCGGCGGCGGCGATGCCACGGCCGCTTCACGTCGTCCACCAGACCGGACCGTAGCGGAGCGTCGGTGCGCGCCGAGGTGGTTTCGTCCGGATGGCGCGAGTCGCACGGTCGGACACCGTGGAACGCGCGTCCAGGGCCGCCGCCGAGGAGGCAGGTGCCCCTCCCCGTGCGATGTGCCGGAGGCAACCGCACGGGGAGGGGCACTCAGGGGTTCCGGCCTCGCCGACCACGGCTTTCGCGGTGGTTCGTCGCTGTCAGGCCCGGCGGTCGGCCAGTTGGCGTGCGCGCGGGTCGACCAGTGTGCGCAGGCCCGATCCCGCGAGGTTGAGCAGGAACACGAACAGCGCGATGGTCAGGCCGGGGAACAGCACCATGGTCGGGTGGTCGTGCAGGTACGTCCGGCCGTCCGAGACCATGTTGCCCCACGTGGCCGTCGGCGGTGAGATGCCCAGGCCCAAAAAACTCAGCGAGCCGTCGATGAGCATCGCGCCCGCCGAAAGCAGCACGCACTGCACCACCGCGAGCGGCAACGTGTTCGGCAGGACGTGCACGGCCAACGTCTTCCACGGTCCCATGCCCGCCACGCGTGCCGCCTTGACGTAGGCACGCGTGGTCAGGCCCAGCACCCGACTCCGGATCACCCGGGCCGTGTACGGGGTGAAGATGATCGTCACGGCCAGCAGCTCGCTGAGCATGCCCGGTCCGACCACGACCGCGAACACGATCGCCAGGATGATCGACGGGAACGCCATCCACGCGTCCACGACCCGCATGATCACCGTGCCCGCCCGGGTGAAGTAGCCCGCGACCAGCCCGATGAACGTGCCCAGCGTCGCCGCGCACACCGTGATCAGCAACGTCATCCCGATCGACACCCGACCGGCCGACGCCCACCGGGCGAACAGGTCGCGGCCGTACTTGTCCGTGCCCATCGGGTGCTCGAACGACGGCGACAGCAACCGGTTCACCGGGTCGGGCGCGTCCGGGTCCGGCAGCAGCAGCGGCAGCACGAGCACCAGCAGCGTGATCAGGCCGAGCAGCCCGCCGACGACCAGCAGCTTCCGGTTCCGACGTCCGGTCATGACACCCGCACCTTCGGGTCGACCAGCGCGTACGCCAGGTCGACCAGCAGGTTCACCAGCACGAACAGGAACGCCACGAACATGACCCCGCCCTGGATGAGTGGGAAGTCCCGGGCGTACACGGCGCCGAGCAGCATCGTGCCCAGACCCGGGATGACGAAGATGCTCTCGATCACCACGACGCCGCCGATCAGCGAGGCGAAGTTGAGCCCGGCCGTGGTGAGCACGGGCAGCATCGAGTTGGGCAGCACGTGCCGCACCATGATCCGCCGCTCGTGCACGCCCTTGGCCCGCGCGGTGCGCAGGTACGACCGGGACAGCTCGCCCAGGACGCTCTCCTCCATGGTGATCGTGAGGAACGCGGTCTGCCCGATCACCAGCACCGCCAGCGGCAGCGCCAGTTGCGCGATCGCCGTCGGCGGGTCCTCGAAGAACGGGGTGTACCCGCTCGTCGGGAACCAGCCGAGGGTGAGCGCGAACAGGTAGATCGCCAGCAGCGCCAACCAGAACTCGGGCAGCGCGAGCCCGAACTGGGCGGCCCGGCCGACGAACCGGGCCACCCGGTTGCCCGGCGACACCGTGGCCCACGTGACGATCAGGACCGTGAGCAGGAAGCTGATCACGATGCCGAGCACGGCGAGGGTCAGGGTGGGCGCCAGGTGGTCGAGGATCATCTGCGGCACCGGCAGCTGGTACTTGATCGACGTGCCGAAGTCGCCGGTCAGCACGTTGCCCAGCCAGGTCAGGTACTGCTCGTGCAGCGGTCCGGTGAGACCGAGGTCCCGGCGCAGCCTGTCGAGCTGCGCCGGATCGGCCTTGGTGCCCAGCAGGACCTGGGCGGGGTCGCCCGGGATCGACCGCAACAGGAAGAACAGCACGGTACCGACGACGAACAGCACGACCACCAGATCGCGCAACCGGCGCAGGACGACCACCGCCATGCCGGTCTACCTCGCCAGCCACACGTCGGCGAACTCCATGCCCCAACCGTCATAGCCGCGCACCTTCGCGCTGAAGGCCACATAGGACTTGGCGCTGTACAACGTGATCGTGGGCAGGTTCGCCGCGGTGAACTTCTGGATGTCGTCGATCGCGGCCTTCTGCTCCTCGGGCGTGCGCGCGGCGTTGTACTTGGTGAGCAACGGCGCGAGCTTGTCGCGCGGGTAGCCCATGTTGTCCAGGCCCTGCACGTTGTCGCTGTAGGACGGGACCGGCGGGTTGGCGTCGTCCATCAGCGCCAGCACGTCCCAGCTGTCGGGCTGGGTGTTCTTGCGACCCATCAGCGTCGCGAAGTCGTAGCTGTCGATGGTGGCGTTGACACCGATCTTCTTCAGCGCGTCCTGGATGATCACCAACGCGTCCTTGAACTGCGGGAACTCGTCCGTGGTGATCATGCGCACGGTCTGGTCCGGCTTCAGGCCGGCCGCGGCGAACAGCTCCTTGGCGCGCTGCGGGTCGCTCTGGTCCCACTGGCTCTTCGCGGCGTCGGAGTACATCGCCTTGTTGCTCTGCGCGGCGAACGCGCCGTTGCTCGCGGACACCAGGTCGGGCACGCCCTGCGACGCCATGACCGCCTTCTTGTCCACGATCAGGTTCATCGCCTCGCGCGCCTCGGGCTTGCTGAAGATCGACCCGGCGTTGTGGTTGAGCGCGACGTACTGGATGTTCGCCGCGCCCTCGACGCCGATCTTGAGCGTGCTGTCGCGCTTGACCTGGTCGTACTGGTCGTGCGACGGCTCGGCGACGTCGAACAGGCCGGTCTGGAGGCCGTT
Organism: Saccharothrix violaceirubra; assembly: GCF_014203755.1. Taxonomy (NCBI): domain Bacteria; kingdom Bacillati; phylum Actinomycetota; class Actinomycetes; order Pseudonocardiales; family Pseudonocardiaceae; genus Saccharothrix; species Saccharothrix violaceirubra. Next base: position 4,030,284 of record NZ_JACHJS010000001.1, read on the forward strand.
GAGCACGGCGTCGGAATCAGCGACGATCTTGTATGTGATCGTGTCCAGGTACGCGTTCTTGGCACCCGCGTAGCCGCTCGACTTCCCGGGCGGCGCCTGGTACTTGTCGTTGCGCTCCAGCACGATCTCCTGGCCGGGCGTCCACGACTTGACCTTGTACGGCCCGGTGCCGATCGCGTTGTCGCGGCCGATGCCGGTGGGCCCGGCGGCCTTGATGTCCGCTTCCTTCCGGATGCCCGTGCCGTGGCTGGTCGCGACGAGCGCGACGAGGTTGAACGGCGCGGTGAGGTCGACCTGGACGGTCTGCTCGTCGGGTGCGGAGATCTCCTTGAGCACGGGCTTGAGCGACCCCGCGTAACTGCCGTTCTCCACCCAGTAGCGCAGGGACGCCGCCGCGTCCGCCGCGCGCAACGGCGTGCCGTCGGAGAACACGATGCCCTTGCGCAGGGTGAACGTGAAGCCCAGGCCGTCGTCGCTCTTCTTGTACGATTCCGCCAGCACGGGCTGGGGCTGGTAGCCGGCGTCGATCGTGACGAGCTGCTCGAACACCTCGTGTCCGACGTAGGTCGTACCGGCGTTGGTGTTGCGGACCGTGTCCAGCGAACCGGGGTCCTGGGCGAGCCTGACTGTCAGGTTGCCGCCGCGCACGGGTGGACCCGCCTCGTCAGCGGACTTGGTGGCCGGCGTGGCACAGGCGGTGAGTACCAGCCCGGCCGCGACGAAAGCGGCTATCCCGGTGAAACGACGTGACTGCATTACGGCTCCTCGACGCCTGGTTTCCGCAGGTCGGTGGCCGCCGAACGTAGTCCGCCCCCGAGAGGTCGCACAGACGCCGATGTCGGCTTTTCTGTCACTGACGCGAGATCGACAAACCTCTGCCGCCACTGTGGACAGACAGGCCCTCCGACCCGCAGACTGCCCGGCAACCCTTGTACGACGGGGTGTTCGCGGTACAGAATCACCGAATCCCGGCCGTTGCGGTCGGCGGGAGGGATGACACCCATGTCGCTATTGGAGATCGACAGGCTGTCCGTGGGGGTCCCGGGCGACGGGACGGACACGGAACTCGTCCACGAACTCACGCTCGGTCTCGATTCGGGACAGACGCTGTGCGTGGTGGGCGAGTCGGGCAGCGGAAAGACCGTGACGGCCCTGTCGGTCATCCGGTTGCTGGAATTCGTCACGCCGGTGCGGACCACCGGTGAGGTCCGGTTGGACGACGTGGACCTGACGGGGTTGAACCCGAACGTGATGCGCACGTACCGGGGACACCGGATCGGCATGGTGTTCCAGGAGGCCATGGACTCCCTCAACCCGGCGCAGCGCGTCGGCGTCCAACTCGTCGAGGCTTACGCGTCCGGTCGCCGCGACAAGCGCGCCCAGGCGCGGGCGCTGGACCTGTTGCGGGAGGTCGGCTTCACCGATCCCGAGCGGGTCGCGGACCTGTACCCGCACCAGATGTCCGGCGGGATGCAGCAGCGCGTGATGATCGCGATGGCCCTGATGGCGGGCCCGGACCTGCTGCTGGCGGACGAGCCGACCACGGCGTTGGACGTGACGACGCAGGCCGAGATCCTGCGGTTGTTCCGCGATGTGCAACGCGAACACCGCATGGCGTGCGTGTTCATCACCCACGACATGGGTGTGGCGGCGGAGATCGCCGACCGCATCGCGGTGATGTACGCGGGCCGCCTGGTCGAGGTGGGACCGGCCGCGGAGATCCTGGCCTCGCCCCGGCACCGCTACACACGGGCACTGGTCGAATGCGTTCCGCAGGTCGGTGTGCGCCGGACCGGCGGTCTGCCGTCGATCCCCGGCTCGGTGCCCGCCGCGACCGAGGTGCTCCCCGGCTGCCGCTTCGCGCCGCGCTGCGCCGAGTCCTCGGACCGTTGCCACACCGAGGAACCGCCGCTCATCGCGCTGGACAACGGGGTCGAGGCCGCGTGCTGGAGCCCGGGTTCGGGCCCGGTCGCCCTGCCCGACCCGCGAGTCCTCCACTCCGACACGCCGAAGTACGCACTCGGACAGCCCGAAACACACGCTCGGGCAGCCGAGACCCTGTTGGAGATCAAGGACGTCCGCCGCACGTTCCTCACGCGGGGCAAGGGCGGGTCACCGTTCCGTCGCCGTGCGCGCATGAACGCCGTCGACGGGGTGAGCCTGGACATCCGGCCGGGCGAGTTCTTCGGCCTGGTGGGCGAATCCGGTAGCGGGAAGACCACGCTGGGTCAGCTCGTGGCCGCGCTCGACGACCCCACCGAGGGCACGATCGTCGCAGCGGGACAGCGGCACACCGCCCGCGGGCTCGAAGGCGACGCGCGCGCGTTCCGCCGGGCCGTGCAACTGGTGTTCCAGGACCCGCAGAGTTCCCTGGACCCCCGGCACACCATCGGCCGCATCGTGGCCGAACCGCTGCGCGAACTGACCGACCTGCGCGGCGCGGACCTGCGCCGGCGGGTGGAGCAACTGCTCGACGAGGTCGGCCTGCCGAAGACGATCGCCGACCGGCTGCCGTCGCAGATCTCCGGCGGCCAGCGGCAGCGCGTCGCGATCGCGCGGGCGTTGGCGCCCCGGCCGAAGCTGATCGTCGCGGACGAGCCGACCTCGGCGCTGGACGTGTCGGTGCAGGGCCAGGTGATGAACCTGCTGCTGGACCTGCGCCGCGAGCACGGGCTGGGCTTCCTGTTCATCACGCACAACCTGAGCCTGATCCTGTCGGTGGCCGACCGGGTGGGCGTGATGAAGGACGGCCGGTTGATCGAGGTGGGCACGCCCGACCGGATCGCCGCCGCGCCCGAACACGAGTACACCCGCACCCTGTTGGCCGCGAACCCGGGCATCGTCCCGGCCGCGGGCTCGCACGAGTGACATCGGAGGCGCCGTTGCAGACCGTCCCGCTCCCGGTACACCGCTTCGACGACCCGCTGATCGCCGACGGACCCCCCGGGTTCGCCATCGGCTCGTTCGCCGACCTGTCCCCGTGGTCGGACGCGCCGTTCCCGCACCGGCACGACTTCTACGAGCTGGTGTGCGTGACCGGCGGCTCGGGCACGCACGTGATCGACTTCGTGCCGTACCAGGTGCGGCCGGTGACGCTGTACTTCATCGCACCCGGCCAGGTGCAGTTCTGGGAACGCCGCTCGCCGCTGGAAGGCCACGTGATGGTCTTCGTCGAGGAGTTCCTGGTGCCGCAGTACGACCGGGTGTCGCCCCGGCGGTCGCTGTCGCTGGACCCGTTGGGCACGGGCCACGCGCTGCCGCTCTCCGGCGGCCAGGTCGAGCCCATCACCGGGCTGATCACCGCGCTGGAGCGGGAATACCGGCGGCCGGGCGGTGCCGACGTGTCGGTGCTGCGGGCGTACCTGCACATCCTGCTGGTCGAGATGCGCCGGCTGCACCGGGGCGTGGTCGGCGGCGCGGACGAGGACGAGGACCGGGGCACCGCGTTGGCCCGCCGGTACCTGCGGCTGGTCAGCGAGGAGCTGCCCAACGAGCAGACCGTGCGCGGGTACGCCGACCGCATCGGCGTGACGCCCAAGCACCTGGCGGACGTGGTGAAGCGGACGACCGGCAAGCGCCCGGCGGAGATCATCCGGGCGGCGCTGACCGTGGAGGCCAAGCGGCTGCTGACGCACACCGACCTGACCGTGGCGCAGGTGTCGGAACGGCTGTCGTTCGACAACCCGTCGTACTTCGGCCGGTTCTTCAAGCGGGAGTGCGGGATGAGTCCCGGCGAGTTCCGGCGCCGCGCCGGGCTCGCCGACAACCTCCGTTCAGTGACACGCACACCGACCTGACGAGCTGTCCGGGTCCGGACCCGCGACATAGCGTCTGACCATGGACTCCTCAGTCGTGGCTATCCGGGCCCGGTTCGCCGAACGCCGTGCCGAGCAGCTTCGCCCGCTCCTGTCCGACGACCTGGTGGACACCTGGTTGCGCGACCCCGGTGCCACGCACCGGGAGCCGATCTCGTGGCTGGCGAGGTTCCTGGACGCGCGGCCGGCCGTCGAGCGGGTGTGCGTGCACGAGTCGGGCGGGACCTGGCGGCTGGCCCGCCCGCCGGCCCACCGGGGCGAGACCTACCGGCTCGCCGACAGCCGGGTGTTCACCGACGCCGACGAGGCCCGGGAGGCGTGCCTGCGCCGCCAGCTCTTCGACGTGTTCGGCTGGGGCGAGCCGCCGGCGCACGCGGTGGACGGTCCGGAGCTGCGGCACGAGGACCCGGTCCTGCTGGGGTACGCGGACCGGGTCAGCGCGTCGCCGGGTGAGACGATCACGTTCATGGTCAGCGCCGAGGGCGTGGCCGAGTACACCACCGGGCTGCTGCGGCTGCGGCACGTCAACGACGACCCGAACGGTCCGGGCGTGCGGGTCGAGACCGTCCCGGACCTCTGGACGGGCACGCACCGGGGCCACGCGCAACGCACCGTGCCCGGCGCGCACGTCGCGGTCCGCGACCCGCACGGCGCGACCACCGGCGAGGGCGGGTTCGCGATCGCCGCCTACATCCACCCGACCGTGACCGGCCGCGAGCAGGCCGTGATCGCCCGGTGGAACGACGGCGACCGGGGCTACGCGCTCGGCCTCGACGAGACCGGACGCCTGGAGTTCCGGCTCGGCGACGGCACCGCGAGCACGGTCGTGCACACCGAGGAACCCCTCGTCCCGCACCGCTGGCACGGCGTCGCGGCGAGCTACGACCCGGCCACCGGGCGTGCCACCCTGGTCACCCGACCACTCGTGACCAGCGCGAACAGCCGGGTCAGCCCGATCGTCGTCGGCGACGCGCCGATCGTGGTCGAACGGCGCGTCGACGCCGCGTTCACCCCGGCCGACCACGGCGACCTGCTGTTCGGCTCCCGCACCCCGGAGTCCGGGCACTACAACGGCAAGATCGAACGCCCCGGTCTCTGGCCGCACCCGCTGTCGCGGGCCGCGCTGATCGCCGTGGTGTCCGACGACCACGACGCGCCGCTGCGCTGGGACTTCGAACCCGGTGCCACGGCCGCCGGCCTCGTCGTGCCGTGCGTGGGCCGCCCCGGCCTGGACGGACGCCTGGTGAACCTGCCGGTGCGCGGCGTGACCGGCCGGCACTTCACCGGCCGGGTCGAGCACTACGCCGTCGACCCGCGCGGGTACGCCGCGATCCACTTCCACGACGACGCGGTGACCGACGCGGACTGGACGCCCAGCCACGAGTTCACCGTGCCCGACGTGCCCGCCGGGGTGTACGCGCTCCAGGTCACGGCCACCGACGGCTCGTGCGACCGGGCCGTGCCGTTCGTGGTCCGCCCGCCCGCCGGCACCGCGACCGGCGACCTGGCGCTGCTGCTGCCGACCGCGACCTACCTCGCCTACTCCAACGAGCGCGGCCTGGGCTACGTCCCGGTCGTCCCGGACGGCACGGTCTTCCTGGAGCAGCGCTACGACCTGGGCCACTCGGCGTACGCGCGGCACACCGACGGCAGCGGCGTCTGCTACACCTCGTGGCGGCGACCGATCCTCACGCTGGCACCGGGATTCCGCGTGCACCTGTCGCCGTTCATGCTCGAAGCCGACCTGTACATCCTGGACTGGCTCACCGAGCTGGGGTACTCGTTCGACGTCATCACCGACCACGACCTGCACGCCGAGGGCGTCGACCTGCTGCGCCGCTACAAGGGCGTGCTCACCGGTTCGCACCCGGAGTACGCGTCGGAACAGATGATCGATGCCCTGGAGTCCTATGTGGACGGTGGCGGCAACCTCGCCTACCTCGGCGGCAACGGCTACTACTGGGTCGTCTCCTTCCACCCCGAGCTGCCGCACGTGATGGAGCTGCGCCGGGGCGAACTGGGCACCCGCAGCTGGCAGGCCAAGCCCGGCGAGTACCACCACGCCACCACCGGCGAACGCGGCGGCCTGTGGGCCGGGCGCAACCGCGCGCCGCAGAAGGTGTTCGGCGTCGGCTTCTCCGCGCAGGGCGGCGGACCGTCCGGGTACTACCGGATCGGCCCCGACCACGACCCCGTGCTCGACGACGTGCCCGAGGTGTTCGGGAACCAGTCGCTCGACCACGGCGGCGGTGCGGCCGGCAACGAGATCGACCGCTACGACCCGGCGCTGGGCAGCCCGCCGGACGCGCTCGTGCTCGCCACCTCCGAGGGACTGGGCGACGACTACCAGTTCGCCGTCGAGGAGGTCACCGGCACCAACCCGGGCAAGGGCGCGACCGAACACCCGGACGTGCGCTCGGACATCGTGTACTTCCGCACGCGCGGCGGCGGCTCGGTGTACGCCACCGGCTCGATCTCGTTCAGCAGCGGCCTGTCCGCGAACGGCTACGACAACGGCTTGTCCCGCCTGACCCGCAACGTCCTCGACTCCTGGGTGGCCGACCGTGACTGAATCCCTGACCGTCGACCGGATGGTCCCGATCCCGATGCGCGACGGCGCCGTGCTCTACGCCGACGTGTACCGACCCGTGGCGCGGCGCTGCCCGACCCTGATCTTCCGGACCCCCTACGACCGGACCGGCCTGGGCATGTACGGCACGTTCGCGCTGCGCGCGGCGTCCGCCGGGTACGCCGTGGTCATGCAGGACACCCGCGGGCGCGGCGCGTCCGAAGGCGTGTTCACGCCGTTCGTGCACGAACGCGAGGACGGCTACGACACGATCGACTGGGTCGCCTCCCGCTCGTGGTGCGACGGCAACGTGGGCATGTTCGGCGGCTCGTACGACGGCGTGACCCAGTGGCAGGCCGCGATGTCCGGGCACGAGGCGCTGAAGGCCATCGCGCCCAACGTCACGGCCTCGAACTACCACCACGGGTGGGTCTACCGGGGCGGCGCCTTCCAGCTCGGGTTCAGCCTCGGCTGGACGCTGTCGCTGGCCGCGCACAACGCCGCGCGTGACCCCTCCGTGCCGCAGGAGACCCGCGAGGCGCTGACCGACGCGCTCGACCGGCTGCCCGAGACCTCGCGCGTGCTCCCGCTGTCCGACCACCCCTACCTGGACCAGGTCGCGCCCTACTACCGGGAGTGGCTGCGGCACCCGACGTACGACGCGTTCTGGGAACGGCTGGACGTGTCGCGCGCCCACTCGACCATCGACGTGGCCGCGTTCAACCTCGGCGGCTGGTACGACACGTTCCTGGTCGGCACGCTGGAGAACTTCGCGGGCATGCGGGCGCGCGGACCGGTCGACGTGCGGGACCGGCAGCGGCTGCTGGTCGGGCCGTGGCCGCACGAGGGCCTGTTCCGGGGCAACCCGGTCGGCGAGTGGAACTTCGGCGGACGCGCCACGGCCGGCGCGCTGGACGCCGAGGGGTTGCAGCTGCGCTGGTTCGACCGGTGGCTGCGCGGTGCCGACCACACGGACCCGGCCGTGCTGCTGTACGCGATGGGCTCGGACGAGTGGCGCGAGGCCGACTCGTGGCCGTTGCCCGGCACCGAGTACCAGGACTGGTACCTGCACAGCGGCGGCCGGGCCAACACGCTGCACGGCGACGGCCTGCTGTCCCGCGAGACGCCGGGCGACCAGCCGCCGGACGGCTTCCGCTACAGCCCGCACGACCCCGTGCCCACCAAGGGCGGCGCGCTGTGCTGCAACCCGGTGCACCTCGGCGCGGGCGTGTACGACCAGCGCTCGGTCGAGGAGCGGTCGGACGTGCTCGTGTACACCAGCGAACCGCTGGACCGGCCGGTGGACGTCACCGGTCCGGTCTCGGTGGTCCTGCACGGTTCGTCCACGGCACTGAGCGCGGACTGGACCGCGAAGCTGGTCGACGTGGGGCCGTGCGGCTACGCGCGCAACCTCACCGACGGCGTGCTGCGCACCGGCCACCGCGAACCGGGCGAGGTCGCCGAGTACCGGATCGACGCGGGCGCCACGTCGAACGTGTTCCAGCCCGGTCACCGCATCCGGGTGGAGATCTCCGGCGGGAACTTCCCGCACTTCGACCGCAACCCCGCGGCGGGGTCGGCCGGGTCGTTGCAGACCGTGCACCACTCGGCTCCGCACCTGTCGCGGATCGTGCTGCCGGTCGTGCCGTCGGACGCCACGCGTCCCTACCTCGGGGGGTCCTGATGTCGGTGCTGGGTCGGACGGGGCTCGCGGTCAGCGCGGTCGGTTTCGGGAGCTGGGCCACCGGCGGTCCGGGCGTGATGGGCTGGGGCGCGATCGACGACGACGCGTCGGTCGCCGCCCTGCACCGGGCCGTGGCCGGCGGCGTGAACTGGGTCGACACCGCGCCCGTCTACGGGTTCGGCCACGCCGAGACCGTGGTCGGCCGGGCGCTGGCCGCCCTGCCCGCCGCCGACCGGCCGCTGGTGTTCACCAAGTGCGGCCTGGTGTGGGACGCCGACGGCGTGGAGAGCAACAACCTCACACCAGAGTCGATCCGCCGGGAGTGCGACGCGTCGCTGCGCCGGTTGGGCGTGGAGCACATCGACCTCTACCAGATCCACGACCCCGACCCGACCGGTCCGCCGATCGAGGAGTCGTGGGGCACGCTGCTGGACCTGGTCGACGCGGGCAAGGTGCGGCACGTCGGGGTGTCCAACATGGACGTCGGGCTGCTGGAGCGGTGCGAGGCCGTCGGACCGGTGGAGACGCTCCAGCCGCCGCTGTCGTTGATCAAGCGCGAGGCGGCGGGCGACGTGATCCCGTGGTGCGCGCGGCGGGGCGTCGGCGTGCTCGTCTACAGCCCGATGGCCGCCGGGTTGCTGTCCGGGGCGTTCACGGCGTCCCGCGAGTTGCCGGCGGACGACTGGCGGTCGCGCAACGCCGAGTTCCGCTCCCCCGCCCTGGAGCGCAACCTGGCCCTCCAGGACGCGCTGCGGCCGATCGCGGACCGGCACGGGGTCACGGTGGGCGCGGTGGCGATCGCGTGGACGACGTCGCGGCCGGGCGTCTCGACGGCGATCGTGGGCGCGCGGTCGCCGGAGCAGGTCGACGGGTGGCTGCCGGCCCGGACCCTCGCGCTGGGCCCGGACGACCTGGCCGAGATCACGGCGGCGGTGCACGCGACGGGCGCGGGCCGGGGTCCGGTCTGAGTCCTGCCGAGCCGAGAACGCACGCACCCGGCCGGGTGCGTGCGTTCTCGATTTCTCCGCTGGAACTTTTCCGGGCTGAAACGATCGAGAGGGCCGGTCGTGTGTGAACTGGTCCCCGAAAGTTGGACTGGCTAACTGAAGGTTAGGCCGCGAGGGCCTGGGCTCGGTATTGGACCGGGCTCAGGCCCTTGAGCGTGGTGGAGATGCGGGTGGTGTTGTACCAGTCGATGTACTCGTGCAGTGCCGCGGTGAACTCCTCGACGGTGTCGAACGTGGTGTGGTGGAACAGTTCTTCCTTCAGATGTCCGAAGAAGTTCTCGGCGACCGCGTTGTCCAGGCAGTTGCCCCGCCGGGACATCGACTGGGTCAGACCGGCATCGGCCAGTAGCCTGCGCCAGGTGACGTGCTGGTAGTGGAAGCCCTGGTCGGAGTGCACCAGTGGTCTGGCCGCGGCGGGCAGGGTGGCGATCGCGGCGCGCAGTGAGGAGTTCGTCAGCTCCAGCGACGGGGACAGGCCGCAGCTGTAGGCGATCACGGACCGGTCGAACAGGTCGATCACCGGCGACAGATAGATCTTGCGGTCACCAACGCGGAACTCGGTGACGTCGGTGACCCATTTCGTGTCCGGAGACGAGGCGCCGAACTCGCGGTTGAGCAGGTTCCCGGCGGTGGTGCCGGTCTGCCCCTGCCAGGACCGGTGGCGGCGTGGCCTGCGGACCTTGCAGACCAGGCCGAGGGTGTTCATCAGCTTCAGCACCGTCTTCCTGGCCACCCGCCGGCCCTTGCGGCTCGGCACCAGGTGAACCCGCCGATGCCCGTAACGGCCATGGGCGGCCTCGAACTCCTCGGTGATCGCGGTCTTGAGTTCGGCGTGCGGGTCGGGCCGGGCCAGGCGGGCCTGCTGGTAGAAGAACGTCGAGCGGGCAAGGCCCGCGGCCTTGAGCAGCGCCGCGAGCGGATACTGAGCCTTGAGGGTGGCGACGACCTGGGTCTTCAGTCTCGCCCCTGCTCCTTCAAGGCCCGCAGTTTTTCCAGGTACGCCACCTTCGCGGACAGCTCCAGGTTCTCCTGCCGCAACCGTTCCAGCTCGCTGAGCCCGGTGGTGCCGGCGGGCTTGGCAGGCCGGCCTTTCGGCTTGGGCCGCAGCGCGTCCTCGCCGTCACGCCGGTACAACCTGGCCCAGGTCTCGACCTGTTTCGGCGAGGCCAGGTCATGCTCACGCGCCAGCTCCAGCGCGGACGCCCCACCGTCGACGAACCGGCGCACGACCTCCAGCTTGAACTCGAACGTGAACGACCGCCTGCCCTGTTTGGCCATCAACGCTCCCGCGCCCCGCAGCCTCCAACGATCATGCAAGCGTCGCACCGCTGTCGCGGGCACACCCAGCCGGGTCGCGACAGCGTCCCTGCCCCACCCGGCCTCGAACAACACGACAGCGGACTCCCGCTGCTCCTCTGACAACGAACTGCGTGGATGCAACGAACCGCTCCCCGGACAGTCGGAACTGGATTCCCAGTCCAACTTCCGGGGAGCGGTTCAGCGCCCGGCCCCCTCCCGCTCTCCCCTGGTCAGTCGTGCCGGGGCACGTTCTCGTCGGACGAGTAGGCCGGGCTCAGCGACAACGCGATGAACGAGAACGGCCGGGTCACGCTGTTGAAGCCGAGCGGGCAGTGCCGCAGGCCGGCCGGGATGAACACGGCGCCCGTGGTCGTGACCACGTGCCGCTCGTCCTCGATGTCCAGGTACAGCTCGGCGCCGAGGTCGTGCGGGTCGTCCGGGTTGTTGCCCATCCACATCAGGACTTCGTCGTAGGTGTGCTCGTGGTCGTTGACCCAGTGCACCTTCTCCGACGTCGGGTTGATCCAGCTGTAGGCCATGTGGACGGTGGACGCGCTGACGTCGATGCCGCGCATGAGGCCCCACGGAAACCCGATGTTCGCGGGACGTTCGCCACCTGCGGCGGCGCCCTCGTTGACCAGGTCGTCCCCGCACTCCAGCATGTTCTCGACGAAAAGGTGATCGTACTTGCCCATGTCTCCGCTTCGCTCCCTACCGTCGTGCGGCTGTTTCCGCTGTGTGCATGGTCTTGGAGCGGCGGTGGCCGGGAAAGGCACTCACGACCGCCGTCCTGTCACTGGCCTCCAGACCCCTTCGGTCCACTGAGGACAGGGCCTTCGCCCAGTTGACAGGCTTCGGGAGAGCCGGCCACCGCGGAACGCGACCGGTAGGACGTCCTACCGGTGGGCGGACCGGGCGGCGGCGATCCCGATGCGTGGACGGACACGGGACGTGACATGGAATGATCGCGCACGGTCGGACATCGACACGGGAGGCACGTCGTGGAGTGGTTGAAGAGGCTGTTCCGGCCTCGGCGCAAGGACGCGGGACACACCGCCGGGGTGACGGCGGTGTCGGAACCCCCGTCGGTTCCGGAACCCTCGCCGGAAGCGGCGCCGGGCGCCGAGCCGACCGCGGGCAGCGAACCCACGCCGGACGCACGACCGGCCACCGGATCCGAGGCCACCGCGGCGTCCCCGGCCGACCCGACCCCGGAAGCGTCCGCCGAGCCGACGCCCGAGGTCGCCGAGACCCCGGCACCGTCGGCCGCCGCCGCGCCGACGGCGGAATCCCGGACCGGCTCCGAGCCGACGCCCGCCGACGACACGACGTCGCGGGCCACGACCACGCCGACCGACACCGAGGCGCCGGCTCCCGTCGAGCCCGCTCCGGTCGAGGCCACCCCGGTCGAGGCCACCCCGGTCGAACACACGGCAGTCGAATCCCCCGCGGTCGAATCCCCCGCTGTCGAGCCCGCGGCCGAAGCCACTGCCGAACCGGCCGCCTCCGGGTCGACCACGCCGGACGCCGAGGCCGACCCCGTGACCGACGCGGAGTCCTCGACCACGTCCGATGATCCGGCCACCGACCCGGAACCGGCCGTCGCCGATTCCACCGCGGAGGCGGCTCCGGCCGCGACCACGACCCGGCTGAAGGGGTGGCGGGTCGGTGTCGACGGCGGCACGCCCGAGGTCGAGGCACTGGCCAGGCTGGTCACCGACAACGGCGGCGCGATCGCCAAGCGCGTCACCGCGAGCGTGCGCTTCGTGATCGCGGCCGACACCGAGGGCACCGGCGCAGTGGTGCGTCAGGCCCGCGTCCTGTCGATCGCCGTGCTGACCGTCGACGAGGCCACCCGACGGCTGCACGAGGAACTGGGCATAGTCGCGGCGTCGACCGACGTCGAGGCTCCCGCCGAACCGGACGCCGCCGACCGGGCACCGGTCGACGTCGCCGAGCCGACCCCCGCGGTGGTCGACGACCAGGCGCCGGTCGAGCCGCCGGTGGCCGACGAAGCGACGACCGGGCAGGCGGTGCCGGTCCAGGAGTCCGAGTCGACGCTCGCCCCCGGGCACGTGCGGGGCCGTTTCCACACCGAGTGGATCGCCAAGCTCGACGAGCTGCGCACGGCCAAGCAGGACGACGAGGCGCTGTCCCTGCTGCTCGAACTGGTCGACGCGGCCGAGGGCCTGGCCCGGACCGAGGGCAGCGCGCCCGCACCGGCCTACACCGAGCGCGCGGCCGTGATCCTGCGCCGCCGCAAGGACTACGCCGCCGAGATCACGCTGCTCGAACGCTGGCAGGCCGCCCACCCCGGCGAGCCGACCGGCAAGCTGGTGGACCGGCTCGCCGCCGCGCGCAAGCTCCAGGACAAGGCCCGGTAGTCGCCCGACCGGTCCCCGACGGTCGGGCAGGCGGGTCAACGACCGTAGTCGAGGTCGGCACAGGTGGACTCGTCCGGCAGCAACGGGCGGAAGACCACCAGCACCTCCCGCCCACCGACCAGCCACGGCGTGTGGGCCGGCACGGAAGTCGCGACGGCGGTCGCCTGATCCGCGTCCAGGATCAGGCAACCGCCCTCGTCGAACGTCCCCCACGGCCACGGCCGGGCGCCTTCGGCGGGCGCCGAACCCCATGCGACGGCCGCGATCCGCTGCGGCCGATAGGGCTCCGCGCGACCTTCGACGTGCAAAGTCTCGTGGAATGCCACGAGGTCGGACGACTCGTCGGGGTTGTCCGCCTCCGTGACGTACCGGTGTCCGCCCGACACCAGCACGAACACCTGCGAATAGCCGTCGACCACGTCCGGGTTGAGGATCTCCTGGTCGGCGTCGAGCCCTACGCCGTGCGCCCGGTCGTAGAACTCCCGGGTCTGCGCGGCCGTCGCCTTCACGGCCTCCAGGGTGTGCAGCGCACCCCGATCCGGCCCCGGCCTGAGCACCGTCCCGTCGCCGTAAAGGCTGAATTCCGGCAGCCGCCCGGGGTCAGGCGAGGGCATGCCGACCAGTTGCTGCGCGCGGAGCACGAGCCCGTCGGGCAGCGGCGGCGCCGTGGCACCGCACCCGACGAGCACGGCCGCCAAGACCACGATCACGTGTCCCCTCATGTCCGCCAGGACGGAGCGCGGACCGGACTCCGTTGCACGGCAGGGAATTCGCGAGCACGGGGACTACCGGCACCAACCGGGTCGGTGCCTCCCATTCTAGGTGCCCGTCACGGTGTTGGGGAGGGCACGCGTATCGCGATTTCGTGTGCTTCCGCGTCACACATGCGGTCCAACGGCCGGTGACCGGACCGAGCGGCCGGCCCAACCCACTGCTCCGCACGGGGGTTCTTCACTGCGGCCATGTGGTCGACCAGGTGATTGCCGGTGATCTCCACCCGGTCCGGTTGCTGTCAAGAAAGAACTTCGCGTGTTCGGCTACGCAGGGAGGCGGTCGGTGTGGGAGCCGTGACTCCACTGCGGACGACGGTGCCGGCTCCTCGCCTCGGGAGCTGGCTGGCGCTCCTGTGCTGGCTCGCGCTGCTGGCTCCACTGTGGTCGCTCGCCGGGCGGATCGACGAGGTGGAGCGCAACGATCGCACCGCGTGGCTGCCCGCCGACGCCGAGTCCACCGCCGTGATCAGGCTCGTCGAGGAGTTCCGGTCCGGCGCGGATCTCGCGGTCGCCGTGGTGTACCACCGGGACGGCGGGTTGACCGACGTCGATCTCGCCGCGATCGGTCGGCACGCGGCCGGGTTCCGCGCGCTCGCCGACGCCGAGGCCCGGCCCGTTCCCGACCGGGAGACGCGGCCCGAGGCGGTGCACGTGGTCGTCCCGGCCGGCGGCGACGACGTGGCCGGGCTGCCCGCCGAGGTGCGCGCGATCCGCGACATCGCGGCGGACCGGCCCGACGGGCTCGCGGTGCACGTGACCGGTCCGGGCGCGGTGCTCGCGGCGCAGACGGACGCGTTCGCGGGCATCGACACCACGCTGCTCGTCGCGGCGTTGGTCGTGGTGATCGCGGTCCTGCTGGGCACCTATCGCAGTCCGGTGCTGTGGGTGCTGCCGGTGGTCGCGGCCGGGGTGGCGTTGGTCGTGTCGCGGGGCCTGGTGCACGTGATCGCGTCGTCGACCGACCTGATCGTCACGGCCCAGGGCGTGGCGATCCTGATGGTGCTGGTGTTCGGGGCCGGAACGGACTACGCGCTGCTGCTCGTCGCCCGGTATCGCGAGGAATGCCGTGGGCACCCGGAGAGGCGCACGGCGATGGTCCACGCCGTGCGGCGCACCGCACCGGCCGTGGCGGCGAGCGCGGCGACGGTCGTGGCGAGCATGCTGTGCCTGTCGTTCGCGGACACGACGTCCACGGCCGGGCTCGGTCCGATCGCGGCGATCGGCATCTCGGTGGCGTTGCTGTCGATGCTCACGCTCCTGCCCGCGCTGCTGCTCCTGGCCGGCGATCGCGTGTTCTGGCCGCACCGCCCGGAACAGCGGGAGCCGGGGTGGTGGGACCGGGTGGGCACGCGGGTCGCCCGGCATCCCCGACGGGTCTGGCTGGTGGCGGTGCTCGGGTTGGTCGCGATGGCCGCCGGGGTCACGTCGTTGCGCACGGCCGTCCCGCCGGACGCCGACCTGTTCACCGGCCGGCCGGATTTCGTGGTGGGGCAGGAGGTGCTGGACCGGCACTTCCCGGCGAGCGCCGCGTCCCCGTTGCTGATCGTGGTGCCCGCCGGGCACGCCGACGAGGTCCGCGCACGCCTGTCCGGGGTGCCGGGCATCGAGTCCACTTCGGACTCCGAGGTGCGCGGGAACCTGGCCTACGTCGAGGCGTTCCTCCGGGCCGCGCCGGACAGCGCCGAGGCGCAGACCGTCGTCCGGGCGGCACGGGAGGCGTTGCGCGGCACGGACGCCAAGGTCGGCGGCGAGACCGCGACCCGCGTGGACACCCGGGACCGGGACGTGCGGGACCGCGACGTGGTGATCCCGCTGGTGACGCTCGTGGTGTTCCTGATCCTGGTACTGCTGCTCAGGGCCCTGGTCGCGGCCACGCTGCTGGTGGCCAGCGTGGTGCTGTCGTTCCTGGCCGCGCTGGGCCTGGCCGCCACGGTGTTCGAGGCGACCGTGGTGCCCTACCCGCTGTACGTGTTCGTGTTCCTGGTGGCGTTGGGGATCGACTACAACATCTTCCTGATGACCCGGGTGCACGAGGAGGCGTGCCGGTCCGGCACCCGTGCGGGCGTGTTGACCGGGCTCGCCGCGACCGGCGGGGTGATCTCCTCGGCGGGGCTGGTGCTGGCCGGGACGTTCGCCGTGCTGGTGACCCTGCCGCTGGTGTTCATGGTCCACCTGGGACTGACCGTGGCCGTGGGGGTGCTGATCGACACGTTCGTGGTGCGCACGGTCCTGGTGACCGCGTTGGCCCTGGACCTGGACCGGTGGTTCTGGTGGCCGGCCCGCGTAGGACCGTCGACGCCCGCACGCGCTACGGTCGGCGGGTGACCGATGTGCACCGGTTCGAGGTCTTCGCCGACTTCTCCCAGTTCATGATCGCCGACCTGCGCCCCCACCACGCGTGGTTGGACACCGACGAGGGCGACGACGACGAACCGGCGGGGTGGACGGAGGAGGCGGTCCTCGTGCACCGGCTGGGTGTCCAGCCCCACCAGTTGGCGATCGCCACGGACCGGCCCGAGGTCGCCGAGACGGTCGAGGTGGTGCTCCACGTCGGACGCACGCCACCCGGTGACCTCCTGCCCGAGGCCGGCCACGTGGTCGAGGCGGACCTGTCCCTGCCGACCGGCGTGCTCTCCGTCTTCGGCCCCTCGGACGACGAACACGCCATGCGCCTGGTCCCGCTCGCGCCCGGCCGCTACCGCGCCCGGGTCTCCCACCTGCCCGCCCGGGTCTACCGGGTCGACCTGTGGCCGGCGACCGAGGCGGTCGGGGTGGTCGTGCTGGTGCAGAGCCGGCCGGACCTGTTCACCGACTGAACGCGTACACGTCGCCGTCGCCACTGCTGGTGGTCGCGTCGCCGTAGCCGAGGTAGACGGAATCGTCGTCCAACACCGGACGCGCGGCGCTGTACCGGTCGTTCGGCGGCGTGGTGACGATGTCGCGGCTCCAGCGGATCTCTCCGGTGTCCAGGCCCAGCACGGCCAGTCCGCGGCGGGTGCCGACGTAGAGCACGTCGCCGTCGACGGTGACCCGGTTGGTCAAGTCGGCGTCCACGTCCTGCTGCCACAGCACCTTCCCGGTCGACGCCTCCAGGCAGTGCAGCGTGCCGCGCAGGTCGGGCACGAGCAGCCGGCCCCGGGCGACCGTCGGCCCCACCTGGATCAGGGTGTCGAAGTCGTGCGTCCACAGCGGTTCGCCGTCGCGCGCGCCGACCGTGCGCACCTGGCCGCCCTTGCCCGCGCGCGGGTCGCCGCCGACCGTGTAGTGCAGGCGGTCGTCGTCGACGGCGAGGCCCGGGACGGCGGTCGGGGCCGGCCGCGACCACCGTGCCTCGCCGCTCTCGGCCAGCACGAGCACGCCGTCGGTCAGCGTGGCGACGTAGACCGCGTCGAGGGCGACCGCGATCTCGTCGACCTGCGCGGTGAGCCGGGCGGCGTGGCCCGGCTTCCCGGTGAGCCGGTCGACCGCGTAGAGCCACCCCGAGGCCGTGCCCAGGTAGACCCGGCCGTCGCGGGCCGGGCACTGCGTCCACGGCCAGCCCTCGGTGTCCAGCGTCCACCGCACCTCGCCGTCGGCGTCGAGCGCGGTGAGCCGGCCCCGGTCCTGCCCGGCGGTCACGGCCACGAGCACCAGCCCTTCGACCACGGAACACCGCAGGACCATTTCGCCTTTCATGTCGGCCCGCCACCGCTGCGCGCCGTCGGCGGCGTTCAAGGCGACCACGCTGCCGTCGTCGAGCGCCAGGTACACGTTGCCGCTGTCGACCAGCGGATTGCACGCCGAGGTGAAATGCCGGTGCCACCGCTGCGTCCCGGGACCGGTCGACGACCACCGACCCGCCGCGTAGACCCCGCCCGCCGCCGCGACCAGCCCAAGCCCGTAACCGAGCACCCGTCGTCGGGGAAAGCGGTGTGCGGCGGCTTCGACGGACGTGCCGAGCTTCTCCAGCAACAGCCGCACGACCGCGTCCGTGCCGAGTCGGCGGTGGTCGAGGTAGGCGACGGTGGGCCGGAGTCCGGGCAGCGCGGTGTCGTCCAGCCGCAGGGGCAGCACGGAATCCGCGCGGTCGGGACCGAACAGGGCGCCCGCGAGCGCGGACCGGAACTCCTCCCGCGCCCACACGCTCTCGACGTAGTGCCGGGAGACCAGGACGACGCAGTAGCGCGACTCCCGCCCGTAGATCCGCTCCAGCACGACGGGCAACTCCGTGCCCCACAGCTCGGCCTGGCGTGCCTGGTCGTAGAAGACGCGGTGGCCGAGCGCGGTCAGGCGCCCGGCGATCTCCTCGGCGACCGCGCGGTCCGCGCTCGCGTAGGACAACGCCACGTCGTACCGGACCTCGTCCACCGCGTCATGATTCCCACGCAGGCGTCCCACCCACGAGCACCGTCACCCGTTCAGCCGAACTCCAGCCTCGGTACGGCCGACGACGCGCGGGCGGCGGCGTAGAGGCGTTCCACGTCGGCCCGGTTCGGCACGGTCACCGCGAACACGGGAACGGACCGTCGGGTCACCTTTCCCCGGTACACGGCGAAGATCCCGGTGCGCGGGTCGTAGCCGACGGAGTCCGCCTGGTTCCACCCGACTTCGAGGACCTGACGGCGCAGCATGCCGACGAACACGAACAGCAGACGTTGGTTCGTGCATGTGAGCACGCCGCGTCCTTCGCCTTGTGCGGCGGCCAGGGCGACCACCCGTTCCTCGGGCCGCAGGTACTCGGCGAGCAGGCCGATCTCCTTCATCGCGCCGATCAGCGTGCCCCTCGCCTCGTCCACGGCGCGGGCGATGTCGGCACGCGGCGCCGGCTGCGGGGGTGCGACCGGCTGTGCCGCCGGTTGTGGGCGGGCGGGTTGTTCTCGCACGGCCGTGTAGAACGTCCACCCCTGGCCGTCCCAGTAGCGCACGAGGGTGTCGTCGAGCGGGTCGGGCAGCCAGGCGGCGGGACGGGTCACGTCACTCACCGCCGTCGTCGGACAGGTCGCCGTCGGCGTCGGGATCGGCGGGCAGGTGGGCGCCGGACGCCCGCCACTCGGCGGCCTCGGGCGTCTCCGTGTACTCCAGGACGGCGTCGTGGTCGAGCTCACCCAGCAGGGCGCGCACCTCGGCCGGAGTCGCCCGGAAGAACTCGCGACGCGGGTTGACCACGTTCACGCGCCGGTGGGCCAGTCGTCGGTGGAGTGCCGTCTCCAGGGCCACGGCGTCCTTGGAGAAGAACAGCGCGTGCGTGTCGAACCGAAACGGCACCGAGGCGTCGCCCAGTTCGCGCACCCGGTCCATCGGGTCCAGCCGCCGGGTCATGCCGATCTTGACCACGTCCGGACCGAACGCGCCGATGTTGGAGATCACGTAGACGTAGCCCATGCGGACGTTGGCGGCGCGCTCGTCGACCCCGGAGATCGCGTCGTCGACGGCCGCCAGCTCCAGCCGGGCCTGGGCCAACGCCTCGGTGTCGCCCTTGGCCTCCAGCCGGGCCACCACGGACGCGCGGTGGGCGCGTTCCTTGGCCAGCCGGGCGCGTTCGCGTTCGATCTCCTTGGCGGCCTTGGCCTCCTCTCGCAGGCGGGCCCGTTCCTCGCGCGCGGCTTCCCGTTCGCTCTCGACCTTGACCAGGTGGTCGGTGGTGAGGTCGATCTCGTGCAGGCGCAGCCGGTGGTAGTCGGCCGAGACCGTGACCCGCATCAACGCGCCGAGCCGGCCGATGGTGTCCCGCGTGGTCGTGAGCCGGGTCTTGACCTTCTCCCTGGTGTGGGGTTTGACCGTGCGCACGGCGTTGTCGGCTTCGGCGTTGTAGGCCCGCAGCATGAGCTTCGCCATGTCGCGCCCGAGCTTGTCGCCGTCCTTGCGCGAACCGTTGACGGTCCAGTCGACCTGGCACGTCACGGCCTGACCGCCCTTGGCCATGGCGTCGATCCGCTGCTTGAGCGCGGCGAGCGCGTCCTTGTAGGCCAGCGCGTCCTGGAGCGGGTGGGCGTACTCGTAGATGCCGACTTCCTGGAGCAGCGCGGTCTCCCTCGTCTCCACGACGAGCGCGCGCAACGCGGCGGCTTCGGCTTCCGCACGCCGTTTCTCGGCGGCGAGCGCGGCCACCTCCCCCTTGGTGCGCTCGACCGCCGACCGTAAGGCCCGCAGCTCGCCTTCGAGCACGGCGGCGTCCGTGCCGCGCAGGTGCCCGACCCACGCGCGCAGCTCGTTCACCGTCGCTTCGGCACCCGCCAAGCGCTGGTGCAACGCGGCTGCTTCCGCCGAGTCACGATTGAACACCGAGCCCCCTGTGGTCTTTCCGGTTCCGTCACCGGACCGTCGTCCGAGATGATCACGACGTTAGCCGGCCGGAGTCGCCGGTGTCCGGAGATCCCGTTCCGAACGCACAACTCACAGTGTCTGAACGCATAACTCGCGGTGTCTGAACGCACGACTCGCGTGGTGGGGTGGGAACGGCTCGGTCACTCGCGACCGGCGGGGGCGGTGCGTTGATTACCATCCGGCGCGTGAGCCTCGAACCGCTGCCCGAAGCCCTGCGCGGCCTGTTCGCCGCCGACCCCGCCGGACGAACGCTGTCGGTCCCCCTGCCGCCGGGGCGTACCGTCCTTTCCACCGAGGAGCGCGGTGACCGACCCGCGCTGTGGCTGGGGGACGGACCGGTGCCGGCCGGGCTGTGGGCGACGTTGCGCACCGAGCACCCGAAGTCGGGTCTGTGGCCGTTGTTGCTCGACGCCTTGGACGACGACCACGACGAGTACCGGCCCTGGGCCAACGGCGAGGTCGCGCCCGGCGCGGCGTCGGCGCCCGGGAACCACGACGCGGCAGCGCTGCTGGCCGACTGGTGGGCCGTGTACGCGGGTGAGCACGAGAACGACGACCTGCCCGTCGAGGAACTGCGGGCCATCACCGCGCCTTTCGGCCTGGCCTGGCCCGGATTGGCGCCGGGACGCCCCCACCGCACGGACCCGGACCGCACCGCCGACGACCTGGCCGCGCAACTGCTCGCCGGCCACCCGTCGCTGCGGCTGGGCCTGGTGGCCGCCGACCGCGGCGCGGACGCGCTGGCCGCGGTCGGGTGGACCGGGCCGATCAACCACACCGAGGACACGGCCGAGGTCTCGGCGGTCGTCCGGAGCTGGGAGGACCGCTTCGGGGCCCGGGTCGTCGGGGTCGGGTTCGACACGCTGCTGCTCAGCATCGCCACGCCGCCCGCGACGACCGTCGAGGCGCTGGCCGTGGCCGCCGAGCACTTCGCGTTCTGCCCGGACAACGTCTGGGTGGGCGACGGCCCCCAGACCCTGGCCGCCTACGCGGAACGCCTGGTCGGCGACCACTCGTGGACGTTCTGGTGGGACTGACCCGGGTTCACGCGAAGTACTCGTCGCTCTCGTAGTAGTCGGCCTCTTCCGGACTCAGGAGGCGCCACAGGCCGGCGACGAGCGCGTCCCGGTTCGACCCACGTGGTCACCGACGCCGACCAGGACCCGGACACCGACTCCCGCCTCGGGCGCGACATCCAGGTCAGCCCGATCCGACCCTGCTCCCGGACGGCGTCGACGCCCGGGTCCGGGTCGAGGCACGTCAGCTCGCGGTCGGGTCTGATCCAGTCGTGACCGCAGTCCATGGGCCGCAACGTAGTCCCGCGAACACGCCGTCGGACACCGAAATTCGGCAACCGGCGAACCGGACGGGTCAAGATGGGGTCATGAGCACTCCCACGTTCGACCCGCACGACCTGGTCGCGGAAGCGCGGCTCAGCGTCCTGGCCACGATCAAGGCGGACGGTCGCCCGCAGCTCTCCCCCGTCACCCACCACTACGACCGGGAGAACGGGGTCATCCTCGTCTCGATGACCGACGGCCGGGCCAAGACGCGCAACCTGCGCCGGGACCCGCGGGCCACGCTGGAGGTCACCAGCGCGGACGGCCGGTCCTGGGCCACCGTGGAGGGCGTCGCGACCCTCACCGGCCCCGGCACCGACCCGAACGGCCCCGAGGTCGAGGCACTGGTGGCCTACTACCGGTCCGCCGCCGGCGAGCACCCGGACTGGGCCGAGTACCGGTCGGTCATGGTGTCGGACCGCCGGGTCCTCATGACCATGTCCGTCGACCACGTCTACGGTCGCCGGATCTGAGGTCGACAGGGCGGCGGGCCGGGGAGCGGCCCACCGCCCTGCCGGGTCACTTCGTGCCGCAGAGGGCGTGCTCGACGATGCCGAGCGAGATCTCCTTGGTCGGCAGCGTGCCGTCGGCCGGGATCGGAGAGTCGGTGTTGAGCGTCACGACCACGCTGCGGCTGCCGTCGTCGGTCACGCCGTTGCGGGTCATGAAACCGGGGATGTCGCCGCCGTGGCTCCAGGACCCGCCGCACGACGTGGGGTTCCACATCAGGCCCAGGCCGTAGCGCAGGCCGGGAATCCAGCCCTGGTACACGGTCGCGGGCACGGTCTTCTTCATCTCGGCCAACTGGGCGGGCTTGAGGATCTTGCCGCCGAGCAACGCCTGGAGGAAGCGGTTGCCGTCGTCCGTGGTGCCGATCATGTCACCGGCCGCGCCGCCCCACGACACCTTGGTCACCGTCACGTCGATCTGCGGGCCGAACGTCGGCTTCTCCGGCGTGCCGCCGTCGGGGAACCGCTGGTAGCCCTGGGCGTGCGGACCGGCGATGAACGGCGAATCCCCGGGCGAATAGGTGTCGTTCAGGCGCAACGGACGCAGGACGCGCGCGGTGACCTCCTGCTGCCAGGTCCGGCCGGTCGCCTTCTCGATGATCATCCCGGCGAGGGCGTAGCCGGTGTTCGAGTAGAGCCAGTTCGTGCCCGGCGCGAAGTCCGGCGCCGTCTTCACCGCCTCCCGCACCACCTGCTCGGCCGTGTACGAGCGGAACCGGTTGCGCTCGAACCCCTCGCGGGAACTGAGCCAGTCCAGGTCGCGGGTGTAGTTGTGCAGGCCGCTGGTGTGCTGCAGGAGCTGCCGGACGGTGATCTTCCGGCCGTCGTTGCCGTTGCCGCTCACCAGTCCGGGCAGCCAGCGCTCGACGGTGTCGTCCAGCGACAGGCGTCCCTCGCCGGCCAGCAGCAGCACGGTCGTGGCCACGTAGGTCTTGGTGAAGCTGCCGATCCGGAAGCGGGCATCCCACGGCACGGGTGTCTTGCGGGCCGTGTCCCCGTAGCCGGAACGCACCCGCACGTCGCCGCGCGGGGTGTCCAGTTCGACGAGCACGCCCGGTGCCCCGAGCGCGACCAGCGCGTCGGCGTCCTTCTGGAGCGTGCGGTGCTGGGACGACGTCGCCGAGGCCGTGCCGGCGGCCAGTCCGACGGCCACGCACAGCGCCGTCGCGGTCATCAGGATTCGTTTCATGCCACCAAAACTACGGACGAACGGTGACCGGGTCGTCGCCCTGGGAAGGCATTTCCGACTACCACCACAAGGGTAGGCGGCATCGTTCTTTCGTAAGGCGACACGGCCTCGGAACCGCGACTACCGTCGGCCGGTGCGATTCCACTCGACCCTGGTGGACGTGTCCCTCGCGGGCGCGTTCGCCGCGCTGACCATCACGACGCTCGTCACCCGGGGCGTGACCGATCCGAAGGCGTACGTCCTCGCCGCGCTCGCCTCGTTGCCCTTGGCGCTGCGGCAACGCGCGCCCGTGCTGACCATGTGCGTGACGGTCGCCGCGTCGATGGCATTCGCGCTGGATACGGAGGGCCGGTTCCCGGACTGGGGCATCGCCATCCTGGTGTCGCTGTTCACCGTCGCCACGCTGCGCCCGCGTTGGGTCGCCGCGGCCATGTTCACGCTCGCGACGCTGTCGACGGCCCTGATGTTCCTGTACCTGAGGGCGGTCCTGGTCGTACCCGAGGTGCTCCAGTCGAGCATGGTCCTGCTCGGCGCGTGGGCGTTGGGCGAGAGCACGCGTCGCTGGGGGCTGCGGATGGAGTCGTTGGCCGAACGGGCGGCGCGGGCCGCCGACGACGAGCGCGGGCGCATCGCCCGCGAGCTGCACGACGTGGTCGCGCACCACATGTCCGTGGTGTCGCTCCAGGCCGGTGTCGCGCGGTACGTGCTGGACAGCGACCCGGACACCGCCCGGACCGCGATCACGACCGTCGCCGACACCAGCCGCGAGGCGCTGTCCGAACTGCGCCGCCTGCTGGTCGTGCTGCGCATCGACGACCGGGGCGAGCTCGCGCCCCAGCCCGGCCTCGCCGACCTGGACCGCCTGGTCGACCGCACCCGGCAGGCCGGGGTGCCGGTGGCGGTCGAGGTGCTCGGCACGGCCCGCACGCTGCCGCCGGGCCAGGACCTGTGCGCGTACCGGGTGACGCAGGAGGCGTTGACCAACGTGCTCAAGCACGGCGGGCGGGCGACCGCGCGGATCACGCTGGACTACCGCCGCGACGGCGTCCTCACGCTGCACGTCGTCAACGACGGTTCGCCGCCGCCACCACCGCCGCCCGGCCATACGCCGCACGGCATCCAGGGCATGCGCGAACGGGCCGGACTGTACGGTGGCGTCGTGGAGGCGGGACCGGTCGAGGGCGGGTTCGGCGTGGTGCTGCGGCTGCCGACGGAGGGTTCCGGGTGACCACACGCGTGCTGATCGCCGACGACCAGGCGCTGATCCGGGCCGGGCTCGTCGCGTTGATCACCGCCACGCCGGGGTTCGCCGTGGTCGGCGAGGCGGCCGACGGGCAGGAGGCCGTCGCGCTCGCCGAGGCGACCCGGCCGGACGTGATCCTCATGGACATCCGGATGCCCGTGCTGGACGGCATCGCGGCCACGAGGCGGATCCTGGCCGCCGCGGCGGACCCGGTGCCGCGCGTGATCGTGCTGACCACGTTCGACCTGCCCGAGTACGTCTACACGGCGTTGGGCGAGGGCGCGTCGGGGTTCCTGCTCAAGGACACGCCGCCGGAGCGGATCGTCTCGGCGGTGCGCGCGATCGCGGCGGGCGACGTCCTGCTGGCGCCGACGATCACCCGGCGCCTGGTCGAGACCTACGCCGAGCACCACCGCGCCGCGGCGACCGCCCGGCACCGACTGTCGGACCTGACCGCGCGCGAGACCGAGATCCTGCGACTGGTGGGCAACGGGTCGAGCAACCAGGAGATCGCCCGGGGCCTGGTGCTCAGCGAGGCCACGGTCAAGACGCACGTGAAGCGGCTGATGGCGAAACTGGCGCTCAGCAGCCGCGCGCAGGCCGTCGTCGTGGCGTACGAGTCGGGCCTGATCACACCTCGGACGTCCACAGTGGACGAAGTCCCGCCGGACGGCGGACCGCGTGCCTACTTTGGTAGGTAGGCCGGCTGCCCTGGTCGTGCATACAGTGCGAACGTCGGTGATCATGCGCGACGCAGGACCTTTCCACGCCGCGACGACGAGACACCGTGAGGTGACCCATGCGGCACGAGACCCCGGTCCTCGCGGGTGACCTGGCACAGGCGTTGCGCTACGGGCCGTTCGACCGGGCGCTGGCGGCGGCCATCCGGCGGCGCGGCCTGTCGCTGGGCCGACTGCGGGCACACCTGCGCGCGCACGGCGTGACGATCGCCCAGTCGACCCTGAGCTACTGGCAACGCGGGCTGCGCCATCCGGCCGTGCCGCGTGCGCTGGACGCCGTCCGGGCGTTGGAACGCGTGCTCGGACTGCCCGAGGACAGCCTGGTGGTGCTGGTCGGACCGCACCAGCGCGTGGTCCTGCCCGAGCAGCGGGTGCCGTCCATCCCGGAGCTGAGCCGGAGCTGGACGCGCACCGGCGAACTGCTCGCCGAGTTCGACGGCGTGTCCGGCAGCCCGTGCAACGCCGACCTCGACGTGGTGACCGTGTTCGACGACGTGCGGCTCACGGCGGCGGGCGAGACCGCGGAGATCACCTCGGTGATGGCGGTGCGGGCCCGCCGGTCGGGGCCGGACGGCTTCGTGGTGACGCACCAGAGCGAGCCCGGCGCCGACATCGACTCGGCCCGGCTGCGCGCCGGCGACGGGTGCCGGCTCGGCCGGGTACGGCGTCGGCGGTCGTCGGCGGGCATGGTGTTCGAGCTGCTCTTCGACCGTAAACTCGCCGAGGGCGACGTGCACGTCTTCGCGTTCACGCTGGTGTGCACGACGCCGGTCCGCGCGCCGACGTACTACCGGGTGGTGCGCGGCCGGATGCAGGCGTACCTGATCCGGCTGCACTTCGACCCGGACCGGCTGCCCGTGCGCTGCACGCGGGTACAGCGCGCCCGTGAGGGCGTCGAGCCGACGGTCAGCGAACCCCTGCTGTGCGGGCCGAGCGGGTTCGCGTGCGCCTACTTCGAGAGCCTGGCGCCGTCGCTGGTCGGCGTGGACTTCCTCTGGGAGTGACGCCGGGACCGGCCGAACACCAGCACGAACACGAGCAGCACCACGCAGCCCGCGACGAGCAGGCCGACGGTGGACGGTCCGCGCTCCGCCTCGGTGGTGGGAGCGGCCTCCGGGAGGTGGGCACGATAGCGGGCGCGGACCTGCTTGCCGTACTCGTCGAGCGACACCGACTGCCCGACCTCGGACTGCGGGAAGCTGGCCCGCAGCAGCGTGACGCCGGTCGCGGTGAGCGCGTACCAGCCGTTGATCTGGGGTTCGTTGAGCAGCACCGAGCCGGGCGCGAGGTCGCGGCTCAGGGTCTCCTCGTCGTCGCCGGAGAAGACGCTGCCGACCGTCCAGGCGTTGTCGGCGCCCTCGGGCGAGGCCCGCAGCGTGGCCCGCACCCCGGTGTCGGCCGTCGCGGTGACGGCGATGTACTGCACGATCCCCACCGGCGCGTCGGGCACGTCCCGAACGAAGTCCGGGTTCAGCATGTACACGGCCACGCCGCGGTCGGCGATCGTCACCGCGGCCGGTTCGGCGCCGGCGACCTGCCGGAAGTTCGTCCGCGCGTAGCTCATCGCGGCCGGGGTCCGCGCGGCGGCCAGCGCCGCGTCGAAGTCGGACTGCGAAGGCGGTTTCACCGTCTCGCCCGCCCACGCGGGGACGCAGGACAACACCGTCAAGGCGACGGCCAGGGCGAACGCGGACAACTTCCGGCAGGTCACGGACTCAGCCCTTCCTGATGTTCACGATGGTGTCGTTCCACCGGAAGCGGCTGTTGCTGCGGTACTGGGTGTAGTTCCAGGTCTGGTACCGCTGGTAGGTCGGCCACGGGTCGCCGACCTGGATCGACTGGTTGGTGGAGTCGTAGCCGTAGATGACCTCGGCGTGCCCGCCGCCGGCGGTCCAGTAGATGCCGGTCAGGTGCGGGATGCCCGCGTCGATCTGCTGGGTGATCGAGGCGAAGCTGATCGGGCCGCGGGCGTCCTGGGAGCTGAAGCCGGTGCCCCGGAAGCCGCGCACGATCTCCGGGATCTGGGCGGCCTGGTTCGGGCAGGAGGCGCCCGAACCGCCCTTGCCCGCCGAGCAGAACTGCTGCTGGCTGACGGTGACGCCGAGCGTCTTCTCGATGCTCGCGCCGGTCGCCGCCCAGCACCACTGGTTCTGCTGCTGCACCTGCTGGACGTAGTTGAGCGACTTGAACGCGGCGGGCGCGCTCAACGCCGCCACGGCCGGGGTGATCTCCCGGACCTGGGTGTGCTCTTCGGTCTTGACCAGGCCATGCGGCAGGTAGGCGTTGCCCGGCGCGGCCTGTGCGGGCAGGACCGCGGTGCCGAGGAACAGGGCGGCGACGGCGGCCACGCCGGGCACGCCGCGTCGGAGGAATGTCCGATCCACGAGTGTTCTCCTTGCAGGGTGGAGACGAAGTCGTGCGGACCGGCAAGAGCCGGCCCGGCACCACCGTGCGCGCCGGGGCGGATCGGGGACAACGGCCGACCGGCGGCGCTGTGACCGTTCACGGTGGTCCACCGCCGTCCACGGCCTGGACGTGCCCGTGGCCGGGTCGCGGGTGAGAACGTTCACCGACCGTTCACGCCTTGTGATCGGACGATCGCGTTCTGGTATAGGTGGACCGGTGTCGGACGAGCGGCGGATGGCCGCCAACGAACGCAACTGGAACGCCCGCACCCCGATCCACGCCGCCAGCGCGTACTACGCGCGGGACCCGGAGTCCTGGTTCGCGCCGTTCGAGTGGGCCGACCTGGGCGACGTGGCGGGCCTGGACGTGGTGCAGCTCCAGTGCCACCTCGGCACCGAGACGCAGGCGTTCGCCCGACGCGGCGCGCGGACCAGCGGGCTGGACCTGGCCGGTGCCGCGATCGCGGAGGCCCGGCGGCTGGCGGCGGAGGCGGGCGTGGTCGTCGACTACCGGCACGGCAACGTGTACGACGCGGTGTCGGTGCTGGGCGGCGGGCGGTTCGACGTGGTGTACACGTCGAAGGGCGCGTTGTGCTACCTGCCCGATCTGGCCCGGTGGGCGCGGGTCGTGGCGGATCTGGTGCGGCCGGGCGGGTTCGCCTACGTCGTCGACTTCCACCCCGTGCTGTGGTCGTTGGGCCTGAACCCGGAACCGGACGAGGCGCTGCTGGTGCGCTACGACCACCTGGAGGGGCGGGGCGCGGTCGAGCGGGACTTCGTCCGCACCTACACCGACGGCCCGCCGCTGCCCTCGGACCGGACGCACTACGAGTGGTCGCACGGCCTGGGCGAGCTGGTGACGTCGTTGGCGCGGGCCGGCTTGCGGGTCGACCTGGTGCGCGAGACCGACCTGCTGCCGTGGCCGCGCTGGTCGCGCATGGTGCGCCAGGAGTCCGGCTGGTACGCGTTGCCGCCGGACGAACCCCGGATTCCGCTGGTCTACGCGGTGAAGGCGACGAAACCGGAGTGACGCCAGGGCACCGGACCTCGTAGCGGCACTCGACGGCTTGCCCGTACAGCGGGAACCGTGAAGTCGGAGGGCGTCTTTCCGGAAACCGTTCCCGGGCGAACCTCGCAGGGGAGGTGCGCCACGGCGCCATGCCTTCGGGCCACCGGCGAAACGGGCCGGCATCCGTGAAGTCGGACCCCCTCCTCGGTACCGACACTCGCGGTGAGTACCGACCGGCGGACGGTCCCGCAGCCGGCAGACCGACATCGAAAGGGCTGCGAACAAGAGGGCCGCAAAGAAGTTTCGTGGGCCGTCTCGCAAGGGAAAGGGAGGTGAGTATGTCGGATGCAAAGCGTGAGGCGTTCGCTGCTTGACGTGAGGCGATGGGGTTCACCCAGGAGAGCCTCGCGCAGGCCGTCGGCGTGGAGTTCTCGACCGTCGGACGGCGGGAACGTGGTGCCCTCACACCTCACGCCTGGCGACGCTCCCGGATAGCACGGGTACTGAAGGTGAACCTTGAACAGTTGGACGTGTTGCTCGGTCACGAGTTGTCCGACGCCTCACGAGCGGAGCCTTCGCTCCCGCCCTGCCCAGAACCCGGTTTTCGCGGCAGGCTCGTGGTATCCCGCAAGACATGGACCGTCGAGAGTTGCTCAAAACCGCGCTCGGTACCGGTGCCGGTGCCGTAGTGGCGTGTGTGATGCCGGACGTCGGGGGCACGCCTGGCCTGCCGGAGTTGATCAGCGGCCCCACCGCCCACTACAGGCGGATGGAGTCGACGGTGTCCTCGGCGGATCTGTTCCCGGTGGTGCGGGCACACCTCTGTCCGGTGACTACGTTGGTGCGGACACGGATGGACAACCACGCGGGCCACGCCGCGCTGGATGCGGGCGGCACGATCGAGGTCGTCGTCCCCGCCGCCGGCTACCGTGACGCGTTGCCTCCGGAACACCACCGGGACTACGACACGCTGTTGGCCCGCGCCACGACGGTGACCAGACTGGACCACCATGCTTCGGACCCGACCGCGCACATGGACGCTTCGCTGCGGATGCTCGATCAGGCCGACGCCCTACTCGCGGTGTGGGACGGGCAACCCGCACGCGGGTACGGCGGCACGGCCGATGTCGTCAGAGCCGCCTTCACCCGCGACATCCCCGTCACGGTCGTCTGGCCCACTGGTTCCACGCGGTAGGACTCAGTCAGGACAAGGTCTTGGCGGACGAAGAAACTGCCCTCGACGGAGTGGATCGCCGACGCATGGAACAACGATGATCTGCCGGAGTGGACGCGACCACACCTCTACCCCCGCGGATGGCTGTCGGGACACGCGGCGACGGGGCAATCCCCAAGTACACAGTCCCATGAGTGCGGAACGACTGGATCTGTCAGTGCTGCCGGCGGAGCGGCGCCGGTTTCCGGCGGCGGCGGGCCTGCGGTTGACCGGACGGGCGTTGGCGCGGCGAGATCCAGGTGGCGTCGCGATGGCGGATGGGCAGAGGTCCGGAAGTCCCGCCGGATTCGCGGGCCGGCCGGGCGTCGACCCGCTCATGGATTGATCTACGGGTGTGGCATCGACAAGGGACGTCGGAGACAAGCTCCGGCAGGTCGTCGACAAAGCCGACGAGATACTGGCCGCGCTGCTGGTGGCAGGTGACCTGGCGGGTGAGGCCGCCACGACGATCGAGATCGCCGGTGCCGGCAGCGGCGAGGCCGACGTGGTGATCGCCTCGGCGACCTTCCGCGAAGTCGAGCACGACGCGAGCCGGACGCTCACTCACGCCGTGGACGACGCGGTGCGGGCGGTCAACAGGATCATCGATACCTTGGGCACGACGGCCCCCGCTCTGCCGGGGCCTGGCGAGGGAACCTCTGTGTCTTCCGCAAGGCCGTCTGAGGAGCAGCGCGTCGAGGCGCTTCGCGGGGAGTTGCCTCCATCTGTCGAGCGCCTCACCGGCGCCAAGACGCATGGTCGGTGGTTCAAGAGGCGAGGCACGTTCTACGTGACGACGCACGTGGAGATGAAGGTGGCTGCCCGGATGCGCACAAAGGGCATACGGCACGCGACTTTGATTGCCAATAACACGCCGTGCGACAACATTTGGGGCTGTGAGAACCTTGTCGGCATCGTGCTGCCTGCCGGCAGCTCGTTGACCGTATTCGGCCCGAACGGCTACGAACGAACCTTCACCGGAGGAAAGAAGCCACCGTGGTGACGTTGCAGGCCATCTTCGACCGGGAGACCGCCGGGAACCCGGCGATCATCCGCACCCAGGACGAACTCGACGCCGTGATCGAGCGCGTGCGCACGCTCTCGACCGGCCACCCGTGTCCGGCGATCGTGGAGATCACCGATGCCGACGATCCCTGGAACCGGCCGTTCGTCAACGCCGGGATCGGCGAGCATCGTGGCTTCGTGCAGGAGAACTGGGAGCCTCCGCGGGCGACCCTGGGCGATCCGGGCGTTGAAGGCGTCGTGGTCTACGACATCCAGGGAAGCCGTGCCGAGATCCCAGCAGACCAGGAGGTCTCGCTGGACGTGGTCCGCGAAGTCCTTGCCGCGCACCTGTCAGGGGGAGGTCGTGCACCTGACGACTTCCCGCTTCTCCGCGTCGTCGATTAGGGCCTGTGTCGAAGTCGGTCAGAGCCATTCGTTGATCGCGGCGATGTGGACGGTGGCTTCGTAGCGCACAGCGAGCTTGTCGTAGCGGGTGGCCACGGCGCGGTGGCGTTTGAGCCGGTCGATGCCGCATTCCACGGCGTGGCGCTGCTTGTAGGTCTCGGGGTCGAAGGCCGGTGGCCGGCCGCCCTTCGACCCCTTGGCCTTGCGGTTCGCGTCCTGGTCGGCCTTGCTCGGGATGATCGCCCTGATCCCGCGTCGGCGCAGGTGTGCCCGGTTGGCCCTGGAGCTGTACGCCTTGTCCGCCAGTACCCGGTCAGGACGAGTACGGGCCCGACCTCCGGCCGGCCGGGGCACGCGGATGCCGCGCAGCACAGGGATGAACTGCGGGCTGTCACCACGCTGTCCGGCGGTCAGCACGATCGACAGCGGCTTCCGGCCCTGCTCACAGCCCAGATGCAGTTTCGTGGTCAGCCCGCCGCGCGAGCGGCCCAGCGCGTGGTCGTCGGGCTCGGTGACGACCCCGCCCGGCGGCTCGGCCTGCAGATCCCCCTTTTGCGCGCACCCGCGGCATGCTGATGTGCCCGCGCGATCGTGGAGTCCACGCCGACATCCCAGGTGATTCGCCCGCCCTCGTCGGCCAGGGCCTGCAGCGCGGTCAGGACCCGCTGCCAGACCCCGGCCCGCTGCCGGCGTCGGAACAGCGCGTATGTCGCCGCCCATGATCCATACGCCGCCGGCACGTCCCGCCATGGCGCACCGGTGCGCACCCGCCACCGGATCCCCTCGATCAACCGCCGCCTGCTCCACAACGACGGCCGACCCGAACGCGACGGCACGGGCAGCAACGGTTCCAGCGCCGCCCACTGCGCGTCGGTCAGGTCGAACCGCCCCGCCACCGCCAGGGTGTCCACGAGGTCTCCGGTGTTCAGGTTCTTCTTGGCCGACGAACCCTCTACCGGAGACCTCGCTCATTCTTGATCACCGACACACCCGACAGCGTCGATACCGGGCCAAGTCAGCACAGCCGACTTCGATACACGCCCTAGTCGCGCGGGTATTCGGCCTCGTAGCGGCGTTTCAGCTCGGCGGCACGGGCCGGGTCGCAGGTTCGGCCCGGGGCCTCCGGGTCGCAGCCCAGGCGCAGCAGGCGGGCGCGGATGGCGGTCGGGCTGCGGGCGAAGTGGGTGGCCAGGGTCTTGCGGGCGGTTTCCGGGGTCTCGGCCGGGTCGGTGGCCAGCCAGGACTCGCGCAGTTCCGCCTCCAGCGCGGGCGTCCACGGGGCATTCGCGTTGGCCGGGCCCGAGCGGCGTGGTGGGCGGACCGGACCCAGGTCGGGCGTCAGCGGCCAGTGCCGACCCGCCTCGCGGATGCGGTCCACCCGCGCGCGCCACTCCTCGGTCTGCTCGGACTCGCCGCTGCGCGCCAGACGATCGGTCAGCTTGCGTTCCAGCCGTAAGGCGTACTCCTCCTCGTGCGCACGGTGCCAGGCCGCTTGCCGGTCGTGCAGTTCGGCCAACGTCAGGAAGCCGATCTCCGACGCGTGGACGCGCGCGAGCTTCCACGCCACCCGCGCGGCGGCCAACGCGTCGCCGTCGCTGGTGTGCGCCCCTTCGAGCCGCACTCCGTAGTGCGCGCACACGTCCGACAACCGGCGGCGGTCGGTGAAGTCCCGCACCGGACGCAGGTGGCGGTCAACGCACAGCGGGTCCAGAACCGGACCGGTCAGGGCCAGCGGCCGGTCGAGGTGGCGGGACGACTCCGCGTCGAGCATCGTCAGGTCGAACACCGCGTTGAACACGCATAACGCCACGTCCGGCCGCCACACGGCCGCAAGGTGGTCGACGACCTCGGCGACCACCTCGGCCGCCGGCCGCCCCTGCGCACGGGCGTGTTCGGTGCTGATGCCGTGGATGGCCGTGGCGTCGGGCGGGATCTCGACGCCGGGATCGGCCAGCCACGTGCGGGTGCGCACCGAGGGCGGGCCGTCACCGCGCGGCGTGATGGTCACGACGGACGCGGTGACGATGCGGTCCCGGTGCGGGTCGGTGGCGGTGGTCTCCAGGTCGAAAGCGACCAGGGGACCCTCTCCCCATGACCCCGTGGAGTCGTTCATGGACCCAAGGTAGCGGGCGGGTACGACAGTTCCGCTTGACCGCTCAGGCCGGCACTCGTCCGGCGCAACGGATCCTCCACAGCAGCCGCGCCCCCAGGGCCGCGACCAACGTCGCCACGGCCAACCCGTACGACACCGACTTGACCGCGTTCGCGGCACCCGCAATCCCGGCCACGAAGTCGAGCCGCTGCGGATACGCCGAGACCAGACCCGTGATCGCCAGGTCCTCCACCAGGTTCAAAGCAACGCCCGCCAAGGGGAACGCCGACAGCACACCACGCAACGTCCGCGTGGTCCGCAAACCCTTGAGCGCCAAGCGGGTCCCCAGTACGAGCACCGCCGTCATCGACGCGATCAACGGCAGGTCCAGCAGCAGGATCAGCAGGTGGTCATCACGTCCCGAAGGTCCATACGCGGCCAGCCACGTGTACGCGGTGTCCGCCGAGTACCCGGCCGCGCCGGAGGACGTGAGATCACGCCCGCCGCCGATGTTGAGGATGCCGACGCCGTACGCGTCGTAAAACGTGGAAGTCGCCGCTCTCATGGCGACCAGCGAACCGGCCAGGGCGGCGACAGCGAGGAGAAGACGGCGCATCAGGAACTCCGGGTGACAGCGGACAGGGCGGCGTCGCGGAGCACGGCGTCGTGCCGGGTGTCCACGAGGTCGAGGGCGGGACTGAGGGTGGCGACGATCAACGGCCGCAGCAGGCAGCCGAAGAAGATCGCGGCGAGCAGGTTGGGCGCACCGGCGCGGACGACGCCCGCGCGCTGACCGCGCCGGATCACGTCCTCGACGATCTCCAGCGGGAACCGCGTCCCCGGCGGCAACGACAACGGGACCGAAGCCGTGTTGAGCAGCGTGAACGTGAACGCCTCGGGCTGTCGCCGGTACGCGGCCAGCACCTCGTCCACGACCGCGCCCAACTGCGAAACGGGATCGACGCCGTCGCCCGCGATCGCCTCCAGGGCCGCCGAGTACCGGCCGAGGTGGTCGGCGTACAGCTCGTGGGCGATCGCCTCCTTGCCCGGGTAGTGCCGGTACAGCGCGGATTCGGCCACGCCCGCGCGCACGGCGATGTGCTTGACGCGGGTGGCGTCGTAGCCGAGTTCGGCGAAGCAGCCCAGCGCGGCGGCCAGGATGCCCTCCTTCTGACTGGGGCGGCCCATCGGACTCCGTTCAAAGTGAATGTTCACTATCATTCAAGCCGGATCTCGCTCGCGCAAGCCGCGCCCGCACGACATCATCGGCACATGCCCGTCTCGATCCTCGTCGACTTCGTCTACTGCCATCCGGTCGGTCACGCCGTCGAGGCCCTGCACCGCGTCCACGGCTACCGCGTGGCCAATCCGGACGCCCGCATCGGACTGGTCCTCAACGCCCACACCCCGGTCGAACTCACTCGCCTGGCACCGTTCGTGGACGAGACCTACGCCGTGCCGGTCGACGTGTTCACGCCCGCCGACCACACCGCCGCGCTGGCCGCGATCCCCCGCGACTGGGACCACGTCCAGGACGACCTGCGGTCCCGACTGCCCGATCAGATGGCCCTGTTCCCCGGCCTCGACTCCTACTACAGGGCGGCACGCGAGTACTTCTCGGACAGTGCGCTCGGCGTGGCCGGGTACGGCCCCTTGCCGTACGCGCGCGGTACACAGTGGACACTCGACCTGCCCGCACCGCCGCGTGCCGACCACCCCAGGATCGCCCTGCTGCCCGGCGGCAGCGCACCACGCGAGCTGTACCCGTCGGTGCGCTCGTGGCGGCTGGTCGTGACGGCGTTGCTGGACCGGTTCCCCGACGCCGAGTTCGTGCTGATGGGCAAACTGCGCGCGGACGACCGCACCGCGACGACGTTCACCCGCGCCGAACTCGACGAGATCGCCGCCGCCGCACCGCGCGTGACCGACGCCGTCGACCGGCCTTTCCTCGACCAGCTCGCCGGGATCCGCGCCTGCGACGTGCTGGTGTCACCGCACTCCGGGTTCGGCATGGCCGCGCTGGCGGCGGGCACGCCCTGGCTGGTGCTCAGCGGCAACCGCTGGCCCGAGTACTTCTTCAACGGCGTGCCGTTCCACAGCGTGCTGCCCGACGTGGACCGCTTCCCGGCCTTCACCATGGCGGGCCCCGACCCGGACCCGGTGGACGACGACGGCCCGCGCTCGCCGAGCATGTCGTTCCGGCGGATCGAGGCCGACCTGCCCGAGATCGTGGAGTACACGGCGAAGCTCGTCGCGGGCGAGGTCGACTACGAGGACGCCCTGCGCCGCCAGGTCCAGGGCATGCTCCGCGTGCGCGGCGGGCACGCCGAAGCGCTGTGGACGCTCGACGACC
This sequence comes from Saccharothrix violaceirubra, assembly GCF_014203755.1. Classification (NCBI taxonomy): domain Bacteria; kingdom Bacillati; phylum Actinomycetota; class Actinomycetes; order Pseudonocardiales; family Pseudonocardiaceae; genus Saccharothrix; species Saccharothrix violaceirubra. The sequence continues at coordinate 4,065,621 of NZ_JACHJS010000001.1, forward strand.
TGCACCTCGACCACCTGTAATCCGCACGATTGCGTTGCCGTCCGGGCACATCCGGTATCGGGTGTGCCGGTGGAAGCCGGGAGTGTCAATCAGTTCGCGGTCGCCGGGATCGCCTACCAGTCCGGACGGGACATGATCGTCCACGAGGCCCCGCGGGTCGCCTGGCCGGTGCGGGTCGGCGCGCCGCCCCCGGCCGCCCGGCACCACCGGGACCGCGACGTCGTGCTCGAACCCGGCCGGGACGTGGTGCTGACCGGGCTCGGCGGCGTCGGCAAGACCCAGGTGGCCGCGCGGTTCGCCGCGTCGGTGTGGACGGATTCCTCGGTCGACCTGGCCGTGTGGGTGACGGCGGTGTCGCGGGACGCCGTGGTGACCGCGTTCGCCGAAGCCGCGCGGCGGGTGTCGTGCTGCCGTGACGACTGCCCGCCGGACGACGCGGCCGAGGCGTTCCGGGCGTGGCTGGTGAGCTGCGGGCTGCGGTGGGTCGTGGTGCTCGACGACGTGCGCGATCCCCACGACCTGCGGGGACTCCGGCCGCCCTCGTCGGGGTGGACGGTGATCACCACCCGCCGTCGGGACCGGGCGCTCGGCCAGGCCATCGTGGAACTGGACGTGTTCTCCGTCGAGGAAGCCGTGGCCTACCTGGCATCCGCGTTGCCCTCGCACGCGCACGAGGAGTTGGCAGGGCTCGCCGAGGACCTGGGCCGCCTGCCGCTGGCGTTGGCGCACGCCGCCGCGTTCATCGCCGACAAGCCGCTGCTGTCGGTGGCGGGCTACCGGAAACGGCTCGCCGACCGCTGCCGCACGCTCGCCGACGTGATGCCCTCGGGGACCGAGCCCGTCGACGACCGGGTCGGCGCCGTGGCCGCCACCTGGTCGTTGTCGATCGACCTCGCCGACGGGCTCCCGCCGCGCGGCCTGGCCCGGCCGGTGCTGGACCTGGCGAGCCTGCTCGACCCGGCGGGCGTGCCGGTGTCGGTGTTCGAGCAGGCGACCGGCCTGGAGGTCGACGACGTGCACGACGCGCTGGCCTGCCTGCACCGGTTGAGCCTGGTGACGCTCGACCCCGACCGACCCGCACGGGCGGTGGCCGTGCATGCGTTGGTGCAGCGGGCCGTCCGCGACACGTTCACACCGGCGAAGACCAGCGAACTCGCCCACGTGGCCGCGCGGGCGCTGACCGACCTCTGGCCCGCCACCTTCGACCCCGAGTCCGCGCAGGCGTTCCGCTCGGCCGCACTCGCGCTGCACGCCAACACCACGCCCGCGTTGCGCGAGCCGGACCTGCACGTGGTGCTGTTCCTCGTCGGCCGGTCGCTGGCCGATGCCGGGCAGTCGGCCGCCGCCGTCACCTACTTCCGCGCGCTGCACGCCGAGGCGGACACCCACCTCGGCGCCGACCACAGGGACACCCTCACCGCGCGGCACAACCTCGCGGCGGCGTTGGGCGAGCTGGGCCGGCCGGCGGAGGCGGTCGCCGAGTACGAGAGGCTGCTGGCCGACCGGCTGCGGGTACTGGGCCCGGACCACCCCGACGTATTGCCCACGCGCAACAACCTCGCGCTCTGGCGGGGCGAGTCCGGCGACGCGGCGGGTGCCGCGGACGAGTTCGCGGCCATGATCGCCGACAGCACCCGCATCCTGGGGCCGCACCACTCCGGCACCCTGACCGCGCGGCACAACCTCGCCTACTGGCGCGGCGAGGCGGGCGAGCACACCGGCGCGATAGCGGAGTTCCGGGCGCTGCTGGCCGACCAGGTCGCCCTGCTGGGCCCCGACCACCCGGACTGCCTGACCACCCGGCACAACATCGCCACCTGGCTGGACTGGGTCGGCGACTCGGCGCAGGCGATCGCCGAGTACGAGGCGCTGGCCGCCGACCAGTGCCGCGTCCTCGGCGCGAACCACCCGGACCTCCTGCTGAACCGCCACAACCTGGCGGCGGCGCGGGTCGTGCTCGGTGGGGCGGCGGACGTCCTGGGGCAGTTCGAGGCGCTCGCGGCCGACTGCCTGGAGGCGCTCGGCGCGGACCACCCCCTCACGCTCACCGTGCACGGAGGGCTCGCGAACTGCCGAGGCCACGCCGGTGACCACGAGGGCGCCGCACGCCTGTTCGCCGAATCGGCCGCCGACCGGACCCGCGTGCTCGGTGCCGACCACCCGAGCACGCTCGTCAGCCGCAGCAACTCGGCGTACTGGCGGGGCAAGTCCGGTGACGCGGCGGGCGCGTCGACCGCGTACGAGGCCCTGCTCCCCGACTGCCTGCGGCTCCTGGGACCCGACCATCACCACACCTTGTCCGTGCGGCACAACGTGGCGCGGTGGCGGGGTGAGGCCGGTGACGCGTCAGGCGCGCTGGCGGGCTTCACGACGCTGCTGCCCGACCGCGTGCGCGTGCTCGGCCCGGACCACCCGCAGACCCTGACCAACCGGCACGAGATCGCGCGGTGGACGGACGCGTCCGGGGACGTCCCGGGTGCGGTGGCCCTGCTGGAAACCCTGCTGGCCGACCGGAACCGCGTGCTGGGACCGGACCACCCGGACACCGCGCTGACCCTGCGCGACCTCGACCGCCTCGACGGCCCGGCCCCGGCTCCCTGACCGGTGCCCCGCCCGTCAGCGACCGGCCCGGACCACCGACAGGGACGCGGCGGCCGGCCAGTCCTCGGGCGGCTCGCCGTAGTGGATCAGTTCCAGGTAGGACAGGGCCCCGTCGTCCAGGAACAGGATCACCTCCAAGGGCAGCCCGTCCGCATCGGGCTCGGTACGGGCCTCGGTGGGTGCGAGCCTGCCCCGGTAGGGCGAGCGCGGCACGTCGTCGGGCACCGAGAGGTCCACCGAGGGACAGCCGCAGCCGCACCTGCCGGTCACCGCGGCGACGGCCACCTGCGCCCGCAGTTCGGCGGCGCCGGGGAACTCCTTCGACAGCAACAGGTCCAGCACGGCCTTCTCGGTCGCCGTGAGCGGTCGGCTCTCGTCCATGGCGCGATACTGCCACGGACGGCCGCCCGGCGTGGCGGAATCCGTTGTCGCACAACCGTTATGCACGGCCGGCACAATCCTCCGGTCATGCGGACGGCATTGCTGATCGCCACGGACACCTACACCGACCCGACGTTCGGCGCGCTGCGCGCACCCGCACTCGACGCCGGGGAACTGGACGGGGTACTGGCCCACCCGGACATCGGCGACTTCACCACCGAGGTGCTGGTCAACGCTTCCGCGCAGGACGTCCGCGAACGCGTCGACGCGGTGTTCGGCCGGGCCGACCGCGACGACCTCGTCCTGCTCTACCTGTCGGGCCACGGGGTCAAGGACCGCTCGGGCGGCCTGTACTTCGCCGCACCCGACACCCGCCACGACCTGCTCGCGTCGACCTCGATCCCGGCCGCGTTCGTGCGTGGGGTGATCGACCGCAGCAAGGCCCGGAAGGTGGTCGTGTGGTTGGACTGCTGCTACGGCGGCGCGTTCCCCACCGGCATGTCCCCGCGCGCGGCCGGGCAGGTCGACGTGCTCGACCAACTCGACGACGGCCGCGGCTGCGTGATCATGACCTCGGCCACGCACGTCCAGTACGCCTACGAACCCGACGGCTCGGTCCGCGACGAGACCGGACCGTCGGTGTTCACCCGGGCCATCGTGGAGGGGCTGCGGACCGGCGCGGCGGACCTGGACGGCGACGGCGAGGTCAGCACCGCGGACCTGTACGCGTACGTGTACGAACGGCTGCGCCGGGAAAGCCCCGACCAGACCCCGACCACCAGCGGCATGATCGCGGGCGACCTGCGGATCGCGCACGTCGGCGTCCGACTACCCGCCGGGCTGCCCGACGAGTTGCGCCGCCTGGTCCGCAGCACCGACCCGGAGTTCCGCGCGCTGGGCTTACGTCTGCTCGCCGAACGCGCCGACACCGGGGACGACGTCGCCGCCCGCACGCTGGACCTGCTGAAGGGAGACGACACCCCGACCCCCGCGCGGGAATCGGATCACTTGAAGCGATGCGCAATGCTCTGGAGCAACGCCGCAGGTGTGGCGTTCAGCCCGGATTCCTCCCTGTTCGCCGCCTCGGGGATCGTGTGGGACACCGTGGCTTGGCAAGAAGTCCACAGCATTCGCGGGCTGAACCCAGGCGAGGCCGCATTCAGCCCGGACGGGACGCTGCTCGCACAGGGACTCCGCCTGGGACCTGCCCTGTACTCCACCACCTCCTGGACCCTCAAGACCCGCGCCCGGAGCACGAAGTCGTGGCCCGACCGCAGCGGACGGCTGTCGTTCGGCCACGACGGACGACTTATCGTCCAATGGGCGCCTGGGCACAAGCCCGTCCTCTGGGTATCGGCCGGGAATCGATGGCAGGAACGGCCGCTGCCGGTGGACCACCTGAGGTCGCTGCATCTGAGTCGCTCCACGCCTCTGCTGGTGACGCTCGCGGTCGACGGCGTCGTCGAGGTCTTCGACACGACCACCCGCCGCCCGACGGGTGGTCCGTCGGTCCCGGAGCCCGCCGCGACGGCAGTGGCGATCAGCCCGGACGGCCGACTGCTCGCCGTCGCCGACGACCAACGGACGGAGCTGCGCCGGACTTCCGACCGGCAGGTGGTGACCACGCTGCCCCGAGGGGTGACGGACTGGCGCGGGCTCGCGTTCGCCCCGGACGGCCGACTGCTCGCGACCGTCGACCTCGACGGTGTCCGGCTGTGGAGCGTGCCCTCGGGCAATCCGGTCCAGTCGCTGCACACGGAACTCACACACATCGAGTTCAGTCCGGACGGTCGTTTCCTCGCGGGCATCGCGGGCAACGGCCAGGTGTGGCTGTGGTCGGTCGACCCGCGTGACCTCGCCACCCTCCCGGAGCGCAGGGCATGTCCGCCGACCACACGTGAACGCAGGGCACGACTCCGGCACATCGACAAGATCGCGGGCCGGACGCGGGTCGCCACGGGAGCGGCGGGCCTGTCGGGCACCGTCGCGGTGCTGGATGCCTGGTTCTCCGTCACCGCACTGGTGCTCGCGTCGATCGGCTTGCTCACTCTGGTCCTGGCCGTCCCCGAAGCCGTCAGATGGACGTTGGCACAGGATCTGCGACCGGGCGGTCGAAGCGGTAGATGACGTGGTCGCGGTCGTCGATCGGGTTGTCCGGTTCGAGTTCGCCCTCGGCGACGCGGGTGAAGCCGGCCTTCTCCAACGCCCGCCACGACGCGCGGTTGGCCGCCGACACCGGGACCACGACGGCCGGCGCCGCCGGGTGACTCGTCCACGTCTCGTCGACCACCGCGCGGATCACGCGTGCGCCCAGTCCCTTGCCGGTCAGCGACACCTCGCCGATCAGGTAGTCGACGCTCACCGTCTCGGGGTGGACGGCGAGGATCGGGGCCAGTTCCTCGATGTACTCCGGGTAGTCGCCGTAGCGGCTGCGCTGCACCAGACCGACCGGAGCGCCCGAAAGGGACACCAGCAGGTCCTCCGACGGCTCCTCGCCGCGTGCCGCCGGGCCGAAGTCCCGCGCCACCGCCTCGGGTGTCGTCTCGTGGTGCCACCAGCGGGCCACGTGCGGGCTCAGGAGCCAGTCGCGCAGCAGGGGGAAATCGGCCTCGGTCAGCCGCCGCCAGGTCACTTCGCCCTCGACCATGCCGGGACGGTACCGCTCACCCCGCCCGCGGCGCTCCCGTATTGATCGGATGCCCGTGGCGCAGCACCGGCACGTGGCCGGCCAACGCCGCCGACAGGACGTCCGTCCGACGCCGCAGGGTCTTGCGGAGTTCCTCGACCCGGGCGTACCCGGCCACGGCCGCGCTCACCGCGGACTCCAGTTCCCGGCGACGCCCGCGCCGGTGCCGCCCGAGCCCGGCCAGTTCGTCCTGGCGAACCTCGACCGCCGCGGCCAACGCCCGGAGTTCGGCACCACACCGCGATTCCTCCTGGGCCAGGTGGTATCCGGCCGTGAACACGACGGCCTGGTCCAAGCCGTGCGGGTGGACGCGGGCCGGGTCGACCCGGGCCTCGCGCGCGGCGCCGAACCAGCCGACCTGCACCGGGCACACCATCGCGGTCACGTCCTCGTCGCGCACGACCGGCAGCAGACCCGGCACGGCCTCGACGACCTCGGCGAGCCGCTCCTCGTGCGACACGCCCGCCGCGTCGGCCGCGCCGACGATCAGATCGGTCTTGGAGATCAGCACGACGACCGGGAACGCGGGCCTGCCGACGCCGCGGCGGACGTCGAGCGCGCGGCGCACCAACGCGGTCATGTACTCGAACAGGCCGTCCGGGGGCCCGGCGGCCAGGAGCCCGCCGTCCAGCACCAGGTGGACGGCGTCGGACGCGGCCACCCGCGCCACCGCCGCCGGGTCCGCCGGGTCCGCCGGGGAGACCTCGGCACACCGCAGCACGGCCACGACCTCGTCCCCGTCGCGGAGCACGAGGTCGTGGACCGGTGCGCCCTCCCGGGGCAGCAGGCCGTGCGCGGTCAGCGCCCGCCAGGCCGCGTGCGGCCCGCCGCCCGGGTCGGAGGTGGACAGCCGACCGTCCGACCACGCCGACATCGCGGCCATCAGCGTGGTCCGGCCCGACCCGGGCGGGCCGAGCACGGTCACGCCGATCGTGGTCATCGGTCGTCCCGCACGTAGACGACCCGGCCGGGGTACTCCTCCTCCCCCGCCCGCAGGTACACGCGCAGGCACGCCAGGATCTGGCTCGGCGGCCGGCCCGGTACCGGGCAGGAGAGGTTGTTGCGGCCGATCCACGGCCGCTGCGCGTCGTAGGGTCCGGGCGGCACGACCCGCACCTCCACGTCCTCGCCGCGTTCGCGCAACGCGGCGGCGGCCTCGGCGACGAGCGCGCGCGACCGCCGGGCCAGCCGACCCCACCAGCTCTCGGGGTGTGCGGGCGGCACGTGCACGACCGAGCACAGCAGTTCGTCCACAAGGGACAGTTCACGCAGTTCGCGCACGGAACCCGGCGGCGCGGCGGCGAGGTAGCCCAGCCGGTTGGCCGCGTCGCGCTGGAAGTCGCGCAGGTTGGCCGGGTCGCCCAGGCTGTGGAAGTCCTGCCGCCGCCGGCTTTCCAGGGCGTGGTGCAGGCCGGGGTCCCGTTCGACCATCGTCAGCACCTGGCCGACGAGCGTGCGCAGCGTGGCGAACCGCTCCGGCAGCACGTCGGCCGCCCAGGGGTGCACGGCGGCGTCCGGCGACTCGCGCAGGCCCGTCACACCGGCCTCGGGCAACGGGTCCACGAGCGACTCGTCGCCGCCGGCCACCGCCTGCCACGCACCGGCGTCCCCGGTCCGCGACGAGCGCACCCGCTCGCGCCACGTCTCGGCGAGGTCGGGCGGCAGGCGCAGGAACGCCAGCCACAGCCGCACCCAGGCCTGCGCCTCGGTCGGCGCACCGGTCAACGCGTCGAGCGTGGTCGCGCCCAACCACGTGGCCACGTCGGGATCGGCCGCGAACTCTCCGACCGGCGGCCCGGCGGCGACCCTCTCGACCGGCCCACCGGACCCCGACGCACCCTGGCCCGGCCCGACCGCCTCCTGCCCACCGGGTCCGGATCCGACCGACCCCTGCCCGATGGCCCCCAGTCCACCGGGAGCCAGGCCACCGGGAGCCAGGCCACCGGAGCCCAGTCCGGCGAGCCGGTCCGCCGCCGCCACGACCGCCGGATCGGCGTGCCCGGCACTGCGCAACGCCGCGACCATGCCGGCCAGCGCGGCCCGGACCGTCACCGCGTCCGGACCGCCCAGCGCCGCCGACAGCAACTCCTCCACGCCCCGGTCCGCGCTCATTGGGCACCGGTGAACGGGTCGTCCTCGGCCCGGTAGTCGGGTTCGGCCGAGGTCATGACCAGCCGCAGCACCGAGCCCGGCGAGTCGAGCACCGCGTCGAGGTCGTCCGCGCGCCGGTAGGGCGGCGGCCCGGCGACGACATGCAGCACGCCGCGTTCGTCGAGCACCGCGTAGTGGCGCAGGCCGGGGGCGCACGGCGGCGCGGCGACCGTCACCGGGTGCGAGTCGGTGCCCGCGCCGTCGGAACGGTAGAACCGCCAGCCGTGCGCCTGGGGCGCGTCCAGCGGCCCGCCGACCCGGCCGCGCAACCGCTCGCCGCCGACCACGATCACCTGGTCGAGCGGTTCGTCGCGGCGGAACACCGGCTCGGTGCGCGAGTCGTCGAGGAATCCGCCGATCGCCGGGTCGGCCAGGACGTCGACGGGCACGGCGTCGAAGGGCGCGGTCAGGAACGGGATCGACTCGCGGTGCACGGGCAACTCGATGTCGGGCACGCCGCCCCGGCACACCAGCGCCCACATCTCCAGGCTCGCCGCCGCCTCGACCTGGACGAACAGGTCGTCCTCCTCGGCACGGTGCAGGACCCGCCGGTAGTACTCCTGGAGCCGCAGGTTCGTCCACTGCACGGACCGCTCGACGCCCTTGACCCGGTCGACCCGGAACGGGTTCTGGTACTGCACCCAGTCCGACCGCACCACGGGCTCGCCACCGGCCTCGGTGGGCAGCAGCTCGGAGTCCATGCCGAACAACGGGATCGCGGCCATCGACCCGGCCATGTTCGGCGGCACCACGAACGCGGCCCGCATCGACCGCAGCAGGTTGTCCACCTCGACGGTCAACCACGTGACGCCCTCGGCCAGCCGCTTGAGCACGTGCTCCTGGCCGCGCCGGTCGACCGTGGCGGCCCAGCACGCGCCGATCGACGCGGCATGCTTGGCGTACTCGTCGCCGTAGCCCAGGATCGGCGGCACGGGCTCGGTGCCCGTGCGCCGGTCGGCGAGCGCCCGCACGAGTTCGGAGCGGACCAGCGGCAGCAACGACCCGCGCCCGGTGAGCACGACCTGGTGCAGGGTGTCCCCCGCGAGCCGGGCGGCGACGAGGTCGGCGGCCGGTTCCAGGGACTGGCGCACCTCCGGGGCCACCAGGCGGGTGAAGTCCCGCTGCCGCAACAAGAACCGGGGCGCTTCGAGCGGACCGTCGGCCGAGGAGGAGTGCATCTCGCAGACCGCGTCGAACACGGTCCGCAGCGGGATCTCGTCGACCGCGACCGACTCGGCCGTGCCCAGGTCCTTCTTCACCCGTTCCGCCATCGTCCACAGCAGACCGAAGAGCTGTTCCCGTTCGGCCGCCGTGCCGGGCTTGCCCGGCGTGGTGTCACGCCACTCCGTGGACACGACGTGACCCGCCGCACGGGCCGACTCGCGCAGGTCGGCCAGGCTTTCCAGGGCGGAGGTCACCAGCTTGCCGGGCAGGTACCCGTCGTGGGCGTCGTAGTAGCGGCGGCCGAGCTGGTCGCGCACGGCCTCGGCCACGCCCGACCGGTGGGTGAGCAGGTGGTCGGCGAGCAGCACCTTGATCCACCGGAACACCTGGAGCGTGAGGAAGTCGCCGCCGCGCTGGCTCTCGCCCGTGGTACCCAGCAGGGTCGGCCGGAGCCGGAAGTACCGGCCGTAGTGCGGGGAATCGGCACCGGGCCGGGACCGGTCGGTCTCGTCGCGCAGGTCGAGCCGGATCAGCGCGACGTCCACGGTGCCGCCGCCCACGTCGACGATCAGCACGTTCTGCCGCCACGCCGTCGGCCGCCCGTCCGGCGTGAGTTTCTCGCCCGGCACCGGGTCGCAGCGGGACGCGAACGCCTCCACGGCCAGGTCCGTCCGGCCGCCCACCGACCGCAGCACGTAGAACATGGCCGCCGCCACCGCCTCGTCGAAGCGGGTGTCCGGCGCGAGGATGCCGACGTCGCGCAGCATGCGCCGCAACGTGTCCCGCACGGACAGCGACGCCATCGTGGGGTAGGTGACGACCGCGTCGACGAGTCGGCCGGGCACCAGCGCCAGCTCGGTCCGGAAGTTCTCCAGGTAGCGGTTCGTGCGGTAGACCAGGTCGCGCAGCGCGCCGGTCATCAGCTCGTCGTAGGCGGGGCCGTCCTCGGGACCGAACAGGCGCGGCGTGTGGCGGCCGAGCTGCTGCTTGAGGCCGCGGTAGGCGACCGGGTCGCGGGCCTCGGGCGGGTCGCCGAGCCGGAACCTGCGCTCGTCCGGGGCGCCGGTGTCCCAGACGACGCTGGGCAGTTCGTCGTGCGCACGGCCTTCGAGGTAGGCGCGGTAGTAGCGCAACGAGTCCAGCGGCGGCACGGCCAGCGCCCGCGCGTAGCAGTCCGCGAGCCGGGGCGTCAGGTACCGCCGGACGTCCCGCCCGCCACTCTCCCGGAACCGTTCGAGTTCGACGATCACGCGTTCCAGCACGGCCTGGTGGCCGTCCTTGTGGCGCAGCCGCCCGGCGGCGGACGTCCCGTCGGAGGCCGGGTCGAGGACCTCGGCGAGGTGTTCGTCGAACTTGCGCCACGCGACGGACAGCTCGGTGCCGGCGGGGTGGTCGTCGAGCAGGTCCGCGAACGCCTCGGCCAGGGTGCGGCGCTGGACCGGGGACAGGGACGGGTAGGTCGCCTCCTGCGGGTCCCAGACCGTGACGGTGGCCGTCGTCGTGCCGAGGTCGAACGCGGCCCGGCCACCGTACGCTTCGGTGTGGCGACGGGTCGCCTCGCCGGAATCGGCCGAGGTCTCCGGAAGCCGCCCCCGGTCGGTGGGCCGGGATGATCGCGGTGGTGGTGCCTGCGGCTGCCGCGTCGGCGATGGCCGCGGAGGCACGGTCGCCGACGGCCGGCCGGTCGGATCGTGCGGTACCCCGGCCGGCAGCGGCCGATCCGATGGCGGCCGGTCCGCCGGCATCGTCGGCGCGGCGCCCGGAGTGGTGTCCGGAGTGACCCGGTGGCTCGGCGACGACTGATTCGGCCGTGGCCGGACCGGTGCGGCGTCGGTCGACACCGGCCGACTCGGCGGCGGCCGGCCGGGCACCACCCGCCCCACCGGAACCGGACCCGACGGCGACCCGACCCGTGCACCCTCGCTCGAAGGCGACCGGCCACCCACTACCGCCTGCCCCGAAGGCCGCCGACCCGGCGGCGCCTCGCCCGGCGGCGACTGGTCGGGCGGTACCGGGTCCGGAAGTGCCTGGCCCGGTAAGCCCTGGCCTGGTAACCCCGGCCCCGCCGGCGCCCGGTCGGGCGGCGGGACTCGCCACGGGTCCGCCGGCCAGGGAAACCGGGGCCGCTCGGGTCCGGTCCGCGTCATCGGTCGGTCTCCTCGCTGCCGTCGGTCCGGCGTGCCCGCGTGATCTCGTCGATCCAGCGCACCGCGTTGTTGTTGATCAGGTTGAGCGCGGCCGACATGCCCCGGAACTTGCCGTCCAACTCCTTCGCCGCGGCGGCCAGCGCCACCGCCAACGTGCCCCGGCACTGGACGACCACGGCCTCGGTCATGCTCTGCCGCAACCGCAACACCTGCCCGATCCCGGTGTAGGACTCGCTGCCGCGCCGGGGCGAGTCGGGGTGCCAGGGCAGCGCACGCGTCGGGTCGAGCGGGAAGTGCCGGTCGCCGGCCTCGGACTCGACCTTCAGCCTGGCGCACACGTCCCGCGCGGTCTCGTGGGGCCGGGTGAACTGCCCGACCGCGACCAGCAGCGCGCCACCACCGCGTTCGGCACCCAGCCGCGCGCGCACGGCGGGCGTGAGCACCTCGTCGATCAGCTCGCGTTCGGCCTGGGTGACCAGACCGCATTCGTCGAGGTAGGTCTCGACGCGCTCGGCGACCACGTCCGGGTGCCCGGCATCGACCCGGTCGCACGCCTTGCGGAACAGCACCGAGAACTCGGAGACCAGCACCGGCAGCGGCGCGTCGTCGAGGAGGTCCCGGTACTCCTCGGGCAGGTCGGTCGCGGAGTCGGCCTGGACCCGCCCGTCGGCCACGGCGTCGAACAGGGCCTTCCACTCCGGCCAGTCGGCCACCGTCCGTTCCGCCTCCTCGCGGACGCGTTCGGCGGGCGCCTTTCCGGTGCGCGGCGCGGACTCGGGGTCGGCCAGCCGCTGGGACAGCGCGGACCGGGCCTGCGCGACGCGGTCGCGGATCGTGCCGAAGACGCGTTCCACCAGCCGCCGCACGTCGTCGTCCTCCACCGGCACGGGGCCGAGGTCGGCACGGCGTCGCTTCAGCCGCTCGAACGCCGACCGCAGCTCGTCGGCCTGCGTCCGTACCCGGTCCAGCGCCTGGGTCACGCCGTGCTCGGCGGCGTGCCGGATCATGCCCGTGCGCAACGCGTCGAGGCCGCCGTCCGTCGTGAACGCGGCCAGCCCGTCGCCGAGCCGGCCGGGCACGCGACCGACCCGCCGCCAGCGCTCGACCTTGTCCCGGGCCAAGGCCACCTCCTGGCCGGCGCGCAGCCGGGCGATCTCGCCGTCGACGTCCCAGCCGAGGTCGAGTTCGCCCGCGTTGGCCATGGTGACGTAGGGGGAGACGAAGAAGATCCGGTCGTCCCGACCGGACGGCACCAGGTCGCGGGCCGCCGTCACGAGTTCGCGCAGCACGGCGGAACGGCCGAGCACCGCCTCCTCCTCGGGTTCGACGCGCGGCTCGTCGAGCAGCACGCCGGGCACCTCGGGAACGGCGTCGAACTTGCCCGCGACCACGAGGATCGCGTCCCGGGCCCGGTCGAGGTCACGCCGACCGGCGATCATCAGGTCCTGGAGGGCACGGGACTCGTGCGTGCTGCCGGGCCGGGAGTCCAGGAAGAACAGCGCGGTGTCGACCTCGTCGAGTTCGCGGACGCGCAGGTACTCGTCGCGGACGGGTTTGCGGCTGCCGCGCGAACCCGGGACGTCGACCAGCCGCACCGCCGCCCCGTACAGCCGGGCCGACGACCACACCCCGGCGGGCACCTCGACCTCGGCGACGACGCGACGCACCACGGCCTGCCGGTCGGCGGGACCGGCCGCGGTGCCGTGGTCGACCAACGCCCACAACGCGGCCGTGTCGACGACGCCGTCCGGGGTCAGCAGTTCCTCGGTCGAGCCGGGCGCGAGTCCGCTCGCGCGCAACGCCCGCTCGCCCTTGAGCATCTCGTCGACCTCGCGGCGCAGGTCGTCCAAGGCGTTGGGCGCCAACCGCAATCGTGCGGACGAGTCGAGCACCTGCCGGAGCCGGAACAGCCCGGACCAGTCGGGCGTGAGTTCGCGCAACGCGCCGACGTCGCCGTCGGCCGCGCGGACCAGGTTCCCGGTGTGGCGCACCAGGTGGTCGATGTAGTCGCGGATCTCGTCGTGGTCGAGGTACTCGGCGCGGGCCGCGACGACGCGGGCCACGCGGACGGCTGCGTGGCGCAACCGCAACTCGGTGATGTTGCACGTGACGGTCCGCGTCTCCACGGGCAACAACGACGGGTTGCCCACCAGCGCGCCGAGCAGCAGGGACTTCCCGGCCGACGACTCGGCGAACACCCCGAACGCCACCTCGCACCCGACCCGGTCGCCGAGCGCGCGGGCCAGGCCCAGGACCCGTTCCCGCTCTTCGCCGACCTCGGGGTGGTCGGGCACCGGCTCGACGGCGGCGCGCACCTCCTCGGCGAACGCGGCCAACTCGCCGAAGTCGCCACCCGGACTACCGACCATGCTGGTGTCCTCCCCATGCGAGGCTCTTGTCCGCCCACTTCGCGTACCGGCCCGTAGCCGTTACACCCGTCCGCCGAGTCGGCCGCCGCCCGGGAGTCGCGAACGGGCGGCCATGCCTTCACGATCAAGTCGTCCGCCGTTCACACCCGGGCAATGCCGCGGCCACCCGCCGGGGACTTACTGGGCACTTGTGACCCTTGACGGACGATGGACCCCCGAATGGGCCCGTGAAGTCGCCGGGATGCTGTTGGGGCACAGCGGAAACCGCTGGCGCCACACGGTGGGGGTGGCGCACCGGGCGGCCGAACTGGCCGCGGCCGTGCCCGAGGAGGAGCGCGACACCCTCGTGGCCGCGGCGTGGTTGCACGACATCGGGTACGCGATCCCGTTGGTGGACACCGGTTTCCACCCGCTCGACGGCGCGCGCCACCTGGACCGCACGGGCTGGCGGCGCGACATCGCCGACCTGGTCGCGCACCACTCGGGCGCGCGGTTCGTCGCCCGGGAGATCGGTCTCGAAGCGCGGCTGAGCGTGTACCCGTGGGAGATCACGCCGCTGTCGGACGCGTTGGCCTACGCCGACCAGACCGTGGACAGCACTGGCGAACGGGTGTCGCTGGAGGACCGGTTGACGGACATGCTGCACCGTCATGGTCCGCGGTCCGCGAACGCCCGTGCGCATGCCGTACGTGCCCCGTACCTGCGCGGTGCGGCCGAACGAGTGGAGGCCCGGCTGCCGGCGCTCGTCGCCGGAGCCGCCTGACCCCGACGCCGGAAGACCCGACACCGAGCCCCCGGATCCCGACCACGAACCTGCCCACAGGCGCTCGGCACCGGAACATCGCGCCGAGCCGGACGGCACCCGTCGCCGACGACAACCGGCCTCCGTCGACCCGTACGGCCCGAACCACCGGCCGCCTACCCGGCACCCGTCGCCGACGTTCGTCGACTCGGGCGGTCTGCCGGAACCACCGCACTCGTCGCCGAAGCCGCCCGCCTCCGCGTAACCTGGCGGTACACGACAGGCAGAGGTCGCCGTGACCACTCGGGTGCTGTACACGCCGGACGACCGCGAACTGGACCTGGACCGCCTTTCCGACGCCGACCACGACCTGATCACGTCGCTGCACGACCTGATCGGTCCGGACGACCGCGTCCTGCGCTGCCTCGCCGCGGCCGAAGAGCACGACGCGCTGTACGTGCACCGGGTCGCCGACAAGTACTTCCTCGCCCACTTCGCCGCCGGCGGCCACGCGCCGCACCCCGTGGTCAGGATCGGCGACGAGCACAAGCGCCAGACCGAGTACTGGTACCGCGCGGGCGAGGACGCCGGCTACCCCAGCGACACCGGGTACGCGACCGGGGGCCGGGTGGTCGACGTGGCGATCCACGGACCGCGGCGCACGGCCGTGGAGGTGCAGCGGTCGCGGATCACCGTGCGCACGGCCAGGCGGCGGACCACCGGGTCGCACCGCGCCGGGTGGTCGTCCCTGTGGTTCACCGCCGCCGACCGCGTGCCGTCGTGGTTCCACCACGTGCCCTCGGTCGGCTGCAACCACCTGCCGTGGGACGACCTGCCGCCCCGGGGCCGGGCGACGGCGACCGGCCTGCGGCGGGTCACGGTCGCCCGGTGCGACGTGCACTCGTTCGACCGGTGCCCGGCCGGTCACCGACGGCACTGCGGCGACGACCACGCCAAGCTGGAGGTGTGGCGCGGGCTGACGCTCGACCGCGTCGCCGGTCTGGTCCCGTCCGGCCAGGTCGTGCCGCTGCGGACGCCGGACGGCCTGGTGTACTTCGTGCCGCAGGAGGACGTGCGCGTCTACCGGGACCTCACCGGGTACGCCGCCGACTACCGGCCCGAGGACGAGCCCGTGCCGGCGCGCGAGTGCGTGACGTGCGGAAACCCCTTGTTCTGGTTACGGCCCGGCCGGACCCGCTGCGAACGCTGCGACCCGGTGATGCGCCGATAGCCGAGCCACTATCATCGCGCGGATGACCGACCACTTCGATCTTGACGCGTCCGTCCTGCCGCAGCGGCAGCAGCGGATCCTGGCGGTCATCCGCGACTGGGTCGTGGAGCACGGCTACGCGCCCAACGCGCGGCAGATCGCCGACGCGATCGGGCTGCGGTCGACGTCGTCGGTGTCCCGGCACCTGGCCGCGCTCGAGGAGCACGGGTTCCTGCGGCGGGGCACGGCGATGGCACGACCGATCGACGTGCGGGCGTTCCTGCCGACCGCACGGGCCTCCGACGCGGTGGCCGTGCCCGTGGTCGGCGACATCGCGGCCGGTGCGCCGATCGTGGCCGAGGAGCACGTCGACGAGGTCCTGTCGCTGCCGCGCGGGCTGACGGGCCGGGGCGAGCTGTTCGGGTTGCGGGTGCGCGGCGACTCGATGGTGGACGCCGCCATCGACGACGGCGACCTGGTGGTCGTGCGGCGGCAGCCCGAGGCGCACTCCGGGCAGATCGTGGCCGCGATGATCGACGACGAGGCGACCGTGAAGGTGTACCGGCGGCGCAACGGTCACGTGTACCTCGAACCGCGCAACGACGCCTACCCCGTGCTCGACGGTGACCGCGCGGTGGTGCTGGGGGTCGTCGTGTCGGTGCTGCGCAGCGTCCGATAGTCCGCAGTGGACTGAACATCCCGTGCGCAACGCGCACGGGGCCGTCGGCGCGTCGATTCCACCCTGCATGGAATCGGACAAATCCTGGCCCGACGCCGATCGGCATGGCATCCTGACGGATACCGGAGAGTGCCACTATCCATATTTGGGTGCCGCCCGTACGACGGCGACCCGGACCCTCCGGCCAGACGACACCGAGGGGAACCATGAAACTCGTCCGCAGCATGACCGTGTTAGCGGCCGTGGCCACGACCGTGGTCGCCATGACCGGCACGGCGTCCGCCCACACCACCACGATCTACCACGGCAGCGACTGGGCCTCCAACGACCACTCGCACCTCAACGTGCACGACATCGAGTGCGACAACCACGGCGTCTGGGCCGAGGCCTACGACAACATCGGGTTCTTCACCGTCTACGACAACACCGGCTGCGGCGGCACGGGCGTGCACGGCGACGGCGTGAACATCTACCTCTACCGCCTGTGCGAGACCGGCGAAGGGTGCACCGCGTGGCGTAACGGCTGACGTTCCCGACGTGGCCGGGTCGACGTCGACACCACCGCGCCGTCGACCCGGCGAAGCGGCGTCCCACCACCAGACCTGCCCCACCCGCGGCATTCAGTCCACAATGGACAGAGCTTCTCGGCTCAGCGACACTCGCAGGGACAGGAAACAGGTACGTGACCCGGGAAACACGGGTCGTTCCTTCGTCCGATGACTCGACGGGGAGTTCAGGCGGTGGAAGCATGCGATGCGAGGAGTTCGGTGACTACTTCGCCGGGTTTCCTCCAGTCGTGGCTCGATGCCCGTCCCGCCCGCCGTGACGGCGGATCTCACGGGACACAACCGACGCATTACGACCGATCCGGACCGCGATGTCCCTGAACTCCAACGACTCCGCCGGGCCACGAGAGATCTCCTCCCGATCAGCCAACGTCAACATCCCGCGCACGACAGGGAATCCTTCCCCGCCGAACACCAAGCTCACATGCTATGACCGCCTGAGTTTGCCCTCTCTACAGCAGGCACAAGAGTGGGGAGTCGATCGGGTACGGCCTGGCCGCAGATCGCCTCGTGGAGACCTTCGACCGCATCCGACAGACGGTGAAGGCACAGGCGGGCGATGCCTCGGTGGAGCGGGTGATGCTGCGCCGAGCGGGGATCTCGTTGCGGTTCGGCACGCTCGACCATTGTGCGTTCGACGAGTGCGACCCCGCCGGGCGGCCTGTCCGGAGAAGGCTGTAGTCCCGAGCGGGTACCAAGGCCCCCTGCTGGACCGCTGCGCCAACAGCATCGCCGGCCCCGAGCACGTGCCGATTTGGGCGTCGGAGAAGCACAAGCTGCCGACCTTGATCACCACACCCGGCGTCGCGCCATTCCGCAAGGAAGCGCTGAAGCGTGAACTGGCCGATGTCGACGCCGTGCCACACAAGGCAGGCACTACGACCACCGAGGAAACGCGTTGACGACCACCGACCCCGCTGCGGGCTTCGACCGTGAGGCCGAGGGTGTCCCGAGGCCACCGCGGTCATCCTGCGTCGGGCGATGGACCGACTGCCGGCCGGGCGCCCCCGAACGCACCGACGGCCGGTTGACCAAAGACAACCTGTGGAAGGAGGCCGGGGTCAGCCGCGCCACCATGAACCGGGCGCGGCTGGTGTTGGCCAAGTGGGACGCGCGGGTCGCCGAATGCGGCGGTCTGACGCCGGGCGAGGCCCGCAAGAACGACGAGGGCACCAAGCTGCGCGAACAGCTCGCGGACAAGACACGCGAGTGCACCGAGTCGTACGGCAAGCTCGACGTCGCGGCCACGGCCATCGCGGCACTGCACCACGACAACGTACTGCCGCGTCAGGAACTCGGTCGCGGTGGCGAGGTGGTCCCCCTCGACGCGCGCCATGATGTCAGGGAATGATGCCGTGGTTTCGGGGACCGGTTACGACCGGAGGACGCGTTCACTCGTTCCATGATCGCCAGGTGACCGCCGCGGACCGCCGGCCGTCGGTGGTGACCAGGTCGTGGGCGGCCTTGACGACCTGGTCCAGCGGAATCTCGGCGTCGGCCGGGAACTCCCGCACGTGGCCCTGGTAGTCGTAGATCAGCGGCTCGCCGTCCGGCGCGCGACTGTTGGTGGTGATGTACGAACCGTCGGCGTCGGCGTGGGCGATGAAGCCGCGGTCCGCGCCGATGCCCAGACGGACGACCACCCAGCCTTCGGCCCACGGGTCGGGTCGGAACAGCTCGGCCACGGGCGGTACCGGTCCGCCCTGTGCGGCGAACTCGGACGCCATGCGCTTCACCAGCGCGTCGAGGTCGGCGGTGGTGTCGACGGGGAGGGGATCCTCGCCCGCTTCGTAGTACGCCATCAACGTCGCCACGGCGACTTACCTCCGGAGAACTTCTCGTAGTAGCCGTTCGGACCGTACACCGACAGCGTGTAGCCCTCGGGCAGCACGACCGGCAGCAGCTTGTCGCACCCCAGAGTCCCCTCGCAGGGCGCCCTGTTGAGCACCAGACTGACGTGGCGCATGGCGGGGTCGTCCGCCCTCTGCACACGCATCCGCGCCGCCAGCTTCAGCTCGACATCGGCGCTGGTGGCGACCGGCAAACGCGGGCAGCCCTGGTCGGCCAGGATCTCGTTGACCTTCGGGGTCCACTCATCGTGGCCGCTGACCGCCGGCTGCGCAGACCCGCCTGGGGCGATCCAGCGGCCGTGTGTCTTGCGGCCGGTGTTGCGCTCGAACGTGGGCGGCGGTTCCCGACGCAGCTCCTCCACCTTCTCCGGCGGCAGAGACGCCTACGGGAATGACGACGTGGCAACAGGTTCGCGTGGTGGGGTACTCGTCGACCACCCGGCCGGGGCGGGTGGAGCGGGTGTGACAGGTACAGCGGCGGAAGGCGGCGCAGAGGTGCCGCTC
This sequence comes from Saccharothrix violaceirubra, assembly GCF_014203755.1. Lineage (NCBI taxonomy): Bacteria > Bacillati > Actinomycetota > Actinomycetes > Pseudonocardiales > Pseudonocardiaceae > Saccharothrix > Saccharothrix violaceirubra. The sequence goes on from NZ_JACHJS010000001.1 coordinate 4,084,671, forward strand.
CGGATGGCATCGAGGACGGACTGGGCGCGTTCCACGCCCGCTCCCAGCGTCCTCCACAGCTCGGTGATGCCCTTGACCACCTCGGCGAGGTCCTGCGCCGAGGCCAGGGCGTCCTTGCATTTCGACGCTTTGTCACAGGCTGCGGACACTGCCTGCGCCACTTCGCCCAACGTCGCCGCTGTGGTCCTTCGCCCCGATGTGCAGGCGATGGTCGATCATGCCAGGTACGGTGCTGGACGGTATGCCGAGTGGTTCGCGAACACGTCAGCGCCCCCGCCTCGTCAGTGCGGGGCGGGGGCGCTGTTTCGTTCCAGGGCTCCCGGCAGTCAGTCCTCTGTCGGGGATGTGTCGGAGGTCAGGCCGGGTGGTCGAGCTTCCCGTCCTTGGCCATCAGGAGGAAGGCGCGCATCCCGCCGGGGCCGAAGGCGAGGACCGGGCTGTCGTCTCCGATCTTGCTGTCGCGCACGGCGGTCAGCCGTGTGCCGGGTCTGGTGGCGAGTTCGACACATGCCCCGTTTCCCGCGGACCGGCGGCTCTTGCGCCAGGTCCAGGTACTGGTCATCGGGCGATCTCCTCTCGAACTGCCGTGATCACCGACCGGGACTCACGCTCGGACAGCGCCGGCTCGGAGAGCCGGTCGGCCACCTTCGTGTACTCGTCGATGTCGTCAGTATCGTCCCGATACCGGCCGCCGGTGCGATCCTCCAGGCAGACGACGCCGGGGTCTCGTTCGATCGGGAAGTCCAGCACGATGAACGCGCCGTGCAGTGACGGGTGGGCGCCTGCGGAGTTGGGCAGCACGCGGATCGAGACGTTCGGCCGCTCGCAGAGGATCAGCAGGTAGTCGAGCTGTTCGACGGCGACGGCCGGACCGCCGATCTCCTTGCGCAGGACCGCCTCGTCGATGATGGCGACCACGTCGAGGACAGGTTCGACGCGGTCGAGGGCTTCCTGCCGACGCATCCGCAGGTTGACCATGTCCGTGACCTGAGTATCGGACGGGGCGTCGATGTGGTGGCCGCGGATCACGGCCTCGGCGCAAAACAATCATCCGCCACCAATTCACTTCCCATCGAAGAATTCCCCGCCACCACGACAGAACCGGTCGCGGTCGTCGTCCGTCACACACCACGGGAGGTGGTCACGTGGACTGGCGGGTTCCGGTGGTCTACGCGGCGGGGCTGGTCGTCGCGCTCCTGCTCCTGGGGCGACGGAAGAAGGTCCGGCCCGTCGCGGTGCGGGTGCTGTTGGCCGTCGTGTGGCCCGCCGTCGCGTTGTGGTGGCTGGTGTTCACGCTCAGCAAACCCCCTGCCGACGATTGAGTGGCGGTCCGTCACTGGATGGTCGGGACGCGGTCGGCCCGGTCGCGCCCCCCGACCCGGAGTGATCAGGAGAACGCCGTGCGCGCTGTCACCGGACCGGTCGTCGCCGTCACGCTCGGCCTGAGCGCTGTCGCCTGCGGTGGAACCGAAGAACGACCGACGGGCGGTTCCGTCGCCTATGTACTCGGCGTGCACGCCAACGCACCGGCCGCCGCCTCGACCTCGGTGCTCGACGACGCCGTGTCCGGGCAGGCGAAGCTGACCGTCGTGCTCGCCGACGGCGAGCCGAAGATCCTGGTCGCCCGCGATCTGACGGCGAAGGCGGCCAACGACGACGCCAAGCGGAAGGAGCGCGAAGACCGCAAGAAGGAGTTGCGCGGCACGCTCTCGCAGGCCAGGCCCGCGAAACCGGAGGTGGACCTGCTCGCCGCGATCGACCTCGGCGCCCGGTCGCTGGACCGCGAACCCCGGCGGATGGTGGTCGAGTCCTCCGGCCTGTCCACGACCGGCAGCCTGTCGTTCCTCGCACCGGGCATGGTGCTCGCCGAGCCCGAGGAGATCGCCGACGACCTCCAGCGCAAGAAACTCCTCCCCGCGTTGGGCGGCGTGACCGTGCGCCTGCGCGGCATCGGCGACACCGAACCGCCGCAGCCCCGACCCGGCATCCACGAGCGGTCGAACCTGGTCGCGATCTGGCGCGAGGTGCTGACCCGCGCGGGCGCCACCGTGGAGGTCGACGACCAGCCGCGCACGGGCAAGGCCCCGGACGACGCGCCCGCCGTGTCGCTCGTGCCGCTCACCCCCGTGACCGTCGCGGCGCCGAAGGCGGAGGAGACCGTTCCGCTGCCCGCGTCCGCGTTCTTCGTGGCGGACAAGGCCGAACTGCTCGACCGCGCCGCGGCGGTGGACGCGTTGCGCCCGTTCGCCGAGCACGTCAAGCAGGCGGGCGGGCGGATCGACCTCGTCGGCACGACCGCCCGCGTGGGTGACAAGGAGGGGCAGGTCGCCCTGTCCGGGCAACGCGCCGAGGCACTGCGCGTCGTCCTCGTCGACGACTTGGGCGTGCCGGCGGACCGCGTGACCTCGTCCGGTGTCGGCAGCTACCACGCCGACTACGTCGCCGATCACGACGCCGAGGGCAACCTGCTGCCCGACAAGGCCGCCCTCAACCGCACGGTCCGCATCACCATCCGCCGCTAGAGGAGACCGCCATGCCCGCAGTGTCGGCCCGTCCCGGACCCGAACGGACCCGGCGGTGGGAACGCCGCACGTTGCGCATCACCGACTTCGGCCTGCCCGCGCCCGAGATCGGCGGCGAGGCGTACCGCACGCGACTCGACGAACGCGTGCAGGCCGCGATCGCCGCCGGCGCCGTCGACCTGGGCACCGGCGACATGTTCGACGCGCTGATCGAGGCCGACCGGCGGACCGACCAGTGCCGGTTGACCGACGAGGCCACCCGCTGGTGGACGCGGGCCCGCCAGGTCCTGGTCCGCCACGAACGGCGGTACGCGCACGCCGAGCGGCTCCGGGTCGACCTGTCGAAGGCGCTGCACGCCGAGGTCGGGAAGCTGGAGGCGATCGACCGGGCGCTCGCCGCGCGGCGGGCCGAGGTCGAACGCGAGCGGGGGTCGAGGTGAGGCACCGGACGTCGTTGCGCCACTTCGGGGACAGCCCCTACGCCCTGATCTGGTCGTGGCTGCTGCTGATCGGCCTGTTGTTCGTGGACGTGCCGCTGCTCAAGTCCGCGTTGGGTGCCGCGGCGCCCACCGACCACTGGTGGCAGAGCTGGCTCATCGCCGCCGGGTACGGCGTCGCGCTCGCCGCGACCACTTGGCCGGCGAGCGTGTTCACGTTGCGCCGCATCGAGCACGGCGAGTCGCGGCACCTCGCGGCGGCCGTCGTGTTCTGGGTGATCTGGGCCGCGGGCGTCATCGCGTCGTTCGTGTTCCGCCTGCTGCACCCGCAGGGGACGACGTCCGCCGACCAGGACTCGTTCCAGCTCGGCGAGCAGCCCGTCGAGACCGGGACCGGACCCGATCCCGGCAACGCGGTCGTGCTGACGTTGCTCGTCCTGATGACCGGCGCGGTCGCGTCCGGCATCGCCGCGCTGGGCGAGGACGACCTGCAACGCCAACGCCGCCGGGCCGCACGCCGGGTGCAGCGGTTGACGTGGCGGACGCGGTGGGCCAACCGGCGTGCCGACCGGCACGGCAAGGCCATGGAGGTGCAGAAGGACGAGATCGTGCGGATCGAGGGCCGACTGGCGATCGCCGTCGAGCAGACCGTCGGGCTTGCCCGCGGCCTCAAGCACCACGTCCGGCACACCATCGCCGTGGCGTTGGGCGATCCCCGGGCGACCACGGCCGTCACGCACGCCCCGGACGCCGCACCCGCGGACACCCGACCGACCGAGGGGACCACGCCGTGAGCCAGACCCGCTTCACGATGATCAAAGTCGGGTTCACCACGAAGGTCCGCGAGTGGTGGCACGGTCGGCGCGACGGCCGGCGCGGCATCCCCGCGGTGGTCGAAGGTCGACCGCTGCCGCACACCCCGCACGAGCGCACGCTGTCCGGCCGCCGCGACGAGGTGGTGGACCGCACGTTCGAGGACTTCACCCTCCTGGTCCGCCCGGTCGTCGCCGACGTCGAGCGGTGCTACCGGCGGCTCGCGTCCCTGGCGGAACTGCTGGCCGCACGGAAACACAGACTGTCCGAACAGGACATTCCCCTGTCGGTGCCGGAACTGGACCGGCGCGGCCAGGGCGAGGACGTGCTGCCCGCGGAGACCGTGCGCACCCGCAACCGCACCGACCAGCTCAAGCGCGTGGGGCCGATGCGCGCGGCCGTGGAGGAGACCCGGTCCCGTATCGCCGCGGAGCTGGAACTGTTGGCCCGCCTGGAAGCCGAGGTGACGGCGGCCCTGCGCGCGGCCCAGTCCAAGGCACTCCAGTACTGCGCCTACACCGACGCCTTACGCGGCCACTACTGGCGTTCGCTGGCCCGCGTCCACCCCGACCGGGAGGACATCGCCGGTCGCTGGCACCTGGTCCTCCCCCGGGCACCGTGGCTGACCGAGGGCGCCTACCGCGCCGCGCTCGGCCTCGGCGTGCCCGGCGGGCCCCAGGCCGGTTGAGAGGACACCCGTGGAACCGCACCTGGCGACGTCCTTGTTCGTGCGCCTCGACCGGGGCGAACCGGTCGAGGCGATCGGTCCCGTGCTCTACGAGGCGGTGTTGGCGGACCAGGAGCCCGACGACGCCACCGTCTTCCTGATCCGCCGCTGCCTCGACACCCTGCCGCCGGACCACCCGTGGACCGGTTCCCTGCTGCACCTGCACTCGCTCGCTCTGGTGCGACAGGAGAAGTGGGCCGAGGCGGTCCGGCTCGCCGAGGCGTCGCTCGACGCGCCTTTCCCCGTACCGGAGTTCCGCTACGGCGCGATCATCCACTTCTCCGAGGTCCACTGCACCCTGCACGAAGCAGGCGAGGAGGTCGACCTCGACCGGGTGATCGGCACGCTCCGCGCCCTCCTCGACCAGGTCGACGAGCCGCACTGTCACGCGATCATCGCCACCCGGTGCGCGTACCTGCTCGCCGCCCGGGACACGGGCGAGGACGCGGTCGACGCCGCCCGGATGCTCGACGCCGCGATCCCGGTCCTGCCCGCCGACATGCCGGGCCTGGACGGCACTTTCCGCCTGTCCGCCGCGATCGCCGCCGAACTCGCCGAACGGACCGGAGACCCGGCACTGCTCGACGCGGCAGTGGAAGCGTTGGACCGGGCCATCGCCTGCACCGGCCAGCGCGTGGCCGACGTCGAGCAGGACCATGCGACACTCGCCCTGACACTGATCCGGCGATGGCCGGATGAACGCCCAACCGATGTCCGGGATCGGATCGTCGACAGCCTCGCCAAGGCCGTCGCGGCGGGATACGACGACCTGTGGCCCTGGTACGGCGGAGAGTTGTGCGCGCGCGGCGAAGCGACGGCCTCCCCGGAAGACCTGCGCGTCGGTATCCGCTGGCTCGACCGGTATCTGGCCACCCCCGAGGACGACGGGCTGTCCAGGACCGCGATCCGCACCAACGCGGCGTTGGCGCACCGCGCCTTGTGGCAGTCCACCGGTGACCCATCGCACGCGGCGGCGGCGCAGAACCACGCCACCGTTCTGCTGGGTCACGACATCTCGGACGGCGAACGCGTGGTCATGCACCGGATCCGGTTGGACCCAATGGTCCCGGTATCAGGGCGGGACACGGATCCACCGGTGCTTTCCTGGATCGCGCAGGCACGGGGGTTCGTCGAATCGACCGACCACCCCGATCTGGAGGCGGTCGCCGCACTGGCCGCCATTGTGACGTTCGTCGAACTGGCGGCGATCGCGTCCGGTGAACTGGCCATCCGATTGGCCGCCGGGGAGACCTTCGAGTCGATGTTCGGGTCCCTGCTCGACGTCGTGCGGCGCGCACCCGACGAGTACGCGGAGATGGTCACCCTGCTCTCGGACCTGTACCGCAACTACGATCTTGTGCTCCACGGAGACTCCGACACCGACCACTCCGCAACCTTGGAGGTCCTGAAGCAACACCGCGACGACCCAGACTGGGGAGACGAACGTGCGGTGGTGGCGCTGATCTCCACCTTCTTGGGGGTCCGCATCGGCAATCTCGAACTCCTCGACGGCTCGCTGGCCGTGCACCCCGCCGCCATCGACCTGTTCCGCGCCCTCCACACCGATGCGGGGTTCGAGGAGATCTCGCAGCGGACGATCGAGGCACGGGCAGCGCTGGGTGAGGAGCAGGGCATCTTCACCGAGTTCCTCGACTACATGGTGGCGATGCTCGGCGAAGGTCCGCTCCCGGAAAATTCCTCTCCGCTCATGCGCCCGTTCCGCACCGCCGTCGACATTCTGGACGCCATCCGTCGCGACGACATCGACGCCATCCGTGCCGCCTGCCGCCGACTGGACGTCGAGGTCGCCACCACGCCTCGGTCCGCCGTCCGCCGGCACGACCTCGCGGCGAACGTTCGGGCCATCGCCTACTCCACCCTGGCCACCTTCGACACTGAGGACGCGCACGCAACCCTCACCGCCATAATGGAGGAAGGCACCCGGTGGGACAGCGCGGTCGCGGACCGCGACCCGGGCATCCTGCCTACCGCCGAGAAACTGGCCTGGCTGCTGCGGCAACGCGGTGGACCCGGCGACGGGGAACGGGCCCGGCGCGTCGGGTTCGAGATGCTGTTCCTGTCGTGGTGGCGGGTGCTGATGCAGACCAGCGACGACCACGCGCTCGACGTCGCCCGCACCGCGAGCGCCAACGCCGGGCAGTTCGTCTCCTGGTTCCTCGCCGACGGCGCGCTCGACGACCTCGTGCGCCTGCTCGACGCGAGCCGGGGTCTGGTGCTCGGCGCGGCGGCCCTGTCCCGCACCGCGTCCGGGAAGCTCACCGCGCTCGGCCACGCCGACCTGGCCGCCCGACTGGCCGCACCGGCCGCAGATCCGATCGCGACCGTCGAACTGCGGCACCGGGTGATCCGCGTCCTGGCCGACGCCGATGCGGGCCTCGCCGATCCACCGACCACCGACGCGATCCGGGAAGGCTTGCGCCGCAACGACTCCGACGCCCTGTGCTACCTCGCGCCGCGCACGGAGCACCACGACGGCTTCCTGCTGCTGGTGCCCGCGGACGGCCCGGTCGAGGTGCGTGGCCTGGACCTCCCGGCGGCCGACGACATCGAGTCGGCACCGGGCCGCTACGGGATCGCGCTGGACGGGTGGAACCGGGCGGCCACGACGGACGGTCCCGAGCACGGGCGGTGGCGCGACGCGTTGGCGGAACTCTGCGCGTGGGCCGGGGAGGCGGTCGGCCGGACCCTGCTCACCGTCCTCGGCGACCGGACGCGGGTGGTGCTGGTGCCGATCGGCACGCTCGGGCTGGTGCCCTGGCACGCCGCGTGCCACGACGGCCGACACCTGCTGGAGGACCTGACGCTCACGACGGTGCCCTCGGCCCGGGTCTTCCTGGACCTGGTCGACCGGCCCGCCGTGACCGGCACCCCGGTGCTGGTCGGCAACCCCGACCGCCGACTGCACGCGGGCGCCCACGAGATCGCCCTGCTGAACCGGCTGCACTACGCGGACGCGGTCTGCCTGGGCCTGCGACCCACGCACCGCAGACCGACGCCGACCTTCCCCGACGGGTCGGGCACACCGGAGCAGGTGCTCGCCCGGCTCGGGGAGCCGGTGTCCGTGTTGCACCTCGCGTGCCACGCCCGTGCCGACATGCGCCACCCGCTCGCGTCCTCGATCACGCTCTCGAACGGCGAACTGTCGGCGCGGACGCTGTTGGGTCTCGAACCCACGGGCACGCTCGCGCTCGGGGTGGTCGCGCTGGCCGCGTGCGAGACCGGGTCGACGTGGGTCGACCACGACGAGGCGTTGAGCCTGGCCACGACGTTCCTCACGATCGGCGCGCGGTCGGTCGTCGGGTCGCTGTGGAAGGTGCCGGCGCGCGGGACCACCCGGTTGATGGCGTTGTTCCACCACTTCCTGCGCACGGAACCGCCCGCGACCGCGCTGCGCCGGGCCCAGCTCTGCCTGCTCGACCCGGACCGCGAACCACCGCCGGCCGCGCTCGGCCTCCCGGCCGGCGAGCACGACCGGGACCCGGCGAACTGGGCCGGTTTCGTCGCGTCGGGACGGTGAGGCGGGGGGTGGTGCCCCCGCCTCACGCCCTAGTGGTGCCGGAAGAAGAACCGGTCCACCAGGTCGATCGCCCGCACGATCGTCGCGACGATCATCACCACGATCCGGACCACGCCGGACCGCTGCTCACGGTTCTTGCGCTCAGCCACTACCACCTCCGCACAGGTCGTCCTCGTCGCCGCCGGTCTTCTCCACGCCCACCACGTGCCACGTCCGTTCCATCACTGCGCTCCTTCCGGTCGGGCGGATCGGCCGTCACCGGGAAGCGGTGGGGCGGGCGGTGGCGCCGACGGTGTGCGCGGGTGCCCGACGCGGCGCAGGCACCGGCGGTCCGTCAGTGCCCGTGGACGAGGAAGGGAGGACCGATGCCGACCGCTTGGGACGGGTACGCGCGGGTCGACTACCTGCCCGCGCCCGGACGGCTCCAGGTCACGCTGCACACCGTGGAGCCGACCGTCCACCGCCGGCTGCGCGACGGGTTGGCCTGCGCGTTCGCCGTGGACGGCCGGGCCGGGCCGCCGACGTACGTGGAGATCGACGTCGGAGACGGCCTGACCTACGACACGCGCGTGCTGCTGGCCGGTCCGCTGCTGGACATCGCGGTCGACCTGGTGGGCGACGGTCCCGCGTCGCGCGAGACCCGGCTGCCGCCGGCCCAGGTCGCGGCGCTGGCCCGCCGGTGGGCGCCGTACCGGGACTTCGTGCTCGCGCCGGCACCCGCGCCGGTCCGGTCGGGTTCGTGGGCGGACGGGCTGTGGGCGGTGTTCGGCGGGCTGGGCCTGGTCCGCGCGCTGCGGGCGTTCGTGCCGCCGCCCGAACCCGCGCACCGCGGCGACGAGGTCGCGGCCGAGGAGCACTGGGAGTGGCTCGAACTGCCCGCCGACCTGGCCGCGGCGGCGGGGGTGGACCGCCGCGTCGGCTGGGCGCCCTACCGGGACGTCGCGCTCGACGGCACGGCCGAGACCGGCTTCATGATCATGGCGGTCCCGGCACCGGTGGCGCGGTTGCTGGTCGGGCTCGACGACGGGTCGGGCCGGTGGGTGGCGTTCGCGCCGGACCCGGAGACGCCCGGCCAGGTCTTCGCCGACCTGCCGTGCGGACCGGACGTCGCGGAGCCCGCGTTGCGGTTCCGCACCGAGGAGGAGGGCCGATGACCGGGTTCGACCCGACCCCGCTGCGCCGCGTGTGCCAAGGGGTCGTCGCCGGGCTGCCGGGCGAGGTCCGGGAGCGGTTCGCGCAGGCTTACGAGTCCCCGGACGACCTCGTCGACGCGATGGTGGCCGCGGGCGACCGCGCGTGGCGGCACCTGGACAAGCGCGGTCGGAGCGTGCCGCCCGAGCGCTACCAGGCCCTGGCATTGGCGCTGTTGTCCGTGCGCAACGGGCCGGTGGACGTGCAGACCAACCTGACCAACGTGGCGGCGGCGTACGACCGGCTGCTGCCGCTGGGCGAACTGCCGCTCGACGTGGCCGTGCAGTGCCGGCTGACCACACCGGAACTCGCGGCACGGCTCGTGGTCGCGTACCGCGTGGCCCAGGTGGTGCGCGCGCGTCGGCCCGGCACGCAGCCGCTGTTCGTGGACATGGTCACGTGCGCGGTCGTGGGGTTCGCCGACGCCGCCGACGCCGCCGACATCGTGGACCGGGTGCTCGACCGGGCCAACCCGCTCGCCGCCGCCTACCGGTACCGCCGGTCGCTCGACCCGAACCCGCGTGCGGGCGTCCAGGGCGGGTACACCGACCTGGTCGGGCAGATCGCCGGCTACCGCGTCGCGGTGGCCGAGGCGCGGGGGTACCGGTCCGCCGACGTCGAGGCGACCGTGGACGAGTACGCCGAGCGGGTGGCCGACGACCTGCACCGCGGCCTGACCAGACCACCGGCGGTCGGGCGTGCGGACGAGCCCGACTCGCTGGTGACGTTGCGCGGGTTCGCCGGGTTCGTGGCCGCCGACCACGCCGACGACGGCCGGGAGGCCCGGACGCTGTTCCGCCTGCTGGCCTACCGGTTGCCCGGCGAGGTCCGGCCCGAGCGGTGGAAGCGGGACGTCCCGGTGGCCCCCGACGAGGCCCGCGACCGGGGCGACCTGCCCGTGCCAGGCGACGACGGGACGCCCGACGCGGACCTCGTCGCCGACGCGGTGCTCGCCGAGCTGTACGCGGACACCGGCGCGGCGGACACGGCGGCGATCGACGAGTGGCTGCTCGCCCGCCGCGCGCCGGACGGCCGCGACGACCTGCTGGTGCTGGTCGACCGGGTGCGGCGGGTGGACCGACTGCTGTCCCGGCCGGGGCCGGACAAGCCGCGCCCCGGCGTGGTGGACCCGCGCGTGCGCCAGGCCCTCCGGGACCGGATCGCCGACGCCCTCACGCTCCGGCTGCGCGGCACGGAGATCGCCCAGCACATCCTCCCTCCACTGTGGACCGAACGGGAGTACGTCGTGCACTTCGCCGAAGCCCGGCTGCGGGTCGACCTGCCGCCGGGCACGGGCAAACTCGCCAAGGCCGCCCTGCTGGCCAACGCGGTGGTGCGCGCACCGGCCCAGCCCGTGCACCGCGCGGCCGACCCGGACCGCCGCGACGACTGCGCGTGCGGCACGCCGGACCGCACGCCGCCGGCACCGGCCGCCGTCTGTCCACATCGGACATGGTGGGAGGCGGGCCGGGTCGAGGACTACACGACCCTGGCCAGGGTGAGCGGCTTGGCGAGCGAGGACGCGGTGCGCAACCAACTCGCCCGCCACACCGGGTTCTGGCGGGAATGGGTCGAGGAGATCAGGACCGGCTGACCGGTCGGCGGGGTCCACGCCCCGCCGACCCACCGGACGGGACACCCGCCCTGCCGAGGCCACCGACCGCGACGACACCGCACGACCGGCGGAACACCCGCTCCCACCGATCAGCCGATCGCGGGCCACCGGACACACCCGCGCGGCCGGCAGGACACCCCCGCCGGCAGACCAAGCCGGCGCGGTCGACGGGCCACCCCACCGACCGCGCCGGTGGCTCAGCCCGAGATCGCGTCGATCCGCGACCGGATCGACGCGATCTCCGCGTACCGGCTGCTGTTGGCCGCGACACCACCGGTCACCCGGTCCGACCACCGGTCGAGCACGTCGAGCAGCCGGCGCACGCGGTCGACCTCCTTCGCCGCCGGGGTGACGCCGAGTTCGACGGCGAACAGCAACGCGGGCGCGGCCCGCAGCGCGAACTGCGCGGCCGACTCGTCGGACCGGTCGACCATGCCCGCGTAGTGGCTGTGCTCCAACACCCGCGTGATCCACTGGTAGCCCAGTTCCGCCCAGCGGACCGCCTCCGCGTGGCTGCCGTGCGCGCGCTCCCAGGCCGCGAGCCGGCACGTGGTCGCGGTGGCCACGTAGTAGGAGGCGCCGAGCGGCCCGAAATGACCGAGCCTGCGGTAGAGCCGCTTGCGGGCGGGCACGACGTGGTCGCGGTACAGCGCCGCGGCCCGGCGCTGGTCGCCCCGTTCGGGCAGGCTGCCCAGGAACGACGCGTAGTTGTGCAGGTGGAACGCCACGGACTGGTCGTGTTCGGCGTCCAGCGCGGTGACGTCCACGTCGAGCGCGTCGCCGTAGGCGTGCCAGAAGCGCCGGGTGAGTTCCGCCAGTTCGGCGGGTGCGGGCAGTCCGGACGCCGGGTCGGTGGCGTTGATCGTGCGCAACGAGTTCAGCTCGACGCACACGGCGCCGAGCAGGTCGGCGACCACGCCCCGGTCCAACAACCCGGCCCGGCCGAGTTCCACCGCGCGGCCGGCGGCGGCGATCGCGGTCGCGCAGTGGCCGTCGACCGGGTTGGTGCGATCGGTCTTGAGCACCACGATCCGCAGCACGGCGAGGCGCCCGTCGACGACGGCGCGCAGCGGGTCGTCGTCGCCCAGACACCGGTCGGCGAGCGCGCCGATGCCCTCGACCAGGTCGAGGAAGTCCCGTGCGGTGAAGCCGGGCACGCCGACGTCCTTGCGCAACGACCTGGCCACGCCCAGCGCGGCGAGCACGAGCGCGGTCCCGGCCAGCGGTGCCAGCCCGTCGGGGTCGGGCAGGGCGACCGGCACCGGGCGGTTCTCGCGGTCCCGGCCGTCGACGTGCAGGGAGAACCAGTGGTCGAGCAGGTCGGACACGATGCCGGCGGACGGCAGCATGGCCTCGGCGACCGCCTGCCCCGGCTCGTCCTCGCCGGCCCACACGTAGCCGACACCGGCCGGGTGGCTCGCGTCGAGCAGCAGCTTGACCAGGTGGTCGACCATCTCGTCGCCGAGGTCGATCGCGCCCGACCGCTCGTGGTCGGGTTCGGGGTCGACGGTCGCGTCCTCGGGTGCGGGCGCGGTCTCGGGCAGCCGCAGGCAGTCCACCGTGCGGTCGAACACGTGCAGGTCGCGCGGGTGCGTGACCCGGTCGTCGGCGGTCGCGGTGTCGGCGCCGATCTCGCACCGGGCCGGCGGGCGCGACCGCACCGCCGACGAGAACGCGAGCACCGGGCTGTCCAGGGACTGTCGTTGGATGGCACGGGCTTTGAACGCCGCGATCAGCAGCGCGGGCTGCGAGCGGAACGCCTCGACCGCCAGCGTCGCCCACGCCACGATCCGCAGCCGCAACGGCAGTTCGCCGCCGTCGGCCGCGCGCAGCAGCGGCACGACCTGTTCGATCGCGGACGCGACCGGGTCGAGCAGCACGTTCGTAGCGGTGAGCAGCATCGCGGACTTGGTGTCCGGCCCGTACCGGTTGGTGGTCGCGCTGACGATCTCGTTGGGCAGGGCGGCGCCGAAGACGGCCCGCTCGTCGAGCACCCAGTCCGCGTCGCCCGGTGGCGCCTCGCGCAGTCTTCGGGCCTGGACCCGGGTGGGCAGGGGTGCGCCCCGGGCGATCTCCGAGATCGTGATGAGGTTGAAGTCGCACAACCACGTCGTGGGCGCGAACGGGTTCGTCGGCGACGCGATCCCGAACAGCGGGGCCACGTTCCGGGCCAGGCGTGCCGGCACCCGGTCGGACCGCTTCCCGGTCGCCGTGGGCACGACCGCGGGCAGCAGCGGCATCCATCCACTCCATCTCATTCGAATCCACCTGTACCGACGAGTAGCACCCGGCTCGTCAAGTCGCCGTTCATCACAATCGGACCTCATCCCTCGACGCGTCCGTTCTCACATAGAAAACTATGCCTATGCCCGCCGCCACTGCGCTCTTAGTCCGTCCGGACGTCCTGAACGCCCTGTGGATGGAACTCCACCACCCACGATCGACCGCGCACCGCATGCACCACGTCACCCGCTGCGACACCGCCCTGCGTGCCGACGGCGTCAGACTCGGCGCCCGCCACGACGGTCCGACCGGGTCCGGTCTGCGACTGGCCGGCCAGTGCCCGTGCCGCGACCTGGTCGCCGACGCCCTGGAGATCGCGGCCGGGTTCCTGGCCGGGCACGGGGACGGGCTGGCCAACCCGGCGGGTGCCGTCCGACAGCACCTGCGCTTCCGCATGACCGACGCGGGCCGCCGCGAACGCCGCCTGCTCGGCGCCCAGGTGAAACCCGGGACCGTCGCCCGCAACCGCTACGGCACCGCATTGCCCGACGACTTCCACCGCGCGCTGTACGTGCTGATCGCCGACGAGGCCGGGGTGCGCGGGCCGTTGCGCGGCGAGGAAGGCCTGCGTCGCCGGCTCGCCGACCGCTGCACGGCCGAACTCGGCATCGGCCCCGAGGAGGCCCGCCGCCGGTTGCCCGCCGCGCTGCGGCTGATCGAGAGCACCTGCCGGCGCGGCCCGCGCGTCAACGTCGGCACCCGCCGCGATCCCGAACTGGTGAGCTGGTGGGACGCGTACGTCGAGCGCCCGCTGGGCCGCCGACCGGATCCGACCGTGCTGACGCTCCCCCACCAGACCGGCGCCGACGACCGCGCGGGCGCCGCCGAGGTGCGCGACCCGCACGCGGAGAACGCCTTCGACCGCGTGCTCACCACGGTCGCGCTGCGCGGCACGGACATCGCGGCCGACTCCCCCGAGGAGGTGGTCGTGGCCGCGCTGCGCCAGACCGTGACGTCGACACCGCCCGACCGCACCGACGACGCCGTGAGCCACGTGGTGACGTTATTACGCGACCGCGGCCTGTTACCCGAGAACCGCGCACGTCTGCTCTTGGACGACCCCGCGCACCGCCGCCGCGTCATCGCCTGCGCGCGAGCCCTGGCGTGACCGGTGACGGGCATCGTCGGATCACCACCCCAGGTGGGCGAAACCCGCCCAGCACACGGGGTCGGCCTGGTCGACGTCCGGGCACGGGTCGGGCCGCAGCCCTTCGGGCAGTCCGTCCGGCACGACCCGATCCGGGTCGAGCATCCACAGCTGGGCCCGCCGCAACGCCTCGCCCGGACGCAGCCCCGCCACGTGCATGCCGTGGTAGAGCACGTACATCAACTGGGCCGTCGGCTTGCCGGACGGCACCTCCCACAGCGAACCGACCACCGTGCGGGCGCCCAGCGCCAGGAACGTCGTGGACAGGCTCAACGCCTCGTCGTAGTCCGCGCCCGACACGCCGGTCTGGCAGCCGGCGAGCGTGACCTGGCCCAGTTCCGCCGCCCGCGTCGGCGAGGTCTCCAACAGCATCCGGGCCGTCAGGTCCGCGCCGGACAGCCGGATCGTCGACCGCAACGGCAGTTCCACGTCCACCCCCGCGTGACACGCCAGGTGCAGCAGCCGCAACGGTTTCGCGACGGCCTCCAGCACCTGCTCCGGTGTGCCCGCCCCGTCGGCGCACGGCGTCCACCTCCGTTGCCGCCCGCTCCCGCCCAGCAGCACGCCGTCGGCGAAGAAGTCCTCCCGCACGGCCTCGGCCTCGAACGCCGCGTAGGGCAGGTCGCGGGTCGGGTTGCCCAGCAGCACGGCGCCGCCGTGCGCGGCGGGCCGGGCGACCACGTCGCACAGCATCCGCGCCGACGGCACGTACCCGATCGTCAGGTCCCGCACCAGGTACCCGTCCGGATGCCGGGCGGCGTGCCACGGCACCAGCCCCAACGCGCCGACCGGCACGAGCACCACGCGCGGCCCCGGCGCCAGGTGGCGCAACGCCGACAGCAGATCGCGCCCGACCGCCTCCCACGCCCACGTGCACAGGTCGCCCAACGCGTCGAGCCGTTCCCGGCCGCTCGCCGCCACGTACCGGGTGAACGCGGGCGCCTCCCGAAGACCGGGGAGGTCCCGCACCCGCACCTTCGCGTCGACCGGCACGATCACCGCGCGACCGGGGCCGTGCGCGGTCGCGGGCAGCAGGTAGACCAGCGCGTCGGAGCCGTGTGCCCGCAGTGCCGCGCGGATCTCGTCGACGGTCGGCGCCTCCGGCAGCGCGTCACCGCCCTCGGCGAGCGCGGCCAGCACGAGATTGCGCAGGCCGCTCCACCCCGTCTCGTCCTCGCGCCCGCTGTGCGCCCGCCACCGCCGGGCCAGGTCCTCGTGGCCGAGCGCGTCCAGCCGGGCCGCCACGGTCCGGCCGGTGGTCGCCGCGCCGAGCACCAGCGACCGCTGCGCGTCCAGGACGCGCACCAGGTCGTCGTAGGCGCGGTCGGCCAGGCACCACTCGACGACCGGCTCGACGCGCCGGTCCCGGTCCCGCGCGCTCTCGACCGCGTCGGCGGTCCCGGCCTGGAGCAGCACGCGGTACCCGTTCCACGCCAACGCCTCCATGCCCAGCCGTCGGCTGGCGTCCAGATCGCCCCGCGCGCGGCGCGTCCGCAACGTCCGCGCCAGGACCATCGCGCTCGCCACGACCGTGACCGCCCGCCGTTTGCGGTCGCGGTCGAGGTGGACCGTGTAGTCCTCGACGAGCGTGTCGAGCACACCGCGCGTCGGCGGCAACATCTCGTAGGCGTTCGCGCGACTGGTCCGGACCAGCGCCTGCTCGTCGGATCCGTCCGGCGCGGCCCGGACCAGGTCGTCGAGTCGGGCGCACGCGGCCCGCACCGCACGCTGGTCGCCCCGAGCCGCCGCCTCGCGGGCCCGCATGGACACGCTCATGTGGTCGAAGATCCGCCCGTACCAGGTGTTCCGGTCGACCGTGCCGGTCGCCGGCCGGGCACCGGTGGCCAGGTCGACCATGCCCACCATCGCGTCGCGCAGATCGGCGTGGGAGATCCGCAGCGCCTGCTCGCGCAGCGCGAGCAGGCGGGGATCGCCCGGACCCGCCGTGCCGAACAGGTCGGCGCTCTCGGCGAACGCCCGCAGCACCTCCCACTCCGGCGAGTCGGACGCGAGGTCGGACACCGCGCGGGTGGCGGCCCGGTCGCCGGTGGTGAACCCGGACAGCATGGCCAGGCTCGCGGCGACGTCGCCCATCTCGCCACCGGTCCCGCGGACCAGGTCGAGCATGTGCGCGATGTCGACCGTCGAGCCGCCGGTGAACAGGGACTCGACCGTCCGGGCGAACTCGTCGAGCACGGCGAGCCGCGCCTCCAGCGTGGCGTCGGCGAAACCGGCGCCACGGGCGTGGGCGACGAGTTCGCGGGCCCGTCGGCTGTGCGTCACCATCCCGGCCATGTCCATCGGCTGCCAGCGCGTCGCGATCAGCGTCTGCCGACCCAACGCCATCGTCGCGGCGGCGCGGGCGATCAGCTCGGGCTCGGCGTCGGTCACCGCGTACAGGGCGGCTTCCCCGTCGTCGAGCCATTGTTCGAGCGGGTAGTCCCGGTACGCGGCGGGCGGCAACCGCAGCAGGGACCCGAGGCGCTGGAAGTGGCGGCGCAACGTCGCCGCCGGGTCGGACCGCGGCAGCCCGAGGGCCAGACCCGCGCACTCGACGACCCGCCGCAGGTGGACCGGGTCGCTGTCGGCCGCGAGCTGGAAGAACACCTCCGTCACCTGGTCGACCAGCTCGGGATCGCCGGCCGCGGCGATCCGCTCGCGCGACGCGAAGACGCGGTCGGCCCGTTCGGCGATCTCGGCCTGGTCGGTGGCGGTCGCCAACCTCCCGGTCTCGACGACGAACCGGACCATGCCGACCAGCTCCGCCGGCAGGTCGGCGGTCAGCGCCTCCATCCCGTCCAGCAACACGGGATCGGCGTGCACGTGGAAGCAGAGCATCATCAGGCCGACCCGCCAGCGCGCGAGTTCGGTGCGCGGGCCGCCTTCGGCCACCCGTGCGGCGAAGTCCGCGCTGTCACCGAGCAGGTCCCGGGCGACGCGCACCCCGGCCAGGTCCCAGGGCTCCCGGTTCTGCGCCCACTCGAAGTGCATCCGGGCCAGCTCCGGCAGGGTCGCGTCGACGAACTCGCGGCGGGCGATCCCGGCGGCGAGCGACCGTCGCGCGCAGTCCAAGACCGCGTCCCAGTCACCGAGGTGCCGGTACGTGACGGCCAGGCTGTACCACCACAGTGCGGTGTCGGCGTGGTCTCCCGCGCGGACGACGGCGTGCCGCAGCAGGACCACCACCCCGGCCGCGACGTCCAGGTCCGCCGGTGCGTCCTCCGCGTGCTCCAACGCCAGCAGGCCGAGGTCGCCCGCGTCCACCGGGTCGACCGAACCGGTCGGCAGGCGGCGCAGGGCGTCGTCGACATCGGCGAACAGGGCGCTGTGGTCGGGCATCTCGGCTCCGTCGCGGTCGGGATCGGGCGGCTGCACCCCACCTGACGGACGGCCGGAGGTCACCCGATCTTCGCTTGGTAACGTGCCCGCCACCGAGCGTGAAGGGGGTTCGTCGTGACCGAAGCCGGGATCGACGCGTTACTCGTCGACAGGCTGTCCACCGGGGCGGGGCGGCTGGGCTGGGAATACGTCGAACCGAGGCCCGTGGCGGCCGGTCCCGAGGACAACCGGCCACCGGTCTGGGTCGAACCCGCCCCGGTGCTCCCGCCGGACACGACCGGGCGCAACGTGTTCATCGGCTGCGGGACCTTCCTGCTCGTCGGATCCCTGATGTGCCTGCCGTTCCTGGTGGTGTCGGACTCGGCGCGGCCAGTCCTGTTCTCCCTCATCGGCCTCGGCGCGTTGACCATCGCCCTCCCGACGGTGATCTCGCAGGCCAAGGCGAAGGAGGCCGAGAAGGAGCTCCGGGCCCGCCGCGAGTTCCACTGGACGGAGTTCCAGCGCGGCCACCGGCAGTGGCAGGAACGCGTGGCCGCGCACAACGCCGCCGAACTCACCCGCTGGGTCTCGACGCCGCGCTGGTACCCCGTGGGACCGCGGCGGCGGCCGGGCCGGGTCGACGTGTTCGGCGGCTCGGCCGACGGGTGGGCGGCACTGCTGGCCACCTACGGGTCGACGCTGCTGGACGAGGGCGTGTTCGTGCTCGACCTGACCGAGCAGTGGGTCGCCGACGGCCTGACGGGCATCGCCGAGCGGTCGGACCTGGACGTGGACGCGATCGCGTTCCCGACCGACGGCCTGGACGTGTTCGCCGGCCTGCCGGACGGCGAGATCGCCGAGCTGCTCGCCGCCGCCTTGGGCGCGGCACAGGAGGACGTGCGGGCTTTGCACGTGGACCTGATCGGCGCGGTGCTCGACCGCCTGGCCGGCCCGACGACGCTGAGCCGGGTGGTGGCCGGGCTGAAGACGTTGCGCGGCAACCACGTCGAAGGCGCGCTGTCGGAAGCCGAGACCGACCTGCTGACCGCCGCGGCCGACACGGTGGCGGGCTCCGAGCAGGCACGCCGGGAACTCCGGTTCATCACGGGCATGCTCGACCTGGTCACCGCGGCCGAGCCCGCCGACGCCTTCGACGACCTGTGGCCGGAGTCGGGCATCACGGTGATCACCACGGTGGGCCCCCACCAACGCCGCAAGAACTTCGCCGACCGCCTGCTGTTCCACCGGGTCCTCCACCGGTTGCGGGACACGCCCCTGGGCACGGGCCGGGGCGTGCTGGTGGTGGCCGGCGCGGACGACCTCGGTGGTGCGGCCCTGCGGGAACTGGCCCGCCAGGCCGAACGCGCGGGCGTGCCGCTGGTCCTGCTGATGCGCACGCTCGACGAAGACCTGCAACCGCTGCTCGGCTCGGCGGACAGCGTGGCGGTGGTGATGCGCCTGGGCAACGCCCGGGAGGCGGCCGTCGCCGCCGGGTACCTGGGCCGCGAACACCGGTTCCAGCTCAGCGCCCTGACCTTCGAGGTCGGCCGCACCCTGACCGGCAGCCGGTCCTACGCCCGGGGCGGTGCGCAAGGCACGTCGACGACGACCGGCGAGCACGGCGTGACCACCACGCGGACGTCGACGTGGCAGCGGACGACCGGCTACGCGGAAGCCGACTCGACCGGCCGCGGCGCCACCCTGACCCGGTCGTACGAGTTCGCGGTGGAGCCGACCACGATCCAGTCCCTGCCGGTCACGTCGTTCGTCCTGGTGGAGGACGGGCAGTCCGGTCGGCGCGTGGTGCTGGGCGACTGCAACCCTGGTATCGCCTTGCTGGACAAGGTCTCCCCCACACCGCGCTAGCGGTCCGGCGGCTTCGGCTTCGACCCGCCCGCACACGAATTCGATCAGTCCGGACACGAGGCCCCGCCCGACCTCGCCTCCGCCCATACGCGGGACCGCGCCCGACCTCGCCCCACGCGTGCACGAGGCCGCGCCCGCCTTCGGCCCACCGGTGCGCGGGCCGGGCGCAAGGTCCGCTAAGCGTGCCCGAGCGACGCGGAGATCCCCGACACCCGGCCCGCCGGGTCGAAGTCGACGGTCGCCGACAACCCGGGACCGGTCACCACGAGATTCCGGTGGTCGGGACCGAACTCGACGCGCAGGCCACGCCGCACCCCGTACGCGTAGACGGCCCGGCGGTGGTCGGTCAGCGGCAACTCGGCCACCCCCTGCTGCAACACGCGCATCACCCGGGCCGGCTCGGGCGCGGGCAGGGCGAGGTCGGGGTGCTCGATCAGGACGGCGATCCGGGTGCCGCCGCCGGCGTCGGCGGTGTAGGAGGTGAACCGCCCGGAGACCGCCTTCGCCGCCTCCACCAGCACGCCGGCCGCGCCGACGGCGTCGGTCACGCCGGGCAGCGCCGAGAACGGGACCTCGGCCTCGGCCAGTTGCGCGATCCCGTGCCGGGCGCCGAAGTCGCGGACCGACGCGGCCAGCCCGGTGACCGCCGGTCCGTAACCGGCCGGGTTCGCCCAGCTCCACAGCCACGAACCGGGGCCGGGCGCGGCCGTGCCGAGCAGGTGCGACGCCGTGCAGACGAGCGGGTGGTCGCCGGTGAACTCGAACCGACCGGCCTGCAGGTCCGCGCCCCAGCTGTGCCGGCCGAGGACCTCGGACAGGCGCAACTGGTGCTCGAAGGACAGCAGGGCCGCGTCGTCGAGCAACTGCGACAGGGTAGGGGACACGGTCCACAAAGTATCCGGCCCGGACCGGGCGCACTCCGGTTTCCGCCAAAAGTCCACTAGGGACAGTCGGGCTGATTTGTCCCCGGGACGTACTCCGCCCAACGCTGCGCGGTCAGCACGTCACGCGTCGTGGCGCAGATCCGCTCCACGACCCGGTCCACGTCCGTCCGCCACACCCGCACGACCCGGTCGCCGCCGGCCGTCACCAGCGTCCGGCCGTCCGGCCCGAACACCGCGCCGAACACGGTCCCGGTGTGCGCGGTCAACGGCGGCCCGAGCGACACCGGCGACCGGGGATCGGTCACGTCCCACAGGCGCACCGCGTCGTCCTGCCCACCGCTGACCAACGTCCGGCCATCCGGGCTGAACCGCGCCGCGAAGACGGTGTTCGTGTGCCCCGCGACCACGGACAGTTCGGCGGGCGCGTTCGGATCGGCCACGTCCCACAACCGCAGGCTCCCGTCCTCCCCCGCGCTCACCATGGTCCGCCCGTCCGGGCTGAACGCCACCGCCCACAGCGGGGCGGTGTGCCGGAAGGCGCCGATGCCCGCCGTCCCCGCCGCCGTGGGCGGCAGGCTGCCGACGTTCCAGAGCTGCACCGTGCGGTCGCCGCTCGCCGTCGCGACCGTCCGGCCGTCGGGTGTGAACGCGAGCCCGTACACGGGTCCGGTCTGCCGCCGCACCTCGGCCGCCTGCGCCGGGTGGGCCGGATCGGTGACGTTCCACAGGCGCAGCGAACCGCCGGCGTCCCCGGTCGCGAGCGCCCGCCCGTCCGGGCTGAACGCCACCGTCCACACCGTCCCGGTGTGCCCGTCGAGCACGCCCAGCGGCACCGGTCGTGCGGGATCGGCCACGTTCCACAGCCGCACGACCGGTTCCGCGGCGGACACGGCGAGCAGCATCCCGTCCGGGCTGAAGGCCACGGCGGTCACCGAACCGCCGAACCCGGTCAGCGGTTCGCCCGCGGGCGCGACGGCGTCGAGGTCCGCGGCGTTCCACAGCCGGACCGTGCGGTCGGCGCCACCGGTCGCGAGGACCCGGCCGTCGGGACTCGACGCCACCGCCTCGACGTTGTCGGTGTGGCCGGTGACCACCGTGGTGGTGGGCAGGTGCCACAGCCGGGCGGTGTGGTCGTTGCCGCCGGTCGCCACGGTCCGGCCGTCGGGGCTGAACGCCAACGAGGTCACCGGGCCGGTGTGTCCGGCGAGGGCGCGGCCCAACGAGGCGGGGCGGTCCGGTTGGCCGACGTTCCAGAGCTGGACTCGGTGGTCGTAGGAAGCCGTGGCCAGCGTGCGGCCGTCCGGTGCGAACTCCAGCGACCAGATGAAACTCGTGTGCCCGGTGAGCTGCCCGAGCTGTCGCGGCGCCGCCGGAGCGGCGACGTCCCACAGCCGCACGGTCCGGTCGAAACCGCCGGTCGCCACCGTGCGGCCGTCCGGGCTGAACGCGACCGACAGCACCGGTCCCTTGTGGCCGACCTGCGGTTCGCCCAGCGCGACGGGCGCGGCCGGGTCGGCGATGTCCCACAGCCGCAACCGCTCGTCGTCGTCCACGCCGGCGAGGGTGCGGCCGTCCGGGCTGAACGCCACACCGAACACCGTGCCGGAGTGCCCGGTGATCGGCGCACCCAGCGGAAGGGGTGCGGCCGCGTCGCGCACGTCCCACAGCCGGATCAGGCTGTCGTCGGCGGCCGTGGCGAGGATCCTGCCGTCGGGGCTGAACCGCGCGACCGACACCGTGCCCAGGTGGCCCGCGATCTCGCCGAGCCGCACGGGTTTCGCCGGGTCGGCGGCGTTCCAGAGCTGGACCAGCCCGCCGTCGCCGGCGACGGCCAGGATGCGGCTGTCGGGGGCGAACGCCAGGCTCACCACGGTGTCGCGACGGCCGATCGGGATCGTGCCCAGCGGCGTGGTGCGGGACGGGTCGTCGGTGTTCCACAGGCGCACGGTGTCGCTCTGGCCGCCGGTGGCCAGGATCTTGCCGTCCGCGCTGAAGTCGACCGCGCGGACGTTGCCGTCGTCGCGGTGCACGATCGACGAGAGCGGGGTGTTCTGGCTGGACATCAGCTTCGTGCGCAGCGGGGGCCGGGGATCCATCCGGTACGCGGCGAGGTCGAGCCGCGCGGCGAGCGAGGCGTCGTCGACGCGTACCCGGTCGGCTTCGGCGGTGATCTGGTTGAACACCGCGGTGCGCCGGTCGGCGACGGCCCGGTCGCGGGCGTCGCGGGCGAGCCCGTTCTGCCGGATCGCGACGACGGCGGTGAGCGACGCGACGAGCGACAGCACCACGAGGGCCGCGAGCACGAGTCCGCGGCGGTGGACGGCGCGCTGGTGCGCGGCCGAGGACGCGGCCAGGAACGCGGCGGCCGTCGTGCTCAGGTCGCCCGGGTCGACCATCGACCGCACGGTCTCCAACCGGCTGCCCCGGTACAGGGCGGACGGGTCGCGGCCGTCGCGGTCCCACGCCGCCGCGGCGGTCTCCAGTTCCTGGCGGACCAGGTTGCCCGCGCGGTCGTTGTCGATCCACGAGCGCAGGCGGGGCCAGGCGCTCAGCAGTGCCTCGTGGGTGATCTCGGCGGACTCGTGGTCGTGGGTGATCAGCCGGCCCCGGGCGAACAGGTCGGCCACCGCCCACACCGTGCGCGGGTCGTGGCCGAAACCGCCGAACTCCGTGAGCGGCAGGCCGCGCCGGGTGTCCTCGGCGCGGCCGATCGTGACCATGCGCAGGAACAGCGAGCGCGCCACGTCCTGGCCGGCGGGGTCGAGTCGGGTGAACAGCCCTTCGGCCGTGGTGGCGACGGCCTGTCGGATGCCGCCTGTGGTGCGGTAGCCGGCCACGGTGAGGACGTGGCCATGGCGTTGTTGCCACGTGGCGCGCAGGGCGTGGGCGAGTAGCGGCAGCCGTCCCGATGTGTCGCCGCCGGCGGCTTCGTGGACACCCGTGCCGAGGTCGGCGAGCAGTAGTTCGACCAGGCCGGGTTCGACGTCGAGACCGACGTCGCGGGCGGGCAGCGTGATCGCGGCGCGCAGTTCGTCGTCGGACAGCGGGCCGAGGAAGAGTTGGTCGCGTTGGGCGGCGGCGCGCAGGCCGGCGTGGTCGGCGCAGGACGCGTAGAAGTCCGCGCGCAGGCCGAACACCACGGCGGCGGGGACGTAGCCGTCGTGAGGTTCTGTCAGGTGGGTGAGGATGTCGAGGAAGCGGCGTCGGGTGTGGTCGTCGACGCCCAGGGTGAAGATCTCCTCCAGTTGGTCGACGATCAGCACGAGGTGCTCGTCGCGGCGGCGCACCACCTCGGCGACCATCTCGCGGCTCGCTTCGGCGCCGGATCGGAGCACTTCCAGGACCCGCGTGGGCTCGATGCCGACGACGGTCGCGAGGTAGCGGGCCAGGACTTCCAGGGGGCGTGCGGTCGGGGTGAAGACGAGGCACGGCCAGCGGGTCGAGCCGTCCAGGCCGCCGCGCGCCAGGGCGGGGAGTACGCCGGCGCGCAGCAGCGAGGATTTCCCGGCGCCGGAGGGGGCGACCACGAGAAGCGCGCCGCCTTCGCGAAGGCTCCGGTCGATGGCGGTGATCACGGAGGCCACGACGTGGTCGCGGCCGAAGAACCACCTTTCCTGGTCCGGGCCGAAAGCGGTGAGGCCCGGGTAGGGGCACTCGTCCGAGGTCGGGCCCACGGGGCGTGCCCTGCGGACTGTTTCGGAATAGTGCATGTGCAGGTCGCGGCCGACGAGGTACTGGTCGCGGCCGGCCTGGTAGATCGAGGCTGAATCCATTGCTACGGCGGTCTGCCGTCGACCCTCGCCGGAATCCATTTCAGGGGAGGGGGAATCGCCGGATTCCTGGGTGGCGTCGCCCATGGCATTCCAGTCGTGAGATTGTCGCTTGTTTTCGGACGTGCGGGATTATGCACACCTTTTCATCGGGCCACAATCACACGGATTGATGAATCCGCATTATTGCGTGTCGGCGTTGGCGTGCGTGGGTGCTGTGGGTGCTTGGTGGGTGTCGTTCGGGGTTGGGTCGGGGAAGCGTTCGAGAGCGTCGCTCGCCGCTCGGGCTGAGCACCGGAAAGGGGCACTCGGGGGGATCGATCCCCGGCTTGTCGCCGTCGTGGGTCGCGTCGGATGCTGCCGGTGCTTGGTAGCGGGTTCCGCGCGGGCAGGTAGCGGGCGGTCGGTGGTCGTCATGGTGTCGGCGTCCTCCTGGTTCGTCGGGGTCGTGACCAGGGTGTCCGGTCGGTCCGACAGTTTTCGGGCGGGAAAGGGGGAGGCTGTCTGACACGATTGGGTGTAATGACCGGTCGACGACGTTTCAGGGCCTTCGCTGCCCTTCAAGGTGTTCGTGTCGGCGACGCTTCGGGGTCGCAGTTCTTCGTTCCCGCGAACAGGGAGTCGTTGTCCCGCAACGAACTTCCGCCAGGCATCTGGCAGTGGACGGACGACACCGAGATGGCCTGTTCGGTGTTCGCGGTCCTCGACGAGGTCGGGTGGGTCGATCGGGACGTGCTTGCCCGTGGCTTCGCTCGGCGCCACGACTTCGACCGGGGTTATGGGCCCGCGGTCAACCGGATGTTGCGGCTCGTCCGCGAAGGTGGTGACTGGCGGGCGTTGGCGGCCGGGTTGTTCGACGGCAGTGGTTCGTACGGCAACGGGGCCGCCCTGCGGGTCGCGCCGGTGGGGGCCTGGTTCGCCGACGATCCGGCCGAGGCCGCGCGGCAGGCGGTGGCTTCCGCCGAGGTCACGCACACCCACCCGCAAGGGGTCGCGGGTGCGGTGGCGGTGGCCGTCGCGGCGGCGGTGGCGGTCGGGCACGACTCGACGGCGCGGGACTTCCTGGCCGCCGTGCTCGATCATGTGCCGGAAAGTGTTGTGCGCCAAGGGATCGTGGCCGCCTTGGACATCGGGGACGCGGCGACCGCCGCGCGCGAACCGGGCAACGGGAGCGATACCAGTGCCCAGCGCACGGTCCCGTTCGCGCTCTGGGTCGCGGCTCGCCATCTCGACGACTTCGTTCCGCGCGTTCCGGGTCACGGCCGGGCAGGGCGGCGACGTGGACACCACCTGCGCGATCGTGGGCGGTGTGCTCGGCGCGCGCACGGCGCCGCCCGACGAGTGGTCGCGCCGGTGCGAGGAACTCCCCGACTGGGTGCGGCCCTGACGGCTCGTCGTCACACCGGGCGAAGATCCCGGTCGGCCCGCTGGACCGGGGCGGTGGTCAGCGGCTCGGGGTCATGCCGGGTGGGGGTCCGGGCGGTGTGCCGCCCGGCATTCCGGACGGTTGGCCGTCGCCGCCGGGTGGGACGCCGCCGCCGGTCGGTTTCGTGGTCGTGTCCACGCCTGCCGTGAGCGAGACCTTGAACCCGGACGTCACGTCGCCGGTCACGGTGGCGAGTTGTTTCGCGGCCGAGTCGTCGCCGAAGACGTTGTCCTTGGCCAGGCTCACCTGGGCCAGGTTCGACACCGACGCGCGGTAGCCGTCCTGCGCGTACACCTTGTCGCAGGTCTCCTTGGGCAGTGCGACCTGGGAGGTGGCGATCGCCTTCGTGGCGTCGGTGATGTCGGCCTCGGTCGGGTAGACCTCGAAGTGGATGTGCGGCCACCGCCCGGAGTAGCAGGCCGGGAAGATGCTCAGGAACGTGACCTTGCCGGACGCGTCGGCGATCTGGACGCCGCGCAGGTAGTTCTGGTCCTTGATCTTCTCCCCGTAGAGCGAATACTCGCCGTCTCGGGTGCAGTGCCACACGTACACCGCCACGCCCGCGAACGGTGCGCCGTCCTTGGTCAGGTCCTGGATCGTGAGTTCCAGGGTCATCGGCACGCCCTCGGCCGTGCCGCTGTAGTCGCCGAAACCGGTGCGGATGTCCCCGCGCACCACGCCGCTCCGCTCCAGCACGTCCGGACCGTTGGAGCCGTCACCGGGATACGGCCCGGCGGTCTCGTCGGGGATCTCGCCGGTGGCCTTCGCGGTGGTGGTCGAGGTCGCCGAGGTCGGGGACGAGCCGGTGTCCGAGTCACTCGAACAGGCGGCTATTCCGAGTGCGGCGACGCCGAGGCCGAACGTGCGGAACGTGCGCCTGCGGCTCATCAGCGTGCCGAGGTCGAAGCCCAGCCCCTGGTCGACGACCTCCTCGTCCGGCCGGGGCAGTGGGCGTCCCTCGTAGGTCGGGGTCATGCGGCCTCCCGTGTGCGGCCTTCAACCCCGGTGACGCTAGGTCGGGACCGCCGGGGTCGCATTTCGGCCGGTGCCCCGAAAGCGTCACCCCAGCAGGTCCTCCAGCGCCGCGCCGACGGCCAGCAGGAAGGGGTCGTGGAACGCCCCGGCCTCCAGGCACACTCCGACCGGCAGTCCGGCGGCGGTCGTGCCGGCCGGGACCGTGAGCATGGGCAGACCGGCGACCGTGCCGGGGCCGATGGTGCGGGTCACCGTGCCGAACGCCGGCACGCTGTGCCCGTTGTGGGTGATCGTGGAATTCTGCCCCAGCGGCGGGGCCGGTACCGGCGACGTGGGACCGAAGACGACGTCCACGCGGGAGAACACGTCGCTGTACGCACGCCGGAGTCGTTGACGCGCGGCGCGGGCCTCGTAGTACGCGGACACCGTCGTCGGGGTGTCGCGGAGGCGTTCGAACGTCGTCCGCACGTCCGGCGACGCGATGTGCTCGGGCCAGTGCTCGAACGGCACGTCCGTACGCCGCGCCAGCAGCCGGGGCGCCTCGTGGAACACCAGGTCGTTGCCCGGCCCGGACGCGATCTCCAGGTCGTCGCCCAGGTCGACCTCGACCGGCACGGCACCCGCGCCCTCCAGCGCGGACAGCACCGCGCGCACCACGCGGTCCACCTCGGGGTCCAGGTCGACGAAGCGGCTCGTGGGCAGACCGACACGCAGGCCCGCCAGCCCGGCCCGCACCGGCAGGTCGCACGTGATCACCCGGTCGATCGCGCGGAGGTCGGCGACGGTGCGGGCGTGCAGGCCGATCGTGTCGCGGCTGGTCGACAGGTTCGCCACGCCGTCGCCGGGATAGCGGCCGGTCGACGGGCGGAACCCCGCGATGCCGCAGAACGACGAGGGGATCGTCACCGAGCCGCCGGTGTCCGTGCCCAGCGAGAACGGCACCACGCCCAGTGCGACCGACGCCGCGCTGCCGCCGCTCGACCCGCCGGCCGACCGCGTCGGGTCGACGGGGTTGCGCACCGCGCCGGTGTGGTGGTTGTCGCTGGTGATCCCGAACGCGAGTTCGTGCAGGTTCGCCTTGCCCACGACCACGGCACCGGCGGCACGCAGCAGCGACACCACGGTGGCGTCCACGGCCGCCGGGGCGGGGTCCAGCAGCGCGCTGCCGCCCGTGGTCGCGAACCCCTCGACGTCGATGTTGTCCTTGACCGAGAACGGGATTCCCGCCAACGGTCCGGTGTCCGGCGCCCCGGTGTCCGCCCCGTCGGCCAACGCCGTCCAGTCGCCGTGCGTCGACGCCCGGGCGCGGTCGAGCGCCTCGGCGCGGCGGTGGGCACGGTCGACCGGGTCGAGGTCCGACCAGTCGGACAGGGTGAACGCCATGTGCCGTCCTTTCGTCGGCACGACGGTAGCCCGGACGGCGGATGTCCGGAAGGGACGGCTCACACCACGCCGTCGGCCCACGTGAACGCGCTGGGCAGGATGTCGACGTGCAGCCACGACTGGGTGTACATGCCCAGCTCGGTGAAACCGCAGGTCTGGGCCGCGCGGTAGGCCGCGTAGGTGGTCGAGTCCGCGATCACGACGTCGGCGGCGCCGCCGAGCGCGTGCGCGCCGCCGTGGGTGTGGAAGCCGCTCGTGACCGTGATCTCCCGGCCGTCCACCTTGTGCCGCAACGCCTCCAGCCGGTACATCAGGCGGCGGACGTGCTCCCGGACGGTCGCCTCGTCGGCCGCGCCCCCGGCGAACGTGCCGTCGGGCGAGAACGCCGTCCAGTCGAAGTGGCGGGTGGAGCCGTCCGGCTTGGCCAGTGCCGTCAGGGCCTCGCGGGTGCGTTCGTCGACGATCCCGTCCTGGCGGAGGCCGTGTGCGCCCTGGAAGCGACGGACGGCGTCCTTGGTCGGCGCGTCGAGCCGTCCGGTGAGCGCGAGGCCGACCTGGCGGGGTTCGTCGGCGGCCCAGCCCGCCACGCGGATCTGGATCTCCAGGGTGTCGAGCCCGGCCGCCCGCGCGGTGGCGCCGGGGGCGAGGAGCGCCGCGAACGGTGCCGCGGCGACGGCGAGCAGGACTGTGCGTCGGGCGGTGTCGGTCATGGTCGACTCCTCACCGGTAGCAGGTGGCGAACGCCTGGCGCACCCACCCGGAGTTCTCCGCGACCCGGGGACCACCCGTGGCGAGGTCCTCCAGGCGGATGGCGGTACGCACCTTTCCGTCCGCGCCCGTCGGCGTCCACTGCGCACCCCCGGACGCCGGGTAGCCGACGGCCACGTTGTCGCGCAACCGGACCCCGGTGCCCGCGTCGCCCCGGTCGTCGACCAGGACGGCCACGGGCAGGCTGCCGGGTTGGGTGCCGGTCACGAACGTGCAGCCGGTGACCAGGCAGCCGTCGCGGGTCGCGTCGAAACCGGTCACCTTGGTCAGGTTGAGCGCCGCGCCGTGGCTCGCGTCGAACACGCAGCCGCGGACCTCGGCCTTGCCGTCCATGGTGATCTCCAGGGCGATCGCGTCCCGGTTTTTGCCGTCGGGGTGCTGGTGGGAGAAGTCGCGGGTCCGGTCGTCGAAACGGCTCGGGTACCGGAAGCTCCCGTCGGGCGCGGCCGGGATCATCTGCCGACCGTGGTGGAACTCCGCGCCGACGACCTTGATGCCGCCGGTGAGCTGGGAAGGCGTGCGTTGGCCGTAGACCCGACCGCTGATCACGCAGTTCCGGACCGTGTCGTGGCCGCCGTTGACGACGAACGCCCGCTGGTACTGGAGTCCGCCCAGGTACACGGCGAAGTCGCGCTCGACCACCAGGCCGTCGAGCACCACGCCGGCCGCCGGCACGGGTCGGCCGACGGCCGAGTGGCCGGGGTCGCGCACGTAGCAGGGCGTGCCGCCGGTCGTGCGGCCCCGGACGAGCAGGCCGGCGACCCGGGCGCCGGAGGTGATGCGCAACGCGTCGGACTGGCCGGTGGAGTGCGCGGCGTCGATCTCGTAGTACGGCTTGTGCGTGACGCGCAGGTCCCAGCGCGGCGAGATCTCCAGACCGGTGAACGTGTCGAAGCCGGTGTGCGGGTCGAGGTCGACCACGGGGTAGTACGGGCTGAACACGTCGACCTTGGCCTCGATCCGGCCGTCGGCGCAGCCGCCCCGGATCTTGAACGCGGCGAGACCGCCGCCGATCACCTTCACCGACTCGTCGATCCGCCACCCCGACGACTGCCGGACGGTGAGCAGGCCGAGGTCCATGCCGTTCCCACCCGCGCTGCGATGGGCCAGGACGGTGATGCCGCCCCACTGGTCGACGGGGTTGCCGTGCGGGCTGAACACGGACAGGCGGCCGGACGCGGGCGCGGGCGCCGTGCCCCACTTCTCCCCCGGCGTGAGCTGGGTCCACGTGTGCGTGCCGTCGGACCCGAGGGTCTCGAACGACCTGGCCTCCCAGACCTCGTTGTACGGGTCGTAGGCGGACGGCACGGCCGCGCGGTCGCCGAAGGTGAGCGCACGACCACCGCGCCACACCCGCACCACGCGGAACAGCGGCTTGTCCGCGTTGGCCACGTCACGGGTGGAGATCCAGACTCCGGTGGGTCGACCGGTCGGCACTCCCCTGTTGTCCGCGATGGTCGGCACGGGTTCCTTGTCGCCGACGGGGATCGACGTGTTCGCGTTGTGGGTGTTGCCGTCCTTGAAGACCTGCACGAAGTCCCCGGGGGCGTCGAGCACGTCCAGGTCCGTGAAGTGCCAGGGCAGTTCGGGGTCGTAGGCCCGCATGGTCCAGCCGTCGGGCACGTCGTAGCCGGCCTCGATGCCCTTGCCCAGCCGTTGGCCGAAATACGCCTCCCGGGCCATCACGAACTGGCCGACGACGAATGCGACCGGGCCGCCGACGCCGGCCGCGATCCGCCGGGCCCGGTCGAACGTCCGCACCCGGTCGGCCCACGTGAGCCCGCCCCGGGAGTCCTCCCCGTCGCCGCCGACGAAGATGTCCCTGACCGCCAAGACGACCCTCCCTCCGTCCGCGCCAGTATCACGACGGAGCGTGTCCGAGTCGATACTTTCCGCGAGGATTCGGCGGACAGGCCCAGCGGGCGCCGCCGATCGCCGGAATGTCCTTTCAGGACAGTCGGTCGGCGAGCCAGGCCATGAAGGCCCGGTGGTCGGCACCCACGCTCAGCAGGACCTTGTGCCCGTCCGGCGCCGTGGTGGTGCGGCCGATCCCGTCGATCGCGATCCGGTGCGGCGCGGTCTCGACGAACGGCAGGCCGAGGACGAGAGACAGGGTGAGAGCGTCGTGCTGGAGCGTGACGGGGTGGAAGCGCGTGAACCAGCGGTCGAGGTGGTCGGCGAGCAGACCGGCCCAGGCCGGCGCCGACGGCGCGGTCAGGCGGCGGTGCGTCGGGGAGTCGCGGGCGATCCCGATCGCAGGGGTGAAGGTCGTGTCCGAGAGGACGAGGGTGGGCCGGGTCGCGCGGTCGAGCAGGACGACGGCGGCTTCCGGGTCGACCCGGAAGTTGTGCTCGGCGCGCGTCGGGTCGCGGTAGCGCAGCGCGCCGCCCATCTGCGTGACGACGAGCCGGTCGGCCAGGTCGGTGTCGAGGATCCGGGCGAGGTTGGTCGCCGGTCCGAGGCCGGTCCACCGCACCGGACCCGTGGTCGACGCGCACACGGCGGCGACCGCGCCGAGCACGTCGGTGGGTCGGTCGTCGACCGGCTCCGGCTCCGGGACGCAGTCCATCCGGGTGTTGCCGAGGTCGGCCCCGGCGACGACGGGGACGTCCGCGCGGCCGAGCAGGTCGAGGAGGTGTCGCGCGAACCGCGCCCGCCGGCCGCCCAGTTCGTCCACTGTGGTCACGAGCGCCAGGTCGGGCTCGGCCGCCGCGACGACGAGGGCGACGGCGTCGTCCGGGTCGCCGCCGACGTCGGTGTCCACGATCAGCGGGCCCCTCACCGGATGAGCCTGCCGAGGAACTCCGCGTTGTCGTGGGTCTTGCGCAGGCCGTCGAGCAGGGCTTCCACCGGTGCCTCGCGCTTGTCCAACGCCCGCCGCAGGGCGCGGGTCGTGCGTAGTTCCGCTTCGGTGAGCAGGAGGTCTTCGCGGCGCGTACCGGACGTGGTCACGTCGACGGCCGGGAAGGTGCGGCGCCGGGCGAGCGCGCGGTCGAGCCGGAGTTCGGCATTGCCGGTGCCCTTGTACTCCTCGAAGATCAGCGAGTCGCCGACCGAGCCGGTGTCGACCAGCGCGGTGGCGACGATCGTCAGCGATCCGCCGCCCTCGATGTTGCGCGCGGCGCCCAGGAACCTCTTGGGCGGCACCAAAGAGGTCGAGTCGACACCGCCGGAGAGCACCCGCCCGGAACCGGTGGCGGTGAGGTTGTAGGCGCGGCCGAGGCGGGTGAGGGAGTCGAACAGGATCACGACGTCCCGGCCGAGTTCGACCAGTCGGCGTGCGCGTTCGGCGGCCAGCTCGGCGAGGATCGTGTGGTCGCGCGGCGGCCGGTCGAACGTGGCGGCCACGACCTCGGCGGGCACGGAGCGCGCCAGGTCGGTCACCTCCTCGGGGCGCTCGCCGACCAGGACGAACATCAGGTGGCACTCGGGGTGGTTCTTCGCGATGCCGTGGGCGATCGACCGCAGCACGGTCGTCTTCCCGGCCTTGGGCGGCGCGACGACCAGGGCGCGCTGGCCCTTGCCGATGGGCATCACCAGGTCGATGACGCGGGTGGTCAGCTCGTGCGGGTCGGTCTCCAGCCGCAGCCGGTCCGTCGGGTGGACGGCGGTGAGGTCCTGGAACACGGGCCGCGCCGGGGAATGCCTGGGGTGCAGGCCGTTGACGGTGTCGACGGTGAGCAGTTCGCGTGCGTCGGCCTGGCCGGTGACGGCGTCGCCGCGCCGGAGACCGTGCTGTCGGACGAGCCGGATCGGCACCCGGACGTCGTCGGGTTCGGGCAGGAAGCTCTGCGTGCGCAGGAAAGCGCGGTTGTCGGCGATGTCCAGGACACCGCCCGCCAATGCGGATTCCATTGTGGACTGATGTGTGCTCAAGGTTTTCTCCCTGATCCGGGACGATGAAGAGCGAACCCACGGCCCGGAGGGGGAACGGCGAAGTGCGTACAGCCGACCGGGCGGGATTTTCGAAGGACTCCCGCGGAGGGCAACCCGTACCCGCGAGGGTGAAGATGTGGCCAGGCTACCGACAAGCCGGGGCTCGCGCAACCCCCACCGGTCCAGGGCCATGGGGAAGACCGCGCTTGTGTGCGACGGAACCGCTGTGCCGGTCCGAGGGTACGCTACCCGCGTCCTCGCCCGGTTCGGAGCGCTCGACAACCTGCGCGGGGTGTGCCGACCGGGTCGGCCCCGCGGGTCCGCGCCGTGGCGGACCCGGCTCGCGGTGATCGACGGACTCCGGGGGTCGCATCCGGACGTGCACCGGCGACTCCTGCCGGAGTCGGTGTCGTGGCCGCCGGGTCGGCTTCACCGGTCGGCGACACCCTGGGCGGTGATCGGTCCGGAACGCGCGTACCGGGATCTCCTTGCCAGGCAACGGACACCTTCGTCGACGTGGTGCGTTCCGCCTGGGCGGACGACACCATGATGCGGAGGTCGGCGCGGATCGCGCGGGAAAGGTGGCGCGTGCGTCCCGACGACCGATCGGCCGGTCGGGTGGATGGCCGACGTGCGACGGCTCCCGGCCGGGGACGACCTGCTCCGCCGGCGGGCGGAGCGGGTCGTCGGTGCGATGTGCGCCGGATGGGGCGGCCGGTGCGCGGCGGTGCGGGACCTGATCGACGAGCGCACGGTGGCCGGCGGGTTCGTGTCGGCTTCGATGACCGACAACGGGACCACGGTCCGGGATGGACGGGAGTACGGGCTCGCCGAGCGGTGGGAGCGGGACGCCGCCCTGATCGGACCGGGGTGGCCGCGTGCCGCGCTCGCGCTCCGGGACCGCGCGCGGACTTTCCGCGCACTCGGCCGGATGTCCGACGACGACGCCGAGGACGAGCAGGACGGATTCTCAGATGAGGCCGAGTCTGCGGGCCACGACCACGGCGTCCCGGCGTTGGCTCACCCCGAGCTTGCGGTAGATGCCGCGCAGGTGCGTCTTCACCGTGTTGATCGACACGTACATCGAGTCGGCGATCTCCTCGGCCGTGCGCATCGACGGCAACTCCACCAGCAGCGCGCGTTCCCGCCCGGTGAGGCTGTCGGGATCACCGGTCCGCGGCGTCGGCACCGTGGTGAGCACCGCGGTCGCGAAGCGGTCGAGGCGGCCGAATCTCCCGGCCCCCTTGGCGAGCAGGTCCCGGACCGGTTTGCCGGCGTTGTGGAACGAGCGCAACGCGTCGGCGGGTTCCGCTGTCGCCAACGCCTTGCGCAGCGCCTCGTGGGCCTGCTGGCTGTTGCCCTCGCGGTCGACCAGTCCGGCCTCCAGCAGCCAGGCGTCGACCAGGGTCGTGGGCACGACCACCGGAAGTTCGCCGCGTAACACCGGT
The DNA here is from genome assembly GCF_014203755.1 of Saccharothrix violaceirubra. NCBI lineage: Bacteria > Bacillati > Actinomycetota > Actinomycetes > Pseudonocardiales > Pseudonocardiaceae > Saccharothrix > Saccharothrix violaceirubra. Next base: position 4,118,658 of record NZ_JACHJS010000001.1, read on the forward strand.
TCCAGCACTTTCCTGGCCTGGGCGGCACGGCCGCGCTGGCTGTGCACCACGGCCTGGAGCAGGGCGAGTTCACCGCACGTGCCCAGGACCGCCTCGACGTGCGTCACCATGTCGCCCGCCCAGCCCGGTTCGCCCACGCGCAGCGCCATGCGCTGGGTCGTGGGCACCACGGACGCGACCAGGTGGGGCGCCACGTACGGTTCGGAGAAGCCCTGCCACTGCTTCCACAACGCCGACACCACGGCGTGCGGGTCCTCGGCGTCCTCGAACGTGGTGATCGCCTCCACCGCGGCCACGGCCAGCTCGACCGTGCGGTCCGCGTGCCGGGGCAACGCCTCCGCCGCGAGCGTGACCATACGGCGTGCCAGGGCGTCGTCGAGCCGTCGGTGCGCTTCGGCGGCGAGCACCGCGTAGACGAGCACGCAGGCGGGCCGGTTCTCCCAGCCGCGAGCGGCGGCGATGGCCATCGAGCGGTCCCCGTGATCGGTCACGCCGACGGTGTCGCCCCGGGCCGCCGCGGCGGCCGTGAGATGGACCGACGCCACCAGCGCGGCATGATCGAGACCCTCGCGCGACGCCAGGTCCAGGGCGGCGCGCAGTTCCTGTTCGGCGGCACGGTGATCGCCCAGCCACAGCGTGGCGATCCCGCGTTCCAGCCGGATCGCCAGGTCGAGGGCGACGTCGCCCGTCGTCGGCGTGGGCAACGTCCGCAGGGCGTCGGTCAGGTCGCCGGTGAACCTGGCCCGACGCAGGCGGACCACCGCGCTCAACGCGCGGTGGCGAGGCGAACGACCGACCTCGACACCGTCGAGCGACCAGTCCGCGCCGGCGAGGTCGCCCTCGTCCAGCGCGGCCAGCGCGGCGGTGGCCGCGGCGGCGCCACAGGCCATGCGCGGTGTGGACGTCACGAGGTCGTGCAGGCGGTCCCCGTTGCCGCGCAGGACTTCCCGCAGGCCGTGTTCGGCGACGAGTTCGGCGGCCAACGTCGCGTCCTCGGCGCGGACCGCGTGGTCCAGGGCGTCGATCGCGCGCCCGGCGTCGCGGTGCCACCGCGCGGCGGCCAGGTGCGAGCGCTTCCGGTCGTGCGGGGCACCCCGGTCGAGTTCCGCGGACAGGTGGTCGCGCAGCAGCGGGTGGTAGCGGTACCAGCCGTCGGCACCGTCCACGGCAGAGACGAGCGCGTTGTCGCGCGACAGGCGTTCCAGGAAGCGGCCCGCGTCGGGCTGTTCGGCCACGACCGCGCCCAGGTCGCCGCACACCTCCGCGCACACGCTCGTGGCCACGAGGAAGTCGCGCACCTGCTCGTCGTAGTCGCCCAGGATCTCCTCGGTGATGTAGTCGGCCACGGCCGGCAGCGCGCCGGAGAACTCGGCCGGTGCCGATTCGGCCAGCACGAGCGTGGCCAGGCGCAGGCCCGCCGTCCAACCCTCGGTCCGGGCCATGATCGCGTCGAGCGCGTCGGCGGTGACCCGCAGGCGGTGCCCGGCGAACAACTCCTCGGCCTCGGCCCGGGTGAACGCCAGGTCCCGGGCGTCGACCAGGCGCAACCGGCCCTCCAGGCGCAGCCGGGACAGGCGGACAGGCGGCGCGGATCGTCCGGACAGGACGAGCCGCAGGGACTTGGGCGTGTGGCGGACGAGCAGCTCCAGGCCGTGCAAGGCGATCCGGTCGGTCAGCAAGTGGACGTCGTCGACCACCAGGTGGACCGGCGTCGTCACGTGGTCGAGCGCGGCGATCACGGCCGCCGCGAACTCGGGCGTGGTCGCGGGCGGCAGGTCCGGCAGCCGGTCGCGGGGGGCCAGCCCCGCCGGCAGGGCCTCCCGGATCGCCGACCACAGCCCGACCGGCGAGTCGTCCTGCGCGTCGAGGGTCACCCACGCGACCCGGGTGGAGTCCGACCGGCGACGCGCCCACAGGGCCAACGCGGTCGTCTTGCCCGCACCGGCCGGACCCAGGACCAGGGTCACCGGCGGCGCGGTGGTCGTGGTGCGGCCGTCGAGACAGGCGTGCAGCCGGTCGCGCTCGACCAGCGGTGCCTCCATACCGGGCACGCGCAGCTTCGGCGGTGGGACCGGGCGCCCGGTCTCCGACGGGTCGTGCCGCTCCGACATCATGTGCCCCTTCTGATCGCGCTGGGCTCGGTGGTCTTTCGATCATCGGCGACATGATCACGAGACTTCCTCACCCTCAGCGGGTGACGGAATCCCCTCGCGGCGCCGATTCCACGTCGTCGAGGACATGCGAGGTCCGGACGGGTGAATGCGGGGATCGTGCCGGGTCCCTGGGCCGTGGCACGGTCGGCGTACCGCGTTCGGTAAGCGAGGTGACGGCGAGTCGCAATGTCGCCGCGTGGCCACCCGTCCGGGCCAACAGTGCGTCGAAATCGTCGAGGCTCGGGTGCACGTGGTGTGCACGGAGCAACGCGGTCGCTTCTTGTCGGGTGAAAACCAGGTCCTCGGCTCGGATCTCGGCGAGACCGCCGTGTGCACGCAGCCACGTGCGCAACGGCAGCGACGAACGACCCGCGAGCACCAACCCGTGCCCGCGGTCGCGGGCGAGCCCGGTGAGCAGGTGCGCGGCCGGGCTGCCCGCCAGGCGGTCGGCGTTGTCGAGGACCAGGCACGACCGCGTCCGGGTCGACGCGTCGTGGATGGCCTGGCGCAGCACGTCGGGTTCGCCGTACCGGCGTTCGACGTTGACCAGCGCGACGTGCGGGCCGCACCGGTCCGCCCAGGTCGCGAGCAGGGTCGACTTGCCGGTGCCGGTCGGTGCGTGCACGAGCGTGACCGCGTCGCCGACGAGCTTGTCGAGCAACGCGAACAGCCGCTCGCGCGGCACCGCACCGTTGGTCAGGGACATCCCGGATCTCCTCGCTGTGCCACGAAGGACGGCAGTGCCGCGCCCCGGACCGCCGCCGCGACCTCTCCCACGCACCGGCCCGACCGCCGCGCGACGACGTGCGGCACGAGCAGGGACACCAGACAGACGACTGTGATCGCGCGCTTCCGTCTTACGGCGCCCGGTGGTCGCATCCCCGACTCCACCGCCGAACGGTCCGCGCCCGCACACCGCCGTCCGTTCGTCCGCTCGACCCAGGACCGCCACGGCCGGGTCGCACAACGGGACGTCCGGCATCCGCCCGCGTCATCGCACGGCCGTCCGCTCGGCGCGGGGTCGGGGAATCGGGCCGACGTCGACGAGGACGCTTGTGGTGGCGCCCAACGCATCGAGGATGCGATCGCGGTGCCGGTCCAGCACGGCCACGCGTTCCTCCGCTTCGCGCAGCATGCGTGCGCTGCGTGCGCGTGTCGTCTCCACGTGGTCGGACAAGGCTTTCAGGGCTTCCGCACGGCGTAGGGACATCGCGAGGTCGAAGTCCTCGCTCACGCGTTCGCGTTCCCGGTTCGCGGTCCGGTCCAGCTCGCGGCGCCGGGCCTCGGCCTGCCTGGTCAGCTTGTCGACCTCGGCGCGGGCGCGTTCCATGAGTTCGCGGTGTTCGCGGTGGGACAGTTCGCGGTGGGACTCGAGTTGGTCGAGCAGGGTCTGGTGGCGGCGGCGGTGGGCCTCCTGGTCGCGTTGGGCGGCGTCGACGCACCGGCGGGCCACGGCTTCGGCGCGGGCCAGGATCTCCTCGGCCTCGGCGTTGGCCAGTTCGATCACGCGGCGGGCGCGTTCGGTCGCGCCTTCGAGGTCGACGGGTTCGCGGCACACGCGGGTGAGGCGTTCCCGCAGCCGCTGGTTCTCCTGGCGGGTCTGGGCGAGGCGCTCGGCCACGGACTCGGCACGGGCGATGGCGTTGTCGCGGTCGGCGGCCAGCACGCGCAGGTCGGCCTCGATCTCCTGGACGTAGCCGCGGACCTGGTCCCGGTCGAACCCCGGCCACGACCGGTCGAAGTCGGTGCGCAGCGGGACGAGTTCCTCGTTCATGCGCCGACCAATGCGAGCGGGAAGCGGCACAACGCGCCGATGCCCTCGGCGGGCGCGCCGGGCGTGCGGTGGCCGACCACGCGCACGGTCGCACCGGCCAGCAGCGCGGCCCGGACCGCGACGTCGACCGCGTCGCCTCGGCGGCGCGACCAGGGGGTGGGCGTGGTCTCCTCGGCGGGCAGGATCTGGCTGGGCGCACCGCCGAACCACGCGGCGGCGTTGCGCTCCAACGGCGACACCACCAGCTCGCGCACGTGTCCCCGGGCGAGCGCGGCGATGGTCCGGGCGACGCCCTGCACCGATCCCCCGTGCGGCGGCTTGGCGAGATCCGTCAAACTCCGCGCGGTCCACAGCCACGCGGTCGACCGCAGGATGTCGCCGACGTCCACCGGTCGACTGCCGGGCACCCGCCGGACGGTCGCCTCGCCGGGCAGGTCGGCCCGCAGCCGGTCGGCCGTGTCGAGGTCGCCGTGCACGACCAGCAGCCGGGCACCCGACTGGGCGAGCGCGGTCCGGCACGCCTCGGCCAGATCGCTTGTCGGGCAGGACATCCGGACTCCGACGGCATCCGCGTCCAGTCCACCCGGCACGATCCGCAGGCGTGCCCGGTCCGGACCCGCGATCACGAGCACGTGCGCCGGCCGTTCCTGGGCGTAGGCGACGAGCGGCAGGACGTGGGCCGGTGCCCGGAACCAGGCCACATCCGGTCCGGTCCGGCCGGGAGTGGAGAACACGGCCGGCACGTGCCCGCCGTCGGCGAACACGGCGACCGCGTGGTCCGGCGCGTCCGGCACCGCGATCTCGACGTCGGTGATGGTGGCCTGCGAGGCCCCTGCCCGCCGCAACCGGTCGACCAGCGCCGGCCAGCGGGTCGACCACGGCACCCCCTGGTCCGGTCCGAGGTAGACGGACGCGATCGGGTGGACCGGCCGCACGACGTCGACCAGCTCACGACGGTCGAGCAGTGTCGTAGCACGCATGGAATCGCCTCTCGTGGAAAGGTGTGAACCGGTCGCGTCGGCCGAAGCGCGAACACCGTCCGCGCCCCGACCGCGGTCGGGTCGCGCTGATGCGGCCGACGCGACCGGGCGGGACGTAGGGCCGAGCACGCGGTGCCCCCCGAGGCCCGCCGTCCCGCACCACAGAGCGTGTCGGGCCGATTACGCCGCCACGCCACCCGTGCCGGGTGAACTCCGGCCGGCCACAGAGGACGCCCACGTCCGCGCATCACCCGCAGTGGGTGATCTCGCCCGGCAGGAAACGTCACGGCCATCTGCACGCGCATCCACGGAAGGTGGTATGACGCCGTCGCTTTGGCGGTGGTTGCGTCGCAGGAGCGGGAGTCCCGACCGCGTCGGTGTCGGGACTCCGGCCCGTGGATCGGCGTTGCCCCGACTTTCGGGGCCGCCGTGCCGGGCGCCGCGTAGGATCACCCGTGTGATCAGGTTCGACCTCGCCGAGTTCGCCGCGGCCGTGCACAGGTGTGCGCCGCGCTGGGAACGCGCGGGAATCCGCTGGACGCTGACATTCGGCCCCGAGTACGACAAGCCCGCCGCCTGGGTCGACTGCGAGACCGGCGATTCGACGGGCCACCTCATCGTGTGGACCAGCGGCGAGGCCGAACTCGACACCGCGGACCTGACCACCGGCATCGTCCACCCGACGCACTACGACCTCACCGGCCCGCAGGAACTCCACACCTGCCTGGACGAGCTGACGAACCGGCTCACCGGGACGGTCTGACCCCGCACCCGCCGGCGCTCTTGCGAGCACCTCTCGGCTTCATCGCCCGATCGAAGGTGCCCGAGTGCGTGTTTCGGGGTGTCCGAGTGGAGGACTCGCGGGTCAGGCGAGTTGGACGGCGTGGGTGGGTGGCAGTTGGGTGCCACCGGACGACCGGAGACGGGACAGCAGGTCGTCGGACAGGCCGCGGGTGGACAGGACCAGGGCCGAACGTCCCGGGCCGACATGTCCCCGGACCGTGTCGACGATCGCGCGGGGCAGCCGTGGTCGGGTCGTCCAGGCGACCAGGGCGCCCACGCCCGCGCCGACACCGGCGCACAGCATCGGCGCGGCCAAGGGCAACCCGCACAGCAGTCCCCAGAAAGCGCCTCCCAGCGCCGTGTCCCCCACGATCCGGCCCGGCCGTTCGACGAGCGGGGACGGTGCGCCCAGCGGCCACGACACCACGGCCGCGTCACGCACCCCCCACGAACCGGGCAGCGGATCGAGCGCATCCGCGGCACCCAAGGCGTTCCGGAACAGCCAGACGGTCACCAAGTCAGCAGACATGCCGGAGATCGTCGGCGACGCGCGCACCCCGGTCTCCACCTCGTGCGGATGAGGAGTCCGCACGCGGACGCATGCCACCGTGCGATCGGCGAAGGGAGATCACGATGGAGACGACCGCCTTACCCAGAGCCCTGGTGCTCCTGCTCGGTGCCGCCTCGGCGGTGATCGTCGTGGCCGGGCTGCGCGCGCTGGCCTGGCTGGTCGGGCCGATGCTGCTGGCGCTGCTGGTGGTGATCACGATCAGCCCGGTGCGGCGGTGGCTGCGCCGGCGCGGCCTGCCCGACTGGACCGCGACGGCGGGCCTGGTGGTGCTGGTCTACCTGGTGCTGCTGGCGTTCGCCCTGGTGGTGGCCGCGTCGGCGGCACGCCTGGGCGAACTGCTGCCCGGCTACGCCGACCAGGGCCGGCAGCTCCTCGTCCAGACCGCGGCCACCGCCGACCGGGCACTGGGGCACACCGGCGCGCTCAAGGAACTGGCCGACAAGATCGACCCGTCCTGGTTGGTGGCCCAGGCCGGCGCGCTGCTGGCGAGCATCGGCGGACTGGCGACGAACCTCGTGTTCCTGTTGGCGCTGCTGGCGTTCCTCAGCGTCGAGGTGGCCGTGGTCGACGCGCGACTGGACCGGTTCGACCGGCCCGAGTTGACGGTGGCGTTGCGCGAGTTCGCCCACCGGTCCCGCCGCTACTTCGTGGTCACCACGATCTTCGGCCTGGGGATCGCGGTCGCCGACACGATCGCCCTGCTGTGGCTGGGCGTCCCGTTGGCCCTGCTGTGGGGTGTGCTGTCGTTCGTCACCAACTACATCCCCAACATCGGCTTCCTGTTGGGCCTGGCGCCGCCCGCGCTCCTCGCGCTCCTGGAATCGGGACCACGCACGGCGATCGCGGTCTGCGTCCTGTACGTGGTGCTCAACTTCCTGGGCCAGTCGGTGATCCAGCCCAAGTTCGCCGGCGGCGCCGTCGGCCTGTCCGCGACCGCGGCGTTCCTGTCGCTGGTGTTCTGGGGCTGGGTGTTCGGCCCGCTGGGCATGCTGCTGGCCGTTCCCGCCACGCTGCTCGCCACCGCCGTGCTGGTCCGGACCGACCCTCGGGCGCGGTGGGTGGAGGCGTTGCTGCGGACCCATCCCGGACGGGTGAAGACCACGACCGTCCAACCCGGAAATCTCGCCGGGGGAAGCGATCGGAAACCGGAGGAAGCGACATGACCGAGCGGACGCGCCAATCCGACTACACCTGGCATGGTGCCACGGCGAAGCCCAGCATCTGGAGCGGCTGGATCGCCTTCGCGGGCATCGTGATGATCATCGTGGGGTTCTTCAACGTCATCGAGGGCATGGTCACGCTGTTCCAGAGCGAGTACTACGCCGTCGGACCGGACGGCGTGCTGGTGTTCGACCTCGACGGGTGGGGGTGGACGCACCTGGTGATCGGCGTGCTCGTCGCCCTCGCCGGTGCCGCGCTGTGGACCGGCGCGGGCTGGGCACGGGTCGTGGCAGTGGTGTTCGCGGCGGTGAACGCGATGGCACAGCTCGCTTTCGTGACCGTGCAGCCGGTGTGGTCGACGATCGTGATCGCGTTGTGCGTGGTCGTCGTCTGGGCCGTCGTCGTGCACGGTTCGGAAGTCCGGGACGAGGGGTGACGATGACCGGAGCGGAACGACGACGGCTCCACGACGCCGAGCGGGGCACACCCTGGCGCCGCTGGGGTCCCTACCTCGCCGACCGCCAGTGGGGCACGGTGCGCGAGGCGTACGGCGGCGACGCGTGGACGTCCTTCACCCACGACCAGGCCCGCTACCGGGCCTATCGCTGGGGCGAGGACGGCATCGCGGGCATCAGCGACGACGCCCAGCGGCTGTGCCTGGCCGTCACGCTGTGGAACGGGGTGGACCCGATCCTCAAGGAACGGCTGTTCGGCCTGGGCAACGGCGAGGGCAACCACGGCGAGGACGTCAAGGAGTCCTACTTCCACCTCGACGCCACGCCGACCGCGTCGTACCTGCGGATGCTCTACCGCTACCCGCAGCGGGAGTTCCCGTACCAGGACCTGATCTCCACCAACCGGGAGCGGGGTCGCGACGAGCCGGAGTACGAACTGGCCGACACCGGGGTCTTCGCCGACGACCGGTACTTCGACGTCGTCGTCGAGTACGCCAAGGCCGGTCCGGACGACATCCTGATGCGGATCACCGCCCACAACCGGGGCGACGAGGACCGTACCCTCCACGTGCTGCCGACCCTCTGGTTCCGGCACACGTGGTCGTGGGCGGGCGGCGCGGACCGACCGCACCTGCGGGCCACGGCACCGGGCACGGTCGTCGCGCACGACCCGGAACTGGGCCGCCGGTCCCTGGTGGTGGACCGCGCGGTCCCGGTCCTGGTGACCGGTAACGAGACCGACAACGAGCGCGTCTTCGGCTCGCCCAACGAGAGCCCTTACGTCAAGGACGGCATCGAACGCGTCGTCGTGCACGGCGAACCGGGGGCGGTCTCGCCCGACGACGAGGGCACGAAGGCGTCCGCGCACTGCGCCCTCGACATCCCGGCCGGGCACAGCGCCACCGTGCGGGTGCGGCTCACCGACGGACCGCCCGACCACGAGGCCGCGTTCAGCGGGTTCGACACGATCGTCGCCACCCGGCGGGCCGAGGCCGACGAGTTCCACGTCGAGGTCGCGGGCGCCGACCTGGCAGACGACGAGCGCACGGTCGTGCGCCGGGCGTTCGCGGGTCTGCTGTGGTCCAAGCAGTTCTACGCGCTGGACGTGGAGCGCTGGCTGACCGAGCGCGGCGTCGACCCGCTCGCGGACACGTCGCTGCCCAACCACCAGTGGCGTCACCTGGTGGCCGAGGACGTCGTGGCCATGCCGGACAAGTGGGAGTACCCGTGGTTCGCCGCCTGGGACTCGGCGTTCCACGCGGCGGCGTTGGCCGCGGTCGACCCGGCGTTCGCCAAGCACCAGCTCGAACTGCTGCTCGACCGCCGCTACCTGCACCCCAACGGCCAGCTGCCGGCGTACGAGTGGAACTTCGGCGACGTCAACCCGCCAGTGCACGCGTGGGCCGTGTGGTTCGTCTACGAACTGGAAGGGCGCAAGGACAAGGAGTTCCTCGCGAGGACTTTCCCCCGGCTGCTGCGCTATTTCGACTGGTGGCTCAACCGCAAGGACGCCGACGGCCGCAACGTGTTCCAGGGCGGGTTCCTGGGCCTGGACAACATCGGCGTGTTCGACCGCAACGCCGCACTGCCCACCGGCGGCCGGATCGACCAGGCGGACGGCACCGCGTGGATGGCGTTGTTCTGCCAGAACCTGATCTGCGTCGCGCTCGAACTCGGCGAGGTGGAGCAGGCCCAGTCGCTGCTGGAGAACCTGGCGTGGATCTCGGCGGCGGCCCAGCACGAGGGCGTGGGGTTCTGGGACGAGGAGGACGGCTTCTTCTACGACGTGCTGCGCACCCCCGACGGCGGCCGGGTGCCGCTGCGGGTCAGGTCCGTGGTCGGCCTGCTGCCGCTGGCCGCCGCCACGGTCGTGGACGGCGAGGTGCGCACGCGTTTCCCCCAGGTGGTGGACGACGCGGCCGCGTTCCTGGAACGGCACCCGGCCGTGGCGAACTCGCTGTGGGGCCGCGGTTCCCAGGCGAACGGGTCCGGGACGGTGCTGTTCTCGCTCTTCGACGAGACGCGGCTGCGGCGCCTGCTGGCCCGGATGCTCGACGAGGACGAGTTCCTGAGCCCGCACGGCATCCGCTCGTTGTCGCGGTGGCACCTCGAACACCCCTATGTGTTCACTGTGGACGGCCAGGAGCACCGGGTCGGCTACCTGCCCGCCGAGTCCGACAGCTCGATGTTCGGCGGCAACTCGAACTGGCGCGGGCCGGTGTGGTTCCCGATCAACGTCATGCTCATCCGGGCGTTGCTGCACCTGCACGTCCACTACGGCGACAAGTTCACCGTCGAGTGCCCGACCGGATCGGGCCGCCACCTGACGCTGCGGCAGGTGGCGGGCGAGATCGGCGACCGGTTGTTCTCGACGTTCCTGCCCGACGACTCCGGTGTCCGCCCGTCCGACGGCGGCGGACCCGAGGACCCGGCGTTGTTCCACGAGTACTTCCACGGCGACGACGGCACCGGGTTGGGCGCCGCCCACCAGACCGGGTGGACCGCGACCGTGGCACTGCTCCCGGCGCTGCTGCGCGGGACCGGGACGAGCCGATGAGCGGGTGGCCGGACAGACCGGTGATCCACCAGATCAACACCGCGGTGTGGCTGGACTCGTTGTCCCGACAGGAAAGACGCGTGGTCACGCTGGGCGACGTGCCCGAGTCCACCTGGGACGCACTCTGCGGACCGGGACTGGACGCGGTGTGGCTGATGGGCGTGTGGGAACGCAGTCCGCTCGGCCTGGAGCTGTCCGGACGGCCGATCGGGCCGGGCGCGGTGGGCTCGCCGTACTGCGTGCGGCGGTACGTGGTCGACGCGGCGTTCGGCGGGCCGGACGGATTGGCGGCGGCACGGGAGACGCTCGCCCGGCGCGGCGTCAAGCTCGTGCTGGACCACGTGCCCAACCACGTCGCGCCCGACCACCCCTGGGTGGCCGAACGGCCGGAGCTGTTCGTCCGGGGCACGCCGGCCGACCTGGCGGAGGCACCGTCGGAGTGGCTGGAGACGCCGGGCGGCGTGCTGGCGCGCGGGCGTGACCCGTACTTCCCGCCGTGGCCGGACGTCGTGCAGCTCGACGCGTTCTCGCCGGACCTGCGCGCGGCGACGGCCGAGACGCTGACCACGATCGCCGACCAGTGCGACGGCATCCGCTGCGACATGGCGATGCTGCCCACGAACGGCGTGTTCGCCCGCACGTGGCACGGCCGGACCGGGCCGGCGCCCGCCGCCGAGTTCTGGCCGTCGATCCTGGACACCGTGCGGGCCCGGCAGCCGGGCACGGTGTTCATCGCCGAGGCGTACTGGGACATGGAGTGGACGCTCCAGCACCAGGGCTTCGACTTCTGCTACGACAAACGGCTCTACGACCGGCTGATCGGGCTGAACCCCGGCGCGGTGCGCGACCACCTCGACGCCGACCCGGACTACCAGGCCCGGCTGCTGCGGTTCCTGGAGAACCACGACGAGCCGCGGGCCGCGTCGCGACTGCCGGTCGACGCGGAGCGGGCCGCCGCCGTGGTCGTGGCGACGCTGCCCGGCGCGACGCTGTGGCACGAAGGCCAGTACGAGGGCCGCCGGGCGCAGGCGCCGCTGTTCGACCGGCGCCTGCCCGACGAGCAGGTGGACGTCGGGCTCGCGGCGTGGCACCGGGCGTTGCGGGCGATCGCGGCGCAGGTGCGCACGGGCACGTGGGAGCAGCTCGAACCCGAGTGCTGGCCGGACAACCACAGCGGGCGTGAGCTGCTGGCGTGGACGTGGAGTCCGCCGGTCGGCGACCGCCACCTCGTGGTGGTCAACCTGTCGCCGGGGCCCGCGCAGGCCCGGCTGCGGTTGCCGTGGCGGCACCTGGCCGGCCGGACGCACCGGTTGGCGGACCTGCTGTCCGGCACGGCGTTCGACCGCGAGGGCGACGAACTGGCCGAGCAGGGATTGTACGTGGCGCTGGAGCCGTGGGGACACCACGTCTTCGCGATCACGGGGTGAACGGCGTCCCGGGGTCCGTCCGGACGGACCCCGGGACGCTTCTCCACAGCGGTTTCCCTACAGCGGTTTCCCTACAGCGGGTTCCCGCTGCTGCGGGTGTCCTCGGCGACCTCGCCGTGGTGGTGGCCGCCGCCGAAGCGGTGCACGTGGAAGCGCGCGGCCTCACGCGGCATGACCACGAACGGGCGCATCATGCCCTCGTCCTCGTGGTCGAGGATGTGGCAGTGGTACATGAAGTTCCCGGTCGCGCCGTCGAAGCGGCCGGCGATCGTGAGCCACTCCCCCGCACCCACGACGTAGGTGTCCTTCCAGCCCTCCTCCTGCGGGTCGAGCGCGCGGCCCGGACCGGGGACCGGCAGGGGCGTGGTCGTGCCGCCGACCGCGACGTCGAAGCCCGGCGCCGCGCCGGTGGCCGGGTCGATCGGGTACGCGGTCCGGGTGAGCGCCTGGAACCGGGCCAGGTGGACGTGCATCGGGTGGGCCGGGCCGCCCAACTGGAGGAAGTTCCACACCGCCCAGCGATCGTGGTCGATGAACACGCTCGTGGTGTCGTCGAACAGGCTCGCGACGCGCTCGAACGTGCGCACCCGCCCGGAGTTCGGGTCGGTGATCTGGAGGATGCCCGGGGCGGGCAGCGTGGTCGGGATCCGCTCCGGGTCGGTCACCTCGACCAGTTCCCACATGCCCGGGTGTCCCTCGCCGCCGGTGCCCGGCGGGACGAGCGCGATGAAGATGTGGTCGTGGTCGTCGGGCACGGTCGTGCCGTGGTGCAGCCGCACGTACGACGGCGACAACGTGGTCGGCAGCCGGAACCGGTCGCGGCGTTCCCGGTCCTCCACGCGGAACTGCATGATGTCGGGCTCGGGTGCGGCGTTGGGCTGGGCGTTGGTGAGCTTGAGCCGACGGCCGCGCAGGCGGGCGAAGTCGATCAGCAGGTCGGCGCGTTCGGCCGGTGCCATGAGCAGGCCGCCGGTGGGCAGGGCGGCGGGTCGGGGCAGGAGACCGCTGTCCGTGCCGATCTGCCGGACGTGCCGGTCCAGCGACTCGCCGGTGTCCTCGTCGACCAGGCGCAGCCGGTAGAACCGGGCGTTGGACGTGTTGACCACCCGGAACCGGTACCAGCGGGCCTCGACGTCCAGGTGCGGCCAGATGACGCCGTTGACCAGTGTGAACGGGCCGCTGAACGGGATGTGCAACACCTGGCCCGAGGCCGTGGTGAGGAACGGGACCTTGTAGAGCAACTGGCCGGTGAGGTCGCCGTCCGCGTCCGTGTCGAGGTTGCGGTCGGCGATGATCAGCGGGATCTCGTGCTCGCCGGACGGCAGCCGCAGGGACGCCTCCTCCCGGTCCCGGATCAGGTACATGCCGGCCAGGCCGGCGGCGACGTTGAAACGGGTAATTGCCATCGCGTGGTCGTGGTACCACAGGGTTGTGGCCGGTTGGGCATTCGGATACTCGGCGAGTTGCGAATCCCCTTTGAGCAGGGCGTTGTGCGCCCAGCCGTCGTTGCCGCCGCCGGTGCGCGCGCCGTGCAGGTGCACGACGCCCCACGACGGCAGGTCGGCGACGCCGTCGATGAGCGTGACGCCGGCGGGCAGCGTGCCGTCCGGGTTGCGGAAGCCGGGCGCGTTCTGCGGTGCGGAGGTGATCGGCGCCTGGACCCCGATCAGCGGGATCTTCCCCTCGATCTCGTTGGTCCAGGTGATGCGCAACCGGCGACCGCTGCGGACGTCGATCGTCGGTCCCGGGAAGTGGCCGTCGTAGGCCCAGACAGTGGTCGGCGGCAACTGCGAGTGCAGCCGGACCTCGGTGCGGATCATCGTGACGTTCAGGGTGTCCTGGTGCCACGACAAATGCGGCCGGATGACCGGCGGAATGCGGAGCGGGTCGCGGAACTTCTCCAATCCGAACGTCGGCCCCGCGGCGACGGAAACCGAACGATCGACTGTTTCTGTCATGCAATCGCCCCCTGGCGTAGGTCCACGGCGCGGCGGCGGGCCGCGCGTCCCATACAGGTCGGATTCGGGAGTCCCGCCTCCGCACGGGCCTCCTGACATGCTGCAAGCATGCCAGGCAACGGCCCGGAAATCCGGGGAACGACATTCGCGCCACATTTGTTCGACAAACGGCGACCATTCGGTTACAAACCGTGGACCGACCACCCCGATAATTCCACCCGGAATGGCAACATCGCGGCCGTCGATATAATTCCGCGAGATTCCGGACCCGCCGACGTCCGACACGCTTCCGGCCGACGGCGACCCGAGGAAGCGAGCACCCCTCAATGGACCGGGTCGCATGCGGAGAGACCCGAGTCTCCCCGGACGGGTGACGAGGCCGACTGTCCGGCGAAATCGAGGCACTCGATTCACGGTCCGCAACAGTGCGACAACGGGCACGCTGGTACTGTCTCCGCTTCGGTTCCGAATCGGATGAAAATCGTTGACTTCGCAAGGGAAATCCATGTCACATCATATCGAGGCCCCGGTGATCGTGGCGGTCGACGGACCCGCCGCCGCCGGAAAGACCACCAGCAGCCTGGTGCTCGCCGACACCTTCGGTCTCGAATACCTCGAAAGCGGTCGGACCTACCGGATCCTCGCGTTCGAAGCGTTGCGACGCGGAATACCGACCGACCCGCCGCACTGGCCGCGTTGTGCGACGAACTGCTCGACGAAAACCGGACCCGCGGTCTGCTCACCTCCGACCGGTACCCGGGCCGCGAACTGCGGTCGGCCGCGGTCACCGGCGCGGTCTCCGCCGTGGCCGGCATCGCCGGGTTGCGGGACCGGGTCACCGCGCTCGTCCGGCTCTGGGCCCGCACGAGGAAGAAGTGCGTGATCGAGGGACGGGACATCGGCACCGCGATCTTCCCCGCCGCGCCGGTCAAGTTCTACCTCACCGCGACGCCCGAGGTCAGGGCGACCAGGCGGGTCGCGCAGGAACGGCGCGACACGTACGAACAGGTGCCGGCGGACGTGATCAGGCGCGACCGGGCGGACATGACCCGCTCCGCGTCCCCTCTCGAACCCGCCGCCGACGCCGTCACGATCGACACCACGTCGCTCACCCTGCGCCAGGTCGTCAAACGCATGATCGCGGTGTGCCGCAGTCGCGGCGTGACCGTCCCGTGAGGTATCCGAAGGCCGTGACGTCCCGCCCGACCCCGCATTCCGGTTGTCTGTTCTGCCGACCCGACGACCCGGAGAGCAACGAAGTGCTGGTCGAGGGTGATCTCGTGTACGTGCGGCGGGACAACTACCCCGCGGCGAAAGGGCATGTCGAGGTGGTGCCGCTCCGACATGTGGAGTCGTATTTCGACCTGACGCCCGAAGAGGCCGCCGAAACGCACGAACTCGTCAAGAAGGCACGACGGATGCTCGACGAAGAGTTCCACCCGGACGGGTACACGATCGGGATCAACGAAGGCCGCGCCGCCGGACGAACCGTGGACCACGTGCACATCCACCTGATCCCCCGGTACACGGGCGACGTCGCGGACCCCCGGGGCGGGGTGCGCCACGTGCTGCCGGGCACCGATCCGGACCGGTGGGGTGCCTGAACCAGGCTTCCGCGCTCAGATGCACTCGTCGGACTGGTGTCCGGCCAGCGGGACGACGGTGTCGGCGAGTCTCGTCGGCTCGTCGGAGAACACCACGTCACCGGGCATCGGACCGGCCCCATCCGCCCGCGCGGGCGAGCCGGTCCGGCCAGTCGGCGACGCGCCGCATCGTCGTGCGCAGGTCGTCTTTGCGCACCACCACCGCGTAGTCCCATTCCGGGTCCCGAATCGACAACGCGGCACCGGCCAACGATCGGAGATACTGCCGTTTCTGCGCCGCACTCGGCACATAGACCCGGCACCGCCCGTCGAACAGCCGCAGGAAATAGGCCGATTCCAGCCAGGGCGGACGCGCCAACGCGCCGAGCGAAGGCAGGTCCCGATACCTCAGGCCGTCACCGGCGAGCATGGCGTCCACGACGCCGCCGTCCACCGGGAGGAAGTGCAGACGCGCGTGCGTCATGCACGCATGGCTCTCCTGGTCGACGCCCGAGCCGTGCTCCGGAACCAAGGGCTCCCGGGACGTCTCCGCGTACAGGGCCGTGATCCGCTCCACGAGGAGTTCGGTCTCGTCCGGATGCGCGGCCAGTACCCGCGCGAACGACAGGTGGTGCGCACGGGGCAGCAGCAGGAGGTGGCCGACCGTCAGCGGGGACATGTCGACGAGCAGCTCGAAATCCGGCGTCGAATAGACGCGGCGGGACGGCGGATCGCCCTCGTAGAAACGGGCGAATGCCGTGTCGGCGGCACCCGAGATCTCTTCGCAGAAATCCGCGCCCGCGCACTGGACGGCACTGGTCATGACTCCCTCCCCGGTGTCGTTTCCGGCCCGACGGGCCGCCGGCAAGGCTAGATCTAGCGCATGGCCCGGCCACCGCAGGACGCTCCCGGGAAACTCGACCCGATTGTCGCAGCGCCTACGCCCGCAATTGTGCGGCCCGTCGGAATATCCGGACACGGCACGCCGGGAAAAATTCCCGGACGACACGGATCCGAACTGGACGGAGAATAGGACACCGGTTCCGCGCCGACGACGCGGACGTCCCCGGCGAACTCGCCGACGTGCTGGAGGTCGTACACGCGATCGCCGCACGACTCGGACTGCCGTTCGAGCACATCGAGGAGTTGCGGGTGCGCAAAGCCGCCGAACGCGGCGGGTTCACGGACGGCGTGGTCTGGTCGGGCGACCGCTAGGACGGCGGGTCGGTCAGCATCAGCGTGATGTCGCCACCGGACGTACCGACCGCCGCCACCCGGTGCCCCAACCGGCCCAGGAAGTCGCGGAAGCTGCGGCAGCCGTAGTTGCGCTCGTCGAACGCCGGGTCGAGCGTGGTCATCTTGCTCTTCACCCACCCGGCCGTCGGGGTGGACACCGCGGCCTGCTCCATGGCCGTCACCAGCAGGGCCTCGGCGGACTCGATGTCGAACTCGGCGGTCGGGTCGTCGGCGGAGTCCGGCGCCACCTGGGCGACGAGCGTGCCCCAGTACTTGTACTCCGAGCACACCGACACCAGGCGCGGGCTGGCGTTGGCCTCGGTGCCCACGCCCACGACGTGCTTGCCGAACTCGCGCAGCCGCTGCACCAGCGGCGTGTAGTCGCCGTCGCCCGCCACGAGCACGAACACGCCCACCTCGGGATGGGTGATCAGGGTTTCCATGGCGTCGACGGCCATCCGGATGTCGGCCGCGTTCTTGCGCACCGCGCCGAACCGGACGACCTGGATCAGGTCGACGCCGTTCATCGCCAGGTCTTCCTGGTGGCGCCCGAACTGGGGGTTGGCCCAGTCGGCGTACGCGCGGCGGATGACCGCGTTGCCGTAGTCGCGGCATAACCGCGTGATCGCCGCGTACGGCACCGGGTCCACCCGCCGGCCCGCGCCGCACACCAGGTTCTCGAAGTCCACGTACACGCCGACCGACACCGGCGATCGGTCGCGGGCTTCCTGGAAGGTCGTCATGCCCCGCATCATCCCGCGCTCCGGCGGCGCCGGGCATGATCGTCAAGGCGCGTCGATCACCGCTGGTGCCACGGCATCCGGTGGCCGACGCCCCACAGCGTCACGGCCGTCACGAGCACCAGCACGCCGAGGTCGAGCCACAGCCGTCCGGTCACCGGACCCACCACCACCTGGCGGACCGCGGACGACGCGTACGTGGTGGGGCTGACGTGGCCGAGCGCGAGCGACCAGTCCGGCAGCCGGTCCGGCGGCACGATCACCGGCCCGAAGAACAGCAGCAGGAACGTGAGCAGGATGCTCGTCGCGCCCGCGGCCTCGGGCGTACGCGCCTGCACGCCCACGAACGCGCCGATGCCGGCCAACGGCAGCACGCACAGCGGCACGACCAGGATCGCCCACCAGCTCAGGTGCACGCCGACGCCGAGGATCACCACGCCCAGCACGGTCGTGACGATCAGCGAGGGCACCGACAGCAGGAAGAACGCCAGCACCGTCGCCACGACCACCAGTGACCGGTGGATGGGCAGCGTGGCGAAGAAGTCCAACGTGCCCATGGCCTTCATGTAGGCGAAGTTGCCGGCCACGTTGTTCTGGTTCTGGAACATCAGCGACAGCACGATGCTGCCGCACAGCACGTACGACAGGTTCGCCGGGTCCTCGGCGAACGCGCCCAGCGACGCGACCGTCAGCAGCGGCGCGATCATGCCGGTGATCAGCATGCCGCGCCACGACCACCGGAAGTTGGAGAGCTGGAGCAGGAACAGGGCGACGAACTGCGTCCGCGTCGCGGGCCGCTCGAGTCTACGAGGCATAGTGGAGGTAGAGGTCCTCTAACGTGGTCGAGGTCAGCCGGATGTCGGAGACGCGCCCGAGGTCGAGCACGGCCAGCAGTTCCGCCGCCTCCCGCCGGTCCAACACGAGATGCCACGTGCCCGAGTCTTTCTCCTGGGGCACGACGCCGACGGGCAACGACGGCGGGAGGTCGGGCGGGAACGACAGCTCCACCTTCAGCTTGAGCGCGATCCCGGCCTTCAGCTCGGCGGGCGTGCCCAGCGCGGTGAATCGTCCTTTTTGGACGATTCCGACCCGCTGGATGGCCTTCTCCGCCTCGACGGCGTCGTGTGTGACCAGGACGATCGTGGTCCCCAGCCGCTTGTTCCAGTCCCGCAGCACGTCCCAGACGTGCTTGCGGTTGACCGGGTCGAGGTCGTTGGTCGGTTCGTCCAGGATGAGCACGGGCGCCCGGCCCGCCATCGCGACGGCGAGCTGGAGCAGCCGCCGTTGCCCGCCGGACAGCAGGGCGGCCACCCGGTTCCGGCTCGGCCCCAGGTGCCACAGGTCGACCAGGTCGTCCCGTTCCCGCCGGGCGTCCCGCGTCGACAACCCGCGCAGGTGCCCCGCGAAGTACAACGCCTCGCCGACGGTGAGCCGGTTCAACGCCGCGCCGCTCTGCGGCATGTAGCCCACGACGGTCGACACGAACCCCGGATCGGTCACGACGTCGTGCCCGAACAGCTCGACCGTCCCGGAGGTGGGCCGGGTCAGCCCGGTCAACTGCCGCACCAACGTGGTCTTCCCGGCGCCGTTGTCGCCCAGCAGGCCGAAGATCTCCCCTTCGCCGATCTCGAAGGACATCCCGTCGACCGCGGCAACGGCCTGCCGGGGAAACCTCTTGACCAGCTCGAAAACGCGGTATGCCACCGTCACCGTGCTCTGTCCCCCTCCAGCGGTCCGCCGCACACCGATCCGACCGTACCCAAACCGGTACCCGAACAGGTGTGCGAACGACGCCATGATCGGCGTGCCGGGCTCCGGGCGGGAAGTTACTTTCGGGACGACTGCGATGTCGTGGCGAGGGAGTCCCGGTGGACGCGACAGAGGTGGGCGAACGGCGGGAACCGGGCGCTCGGGCGCGGGGGTTGGTGGTCGCGGCGATCATGTCCGCGATGCTGCTGTCCGCTTTGGACCAGACGATCGTCGCCACGGCGCTGCCCACGATCGTGAGCGACCTCGGCGGCGGGTCGCACCTGTCCTGGGTCGTCACGTCGTACCTGCTCGCCGAGACGATCATGACCGTGCTGATCGGCAAGTTCGGCGACCTGTACGGGCGCAAGAAGACGTTCGTCGTGAGCGTGCTGCTGTTCCTGGTCGGCTCGCTGTTCGCCGGGTGGGCGGACTCGATGTCCACGCTCATCGCGGCCCGCGCCGTCCAGGGGCTCGGCGGCGGCGGTCTCATGGTCACCGCCATGGCGATCATCGCGGACGTGGTCCCGTTGCGGGAGCGCGGCAAGTTCCAGGGCATGGCGGGCGCGGTGTTCGGTGTCGCCACGGTGGCCGGGCCGCTGCTCGGCGGGTTGTTCGTGGACCACCTGACCTGGCGGTGGGCGTTCTTCGTCAACATCCCGCTGGGCATCGTGGTGATCGCCGTCGCGCTGGCCGCGCTGCCGTCGATCAAGACCCTGGAGAAGCCGCGGATCGACTACGCGGGCATCGCGCTCATCGCGCTGGCGTCGACCGGGCTGACGCTGGTCACGACGTGGGGCGGCACCGAGTACGACTGGCTCTCGCCCACCATCCTGCTGATGGCGGCCGGATCGCTGGTGCTGCTGGTCGCGTTCGTCGCCGTGGAACGCCGGGCGGCCGAACCCATGCTGCCCATGCACCTGTTCCGGTCCCGGGTGTTCACCGTGTCGGGCATCCTCAGTTTCGTGGCGGGGTTCGCCATGCTCGGCGGGATCACCTACCTGCCCACGTACCTCCAGTACGTGCGCGGCGAGTCGGCGACCGAGTCGGGGCTGTGGATGCTCCCGCTGATCGGCGGCCTGATGGGCACGGCGTTGGCCTCGGGCAACGTGATCAGCCGCACCGGCCGGTACCGGGTGTTCCCGATCGTGGGGTCGGTGCTGCTCGCGATCGGACTGCTGCTGATGTCCCGCTTGGACGCCACGACGAGCTACTGGCTGATGGGCGTGTTCATGGTCGTGCTCGGCGCGGGCATCGGCCTGTGCATGCCGGTGCCGATGATCGTCGTGCAGAGCACGACCAACTACGCCGACCTGGGCGTGGCCACGTCGGGCATCAGCTTCCTGCGCACGATCGGCAGCTCGTTCGGCGTCGCGGTGTTCGGCACGATCTACGCCGGGAGCCTGCCCGACCGGCTCGCGCCGGCGATCGCCGCGCTGCCGCCGGGAGTCGACCCGCGACTCGTGCGGAGCCCGCAGGGCGTGCACGCGCTGCCGCCCGAGGTCGCCGCGCCCGTGATCGACGCCTACGCCGAGACCGTCCAGTCGATGTTCCTGGTGGCCGCGCCGATCGGCCTGGTGGCGCTCGTGGTGGCGTTCTTCCTGGAGGAGGTGCCGTTGCGGGACACGACCCGGGCGGCGGCGACCGGCAACAGCGGTGTCGGCGAGAGCTTCGCGCCGCCCACGTCGGCGAGTTCGCGCCAGGAGTTGGAGAAGCTCGTCGCCAAGGTCGTGGGCTCGTTGGGCGCCGACCCCGTGCCCGAGGTGCTGGCCCGCGCGAACGTCGACATCTCGGTCGCCCAGGGCTGGTTGGTCGGTCACTTCTACCGGGCCGCCGCGGACCGCGGGTACGCGACGATGGAACACGTCGCCGAGTTCACCGACGTGCCGGCGGGCATCTTCGAACCGACCGCGCGTCAGCTCGTCGACGCCGGGTACCTGGCCGAGGAGTCCGGTCGCTACCGGTTCACGCCGCGGGGCGCCGAGCTGTTCGAACGCCTGGTGACCGGCTGGCACCTGTGGCTGGTGGAACGCCTGCACGACTGGAACGAACCGGACCGGATGGAGTTCTCGGCCGCGTTGGACGCGTTCGCCGAGGACATGATCGAGAACGGCCGCACGCTCACCCGCGCCTGACGGGACCGGCCGCCCGCCGGGCGGCCGGTCCGCCGGTTCAGTCGAGCCCGGCCAGGAACTCCAGGAGCGCGGCGTTGACCCGTTCCGGCTGCTCCTGCTGCGTCCAGTGCCCGCAGTCGGGCACGTCCACGACCGCGCGCAGGTCCGGCACGATCGCGGCGAGCTGGTCCAGGAAGCCCGGCGGGTAGAAGGTGCGGACCAGGTCGTGGTCGCCGGCGATCAGGGCGGCGGGCGGCGTGATCCGCGCGGTCCGCCACGGCGCGGTCAGCTCCCAGTTGCGGTCGATGTTGCGGTACCAGTTCAGGCCGCCGGTGAACCCGGCCGCGCCGTACTGCGTGGCGTACTCCTCGACGTCGGCCTCGGTGAACCAGGACGGCAGCGTCGCGGGCTCGGGCAGGTCGCCGATGAACCCGGTGCCGGCCGTGCGCCCGGTGAGTGTGCCCGTGGCCGAGCCGCCGACGAGCACCTTGCGGAACGTGGCACGCGGGTCGGCGGCCAGTTCGGCGTCCGCGACGCCGGGCTCCTGGAAGTAGAGCTGGTAGAAGTCGTCCCCGAACCGCTGTCGCATGAGGCTCAACGGCGGCACCGGCATGTGGTGCGACGGGGCCACGCTCAGCCCCACGACACCACGGACCAGATCGGGCCTGAAAAGCGCCGTGTGCCAGGCGACGGGCGCACCCCAGTCGTGGCCGACGACGACGGCCTGCCGCTCCCCCAGCGCCCCGATCAACCCGACGACGTCGCCGACCAGGTGCGGCATCGTGTAGGCGTCGACGGCCGCGGGCCGGTCGGTCCCGCCGTACCCGCGCTGGTCCGGCGCCACGACCCGGTACCCGGCCGCCGCGAGCGGACCGAACTGGTGCCGCCACGAGTACCAGCTCTCCGGAAAGCCGTGCAGCAGCAGGACGAGCGGCCCTTCGCCTTCCTCGACGTAGTGCACGTCGATGCCGTTGACCGCCGCGGTGTGGTGCTGTGGCACCGTTCCCCCCTAGGTTCCCGACCGGACCTCCCCCGGTCTCGTGGCCCCATCCTGCCCTTGTGTGCACGGGCGGCTCCCGACCGCCCCTTGTCGGCTGGACGTGTGCCGCGGTGCCTGAACGCACATTTCGCGGTGTCCGAACGCACAACTCGTGGTGTCTGAACGTATAACTCGCGCGGTGGGGCCGGGTCAGCGGTCCAGTTCCTCGGCCAGTTCCGCCCAGCGGTGGGCGTAGCGCCGGGCCAACGTCCGCACCAGCTCCGTGCAGTGCTCGGGCAGTTGCGAGGCGAACCGGGGCCACGCGTGATCGGTCGACGCGTGGGCGTCGAGCAGCCGCAGCAGCGCCCGGTTCGCCTCGTTGAACCGGACGGACGGGTCCTGGCGCAGGCGTGAGATCAACGCACCCGGATCGGCCACCGGCGGCGGCTCCTCCGGCGCGGCCCGGAGCCGTTCCTTGACGCTGCGCACGGTCCCCGGCGAGACCCCCGCCGCACGGGCGATCTCGCGCAACGACGCGTCCGGGTTGGCGGCGAGCAGTTCGCCCACCCGGCGGCGGCCCGCCGCCGGGTCGACCGGCCGGCGGCGACCGTCGCGCCCGATCCGGGTGTGCGACTGCGGAGTCCCCGCGGTCGCACGGCGGCGGATGTCCGCCACGGTACGGGCCGACAGGCCGGTGGCGTCGGCGATCGCGCGGTCCGACCACTCCGGGGTGTGCCGCAGGATCCGCTCGACCGCCGCCGCCCGGTCGCTGCGGGACAGCGGGAGGCCGTGGGCGACGTTCTCGGAGACCGACAGGAGGAACGCCTCGGCGTCGTCCCCGTCGAAGAACCTCGCCCGGATCTCCTCCTCGCCCCTGAGGAGCGCGGCGCGCACGCGGTGGCGGCCGTCGATCACCCGCATGGACGGGCGGTGGGCCAGGATCGGCGGGAGCGCGGCGTCGGTGTCGGCGAGCACGCGCACGTGCGCGTCGTCCTCGCCCGCGAGCCTCGGCGAACCGGCGAGCACCAGCGATCCGATCGGCACGGTGCGATCGGCACCGAACTCCGGCATTCGTTTCCACCCCGACGAAGCGATTGTTCCGCGAGGCCGATGATAGGAATCGCGGACCGCCTTCGTCGAGACCGGGATTTCACCGGACCGCGACGCGGTTCACGTTCTTGACAATACCGCCGCGACAGTACTGGCAAGACCGTGAAAGTGCTTTTCAGGACTGTTCATCACACTTCTTGACCGGGATCGCGCGACACGTCACGGTGAAATGGCCGCACCTGAATCCCGGGGATTCCGGACCCGCCGCCTCCGAACGTCGAGGGCGCGTGCCGCGGAACACGTCCGACGAAAACCGAGAAAGAAGAGACGATGCGTAAGAGTGTTGTCGTGCTCGTGGCCGCCGTGGCCGCGTTCGTACTGCCAGGGGTCGCGCAGGCCGCGCCGCTCGCACCCGCCGCGCCGACCGCCGAGGTCCCGTTCAAGATCGGCGTCCCGGCCGTCACCGACTCGTCGTGCGACCAGGCGACGCCGTTGTGCGTCAAGCCGCTCGACCGGGGCCAGTCCTCGATGTCCGCGCAGGCCCTCCGCACGCTGCCGGCCTGGTGCCATGAGCACGCCTATGACGGCTGGTGGGCGTCGCGCACGACGTCGTGCCGGATCAGCGCGTGGCGGGTGCTCGTGACCAGGCCGGTCAACGGCGTGCCGCGCGTGGTCGGCTCGTTCGACTACAACCAGTTCGACCTGCTCCAGACCGACACCAACCGGACCACGTGGGCCCAGCAGGTCCAGATCGGCATCTACGCGGCCTGGGGCGACGTCGCCGGCCTCTTCGTGACCGGCGGCGCGGCCTGCTCGGGCGCCTGCACGGTCACGAGCACGACGTTCCCCAGCCAGGCCGTGGCGCCCGGGTACGCACCCGGCGGCGAGGCCACGTTCCGGTCCGAACCGGCACCCGGCACGCAGACCCGGGCGATCAGCTCGCTGAACTACCGGTTCGGCAAGCCCGGCTTCACGCCCAGCGCGCCCACCGTCGTGACCGCGCCCGAGGTGCGGTGCGACCGCGTCGAGGCGGGCGCCGGCTGCGTCGTCGCCGGCCTGCCGCCGACCGTCGCGCTGTCGCTGAGCGGGCCGCACTCCGAGGTCGCCGCGCACGTCCTCGGCGCGCAGCGCACCGGGATCCCCGGGTCGCCGCTCACCCGCTCGCCGCTGCACCGGCTCACCGACACCGTGCTCCAGGATCGCAACCAGGCCGTGGCGTGCCCGGCGAACCTGCCGAAGCCGACCGGCAAGGCGTGTGACGCCTACCCGCCGTCGTCCACGTGGGAAGGCGCGGTGACGGGACGCAACAACTTCAGCCGCAAGCTGGTCGACGAACGCCAGGAAGCGGCCGTGACGGCCCTGCTCAAGTCGTTCAGCCGCGACATGCGCGTGCTAGAGGGCGACGCGTTCTACATGCTGATCACCTACTGAGGACATCCGACACCGGCCGGTACCGCCGAA
This sequence comes from Saccharothrix violaceirubra, assembly GCF_014203755.1. Lineage (NCBI taxonomy): Bacteria > Bacillati > Actinomycetota > Actinomycetes > Pseudonocardiales > Pseudonocardiaceae > Saccharothrix > Saccharothrix violaceirubra. The sequence continues at coordinate 4,143,386 of NZ_JACHJS010000001.1, forward strand.
GGTCCCGGCCGGTCGGTTACCTCGGCACCTGACGACGCACCCCACCGCCGGCGCACGCTGGCCGTGGAGGTGCTTCGTCATGATCCAGACCGCCGCGGCCGTCGCCGACCGCGACCTCGCCCACCTGCCCGAACCCGCACGACGCCACCTGCGCTTCGCCGGAGTCGTCGGCCGGCCGATCGACACGTTCTTCGAGATGCGCGCGCACGGCTGGTTCCGCCGCCGCCCGACGGACCGCTGGACGTCGTGCCACCTGCGCCAGCGCAACACGGCGCCGGAGATCAGCCGCGACTTCCACCTGCACCTCACGGCCGGGCACCTGCTGCCGATCCACGCCGTGGACGGCTACGACCACGGGCACGGCCGGATGCACGCCACCACGCTGGGCGTCTTCACCGTCGCCGACGCCCGAGGCGCGGAAATGGACCAGGCGGAACTCGTCACCTACCTCGACGACGCGATCCTGTTCGCACCGTCGACCCTGTTGCGCCTGCCGGTCGCGTGGACGGCCGTGGACGACCACGCGTACGAGGTGACGCTGACCGACCACGACACGACGGTCACCGCCCGCGTCACCGTGGACGACCGGGGCGCACCGCGCGAGGTCTCGACCGACGACCGCTGGGCCGACCTTCCCACGGGCCTGACGAAGGTGCCGTGGTCGACGCCGGTCGACGGCTGGGTGCTCGTCGCCGACCGCATGCGGCCACGTCGGGCGTGCGCCGTGTGGCACCTGCCCGAGGGCCGGTTCACCTACGCCCAGTTCGAGTTCACCGGCGCGGAGATCACCTACGGTTGAGCACACGGGGCAGGTGACGTGGCCCTGCTCCGGCCCGGTGGCGCGCGGATCGGGATCTCGTGCCCGCGGTCTACTTCCTCCCGCTGGGCGGGTCGGGTCCGTACCTGGTCGCTGCGTAGGCCAACGCGCGAGTCATGCGTTCAGACACCGCGAGTTGTGCGTTCAGACACCGCGAAACATGCGTTCGGACCCCAGTCGCGCGGGCCGGGGCGCGGTCGTACTTTCGGCTGATACGGGGTGGTCCGGCGGTTCGTACCATGTGGCGGTGGTCGACGTCCTTCGTTCGTTGTGGCGGGAGCCCCGGCCCGGTCCCGGGCCCGGACCGGTGTGGTGGGACTGGGTCCTGGTCGCGGTGTTGGTGCCTGTCGCGTTGGTCGAAGGGCTGACGCGGCACGGCGTGTGGTCCGCGGTCGTGGCGGCCGGGCTGGTGTTCGTGTTGCCCTGGCGTCGGCGGGCGCCGTTCCCGGTCGTGGTGATCGCTTTCGGTGGGTGTTTTGTTCTTTCGCTGGTTTTCCGGCGGGAGTTTCCCGACCAGGGCGTGCTGGCCTACCTGCTGTTGTTGCCCTTCTCCTTGTTCAGGTGGGGGTCCGGGCGCGACGCGGTGTCGGGTGCCGTCGTCATGGTCGGCAAGGTGGGGTTGTCCGCGTCGCTCGGGTACCTCGCCTGGGGTGACGCGTTGGCCGGTGTGGGGATCCTGGCCGCTGCCATGGCTTTGGGTGCCGCGGTGCGGTATCGGGTGCGTGCCCGGGCCCGGGAACTCGACCAGGCCAAATCGTGGGAACGGGAGCGGTTGGCACGGGATCTGCACGACACGGTCGCCCACCACGTGTCGGCGATGGCGGTGCGGGCGCAGGCGGGGATCGCGTTGGCCGCGACCGATCCGGGAGCCGCAGTGGATGCTCTGCGGGTGATCGACGTCGAGGCCGGAAAGGCGTTGGACGAGATGCGGGGGATCGTGCGCATCCTTCGTGCCGTCGATCCGGTCGAAGGCACGCCCCGGTTCGACGACCTGGGCACGCTCGCGTCCCGCGGCACGCCTGTGGTCGACATCGAAGTGGTCGGTGACGCGACCGGTCTTCCCGCTCCGGTCGGCACGGCCGTCTTCCGGTTGGCGCAGGAGGCGGTGACCAACGCGCGGCGGCACGCGCGGGACGCCACCCGCGTCCACGTCCGGGTCGACGTGGACGCGGCCGTCGTGCGCTTGCGGGTCAGTGACGACGGGCGGGCTTCTTCGTCCGCCACGCCCGGTTACGGGCTCGTGGGTATGGTCGAACGGGCCACGCTGTTGGGTGGCACCTGTGTCGCGGGACCCGATGACGGACGTGGGTGGCTCGTGGCCGCCGAACTACCGAAGGTGACGCCGTGACCGTACGGGTGGTGATCGCCGACGACCAGGAGATCGTGCGGACCGGGCTGGCGATGATCCTGCGTGCCCAGCCCGGCATCGACGTGGTCGGCGAGGCAGCCGACGGTGTCGAGGCGGTCCGCCTGGCCCGCGAGCTGCGGCCCGACGTGTGCCTGGTCGACATCCGGATGCCCGGCCTGGACGGCATCGAGGTCACGCGGCGGCTCGCCGGGCCGCGGGTCGACGACCCGATCGCGGTGGTCGTCATCACGACCTTCGACCTCGACGAGTACGTGCACGGGGCGTTGCGCGCCGGTGCCAAGGGTTTCCTGCTCAAGAACGCGGGCGCGGACATGCTCACGCAAGCGGTGCACGCGGCGGCGGACGGCGACGCGTTGATCGCGCCCTCGGTGACCGCTCGGCTGTTGGCGACGTTCGCCGGGCGCGGCCCCCGACCGGCCCGGCCGCTGGACCCGTTGACCGACCGCGAGGAGCAGATCCTCGCGGCGGTCGCGCGTGGGCGGACCAACAACGAGATCGCACGGGAGTTCCACATCTCGCTCAGCACGGTCAAGTCGCACGTCGCGAGCCTGATGACGAAACTCGGCGCGCGCAACCGCGTGGAGATCGCGCTCTGGGCGTACGAGACCCGCTAGTACTTTCGGCCACGGTCGGATTGCCGATGAACCAGCGCGGTGGGCGGGCGCACGATCGTCGCCATGACGACCTTCGCGAGACGCCAGTGGCCGGTGCCGGCCGGGTTGCTGCTGCTCGCCGCCGTGCCGGTGCTGGCGGGCGGCATCCGGGTGGCCGAGCTGGGCGGCGGGGCGGACGTGACCGCCGCCAACGCCCGCTTCTTCGCCGACCCCGTGCCCGTCGTGCTGCACATCGTCGGCGCGACGGTGTTCTGCGTGCTCGGCGCGTTCCAGTTCGCGCCGAGCCTGCGCGGCCGTCGGTGGCACCGCCTGGCCGGGCGCGCGGTCCTCCCTTGTGGACTGATCGCCGCCGTAAGCGGCTTGTACATGACGCTGTTCTACCCGCTGCCGCCGAGTGACGGGCCGCTGCTGGGTGGTTTCCGCATCGTGGTCGGGACTCTCATGGTGGTCGCGCTGGTGTTGGCGTTCCAAGCGATCCGACGTGGTGATGTGCCGACCCACCGCGCGTGGATGCTGCGTGCCTACGCGGTCGGTATCGGCGCGGGCACGCAGGCCGTGGTCAGTGCCGTCTGGTACCTGGCGGTCGGTGCGCCGGACGTGACGACGCGGGCGTGGCTGCTGGGCGCGGCCTGGGCGATCAACCTCACCGTGGCCGAGTGGTCGGTGCGGCGACGGGAAAAGCGGTTGCCCGTCACTGCTTGACTTCGGCCATGGACTTCCGGCTGTGGCAGGTCGGCACGGTGCTGTCCGCGATCGGCGACGAGGTCACGGTGGTCGCGTTCCCGCTGCTGGTGCTGTTCCTGACCGGTTCGCCCGCGCAGGCGGGTCTGGTCGCCGCCGTGGCCGCCGTGCCGCCGTTGGTGCTGGCCGTACCGATCGGAGTGCTCGCGGACCGGGCGTCGCGACGGATGCTGATGGTGTGCGGAACGGTGGTCGGCGCGGTCTCGGTGACGTCCCTCCCGGTGGCGTTCGGGCTCGACGTGCTGACCTTGCCGCAGCTCTACGTGGTGGCGTTCGTAAGTAGCGCGGCGGCGACCGTGTACCGGATCGCCGACACGGCGGCGTTGCCCCGGATCGTGCCGCCCGAGGTCGCGGCGGCGCGGAGCGAGGTGGTGTGGGGCGTCGCCGCGCTGGTCGGTCCGCCGCTGGCCGGCCTGCTGTTCGAAACGGCCGGTCCGGCGTCGCCGTTCCTGGTCGACGCGGTGTCGTTCGTCGCGATCATGGTGTGCGTGCTCGCGATCCGCACCCGGCTGGGCGCCGACCGCCCGTACCCGGAGGTGTCCTGGCCGCGGGACCTGACGACCGGCGCCCGGATCGCGTGGGGACGCCCGCTGCTCAGGACGTTGACCGTGTTGACGTCGGTGGGCGATTTCCTGTTCGCGGGCATCGGGTTGCTGCTGATCGTGCTGGTGCGCGAGCGCGGCGCGTCGACGTTCGAGACCGGGACGGTCTTCACGGCGGCGGCCCTGGGTGCGATCCTGGGTTCGCTCCTGGCCGGTCGGATCGAGGACCGGATCGGGCTGCGCGCGGCGGTGTCGGTCAAGCACTGGCTGACGGCGGCACTGTTCCCGTTGCTGCTGCTGGACCTGCCCGTATGGGTGACGGGTCTGGCGTGGGGCGTCGTGGCGCTCCAGATCTCGATCCTGAACGTGATCCAGAACCGCTACCTCATGGGCGTGGTGCCCAACGGCTCGCTCGGCCGGGTGGAGGGATTCCTGACGTTCGTCGAGCAGGGCGGTCTTCCGCTGGGCTACGCGGCGACCGGGTTGCTGCTCGGGTGGGTCGGCAGTCGGGGCACGTTGTTCGGCTACGAGGCCGTGCTGGTGGTGCTCGCCGGCGCCGCGAGCCTGCTCACATCCGGTAAGGGCGTGGATTCCGACCCGGGTGGGAACGTTCGAGCGCCGCTTTGAGGTCTTCGAGGTGCCGTTCGGCGTCGTCGATGCCCAGTTCCTCGGCGATGAGTTCCCACGTGTAGCCCTGGGCACGGGCACGCTCGATGAAGACGACCTCGGAGTTCTCCACCGTCCGCCGGCCCACGACCAGTTCGCGACGCCAGACGTCCATGACCCGCGCCGGGACCGTGCCCTCCTTGACGTACAAGGACGCCGCCACCAGGCCGGCGAGAGGATCCGCCTTGAGGAAGATCCGGGCATCCTCGCCGAAGATCTCGCGTAACCCCCCGTCGATCACGGGATTACGGTTCGTCATGACACCACTACTACCCGACGGGCCCGGTGCCCGGGGCGGTCGCGTGGCAGGATTCCCGGTAGGTCTACAAGCGGAGAGGAAAACCGTGGACGAGCGGATCGTGCGCAACCAGGCGGTGATCGAGGAGTTCCGGGCCAACGGGGGCGTGGTCGGGGGTGCCTACGAGGGACGCGACCTGCTGTTGCTCCACCACCAGGGCGCCCGCACGGGTGCCTCGCACATCTCGCCGTTGTGCTACCTGCCCGCCGGCGAGGCGCTGGTCGTGGTCGCGGCCAACGGTGGGCGCCCGAACCACCCGGGGTGGTACCACAACCTCGTCGCCCGGCCCGAGGTCGAGGTCGAGGTCGGCGCCGACCGGCGGTCCGCGACGGCCCGGATCGCCCAGGGCACCGAACGGGACGCGTTGGTCCAGCGGTTCCACCAGGAGACCCCCTTCTTCACGCGGTTCGCGGACGCCGCCGGCCGGGAGATTCCCGTGGTGGTCATCGAGCCCCGGTAGCCTGCGCCGGTCCGGGCCCGCGCCCGGACCGGCCCAGGGGTCGACGCGCGACCCACTGGGTACCCGTCGGTGTGACGAAGGGAGCGGGCGGTGGGGTTGTTCGGCGTTGACGAGGCCCGGGCCGAGTTGGAGCGGTTGCGGCCGGTGCTCGACGAGATCGTCGTCATCAGGGCGGACGCGGCCGAGCTGTCCGCCGCGCTCGCCGACGGGGTCGTGACGGACCTCGGCGGGTTGCCCGAGTTCAAGGCCGCCCAGGCGCGGCTCGACGACCTGATGAGCACGGTCCAGGCCACCGGCGCCGAACTGAAGGGGTTCGCGCCGCTGCTGGTCGACTTCCCGGCCGAACTCGACGGCGCCCCGGTGCTGCTGTGCTGGCTGGAGGGCGACGCCGGGCTCGACTGGTACCACCGCGCCGACCTCGGGTTCGCCGGGCGCCGACGCCTGTCCTAGGAACGCGCGTCGTCCCTGGCGCGGCGCCGACCCACAATGTCCATTGTGGACATCAGGACACGCCGTCCGGACCCGGTGACGCGGACCTCGACGACGGCGCCGGGCCGCGCGAACCCTTTTTCGAGCATGATTCACGTTGCCGGGACGGGGAACCCGCCCGTCCCCGGCCGCGTCGGAGCCCTCGTGCTCATCTTCCTCGGCCTCGTGCTGCTGGTGATCCAGATCGTCCTGCTGGTCAGGTACGGCAAGTCCGACGACGACCCGAACCGGCGGAAGGGGTTGATCGTCGGCACCGCCACGCTGCTCGTGTGCGCGGTGCTGCTGTTCGTCACGGCGTGACGGGCTTCTCCCACACCGACACGTGCTTCTCGCTGTCGGCGGTGAACGGCTCGTCGCGCCACCCGCCCCGGCGCTCGCGCAGCCGGAGCCCGGCGAGCCGGGCCATGAGGTCCAGTTCCGCCGGCCACACGTAGCGGAACGGGATCGAGCGGTACTCGCCCCGGCCGTCGACCACCTCCACGTAGTTCGACGACATGAGCTGCGTCGCCGCGTCGTACACGTCGAACGCGACCTCCGTCGGGGTGACGCGGAACGGCCGGGCGATCTGCCCCGGCGCCAGGGCGCGCAACTCCGGCACGCCCACCTCGATCACGAACGTGCCGCCGGGTTCCAGGTGGTCGGCGACCGTGCGGAAGCAGTCGACCTGCTCGTCCTGGGACGTCAGGTTCATGATCGTGTTGAAGACCAGGTACGCCACCGAGAACGTGCCCTCGACCCGGGTCGTGGTGAAGTCCCCGATGGTCACCCCGATGCGGTCGCCGCCGGGTTTGGCGCGCAGCCGGTCGACCATCGCCCGCGACAGGTCGATCCCGTGCACCGGGACGCCGCGCGCGTTCAGCGGCAACGCGATCCGACCGGTGCCCACGCCCAGTTCCAGTGCCCGGCCGGCACCCGCGAGTGCCGCGAGCAGGTCGACCGCCGGCTCCACGACGTCGTGCTCGAACATTCCGTCGTGCCGCTCGTCGTAGCGGGCCGCGACGCTTTCCCCGAAGTAGTCGATCACCCGGCCGACCGTAGACATGTCGTCCGCGTCCGCGCCTCCGGTTTTCCCGGCGTGGGAATTCAGTTGCGCGAACCGACGGCCGGGTCCCGCGTGTCCAGCGCCGTACCCTCCACGTCGAGCGTGGGCAGCCACCGCAACGCGCGCGGCAGCCACCACGCGCTCTCGCCCAGCAACGCCAACGCGGCGGGCACCAGCACCATCCGCACGGCGAACGCGTCCACGACGATGCCGATGGCCAACGCGAACGCGATCGACTTGATGGGCCCCTCGCCCGCCGGGACGAAGCCCGCGAACACGGAGAACATGATCAGCGCGGCGGCCATGACGACCGGCGCGGCCCGGCGGAACCCGACGGCGATCGACTCGTGCGGCCGGGCGCCGAGGTGGTGCGCCTCGTGCATGCGCGACACCAGGAAGATCTGGTAGTCCATGGCCAGGCCGAACAGGATGCCGATCACCAGGATCGGGGTGAGGCTGATCAGCGGCCCGGTGGCGTCGAGGTTGACCACGGCCGACAGCCACCCCCACTGGAACACGGCCACGGTCGCGCCCAGCGACGCGCCGATCGTGAGCAGGAAGCCGAGCACGCCCACCAGCGGCACCAGCAGCGACCGGAACACCAGGACCAGCAGGATCAGCGCCAGACCGACCACCAGGACCAGGTAGACCGGCAGCGCGTCGTCCAGCGACACGGCCACGTCCACGCTCACCGCCGTGGCGCCGGTGACGTAGCCGGTGACGCCGTCGAGCCCGTGCAGCAGGTCGCGCAGGTCGGTGACCAGCTTCTCGGTGTCCTCGCTGGCCGGACCGGACTTCGGGATCACGGTGACCATGGCGGCGGTCGCGGCCTGGTCGGGCACGGGCGGCGTCACGACGGCGACGTCCGCGAAGCCGCGGATCTTCTCGGACACCCGGGCCGCCTCGCCGGCCGCGTCGTCGCCTTCGAGCAGGACGAGCAGCGGCCCGTTGAAACCCTCCCCGAACGCCTCGGCGAGCATGTCCTGCGCCCTGGCCTGGGTGGTCTCCGCCTGGGGCTTCTGCACGAGCGTGGTGCGCATGTCCGCCGCCGGGATCGCGATCACGCCCAGCGCGACGATCGACAGCAGCAGCGCGACCACCCGGGTACGGGTGACGCCACCGATCCAGCCCCGGAAGAAGCCTCGTTCGTGGTCGTCCGGGTCGCCGCCGGGCAGGCGTTGCCTGCGTGGCAGCGCGCGGCGGCCGATGAAGCCGAGCACGGCGGGGACGAGCGTGATGGCGACGAACACCGAGACCACGATCGTGGCGGCGGCGGCCACGCCCATCTGGGTCAGGAACGGGATGCCGACCACGGCCAGTCCCGCCAGCGCGATCACCACCGTGACACCGGCGGTGACCACGGCGGACCCGGCCGTGCCGACCGCGTTCGCCACGGCCGGGCCGACGTCGGCGCCGTGCCGCAGCTCCTGGCGGAACCGGTTGATGATGAACAGGGCGTAGTCGATGCCCACGGCCAGGCCCAGCATGGCGGCGAGCACGGGTGTCGTGGACTGGAGGTCCATGAAACCGGTCGCGATCATGATGCCCAGCGTGCCGACGCCGACGCCGACCGCCGCGGTGAGCAGGTTCATCCCGGCCGTGACCAGCGAGCCGTAGGTGAGGGCGAGGATGGCCAGGGCGATCACCACACCGGCCGCCTCGGCGGGGCCGCCGACCGGCGGGGGCACGTTCGTGGCCTCGCCGCCGACCTCGGCGGTCAGACCGCGGATGTTCTTCACCGTGTCGTACAACGCGGTGCGCTGGTCGTCGGGCACCTCGCCCGGACCGACGCCGTAGGTGACGGTGCTGTAGCCGGTGGTCCGGTCGGCGTTCACGGTCGGCGCGTCGGGGGCGAGCGGGTCGGACGCGTTCACCACGCCGGGCAGCGCCCTGAGGTCGGCGACGATCTTCTTGATGGCGTCCGCGGTGGCCGGTTCGGTGAGGGTGTGGCCCTCCTCGGCCTTGAGCACCAGGCGTGCGGTGGTGCCGCCGGCCTGGGCGCCGTACTTCCGGTCGATGATCTCCAGGGCGGTGGTGGACTCCTGGCCGGGGATCGCGAAGGAGTCGGCCGTCTTGCCGCCCAGGGTGACGGCGCCGACGCCGGCGCCGACGAGGATCAGCAGCCAGGCCAGGACGATCAGGGACCGGCGGCGGTAGGCGAGCAGGCCGAGCCGGTAGAGCAGCAGCGCCATGGGAACCCGCTCCCCATTCGGTCTCATGTGGACTGATCCGGACTGGTTCGGACGGTGGGTCCACGGTAACCGAGGGGGTCGGGGCGGGCAGGTGGGGCGGGTCGCCCGTGTGAGTTAACCGGGTCGCGAGTTATACGTTCGGACACCGCGAGTTGTGCGTTGAGGCACCGTGAGTTGTGCGTTCGCGAGGTGCTTGGCGGGTGTCTCGCTCGCCGCTCGGGCTGACCACCGGAAAGTCGATACCGTTGCGGCATGACGACGCACAGGCCGCGCCTTCGTCTCGCGGGAGTGGTCGCGGCGTCCGCCGCGGTGGCGTTCTTCGCCGTGGTGCCGGCCCGGCCGGAGATCGACCTGTTCCTGGTCGTGAGCGGGATGGCCACGGCGGTTCCGGTGGTGTTGGCGCGGTGGTGGCCGTTACCGGCGTGGTTGGTGCTGGTCGCGATGGTGTTGTTCGCGCCGTTGGTCTACGGACCTCACGTCGACCTGGTCCGTGCGTGGGGTTGGCCGTGGACGATGGGGCTCGCGCTCGGCTTGGCCTACATCCTCTACGTGGTGGCGGAAACCGCCGAACGTCGGGTGCTCGTACCGGTCGCGGTCGTCACCGCGCTCGCCGCCGGGCCGCACCTGCCCGATTGGCGCGACCTCTCCTTGGTCACGGTGCTCGTCGCGGGTGTGCTGGGGTTCGGTGACGCCGTGCGGATGCGGCGGGTCGCCGAGCGGCGGCGGTTGGCCGAGCGGGCACGTACCGTCGCCTTGGAGGAACGGACCCGTATCGCGCGGGAGTTGCACGACGTCGTCAGTCACCACATGTCCGCGTTGGTGTTGCGCGCGGACGCCGTCACGTACCGGTTCCCCGATCTGCCTCCCGAGGTACGGGCCGAGTTCGCGCTGCTGCACCGGATGGCACGCGACGGGCTCGTGGAGACCAGGCACGTGTTGACCGCGTTGCGCGCACCCGACGACGCCGCCGAGACGGCGCCGCAACCCGGTGCCGACGACGTGGCCGGCATGGTGGAGTCGTTCCGCGCCACCGGCACCCCGATCACGTTGCGCACCGACTTCGCCGGACTTCCCGCCGCCGTCGGACTTTCGGCTTACCGCATCGTCCAGGAGGCGTTGAGCAACTGCGCACGGCACGCGCCCGGCGGAGCCGTCACGATCGACCTCGTGGCACACCAAAGCGAACTGCTCGTCTCCATAGTGAACACGCCCGGCGTACGTCCCGCCTCGGACACCGATCCGCATCGCCCCCGGCACGGACTCGTTGGAATGGCGGAACGGGTCCGGGTGTTGGACGGCGCGTTCGACGCCGGGCCGACGGACGACGGGGGGTTCACGGTGACGGCACGTCTGCCGCTGCGCGGGCTGGAGGACGGGTGACCACGACGGTGCTGGTCGTGGACGACCAGGCGATGATCCGCGAGAGCCTGCGCGTGGCCTTGGACAGCAGGCCGGACCTCGAGGTCGTGGGCGAGGCCGCGTCCGGCGCGGAGGCGGTGGCCCTGGCCACCAGACTGTCGCCCGACGTGGTGTTGATGGACATCCGCATGCCCGGCATGGACGGGCTGGAGGCGACCCGGCGCGTGCTGGACTCCCACGCCACGACCAAAGTCCTGGTGCTGACCACCTTCGACCACGACGAGTACGTCTACGGCGCTTTACAGGCCGGGGCGAGCGGGTTCCTGCTCAAGGACTCGCCGCTGAGCGACCTGATCAACGCGGTGCGCGTGGTGTCGGCGGGGCATTCGCTGTTCGCGGCCTCGGTCACCCGGCGGCTGGTGGCCTCCTTCGCCGCCCGGGCCAGGCCCGACGACGCCACGCTGCGGCACCTGACCCCGCGCGAGACCGAGGTGTTGCGACTGGTCGCGCGCGGCCTGTCCAACACCGAGATCGCCGACGCCCTGACGATCGCGGAGCAGACCGCCAAGAGCCACGTGAGCCGGGTGCTGACGAAGCTCAACGCGCGGGACCGGGCGCAGGCCGTCGTCGTGGCCTACGAGTCGGGTCTGGTCGCGCCGAACGACTGATACCGGGGTAGGGGGTCCGTACTCGAAGGTGACACCGGGACACCACGTCGGCGGGACGACTTCACACTGAGTGATCACTAGCGTCGAATTCATGATCGTTCCGGTCCGTCCGATCGTCGTCGCCGGTCTCGGCGCCGTCGTCGCGGCGGCTTTCGCGTGTTGGCTTCTCGACCTGCCCTTGGGCACGGACAGCGCGGTGTACCGCTCGGGCGCGCTGGCCGTCCTGGACGGGGTCCCGCTCTACGGCCACCTGCCCGCGACCCCGTCCTGGTCCCCCGACCTGCCGTTCGCCTACCCGCCCGTCGCCGCACTGCTGTTCCTGCCGCTGGCCGCCGTGCCGACCGAGTTCGCCTGGGCGGGGATGGCCGGACTCTCGGTGGTGTGCGTAGGCGTGGTGGCACGCCTGCTGCCGCACGGGAAGCGCTGGTGGCCGCTGCTGCCGGTCATGTTGGAGCCGGTGTGGCGCACGGTGGCGTTGGGCCAGGTCAACCTGGTGCTGATGACCCTGGTGCTGGTCGACGTGCTGCGGCGGTCACGGTGGAGCGGCGTGCTCATCGGGTTGGCGGCGGCGGTCAAGCTCACGCCGCTGATCTTCGTCGGGTACCTGCTGATCGCCGGTCGACGTCGGGACGCGGCACGGGCCGTCGCGACGTTCGGCGTGGCGACGGGCCTGGGTTTCCTGCTGCTGCCCGGCGACTCGGTGCGGTACTGGACGTCGGCCCTGCTCGGCGCCAACGACGCGATGTCCAACGCCTGGTGGGGCAACCAGTCGCTCAACGGCGTGGTGCTGCGGCTCGGCGGCGGCACGGCCGTGCTCGCGGTGCTGACCCTGGTGTGCCTGGGCGTGGCGGTGTACCTGACGCGGAAGCTCGTGCACGACCGGCCGGTGGAGGCGTTGCTGGTCATGGCGTTCTGCGGCCTGCTCGTCAGCCCGATCTCGTGGTCGCACCACTGGGTGTGGGTGCTGCCGCTGGGCATGCTGGTGGCCCGCCGGCCCTGGTGGGTGGTGGCCGTGTTCAGCGGGGCGGTGCTGGCCGTGCCGTTGGCGGACAACGGCTACGTGCTCGCCACACTCGTGGCCGGTGTCGTGCTGACCGTCCGGGTCGTGCGTCAGTCGCGCCGCCCGATCGCCGCCCTGAGCTGAGCGCGCACCCGACGACCGGCCGCCCGCACCGGGTCGACGACCTCGGTCCGCACCCAGCGGGCCGGTGCCACGACCAGGGCGTGCCAGGCCCGGCCGAGCGGTCCGCCCAGCCATGTCAGCGGCCGGACGACCAAGGCCCGGAACACCCGGCCCAGGAACCGCAGGAACGGCGACGCCACCCGACGACCGGCCCAGACCAGGGCGTCCAGGAGCACCCGGCCGATCACGCGCAGGACCCGCAGGAGCGCGACGAGTGCCCGGCCGACCTTGCGCGCGGCCCAGAGCAGGGCGTTGCCGGACAGCCTCAGGACCCACCACAGTCCCCGCAGCACTTGCTCCGCGAGCCACCGCGCCGCGTGGAGCACCGGGAGGAACACCGGTCGGAGCACGTGTGTGCGCAGCCACCGCAGCGCGCGTCCGCTCGGGCGGAGGGCGATCCTGTCGAGCAGCTCGAACACGGCCACGACGCCTTGCAGCACGTACCGCAGTCCCACGCCGAGGGGCCGGAGCACGAACCGGACCACGGCTCGACCCGTCCACCGCAGTCCACGACCGAGCCCGACAAGGACGAACCGCAGTCCACGACCGAACCTGACCAGGACGAACCGGAGACCGCGGCCGAACCTGACCAGGACGAACCGGATTCCACGGCCGACCGGCACCAGGACCCGTCCGATCGGCCTCAGCACGTACTCGGACACCGCGGCGCCGAGCCGGCCCAGCCCGGCACCGACCGGCCGCAGGACGAACCGGATGCCGCGGCCGACGGCCTTGATCCCCTCCCACGCGAGCCGCGCCGGGACCACGATCGCGACCGCGATCACCCGGGCCACCCACACCGCCCAGGCCGGCGGCTGCGCCTTGTCGTCCATGTGCCCCCTCGTCGGAGCCCGGATCGTACGTGTCCGGGAAGGACGATCGTGCAGGATGTGACCGTGCTCGACAGACTCGACGAAGTGCCCTGGTCTTCCCTGGACCACGCCTACGGCCCGGCCGACGACGTGCCCGGCCAACTGCGGGCGTTGCGCTCACCGGACGCGGACGAACGCGGACGTGCGGTGTCGGCGTTGTACGGCAACGTCTTCCACCAGGGCACCCGGTTCCCGGCGTCGGCGCACGCCGTCCCGTTCCTGCTGGAACTGGTGGCCGCGCCGGACACCCCGGACCGCGAGGTCCTGCTGGGGCTGCTGACGGCGATCGCGATCGGCTACGACGAGTCCCATCTGCCGGGCACCGTGCCGATCGCCGAGTACCGACGGGCGGCGGCGGGCGGCGCCGCCCTGCTGCCGGACGCCGACTTCTTCGAGCACAGGGAATCGCTGCCCGAGGACGACCAGGACCGGCTGTTCGCCCACGTCACGGTCGCCGCCTACGACGCCGTGAAGGCGGGCGTCCCCCTGTTCCGCACGCTGCTGGCCGACCCGGACCCGGGCGTCCGGTGCCAGGCCGCGTACGCCCTGGCCTGGTTCCCCGAGGAGGCCGAGGGCAGTGTCGCGGCGTTGACCGGACCGCTCGACCCCGACGAGATCGCCGCCGCGACGGCCGTCGTGGCGACCGGTCTACTCGGCGGCACGCCGGTCGCCGACGACCGCCGCCTCGTGCGCTGGGGCCGGGCGATCGCCACCCGGGACGTCCCGGAACTGCTGCGCTGGGCCGGGAGCGCCGACCAGGGCGACGACCGGATCCCGTTCCTCGGCGGCGACCTGGCCGGGCTCGCCGCGTCGGCCCTGCCCGAACGGGCCGAGGTGCTCGACGCCCTGCTGGCCCGCGTGCCGCACGTCTCGGGTGTCGAGGCGTTGCCGGTCGTCGGCGAGGCGCTGCGCCGCACGGAGGACGACCCCGACGGCCGCCGCCGGCTGCTGGAGGTCCTCGCCGCCACGCCGGCCGTGTGGCTGCTCGGCGGCCGTCGGTTCGGCAACTTCGTCACCCTGCTCGCGGGTCACGGCGTCCCGCACGACATCGAGGCGTTGCGCGAGTACCTCGGCTAGTCCGACCAGAACGAACACCGGTGTGCGGTCCAGCCGTCCACCGACCCGATCCGGTCCGGCGCGTACGAGCGCACCGACCGCCACGGCACCGTGCCCGTGCGCACGAACCCCGCCCAGTTGTCGATCATGGTGTCGGACAGCGCCCGTTGCCGGGGCGTGAGCGAGGTCGGCGTGAGGCCGGCGTAGGGGCCGACGCGCAGGTCGAACACGTACGCCAGTTCCGAGCCGTGCGACGCCCCCGCCGGCCGCTGCCCGAAGTACATGCTCGACGTGGGCGCGTCCGGGTCGGCGAACTCGTAGGCGTGCACCGGCGTGAACCGGGCCAGGTCGCGTCCGGTGCGCAGCTGCGGGCACGCGAACACCCGGTCGGTGTCCAGCGCCGACAACGCGGCACCGGCGTCGGCGCCGGCCGGGTACTCGCGCAGCACGGCCGCCGCCCGGTCCGCGCCGAACGCCACGCGCAACGCCTCGGCGTACTCCTGCGCGGTCAGCGTCCGACCGAGGGGGAGTTCGGCGTACATGGTGGTCAGGCGTGCTTCGTCACGGGTGTTGCCGGACAGCACGGGCACGCGGTGCACCCGTCCGGCGGCCACGGCCGTGACCGGGTTCTCGGGCAACGTCGGCGTCCCGTAGGCCGGACCGAAGCCCGCCTCGTGGCGCAGCAGCTCCTCGGTCGACCGTCCACGCAGGCAGTCCACGTCGCCGCACCCGAGTTCCGCGGCCACCGCCGCGCCGGACCGCTCGCGGTCGGCGACCGGTGCCCAGAACCCGCCGACGCCGACCCGGACCTCGCCGTCGGCACCGTAGGTCGGCTGCCCGGTCCGGCACGATCCACTCTGCATGATCACCCGGTGGAACAGCCCGGCCGCGCCCGGCGAGGTGAGCTGCCCGCACACGTCCACGGCGCCGGCCGACTGGCCGGCCAGGGTCACCACGCGCGGGTCGCCGCCGAACGCCGCCGCGTTCGCCCGTACCCACCGCAGCGCGGCCTGCTGGTCCTGGAGCCCGAACGTGCCCGAGCCCGCCAGTCCGGGGTGTCCGAAGAACCCGAACACGCCCAGCCGGTAGTTGATCGTCACGACCACGACGCCGCGGGCCGCCAGGCGGGCGGGGTCGATGTCGGCGCCGCTGCCCATGGTGTTGCCGCCGCCGTGCAGCCACACCAGGACCGGGCGTCCGGTGCCGCGCGGCGTCGTCACGTCCAGGTAGAGGCAGTCTTCGGCCGAGCCGGTCGGCAGGATGGTCTGCGCGCACGGGGAGCCGGAGGCCGTCGCGTCCCGTACTCCCGACCACGGCCGGGCGGGCAACGGCGGGTGCCACCTCAGTGCTCCGACGGGTGCCTGTGCGTACGGGATGCCCCGATAGCTTTCGACCTGGCCCGTGCGCGAGCCGCGGACCGTGCCGCCGTCCGTCGTGACCTCCGGGCCGGGTCGGGCGGGCGCCACTGTCGCGGTCAGGATCGCGAGCACCAGAAGTAGCCTCATTGTTCTATCATTATGCAAACACTTGGGAGGTGTCGAATGAGCCGCTACGCCTGGCGGGTCGTGGTCGCGCTGGTCCCGCTCGTCATCGCGGCGGTCGCCCAGGAGGCCACGCCGGTGAAGGCCGCGGTGAAGGCTGCGGTGACCGCCGCCTGGCTGGCCGTCGGAGCGCTCGCGGTGGCGGCCTGGCTGCACCGCCACCGCCGCTCACCGGTCGGCACGCGCTGGCCGGCGCCGTTCACGTGGGCGGCGGGCGCGGCCGTGGTCCAGGGGAATCCGTGGATCGTCGCGGCGGCGGCCGTGTGCGGCTGGGTGCTCACCGGCCGCGACCCCGCGCCCGTCGACGCCACGTCCGGACCCACTCCTGACGCACCGCGCCTGACGTTGCGCGGCGGACAACGCGCGATGTGGTACCGGACGGCGTACACGCCGTACGTGTTCGCCACGACGGCCCTGCTCGCGGTCGCCGCGGCGGCGGCCCTGGCCACCCCGGGACTCGGCGTGGTCGGCGTGCTGGGCGTGGCCGCCGCGATCGGGGCCGCGCTCCAGTCCAGGGTGGCGGTGCGCGTCGGCGACCAGGGTGTGACGGTCACGCAGCCACTGCTGCGCCGGACGGTGCTCGCGCTGCCGTTGCGGCACATCGAGCAGGCGTACGTCGAGTATTCGTCACCCCTGGCCGACTACGGCCTGGTCGCGGACGGCCCCGTGTTCGGCTGGCGGTCCCGCTCGACCGGGCCGGTCCTGCGGCTGCGCCTGGCCGACCGGCGGGACTGCGTACTCACCGTCGACGACGCGACGACGGCGGCGGCGTTGGTCAACACCTGCCTGGACCGCCTCCGGACGCCCGAGGACGACCCGTGCTGATCACCATCGACCCCACCGCGAACGTCCCGCTGGCCGACCAGATCGCGGCGTCGGTGCGGGGCGCGGCCGTGCGCGGCGAACTCTCGCCCGGCGACCGCCTGCCACCGGCGCGCGAGGTGGCCGCCGCGCTGGGCGTGAACCTGCACACCGTGCTGCGCGGCTACCAGCGGTTGCGCGACGAGGGCCTGGTCGACCTGCGCCGGGGTCGGGCCGCCGTGCTCACCGACGCCGCCGACGGTCCGCGCCTGGCCGTCGCCGAGCACGTGCGCGCGCTCGTCGAGGCCGCCCGCCGCGCCGGCTTGGGGGAACAGGAGCTGCACACGGCGATCGAGGACGCGTTCAACCGTCCATAGCGGACAGTGCCGGTGTTATGGCGAAGTGTAATGGCATGACCGGGGACGCCCGTTGGTACCGTCCGGACGACTAGGAACGCCGCGACCGCCCCTGCCGCCCGGTCACGGCCACCCGCGAATCGAGGTCCCTGTGAGTCGAGCACGCACCCTGCGCGTGATGACCGTGGTGCTGTCCCTGGCACTCGGATCGGCGGCCGTCACCGGCGCGTCGGCCGCGACCGCCGCGGCACCGTACTGCTATGAGGAAACGTCAACTCCCACGGCGGGCATCGCCGACCTGAAGTCGTCGTTCACGTCGGCGAACTGGATGCAGACGCTCCAGGCCATGTACAAGCGGCGGTGGCCCAGCGGCGAGGCGTTGGCCAAGGCCCAGGTCAACGACAAGTACTGGAACCAGTTCGTGCGCAAGGAGAACTTCGAGGCGTTCGCCGAGTCGATGATGGTCGCGATCCACGAGGAGACCCACATGTGGGACCTCGACGGGTCGCGGACGCGGTGGAACGTGCACACCGCCGCGTGGATCGACGCGACGCGCCAGGCGACGACCGTCCCCCTGCACGACGGGTTCGCGCGCAAGGAGATCATCCCGCTGATCAAGGACAAGTTCAGCGACTCCATGGACGGGATCTACCTGCGTGACCGCACGCAGGGCGAGTACCACCTCCAGGGCATCCTCGCCGAGCTGAACGCCGGGCTCACCGGCCTGCCGGCCGTGACCGTGGTGCAGGAGTACATCAAGGGCGTGGGCGCGAGCAACGCGCGGGACATCGCCGCGACGAACCTGCGCTACCTGCTGCTGTACCTGCGTGTGGCCAAGGACCGGCACGCCGACTACTGGGCGAAGATCAAGAACGAGCCGAAGCTGCGCGAACTCGTCCTCACCCAGTTCCTGCGCACGGCGTACTGGCTGGAGAAGTCGGCGCCGTACACCGGCCGGATCGGCGGTCCCAACGCCGACAAGATCACCGCGACGAACTACGCGCCGGAGAACATCGCGATCGTCGAGGAGTTCACCGGCCGGAAGATCGACACCGGCACCCGGAAGAACTGCACGCTGTAGTGCCCGTCGACGCCGTGGTCCGGCCGGACCACGGCGTCGCTCACGAACAGGCGCCGGTCAGCGTGGCGACCTGCCCGGCCTGGTCGGCGAGCCACTGGGCCGGGCGGCCCACGAGGTCGTCGACCGTCACCGAGGTCATGGTGCGGGCCAGCGCGGCGATCGCCTCGTTGATCGTGGTGTCGGCGGCCTTGGCGGCCAGCGCGGACAGCTCGGTCGCGGCCTGGTGCGCCTGGTCGACGGCCCGCTGCGGCGAGGACACGTCCAGCGGGATCGACACCTGCGACAACGCGTCGGCGCAGACCTGCACGGTCGTGGCGGTGTTCGCGACCGACGAGGCGGTCTCCGCGATCGAGCCGCACGCACCGAGCGTGGTGATGGCGGCGAACGCGGCGATGACGACGATGGTGGCGCGCATGGCACTTCCTCCGGTCCGAGAACCGGAGGTCTCCCCTGCCACCGGGTGTCCGGTGACGCCGTGACCGAGTCGCTGTCGAGCGACCGTAATGACGACCACGAGCCGGGTGGGTACTCCCCTCCGCACCACAAGCCTGGGGCACGGGACGGGAGGTTGTCAACGTGCTGTCGATCTCCCACCGCACTCGTCCATTCGGCCGAGCGCGGCCGTCCCCGCGCGAACGGACGGACCACCACCGTCTACTGTGGACTCCGATCGGCGCGTTCGACCGCCCGCTTCAGGCGATCCGTCAACGAACGCAGTCGCGCCACCAGCTCCGGGGGCTCGCGGACCTCGAAGTCGAACCCGAACGACGCGACCCAGGCCAGGAGCGGGTCGGGCTCGTCCGAACCGAGGGACAACGTGCACGTGCGGCCGTCGACCGGTTCCACCAGGCCGACGGTGGCGGGCACGACCTCGGCCACGTCGTGCGCCGAGGCGTGCAGCAGGAACACGGCCCGATGTCGGTGGCGGGCCGTGGTCAGCCCGTGCACCAGGTACTTCGCCACGTCGTCGGCGGGCAGGTCGCGTGGACGGAAAGCCGGCCCGGCGGGAACGCGTGGCCGCACCCGGTCCGCCCGGAAGGTACGCCAGTCGCGACGCCCGACGTCCCACGCGAACAGGTACCAGCGGCGTCCGTTGTGCACCAACCGATAGGGCTCCACCTCCCGGACGGCGGACCGCCCACCGCCGTCCACGTAGTCGAACCGCAACCGGTGGTGGTCGCGCACGGCGGAGGCGATCGCGGTCAACGTCGCCGTGTCCACGGCGGCACCGGAGGCGGGCGTGGCGACGACGGCGGCGGCGACCGCGTCGACCCGGTGCCGCGACCGCGAGGGCAGGATCCGGTCGAGCTTGGCCAAGGCCCGCACGGAAGTCTCCGCGATCCCGGTCAGCGCGACGGTCGTCCGCAACCCGACCGCGAGGGCCACTGCCTCGTCGTCGTCCAACAACAGGGGCGGCAACGCACCCCCGATCCCGAGCCGGTAGCCGCCACCCACACCACCGACCGAGTCGACCGGATATCCCGACTCCCGCAACCGCTCGACATCCCGACGCACCGTGCGCGCACTGACTTCCAGCCGCTCCGCGAGATCCGGCCCACCCCATTCCTGCCGCGCCTGGAGCAGCGCGAGCAACCGGAGCAGCCGGGCCGAGTTGTCACCCACACCGCCATCCTCACACCGATCGCGGCCGGCCACTGTCCTCGATCGCCCGAACCCTCCACTACGGGCTTCGCACCCGGTCGGGAATTTCTCCGCCCGGCCGACGATCGCGGCCGGGGGGTGTCCGCGATCGGCTCTAGCGTCGGACACATGACGACAGGAGAAGCCACAACCGTTCTGGTGTGCGGTGCGACCGGCAACGTCGGCCGGCCGCTGGTCGAGCGACTGCTCGCCGAGGGGCACCGGGTACGCGCGCTCACCCGGGACCCCGCACGCGCGGGGCTGCCGGTCGGCGCCGAGGTGGCGCGGGGGGATCTGACGGACACGGCGTCGCTGGTCGAGGTGTTCGCCGGGGTCACGGCCGCGCACCTGATCGGGTTCGGCGGCGACCACGCACCGCTGCGCAACGGCCCGGAACTCGTTGCCCTGGCGACGAAAGCCGGTGTGCGCAAGGTGACGGTGCTCAAGGGCGAGGCGGAAACCACCGGGCTGGACCGGGCCGTCGCCGCCGCGGACTGGGACCACACGTTCCTCAGCCCGGTCGAGTTCATGAGCAACTCCCTGGAGTGGGCCACCCAGATCAGGGAGACCGGGCAGATCGTCGACGGGTTCGCCGACGTGAAGAGCGCGATGGTCCACGAGGCGGACATCGCCTCCGTGGCCGCGACCGTGCTCACCACCGACGGACACGCGGGAAAGGAGTACTGGCTGACCGGCCCGGAGGCGCTGACCGCACGGGACCGGCTGGCGGCGATCGCGGCGGTGCTCGGCCGCGACATCCCCTTCGTCGAGCTGGGTCGCGACGAGATCGTGGCACGCTGGCGCGCGCAGGGCCACGGCGACGAGGACATCGAGTTCTTCCTGGCCATGCGCACCACCCCGCCCGAGGTCGCGTACACGCCGCTGCCCACCGTCGAGCAGGTGACCGGCCACCCGCCACGCACCTACGACCAGTGGGTCCGCGCCCACGAAACCCTGTTCTCACCGGAAGCCTGACGCCGCGGGCGTAATCGGAGCGCGTCCCCGCCGCCCGGCCCGCTACGGTCGGCGGATGCCCGACGAGATCTTCGACCACCCCCGCCTGGCACGGATCTACGACGACTTCGACGGCGAACGCGACGACCTCGCGGCCTACCTGGCCCTGGCCGACGAACTGGGCGCCAAGACCGTGCTCGACGTCGGCTGCGGCACCGGCAACCTCGCGATCCTGCTCGCGGCGCGCGGACGGGCGGTGACCGGCGTAGACCCGTCCTCGGCCTCCTTGGAGATCGCCAGGGCCAAGCCCGGCGCCGGGGACGTCACGTGGCTCGACGGCGACGCGACGACCCTGCCCGCGATGGCCGTCGACCTGGCGACGATGACCGGGAACGTCGCCCAGGTCTTCCTCACCGACGACGAGTGGCTCCGGACGCTGCGCGGCATCCACGCCGCGCTGCGGCCGGGCGGCCACTTCGTGTTCGAGACCCGCCGCCCGCGGCGTCGGGCGTGGGAGGACTGGGGCGGGGGTCGCCGGGACTTCGCGCTCGACATCCCGGGCGTCGGTCGGGTCGAGCAGTTCGTGGAGGTGACGGACGTCAGCCTGCCGCTGGTGTCGTTCACCCACACCTACCGCTTCGCCGAGGACGGCTTCGAGATCACCTCCCCCTCGACCCTCCGCTTCCGCGACCGCCCGGAGCTGGAGGAAAGCCTTGCCACCGAGGGCTTTCTCGTCCTGGACGTCCGCGACGCACCCGACCGACCCGGCCGGGAGTTCGTCTTCGTCGCCCGGAGAGTCTGACCCGGCGGGCGGGGTCGGACGCCGCGCCCGACCCCGCCCGTGCGAGGCTCACCCCATGCCCCGCCGCCCGGACTTCCCCAGGTCGGAGCCGGTGACCCGCCTGCACGGCCCGGACCCGTCGACGCTGCGCGCCGAGGTCGGACGCCGGGGCACACCCCTGGTCGACCCGGACCCGCTCGGCGACCCGCGCCACCGGGCGGTCACGTTCGTCCACTTCGACGACCGGGCCGACACCGTCGTGCTGCACGCGAACAAGTTCACCGACTACTCGGCCCTGGACAAGTTCACCCTGACCAGGACCCCGGGCACCGACGTGCGGCACGCCACCTACCGCCTGCGCGCGGACTGGCGCTGCTCCTACACGTTCAGCACCCACGACGGGCCGTTGCCGGACCGCCGGACCATGCTGCGCGCCGCGCGGCCCGACCCGTTCAACCGCACTCCCCTGCGCTTCCACCACACCGGCCGGACCGTGTCGATCGCCGAGCTGGACGAGGCACCGCCACGACGCTGGGTCGACGGTCCGCCGCCCGACCCGCACCGGCTCGACACCCCGCACCCGGTCTGGGTCCACGGCCCGCCGCGCCCGGTCGGTCCGGTGCTGGTGCTCCTCGACGGTGACATGTGGGCCGAGGAGCACCCGATCGCGCCCACCCTCGACGCCCTGATCGTCCAGGGCGCGCTGCCGCGACTCACCACCCTGCTGATCGGGACCTCGGGCGCACGCGAGCGGCACCTGACCGGAGACCCGGACTACGCCGACTTCGTCCGGTCCACAGTGGACAAAATCACTGTGGACAGTCCTGCGGCGGACTCCCGCGTGACCATCGCGGGGCAGAGCTTCGGCGGACTGGCCGCCGTCCACGCCGCGCTGCGCCACCCCGACCGCTTCGGCACGGTGATCGCGCAGTCGGGTTCCTTCTGGTGGCCCGATTTCTCCCCTCGCCCCGCACCGCCCCTGCGCTTCCTGTTCCAGGTGGGCACCCAGGAGTGGGGCATGCCGCCGATCACCCGCGCCCTGGCCGCCACCCTCGCCGACCAGGGGCACACCACGTCGGTCCACGAGTACAACGCCGGTCACGACCGCGCCTACTGGCAGGGCGCGCTGATCGACGCCCTGACCGCGGGCGCCGTGACCTGATCCGGTCACGGCGCCCACCGCTCAACGGGTCGTCAGGCGTTCGTAGGCCGGTGCGTCACCCTCGCGAACCCGTTGCCACGCACGGGCGAACAGGTCGGCCACCGGCTCGATCGGCACCAGGACCGACTCGGGCCGGCCGTCGACGATCGGCAGCATCGACGCCTTCCACGACTCCACCGGCAGGTAGGGGCTCGACAGCGGCAACCACTCGCCCGGCAGGAACAGCGACCGCCCGGCCCGCGCCCGCTTGGCGCTCACCACCAGGTCCGTACCGGCCAACGCCGTCCGCGCGGCCTTCAGCCGTGCGGGCTTCCAGCCGGTCCACCGGGCCACGTTCGCGTCCGCCGGGTCGGGCAGGGCGAGCAGTTGCAGGTACAGGGTGGCGGCGTCCTCGGCCAGGCCCAGCGTAGACGCGACCTCGGCGACCAACGGCGCGGGCGGAACCTGTTGGTACGCCAGGGGATCGCCGTCGAACGCCGGGACGCAGGCGGCGTCGAGGCCCGGCGAGAGGAGGTCGTGCAGCGATCGCACGAGGTCCTCGGAGTCGGTGATCGCCGCCAGCCCCACGAGCAGCTCGCGGTCGCCCGGCCCCATCAGGCCCGGCCGGATGTGCAGTTCGCAGTCCTCGTCGTCGACCCGGACCACCACGATCCACCCCCGGTGCTCGACCAGGGGCTCGGACAGGGTGACGCCCAACAGTCCCTGGATCCTGCGCACGCTGACCCAGTCCGCGAGCGTCACCACGAACTCCGGGTGTCGCACGCGGTCGCGGGCCGCCGCCAACGCGGCCACCAGCCTCGGCCGCAGCGGCGACCCCACCGGCAGGTTGTACGCCAGCCAGGCGACCGTCTGCGTGACCGACTCGATGTGGTCGGGCTCGAACGCGCCCTTCTCCCGTGCCACCAACGAGGTGTCGTCGCCGAACCGGTACCGCCCGTCGGTGGTCAGCCACCGCGTGGTCCCGGAGTCGACCACGTCGGCCACCAGCTTGGTGGCCTTGTGGAACGGGAGCTGCGCCGTCGCCGCGACCAGCACCTCGTCCGGCACCGGCGTGCGCACGCCCACCTCCTCGTTCCACACCGCCGCGATCGCCGCCACGTCCGGCCCGGTCGTCCACAGCCCGCGCGGGTCGGTCGCCAGCAGTCGCCGACGCACCCGGATGTCGATCTCACGGCACCGGTCGCGCCCGACCCGTGCCTCGGCGGCCGACAGCCCGAGCACGCCGCGTTCGGCGGGGGTCAGGTAGGCCGTGGCCCAGCCGTCGACGCCGGGCATGCCCGCCAGCACCACGGTCGCCGCGGCGCGGGACAGCCCGGTGCGCGCGGACAACGCCGACGCGGCCTCCGGGCGCCAGGGCGCGGGACCGCGTTCGGCGAGGGTGGTCAGGAACTCCGGGATCGCCGTCAGGCCGAACACCGGGTCGACGGGCGAATCGGTCACCAGCTCCCACTTGGGGGGCAGCACCAACTCCCCGCGCGCGAACGCGACGCCCGCGTACTCGCGCCGGCTCGCGGACCGGTGGTCGAGCAGCGCCACCAACCCGTCATCCAACGGCAGGAGGCGGTCGATCACCTTGTCCGCGAACTTGGGCACCCGGACCACGACCGTGCGCCAGCCCGGCCCGGCGATCCCGTGCCGGACGAACAGGTCCAGCACGTCCACGAGCGCGTCCCGGTCGCGGTCGCCCACCAGCGGGGAAGCCGCCCGGTGGGCGAGCGCGGACAGGTGCGGCAACCACCGGTACCACCCGTCCACGCCCGACTCGGGCAGTTCCACCGGCGCCGCGGGGACGTCGCCGCAGAGCACGGCCAGCAACGTGGACAGCCCGTTCGGCTCCGCCTCCGGCCGCTCGTCGAACCACGACAACGCGGTGTACAGGTCGAACTTCGGGGTGGCGACGGCGACCGGCTCGGCGACGGCGACCTCACGCGCCTTCACCGCGACCTCGGCGTAGGTGCCGTGGACGCGCGCGATCCGGGCGGCCGTGCGCACCACGTCGACCACCCCGGCGAGCAGGCCGACATTGGTCAGACCGGGCAGTTCGGCCGCGACGGCACGCGACAGGTCGTCCGTCTCGCCCTGCACCAGGGCCGCCAACCGCTTGCCCCGGTTGCGCTTCTCGGCGGCCTCGACGGCAGCGGCGGCCAGCATCCGTTCGACCGCCTCACGGGTCACGGCCCGCAGCGCGGCGGACCCGGCCTCGTCGCGGGGCCGCAACGCGTGCCACCACCCGACCGGCGGCACGAGCGGCGTGCCGGCGGCGTCACGCGGCGTCCGCTTCCCGGGGGTGATCCGCGCGACGACCACGTCCCCGGACAGCAGCAGCACGTCGGCGCGGTCGCCGTCGTCGTCCGAATCGTCGTCCGGGTCGGTGTCGACCACCCGCAGCTCGGCGCCGGGCAGGCTCAACACGCCGAGCGGCGTGCCCGCGGACGTGGCGAACCCCCGACCGTCCACTCCCTCGCCGTACCGCGTCCCGTCCGGGTCGACCCGGACGCGCCAGCCGTGCAGGCCGTCGGCCGCCCCGAGCGGGCTCGCCCGGGTGGAGGAGACCGCCGGCCGCAGGTAACCCGATTCCAGGTCGGTGCCGCGCAGGAAGTCGGGCACGCTCGACGGGCCGAGGGCGCCGGTCGTCGGGTCGACCTCGCGCCAGGTGTAGCCGTCGTCCGCGTGCATCGCGGTCCACCACGTGGTCCCGTCGCTGTAAGCGGGTTCGGGCAAAGGGACCTCGGTGTCGCCGGGACGCACGGCCCGCCGTCCGGTGAACCGCCCGTCGGCGGTCCCGATCGACGGCAGCGGATCACCGTGCCCCCGCCAGTGGTTCAGTTCGCTGCCCGGGTCGAAGATCGTCTCGGGCGCGTCGCTCCAGTACGCGTGTTCCCGCTCACGACCGAGCCAGCGCACGAGCAGCGTCCCGGAGATCCACGACGCGGCCGGGTCGAACGCCCAGGGGCTGTGGTCGTCCGCCGGGATGCGCGAGCCGTGCTCGGCGAGCAGGCCGTCCGGCCCGACCACGGAGAACCTCGAGCCGCGTCGCACCACGAGCGCGGGCCAGCCCTCGCCGCAGATCCGAGCCCTCGCCTCGCCGACGGTGTCCTCCAACGCCGCCCAGCCCAGCTCGTCGAACAGGCCACCGCGCAACGTCGCGTGCAGCACGCCCGCGACGTCGGTCGCGGCCACGGCCTCGGCCGCGGCGGGGACGTCGGCGAACGCCTCGGGCGTGCGCACCGCCTTCAGCGCCTTCACCCGCGCCCGAAGGCCCGGCAACCCCAGGTCGGTGCGCAGCGCGTGCCGGTCGATCCAGTCGCGCAACGCGGTGCGCAGTCCCGGCACGGCGACCATTTCGGCCACGGCCTCCGGTCGGGCCAGGTCGTGCTTACCCGAATTGGCCCGCAGGTGGTCGACCACGCCCTCGCCCAGGTTCGGGCCGAAGGCGGAAGCCGCCACCGCGACCAGGTCCCGGCGTCCGGGCGTGGTGTCCCTGAGCCAGTCCTCCAGGTGGAAGTCGACGTCCTCGGCCGGCGCCATGGGCACGCCGTGCGCGCACAGCACGTCGAGCAGGTCGAACTCGGTGAACCGCCACCCGGTGAACATCTTCACCGGCGTGCCCTGCGCGACCAGCACCGGACCCAGGCGGTCGGCCAGGGCGAGCAGCACGGTGGACCGGTCGTGGGTCTCCCAGCCGAAGTCGCGCGTCTGGATCACCCGCGACAGCCACCCGGCCGGGTCGACCACGTCGGCGTGCTCGTGGAGTTCACGGACGGCACCGGTGTCCTCCAGCAGCCGCAGCCAGTCGTCCGACCTGGTGACGGAGGCGGGCACGAACGTGAGCAGGCTCCGACGCACCTCGACGTCGGCGGCCGTGATCTTCACGAGGGCGTCGCGATAGGACTTCCAGAACCCGATGCCGGTGCGGGACAGGGTGGAGCTGCCGAGCACCGCCCGCAACACGCGTTCGTCCTCGACCGCGAGGTCGCGCTTGGCTGCCTTCGCCAACCGGCGCAGGTCCTCGGCCATGCCGGCGTACGGGGGCAGCCCGCCGAGCGTGCGCTGCACGCACAAGGTCACGAACAGCTCGTAGGCCCGTTCCGGGTCGTGGCGTTCGGCCAGCGTGCGCGCGTAGCCGGTCAACGCCTTGGCGGTCAACGCGCCCGCGAAGGCGAACTCCAGGAACACGTCCCGGATGCGCTCGGGGTCCACGTCGAGGCTGTGGGTCTGCTCGGCTTCGCGTGCCTTGCCGAACATGGTCGCCGCGTACGTGGTGTTGCCGTTGCGCAGGAAGACCCGCCCGGCCTCCTCGTAGAAGGTGGGCAGGAAGTGCGGCGCGGACTTCTCCAGCGACCGGCCGAGCGTGGTGAACCCGTCGCGTGCGGCGCCCGCACGGGTCCGGGCCGTGCGGGCGATGCGTTCCACGTCCTTGACCAGCGAGAGCGCGTGATGGGCGTTGGCCGGGTCGTGGACCAGCGCCCAGGCCGGGAAGCCGAGCGCGCCTCGTTTGCCCACGCCGACGGGCACGACGCGCAGCGGCGCGGCGAACCCGAGGTAGCCGCAGGTCAGGTCCTCGGCCCGACCCAGGATCTCGGGCACCAGCCGCACCACGGTGCGCTCGTCGAGCCCGAGGTGGGTGTAGTGCCGCGCGGTGATCGTGGCCCGATCGTCCGCACCGCCCTCGGCCGTGCCGGGCACCACACCACCCGCCGCGATCATCGCGTCGTCGTACTCCGTCGTCACCGGATCACCTTTCCCACGGTCGGATTTCGGCCGTCCGTCCGACGTGGGTCCGGGTACGCCCGTTCCGCCGTCCGACACGGACGCCGGATCTCTACCACTCGGGGGAGAAGTCGTGCCGTCAGGGCGGGACTG
This sequence comes from Saccharothrix violaceirubra, assembly GCF_014203755.1. Classification (NCBI taxonomy): domain Bacteria; kingdom Bacillati; phylum Actinomycetota; class Actinomycetes; order Pseudonocardiales; family Pseudonocardiaceae; genus Saccharothrix; species Saccharothrix violaceirubra. The sequence goes on from NZ_JACHJS010000001.1 coordinate 4,170,934, forward strand.
GGGTGGGGTCTCTCCCGCCCTGACGGCACGGAACCCGCACGGACCGGTGAGTTCGGCGCGCGGCCCGAGCGGGACCGGGAAGTGGTCCGGTGGGGATCAGCGACGGGACGTGCGGCGCAGGAGGACCTCCATGTCGCGGGCGTAGCCGCCCGCGATGGAGACGAGCGCGTCGCACTGGGCGCGCAGGAAGGCGTTCTCCGCGCGCAGCCAGTCGAGTTCGGCCCGCTCGTCGTCGCCGAGGACCGACACGACCGCCTTCGACTCGTCGATCATGGCCGCCTCCGCACGTGCTGTCGCTGGTGGTCCCAGGATGTGCCGGCAGGGCGCGCGGGCGGTTGTCCGTCGGCTACAAACCCGACGGTCCGGGCTGTCGGTTCGCCACAGGGTCGTCGGCGACGGCCAGCGCGATGACCATCGCCAGCCGCTTGCGGGCGTCGTCCAGGTCGAGGGTGGTCACCTCGGCCATCCGCCGCAGCCGGTTGCGAACGGTGTTCTGGTGCACGCCGAGCCGTTCACCGGCGACGGCCGGATCGCCCTGCGCTTCCAGCCAGGCACGCAACGTGGCCGCGTAGTGCGTGCCGTGCTGCCGGTCGTGGGCCCGCAGCTCGACGACCGGTCCGCGCGCGGGCGTGCGACCGACGCGCGCGGCGGCACGCAGCCGTTGCAGCAGGATGTCGTCCCACGACTCGTCGTAGGCGGGCGGCTCGACGGTCAGCCCGGCCTCGTGCAGCGCGAGGCACTCGTCGGCCTCCTGGCGGCCGGCGGGCAGGTCGGCGGCCGACGCCACGCCCCCGATCCCCGCGACCACCGGGAACGGCAGCCCGGTGCGCAAGGCGGTCACCCACGCGCGGGCCGACGCCACGTCGTCACCGGGCAGGACCGTGTAGAGCGTGCTGCCGACCAGGGCGCTGCGGCCGGGCCTGGACCACCCGAACCCGGTCGTGGCCCGGTCGAAGGCGAGCAGCAGCGCGGCCTGCCGCTCGTCGACGCCGTGCGGGCGGACCGCGATCGCCCGCAGCGCGCCGCCGACCAGACCGAGCCGGCTGACCACGGTCGCGGCGTCGGCCGTGCCCTCGACGAGCCGGATCACGAGGTCGGACTCCACCTGGCGTTCGAGGTCGGCACTCGCCCGCGAGCGCAGCAGGTGCAACGCGACCGTCCGCGCGCCGTCCGCCAACGCCGACCGCCGGCCGCCCGCCAGCGGCGCGGCGCAGGCGACCCACACCGATCCGAGCAGCTCCCGCCCGGACCGCACGGCCACGACCATCCGGCCGGCGGACAACCCGGAATCGGGTTCGGCCGCCACGAACAGGGGCTCGTCGGAGGAGGAAAGGTGCGCGGCCACCCCGCGTCCGTCCAACAGGACACCCAACCACTCGGGCACCCGGCGGTGCAGGATCGTGTCGGCCCGGGCCGGGTCGACGTCGTGCTGCGGTGACGAGTACGCGAGCACCCGGGCGGACCGGTCCTCGATCACCACGGCGCCGCCCACCGCGTCGGCCAGGCTGTCGGCGAGGGCGAACAGGTCGGTCGGCCCGCGTCCGGACTCGGTCTCCCGCCCTTCGAGCACGAGGCCGTAGACCACGCCGGCCAGTTCGGTCAGCGACACGGCCGGGTCGACGACCAGCACCGCGACACCGGCCGACTCGCCCAGCACCGCCGCGTCCCGCTCGACGGCAGCGTCCCCGCGCACCAGCACGCACACCGCCCGCGCCCGCGCGGCCCACTTGACCGCGTCGTCGACGGACTCGGCACCCAGGGCGAGGAACACGTCACCGGTGACCGGCCGGTCGTCGGCCGGGTCGTGCACGACGACGTCGCGCAGCGCGGCCGACCTGGGCACCGGGCAGCAGCACAGCCGCACCCCGTAGCCGCCCAGCACGTTGACCAAGCGGTCCAACCTCACCATGGCACGACCCCGATCGCCGAGGCCACCACCGTAGCGACCGGCACGCCCCCACCCGGCCGACCCGACCCCGCCGCCCCCGATCGAGGCAACGGCACGGGACGCCCGCCCACGACGTGGTCCCGGCTCCACCGACTCGACCGCCCACGTGTCCGCGCCCGTTCCGGTGATCGACGGCGGTGCCGCTCGCGTGATGTCCGCGGTCGTGGCGCCCCAGGACACCGGGTGCGAGGTCCCGACCGCGAAGAATGCCCGATTGACTCAACGAAAACGCTGTCCCAGCGTTCACCGAATGCCCCAGAAATACCCGACTACTCCATTCGGAGGACATTGTGCCGGGCACCGGACGTCGGTTAGTGTCCGTGTGTTCCCGGCGCCAGACCGGGCGAGTCCGGGGGGATTCGATGACATTCCGCGAAGGCGTCGGGGCGAGCTAGCCGCCAACCGCGCTCCTCACTTCTCCGGCAGTAGCCAGGAAGACATCCGGCCGACCCCTTTTCCGCGCATCCGCGAAAGGGGTCGCCGAGCCCTGCCACGCCACTCGGGACACCTGTCCCCGAATGCCCCCATCCTGTAGAGGGGAACTACTTCGTGAAATTCATCCGCACCGCGACGGCCGCCGCCCTGGCCGTCGCCGCACTGTTCGGCTCGTTCGCCACGGCGTCGGCGGCGTCCGCGACGGAAACCGCCATCGGCTGCACGGACGGCTCCACCCCCTCCGGGTTCCCCGACCAGAAGGTCGTGAAGTCGGTCACCACCCCCGTCTTCGGCAGGCGCATCGAGCTGTGGTACAGCTCCAACACCTGTGCCTGGGGTTATCTGGGCAACGCCAACTCCGGCGACCCCCTGTGGGTCGACCGCGCGGCCAACATCGCCCAGGCCAACGCGGGCATCTGGACCCAGCTGGGCATCACCCAGCTGAACGGCACCGCAGGGATCACGCGGGCATACAACGACAACAGAAGGGTCATGCGCGCGTGCGCCGAGGTCTGGGACGGATTCGCAGTCAAGGTGTTCTGCACCGGCTGGTACTAGAAGCGCACCGGCTCGTGACCGAGCAGCTTTCCCATCACCTTTCCCGACATTCGCACGACAGCACGTGATCGATGTCGGGCACCACGACGGCGGTGCCGCCGACCACGATCCAGACCGCACCAGCGGCAATCACGCGATACACCACCCGGCCAACCCTTCCGCGCGCTCCCGGAAAAGGGTGGCCGGACCCTGTCATGCCATTCGGGACGCCCGCACCCGAATACCTCGATCCCGATAGAGGGGAAACACTTCGTGAAGTTCATCCGCACCGCGACGGCCGCCGCCCTGGCCGTCGCCGCACTGTTCGGCTCCTTTGTCACCGCGTCGGCGGCACCCGCGGCGGAAACCGCCGCCAACTGCGTGGACAACTCCGACCCGAGCTCGTTCACGGGCGTCAGCACCAAGAAGACCTTCACCCTCCCCATCGCCCAGAGGGTCCTCGAGCTGCGGTACAGCAGCACCAACGCCTGCGCGTGGGCCAGGTTCACCGCCGGCGGGTCCTACTACCTGTGGGTCGACCGCGCCGCCAACATCAGCCAGGCCAACGCGGGCATCTGGACCCAGCTGGGCATCACACCGATGTTCCCCCACACGGTGGCGTACACGCGGGCCTTCAACGACAGCGGCAAGGTCATGCGCGCGTGCGCCGAGGTCCACGAAATCGTCCGGACGGTGGTCTGCACCGACTGGTACTAGGAGCTGTTTGAGGTTTGGATCATGTGGTTGGGGTCAGGGTCTTCAGCCACATGATCGCTGCACGTAGGTGTAACCCGGCTTCGTAGTTTTCTGGCGACTTGTCATAGCGTGTGGCAAGGCCACGCCATGTCTTGATCTTCTGGAAGCAGCGTTCGACGGTGTTGCGCCGCGTGTAGCGCACGGGATCGAACGAGACCGGTCGTCCTCCGGCGGAGCCCTTGTTCTTCCGGTTGGCCTGCTGGTCGGCCTTCTCCGGGATCACCGCCGTGATCCGGCGGCGGCGCAGGTAGGCCCGGTTGGCCTTGGAGGAGTAGGCCTTGTCCGCCGCCACCGCGCCCGGACGGATGCGGGGGCGACCGGCTCCGCGGGGGGACCCGGATCCGGTCGAGCAGGGCCTGGAACCGCGGGCAGTCCGCGGCCTGGCCGGGGGTGGGCACGAACGCCAACGGCAGCCCGGCGGCGTCGACCGCGGCGTGGATCCTGCTGCTCAGCCCGCCCCGGGACCGGCCGAGCCCGGCCGCCGCAGCCCGCGTCGTCCGGCGCCGCCGGAGGGCGGCACGGTCCCGACCGGCAGACGTGCCCGCGTCGGCGGTGTCCGGTGCGGCCTGCGGCGCATCACCCGCAGTACCCGCCGTTGCGTGGGCAACGGAGCCCCTTTTTCCTCGGTCAGTGCCTGTTCCAGCGCGTCGAGGGTCTCCCCGGCCACCGCCAACCCGGCCGATTCGTGGTGCGCCCGCACGATCGTGGAGTCCACACCCACCAGTTCCAACCCGACCTGCCCGCGCGAGGCGGCCTCGGCGATCAGCGCGTCCATCAGCACTTGGAACACCCCGGCCTTGGCCCACGCGTTGAACCGGGAGTAGACGGTGGACCAGGGACCGTACCGTTCCGGAACGTCACGCCAGCCCGACCCGGTCCGGAACCGCCACAGGATCCCGTTGAACCGCTCTCTCACCCGCCGCGGCAACGGCCCGGTGGCCGCCACCGGCACGTGCGGCTCGATCAACGCCCACTCGGCATCGGTCAGGTCAAAACGCGCCACATCCGTGTTCTACCAGCCCGACCAGCACACACCGAACCCCACCTAGGAGCTGTTTGGGGTTGGGATCATGTGGTTGGGGTAAGGGTCTTCAACCACATGATGGCTCCTCGTAGATGCAGTCCGGCCTCGTAGCTTTGTGGTGTCTTGTCGTAGCGGGTGGCCAGTCCGCGCCATGTCTTGATCTTCTGGAAGAGGCGTTCGACGGTGTTGCGCCGCCGGTAGCGCACGGGATCGAAGGACACAGGCCGCCCGCCGGCGGAGCCCTTGTTCCTGCGGTTGGCCCGCTGGTCGGTCTTCTCCGGGATCACAGCCGTGATCCGGCGGCGGCGTAGGTAGGCCCGGTTGGCTTTGGAGGAGTACGCCTTGTCCGCGGCCACCGCGTCCGGACGGGTGCGCGGCCTTCCGACCGGGCCGGGAACCCGGATCCGGTCCAGCACCGTCCGGAATTGCGGGCTGTCCCCGGCCTGGCCAGGGGTGAGCACGAACGCCAACGGCAGCCCGGCGGCGTCGACCGCGGTGTGGACCTTGCTGCTCAGCCCGCCCCGGGACCGGCCGAGCCCGGCCGCCGCAGCCCGCGCCTTCCGACGGCGCCTACGGGCGGCACGGTCCCGACCGGCAGATGTGCCCGCGTCGGTCGTGTCCGGCGCGGACCGCGACGCACCACCCGCAGCACGCTCCGCTGGACGGGCAACGGAGCCCCTTTTTCCTCGGTCAACGCCTGTTCCAGCGCGTCAAGGGTCTCCCCGGTCACCGCGAGTCCGGCCGATTCGTGGTGTGCCCGCACGATCGTGGAGTCCACGCTCACCAGTTCCAGGTCGACCTGTCCGCGGGAGGCGGCCTCGGCGATCAGCGCCTCCATCAGCGTCTGGAACACTCCGGTCTTCGCCCAGGTGTTGAACCGGGAGTAGACGGTGGACCAGGGACCGTACCGTTCGGGCACGTCACGCCAGCCTGACCCGGTGCGGAACCGCCACAGGATCCCGTTGAACTGCTCCCGCACCCGACGTGGCAACGGCCCGGTGGCCGCCACCGGCATATGCGGCTCGATCAACGCCCACTCGGCATCGGTCAGATCAAAACGCGCCACATCCGTGTTCTACCAGCCCAACCAGCACACCACCGGGCCCACCTAGATCCGAACTTCAAACAGCTCCTAGGAGCACGCGGACCCGGGGCGGGGCAACCGTTCCCCGTTCCCGGGCGTTCCGACGGCAGCATGTGACTGGTGGTCGGGCGCCACGACGATGGCGCCCGACCACCGACCTGCGACCACAACCGGCAGCGCCGGAAGCGGCCCGCGACACCGGCCCGATCACCGCCACTCGGCCAGCGCGTCCACAACCTGCCGTCGGGACGAGGCCGACTCGCGGACCGACCGGCTCAGCTCCACGTGCGCGAACGGCACGCCGTGCTCGGCCGCCTCCTCGCCCTGGACGTTCGTGCGGCCTTCGAGGTCGTCGCAGTCCCGCGACCACGCCCGGCACACCTCCAGGTCCTCGTCGAGCCGGTCGGCCACGCCCTTGAGGTGGTCGCCGTCGCGGGCCGCGCCGGGCGAGAGCACCACGTCGACGTCGGGCAGGCTCGCGTCGTCGAAGCCGTGCACCTGGACCTGTGCCAGCCCGCGTCCGGTGTGCTCGGCGGCCACGGCGTGGAACACCGAGTCGGTCCGGTGCGCCACGTCGCCCGCGCCGTCGCCCGCCCGGCGGTGGGTGCCCGCCACGGACAGCACCGCACCCGGCACCCGGCGGAACAGGTCCAGCCCGAGCCCGTCGGTGCGCAGGTCGTTGGCCGGGTGGGGGACCTGGACCGCGAGCCGGACCGGCGCGGACAGGTCGACCACGTACAGGCCCCACATGCGGGCGTCGACGAGGGCGTAGGGCCGCCCGGTGGCCTGGTCGACGGCCCGGTCCACCCGGGCGCCGAGATCGCGCAGGACGCCGTCGTCGAGTCGGCTCAGCGCGTCGGCGAAGCGCTCGCGGTCCGACGCGGGTGGCGGCCGGTACGGCGCGTCCTCGGACAGGGCGGCCACGAAGTCGCCCAGGACTCCGTCGAGCGTGGGCACCCGTTCGGCGGTCTTCCGGTCCGGTAACCGGAGCAGGACCCCGGTGATTATCACAGTCAGTGCCAGGGCCGCGACCAGCGCAAGCACCGCACGGTTAGTCACCTTACGTAATTCAACTCACCCTTTCGGGCTAGGCCAAATCACCTATCCGGGTTTGGCAAAGGTACCGAGTGGTGCACAATCTACGACCTAACAGTCCTGAGGGTCGCGCGATCGGGAGGCGCACCACTCGTACGGATGAGAGTTCGGAGAAGTGGTGCGACCGAAGTCTGTCACCGACCGTGACGTCCGACTCAAGCGATTGGAGAGGCAGCTCCCGGAGTCGACCTTTCCGGCGACAGTGCGAAGGCTCCCGGTCGCCATGCTCGTGGCCCTGCTCGTGGTCGCCGCCGCCACCGCGCTGTTCCTGGGCGGCCGGAACGACCCGCAGGTACCGACCGCCTTCCTCGACGCGCAGCGTGACACAGCGGAGTCCGCGGCCCGGTCGGTCGGCGCCACGGCCTCGCAGGCGCTCGCCGACCTGCGCACCGCCGCCGCGAACCCGCCCGGCGACCCGGCGGCGCTCCTGGACAAGGCCGCCCGTGCCCGCACGTGGCTCGGCCTCACCCTGTTCACCGACTCCGGGCGCACCGCCGCCGCCACGCGCGGCAAGGCCGTCCCGGCCACCGCGCTCCCGTCGGTGACGACCGGGGGCTCCGTGGTCGCATTGGTGGCCGAGGACGGCGAGCCGCAACTGCTCGCGGTCACCCCGCTCGACGGCGGACGCGTCCTCGCCGCCACGACCGCGATCCGCCTGCCCCAGCCCGTCGCCGACGACACGCTCGGGCAGCGGTTCGTGCTCACCACGCTGTCCGGGCGGATCGCCGGGTCGGCCGGGCAGCAGGCCCAGCTCGACGCCGCGGTCGCCGCCCTGGCCACACGGGCGGGCCGCAACGCCGCCGGCGGACCGGGCGTGCTGCTGGGCACCCCCGACGGCGACCGGACACCGACGCTCGCGTTCGCCCGCGTCACGCCCTCGGCCGCGCCCGCCGGGCTCGACCTGGCCGTGGTCGTCGTCGCGACCGGCACGCCGTACGACGGCGACGAGGGCTCCGGGCTGGTGCCCGCCGCCCTGCTGGCCCTGCTGGCGATCGTCGGGTTCCTGGTCGTGCGCGGCGTGGTGACCGGCCCGATCCGGGCGGCACGGCGCGACCTGCTCCGGGTCGCCGCCGGCGACCTCGCCACCGAGCCCGGCCGGTACCGCACGGACGACGTGCACCGGGTGGTCGCCGCCGCGCGCGAGTGCCGTGACCTGATCGCCGGCCGTCCCGATGCCAAGCCCCCACGGGGGCGCAAGGTGTCCGCCCGTGCTGTCACGATCGCGCTCGCCGCGACGCTGTTCGCATGGTCAGCCGGGATGCTCGTGCAGTTCCGGTCGGACGAGGTGCGGATCCCGGATTCGGTGACCGCCGCCGTGCGCTCCCAGACCGGCATGGCGACCGAGACCCTGCGGCGCAGCCTCAACGACAGCCTCTCCGACCTCCGGGACGTCGTCACCACCAAGGACACGGCGGCGCTGAACCGCGCGCTGCGCGACCTGAACGCGGCCCAGCCCCGCTACCGCAGCGTCTACCTGGTCGACAAGGCGGGCAAGGCCATCGCGACGGACGGGCGCGACCCGTTGCGCGACACCGAGACACCCGCGACCGAACCCCGGCTCCGCCAGCAGAACCAGGACGGCCGGGTGCCGGTGATCTTCGCCGAGGTGCCGCTGCCCGACGGCGCGGGCTCCGCGATCGCCGAGCTGGACCTCGACCACCTCCAGGCCCTGCTGGGCCGCGTGCCCGGCCACGCCCGCCTGGTCGACGGCGACCTGCGCACGATCGGCTCCACCGACGGGTACGTGGCGTTCGCGCAGGTCACGGAGGCGCACCTGCGCGAAGGCGTGGCCAAGGCGAAGGCGGGCGAACTCGTCGGCGCCACGCACTCGACGCCGGGCGGGCAGGTGATCGTCGCGTCCGCGGCCGTGTCCGGCGGCGAGGCCGGCGACCTGGGCTGGGCCGTGGTGACCGAACGCCCCGGCGCCGAACTCGCCCTGCCGCTCAACGAGACCCGCAAGCACGCCCAGCTCGCCGCGCTCCTCGTCGCCCTGATCGCGTTGTTCGGCCACGGCTGGCTGCTGTTCACGGTGCTGCTGCCGCTGCACCGCCTGGCGCGGTCGGCCGATGCCGTGGTCGACGGCGACGTGACGTCCGTGATCTACCCGCAGCGGCACGACGAGGTCGGCACCATGGCGTCCTGCCTGGAGATCTGCCGCCAGGCCGTCGTGCACGGACCGGGCCGGCTCGGGGCCGTCCGCCGGCCCCGGGGCGCCGCGACGGACCAGACCGTGCTCATGGGCAGGATCGAGGAGCCGGTGCGACGGGGGTCCTCGTGACCTACCTGTACGTCGTCTACCTGGTCATGGTCGGCGGACTGCTCATGGCCGGGATCGCCGAGCAGCGGCGGCACCTCGCGCACCTGCACGCCATCGAGCACCGGGTGCTGGTCAACGGCATCCGCGGCAAGAGTTCGATCACGCGGCTGTGCGCGGGGGCGCTGCGCGGCGGCGGTCTGGTCACCACGGCCAAGACCACCGGCACGGCGGCCCGGTTCATCCACCCCGACGGCACCGAGGAACCGGTCTACCGCAAGTTCGGCGTGGCGAACGTGGTCGAGCAGATCGGCATCGTCCGCCGGGCCGCCGCCTACCGGTCGGACGTGCTGGTCATCGAGTGCATGGCGGTCATGCCCGACCTCCAGGAGATCAACCAGAGCAAGCTGATCCAGTCCACGATCGGCGTGCTGTGCAACGTCCGCGAGGACCACCTCGCCGAGATGGGCCCGACGCTGGACGACGTGGCCCGCTCGTTGAGCCGGTCGATGCCGGTCGGCGGGGTGTGCGTGACCGCCGAACGCGACCGCCTGCACATCCTGGAGAAGGAGGCGGCCAAGCGGGACTGCGAGCTGATCGCCGTCGACCCGGAGTCGGTCAGCGACGAGGACATGGCCGGGTTCACGTGGGTGACGTTCAAGGAGAACGTCGCGATCGCGTTGAAGGTCGCGGAACTGCTGGGCGTGAACCGGCAGCTGGCGTTGACGGGCATGTGGTCGGCGCCGCCGGACCCCGGCGTGCTGTCGGTGCAGACGCGCGCGGTGCACGGGAAGACCGTGCGGATGGCCAACGTGTTCGCGGCCAACGACCCCGAGTCGACGCTGATGAACATCGAGCGCCTGCTGGAGCAGGGCGCGATCGCCCGGCCGTTGCACGTGGTGATCAACTGCCGCCCGGACCGGGTCGAGCGCAACCGGCAGATGGGCGAGCTGGTGGCCCGGATCGAGCCGGACCACGTCGTGCTGATCGGCGAGCCGACCCGCAGTGCCCGGTCGACGATCGCCGAGTCGTGGCAGGACCGCGTGAGCGACCTGGGCGGCAGCCGGGGCCCGGAGGAGCTGGTGGCGGAGATCCTCGCGAAGGTCGAGGACGAGGTCTCCCTGGTGGCGATCGGCAACATCCACGGCCAGGGCGAAGTCCTGCTGCACGCCCTCGACGAGTTCGAGGAGATCGCCGCGGACCAGGCCCCCCGCCGGACGACCGTGCCGGACGACCACCGGCCCGCACCGGACCGCGACCACGCCCGCCTCCCGGCCCACGACCCGCGCCGCCCGGCGGCACCCGACCACGGCCGCTCGCGCGCACACGACCTACGGCACCCCGCCGCCCCCGACCGGACCAGGCCTGCCGGACCCGACCACGGCCCCATCCGCGCGGACACGTCGGCCCGCGACCTACCGCACCCGACGGCGGCACCCGGCCCCGCCCGAAACCGACCGACCGGCGCCGACGCGTCGGCACCGGGCCGCCTCCCGTCCGGCCCCGGCGCCGAGACCTCGGCACGCGACCTGCCTCGACCGCCGGCACCGGGCCACAGCCGATCCCACGCCGACACGTCGGCACGCGACCTGCCCCGTCCCGTCCCGCCGCCGCACGACCGACCCGGCCACGGCATGGCGGCCGACGAGGAACACCGCTCCGCCGACCCGGCCCGCCCCCGTCCCGGCAGGTACGACCTCGACCCGCCGACCGAACTGCTGCCGCTCGTACCAAGGGACGCGGCAGACGCACCGGCCCCGCGGCCCTACCGTCCCCGCCGTCTCGTCGACGACCGCGCACACGACGCCGCCCCGGCCCGACCTCAGGCTCCCGCCGAGGCACCGGCCCGACGCCCGGACGACCGCCCTCGACCGGGGACCTACCAACCCCGACGTCTGGCGGACGAGCCCGGCAGCGGCCGGCCCGCACCGGATCCCCACGACCCCGGAACCGGTCGGCGCCGTGCACCCGAACCACCCGGTCACGAGCCACGCGAAGCCACCGGCGGACCGACACGAACCGGTCGCCTACACCGCCCCGACGCGGAATCGCGCCCCGACGAACCACCGTCCCGCCGATCACGACCGGCTGCCCCGCCCGACCGCCACCCGGCACCCACGCACACCGACCGACCGCACCCCGGACAACCGCGGCACACCGACCGGTCGCATCCCGGGCGACCGCGGCAGTCGGACCGCACACCGCAGGACGACCCGCGCGGGGCCGCCCGCCCGGCAGTCCCGCCGGAACACCGACCTGGGCACCGCCACCCCGACGACCCGGCACGGCAGAACTCCGACGGCGCACCCCGCCCCGACCGACCGGGGCCACCGCGTCGGCCCGAGCACGGGTCGACCCGACGCCACGGCGGACATCCGGGTGGACCCCAGGGCGGCCATCCGGGCGGCCCGCCACCCGACCGCCGAACCGGGCCCCGCCCCGAGCAGCGGCCGACCGGCGACCGCCCTCGCCCCGACCGCCAGGACCAGGGCCCGGTCGACCTCCACGGCGCCCACCGGCAGAACGCACCACGACGCGAACACGCCCCCGGCCCGACCGGCGAATGGCCGGCACCGGACCGACGCGACCCACCCGACCGCCCCCACGACCGGACACGGACGAACCCATGACCGACGGCACGACCCTCCTGCCCGAGGTGGCGACCCTCGGCCTGGCCATCGGCCTGGTCTTCTCGCTCGGCTGCTACCTCACCACCAACCTGTCCCCCGGCGGCATGATCACGCCCGGTTGGCTGGCGCTGACCCTGGTCGAGGACTACCGGCGGGCGCTGCTCGTCGTGGTCATGAGCGGCGTGACGTTCGGGGTGGTCAAGCTGCTCCAGCGGTTCGTGATCCTCTACGGCAAGCGGCTGTTCGCGGCGGTGGTGCTCAGCGGCGTGCTGTTGCAGGTCACGCTGTTCATGCTGCTCCAGAACGGTTTCCCGCTGCTCTTCCCCCACCAGACACTGGGTTTCGTCGTGCCCGGCCTGATCGCCTACCAGCTCGTCCGCCAGCCTCCGGTCGTCACGATCGTGGCGACGAGCACGGTCAGCGCGGCCGGTTACGGTGTCCTGGCCAGCGGTATCCTCTCCGGACTGCTGCCGACCGTCTGAACAGGACCCGGAAGAGGTGGGAATGGCACGCAGGCGTGCACTCTGGGTCGTGGTCGTCGCGGTCGCGATCCTGGCAGCAGGTCTCACGGTCTGGCTGTCCCGCGACGACCCCGCCCACATCGCCGTCGACGTGCCCGACCCCGCCGCCCTGTCCTACGACCGCGCCGACAATCCGCCGAGGACGATCGTGCGCGACGGAACCGGCGCCGTGGTCGCGGTGCTCACCGACGACGCACGCACCGCGGTGGTCAACGGACCACGCCGCACGTTCAGCGAACCGAAGTCGACCTCGGCCACGGTCGACACCTCGGCATGGGTACGCCTACTGCCCCGACCTTGGCGGGCCGGCGCGGAAACCGACGAGTGGTTCCGCGAGTGGTTCACCCCCACCCGCACCGACACCCGCCCGGACGTCCTGGCCACCGCCATGGAGTACGTGATCGACGCCCCGGAGGAAAAGGACGCGGCAGGCGTCCGATTCCGCGGCGACGCGTCGTTCGGCCCGGTGAAGCCGTCGGGCAGCGGACGCCAGGAACAGTCGGACTTCTACGACTACCTGGGCATCGACTGGAAGTTCCCCGACGCCCCCGACGGCGAGCCCGAAACCGGCCGCTACGGCTCGGTCGACTGCTCGGGCTACGTGCGCCTGATCTTCGGCTACCGACTCGGCCTGCCACTGCTCGGCTCGAACGAGGAGGGCGACGGCCTCCCCCGCCGGGCCTACGCGATCGCCGACGTCGGCCCCGGCGTGGAACTGGTCCCCGACGGAGGCACCCGCGCCACCGACTACGGCGCCCTGCAACCCGGCGACCTGGTGTTCTTCGAGGTCGAGGACGACCCCGACACCCTCGACCACGTAGGCGTATACCTGGGCGTGGACGACGGCGGCCACCACCGCTTCGTCTCGAGCCGGGAACGGATCAACGGCCCGACGATGGGCGACGTGGGCGGCGCCTCGCTCCTGGACGGCGGCGGCTTCTACTCGACCGCCTGGCGCTCGGCCCGCAGACTCTGACACACACCCCGAACGACGCCCACCAAGCGCGAACCGCTTCCGCTACCGCCCAAACGCGTCAACGAGTGAAGACAACCAGGGCGCTGGGCGTAATGGCCCACAACGAGTCGTCGGCCATGACCACATCCCCGTAAACACAAGCGCCGAACTCGGGCTTGGGCACATCGCACTCCGAAGGCACCAACGTCGACGCCCCACCGCCCAGGTCGACCAACTCGATCAACCCCTCGTCGATCAACGCCACCTCGTCCCCGTAGGTGGACAACCCGTCGACGTCCTTCAACGAAGAGGCCTCGGCCCGCGCCGCCAACCGGGTCTTGGGCAACTCCCGGGCCTCCCCGCTCCGGGGATCGACGACCCACAGGGTGTTCAAGTAGGAGAAGACCACCTTGTCCCCCACCGTCTCCGGCCCGAGGATCGTCCCGTCCGCCTTGACCTGGAACGGTTTCACCGCCCCGGACGCCGGATCGAGCGTCAACAACCGGTCGTAGACCGGCGGCCCGCTCAGCGGCGTGGTCTTGACCACCGCCCCGTACCAGACCAACCCACCCGCGACCCCCAGGAGCCGGTAGTCGGTCGTACTGCCCGAAGGCACCGTCACCCCGGGATTGGAGAGCGTGAACGTCCGCACCGGCGTCCCGTCCGCCTTGTCCAACTCGTACACGGTCTCCCCCACCGCGACGTAGGCCGCCTTGCCGTCACGCGTGGACACCGGCTTCCCCGGCTTGGCACCGTCCTTGGCGGCCGGCAGCTGCCGGTAGACCGCCACCTCGTGGGTGGCCCGGTCGATCCCGTGCAGGTTGCCCGCGCCCGTGTCCAGGAACACCGCCGACGCCGTCACCGCGATGGCGTTCACGTTGTCCGCGGCGGCCAACGAGTTCTTGGACTTGGTGACGGTCTCCTTCAACTCCCGGGTCTCGGCGTCGAACACGAACACCACGGCCGCACCCTTGGCCGTCCCGGACACCCAGATCTCGTCGCCGACCCGATCGCCGAACCCGAACCTCGCGTCGTCGACCTTGATCTCGGGCTGCCGCTTCCAGGCCGAGGACGCAGCCGAGGACGGCGCGGCCGGCGAAACACCCGACGACGACACAGGCGTACCGACCGTGGGCTCGCCGCCACACGCCGAGACACCGAGCAGGACGACCATGGCGAGACCGGCACGACGGGTGGGGACGGACATGCGGATGCCTCCGGAGGGTACGGGACGACGTGACCCGTATCGGGCACTCGGACCGGCGCGTTAGCCGGATCGGATGAACATCGCACCCCACCGTGATCTTGTGCCCCGGGCCTACAGCCGAAGGGCCCGATCACAAGGTGACCTGCTGCCCTGTGGTCCGTGACCACCCCGAAGCAGGCTCGGTGAAGCACTCCGCCGTCGCCCGTTCCGGGGAACACCTCGGGGTGCGACGGTCCTCACCTCGACTGATGCTGGGGACGACCACCCACCGCGTAAGGAAGCCGGCGATGTCCACATCGACGTCCTCAGGCCGCACCCCCATGCTGGTACTCGCCACAGTCGGGTTCGCGGTCAACTTCTGGGCCTGGGCCCTGCTCAGCCCACTGGGTCCCCTGTTCAAGGAGGACTTGAAGCTCAGCGCGTTCCAGCAGGCGCTGCTGGTCGCGGTGCCCGTGGTCGTCGGTTCCGTCGGCCGGATCCCGGTCGGCGCGCTGACCGACCGGTTCGGTGGGCGGGTGATGTTCCCGCTGGTCTCGGCGGTGACGATCGTCCCGGTGCTGTTTCTGGGCACGATCGGGCACGGCTCGCTCGCGGCCCTGCTGATCGGCGGGTTCTTCCTGGGTCTGGGCGGCACGGCCTTCGCGGTCGGCGTGCCGTTCGTCAACGCGTGGTTCCCGCCCGAACGCCGGGGTCTGGCCATCGGCGTGTTCGGCGCGGGCATGGGCGGCACCGCGATCAGCGCCCTGACCACGGTGAAGCTGGTCGGCAGCTGGGGCATCCAGGCGCCGTTCATGATCACCGCCGGAGCGCTCGCCCTCTACGCCGTCGTGGCCGCTCTGACGCTGCGTGACGCGCCGGGCCGGGTCGTGCCGACCGGCTCGGTCGCCCGGCGCCTCGCGGACACCGTGCGCCTGCCCGTCACGTGGCAGGCGTCGGCGCTGTACGCGGTGGTCTTCGGCGGGTTCGTCGCGTTCTCCGTCTACCTCCCGGCCTACCTCAAGACCGCCTACGGGCTGGCGCAGGCCGACGCCGCGAACCGGATGGCCGGGTTCGTCCTGCTCGCCGTGGTGATGCGGCCGATGGGCGGCTGGCTGTCGGACCGGGTCGGACCGGTGCGGGTGCTGGCCGTGTCCCTGGTCGTGGTCACGCTGGGCGCGCTCGCCCAGGTGTTCACGCCGTCGCTGGCACCAGTAGGCACGATCGCGTTCCTGTCCATGGCCGCCGCGCTCGGTGCGGGTAGCGGCGCGGTATTCGCCCTGGTGGCGCTGCTGGCGCCGGCGAACAAGGTCGGTTCGGTCACCGGCGTGGTCGGCGCGGCCGGCGGCCTGGGCGGTTTCGTCCCGCCGCTGCTGATGGGCGCGCTCTACGGCGCGCTGTCGTCCTACGCGCTCGGCCTGGCCGCACTGGTCGTCGTCGCGGTCTGCTCGTTCGCGTTCACCTCGACGGCGGTGCGCCGCGCGGTGGGCGTCTCCCGGCCCCGAACCCTGTGAAGGGAGCCCACCCGGTGAGCACCGGACTGTCCGAGGCACTCGTCAACACCCGTCGGTTCTTCACCCGCGCGGAGGTCTCGTCCGACCTGCGGACGCTGCACATCAAGGGCGGACGCGAAGCCGACGCGTTCTACCGGGACCGGTGGAGCCACGACAAGGTCGTGCGGTCCACGCACGGCGTCAACTGCACCGGGTCGTGCTCGTGGAAGGTCTACGTCAAGGACGGGATCATCACGTGGGAGTCCCAGCAGACCGACTACCCGTCGGTCGGCCCGGACCGGCCCGAGTACGAGCCGCGCGGGTGTCCGCGTGGCGCCGCGTTCTCCTGGTACACGTACTCGCCGACCCGGGTGCGCTACCCGTACGTGCGCGGCGTGCTGCTGGAGATGTTCCGGGAGGCCAAGGCCCGCACGGGTGATCCGGTCCGAGCGTGGGCCGAGATCGTCGAAGATCCCGACAAGGCCCGGCGCTACAAGGCCGCGCGGGGCAAGGGCGGGCTGGTCCGCGCCACGTGGGACGAGGCGGCCGAACTGGTCGCCGCCGCCCACGTGCACACGATCAGGGCCTACGGCCCGGACCGGGTCGCCGGGTTCTCCCCCATCCCGGCCATGTCGATGGTGTCGCATGCCTCGGGCGCGCGGTTCGTGTCGCTGCTGGGCGGCACGATGCTGTCGTTCTACGACTGGTACGCCGACCTGCCCGTGGCCTCGCCGCAGATGTTCGGCGACCAGACCGACGTGCCCGAGTCCGGCGACTGGTGGGACGCCGGCTACCTGATCATGTGGGGTTCGAACATCCCGGTGACGCGCACGCCGGACGCGCACTGGATGACCGAGGCCCGCTACCGGGGCCAGAAGGTCGTCGCGGTGGCGCCGGACTACGCCGACAACGTCAAGTTCGCCGACGAGTGGCTGCCCGCCCGGCCCGGCACGGACGGCGCGTTGGCGATGGCCATGGGCCACGTGGTCCTGCGCGAGTTCTTCGTCGACCGGCAGGTCCCCTACTTCACCGACTACGTCAAGCGCTACACCGACCTGCCGTTCCTGGTGCGGCTCGACGAGCACGGCGACGTTTACCGGCCCGGCAAGTTCCTCACCGCCGAAGACCTCGGGCACGACGAGGAGAACGCGGCGTTCAAGACCGTCCTGATCGACGCGGAGACCGGGCAGCCGGTCGTTCCCAACGGCTCGCTCGGCCACCGCTACGGCGAGCGGGGCGAGGGCCGGTGGAACCTCGACCTCGGCGACGTCGACCCGCTGCTGTCGGCGGACGGTTCCGGGGAACCGGTCACGGTCGCGCTGGCCCGGTTCGACGCGGCCGACGGATCCCAGGGCGAACTGCGCCGGGGCGTACCGGTCCGCCGCGTGGGCGGACACCTCGTGACCACGGTGTTCGACCTGATGCTCGCCCAGTACGGCGTGCACCGGCCGGGACTGCCCGGCGAGTGGCCGACCGGCTACGACGACGCGTCCCAGCCCGGCACGCCCGCCTGGCAGGAGCCGATCACCGGTGTGCCGGCCCAGGCCGCGGCCCGGATCGGCCGGGAGTTCGCGGACAACGCCGAGCGCACCCGCGGCCGGTCGATGATCATCATGGGCGCGGGCACCAACCACTGGTTCCACTCGGACACGATCTACCGGGCGTTCCTCGCCCTGACCACGCTCACCGGTTGCCAGGGTGTCAACGGCGGCGGGTGGGCGCACTACGTCGGCCAGGAGAAGTGCCGGCCGATCACCGGGTGGGCGCAGCTCGCGTTCGGCCTGGACTGGTCGCGCCCGCCGCGGCAGATGATCCAGACCGCGTTCTGGTACCTGCACACCGACCAGTTCCGCTACGACCGGTTCGGCGCGGGCGCGCTGGCCGGCGCCGTGACCGGCGGCAAGCTGGCGGGCAGCACGACCGCCGACCTGATCGCCCAGTCCGCGCGACTGGGCTGGATGCCGTCCTACCCGACGTTCGACCGCAACCCGCTGGACCTCGCCGACGAGGCGACCGAGGCCGGGCTGCCGGTCGCCGACCACGTCGTGGCCGAGCTGAAGTCCGGCCGGTTGCGGTTCGCCTGCGAGGACCCGGACGACCCGCGCAACTTCCCGCGCGTGCTCAGCGTGTGGCGGGCGAACCTGCTCGGCTCGTCGGCCAAGGGCAACGAGTACTTCCTGCGCCACCTGCTGGGCACGGACGACTCGTTGCGCGCCGAGGAGACGCCGCCGTCGCTGCGCCCGAAGGACGTGGTGTGGCACGAGAAAGCGCCGGTCGGCAAGCTGGACCTGCTGCTGTCGCTGGACTTCCGGATGACCGGCACGACGCTGTTCTCCGACGTCGTGCTGCCGGCCGCCACCTGGTACGAGAAGCACGACCTCAACACCACGGACATGCACCCGTTCGTGCACTCGTTCAACCCGGCCATCGCACCGCCGTGGCAGACCCGCACGGACTGGGTGGCGTTCCGGACCATCGCCGAGGCGTTCAGCCGGCTCGCCGCCACCCACCTGGGCGTGCGCACGGACGTCGTGGCCACGCCGTTGCTGCACGACACGCCCGACGAGCTGGCCACGCCGCACGGCCGCGTACGGGACTGGAAGCGGGGCGAGTGCGAGCCGATCCCGGGCGTGACCATGCCGCGCCTGACCGCCGTCGAACGCGACTACGGCGCGATCGCGGCGAAGATGGGCGCGTTGGGACCGCTGGCCGATTCGCTCGGCGCCACCACCAAGGGCATCACGTTCCGCGTGGAGAAGGAGATCGAGTACCTGGCCAGGAAGAACGGCACGGTGCGCGGCGGCCCCGCCGACGGGCGGCCTTCCCTGGCCCGTGACCTCGACGCGTGCGAGACGATCCTGGCGTTGTCCGGCACGACCAACGGACACCTTGCCGTGCAGGGCTTCGAAACGTTGGAGAAGCGCACCGGCACCAAGTTGGCCGACCTCGCCGCCGAGCACGAGGGCAAGCGGATCACGTTCGCCGACACCCAGGCCGCGCCCGTGCCCGTGATCACCTCGCCGGAGTGGTCCGGTTCGGAGAGCGGTGGACGCCGGTACTCGCCGTTCACGATCAACGTCGAACGCCTCAAGCCCTGGCACACCCTCACCGGACGCCAACACTTCTACCTCGACCACGACTGGATGGCCGAACTCGGCGAGCGGCTGCCGGTGTTCCGGCCGCCGCTGGACATGACCGCGCTGTTCGACGAGCCGAGGGTCGGCGAGCACGGTCCGCGGGGACTGTCCGTCCGCTACCTGACGCCGCACTCGAAGTGGTCGATCCACTCGGAGTACCAGGACAACCTGTTCATGCTCAGCCTGTCCCGGGGCGGCCAGACCATCTGGATGTCCACTGTGGACGCCGAGAAGATCGGCGTGGCGGACAACGACTGGATCGAGGCGGTCAACCGCAACGGCGTGGTCGTGGCCCGTGCGATCGTCTCGCACCGGATGCCCGAGGGCACCGTGTACATGCACCACGCGCAGGACCGGCTGATCGACGTGCCGCGCGCCGAGACGTCCGGCAAGCGCGGCGGCATCCACAACTCGCTGACCCGACTGCTGGTCAAGCCGTCGCACCTGATCGGCGGGTACGCCCAGCTCTCGTTCGCGTTCAACTACCTCGGCCCGACCGGGAACCAGCGCGACGAGGTCACGGTCATCCGCCGTCGCTCCCAGGAGGTGACCTACTGATGCGCGTCATGGCGCAGCTCGCCATGGTGATGAACCTCGACAAGTGCATCGGCTGCCACACCTGCTCGGTCACGTGCAAGCAGGCGTGGACGAACCGGTCCGGGGTCGAGTACGTGTGGTTCAACAACGTGGAGACCCGGCCCGGCCTGGGCTACCCCCGCACCTACGAGGACCAGGAGCGGTGGCGCGGCGGGTGGACGCTGGGCAAGCGCGGGAAGTTGACGCTGCGCGGCGGCGGTCGGCTGCGGCGACTGCTGAGCATCTTCAGCAACCCCAAGCTGCCCGCGTTGGACGACTACTACGAACCGTGGACCTACGACTACGAAAACCTCACGAACGCGCCGTTGCAGGAACACACCCCGGTGGCCCGGCCCCGCTCGTTGATCAGCGGCGAGCCCACGAAGATCACGTGGTCGGCGAACTGGGACGACAACCTCGGCGGGCCGCACGGGCAGCGCGACCCGATGCTCTCCGAACGGGTCCGCCTGGAGTTCGAGCGCACGTTCATGTTCTACCTGCCGCGCATCTGCGAGCACTGCCTGAACCCGTCGTGCGCGGCGTCGTGCCCGTCCGGCGCGATCTACAAGCGCAGCGAGGACGGCATCGTGCTCGTGGACCAGGACCGGTGCCACGGCTGGCGGATGTGCGTGTCGGGGTGCCCGTACAAGAAGGTGTACTTCAACCACCGCACGGGCAAGGCCGAGAAGTGCACGTTCTGCTTCCCGCGCGTCGAGGTCGGCATGCCCACGGTGTGCGCGGAGACGTGCGTGGGACGCCTGCGGTACATCGGCCTGCTGCTGTACGACGCCGACCGCGTGCTCGAAGCCGCGTCGACCCCGGACGAGAAGGACCTGTACGAGGCCCAGCGCGGGGTGTTCCTCGACCCCTCGGACCCGGCCGTGGCACGGGAGGCGGAACGCGCGGGCATCCCGACCGACTGGATCGAGGCGGCCCGGCGGTCCCCGGTGTACGCGTTGATCGAGAAGTACCGCGTGGCCCTGCCACTGCACCCGGAATACCGCACGATGCCGATGGTCTGGTACATCCCGCCGCTGTCGCCCGTGGTGGACGTCGTCCGCGACACCGGGCACGACGCCGAGGACCACGGCAACCTGTTCGGCGCCATCGAAGCGTTGCGCATCCCCGTGGACTTCCTGGCCAACCTGTTCACGGCCGGCGACCCGAAGCCCGTCGAGTCGGTGCTGCGCAAGCTGGCCGCGATGCGCTCGTACATGCGGGACATCAACCTCGGCGACGCGCCGCGCGAGAGCGTGGCGGCATCGGTGGGCATGACCGGTGTCGAGGTCCACGACATGTACCGGTTGCTGGCGTTGGCGAAGTACGACGAGCGCTACGTCATCCCGGCCGCGCACGCCGAACAGGCACACGGGTTGGAGGAACTCGGGTGCAGCCTGGACTACGAGGGCGGGCCGGGGATGGACGGGCCGTTCGGCGAGTCGTCGGGCGGCGCGTCGCCGATCGCCGTGGAGAACTTCCACCTGCTGCGCGAACGGCAGACCGGCGACACCGTCGCCGCGCCGGTCGACAAGAGCCGCCGCGTCAACCTGCTGAACTGGGACGGCAAGGGACGGCCCGAGGGGCTGTTCCCGCCGCGCGAGGGGGAGTCGTGACGGAGACCGCGTGGCAGGTCCAGTCGCTGTTGCTGGGATATCCCGATGCGCACCTGCTGGGGTTGCGGCCGGTGTTGCGCGAGTCGGTGGCGACCCTGCCCGCACCGCTGGGCACGCCGCTGGAAGTGTTCCTGAACCACGTGGACGCGACGTCGCCCACGGAACTGGCCGCGTCGTACGTTGCCACGTTCGACCATCGGAAGCGGTTCAGCCCGTACCTGACGTACTTCGTGCACGGCGACACACGCAAGCGCGGGATGGCATTGCTGCGGTTCAAGAACACGTATCGCGCCGCCGGACTCGTGCTGGACGAGGGCGAACTGCCCGACCACGTGTCCGTCGTGCTGGAGTTCGCGGCGATCTCGCCGACCGGCCGGACGCTGCTGGAGGAGCACCGGGCCGGGCTGGAGCTGCTGCGGCTGGGGTTGCGCGAGGCTTCGTCGCCGTGGGCGCCCGTCTTGGACTCGGTGTCGGCCACGCTGTCGCCGTTGCGCGGCCTGGACCGGGAGACCATCGCGGGCCTGGCCGCCCAGGGGCCGCCCGAGGAGGAAGTCGGCCTGACCCCGTACCTCATGCCCCGGGAGGGAGCGCGATGAGCACGCTCGACGTGATGCTGTGGGTGGTCGTGCCGTACGTGGCGATCGCGGTGTTCGTCGGCGGTCACGTGTGGCGGTACCGGTACGACAAGTTCGGCTGGACCACCCGCTCGTCGCAGCTCCACGAGAAGCGGCTGCTGCGGCTGGGCAGCCCGTTGTTCCACTTCGGCATCCTGTTCGTCGCGCTGGGCCACGTGGGCGGCCTGCTCGTGCCCAAGTCGTGGACCGAGGCGGTCGGGGTGGGCGAGACGGCGTACCACGTCACGGCGGTCGGGCTGGGCGTGATCGCGGGCGTGTGCACGGTCGTGGGCGCGGCGATCCTGATCTACCGCCGCCGCACGGTCGGCCCGGTGTTCTCCACGACCACCCGCAACGACAAGGTCATGTACGTGCTGCTGGTAGGCACGATCCTGCTGGGCCTGGGCACGACGGTGCTGGGCAACCTCACCGACCACCCGCACGACTACCGCGAGTCGGTGTCACCGTGGTTCCGCTCGATCTTCACCCTGAGCCCGGACCCGGAACTCATGGCCTCGGCGCCGCTGGGTTTCAGGCTGCACGCCCTGGCCGCGTGGACTTTGTTCGCGTTCTGGCCGTTCAGCCGCTTGGTGCACGTGTTCTCGATGCCCTTGGGCTACCTGACCCGCCCTTACATCGTGTACCGGAGCCGTGACGACCGGCTCGGCTCCCGGCCACCCCGACGGGGGTGGGAGCGGGCCAGGTAGGGCTCAGGCGCGTTCCCCGACCACCTTGAGCCGGTAGACGGCGGCGACGTGGAACTTGCCGGTGGACCCCTCGAAACGCAGTTCGTGCCGCCCCGGCGACAAGGGCGGCACCCACAGCCACAGGCCGCACGCGGTGACACGACTCTCACCGGCGCGCAGGTCCCACGAGTTGTCCGCCCCGGCCCGGACCACCGTCTTCACCGCACCCACCTCGTGCGGCACGACGGGCACGCCGTCAAGGCTCACCTGCCCTTTCGCGTCCGCCATGAACAAGGCGCACTCACCCGACGTGCCGATCCTGTTCACCACGGGGCCGACGAGCGGCCGTCCCGCAGGCACCTCGCACGTGCGCTCGACCGCGCCGCCGAACGTCCCCGCGACGAACCACACGTCGTCCGGCTGACCCTCGCCGCAGAACTCGCCCGTCCGGTCCGCCACCGGGTTGCGTGCCTCCGGTACCGATGCCCAGCCCCACCAGCGCCCTTGGACGTCCGACCACACCCCGCCCGTCGGTCGTGCCACTCCCGGCTCTGCCTGCGCGCACGCCGCGAGCAGCATCCCCGACACCGCTACGACCACTCCCCACCACCGCACGACAACCTTCCCCCGTCCACTGACGACCGTCGGCGCACAGGATCTCAGCCACTCCCGTCCGGCTCCGGCGGGTCCACGCCATTCCTTCGGAACGGGTCGTGACCCCACGGTCACCAGGCGTCATTTCGCATTCCGAAACGGACTCGGGCGTAGCGCGCGGCCCCGTCCCGGCGATGTGGAATGCGGGTTGTCCGGTGTCGAAGGGGTGGCATGTCCGAGCAGTTCGGGCCGTATCGGATCGAGGCGTTGCTCGGCCGGGGCGGCATGGGCGAGGTCCACCGTGCCTTCGACACCGTCAACGGCCGGTACGTGGCACTCAAGCGGCTGCCCGTGGCGATGGCGAACGACGAGGACTTCCGCGCCCGCTTCCGCCGCGAGGCCCGGCTGCTGTCCCGGCTGAGCGCGCCGCACGTCGTGCCGATCAACGACTTCGGCGAGATCGACGGCCGCATGTACCTCGACATGGCCCTCATCGAGGGCCGTGACCTGGACAAGGTGCTCGCCGAGGGCCGCCTGTCCGCCGCACGCTCCGTGACCGTCATCTCGCAGCTCGCCGCCGCGCTGGACGCCGCCCACGCGGCCGGACTCGTGCACCGCGACGTCAAGCCGTCCAACGTGCTGCTGGCCTCGGTCGCCGGCGGCGATTTCGTCCACCTGCTCGACTTCGGCATCGCCCGCAGCACCACGGGCACCACCGGCCTGACCGCGACCGGTGCCGCGATCGGCACGCTCGACTACATGGCGCCGGAGCGGTTCGTCACCGGCGAGGCGGACGTGCGGTCCGACGTCTACGCCCTGGCCTGCCTGCTCTACGAGTGCCTGACCGGCGCCAAGCCGTTCCCGGGCGGCAGCATGCCGTCGCTGATCCACGCCCACCTGAACGTGCCGCCGCCGGCGCCCACGCTCAAGGCCGCCGACCTGCCGCCCGCGTTCGACCACGTGGTGGCGACCGGCATGGCCAAGGAGCCCGAGGCCCGCTACCAGACGCCCGGTGCGCTGGCCGCCGCCGCGCGCGAGGCGCTGGAAGCCACCCGCGTCACGACGCCGAGGCCCACGCGCCTGGACACGCCGCCGACCCCCACCAGGGTCGAACCGCCGCAGCCACCGACGCGGGTCGAGACGCCGCAGCCGCCGACCCGCGTCGAACCCCCGCAACACCCGCCGACGCTGTTCGACGTCGCCCCCCGGCCGAACCCGACCACCGCGCCGCCGTTCCGGCACCAGCCGCCGCCGTACACCCCGAACACGAGCACCCCGCCGTTCCCGGTCCCGACCATGCCGCCCGCCGACACGGGCGGCTCGCGCAAGCTCGCCGTCGTCGCCGCTGTCACGGGCGTGGTCGCGGTCGGCCTTGCCGTCGCCCTGGTCGTGAACCTGACCGGCGCCCCCGCCGACACCGCGACCAGCGGCACCAAGACGATCACCACCACGACGACGACCTCCGAGACCACCACGGAGACCACGACCACCACGTCGGACGAACCGACGACGACCACCAGCACCACCACGACGACGACCACGACCACGACGCCCGCACTCCCCGACCCGGAGGTCAAGGGCACCGTCGACTGGTACTCGTGCTCCGAGGCCGACGTGCCGTCCGAGCCGTCCGACATCCCCGCCGTGTTCACGGTCACCAACGACTACGAGGGCAACGGCCTGCCGATCCTGGTCTTCTGGATCGACCAGTACGGCGAGTGGCAGCACTGGTTCGACGTCGAACCCGGCCAGACGATGCGCCAGGAGACCTACATCGGCCACCGCTGGGCGTTGAAGTACGACTCCTGCATCGCCGTGTTCTCGGGTCCGGGCGAGATCTACGTGAGCTGACCCCCGAAGGTCCACTGTGGACAGGGTCGCGCGGCGACACGGCGGTGTCTACGTTGGGACGGGTGAGAGTCGCGCTCTTCGTCACCTGTCTGGTCGACGGGCTGTTCCCCGACGTCGGCAAGGCCACCGTCACCCTGCTGGAACGTCTCGGCCACGAGGTCGTCGTGCCGCGCGGACAGACCTGTTGCGGCCAGATGCACGTCAACACCGGGTACGCGCGGATGGCGTTGCCGGTCGTGCGCAACCACGTCGAGGCGTTCGCGGACGCCGACGTCGTGGTCACGCCGTCGGGTTCGTGCACCGCCGCCGTCCGCCACCAGCACGCCGACGTGGCCCGCGAACACGGCGACCGCGGGCTGGCCGACGCCGCCGCACAGGTCGGGCAGCGCACGTACGAACTCTCGGAGTTCCTGGTCGACGTCCTGGGCCTGACCGACGTCGGCGCGTACTTCCCGCACCGGGTGACCTACCACCCGACGTGCCACTCGCTGCGCCTGCTTCGGGTCGGCGACCGACCGGAACAGCTGCTCAGGGCCGTGCGGGGCATCGACCTGGTCGAACTGCCGGCGGCCGACGAGTGCTGCGGGTTCGGCGGCACGTTCGCGCTCAAGAACCCCGACACCTCGACCGCGATGCTGGCCGACAAGATGGCCGCCGTCGTGGGCACGGGCGCCCGCGTGCTCACGGCCGGCGACTCGTCGTGCCTCATGCACATCGGCGGCGGGCTGAGCCGGTTGCGCACGGGGGTGCGGCCGTTGCACCTGGCGCAGGTGCTGGCGAGCACGGCCGACGCGCCGACGGCGGTGACGCGATGACGTTCCTGGGCATGCCGACGCTGTCGGGCGAACCGTTCCCGACCGCGGCACGGGCCGCGCTGGGCGACGCGCAGCTCCGCCGCAACCTGGCCAAGGCCACCGGCACGATCCGCGCCAAACGCGCCCGGGTCGTCGAGGAGCTGCCCGACTGGGCCGGACTGCGCGCCGCCGGTGCCGCGATCAAGGACGCGACGCTCGCCGACCTGGACACCCACCTGCTCGCGTTCGAGGCCGACCTCGTCGCCCGCGGCACGACCGTGCACTGGGCCCGTGACGGCGCCGAGGCCGCCCGGATCGTCACCGACCTGGTCGCCGCGACCGGCACCCGCGAGGTGATCAAGGTGAAGTCCATGGCCGGCGCCGAGATCGGGCTCAACGACGCGTTCGACGCCGCCGGGATCGCCCCGATCGAGACCGACCTCGCCGAGTTGATCGTCCAATTGGGACACGACCGGCCGAGCCACATCCTGGTGCCCGCCATCCACCGGTCCCGCGCGGAGATCCGCGACCTGTTCCGCCGCGAGATGCCCGGCGTCGCCCCGGACCTCACCGACGAACCCGCCGCGCTCGCCGAGGCCGCGCGCCGCTTCCTGCGGCACAAGTTCACCACGGTCGACGTCGCGATCTCCGGCGCCAACTTCGCGGTCGCCGACACCGGTTCGCTGGTCGTCGTCGAGTCCGAGGGCAACGGCCGCATGTGCCTGACCCTGCCGCGCACCCTGATCAGCGTCGTCGGTATCGAGAAGCTGGTGCCGACGTGGTCGGACCTGGAGGTGTTCCTCCAGCTGCTGCCGCGGTCCTCGACCGGCGAGCGGATGAACCCCTACACGTCGGTGTGGACCGGGCCGACCGAGGGCCAGACCGCGCACGTCGTGCTGGTCGACAACGGCCGCACGGCCACGCTCGCCGACACCGTCGGCCGGGCCGCGCTGCGCTGCATCCGCTGCTCGGCGTGCCTGAACTCGTGCCCGGTCTACGCGCGCACGGGCGGCCACGCCTACGGTTCGGTCTACCCCGGCCCGATCGGCGCGGTGCTGTCGCCGCAGCTCACCGGCGTGGCGCACAACCGGACCCTGCCCTACGCGTCGTCGCTGTGCGGCGTCTGCCAGGACGTGTGCCCGGTGGCGATCGACATCCCGTCGATCCTGGTCCACCTGCGCGGCAAGGTGGTCGAGGACCACGCACCCGTCGCCGAGGCCGCCGCGATGCGCGCGTTGGCGTGGGCGATGGCGGACGCCGGGCGGTGGCGCCGGCTGCTACGGGCCGGTCGACTGGGTCGCGCGCTGGGCCGGCGGCGCGACCGGATCGGCAGCCTGCCGCCGCCGTTGTCGGCGTGGACGGGAACGCGGGACGCGCCACGACCGCCCCGGCAGACCTTCCGCGACTGGTGGGAGTCCCGGTGAACGCCCGCGACGAGATCCTGCGCCGCATCGCCGCCGCGCTCGGCGACCGCCGGCCCACACCTCCGGTCCCCCGCGCCTACCGCCGGGCGACCGGGGAGCCGGGTGACGTCGACCTGTTCGCCGACCGGGTGCGGGACTACGGCGCACGCGTCCGCGTCGTGTCCGCCGACGCGATCGCCGCCGCCGTGGCCACGGCCCTGCACGACCGGAACGCGCGGGACGTCGTCGCCGCACCGGGGATCCCCGCCGGCTGGGCACCTACGGCCGACCGGTCCACTGTGGACACCCAACGGCTCGGCGCCGTCGACGGCGTGATCACCGCCTGCCGCGTCGCGATCGCCGCGACCGGCACGATCGTGCTCGACCACGACGCGCCCGACCAGGGTGTCCGCGCGCTCACCCTGCTGCCCGACTACCACCTGGTCGTGGTGCGCCGGGACCGGATCGTGGCCGACGTGCCCGACGCCGTCGCCGCGCTCGCCGGCGTCCGCACGCAGACGTGGATCAGCGGCCCGTCCGCGACCAGCGACATCGAACTCGAACGCGTCGAGGGCGTGCACGGCCCGCGCACGCTGGAGGTGATCGTCGCCCGCTGACCCTCACGGCGTCTTCGGCGGGGAGAAGCCGGGCAGCGTCGGCCGGGGCTCGATCGCGGGTCCCGGCCGCACCGTCGTGAGCAGGACCTCGGCCGGGTCGTACGTGGGACGCACCGGTCGCGGTCCTACCGGCCGGATCGCGATCGTCACCAGGGCGACCACCACGGCGAACCCCACGACCGAGAGCACCAGCGCGAGGTGGCCGCCCTGCTCAAGACGGATCTCCGCGGCGGCCACCGGCGTCGACCCGGCCGGGATCACCACGTCGGCCGGGTCGACACCGGCCAGGGCCAGGACCAGCCGCAGGCGGGACACCCGGCCACCGACCGCCGTCCCGACCACCGCGTCGAGGTCGTCGTCGTCGCGGACGACCAGCCGGGGCCGGCCCGTCCACGGCACCGACCAGCGGGCCGCGCCGACGTCGGCCAACGCCTGGCCGACGACCACCGGCAACGCGTCGGGCAGCGCCTTGCCGAGTTCGGCGCCACGACCGGCTTCGAGCAGGTCCAGCACGGCCTCGAGGTTCGGCGTCCGCTCCCCCGTCACCCGCCGGACCGCGCGGCGCAGCGGCACCGCCCCGTCGACGACGTGCTGCCGGATCACCTCGTCCAGCCACCGCGTCCACCTCAGGCGGGGGCCGGGCCGCACCGCCCGCCACAGCCGGACGAACAGCGCGTGCCGGTCGACGAGCAGTCCGGCGGCGGGCTCGCACGTCGGGTCGCCGCCGCCGGGCCGGTCCAGCACCGCCAGCCGACGCGCCAACGGCGGGTGCGGGTCGCGCACGCCCCGGCGGCCGACGGGCAGCGGTTCCCGGAACTCGGCGAACCGCTCGCGGTACTCGGGATCGTCGACCATGGCGTGGAAAGCGGTGAACGGGTCGTCGGGCACCAGGCCGCGCGCCCGCGCGGGTTCCAGGAACCGGTCGACGAAATCCGCCCACGCGACACCGGCCGCCTGGGTCGAGCGCAACGCGTCCGCCACCACCCGACCGCCCGCGATCCGGGCCGCCGCGGCGTCGGCGTCCACCTCCTGCCGACGGCGCACGGTGAACGAGACCCAGTCGTAGAGCAGCGCGTATCCGGTGAGCAACAGCAACGGGATGCCCGTGTACACGCGGGCGAGCGGGTTGGCCGACGCGGCACGGGCCAGCTCGCGCCGGGCGTGCGCCATGGCCGAGGACCCGCGCACCGCCTGCACGCCGAACCGGGTGCGCCCACGTGCGTAGTGACCGAGTTCGTGACACACCACGGCACGCAGTTCGGCCGTGGACAGGCACAACGTCAACGGCACGCCGAGGTACAGCCGCCGGGTGCCCGGCACGAGCCCGAACAGGCGGGCGTCCTCCTCGACGGCCGCGCCCGCCTCGTCGGTCAGCCGCAGTTCGGTCGGTGCGCGGGTGCCCAGCAGCCGGGCGCACTCGACCACCATCCGCCACAGGTCGGGCGCGTCGCGCTCGGCGACCGCGACGGTGTCCGCGAGCCGGGCCGTCGGTCTGGACGCCCGCGCGAGGCCGCACAGCGACCCCGGCAACACCAGGCCACCGCCGACGAGCGCCAGGACGACGTCGCCCCGGAACAGCGAATCGGCCGAGCCCGAGACGACCGGCAGCACCAGCACCACGAGGTAGAGCGGCACGAAAGCGCCGACGGCCAGACAGAGCCCGACCCGCAGCACGAACGCGAGGAGGCCCGACGCGGCCGTGGCCACGCCGTCCACCGCCCGGCCGATCACGGCAGGTCCCCGGGGATCCCGCGTTCGCGGGTCCCGATCCGCACTTCCGCCCACCGGGACGTGGACGACGGTGGGTGCCGGGACTCCGGGTCGGGGTCGCCCCACCTCGGGACCGCCGCCGCGAGCACGGGATCGAGCGTCATACGGCACCTTCCGATCAGGTCGCATCGGCACCGTCCGCGCCGATTCTCACCCACTCACACCCCGGGGAGCCGGTTTTGTTCACCGCACACCCGGGAATGTCCCCGAACGGCGGCATCGCCGGCCGACTGACGGGAACGGATTCGCGGCCCGACCGGCTCGACATCGTGATCGGCGAGCAGCGCATGGACGACGGGGCCCGCGCTCCGGCCACGACGACCCGATCTCCCACCGCACGTCGGCAACGGTCGGCGCGGGATCGCTGGTCCTCACGGCCGTTTCGGCGATCGTCGGCCCGCGATGGCGTGGTCCCGCGGGCGATGCGGGTCAGCCGCGCACCGACCGCGAGACGATCGCGCGCAGCAGGCGTTCCCGGGCCCGGGAATCGGCGGCGACGCGGTCCGCCCACCACCGCTCGGTCGCGGCGAGCACGTCGGCCAGCGGATCGGACACGGCCTCCGGCAGCGCGGAACCGGCCGACAGCGGGCGCCGCGACCCCGGGTCGACCAGGGCGTTCTCCAACGTCCGCCGACCCTTGCCGATGCTCCCGACGACCACGCCGCGCGCGATGCCCAACTCGTCGGCGATCTCCTGCTGCCCCAGGCCGTCGAGGCAGTGCAGCACGATCACCACACGCTGCCGTCCGGGCAACCCGTCCAACGCAGTCAGCACGGCCCGCGCGCGTGCATGGCCCCGATCTCCTTGCGCCGCAACCCATGCGGCATTCTCGCCCGGTACGGCCGGGCCCCGATACCGCCACCGTCCGGCGGAACGCCACAACCGCTGGCGCACCACGCGTGCCACCCACGCTTCAGGCGAGTCGTAGTGCGCGATCCGGTCCCACGCCCGCAACGCCTCCGTATAGGCGTCCTGGACCGTGTCCTCCACCTCGTGCCGATCACCCGACGACATCAGGGCACGGGACAGCACCCCGGGGAACGTGGTCTCGAAGAAGTCGGTGAACGTGACCACGACTCCCCCTCGGAACGCGCCGACGCGATACCGCACCGATTCTGGTCCACCGGCCGGGCCGGACGTGGCCGATGTCCGCCGAACCCGCGCGAAACAGACCCGATCGGCGGCATGGCGCAGGGACGTTCACGTTCTCGTCGCGGACGACCGTGAACCGGCGCGAGGGGTCCGCCGGGCCGATCACGGTCGGCAGGAGCGGGAGGCCGACCTCTCCGCGACAGGCCGCTCCACTTCGTCATTCCCGGCTCGCCCGCAGGGCGGTGCGATCGCCGCGTGCCAAGTCGAACCCGCGCGCCGGACTCCCGGTCGGAAGCGACCGCTTCCGACCCGGGCGTCACGAACGCGCGGCGCGGCCGGACCCACCGGGACAGCCGCGCCGGACACTGCGGAATCAGTAGGCCATGAACAGGATCTCGTCCCGCGAGTAGTCGTGGCCCGGGTGCTTCTCCTTGAGGTGGGCCTGGGTCTTGGCGACCAGGTCGTCCTCGTCCTGCCCGGTGATCTGCTCCCCGCAGGGGCACGTGATGTTCCGCTTCACCCTTGCGAGGCTACCTGCGCCACAGCCCCGACCGAGCGTGTCCGACAGCGGCCTCCGGCACCCCGAACCGGGGACGCCGACGCCCGGATTCAACCCGGATGCCTCACATACCGGTGACAACGCATAGGGTGCCGTGACCCGGACGTGTGATCGGCACGACCGCGACAATCCAGGGTGGGGCATGTCGGACGACAGGTTGACGGCGCAGGAGCGGGCGACACTGCTGGTGTTGCTGGCCGAGGCGCGCGAACTCACCAACGCCGACCTGCGCGCCGTCGCGGGCCTCTCGCTCGACGGCGCGTCCCGCCGCCGCCTCAACGACCTGGACCTGGTGACCAGCACGAAGGTCGGCCGCGCGTACGTGCACGAACTGACCGACCGGGGCGCGGTCCGGTGCGCCGAGGAGTTCGGCGCCGAGCGCCCGGCGCGGTCGGGCTACGCGAGCGCCACGCTCTACGCCGTGCTCGCGGGCCTGCGCCGCTGGCTGGACGACACCGACCACGCGGTCGCCGACCTGTTCCGCCCCGACCTCGCCCGGCGCGTGCTCGACGCGCACCGGGCGGTGACCGGCGCGCACGGCCCGGTCCGGCTCGCCGACCTGCGCGACCGACTGGCGGACGTGCCGCGCGCGGACCTCGACCGGGTGCTCGACGCGCTGGCCCGGCGCGCGGGCGTGCACCTGTGGGCCGAGGCCGACCAGAAGACCTTGACCGACCGGGACCGCGACGCCGCGCTCGTCCTCGGCGGTTCCGCACGGCACGTGCTCGTCGTCGGGGAGGCCGGGTGAACGAGGAGGAACGCCACGCGCTCGCGTCGGTCCAGTTCAACTGGGCGGTCACGCCCGACGACATCTGGAGCCCGCTGGACCACCACGTCGACGGCCTGCACCAACGCGCGGCCGAGGACATCACGCACGCGGTCGCGGCGGCGGCGCGCAAGGCGGACGCCAACCCGACCGGCATCGTGCTGCGCGGCGAGCGCGGCGTGGGCAAGACCCACCTGCTGGGCTGGCTGCGGCAGCGCGTCCAGCAGGAGGGCGGCGCGTTCTTCCTGCTCAAGCTGCTCGACGAGCACTCGTTCTGGGCCGGTGCCGTGCACGGCGTCGTCGGCGGCCTGCTGACCAACGACCAGCTCGGCCGGATGCTCGACAAGCTCGCCGAGCGCACCGGCCACAACCACGAGTCCCGGTTGCGGCTGCGCGGCACGATCCCGGTCGCCCGCGCCGACGTCGACGGGCTGATCGACCGGCTCTACGACATCGACCCCCGGGTCGCCGTCGAGTGCCAGGACACGCTGCGCGCGCTCGTGCTCTACCGGGCGAAGGGGCAGCCCAGCGAGGTCGGACACGGGTTCCTGGTGCTGGCCGACGGCATCGACGAGGCCGACCGCGAGGCGTGGGGCTTCCGCTCGCGCACCCGGCCCGCCCAGCTCGTGCTCAACGACCTGTCCCGGATCTTCGCGCTGACCGGGCCCGTGGTCATGGCGGTCGACCAGATCGACTCCGTGCTGACCCGCCCGGCGACCGGCGTCGACGAGGTCGAGCTGGCCGACCGGCTGGCCGACGGCCTGATGCGGCTGCGCGAGGAGACCCGGCGCACGATCCTGGTGGTGGCGTGCATCCCCGGCTCGTGGGACCTGATCGCGAACCGGGGCGTGAACTCGGCCGCCGACCGGTTCCGGGTGCTGGACCTGCGCACGGCCATGCCGAGCGCGTCCGTGGCGACGGCGATCGTGGAACGCCACCTGGCCGGTCTGTACGGCGAGATCGGCTTCACGCCGCCGTACCCGACGTGGCCGGTGCTGCGGTCGGCGTTCGGCGCGGACGGGATCGCCCACTACACGCCGCGTCGCCTGCTGCAACGCGTGGACGACCACGTGCGCCGCTGCCTGGCCCGCGACGAGGTGGCGGAGCTGGCCGACTTCGACGCCGGTGAGGTGGACGCCGCGCCGACGCCGGTCGTACCGGTGGACCTCGGCGTGCTCGACGAGCGGTTCGCCCGGCTGTGCGCGGCGGCCGACGTGACCGCGCCCCTGGACCACGAGTGGGAGGACAAACTCGTCCCGGCGCTGCTCAACGCGGCGTTGCGCTGCTACGTGGTGGAGCAGGGCGACCACGGGCACGACCTGTCGATCGACGCGCTGCCCGGCGGCAAACCTGCCCTGCACGCACGCCTGCGGCGGACGCTGGACGAGGCGACCGAGGACGAGGTGCACTGGAGCTTCCGCGCGATCGCCCACACCCACCCGAACGCCGTGCTGACCCGGTTGCGGTCGGCGTACCTGGAGGCGGGCCTGCGCGACGGCGGCAACCGCCACCTGGTGGTCCTGCGCGAGGCGCCGTTCTCCGGCGGGCCGCGCACGGCTCAGGCGGTCGGCGAGTTCCAGGCGGCGGGCGGTGTCGTGCTGCCGTTCGCCGACGAGGACCTGCGGGTGTTCGCCGCCCTGCGCACGCTCATCGACGAGTCGCCGGCGGGGTTGCGCGCCTGGCTGCGGGCCCGCCGCCCGGCGGGCTCGTCGGACCTGTTCACGCGGGTGTTCCCGGCGTCGACCCGACGGCCGTCCAAGGCTCGTGCCGACCTGTTCCAGCCCGAGGTCCCGCCCGCGCCCAAGCTGTCGGCGACCTCGACGGGCACGAACCTCAGACCCGTGGCCGTGGAGTCCGCGGACGCCCACCCAGAGCCGGCCCACCCAGAGCCGGCCCACCCGGCCGAGTCGACGGGTTTCCACCCGGTCCCGGCCGAGGCGACCGGCACCGGTTTCCGCCCGGTCGACCCCGGCGCACCGCTGCCCCGGCGGGAACCCGCCAAGCCGATGGGTTTCGCCCCGATCCCGGCGGAGTCGACCGGCACCCGCCTGACCCCCGTCACGCCGGAACCGACCGCCGTCGAGCCCGCCGGGTCCGACGGCCACCGCGTCGACCTGGCCGACGCCGGTGCCCCGGAACCGGTCCTCACCTTCGGCGCGAGCGTCGCCACCGGGACGCCGTTCACGGTGCCCCTGTCGGCCCTGCGCAAGCACGTCGCGGTGTTCGCCGGCAGCGGTTCGGGCAAGACCGTCCTGCTGCGGCGGCTGATCGAGGAGGCCGCGCTGGCGGGCGTGTCGTCCATCGTGATCGACACCAACAACGACCTGGCCCGCCTGGGCGACGAGTGGCCCGCGGAGCCTGCGGGCTGGGGCCCCGGCGACGCCGACCGGGCCGCGCGCTACCACGCCGACACCGAGGTGGTCGTCTGGACGCCGTGCCGCGCGGCCGGACGTCCGCTGGTGCTCAACCCCTTCCCGGACTTCGGCGGCGTGCTCGACGACCCGGACGAGTTCCGCATGTCGGTCGACGCCTCGGTGTCCGGCCTCATGCCGCGCACCGGCCTGGTCGGTCGCCGGATCGACACCGGGCGTGCCGTGCTCACCCAGGCCCTGACCTGGTACGCGCGCCGGGGCGGCACCGACCTCGCGGGGTTCGTCGAGGCGCTGACCGACCTGCCCGACGGCGTGGGCACGGTCCGCGACGCCACCCGGCTGGCCGCCGACATGGCCGACGGCCTGCACGCCGCGATGATCAACGACCCGGTGTTCGGCGGCGTGGGCGACCACGTCGACCCCGGCGTCCTGCTCACCCCGACCCCGGGCCGTCGGGCCAGGGTGTCGGTGATCAGTTGCGTCGGCCTGGCGACCGACGACCAGCGGCGGACGTTCGTCAACCACCTCCAGCTCGCGCTGTTCGCGTGGATCAGGCGCCACCCGGCGGGCGACCGGCCGCTGGGCGGGCTGCTGGTGCTCGACGAGGCGCAGACGTTCGTGCCGTCGCGCGGCGTGACCGCGTCGACCGAGAGCAGCCTGCGCCTGGCCACCCAGGCGCGGAAGTACGGCCTGGGCCTGGTCTACGCCACCCAGGCGCCGAAGGCGCTGCACAACATGGTCACCGGCAACGCGGCCACGCAGTTGTTCGGCCGCCTCAACGCCGCGATCCAGATCCAGACCGCGCTCGACCTGGCACGGGCCAAGGGCGGGCGCATCGACGACATCTCCCGCCTGCCCGCGGGCGTGTTCCACGCGTCCACGGAGGGCACCGGCTTCGTGAAGGTGCGGGCGCCGATGTGCCTGAGCCACCACCCCGCCGGCGCGTTGACCGAGTCGGAGGTCGTCGACCGCGCCGCCACCCTCCGGAGTTGATCACCACCCCGGTCGATCACCACACGGGGCGCAGCGGCGGCAACGCCGTCCCGGCCAGCGACCGGACGACGGCGGCGAGGTCGACCCGCAGCGCCTCGCCGCCGGGCAACGTCGACTCCAGCTCGCGCATCACGCGGCCGGCGACCCGCAGGTGCTCCCGGGCCCGGTCGGTGAGCACGACGAGGCGTCGACGCCCACCGCCGGGGTGTTCCTCGCGGCTGACGTAGCCGCGGTCCTCCAGGTAGGCCACGGTCTGACCGGCGGCCTGCTTGGTCACGCCGAGGTGTTCGGCGAGTTCGGTGCCGGTCAGGCCGCCGTTCTTGAGGAGCTGGAACACGAAGCCGTGCACGGGCCGCAGGTCGGTGTAGCCGAGTTCGCCCAGCCTCCGGTCGAACTCGGTCACCAGGAGCTGGAACGAGATGCCCAGCAGGTAGGTCAGCTCCGCGCCGGCCAAGGGGTCCTTCGAGGTCACCCGGCCCAAGGTAGCGGGTGCGACTCCCCGCTCCCGACGACGCCCGCCCTGCCGTCCGGGTGCATGCACACGAGCGCCTCGGCCGGGCCGTCGACCGTCCGGAACCGCCGTTCCTCCCCGGCGGCGACCACGACCGCCTGTCCGGCGGTGACCTCCGCGGAGCCGTCGGGCGTGGTGAACGCGAACGTGCCCGCGACCGGCATCCACACCTGGTCGCGGTCGACGACGTGCGGCGGCGACTCGGTGCCGGCCGACATCCGGACGCGCCACGTGCTCAGTTCCGCGCTGCCCCGGCTCGGCCCGGCCAGTGCGGTCATGGTGGCGGCGGCCGTGCGCGTGGTGCGGTCCTCGGTCTCTTCGACGACGTGCATGGGTCCTCCCCTGATGAGTGCGACCCGGTGAGTAAACCCGCTTTACTCAGCCCGAGTCAAGCGCCTTTACTCAGTTCAGGTCCAGCTTCGGGGAGGTGGCGTCCACCCACGCGGCCATGTCCAGGTAGGTCTCCAGACCCGTGCGCTCGACCGGCGACACGACCTCGGCCGACGCCGCCGCACGCAGGAAAGCCGTGTCGAACAACGGTGTCACCGCGTGGTCGGACGACAGCAGGTCGGCCGCCTGCCCCTGGATCGCGGACACGTACGCGGACTGGTTCGTCGTCGGGTACATGGCCTTGCGACGTCCCACCACGCTCGGCGGCAACAACGGCGCGACGGCCGCCCGCAGCAGGCTCTTCTCCCGACCGTCGAACGTCGTCAGCGCCGACGGCACGCTGTACACGTACTCGACCAACGCCGTGTCGCAGAACGGCACCCGCACCTCCAGCCCGGTCGCCATGCTCATCCGGTCCTTGCGGTCCAGCAGCATCCGGTTCATCCGGGTCAGGTTCAGGTGGGTGGTGACGTCGGCGCCGGGCGGGACCTCGGCCAGCGCCTCCCGGTAGCGGTCGGCCACGTACGTCCCGACGTCCAGCGACGCCACCAGGTCCGGGTGGTACATGCGGTCGGTCATCAGCGGCGCCAGGGCGGCACGCCACGGGAACGTCGTCTTGGGTCTGCCGTCGTGGCACCAGCTGTAGCCGCCGAACAGCTCGTCCGCCGACTCCCCCGACAACGCGACCGTCGCCGTCTCCCGCACCGCCGTGAACAGCAGGTGCAGCGACGTCGACAGGTCGCCCATCGAGATCGGCAGATCCCACGCCGCCACGGCCGTCGCCCGCACCGCCGGATCGGCCAGGCGTGCCGCGTCCAGCACCACCGCCCGGTGTTCCGTGCCCACGTGCGCGACCACGTCCCGCACGAACGGCGCGTCGGCGTCGGGCCGATTCACGTCGGCGACGTGCTCCTGCCCGGCGAACTCGACCGACATCGTGCGCGTGCCGGCGGGCGACAACACGGTGATCGCGCTGGAGTCGAGGCCGCCGGACAGCAGCGCGCAGTGCGGCACGTCGGCCACCGACTGCCGCGCGACCGCCTCGCCGAGCAGCCGCCGCACGGTGGCCACGGTGGTCGGGAGGTCGTCGCGGTGCTCGCGGGCCGACAGCGTCCAGTACGTCCGTGTGCGCAGGCCCGCGCGGGTGGCCGTCAGGACCGTGCCGGGCAGGAGTTCGCGCATGCCCGACCAGAACGCGTGGCCCGGCGTCTTCACCCGGGCCACGGCCTCGCGCAGGCCGTCGGTGTCCAGCACCCGGTCCACCGCCGGGTCGGCGTGCAGCGCTTTCGGTTCCGAACCGAACACCAGACCCGCCGGAGTCGGGTGGTAGTAGAGCGGTTTCACCCCCATTCGGTCGCGGATCAACACCAGCGCGTCGCGTCGGCCGTCCCACACGGCGAACGCGTACATGCCGTCGAGCCGTTCCGCGATCTCCTCGCCCCATTCCAGATATCCGCGCAACACGACTTCCGTGTCGCTCGCGGTGCGGAACGGGTGATCGCGCAGCCGGGCGCGCAGTTCGCGGTGGTTGTACACCTCGCCGCTGTAGACCAGCACGACCGGGCCGTCCGGCGTGCGCGCGACCATCGGCTGCCGCCCGCCCGGCAGGTCGATCACCGCCAACCTGGTGTGCCCCAAGGCCACCGGGCCGTCCACCCACACGCCGGAGTCGTCCGGACCGCGCCGCGACAGCGTGGCCGTCATCGCCTCGATCACCTCGGGCGACCGCGTGAGATCGCGGTCGAACGCCACCCGGCCGGTTATTCCGCACATGTCGTCGACCCCTTACCGGGGAATTCCCCGTGTCCCTCACCCGATGGGTGGGCTGTGGTTGCGAGTGCTCTTCCGGTTCTGCTTCGGTTCGGACGACCGCCCGGAACGAAACGGAATGGGAAATCGCCATGGACGCCGCACGGACCGACACCGGCTGTTCCCGCTGCGGAATGCCGCTGACATTCGACGCGCTCGTGTCCGGGGTGCCCGGCGAGGCGGGGGTGTGCGGGCACTGCGCGACCGCCGAACCGGTGCCGGCCGCGCCGCAGGTCGACCGCTCGGCCCTGCTGGACCGGATCTTCGCGGTCTACCGCGGCGCCCCGGTCGAGCCCGGCGAGGGGTACGAGTCGGTGCTGCGGACGCTGCCGAGCGCGGGCGGCGACATCGACGGCGTCGTCCTCTACAGCGGCGGCAAGGACTCGAGCTGGATGCTCGCCGACCTGGTCCACCGCGGCCTGAAGGTCGTCGCGTGGATGCTCGACCAGGGCTACCAGTCGCCGGCCGCGATCGACAACGCCCGCTTCCTGTGCGACCGGCTCGGCGTGGACCTGGTGATCGCCAAGCCGGAACGCGAACCCATGGACAACCTGTTCCGCATCGGGTTCGGCATTCCCGACCAGGGCGACCCGGAGCTGGTGCGGTCGGCGATGACGTTCGGGTCCGCGTGCTGGCCGTGCTTCGCCACGATCTCCGCGCGGGCCACGGTGTTCTGCCGCGAGAACGACGTGCCGTTCTGCTTCGTGGGCACGCACAAGGGCCAGAACCGGGTCGGCGACGAGACCGCGATGGCGCAGACCTTCCTGCCGCCGCTGTCCGCCGCGGCGGACGGCTTCGTCGCACCGCTGCGCGACCACGCCCGCACCCGCGCGCCCGAGTCGGCCGACCTGCTCGACACGGCGCCGTCCCGGACGATCCTGGTGCCGTTCTACGAGTTCGTGCCGAGGCCCGCACGCGAGGACCTGATCGCCGACCTGGAGGCGATGGGCTGGCGGGTGCCCCGCAACACGGGGTCGTGCAGCACCAACTGCATGATCAACGAGTTGGGCTGCCAGGTCATGCGACACCAGTACGGGTTCGACGTCTACCAGGTGTTCGAGGCACACGAACGGCGCCTGGACCCGGAGGCGGGCCCGGTCCGTCCCGGCCCGCTCGACGAGGCGGCGGTGCGGCGCGGCGCCCGGCTGATCGGCCTGACGCCCGAGGAGGAACGCGCTTTCGGTCTGGCCTGACCGTTCGCGGACCACCCAGGCCCGGACGGACACCGGGTGGTCCGGACGCTCCGACCACTTCGGGCGGTTCCGGTGGTCCGACCGCTTCGGCCGGACCACCGCGCCGCCGGCCGCACACCCACCACACGACCGGACCACCGGCCCACGAACCACCCGCGGACCGGCACCCCGACCCGACCCGATCACCGGGCCGCCGGCCACTCGTCCACCACCCGCGAGGTCTCCGCCACGCACCCGCCGACCACGTCGAAGTGGTCCCCGGACACCTCGCGCACGGTCACCTCCCCCGGCCACTGCGCCCGCCACGCCTCCGGGAACCCCTCGACCGGACGGCCCGCCCGCACCAACAGCGTCGGCACAGCCGGCGGCCCGACGGGCCAGTCGAACCCGGTGTACCAACTGGTCGGCAGCAGCCAGTCCGGTTCACCCCCGCCCGCCGCCCGCGCCACCAGCGCCGGCAGCAGATCGGCGACCAGGTCCCCCTGCGCCGCCGGGTGGTAGGAGTCGAGCAGCACCAAGGCCCGCGGCCGCAGCCGCGCCGCGAGCGCGTAGCCGACCAACCCACCCGACGAATGGCCGACCACGACGAACGGCCGGTCGCCGACGCACGAGCGCACCGCCGCCTCGTGCGTGTCGAGCAGCACGTCCAACGACGCGGGCAACGGCTCGCCCGGCGCGAAACCGGGCTGGCGCAGCACGAACACGTCCCGCACACCCTGCCGCGACCGGGCGAAGCCCAGGAACGTCGACGGATCGGACGGTCCGAGGAACGACGTCAGGCACACCAACGGCACCTCGTGCGGCCCGTGCGCCACCCGGACCGGCGCGGACAGCGAGTCCGGCGGCGTGGTGTACGTCGGCAGGAACGAGGCCGCCGAGCGCAACGCACCGAACAGGGCCGGTACGCCGCCCGCCCGCGCCGCGTGCCCGAACAGGGACAGCAGCCTCCCGGTCGGCGCCGACGCCGGTGCCGCCACCGGCTCGGCGTCGAGTTCCTTGATCAGGTGCCGGGCCAGGTCCTCGGGCGTCGGGTGGTCGAACACGAGGGTCGCGGGCAGCAGCAGACCGGTGGCGTCGGCCAGCGTGTTGCGCAGTTCGACGGCGGTGAGCGAGTCGACGCCGAGTTCGGTCAGTCCGCCGTCGGGCGGGATCGCGTCCGGGTCGGCGAAGCCGAGCACCTCGGCGGCGGTACGCCGCACCAGGTCGAGGGCCACCCGGTCGCGTTCGGCCGCGGGCAGGTCGACGGACAGGTTCACGCGGTCGGCCGTCCGGACCCGTCGGGTGGCACGCCGGCCGGTGCCGAACGGCTCGGGCAGCGTCCCGGTGTGCCGCATCGGGACCAGGAACGACTCCGGCCGGGCCAGGGCCGCGTCGAACAGCGCCAGTCCTTCCTCCGCGGACATCGGCACGATCCCGGACCGGGCGATCCGCGTCCGGTCGCGCTCGTCGAGCGTGCCGGTCATGCCGCTGTCCGGCGCCCACATGCCCCACGCCAACGACGTGGCGGGCAATCCGGAGGCGACCCGGTGCGCGCACAACGCGTCCAGGTAGCGGTTGGCCGCCGCGTACGCGCCCTGCCCCGGCCCGCCGAACAGGCCCGACGCCGAGGAGAACACCACGAACGCCGCCAGGTCACCGGTCAGCTCGTGCAGGTTGCGGGCACCGTCGACCTTGGGCCGGAACACCCGGTCGAGGTGTTCGGCGGTGATCGAGTCGAGCACGCCGTCGTCGAGCACGCCGGCCGTGTGCACGACCGAGTCCACCGGGTGCTCGGCCAGCACGGCGGCGAGCGCGTCCCGATCGGCCACGTCGCACCGCACGGTCACCACCTCGACGTCCGTCCCCAGCTCGGCCGCGAGGTCCGCACAGTCCCTGCGGGACAACAGGACCAGTCGTCGCACGCCGTGCCCGGCCACCAGCCGGTGCGCGACCAGCCCGGCCAGGACACCGCTCGCACCGGTCACCAGCACCGTGCCGAGATCACGGCCGACGGGTTCGACCACACCGGCCGGCACCACAGACGGCGTGTGCACGCGGCCCGCGCGCACCGCGACCACCGGACCGGGATCACCCCCCGGCAGGACGCCGTCGGTGTCCACAAGGGACACCCGGCCGGGATTCTCGGACTGCGCGGACCGGACCAGCCCCCACGCGGCGGCCTGCGCCGGGCGGACATCCTCGCCCGCCACCGACACGGCGCCGCTGGTCACCACGACGACGTGCCGCGCACCGGCCAACCGGTCGCGCAGGTCGGCCAGAACGGTCGCGGTGGTGACGCGCGGGTCTTCGTCGTCGACGACCCGCACCACGTCGACCTCGCGGTCGACGTCGGCGGGTTCGGCGGGCGTCCAGACGAGCCGGCTCAGCCCGTCGGGCACGCGGGTCAGGTCCGGCAGCGGCCGGGTCACCAACCGCTCGACCGCCAGCACCGGCAGGCCCGCCGGGTCGGTCGCGGTCAACGCCATCCCGCCCGGCGTCGGCGTGATCCGCACGCGCAGGTCCGCGCGGCCCGACGCGTACGCGGTCACCCCCGTCCACGAGAACGGCAGTCCGTCCAACGCGGGCGCGTCGCCCTCGCGCAGGGCCGAAGCCTGCAACGCCGCGTCCAACAGCGCCGGGTGCACGCCGTAGTGCGCGGCGTCGGCGCGGTCCGGCGCCGAGAGTTCGGCGAACACCTCCTCGCCGACCTGCCAGGCCCGCCGCACGCCCTGGAACGCGGGCCCGTAGCGGAAGCCGCGCTCGGCCGCCTGCTCGTAGAAGCCCTCGGTGTCCAGCGGTCGTCCGTCCGGCGGCCAGGGCACCGGATCCACGCCGCCGGGACGGCGCGGCCCGAGCGTGCCCGACGCGTGCCGCACCCACTCGTCGCCGACGGTGTCGATCTCGATCGCGCGCCGGCCGCGCTCGTCGGGTTCGCCGACCCGCACCCGCAGCCGCACGCCCGCCTCCGGCACCACCAGCGGTGCGCCGATGGTCAGGTCCTCGACCCGCTCGGCACCGACCTCCGCGCCCGCGCGGACCGCGAGGTCGAGGAAGGCCGTGCCGGGCAGCAGCACCCGGCCGGCGATCACGTGGTCGACCAGCCACGGCGCGGTCGACGTGGACAGCAGTCCGGTGAACTCGACCGTGTCCGGTCCGTGCACGGCGGCGCCGAGCAGCGGGTGGCCGGCGTCGACGAGCCCGAGTCCGGCGGCGGCCCGCCGGGTCGACCCGGCGGTGGGCGCCAGCCAGTAGCGGCGGTGCCGGAACGGGTAGGTGGGCAGGTCGACCGTACCGACGCCCCAGGTCCGGGTGAGCGCGGCCCAGTCGGTGCGCCCGCCCGCGACGTGCCGCCGGGTCACGGCGGCGAGCAGCGTGCGCGGCTCGGACTGGTTGGCCCGCAGCACCGG
This sequence comes from Saccharothrix violaceirubra, assembly GCF_014203755.1. NCBI lineage: Bacteria > Bacillati > Actinomycetota > Actinomycetes > Pseudonocardiales > Pseudonocardiaceae > Saccharothrix > Saccharothrix violaceirubra. The sequence goes on from NZ_JACHJS010000001.1 coordinate 4,213,575, forward strand.
CACCGCGCGGTCGGGGCCGAGCCGGTCGGCGACAAGGGCGGACAGCACCGCGTCCGGCCCGACCTCGACGACCGTGCGCACGCCGCGTTCGGCCAACGTGTCGACGACGTCGCCGAACCGCACGGCCGCACGCAGGTGCCGCACCCAGTAGTCCGGTGTGGACAGTTCGGCGCCGGCGACCGCACCGGTGGTGTCGGACACGACGGGGATCCGGGCCGGGTGCCAGTGGAGCCGTTCGGCCACGTGGCGGAACTCGTCGAGCACGGGCTCGACCCGGTGCGAGTGGAACGCGTGGCTGGTACTCAGCCTTCGGGTCTTGCGGCCCCGCGAGGCGAACACGGCGGCGGCGGCCACGACCGCGGCCTCGTCGCCGGAGAGCACCACGGACTCCGGTCCGTTGACCGCCGCGAGCGACACACCGTCGTCGAGCGCGTCGGCGGCCTCGGCCTCGGTCGCCTGGACCGCGATCATCGCGCCGCCCTCGGGCAGCGACTCCATGAGCCGGCCGCGCTCGGCGACCAGCCGGCACGCGTCGGGCAGGTCGAGCACCCCGGCGACGTGCGCGGCGACCAGGCCGCCGACCGAGTGCCCGGCGACGTAGTCGGGACGGATGCCCCAATCGCCCAGCAGCCGGGCCAGCGCGACCTCCAGGGCGAACAGCGCGGGCTGGGTGAACGCGGTCCGGTGCAGCCGCTCGTCGTCGCCGGCCAGCACCTCGCGCAGGTCGGGCACGTGCGGGTCGAGGTGGTCGAGCACGGTCTCCCAGGCGGTCGCGAACTCCGGCACGGCCGCCGCCAGCTCCCGCCCGGCACCGATCCGCTGCGCGCCCTGCCCGGTGAACGCGAACGCCGTCGACCCGTGCGTGCCGGCCGGTCCGGGTTCGAGCCCGTCGAGGGCCCGGACGAGTTCCTCGCGCGTCCCCGCGACCACCGCGACCCGGTGGCTCAGGTGTGCCCGGGTCGTGGCCAGGGACCGGGCGAGGACAGGCAGTCCGACGTCGCCCCGGGCCAGGTCGGCGACCCGGCCGAGCTGGACCCGCAACGCCTCGGCCGAGCGTGCGGACACCACGAAGGGCCACGGACCAGCAGGCGTCGGACCGTCCGCCCGCACCGCGTCTTCCCGCGACAGGCAGTCGGAGTCCCCTTGCACCGCTTCGGAAACGGCGCGAGCACCGTCCACTTCGGAGGCTTGGCGTCGCGGGGGCTCCTCCAGGATCGCGTGCGCGTTGGTGCCGCTCACCCCGAACGCCGACACGGCCGCCCGACGCGGACGCCCGGTCTCCGGCCACGGCCGGGTCGCGGTGACCAGTTCCACCGCGCCCGTCGTCCAGTCGACCTCCTCGGTCGGCACGTCCACGTGCAGCGTCGGTGGCACGACGCCGTGCCGCATCGCCATGATCATCTTGAGGACGCCCGCCACCCCGGCCGCCGACGCGGTGTGCCCGATGTTCGACTTCACCGACCCGAGCAGGCACGGTTCGGCCCGGTCGCGGCCGTAGGTCGCCAGCAGCGCACGGGCCTCGATCGGGTCGCCCAGCCGGGTGCCCGTGCCGTGCGCCTCGACCACGTCCACGTCCGCCGCGTCCAGCCCCGCCTCGCGCAGCGCCTGCCGGATGACGCGCTGTTGCGCCGCGCCGCTCGGCGCCGTGAGGCCGTTGCTCGCGCCGTCCTGGTTGACCGCGCTGCCCCGGACCACGGCGAGGATCTCGCGCCCGTGGCGCACCGCGTCCGAGAGCCGTTCCAGCACCAGCAGGCCGACGCCCTCGGCCCAGCCCGTGCCGTCGGCCCGGCGGGCGAACGGCTTGCACCGGCCGTCCGGCGCCAGCCCGCGCTGCCGGCTGAACTCGACGAACGCGCCCGGCGCACCCGCCACCGACACCCCGCCCGCCAGCGCGAGCGACGTCTCGCCGGACCGCAGCGAGCGGCACGCGAGGTCGAGCGTCACCAGGGACGCCGAACAGGCGGTGTCCACGGTGAGCGCCGGACCGGTCAGGCCCAGCGTGTAGGCGATCCGCCCGGACGCCACCGCCAACGCCATCCCGGTCAGCAGGTGGCCCTCCACCTGCGGCGGCGCGTCGAAGATCGGCGGCCCGTACGCGCTGCCCGTCACGCCCGCGAAGACGCCGGTCGCCGTGCCGCGCAACGACGTCGGGTCGATCCGGGCGCGTTCGAACGCCTCCCACGCGCACTCCAGCAGCTGCCGCTGCTGGGGGTCCATCGCCAACGCCTCGCGCGGCGAGATGCGGAAGAACTCCGCGTCGAAGTCGCCCGCACCCGCGAGGAACCCGGCTTCGCGCACGTAGCTGTGCCCGGACCGCTCCGGGTCCGGGTCGAACAGGTCGGGGTCCCAGCCCCGGTCGGTCGGGAACGGCGAGATCGTGTCCCGGCCGCGCGCGACGACCTCCCAGAGGTCCTCGGGCGAGGCGACGCCGCCGGGGAAGCGGCAGGCCGCGCCGATCACCGCGATCGGCTCGGCCGCCCGGCCCTCGACCTCGGCGAGGCGGTCCTGCACCCGGCCGAGTTCGGCCGCGGCGCGGCGCAGGTAGTCGCGGAGCCTGTGCTCGACGTCCATGGTCGTCCGTTCGTCGGTGGTGCTCACAGTCGGCTGTCCAGCAGGGCGAACAGTTCGTCGTCGGTGATCTCCGCGGCGTCCGCGGGCAGGGCGGGGCCGTCGAGTTCCGCGCACACCAGGTCGGCCAGCGCGGCGGGCGTCGGGTGCTCGAACACCACCGTCGAGGGCAGGCGCAGTCCGGTCGCCGCGTTGATCCGGTCACGCAGCCGGACGGCGGCGAGCGACTCGAAGCCCAGGTCACGGAAGGCGACGTCCGGGTCGACGCCGTCCGGCCCGACGTGCCCGAGGATCACGGCGGTGTGCCCGAGGACGAGGTCGAGCACGGCCGCGAGCCCCGACGGCGCGGCCGACGCGACGGGTTCGGGCACCTCCACCCGGGACACCGCCGGGACCCCGGAGTTGTCCAGCCAGTACCGGCGGTGCTGGAACGCGTACGTCGGCAGGTCGACCCGCCGCGGCGAAAGGCCCGCGAACACCGGCGTCCAGTCGACCTCGACCCCGTGCGCGTGCGCCTCGCCGAGCGCGGCCAGGAACCGCTCCGGGCCGCCCTCGTCACGCCGCAGCGTGGCGATCGCGGTGGCCGGCACGGCGTCGACGATCGACGGACCGAGGACCGGGTGCGGACTCGCCTCGACGAACAGCCGGTGCCCGTCGTCGGCCATGGCCCGCACCGCGCGGTCGAACCGGACCACCTGGCGCAGGTTGCGGAACCAGTAGTGCGCGTCCAGGGACCGGGTGTCGAGTGCGGTACCGGTCGTCGACGAGTAGTAGGGCACCTCCGACTCCTTCGGCGTGATGTGCCCGATGCGCGCGACGAGGTCGTCGGCCAGCACGTCGACGGCCATGGTGTGCGAGGCGTAGCCGACCGGCAGCCGCGAGGTACGCACGCCGTGCGAGGCGCAGTGCGCGAGCAGCGCGCCGACCGCCTCCGGCTCGCCCGCCACCACGGTCGAGGCGGGCCCGTTGACGGCGGCGACGGACACGTCGGCGGTGATCAGCGCGGACACCTCGTCGACGGGCGACGCGATCCACGCCATCGCGCCCGGCGCGGCCAGGTCCGCCAACGCCAGCGCCCGCACCGCCACCACCTTCGCGGCGTCCGCCAGCGACAGGGCGCCCGCCACGCACGCCGCCGCGATCTCGCCCTGGCTGTGCCCGACGACCGCGTCCGGCCGCACGCCGTGCGCCCGCCACAGCCCCGCCAGCGCGACCATCACCGCGAACAACGCGGGCTGCACGACGTCCACCCGCGCGAAGTCGGCGTCCTCCCGACGCAGCAGGTCGGACACCGACCAGCCCAGGTGCGGCGCCAGCGCCTCGCCGCACTCGTCGAGCAGGGTCGCGAACACCGGGGACCGCCGGGCGAGACCGGCCGCCATGCCCACCCACTGCGATCCCTGGCCGGGGAACACGAACGCGGTCCGGCCACCGCCCGCGACCCCGCGCGCGGCCTCGACCGGCCGGTCCGCCGCGAGCGCGTCCAGGTCACGGCGCAGGGTGTCGTGATCACGGGCGACGAGCACGGCCCGGTGCCGCAGGTGGGCCCGGGTCGTCAGCAGCGAGTGCGCCACGTCGACCGGCCGCCGGCCGTCCAGGTGGTCGCGCAGCCGGGCGGCCTGGGCGCGCAGCGCGGCCGGGCTGTGCGCGGACAACGCGAACGGCAACTCGATCGGTGGCACGGGCACCGGCGGCGGTTCGGGTTCGTCGCCCTGCTCGAACACCACGTGCGCGTTCGTTCCGGCGACCGCGAACGCCGACACGGCCGCCCGCCGCGGCCGGCCGGTCTCCGGCCACGGCACCGACGCCGCGGCCACCCGCAGCGCCCCCGCCGACCAGTCGACCTCCCGGGTCGGCGTGTCGACGTGCAGCGTGCGCGGCACGATCCCGGCCCGCATCGCCATGACCACCTTGAGGACGCCCGCCAGTCCCCCGGCCGCCTGGGTGTGCCCGAGGTTGGACTTCACCGACCCGAGCAGGCACGGCGTCGTCCGGTCCCGGCCGTAGGTCGCCAGCAGCGCACCGGCCTCGATCGGGTCGCCCAGCCGGGTGCCCGTGCCGTGCGCCTCGACCACGTCCACGTCGCCCGGGTCGAGCCCCGCGTCGGCGAGCGCGCGGCGGATCACCTGCTCCTGGGCCGGGCCGTGGGGCGCGGTCAGGCCGCTGCTCGCGCCGTCCTGGTTGACCGCGCTGCCCCGCACCACCGCGAGCACCGGGTGGCCGTTGCGGCGCGCGTCCGACAGGCGCTCCAACACCACCACGGCCGCGCCCTCGCCCGCGCCGAAGCCGTCCGCGCCGTCGGCGAACGCCTTGCACCGCCCGTCCGGCGCCAACGCGCGCTGCCGGCTGAACTCGACGAACACCCCCGGTTCGAACACGAGCGTCGCGGCACCCACCAGCGCCAGGTCCGTCTCGCCCGCCCGCAGCGACCGCCGGGCCAGGTGCAGGGCGACCAGCGACGACGAGCACGCGGTGTCGATCGTGAGCGCCGGGCCGCGCAGCCCGAGCGTGTAGGAGATCCGACCGGACGCGACGGCGGCGAGGCTGCCCAGGTCGAGGTGGCCCTCCAGGTCGGCGGGCACGGACCGCAGCCGGGCCGCGTAGTCGTGCTGCATCAGGCCCATGAAGACGCCGGTCTCGCTGCCGTGCAACGACTTCGGGTCGATGCCCGCGCGCTCCAATGCCTCCCACGAGCACTCCAGCAGCAGTCGTTGCTGGGGGTCGACGGCCGGCGCCTCGCGCGGCGGGATGCCGAAGAACCCGGCGTCGAAGTCCCCGGCACCGTCGAGGAACGCGGCCCGCCGCGTGTAGCTGCGGCCCGCCCGCTCCGGGTCGTCGTCGAACAGCGAGTCGAGGTCCCAGCCCCGGTCGGTCGGGAAGTCGGCCACCGCGTCCCGCTCCTCGACGACCATCCGCCACAGGTCGTCCGGCCCGACCACCCCGCCCGGGAAGCGGCACGCCATCCCGACCACCGCGACCGGCTCGGCCGCGCCCGCCTCCAGTTCGGCGAGCCGCTGCCGGGTCCGGTCCAACTCGCCGACCACCCGCTTCAGGTACGCGAGCAGTTCGTCCTCACTGGCCATGTCGGTCCCCTCGTGTCCTCGTCACCGCAGCCTGTTGTCGATCAGGGCGAACACCTCTTCGGCGGTGGCGTCGCGCAGGTCGGCCGGTCCGTCGGGCGCGGCCAGCCGGCCGCGCAGGTGCTCGGCCAGGCGGCGGGGCGTGGGGTGGTCGAACAGCACGGTCGCGGGCAGGGCCAGTCCGGTGACGCGGTTGAGGGCGTTGCGCAGTTCGACGGCGGTCAGCGAGTCGAACCCGGCGGCCAGGAAGCCCCGGTCCGGGTCGAGGTCGTCCGGCCGGCCCAGCACCCGGCCGGCGTGCTCGCACACGAGGTCGAGCAGCACCCGACGGCCTTCGCGGCCGGACAGGGCGGACAGCCGCTCGGTCAGCGGCCGTCCGGTCCCGACCGGTGCGTCCACGATCAGGGCGCGCAACGCGGCGGGCACCTCGCCCGCGTGCGCGAGGTCGAGCCGCACCGGCACGGACAGCGCGACGTCGGCGTGCAGCGCCTTGTCGAACGCGGCCAGCCCGCGTTCGGCGTCGAACGGTCGCAGGTGCCCCGACGCCAGTCGCCGCCGGTGGACCTCGTCCAGCGTGCTCGCCATGCCGTGCTCCCACGCGCCCCACGCCAACGACAAGCCGGGGAGTCCGCGGGCGCGGCGGTGTGCGGCGAGCGCGTCGAGGAAGGCGTTGGCCGCGCCGTACGCGCCCTGCCCGGCGCCGCCCAACGTCCCCGATACCGACGAGAACAACACGAACGCGGACAGCCCGGAGGTCAGCTCGTGCAGGTTGAGCGCGCCGTCGACCTTGGGGCGCAGCACCCGGTCGAGCCGCTCGGAGGTCAGCGACCCGAGGACGCCGTCGTCGAGCACGCCGGCCGCGTGCACCACGGCGGACAGGTCGACCTGTCCGAGCAGTCCGGCCACCGCGTCCCGATCGGCCACGTCGCACGCCGCGACGCGCACGTCGGCGCCCAGCGCCGTCAGCTCGTCCCGCAACCCGCCGTCGGCGCCCCGCCGGCTCACCAACAGCAGCCGCCGCACGTCGTGGTGGGTCACCAGGCGCCGGGCCACCAGGGCACCCAGGCCCCCGGTGCCGCCGGTGATCAGCACGGTGCCCGCGCCCAGCCGCCCGGTCCCGGTGCCGCCCCGCACCAGCCGGGGCGCCAGGACGCGGCCACCGCGCACGGCGGCCTGCGGTTCGCGTGGCGCCACCAGGTCCGCGTCGGGATCGTCGGTGTCGACGAGGACGACGCGATCGGGGTTCTCCCGCTGGACCGCGCGCAGCAGGCCCCACAGCGGCGCGGCGGCGAGGTCGACGTCGTCGTCGGGACCCGTCGCGACCGCGCGGTGGGTCCGCACGACGACCGTGCCCGTCGTCTCGTCGAGCACCTCGCGCAGGCGGCGGACCGCCCGCGCGGCCGAGGCCCGGACCGCGTCGGCCAGTGGCAGGTCGTGCCGGGCCGCGAAGTCCACCGTGGTCGCCTCGACCACCTCGCCCGGCACCTCCCGCCAGTCGAGGCGGTACACGTCGGTGTCCGCGGCCCGCAGCACCAGCGAGTCCACGGCGAACACCGGCCGGCCGGCGGTATCCGCGGCCACCACCGAGAACCCGTCGTCGACCCGGCGCAACCGGACCCGCGCACCCGTCGTCCGATTCGGCCACGCCCGCACGCCGCGCCACGCGAACGGCACCGCGCCCGGCTCGGCGCCGAGCAGCAGGGCGGGGTGGACGGCGGCGTCGAGCAGCACCGGGTGCGGCCGGTGCCCGGGGTCGGCGTCGGCCAGGTCCACCTCGGCCCACACCTCGTCGTCGGCGAGCCAGGCCCGCCGCACGGCCCGGAACGCCGGGCCGAACGCGTACCCGTGCCGGTCCAGGTCCGCGTAGAGCGCGGCGACGTCGACCTCGATGCCCCGCGGCGCCCACTCGAGCGCCGGCACCGCCGACTCCGCGACCAGTACGCCCTGGCCGTGGCGCGTCCACGTGCCACCGGTCCGCGACGACACGGTCACCTCGCCGTCGTCGGACAGCACCACCCGGACCGGCACGTCGCCGTCCAGCGGGAGCGGCTTGGCGAGCGTGAACTCGGCCAGTCCGGGCCGGCCGCACTCGACGCCGACGCGCAGCGCGAGTTCGACCAGCGCGGTGCCGGGCACGGGCAGGTCACCGCCGACCCGGTGGTCCGCGAGCCACGGGTGGGCGTGCGCGGAGAACGTGCCGCTGAACACCCGTCCGTCGGGGATCTCCACGGCGGCGCCGAGCACCGGGTGCGTGACCCGGTCGACGCCGTCCGAGGGCGCGGGCCGCCACCAGTACGGGACGTGGCGGAACGGGTAGGTGGGCAGGTCCACCAGCCGTGGCGAGCGGTCGGCGAAGAACGCGGGCCAGTCGACCCGCACGCCCCTCGTGTGCAGGCGGGCGACGGCGGCCACCAGCGTGCGCGGCTCCGGCCGGCCGCGCCGCAGCACGGACACGAACCCGCCGGCGCCGAGCCCGCTGTCCGGACCGACCTCCAGGAACGTGCGCGCGCCGAGCGTCCGCGCGGTCGCCAACGCGTCCGCGAACCGGACAGGCGACCGTGCCTGCTCGACCCAGTACTCCGGGGTCGCGATCCGGTCGCCCACCTCACCGTCCACAGTGGACACGATCGGCAGCTTCGGCGCCGCGAACGACAGCCCGCCCAACGCGGACCGGAAACCGTCGACGATCGCGTCCACGTGGTACGAGTGGAACGCGTGCCCGACGGCCAACCGCTTGGCGCGCAACGACATCGCGCGGGCCGTCGCCTCGACCGCGGCCACCGCGTCCGGATCGCCGGAGACCACGGTGGACGCCGCGCCGTTGAGCGCGGCGATCTCCGCGCCCGGCACGAGCAGCGTCCGCACGACCGCCTCGTCGGCCGCCACGGACACCATCGCGCCCGGCGGCAGCGAGGCCATGAGCGTGCCGCGCGCGGTGACCAACGCGCACGCGTCGTCCAGCGAGAGCACACCGGCCACGTGCGCCGCCGCGATCTCGCCGACCGAGTGCCCGATCAGCACATCCGGTCGCACGCCCCACGACTCCAGGAGCCGGTAGGACGCGACCTCGACGGCGAACAGCCCGGCCTGCGTGCGTGCGGTGTCGTCGAGCCCGGCGCCGGTGAACACCGCCGCCGCCAACGGCCGGTCGAGCCCGATCCGGGCGCAGACCTCGTCGAACGCCCTGGCGAACACCGGGTACGCCGCGTGCAGTTCCCGTCCCATGCCCGCCCGTTGCGCGCCTTGGCCGGGGAAGACGACCGCGCAGCCGCCGTCGAGCACGGTTTCGCCGCCGTCCGCCGCGAGCAGTGCCGACCGCAGGTCGTCGTCCTCGACCACGACGGCCAGCCGGTGGTCCAGCGAGGCCCGCGTGGTCGCGAGCGTGAACGCCACGTCGACCGGGTCGCCGCTCGCCCGCTCGGCCAGCTGCCGCACCCGGTCCGCCAACGCCTCGGCCGAGGCGGCGGACACCAGCACGGGCACCGGCAACCCGTCCCGCACCGGCGACACCCCGACACCGGACCCGACGGCCACCACATCGCGCCCCGAAGGCGCCTCGGCGCCAGGCTCCGCCGGCACCGCGGTACCGGGCCTGTCGGCCACCTCGCGCGGCCCCGGCACCGACCACACGGCCCCACTCCCGACCCGTGCCGCCGGCACCAGGGGGTCGGCCGATGCCGGAGGCGTCCCGGCGCCACCCGTGGACGCCCGGCCCCGGCCCGCCGACGAGGCCGACACCCCGGAGCCCGAGGCCGCTGCCGACCCGGTCACCTCGCCCGATACCGACCCACGCTCCTCGGCGCCGGTGAATCCCCCGGATCCCTTACCCGCCAACGCAGCGGACCCGAGGGCGTCGACCTCGCCCGACACCCGCTCGACCACGGCGAAAGCCCCGGAATCCGTCTCCGACAACGCCCCCGACCCCACACCGCCCGGCGTCCGCCCCTGCCCTCCGGCACCGCCGACGCCCCCGGACCCCACACCCATGAACACGCCCGACCCGGCGTCCTCGTCCGGCGCCTGTTCCACCACCACGTGCGCGTTGGTCCCGCTGATCCCGAACGCCGACACCCCGGCCCGGCGCACCCGGCCGACCGGCCAGGCCTCGGGTCCGGTCTGCACGCGCACGGCGCCTGTCGTCCAGTCCACCGCGTCCGTCGGCCGGTCGGCGTGCGCGGTCGGCGGGAGCACCCCCGCGCGCAACGCCTGCACGACCTTGATCACGCCCGCCAGCCCGGCGGCCGACTGGGTGTGGCCGAGGTTGGACTTCACCGAACCGAGGCGGCACGGGTCGACCCGGTCGCGGCCGTAGGTGTCCAGCAGCGCCTGCGCCTCCACAGGATCGCCGAGCCGGGTGCCCGTGCCGTGCGCCTCGACCAGGTCCACGTCCGCGGCCCGCACCCCGGCGTCGGCCAGTGCGGCGCGGATGACGCGCCGCTGCGCCGGGCCGTTGGGCGCGGTCAGCCCGTTGCTCGCGCCGTCGGAGTTGACCGCGCTGCCCCGCACCAGCGCAAACACCGGCTGCCCCGCGCGCCGCGCGTCGGACAGCCGCCGCAGCACCAGCACGCCGATGCCCTCGGACCAGCCCGTGCCGTCCGCCGTCGCGCCGAACGCCTTGCAGCGCCCGTCGGCGGCCAGCCCGCCCTGCCGGTGGAACTCCTCGAACGCGCCCGGCGTGGCCATCACGGTCACCCCGGCCGCCAGCGCCAGTCCGCACTCTCCCGCACGCAGCGACCGCGCGGCCAGGTGCAACGCCACCAGCGACGACGAACACGCGGTGTCCACCGTCAGCGCCGGTCCCGACAGCCCGAGCACGTACGCGAGCCGACCGGACAGCACGGCCGTCGCCGTCCCGGTGAGCACGTAGCCCTCGGCGCCGCCGGACGCTTCCGCCAGCGGCGGCCCGTACCCCTGGTGCGAACCGCCGACGAACACCCCGGTGTCGCTGCCGCGCAACGACAACGGGTCGAGGCCGGACCGTTCCAACGCCTCCCACGAGCACTCCAGCAGCAGCCGCTGCTGCGGGTCCATGGCCACCGCCTCGCGCGGCGAGATGCCGAACAGGTCCGCGTCGAACCCGGCCACGTCGTCGAGGAACCCGCCACGCCGCGCGTAGCCCGCGCCCCGGTCGGTCCAGCCCCGGTCGGTCGGGAAGCCGGCGATCGCGTCACCGCCTGACAGCACCAGCTCGAACAGGTCCTCCGGGCTGCGCACGCCGCCGGGGAAACGACAGGCCATCCCCACGACAGCCAGGGGTTCGGCTGATTCGACGACCTCGGGCGCGGTCTCCGGCCCGGCGGTGCCGAGCAGCCGGTCGGTGATCGCCTCGACGGTCGGGTGGTCGAACACCAGCGACGCGGGCAGGGCCGTGCCGGTCGCGCGTGCCAGCCGGTCACGCAGTTCCACGGCGGTGAGCGAGTCCATGCCCAGTTCCCGCAGCGCCCGCCCGCCGGACGCGCGCCCGGACAGCTTGAGCACGCTCGCGACCTGGTCGTGCACCAGGTCCAGCAGTGCGCGCCGGTCGAGCGCGGCACGCACCGGCGTCGTTCCCGGCGTCTCCTTCTCCTTCGGCACCAAGGAATCCAGCAGGGGCCGACGCCGGGCGGCGGTGTAGGAGCGCGCGAACCGCGTCCAGTCCATGTCCGCGACGACGACGTGCGCCAGGCCGGTCGCGAGCGCCCGGTCCAGCGCGGCGACCGCGCGCTCGGGGGCCATCGGCAGCACACCCTGGGCGCGCAGCCGCTCCCCGACACCGTCCGCCGCCATGCCGTCGCCCGCCCACAGGCCCCAGGCCACCGACGTGACGGGCAGCCCGGTGGCACGGGCGCGTTCGGCCCGCCGGTCGAGATGGGCGTTGGCGGCGGCGTACGCGGCCTGGCCGGCACCGCCCCACACCGCCGACGCCGACGAGAACAGCACGACGTGGTCCAGGTGCGCGGGATCGAGCAGCTCCAGCAGGTGGTCCGTGCCGCGCACCTTGGCCGCGGCGTGCCGGGACAGCGCATCGGCGTCGAGCGCGTCGACCGGCACCTCCTCGGCCACGCCCGCCGCGTGCACGACCGTCCGCACCGCACCGGCCTCGGCCAGCACCGCCGCCAGTGCGTCGCGGTCGGCGACGTCGCACCGCGCGGCCACGACCGGCACGCCGAGATCGGCGAACCTGGCCGGGTCGAGCGACCGGGACACCAGCACGAGCCGGTCCGCGCCCGCCGCCACGAGCCGCCGGGCCACGTGTCCGGCCAAGCCGCCGCTCGCGCCCGTGACCAGTGCCGTACCCCGGACCCGCCACGGGACGACCGGCGCACCGACCACCCGGACCAGCCGCCGGGCCCGGGCCACGTCGGTGCGCACGTCCAGTTCCTGCTCGTCGCCGGGGTCGCCGAGGACCGCGACGAGCCGCCGGGCCACCGCGTCGTCGAGCACGTCCGGCACCCGTACCAGGCCGCCGAGGCGGCGCGGGTGTTCCAGCCCGACGACCCGACCGAACGCCTCCACGGGCCCGGCTCCGCGCGTGACGCACCACAGCGGCGCGGGGGTCGTCCGGGCCGCCGCGAGCGTGTCGACCAGCCCCCGGGTCAGGTCCGGATGACCGGGCACCGGCGCGGAATCCAACGCCGACAACGACACCACGCCCGCGCACGGGCCGTCCGGCGGCACGTCGACCTCGACCGCCTCGACGCCGACCGCGGCGAACGCCCGCGCGATCGTCGCGGACTCGGCGCGGCACCCGGCCGGTGCGACCACGAACCACCGGCCGGTCGGGGTGCCGCCGACGTCGACCGGCGTCCAGTCCACCCGGTACAGCCAGTCGTCGACGGGAGCGCCGGGCCAGTGGCGCTCGTGCCGGAACACGGTCGTGGGCAGGTCGACCCGCCGCGCTCCGGACCCGGCGAACCTGGACGCCCAGTCGACGACCGCGCCGTGGGCGAACGCCTCCGCGACCGCCGCGTGGAACCGCTCCGGCCCGCCCTCGCCGCGGCGCAACGTGTGCACCACGGCGGCGTCGGGCAGGTCGGCCACGGCGGGCGCGAGCACCGGGTGCGGCCCGATCTCGACCACCACCGCCGGTCCGGCGGCCAGTGCCGAGGCCACCGCGCGGTCGAACCGCACCGGCCGGCGCAGGTTCTCCCACCAGTACCCGGCGGGCAGCGCGTCGAGGCGTCCGCCGGTCACCGACGAGTGGAACTCCGGCCCGGCCGGGCCGGCGTCCGGTTCGGCGAACCGGATGTCGTCCACGTGCGGGCAGTGCGACGCGTAGTCCACCGGCAGCAGCCGGGCCGGCACGCCGGCGGCCTCGTACTCGGCGACGAGTCGCCGCACCGCGTCGGGCGCACCGGACACCACGGTGGCACGCGGCCCGTTGACCGCCGCGACCCACAGTTCTCCCGGCCGTTCCACGACCTCCTCGGCCGCCACGGCGACCGACGCCATGGCACCGCGTCCGGACAGCGCGGTCAACGCCCGCGACCGCGCGACCACCAGCGCGACCGCGTCGGCCAGGGACAGCATCCCGGCGACGTGCGCGGCGGCGATCTCGCCCTGCGAGTGGCCGATCACCGCGTCCGGCACGACACCGGCGTCCCGCCAGGTCGCCGCCAGGGCCACGAGCATCGCGAACATCACCGGCTGCACCACGTCCGTGCCGCCGAGCACGCCCGACCGGACCACGTCGGTCAGCACCCAGTCGACGTGCGGCGCGAGGGCCCGCTCGCACTCCGCGAACGCGGCGGCGAACGCGGGCGAGGCGTCGAGCAGTCCGGTCGCCATGCCCGGCCAGTGCGAACCCTGGCCGGGGAAGACGAACACGGTGCGCGGGCGCGGCGCGGGGTCGGGCACGACGGGACCGTCGACCGCGTCGAGCGCCGCCGGCAGTCCGGCCCGGTCGCGGACGTGCAGCACGGTACGCACGGGATGCGACGCACGGCTCGTGACCAGCGAGTACGCCACGTCGAGCGGGTCGAGTCCGGGGTGGGTCGTCAGGTGGTCGCGCAGTCGGCGGGCCTGGGCGCGCACCTGGTCGGCGTCGACACCGGAGAGCACGACGGGCAGCGGGTCCGGCGGGGAGGTCCGCCGCGCGGGCTCCCGGACGGTCTCGGGTTCTTCGAGGATCACGTGCGCGTTCGTGCCGCTGATCCCGAACGACGACACCGCCGCGCGCCGGACATCCGTCGGCCATGGCGTCTCGCGGGTCGCCAGGAGCACTGCGCCGGACGACCAGTCGACCCGGGACGTCGGGGTGTCGGCGTGCAGGGTGCGCGGCACCACGCCGTGCCGCAGCGCCAGCACGGTCTTGATCACGCCCGCCACCCCGGCGGCGGCCTGGGTGTGGCCGATGTTCGACTTGACCGTGCCGAGCAGCAGCGGCCTCGCGCGGTCCGCGCCGTACACGGCCAGCAGCGCCTCGGCCTCGATCGGATCGCCGAGCCGGGTGCCCGTGCCGTGCGCCTCGACCACGTCGACGTCGCGGGGGCGCAGTCCGGCGGAGGCGAGCGCGGCGCGGATGACGCGTTCCTGGGCGGTGCCGCTCGGCGCGCTCAGGCCGTTGCTCGCACCGTCGGAGTTGACCGCGCTGCCGCGCACCACCGCGAGCACCTGGTGACCGTTGCGACGCGCGTCGGCGAGGCGCTCCAACACCAGCACGCCGACGCCCTCGGACCAGCCGACCCCGTCGGCCGCGTCGCCGAACGCCTTGCACCGCCCGTCGGCGGACAGTCCGCGTTGGCGGGCGAACTCGACGAACGTCGTCGGCGTGGCCATCACGGTCGCGCCGCCCGCCAGGGCGAGTCCGCACTCCCCCGCGCGCAGCGACCGGGCCGCGAGGTGCAGTGCCACCAGGGACGAGGAGCACGCGGTGTCGACGGTGACGGCCGGGCCGGTCAGCCCGAGCGCGTAGGCGACCCGGCCCGACGCGACCGAACCGGCGGTGCCGGTGACCAGGTGGCCCTCCACGTCCGCGCCGGACAGCAGGGTCGCGTAGTCGTGGTACATCAGACCCGCGAACACGCCGGTCTCCGTGCCGTGCAGGGACTTCGGGTCGATGCCCGCGCGTTCGACGGCCTCCCACGAGCACTCCAGGAGCAGCCGCTGCTGCGGGTCCATGGCCAGTGCCTCGCGGGGCGAGATGCCGAAGAACCCGGCGTCGAACCCGGCCGCGTCGTCGAGGAATCCGCCGCCGCGCGCGTAGGTCCGGCCCGGCGTGCCCGGTTCCGGGTCGTAGAGGTCGGGCCAGCCCCGGTCGACCGGGAACCCGGAGATCACGTCGCCGCCCGCCGCGACCAGCCGCCACAGGTCCTCCGGCGAGGAGACGCCGCCCGGATAGCGGCACGCCATGCCGACGATCGCGATCGGGTCGTCCGGGTCGACGGCCGCCGTGGTCGTGGTCGCGGGCCGTGCGCGTTCCAGGTGGGCGATCAGGGCGGCCGGGGTGGGGTGCGCGAACAGCAGGCCGGACGGCAACGTCGTGCCGAGTGCGTCGGCGAGACCGGCCCGCAGGTCGCCCAGCGTCAACGAGTCCAGGCCGAGGTCGGCGAAGGCCGTGTCCGGGTCGATCCGACCGGTGTGCCGCAGCACCCGGCCGATCTCGGCGAGCACGGTCTCGCGCACACCACGTGCCTTCGTCCGACGTGCGCGCGGGGCGACGAACCCACGCAGGACGGCGGGCACCGACCTCGCCGTGCGCAACGCCGCGAGGTCCAGCCGGACCGGCAGCACCACCGGGTCGTCGACACCCAATGCCGCGTCGAACAACGCCAGCGCCTCGGCGTCGGTCAACGCGCCGATCCCGGTGCGCGCCAACCGGTCGAGGTCGGCCGCGTCCAGGACGCGGGTCAGGCCGGAGGGCTCGCGCCACAGACCCCAGGCGAGCGACAGGGCGGGCAGACCCGCCTGACGGCGCTGTTCGGCCAACGCGTCGAGCGCGGCGTTGGCCGCGGCGTAGTTGGCCTGGCCCGCCGTGCCGACCCGGCCGGCCACCGAGGAGAACAGGACGAAGGCGTCCACCTCGCCGACCAGCTCGTGCAGGTTGCGGGCGCCGTCGACCTTGGGCCGGAACACCTCGGCGATCCGCTCGTCGGTGAGCGTGTCGACGGCGGCGTCCGCGAGCACGCCCGCCGCGTGCACCACGGCCCGCACCGGATTGCGGGCGAGCAGGTCGGCCAGGGCCTCCCGGTCGCCGACGTCGCACGCCGCCGCCACCGGCCGGGCGCCGAGCGCGACCAGGTCCGCGACGGCGCCCCCGTCCGGGTGCCGGCCGACCAGCAGCAGATCGCGCACGCCGTGCGCGGTGACCAGGTGGCGGCACAGCACGCGGCCGAGTCGACCGAACGCACCCGTGACGAGCACGGTGCCCGCGGCCGGGAACCGGCCGCCGGCGGACGTGGCCCGCACCGCGCGGGGCACGGTGACGACGCCGTCGACCAGGGCGAGTTCGGGCTCTCCGGCGCGCACCGCGCCGGGCAGCACCCGATGGGACGCCGCGGTGTCGTCGGAGGTCACCAGCACGATCCGGTCGGGGTGCTCGGTCTGCGCGCTGCGCAGCAGCCCGAAGGCCGCCCCCGGGGATCCGGGCCGGGCGACGAACGCCGTGCGCCGCGTGCCGGCCAGTCGCTCGCGGACGGTGCGCAACGCCCAGCGGGTCGTGTCGTACCCGTCGCCGTCCGGCACGGCGACGACGTCGACATCGTCCGAAGTGGACTGATCAGGGGTGATCGGGGTCCACTCGACGCGCAGCAGTGCCGCGCCGGCGGACGCGTCGGGCCGGGCGAACCCGATCCGGTCGATCGCCACCGAGCCGTCGGCGGACCGCAGGCGCACGGCGTCGACGCCGACCGGGGTGATCGCCACCCGCAGCCGCTCGGGCAGGGCGCCGAGCGTGACGCCCCGGAAGGAGACCGGCACGAGCAGCCCGTCGCGTGCGGCGACGACCGGGTGCAGGGCCGCGTCGAGCAACGCCGGACCGGTGCCGACCACCTCCGCGACCAGGTCTTCGCCCTGCCGGTGGAGTGCGCGCACGCCCTGGAACGCCGGGCCGTAGTCATAGCCCCGGCGGACGAGGCCGGGGTAGAAGGAGGCGAGGTCGACGGGTTCGGCGTCGGTGGGCCACGCCGGTTCCCCGGCGGGTTCGCCGGAGTCGAGCATGCCGTCCGCGTGCAGTGTCCAGCCGGCGTCCGTCGCCGCGTGGACGGCCACGGTCCGGGTGCCGTCCGTCTCGGGGCCGAGGACGACCTGGAGTCGGGTGCCCTCGACCACGGGCAGCGGGACGCGCAGGTCGAGTTCGGCGATCCGGCCGAGCCCGGCGACACGGGCCGTGTGCGCCACCATGTCGAGGAACGCCGTGCCGGGCACCAACGCCGCGCCCGCGACGACGTGTTCGGACAGCGTGTCGTCGGCGAGCGTGCCGGTGAACAGCAGCCCACCATCCACAGTGGACACCGGCGGATCGAGCAGGGCGTGGTCGCGCACGCCGGACTCGTCGAGCCAGTAGCGCTCGCCCCGGAACGGGTAGGTCGGCAGGTCCACGATCCGCGCGTCGGCGCCGAACACGGCCCGCCAGTCCACGGCTTCACCGGCCAGGAACGCGTCCGCCGCCGGGTGGTCGACCTCGGGCACCCGCCCGGCCGCGATCGCCGCGAGGCCCGCCAGGTCCGCGCAGACGGCCCGGTGCTCGAAGGTCGCGCGCCGGGACAGCGTCCAGCCCACGTCGACCGGACGGGCGGTGGCGGTCGCCGACACAGCGGTCGCCGACACGACGTCCGACACGACATCGGTCGCGGCGGTCGGCGACCCGGCGGCGGACACGACGTCCGGCACGACGTCCGGCACGACGTCCGTCGCGGTGGTCGGCGACCCGCTGTCCGCGGCGGCGGTCGGTACACCGCCGGACCCGATCGACACCCGGTTCGCCGAGGAGGCCGACACGGCGGCGGACACGGCGGCCGAGGCGGCGATCCGCGCGGCCTCCACCGGGTCGGTCCGCACGGCCGGCGTCCCCGCCGCGACCAGGGGCACGGACGTCGCCGGACCGGAATCGCCCCCCGCCCTCGTGGTGCCGGCGGGTGCGGTGAGGTGCTCGAGCAGGCGGGCGGCCAGCTCGCGCACCGCTTCCGGGGTGCGGGCGGACAGCGGCAGGAGCACCGGTCCCGCGTCGGGCGCCGGGGCCGGTTCCGGTACGGCCTCCAGGATGACGTGGGCGTTGGTGCCGCTGATCCCGAACGACGACACCCCCGCGCGGCGCGGACGTCCCGCATCGGGCCAGGGTCGGGTGTGGTCGAGTGGGACGACGGTGCCGGCGGACCAGTCCACGTGCGGGGTCGGGGTGTCGGCGAAGCGGCTCGCGGGCAGCACGCCGTGCCGCAGGGCCTGCACCGCCTTGATCACGCCGCCGATGCCGGCCGCCGCCTGGGCGTGCCCGATGTTGCCCTTGAGCGACCCCAGCCACACCGGGGTGGCGCGGTCGCGACCGTACGCGGCGATCAACGCGCGGGCCTCGATCGGGTCGCCGAGCCGGGTGCCGGTGCCGTGCGCCTCGACCAGGTCCACGTCGCCCGGTGCGAGACCGGCCGCGGCCAGGGCGTCGGCGATCACCCGCTCCTGCGCCGGTCCGCTGGGTGCGGTGAGACCGTTGCTCGCGCCGTCGGAGTTGATCGCGCTGCCGCGCACCAGCGCGAGGACCCGGTGGCCACGCGCCACCGCGACGGACCGGCGTTCCAGCAGCACCAGGCCGACGCCTTCGGACCAGGCCGTGCCGTCGGCCGAGGCGGAGAACGGCTTGCAGCGCCCGTCCGGCGCCAGCGCGCCCTGCCGGTCGAACTCGGCGAAGATCCCGGGACCGGACACCACCGTCACGCCGCCGGCCACCGCCGAATCGCACTCGCCGGACCGGATCGCCGCACACGCCAGGTGCAGTGCGACCAGCGAGGCGGAGCACGCCGTGTCCACGGTGACCGCGGGTCCGGCCAGGCCGAACGCGTACGCGACCCGGCCGGAGATCACGCCCGGCGCGCCGCCGGCGAGCAGGTGCCCACGCACCTCGGCCGGTGCCCGGTGCGCACGCGGCCCGTAGTCCTGCGCGGTGGCACCGACGTAGACGCCGATCCGTTCGCCGCGCACCGACGTCGGATCGACGCCCGCGCGCTCGAACAACTCCCAGGCCGTGTCGAGCACGAGCCGCTGCTGCGGGTCCATGGCCACCGCCTCGCGCGGCGAGATGCCGTGGAACGCGGCGTCGAACACGGCGGCGTCGTCGAGGAAACCGCCGCCCGGCAGGTGCCGCACCGACTCCGGCCACCCCCGGTCACGCGGAACCGGACCGCTGGTGTCGCCGCCGTCGAGCACCAACCGCCACAGCCCGTCCGCGTCCCGCACCCCGCCGGGAAAGCGGCACGCCATGCCGACCACGGCGATCGGGTCGTCGTCGACCACTCCCCCGGCCCGCGTCGCCCGGGCCGCCACTCCGCGCAGGTGGTCGGCGACGGCGGCGGGGGTCGGCCGGTCGAACAGCTCGGTGGACGCGAACGGCACGCCGGTCGCGGTGCCGAGCCGGTCCGCCAACTCCTCCAGGTCGAGCGAGTCGCACCCCTGGTCGTGGAAGGTCCGACGGGGATCGACGGCGGCCGCGTCGGCGTGGCCGAGCACCCGGGCGGTCAGCCGCAGCACCAGGTCGAGCGGATCGTCGAGCCCTTCCCCGGCCCGCGCGGGACGACCGCCCGACCCGGACTCCACGCGGCCGACCGGCTCGTCCGCGGCACCCTCGTCGACCCCGCCCGAGGTGGCACCGACCCTCGCCCACGGCGCGGCGCCGCGGGCATCGTCGTGGGGTGCGGCCACCTCGCGATCGGTGCCGTCCGCCACGAACCACCGGGGATCGGCCGGCTCACGCCCGGTGCCGACTCCCGGTGCGCCGCTCCGGGCAGCACGGTCCACTTCGGACTGACGGCCGCGCCGCCCGGTGGCGAACCAGTGGCGTTCCCGGCTGAACGCGTAGGTGGGCAGGTCGACCGCGCGACCCGACAACAACGTCGACCAGTCCGGCGAATGACCTCGGGTGTGCAGGGCGGCGACGGCCGTCACCAGGCTCTCGGGCTCGGCACGGCCGGCCTGCGACGTCGGCACGAACACCGCACCGGGCGCGGCGGACCTGTCCGGCGTGGGGCCGATCTCCAGGAACGTCGTCACGCCGAGCGTGGACGCGTGCCGGACCGCGTCGCCGAAGCGCACGGTCCGCCGCAGGTTGCGCACCCAGTACCCGGGCGTCGACACGTCGTCGACCCGACCGGTCACCGCGGAGACGATCGGGATCGCGGTGGGTCGGAACGTCAAGCCCGCCAGGACCTCGGCGAAGGCGGGCAGCGTGGCGTCCACGGCCGGCGAGTGGAACGGGTGGTCGATCGACAGGCGCTTCGTCCACCGCCCCCGCGCCGCGAACCACTCCGCGACCGCCACCGCGTCGGGTTCCGCGCCGGACACGATCAGGGCACCCGGTCCGTCCACCGCGGCGACCGCGACCCGGTCGGTGAGCAGCGGCACGACCTCGTCCTCGGTCGCGCCGAGCGCGATCACGGCGCCACCGGGCGGAAGACCGGCCAGCAGGCCGCCTCGGGCGACGACGAGCGTGCACGCGTCGTCCAGGGTCAGCACGCCCGCCGCGTGCGCCGCCGCCACCTCGCCGCTCGAGTGACCGAGCACGAACCCCGGCCGCAGGCCCCACGATTCCAGCAACCGGAACAGCGCGGTCTCCACGGCGAACGACGCGGCGTGCGCACCGTCCGCGCGGTCGAGCAGCCCGTCGGCACCGGTCACGATCTCGTGCAGCGGCCGGGGCAGGTACGGGTCGAGTCGCGCGCACACGGCGTCGAAGGCCGCCGCGAACACCGGGTACTCGGCATACAGCCCCGCGCCCGTGCCGATCCGCCGCGCGCTCTGCCCGGTGAACGCGAACGCGAGCGCGCCCTGGTCGACGGCGCCGCGCACGACCTCCGGCGACTCGACGCCCCGGGCCAGCGCCTCGACGCCGGCACGCAGTTCCCCGGACGTCCGGCCGACCACCGCGGCCCGGTGCGGGAAGGCGGTCCGGGTGGCGGCCAGGGAGAAGGCCAGGTCGTGCGGGTCGGCCTCGCAGGTGAGCAGGCGGGCGGCCTGGGCGCGCAGGGCGGCCGGGTCCACGGCCGACAGCACCCACGGCACCACGCCGCGGTCCGACGACCGTTCGACCGCGGGCAGGCGCGGCGGCGGGCCGAGCACCACGTGGCAGTCGGTGCCGCCGACGCCGAACGCGCTGACACCGGCGAACGGCGCCGCGTCCGGCCATGGTTCACGCCGCGTCTGCACGCGCAGTCGCAGCGCGTCGAGCGGGATCTCCGGGTGCGGCCGTTCGAACCCGACCACGGGCACCAGTTCGCCGTGCGCGAGGCCCAGCGCGGTCTTCACCAGGCCGACGACGCCGGCCGCGCCTTCGAGGTGCCCGACGTTGGTCTTGATCGATCCCACGGCCAACGGCACGGCCCGGCCGCCGTGGACGGCACCGAGCGCCGCGGCCTCGACCGGGTCGCCGGCGCGGGTGCCCGTGCCGTGCAGTTCGACGTACCCGATCTCCTCCGGTGCGACGCCGGCCCGGGCGTAGGCGGCCCGGACCACGGTCTCCTGCCCGGTCGGGTCGGGCGCGGCCAGCCCGAAACCGCCGCCGTCGTTGCCGACCGCGCTGCCGTGCACGACGCAGTGCACGCGGTCCCCGTCGGCCAGCGCGCGGTCCAGTGGCTTGAGCACCACGACCGCGCCGCCCTCGCCGCGCACGAAGCCGTCCGCGCGCGCGTCGAACGTGTGGCAGCGCCCGCTCGGCGACAGGGCGCCGAACTCGGCGACCGTGTCGGTGCTGTGGTCGGACAGGATCAGGTTGACGCCGCCGACCAGCGCGAGGTCGGCCTCGCCGGTGCGCAGCGCCTCGACCGCCAGGTGGACGCCGACCAGCGAGGACGACTGGCCGGAGTCGACGACGACGCTGGGTCCGCGCAGACCCAGCACGTAGGACACGCGGTTGGCGAGCACCGCGCGCTGCACGCCGGTCATGGTGTGCCGGGTGAGCGCGCCGGCCTCGCGCAGCAGTGTGGCGTAGTCGTCCCACAACGCGCTCGCGTAGACGGCGGTGCGGGTGCCGCGCAGGGTCTCGGGCCGCACGCGGGCGTCCTCGACGGCCTCCCACGCGAGTTCGAGCAGCAGGCGCTGCTGCGGGTCGACGGCCGCGGCCTCGCGCGGCGACAGTCCGAAGAACGCCGCGTCGAACCCGTCGACGCGGTCGAGGTACCCGCCCGGCACGGGGCGCAGGCCGCGGCCCGCGGGCGGCGGGCCGACGACGTCACGGCCCTCGACGAGCAGCGCCCGCAGCGCCGCCGGACCGGGTGCGCCGGGAAGTCGGCAGGCCATTCCGACTACTGCCGCGGGAAACGGCACAACACTGTCCGCGGACATCTACGAGCACATCTCCCTCGGGCTGCGGTGGGACCGGATACGTATATCAGCGATGCAAACATCACTACCGAAATCCGTCAACGCTTCACCCGAACAAGGGACGAGAGACTCTTTCGCGTGACCCAGGACCAGCAATTATCACGCAGTGTGAATAGTCGTCACGATACGAATCACTTTCAGTAAACGACCGTTTGACGCCCCCCGGAACCCGTGTTTAGGTGACCGCGTCCTGATTGCTCCGCACAGATTGGACCGCCGAAATGGCTACCAGCACTCTTGAGCGTCGGATCTCCATGCAATTCGACAAGCTGGACAACGACGGCAGCGGGTACATCGAACTGGCCGACTACGACCGCACCGCCGAGGCCCTGATCAAGGCGACCGGTGCGAGCGTGGGCTCCGCGGCGGCCCAGGCGGTGCGGGCCGAGTACCACAAGCTCTTCCAGCGGCTGGCCGACCAGCTCGACACCGACCGCGACGGCCGGATCAGCCGCGAGGAGTACTTCGCCAACATCGAGGACATCTACACGACCGAGGGCGAGTACGACATCCTGCGCCCCCTGTCGGTCGCCGCGTTCCAGATGATCGACCAGGACGGCGACGGCCGGGTCAGCCTCCAGGAGTTCCGCGCGGTCGGCCAGGCGCACGGCGTGCCGGAGGCCGAGTACGCGGACCTGTTCGACAAGCACGACACCGACGGCGACGGCTCCCTGTCGCTCCAGGAGATCCACAACTTCATCGAGGAGTACTTCGCCAGCGCCTGAACACGGCGTCGCGGGTGACGCGGGCACGGGCCCGCGTCACCGCACGTCGGCAGGCGCACCGCCCACCTGGTGGACGCAGTGGTAGGAAGACCGGGTGAGCAACGTGGAAGACGCTGGCCTGCGGACGGCCCAGGACGAGGTCGTCGGGCTCGCGAGCGAGCTGATCCGGATCGACACCACCAACACCGGCGACCCGGACACCGTCGTCGGCGAACGCGCGGCGGCCGAGTGGGTCGCCGGGAAGCTGGCCGAGGTCGGCTACGAGACCACCTACGTCGAGTCCGGTGCCAAGGGGCGCGGCAACGTCGTGGCACGACTGGCCGGCGCCGACCCGTCGCGGGGCGCACTACTGGTGCACGGGCACCTCGACGTCGTGCCGGCCGACGCGTCGGAGTGGTCGGTGCACCCGTTCTCCGGGACCGTGCAGGACGGCTACGTCTGGGGTCGTGGCGCCGTCGACATGAAGGACATGGTCGCGATGACGCTGGCCATCGCGCGCCGGTTCAAGCGCGACGGCATCGTCCCGCCGCGCGACATCGTGTTCGCGTTCCTCGCCGACGAGGAGGCGGGCGGCAAGTACGGCGCGCAGTGGCTGGTGGAGCACCGGCCCGAGCTGTTCGAGGGCGTCACCGAGGCGATCAGCGAGGTCGGCGGGTTCTCCGTCACGCTCAAGGACGACGTGCGCGCGTACCTGGTCGAGACCGCAGAGAAGGGCATCCGCTGGCTGAAGCTGCGGGTGCGCGGCACCGCCGGCCACGGGTCGATGATCCACCGCGACAACGCGGTGGCCAAGCTCGCCGCCGCCGTGACGAAGCTCGGGCAGCACCGGTTCCCGCTGATCGTCCACCCGTCCGTGCGGGAATTCCTGGACGGCGTCACGGAGATCACCGGGATCGACTTCCCCGAGGACGACATCGAGGGCGCGGTCGGCAAGCTGGGCGCGCTGTCGCGCATGATCGGCGCGACGCTGCGCGACACCGCGAACCCGACGATGCTCCAGGCCGGTTACAAGGCCAACGTGATCCCGTCCGTGGCCGAGGCGACCGTCGACTGCCGCATCCTGCCCGGCCGCGAGGAGTCGTTCGACCGCGAACTGGCCGAACTGCTCGGCCCGGACGTGGAACGCGAGTGGGTCGGGCTGCCGCCGGTCGAGACGACGTTCGACGGCGCGCTGGTGGACGCCATGACCGCGTCCCTCATCGCGGAGGACCCGGGCGCGCGCGTGCTGCCCTACATGCTCTCCGGCGGCACGGACGCGAAGTCGTTCCAGCGGCTCGGTATCCGCAACTTCGGTTTCGCGCCCTTGAAACTGCCCGCCGACCTGGACTTCTCGGGTCTGTTCCACGGCGTGGACGAACGGGTTCCCGTCGACGCGCTCCAGTTCGGCGTGCGCGTGCTCGACCGGTTCCTGCGCAACTCCTGACCGGCGGTGCCGCGACGATTTCCGGATTCGCACCGGAAATCGTCGCGGTCACCACGACAGGGCGGGCTCGCGGCGTCCGCGCCACCACTCGTCGAATGCCGGGTTGCACCCCAGACGGGCGACGTAGGTGTCGAGCACGCGGGCGTGGATCTCGTCGATGTGCTCGGCCACGAGCGTGCCCGGCCGGTAGCACAGGTGCAGTTCCTGCCACAGCGGTGCGTCCTCGATCGCCCGCACGACGATGTTCGCCGGTCGGTCGAGGCTCGTCGCGATCGCGGGCACGACGCCCATGCCGGCCCGTACGAGTTCGAGCACGGTCGCCAGGCACGTCGACGTGTGCGGTTGGTCGAGCACCACGCCGTAGTCGCGGCACACCCGGTTGAGGTAGGTCGACCAGGTGGTCGTGCCCGGCTGGTCGTCGAGCCAGGCGTGATCGGCGAGGTCGGCCAGCGGCACCGCGCCCGAACGGGCGGCCGGGTGGTCGTGCGCCATGGCGACGAACACCGGCTCGGCCTCGTGGACGAGGACGTCCACGACGTTGGGCGGCACCGCGGCGCCGGGCAGCGGGGGCAGGTAGACCAGCGCGAGGTCCAGGGCGCCGAGCGCGAGCCGGTCGAGCGTGACCCGTTCGTCCGGGTCCTCCTGGACCCGGACCCCGGCGCACCACGGCTGCTCGGACAGCCACCGGCTGACCGAGACGTGCAGGAACCCGCAGTACCCGCCGATCCGCAGCGGACCCGCCGCGCCACCGCGCCGCGACGCCCAGTCGTTGGCCCGTTCGGTGATCGCCGACATGCCGTCGAGGACGACCCGCGCCTGGGCCACCACCTCCAGCCCCAACGGCGTGGCATGGCAGCCGGTCGTGGACCGCACGAACAGGCGGTCGCCGACGATGCGCTCGATGCGTTGCAGCAGGCCGGACAGGGCGGGTTGGGAGACGTGCAGGCGGCGCGCGGCGAGGGTCAGGCTGCGGGCGTCGTCGATCGCGATCAACGCGCGCAGGTGCCGCACTTCCAGCTCCACGGGTCCTCCGCCAGTCCGGTGGGTTCCCGTGACCGTACCTCCGTCCGGGGCGCTCAGAACAGCGTCGTACCGCTCTCGAAGTCCAGCAGCCGGCGCTTGCGGTCCAGGCCGCCGCCGTAGCCGGTGAGCGAACCGCCCGCGCCGACGACGCGGTGACAGGGGACGATCACGCCCACCGGGTTCTTGCCGTTGGCCAGGCCGACGGCCCTGGACGCGCTCGGGTTGCCCAGGCGGGCCGCGAGTTCGCCGTAGGTGATCTGCTCGCCGTAGGGGATTTCGCGCAGTTCGTCCCACACCGAGCGTTGGAACGCCGTGCCGTGCAGTGCGAGCGGGACGGTGAAGTCCGTGCGCTCGTTGGCGAAGTACTCGCCAAGTTCTTCGACGACTCGGGGAAACGGCGTGGGATCTTCCGGACCGAACGTCTCCTCGGCGGGACGGTGGCGTTGGTTCTCCATGTAGAGGCCGGTCAGCCGGCCTTCGGTGTCGGCGACCAGGGTGAGTACGCCCATGGGGCTGTCGATCCTGGTGTGCACGCGGGTCATCGGTCGTCCTTCGGCATGTGGTTGACGGGGTGGTCGCCGGTCGCCCAGAGGTGCTGCACGGCGTAGGCACGCCACGGCGACCAGCGGGTGGCGTGGTCGAGGAGCTGCTTGGGCTTGACCGGCAGTCCCAGGTGATCGGCGGCGGTCTTGATGCCCAGGTCGGTGGCGGGGAACGCGTCGGGGTCACCCAACGCCCGCATGGCGATGCTCTCGACCGTCCACGGCCCGAAACCGGGCAGTTCGGACAGTGTGCGCCGGGCCTCCACCCAGTCGCCGCCGACCGCGAGTTCGAGGGCGCCGTCGTCGAGCGCGGACACGAGACCCAGCAACGTGGCCTTGCGGGACTTCGGCATGGCCAGCGTGTCGGGGTCGACGTCGCGCAACGCGGCAGGAGTCGGGAACAGGTGCGTCAGGCCGCCTTCCCGGTCCTCGATCGGATCGCCGTGCGCTTGGACCAGGCGGCCGGCGTGGGTGCGTGCGGCGGCGGTCGAGACCTGTTGTCCGAGCACGGCGCGGACCGCGAACTCCCGGGGGTCGCCCGTGCGCGGGACCCGGCGCCCGGGACTCTTGGCGACAAGGGGTTCGAGGGCTTCGTCGTGGGCGAGCCGTTCGTCGATCGCGACCGGGTCGGCGTCGAGGTCCAGCAGCCACCGGCAGCGGTTGATCGCGGTGGTGAGGTCGCGCAGGTCCGAGAGCGTGAGACGGCAGGCGACGTGGTCGTCGTGCGGGGTGAGGGCCGCGATCGCGTGGCCGTGCGGGAGCCGCAACGCGCACCTGTACGCCCCGTCGCGCCACTCCTCGACGCCCGGGACCCCGGTCGCCACCAGGTGTCCGAAGAGGTTGTCCGGGAACAGCGGGCGGCGGAAGGGGAGCTTGAGGACGATGGCGCCCAACGTGTTGGGCACATTCTTGGCACGTGCGCGCAACTCGGTGGGCGTCATGCCGAACACTTCGCGCACGGTCTCGTTGAAGGTGCGGAGACTGGCGAACCCGGCGGCGTCCGCGACGGCCGTCATGGGCAGGGTCGTGGTCTCGACGAGCAGCCGTGCCGTCTGCGCCCGTTGGGCGCGGGCGACGGCCAACGGCCCGGCCCCGAGTTCCGCCGTGAGCGACCGTTCGACCTGGCGGGTGCTGTAGCCGAGGCGGCGGGCCAGGCCCGGCACGCCGTCGCGATCGACGACGCCGTCCGCGATGAGCCGCATGGCGCGGGCGACGAGGTCGGCGCGTTCGTTCCACTGCGGAGACCCCGGCGAAGCCCCTGGGCGACAACGCTTGCAGGCCCGGAACCCGGCTTGCTGCGCGGCGGCGGCGCTGGGGTAGAACCGCATGTTCTCGGGTTTGGGCGGGACGACCGGGCAACTGGGGCGGCAGTAGATGCGGGTGGTCAGGACGGCCGTGAAGAACCAGCCGTCGAACCTCTCGTCCTTCGACTGGACCGCACGGACGCAACGGTCGACATCGGTGTGCACGGGACCAGTCTCATGCGGCGGGCGGCGGACGTCTCGCGGAAAAACGACATCAGCGTCCGCGGCTGGCCTGGGGACATGATCGTCCCACGCGTGGTGGCCCTGCTCGTTCTCTTGAGCGCGTGCTCGACGCCTGACGACAGGGTCACCGCCACGGCTTCGGCGCCGCCACCCGACCCCGCGTTCGTGGAGCTGGAGCGCCGCTTCGACGCTCAGGTGGGCGTGTACGCCGTGGACACCGGTTCGAATCGCGAGGTGTCGTATCGCGCCGACCAGCGGTTCGCTTTCGCGTCGACGTTCAAGGCGCTCGCGGCGGGATTGGTCCTGAAGGCCCATGAGGGCGGGCTGGACCGGGTCTTCCGGTACAGCCCGGCCGAGATCGTGGACCACTCCCCTGTGGCGTCGGGGAAGACGGGGCTGACCGTGCTGGAGACGTGCGATGCGGCCGTCAGGTACAGCGACAACACTGCGGGCAACCTGCTGCTCAGAGACCTCGGCGGCCCCAAGGGGTTCACCGCCGCACTACGCGATCTCGGCGACGAGACGACCCGCTCGAACCGCACGGAGCCGACGCTGAACGACACGTCGCCGGGCGACTTCCGCGACACGAGCACTCCTCGGGCATTGGCGACCACCCTGCGCACGCTGCTGACCACCGACCGCCTGCCGGACACGCCGAAGTCGATCCTGCTCGACCTGCTGCACCGCAACACCACCGGCGACAAGACGATCCGAGCCGGAACCCCCGAGGGGTGGACCGTCGGGGACAAGACCGGAACAGCGGCCTACGGCACGCGCACCGACATCGCCGTCGTCACGCCCCCCGGACGTGCCCCGATCCTCCTGGCAGTCCTGACGACCCACACGAACAAGGACGCTTCATCCGACGACGCGCTGGTCGCCGAAGCCATCCGGATGGCGTTGGAACACTTCTCGTGACCGAAACCGGGAGCGGTCGGTCGCCGAACGGACCCATCGTGTGGCCCGGGTGGTGTATTTCCGGGCTATGGACGCGACATGGGGTCCTGTGGGAGTCATGATCCGGGGTGGTGGGTGTGTCCACAGTCGCATCCCGGACAGATCCGGGACAGTAAGTGGACACCCGGTCATTTCCCCGCCTCCTTGGCGTTTCCTCTCCACAGCAGAGGTGTCGCGCGCGGGAGGAGTGACCGCGGATGAGCCGGTCCTACGACGTCTGCCTGTCCTTCGCCGGTGAGCAGCGGGCGTATGTCGAGGAAGTCGCACGTCTGTTGCGGGCCGGTGGGGTCGAGGTCTTCTACGACCAGTTCGAGACCGCCGACCTGTGGGGGCGTGACCTGGCCGTCCACCTCGACGACGTGTTCCGGCACCGGTCTCGTTATTGCGTTCTTTTCGCCTCCGCCGATTACGCGCGGAAGATGTGGACCTCGCACGAGCGGGCCAGTGCGCTCGACCGGGCGTTGCGGGATCGGGACGACTACCTGCTTCCGGTGCGGTTCGACGACACCGAGATCCCCGGGCTGCGGCGGTCCACCGGGTACCTCGACGCCCGGCGGCTCTCGCCCGGGGAGATCGTGGCGGCCCTGATCAAGCGGATCGGTGCCGGGGACTCGCTTGCGGTGCCGTGCACGATCCTCGCGGTTCGGGGATCGGTCGATGTGCGGCGGCTGTTCGACGACGCCTCGCGGGAGTGCGGCATCGCGGTCGACGTGGTCGGTGAGCACGGCGTCGTTCCGCTCGACCGGGTGTCCACGGGGGACGTCGTCCGCCGTCTGGTGCCCGTCCTCGCCGAGTCGCGGCTCGTGGTCGGTGTCCACCGGGGCGAGGTGCCCGAAGGGGACTCGGTCGATCTCGCCGTCGCGTCCGCCCTGGTCGAGGTGACCGACGCCGAACGCGCGGTCGTGTTGTCGCAACGGGTCTACGACGAGGTGGTGCGGGGGTCCGGGCGTGCGCGGCAGTACGTCGGGGTTCCGTTGGCGTCCGGTGGCACGGCGTGGGTCCGGGGGTCCGGTCGGCAGGGAGGGGCGACAGGGGCGCGGGTGACGGTGATCGGCGACAACGCGGTCATCGGGCAGGTGGGTGACCGCCATGACCACCGTTGAGGACGAGCAGCCCGAGGACGACAAGAAGCCCAACGAGGCCGCGCAGGACAAGGCCAACGACCCGGGCACGTCGGGGCGTTGGCGCAACTTCAGCGCGGCCACCGACGTGGCTTTCGCCGCGCTGCTCGGCGGCGGCACGGCGAACCTCTTCCTCGGCGACGCCACGGTGGGCCAGGTCGGCGACCGCGCCACCGCGTCGGGCCACCTGGGCGCGGTGGTGCGCAGCGGACCCGTGCCCCGGGCCGAACTCGACCGGATCCGGTCGTCGTTCGTGGCGCCCAGTCGCTACCACGACCTGCGGGCCGCGTTGGACGACCGGTTCCTCGTGCTCGTCCACGCGCGGCCCGGGTCGGGGCGGACGACCGCCGCGTTGCGGCTGCTCGACCATCTGTGCCCCGGCGGTGTGCGCAAGCTCGACCCGGACGCCGACCTGAAGACCCTGCGCGACAAGGACTTCGAGGACGACCACGGCTACCTGCTCGACTCGCTGGACCCCGCCCAGGCCCGCGAGCTGCGCCTGTTCCAGCTCGACCGGCTGGCCCGGCTGATGGAGGAGCGCGGCTGCCGGCTGGTCGTCATCGTGGACGAGACGACCGTGCTCCCGGTGCGCGACGTCGGCCACCTGGTGGTCGCCGACCTCGGCACGGTCGGGCACGAGGCGTTGGTGCGCAAGTACCTGGACGGCGACGCGGCCGTGCTCGACCGCGACGACGTGCGTGAGGTCCTCGCGGAACTGTCGCCGGACCTGCCGTGCCGCGCCGTGGTCGACCTCGCCGGGCTGCTGCGCGACGTCGCCGCCGGACGGGCCGACGTGGCGGCGGTGCGCGAGCGCTACTCGCGGGCCGGGGAGGACGCGTTCGTCGAGTGGTTCGAGTCCGGTCACGACACCGACCAGCGGGCGTTCGCGATCGCGTTGGCGGTGTTCAACGACCAGCCCGTGCAACTGGTGTCGGAGGCGGGCGCGCTGCTCGCCGACATGATCAAGTCCGTCGAGACGGCACGGCGGTCCGACCGGACGCGGCCGGTGTTCGGGGTGCGGTTGGACCGTCGGGTCGCGGACGCGCGGGCGGTCCTCGTGCGCGGCACCGAGGACACCGAGTTCGGCCGGGTACCGGTCACCAAGATCCGGTTCACCGACGACCGGTACGCGTACCGGCTGTTGCGCCACCTGTGCGACCAGTACGACCAGGCCTACGACATCGTTCGCGAGTGGTTGCTGCGGCTCGGCGAGATCCCCGGCGACCAGGTGCGGATCAGGGCCGGGATGGCGGCGGGCCTGTTGAGCCTGCACGACTTCATCGGCATCCACGACCGCGTGGTGGACGAGTGGGCGCGGTCCGGCGACGAGAACGCGCGGTGGGCGGCGGTGGCCGCGTTGCGCATCCCCGGCCAGGACGCGGGTCTGGGCCGGGTCGTCTACAAGATGCTGCGCGCGTGGTCGCGGCCGGCGCAGCCGCAGGCGCTGCGGTTGACGGCCGCGCAGGCGCTGGGCAGTGCCACGGCGATGAGCCCGGCCGCGTGCCTGCGGCTCCTGCGCCAAGCCGCCCGGTTCGCGGACTGGGACATCGCCTTCGCCATCGGCGAGAGCATGTGCGAGCTGTACTGCCGGGTCGAGGACCCCGCGCAGGTGCTCGGCGCGCTGGTCCGCTGGACGCACGACGACGAACACCCCAAACGCCGGGAGACCGCGCTGCTCGCGGTGCTGATCATGTCGTCGTCCGTCGTGCGCCCGGACGAGGGCGGCGGCCGGTGGCCGGCGTTGATCTGGGACGCCGAGCACGTGCCGGAACGGCGGGCGCAGGTCGTGCTGTTGTACGCGCGGATGCTCCAGGCCGCCGAGTTCATGCTGCGCGGCTACCTGGCCCTCAAGGGGTGGGTCCGGTCCGCGCAGCGGGACGCCACGTTGCGCACGCCGCTGGCCCGCCTGCTGCACGAGGTCGGCGCGGCGTCCGACGAGACCGACAGCGTCCGCCACTACCTGGAGACCTGGCGGGACGAGCACGACGGACCGGCCGACGCGGTGCGCGACGTGCTGCGGCACTTCGATCGAAGAGGGGCGTGACGTGGAGGTCGTACAACGGAAAGCGGTCGAGCGGTCGGCGCTGCGCAAGCTCAACCCGGCGGGGTCGGAGCACACCGCGGTCGTCTACCTCACCAAGCGCGGCGAGTACGAACGGGTCGTCGGGCGGCTCACGATGGCCGAGATCTGGTTGCGCACGCCCAAAGAGCTGTTCACGGTCGCCACCTCGCCGCAGGAGGACACGTTCGACCTGCGACTGCCGTCGCGCGAGGAGGCGTTCTCGTTCGCCGCGAGCGTGCGGGCGACGTGGCGGGTGACCGATCCGGTCGCGGCGGTCAAGGCGCAGCTCACCGACCCCTCCCCCGGTGTCCGGCGGCTGTTGGAGGAACGGCTGCGCGAGCACACGCGCGGGTTCGACGTGGAGGGCAACGCCGAGGCCGAGCGCCGGTTCAACCTGGACTACGCGGACCGGGCGGTCGTGGTGTCCGACGCGGTGACGATCACCGGGTGCACCGTCGTGCTGAACCTGGACGAGGCGACGACCGCGCACATCGCCGACCGCACGCTGGTGGTGCGCGAGCGGCAGAAGCACGAGTACGACAAGGAACGCGACGAGCGCAAGCGCGAGCGGGAACGCGAGGACACCAAGCACGACCTGGCGCTCCAGGAAACCCGGATGAAGCAGTACGCGGACGCCTTGCAGTCCGGCGACCACAACGCGCTCGCGTTGCTGCTGGCCGGGCACGGCGAGGACGCGAACGCGGTCGTGCAGATCATCATGCAGCAACGCCAGCTCGAGCACTCCGCCGCCCGCGAGGTGCTCGATCGACTGCTCGCCGCGAACCTGGTCAACCGCAAGGACGTCGGCCGGATCATCGAGAGCGCGGGCACCGCGCTCATCGGCGGCGTGTCCGACGTCCGGACGCCCAAGTCCGTGGAGTCCGCCCGTCCCGACCGGGAGACCGACCCGGACGACGAGGGCTTCGAGGAGGGGACATGACGCCGTTGGGCGGGGTGCCGCTGTTCGGCGACCTCGTCACGGCGTTGGACGGGGTGCTGGTGCAGGTCGGCCTGCCGCCGTGGTTCGCCGCGCTGCTGGAACTGGTCGTCGTCGTGGTCGCGGCGTACCTGCTGCTGTGGCTGGTCGTGCGGCACGTGCTGCCGTGGTTGGGCCGGGTGCTGGTCGGCCCGCTGCTGCGGGTCGTGGAGGGCGTGCGGGTGCTGCTGCTCCTGCCCGACCTGGGCGCGACCCGCCTGGCTCGCCGGTTCGGGCGGATGCCGCCGGAGGCGGTGTACGCCTACGGCGCGGTGGTGATGGGCCTGGTCGACGGTCTGGGCTCGGTCGTGCGGAAGGCCCTGCCTGTGCTGTCGCTGGCCCGGCGCACGCCCCGGGCCGTCCTCTTCGCGGCGCTCGCGCTGGGTTTCGTGCTGTGGAACGCCGGTACCTGCGGACCGCTCGACGAGGGGTGCGTCGAGCCGGTCGCGCAGTGGACCACGTCCCTGACCGCCTGGTTCGAGCGCCAATGACCGCGCCGGCCCGTCGTCTGGGGGAGGGAGACGGCGGGCCGGCGCACCTCTACGCGGTGACCAGGCCCGTGCGCCGCGCGCGCTGGGCGACCGGGTCGGGCACCGGTACCGCGTCGACGAGCCGCCGGGTGTAGTCGGCGGACGGGTCGCGCAGCACCCGGTGATGCGGCCCCTGTTCGACGACCGCGCCCCGGTGCAGCACGGCCACCCGGTGCGCGAGCGAGTCGACCACGGCCAGGTCGTGGCTGATGAACAGGCACGCGAACCCGTGCTCGCGTTGCAGTTCGGTCAGCAGCGCCAACACGCTCGCCTGCACGGACACGTCCAGCGCGCTGGTCGGCTCGTCCGCGACGAGCAGGTCCGGCCGCAACGCCAGGGCACGCGCGATGCCGACGCGCTGCCGTTGCCCGCCGGACAGCTCACGCGGCCTTCTGTCCACATAGGATGAAGGCAGGCGCACCGCGTCCAGCAGCTCGACGACCCGCGCGCGGTGCGCAGACCGGTCGACCCCGTGCACGCGCAGCGGTTCGGCCACGCAGTCGTGGATCGACAGCCGGGGGTTGAGCGAGCCGCCCGGATCCTGGAACACGAACCCGAGCCGACGGCGCACGGCCGGGTCGACCGGGTCGCCGCCGAGCACCGACACCGTGCCGTTCGCGGGGCGCAGGATGCCCGCCGCGACCCGGCCCAGCGTGGACTTGCCCGAACCCGACTCGCCGACCAGGCCGACGACCTCGCCCCGGCCGACCGTGAGCGTCACGTCCGACACGGCGGTGAACGCCCCGTACCGCACGGTCACGCCGTCGAACGCGAGCGCGTCGGTCTCGGCCTCGTGCGGCGCGGCGGGCGCGCGGTGGCCCAGACGCGGGACGGACTCCAGCAGCTCACGGGTGTAGGCGCGCGCCGGCCGCGCGAAGAGGTCCTCGACCGGTGCCTGTTCGACGACCTCGCCGCGGTGCATGACCGCGACCCGGTCGGCCAGGTCCGCGACCACGCCCATGTTGTGCGTGATCAGCAGGATCGCCGTGCCCAGCCGGTCGCGCAGGTCGCGCAGCAGGTCCAGGATCTCGGCCTGCACGGTCACGTCCAGCGCGGTGGTCGGCTCGTCCGCGATGATCAACGCCGGGTCGTTGGCCAACGCCAGGGCGATGACCACGCGCTGCTTCTGCCCGCCGGAGAGCTGGTGCGGGTAGTGCCGGACGCGGGTCGCCGGTTCCGGAATGCCGACCAGGTCGAGCAGGCGCACGGCCTCGCCACGCGCCTGCTTGCGGGTCAACGGCCGGTGCACGCGCAGCACCTCGGCGAGCTGGCGCCCGACCGTGTGCACGGGGTTGAGCGCCGTGGCCGGTTCCTGGAACACCATGGCGATCGACTTGCCGCGCACCGAGCGCAACTCGTCCTCGTCCGCGCCGATCAGCTCGCGGTCGCCGAGCCGGGCGCTGCCGCCCACCGTCGCGGTGTGCGGCAGCAGGCCCAGCACGGCACGGGCCGTGACGGACTTGCCCGAGCCGGATTCCCCGACCAGGGCGAGGATCTCGCCGGGCGCGATCGTCAGGTCGATGCCGCGCACGGCCTGGACCGGACCGAACGACACGGTCAGGTCCCGTACCGCCAGAACCGGATCAGTCGTAGACACGTTCCGCCTCCGCCCACAGTCGCGCGACCAGCAGGGGGTCGTAGTCGGCCTGCGGTCCCGGCTCGTACCGGACGTGCCGCAGCGTGCCGGTGTAGGGGAACGTCCGCTCCCGCGTGTGCAGGTCCCAGTCCACCGGGCCGCCCCGGTCGGCGCCCACGCTGATGCCGGTGAACGGCGCGAGCCCGATCAACTGCGGCACGGGACCGAGCTTGGTCTCCCCCGCGTCCGTGGTCAGCGTGAACTCCCAGCGGAAGTCCGGCAACGCCTTCGCGGTGAGCCGGATCTCGTCGCCGCCCAACGGAACGGGGGCGCTGCGGTGCAGGTCGCCGTACGCGTTGTAGGTCAGGTGCGCGGCGTCGTCGTCCACGTGGACCACGTACCCGCCGCCCTGGTCGCCGTGCGCGAACAGCACGCCACGACCCCGGCCGTCGAGCGACGCCGTGGCCGTGAAGTCGCGGTACTGCACGAGCTGCGCGGACCGGTAGCGCTCCAGCAGCGGCGTGCCGGGGTAGAGCGTGACGGGCCGTTCGAAGCGCTCGTCGGACGGACGGCGCAGCGACGCGGCGGGCGAGTAGTCGGTCAGCGGGAAGACCGTGTTCCGCCACGCGGCCTTCTCCCACGCCGCCGCGAGTTCGGCGAGCTTCTCCGGGTACTCGGCCGCGACGTTCGTGGTCTCGGTCGGGTCCTCGGCGATGTGGTACAGCTCCCACTCGCTGTCGTCGTAGGGCGTGCCGGGACGGTGCCGGGTGACGATCTTCCAGCCGTCGGCGTAGTAGCCCCGGTTGCCGCCGGTCTCGGTGTACTGGGCGGTGTGCGGGCTCGCCGCCTCGGCCGACCGCAGCACGGGCACCGCGCTCACGCCGTCCTCGGTGACGGCCTCGACGCCGTGGCGGTGGGTCAGCCGGGGCACGCCGGCCAGCTCCAGCAGCGTGGGCGTCACGTCGGTGACGTACGCGTACTGGTGGCGCAGACCGGCTTCGACGCCGTCGGGCCAGTGCACGATGAACGGCGTGCGCACGCCACCGGCGTAGGTGTCGAACTTGTAGAGCCGGAACGGGGTGTTGGACGCCTGCGCCCAGCCGCGCGGGTAGTGGATCGTGGTCCGCGGCCCGCCGAGCAGGTCGAGTTCGCGGGCGACGTCGCGCTCCCAGTCGTCGGGCACGCCGGGCACGTGCACGAACTGGCTGAAGTAGCTGCGGGTGCCTTCGGCGCCGCCCTCGGCCGTGGCGCCGTTGTCGGAGGTGAACACGATGATGGTGTTGTCGAGTTCGCCGTGCTTGCGCAGGGCCTCGACGATCCGGCCGACGCTGTCGTCCACATTGGACAGGGACGCCGCGTAGACCTCCATGTACCGGGCGAACAGCTCACGCTGCTCTTCGGGCACGTCGTCCCACGCGAGCACGTCACGGCCGGGCTCGCTGTTGCGCGGCGGCAGCACCGTGCCCTCGGGGAACAGTCCTTCGGCGAGCTGCTTGGCGAACCGCCGCTCGCGGATCACGTCCCAGCCCTCGTCGTAGCGGCCCCGGTAGCGCTCCAGGTCCTCGGGCTTGGCGCCCAGCGGCCCGTGCATCGCGTGGTGGGCGAAGTACAGGAAGAACGGCTTGTCCGGGTCGTTGGCGCGCAACGTGTCGATCATCGACACGGCCCGGTCGGTCAGGTCGTCGGTGAGGAAGTAGCCGTCGGGCTGGTCGCCGATGTCGTACGGGCTGTTGTCCCACACCAGCCGGTGCGGGTGGTGCAGGTTCGTGAGCCCTTCGAGGCTGCCGAAGTAGCGGTCGAACCCGCGCTGCAACGGCCACGACGACCGGTCGGCCGCGTCGTGGCTCGCCGCGTCACGGGTCAGGTGCCACTTGCCCACCGCGAACGTCGCGTACCCGGCCGCACGCAACGACTCGGCCACCGAGGGCGCGTCGTCGGGCAGCTGGAACGAGTACGCCGGGTAGCCCGGATCGGAGTTGGCCGGGAACGCGAACCCGGCGCGGTGCGGGTTCAGGCCGGTGAGCAGCGCCGCGCGGGACGGCGAGCACAGCGGCGTGGTGTGGTAGTTGGTCAGTCGCAGGCCGTTGGCGGCCAACGCGTCCAGGTGCGGCGTCTCGATCTCGCCGCCGAACGGGCCGATGTCGGCGTAACCGAGGTCGTCGACCAGCACGACCACGATGTTGGGCCCCTTGGGACGGGGCTCGGCGGGCCAGGCGGGGCGGGACTGCGCGAACGTGCGGCCGATCTTGCCCGCGAAGTCGCGGTAGCCGTCGGCGTCGGGTGGGAGGGTCATCGGGAGAGGTCCTTTCTCAGGTGCCGCGCGCGGCGTTCGCGGCCTGGGCGACGAGTTGGAAGCCCAGGACCAGCACGGCGGTCACCACCAGCGGGCCGACGGCGAACATCGGGTTGAGGTCGAGGTAGCGCAACGCGGTGTTCAGCACGGCGCCCAGCGACGGGTCCGGCGGCGTCACGCCGATGCCGAGCACGCTCATCGCGCCCTCGATGAACACCGCGACCGACATGGACAGGGCGAGCTGGACCAGCACCGGCTCCAGCGAGTTGGGCAGCACGTGCGTGCGCAGCACGTGCCACCGGCTCGCCCCGACGACCTCGGCGGCCGTCACGAACTGCGCCTCGCGCACCTTGAGCACGGCCGCGCGCAGCAACCGGCCGAACACCGGGATCTCCACCGCGACCACGACGATCATCACCGACGTGGTGCCCGGCCCGATCACCGCGGCCAGGCCGATCGCCAGGATCAGCTGCGGGAACGCCAGCAGCACGTCGAACAGCCGCTGCACGGCCACGTCCAACGTCGCGGAGAACGTCGCCAGCGCGCCGATCGCGCACCCGATCAGGGCACCGATCGGCACGGCCGTGAAGCTGATCAGCAGGTCGACCCGGATGCCGGTCAGCAGCCGGGCCAGCACGTCGCGGTTGAGGTCGTCGGTGCCCAACAGGTGCGTGCCGGACGGTCCGAGCAGGTTCGCGTCCGGGATCTGCTCGTACGGGTCCCACGACACCAGCAGCGGACCGAGCAGGCCCGCCGCGATCACCAGACCCACGAGCACCAGCCCCACCAGGCCCTTGCCCCGGCGGAACGCGTTCGGTCGGGCGATCGCGACCTCGACGGGTTCGAGCGCGTCGACGGCGGTCATCGGCTGCCTCCCAGGCGGATGCGCGGGTCGAGGTAGGCGTGCACCACGTCGGTCAGCAGCTGCACGGCGACGAACACCGACACGGACAGGATCAGCAGCACCTGCACCACCGGGTAGTCGCGGCGGGTGATGCCCTGCTCCACCAGCAGCCCCAGCCCCGGCCAGGCGAAGATCGACTCCACCAGGACCGCGCCGCCCAGCAGCGCGCCGGTCTGCAACCCCAGCGTGGTCACCGCGACCGGCAGCGCGCCGCGCAACGCGTGCCGCAGGACGAGCGCGCGGCCGGACACACCGGCCGCGCGCACCGTCGTGACGTAGTCCTGCCGCAGCTCGCCGCGCAACGTCTCGGCCAGGAACCCGGTCAGCACACCGGCCACCGGCAGCCCCAGGCACACCGCCGGCAGCACGAGGTACTGCGCGGTGATGTCGATCCGGTCCAGCAGACCGTCCGGCGGCACGCCGCCCGTGGGCAGCAGCCGGAACACCTCGCCGAACAACAGGATCAGCAGCACGCCCGTGACGAACGGCGGCAGCGACACCGACGCCGTGTGGAACCCGGTCAGCACCTTGTCCACCCACGGCCGCCGGGTCGACGCCCAGACCGGCCCGAGCACCAACGCGGTGAGCACGGCCAGCACCAGCGCGGAGAGCGCCAGCGTCAGCGTGTTCGCCAGTCCCTCGCCGACCAGGTCGGCGATGTCGCCGCCGATCAGGTAGGACCGGCCCAGGTCGCCGGTCAGCAGACCGCCGACCCAGTGCAGGTACTGCTCGGGCACGGACTTGTCCAGACCGAGCTGCGCCCGGATGGCGTGCACCGTCTCCGGAG
This sequence comes from Saccharothrix violaceirubra, assembly GCF_014203755.1. Classification (NCBI taxonomy): domain Bacteria; kingdom Bacillati; phylum Actinomycetota; class Actinomycetes; order Pseudonocardiales; family Pseudonocardiaceae; genus Saccharothrix; species Saccharothrix violaceirubra. Next base: position 4,252,126 of record NZ_JACHJS010000001.1, read on the forward strand.
AGGCGTCCGCACCGGCCAGCACGGTCGCCGCGTCACCCGGGATGGCCCGGATGACGAGGAAGACCAGCACGGACGCCAACCACAGCACCAGCAGCGCGGACGGCACGCGCCGCACCACGTAGCGGATCACGTCAGGAACGCCTTGCCCAGGTCGAGTTCGCGCCGCCGCGACCAGTCCACGTCCTGGAGCTTGTCTGCGATCACGAACTGCTCGAACACCACGCCGATCTCCGCCAGGAACGCGCCGTCGAGCAACTGCTTGGACAGCTCCTGGTACGCGGCCTTGGACTCGCCGCCCGTGGGCGACGGCAGCTTCCACGCGGCGTCCGCGGCCTTGGTGTACGCCTCGGACGAGTACTTCGAGGCGTTGCGGCGGGCGTTGAACGGGTACGCGCTCACGGTCAGCGTCGACGGGGAGAGCTGCGCCCACGAGTGGTTCGTCGTCCACAGACCCGGGAACTGCGCGCCGATCAACTGCTTGATGAACTGCGTCGAGTCGACCGGCTCCAGCTTCACCTTGATGCCGACGTCGGCGAGGTTGTTCTGCACGATCTGCGCGATGGCGGTGAACACCTGGTCGTTGCCCACGTAGGTCAGCGGGATCTCGCCGAGCTGCTTGCCCGACTCCGCGAGCAGCTTCTTGGCCTTCTCCACGTCGCGCTTGTAGGTGTTGTTCAGGCCCTCGTCGAACGCCGGGCTGGACTTCGTCCACGGCAGCGACGCCGGGTAGCCCTTGTCCCGGAACACCTCCTTGAGGATGCGCTCACGGTCGAGGCCGTACTGCACCGCCTGACGCACCTTCGGGTCGTCCAAGCCCGCCGCGGTGGCGTTGAGGCCCACGTACGCCTGGAGTTCGGCGCCGTCGAGGTTCACCGTGCGCAGACCCTGCGTGGTCGCGGCGGTCTCCGCGTCCCGGTAGCCGATGCCGCGCGCCAACTGGACCTGGCCGGACTTCACCGCGGCCAGCAGCGACTGCGCGTCCGGGATGACGCGCACGTGCACGCCCTCCAGGTACGGCGTGCCGTCCCAGTAGTCGGCGTTGCGCACGAACTTCAGGTCGGTGTTGGGCCGCCACGACTCGAACGCGAACGCGCCCGTGCCGACGAACTTCTTGCCGGTGCCGATCTCGGCCACGGTCTCCGAGTCCACGATCGGCACGGTCTGGAGCAGGTCGAACAGGTTGCTCACCGGGTGTTCCAGGTGCAGCACGACCTGGTCCGGGGCCGGGGTGTCGACCGAGGTGACGATCTTGGCGGTGCTCGCGAGCTGGCCGTTCCACTTCGGGTCGGCGTACGACTGGAGCGAGAACTTCACGTCCGCGGACGTGAACGCGCGTCCACTGTGGAACTTCACGCCCGAGCGCAGCTTCAGCGTGAGCGTGCGACCCTCGTCGGCCGCCTTCCACTCCGTGGCCAGCTTCGGCTTCGGGTCCAGGCCCTCGCGGGGGTACTCGACCAGCGTGTCGTACACGAGACCGACGAGCGTGGTGATCGAGGCGTTGCTGTTGGTGAACACGTTGCCGGGCACCAGGTCGACGTTGACGCCCACCTCGGCGACACCGCCCGGCTTCGGCGTCACGGACGTTCCACCGGCGGACGTCTGCGCGTCCACGGCGGACTGGCAGGCGGTGGCGGACAGCAGCAACGCCACCCCCGCGAGTGCCTTGAACGTCGAGCGTCTGGTCAGTGAATTCATCGTGCGGGTGCCTTTCTGGCGTCGTCGAGCAAGTCGAGCGGGTGGTCGAACAGCCGGGTGAGCAGACCCGTGCAGGCGGCGGTCGCCTGGAGGTCCGAGCCGAACCGGGTCACCGACACGATGTCGGTGCCCGGCAGGGTGGTCGTGGTCGCGAACGCCCGCATCAGGTCGGGCAGGCGCTCGTCGGGATCGGTGATGGCCTGGCCGCCGAGCACCACGCGGTCGGGGTTGAACGCGTCGCGCAGCAACCCGACCGCCCGGCCCAACGCGGCGGCCCGGTCGGCGAGCAGGCGGCCGGCCACCGGGTCGCCCGCGCGGGCGGCGGCCCGGACCAGCCGGATGTCCGGCTCGGCGACCACGCCCGCGAGCACCGCCGCGTCGGCGACCGTGCGGTCGGCGACCGTGGCCTCCAGACAACCGGTAGCACCGCACGGACATCGCGTGTCGCCGCCGATCGGCAGGTGCGCGATGCTGCCGCCGCCACCCGGACCGCGGTGCAGCACGCCGTCCACGGCCAAAGCCACGCCGACGACCTCGCGGGCGTAGAAGTACAGCAGGCCGGACACGCGCGGACCCCAGCCGAACAGCAGCTCGGCGTTGGCCATCGCGGGCACGTGCCCGTCCAGGTGCACGGGCAGTCCGGTGGCCCGGTGCAGCAGGTCCACGGCCGGCACCCGGTGCCAGCCCAGCCGGTCGTGGTCGAGCAGCCCGGCCGCCGAGTCGACCAGACCACCGCTGGCCAGGCCGATGCCCACCACCGTGCGGCGCGGCCACCGGCGCAGGAACGCCCGGACCTTGCCCGCGATGTGGGCCAGCGCGTCCTCGGCGCCGCCGCCCGGCGTCGGGATCTCGTCGGAGTCCAGCAGCCGGCCGCGCAGGTCGGACAGGCCGTACGTGGTCGTGCTCACACCGATGTGCACGCCGCACGCGGCGAACACCGTGTCGTCCAGGTCGATCGGCACGCGCGGGCGGCCGATCGCGCCGGTCGGCACCAGGTCCGGGAACTCGCGCAGCAGCCCGAGGTCCATCAGCGCGGACACCTTGCGGCTGACCGTGGGCATGCTCAACCCGGTGTGCTCGCCGATCGCCGCACGCGACAGCGGGCCTTCACGCCGGATCACCGCGAGCACGGCGGCGGCGTTGACGGCACGCACGCCCGGACGGACGACGGCGCGCGGGGTTTCGGTCACTGCGGAGCCTTTCGAGCACGGTGGGTCACCCGCTTTTGTTCTCGCGGGCAAGGAAGTAGGCGAGGTGGTCGGAGGTCCGACAAGGGTCAACGGCGACAACGATGCACAGGCGAAGAATCCGTGTGTCCACATGGGAAGTCAACGACGTCCGGGATATGGAATGGCGACCCACACTTATTTTCAGTGCTTCATGGAAGCTTGTTGTCCCGAGCCGGGCGTTCGTACGGTCGGAACACGGGTCCACCCCGTCTCACCAGCCGCTTCTCGCCGCGGCAAACCTCTCCGATCCTGTGAAGGGACTTCGTCATGAGCCTGTCGTTGGAAAGCTCGGAATCCGACATTTCCGGGGTGTCCGTCGCGCGTCTCGGGTCGGGCATCGGGGCCCGCGTCGACGGCGTCCGGCTCGGTGGCGACCTCGACGCGGACACCGTCGCCAAGGTCCGCGCCACACTGCTCGCCCACAAGGTGATCTTCTTCCGCGGCCAGCAACACCTCGACGACGCCGGGCAACTCGCGTTCGGATCGCTGCTCGGCGAACCGACACTCGCCCACCCGACCGTGCGCGGCCGGCAGAACCTCAACGTGCTGCCGATCGACTCGGACTACGGCAAGGCCAACTCGTGGCACACCGACGTCACGTTCGTCGACCGCGTGCCCGCGATCAGCATCCTGCGCGCCATCACCCTGCCCACCTACGGCGGCACCACGGTGTGGGCCAACACCGTGACCGCCTACGAGACGCTGCCGCCGTCGCTCAAGGCGCTCGTCGACCAGCTCTGGGCCGTGCACACCAACGCCTACGACTACGCCGCGAACATCGACGAGCTGCGCATCGGCGGCGTCGACGTGAAGACCGAGGAATACCGCAAGGAGTTCGTGTCCGACCTGTACGAGACCGAGCACCCGGTCGTCCGCGTCCACCCGGAGACGGGCGAGCGCGCGCTGCTGCTCGGCCACTTCGTCAAGCGGCTCATCGGCCTGTCGTCCACCGAGTCGCAGGCGGTGTTCAACCTCCTCCAGGCCCGTGTGACCCGGCTGGAGAACACCGTGCGCTGGGACTGGCAGGACGGCGACGTGGCGATCTGGGACAACCGCGCCACCCAGCACTACGCCGTGGCCGACTACGACGACCAGCCGCGTCGCCTGCACCGCATCACGCTGGCCGGCGACGTCCCGGTGAGCGTCGACGGCACGCCCAGCGTGATCCGCCAGGGCGACGCCTCGCACTACTCGTCGCTCTGACCCCGCGAGTCCTCCACCCGGGCACCCCGAAACACACGCTCGGGCAGTCCGAAACACGCACTCGGGCACCCGACCGCTCGGGTGGAGGACGCCGCGGACCGGATGCGACAGTGGGGCATGGAGTTCAGCAACCTGGACCAGGCGTTGTTCGACGGCAGCGGGGCGACCAAGGGCGACCTGGTCGCCTACCTGGACGCCGTGCACGCCCGACTGGTGCCGGCCCTGGCCGGGCGGGCGTTGTCGGTCGTGCGGGTACGGCCGGGCCAGGAACCGTTCATGCAGAAGAACCTGCCCAAGTACACGCCCGCGCGGGTGCCCTCGGTGACGTTGTGGGCCGAATCGTCGCGGCGGGACATCCGGTACGCGTTGTGCGACGACCGCGAGACGCTGCTGTGGTTCGCCAACCAGCGCGCGGTCGAGTACCACGTCACGCTGTCCCGGGCCGCCGCGCCCGACCGGCCCACCCACCTCGTGCTCGACCTCGACCCGCCCGAGGGCGCCGGGTTCGACGTCGTGGTCCGGGCCGCGGCACCGGTCCGGCGGGCGTTGGCCGACGCGGGACTGTCCGGCCTGGTCAAGACGAGCGGGTCCAAGGGTGTGCACGTGTTCGTGCCGGTCGACGCCTCGGACGACGACGCGGCGGCGGCGACCCGGGCGTTGGCCGTGCGGGCGGAACGCCTCGACCCGGACGTCGCGACCACGGCGTTCATCCGGGAGGACCGGGGCGGGCGGGTCTTCCTCGACTCGACCCGCGCCTACGGCGCCACGGTGGCCGCCGTCTACAGCCCGCGCATCCGCCCCGGCGTGCCGGTGTCGTTCCCGGTCGACTGGGACGACCTCGGCACGGTCTCGCCGGCCGACTTCACGATCCGGACCGTGCCCGGACTGCTCGGCGACGGCGACCCGTGGGCCGACCGCATGCCCACGCCCCAGCGCCTGCCCGAGGACCTCGTCGCGGAGGGGCACACGATCCCGGTCGCCCGCGTCCAGGCCATGCACGAGGGCAAACGCCGGGCGCGCGCGCGTCGAGCCGATCAATGACCAGAATTATTTGATCAGCACTGAAGTCATCGAACCGATCGGCCCGTGTGACGCAGCCAGAGGAGGCCGAGCACGGGCAGGACCAGCGGGATGAACACGTAGCCGCTGCCGAACCCGGACCACACGGTCGCCTCCGGGAACGCGGACGGCACGACGAGACTCGCCACGCCGACCGTCAGGACACCGCCCAGCTCGACCCCGCACGCGAGGTAGGCGATCCGGCGGGACACGACGCCCGCCAGCGCGGCCGTCGCCAGCAGGTAGACGACCGCCGCGAACGCCGACAGCAGGTAGGCCAGGGGCGCGTGGGAGAAGCGGCCGATCAACTGCACGGCGGACCGGGCGGTCGCGGCCAGCGCGAAGATCCCGTACACCGCGACCAGCAGCCGACCGGGCCCCGACCGGGTGACCTCCGCGAGATCAGCCATGGGGCGTCCACAACTGGGACAGGCGCAGCACCATCACCGGCACGGACAGGCACGCCACGGCCAGCACCCCGGCACCCCAGCGGCTGCGTTCGGCCAGCGACCAGAACGCGCCCAACGGCAGCACGACCGCCGCGCCGACCAGGTAGCCGACGAACGTGCCCGTCTCCAACTCGCGGTCGGTGCCGATCACGGCGACCACACCGGCCACCAGTTGCCCGACCAGACCGAGTTCCAGGGCGACGACCGCGAGCGCCAGGCCCTGGCTCGGCCTGGTCGCGAGCGTGATCGGGTGGTCCAGGACGGCCAGGGCGACCGCCCAGGCGGCGGCGAGCAACGCCAGGACCGTGAGGACGGTCGGCAGTACGGGAATCATCGCGTTTTCCGTCGAAATAGGGTTTCGGGGCCTGGGAAAACTAACAACACACCACGGGCCGCTCACGTCCAGGGCTCGCGAACGTCAAGCTTTGCTCAAATGGGAAGACCTGTGACGGGCGTCTCCCTAGCATTCCCCACATGAGACTACTGCTGTGGATCGCGCTGACCGGCGCGCTGGCCGTGGTCGGTGCGATGACCCTGCCGTTGCTCGCCGGCGTCCTGTTGATCGCGTGCTCGGACACCCACCACTGCGCACGGCGGCGCCGCCGCCAGTCCCGGCCGGGGCACAACCCCACCCCGGCCGGGTACCCCCTGGTCTGCTAACCGCCGGCGCGATCGACCCGGTCCGCCAACGCCTTCAACGCGGCCACGTCACCACCCGTCCGATAACGGGCCTCGGGGTCGCCCAGTTCGTCGGCCACGCGACGGAACGCGTCCGGCAGGCGCCGCACCACGTCGGACGTCAACGCGCCGGCCACCGTCACCGAGTCATCGCCGGTCCGGGTGATCACCGGGTCGCCGTCGTGCACACCCACGGTCAGGTCGACCGTGTAGCGGTCGAGCGCGTCCAACGCGGGCCTGACCGCCTCCAGCGCGGCGGTGACCCGGGCCAGCGCGGGGTCGTCCGGCCCGGCCTCCCGCACCTCGACGACCGCCTGCCGGAACAGGTAGAACCCGGCCTTGTCCAGGCGGATCGCGGTTGAGTCCTCAGAGGACATCGAACTTCTCCTTCCCCAACTTCGGCGTGAACACGGTTCCCGCGTCCCCGTCCTGGATGACCAGGGCGCACTTGTCCGGGTCCCAATGTGCGGTGATGCGCTCTCCCCCGGCGTTCGTCGTGTGCTTCGTCAGCACATCGGGCACCTGCCCGTTGATCACGCCGTCGACGTAGTGGGCCAGCGCGTCCGGGTGCACCCCGCGCACCAGGTGCGTGCCGCGGCCCTCCAACGCGCGCAGATCGGCGTGCCCGACGATGGCCCGTGCCTCCGGGTCCACCAGGTCGACCCGGTCGACGGCGGCGGGCAGGGGCCGTTCGACCTCCGGCGTCCAGGGGAGGTCGCGGCCCGCACCGAGGTCCCGGTCGTCGGGTTCGGGCCGGTCGGTCAGCTCGGCGTTCACGGGACGACACCCGGGTCGGGCAGCACGGCGAGCGGCCACGTGGTGCCCAGGTCCAGGAACGCGGTGGCGGCCAGGAAGCGGGCCCGGAGCGGGGTCGCGCGGCTGAGCCGGTCGACGGCGGCGGCGTAGGCCCGGTCGCCGGTCACCACCGACTCGTCGGGCTGCCAGGAGTCCGGGTGGTCGCGCAGTTCCGCGGCCTGCTCGGCCGCGTTCCGGCCGGTCAACGTCAGGCCCCGGGCGGACCACGCGGCCGTGTCCGGGTGCGGACCGTCGCCCTCGAAGGTCCGCAGCGCCGCCGCGACGTCGGCCCAGCGGTGGCGGCCCGCCTGCCAGGTGACCTCGGTGCCGTCGCACCCGGTCGACCTGCTGTCCACTGTGGACAGAGCGGACGCGGTCAGGTGCGCGGCGAGCGACTCGGGCCGGTAGTGGGCGGCCAACCCCCGGTAGCGCACGTCGACCGCGTGCCCCACCCGGTGCGCCACCGCGCACTCCACCGTCCGCCGGTCGCCGCGCAGCGAGGCCAGCCACGACCGCCACGGGCGCGGCGCGGGCCGACCGACCAGGTGCGCGATCGTCAGCAGCTCGATCCACAGCACCACGCGTGGTTCCCCGGCCAGCAGGCCGGCGGCGTTGACCTCGCGCGACAGGCACGGCCGGGCGGCGCACAGCGGTCCGCACGCGGCCGTGCGCCGTGACCGCAACGCGACGTCGGGCCCGCGTCCGGTCCGCTCCCGGTCCTCGCCCAGCGGCACGGCCACGCGCACCGGCCGGTCCATGCCGTCGGCGAACACCACCGCACGGCCCGGCGGCAGCGACACCACATGCCGCGACTGGGCTTCGTCCAGGTTCATCGTCGCGCCCACCGCCGCGCGGTCGTCGGCGGCGGGCAGCCGGTGCACGATCTTGAGCGCGGTGTTCTTGACGACGTCCGGCACGATCTTCGCCGGGATCTGCTCGGCGACCACGACGCCTTCGCCGTACGCGCGGATCTCGGCGAGCAGTGCGGTGAACAGCTCCACCGCGTGCGCGCCCGGCGAGCCGGGTTCGGCGCGGCGCAGCAACCGGTGGGCCTCCTCGACCACGGTCACGTGCCGCAGGCCGGAGCCGGTCCCGCGCCGGGTGCGCAGGTGCTGGTGCAGGCGCAGCAGGACGGCGCCGATGAAGAACGCCTTGTCCTGGTCGTCGCCGACGTCCTCCAGCTCCAGCACGACCGGGCGGGCCAGCAGGTCGGCGACGTCGAGCGGGTGGCCGCCGTCGAGGAACCGCCCGCAGGTGCCCAGGCTCAACGCGCTGAGCCGGACGTCCACGAAACCGCGCACGTTGTCGGTGACCTCGCGGCCGTAACCGATGTCCCGCACCACTTCCAGCGCGGCACGGCGCAGATCGGCGAGCGTGGGTCGGCGTGGGGTCACGCCGGGCAGCCGGGACGTGCCGGTCACCGGGTCCCAGCCGAGGTCGGTGTGCGCCCGGAACAGCGCGTGGCTCAGGACCTGGGGGAACGGCTCGTGCGCGTCGAACGCGGCGAGGAACAGCGCGCGCACCTGGTCGAGGTGGGTCTGGAGCGGGAAGCCCGGCTCGGGTTCGAGCGGGTTGAGGCCGACCGGCACGGCGTCGGGATCGCCGGGGCGGATGACGGTGACCGCGCCGATGCGACCGGCCATGGCCGCGTACTCGGCCTTGGCCGGTTCGACCACCAGCCACGGGATGCCCGCGTGGTGCAGGCGTTCCAGGAGGTGGCGGATGGTCTGGGACTTGCCCGCGCCGGTCGCGCCGGCCACGAACGCGTGGCGGTTGAGCGTGGCCGTGGGGAAGGAGAACGTGCCGACCGGGCGGTCGGTGTCGTCGAGGACGTCGCCGAGGACCAGGTCGCCGGAGGTCTCCGGGGTGAGGTCGAAGTCCGCGTGGTCGACCAGGCGGACGCCGGGCAGTTCACGACGCGGGGGCCTGATCAGCCCGGCCACCAGGGCACCGCTCACCGGTGGACCGCCCACACCGGCACCACTCACGACCGGTTCGCCCGCGACCGGGCCGGGCGCGGCGGAGTCGGTCATGAGGGGTCCTGCCGCAGCGGAATCGCCGACCGCGGGGCCGGTCTCGACAGGTCGGGTCACGGCAGGGCCGGTCTCGACGGGTCGGGTCACGGCAGGGCCGGTCGCGATGGGGCCGGTCGCGGTGGGGCCGGTCCGATCGTGGCCGGCCAGGAACGGACCACTCGGTGCGAGGCCGGGTGCGGTCGTGGTGGGCCCGGTCGGCGGGGCCGATCCGTCGGGGATCAGGCGGTAGGGCAGGTCCGCCGACGCGCACAGCGCCGCGGCGGTGCGGCGGGCGTCGAGCGGCGTCGGTCCGGCCACGAACACCTCCACCGCCCAAGCGCCCGTGACCTGGGCGATGGTCAGTTCCTGATAGCGGTGTTCGGCGTGGCGCAGAGCCGTGCGGCTCGATTCCAGGCGGACGTCGCGACGCAGCGGGGGGATGCGCATGTCCAGGTCGGCGAGTTCGTCGGCCACCGCCGCGGCGGTCAGCGGCCGGGCGACGGTGAGCCAGGAGAACGGATCGCCGGAGTGCGCCACGTGCTCGTCGAACCCGCCCACCGGATCGACCGGGACGTCGGTGCGGACGGTGCACCGCACCCATGTCGTGAACGGCATGGCGGGCGGGTCCGCGGGTGCCGCGGTGGCTCCCGGCGGGTACAGCAGGCGGTCGTCGGGTCGAGCGGCCGGGAACGCCGGACGGCCGCCGAAGTACACGTGCACGCGCGGGTCGCCGGGCAGCCGCTGCCAGAGGCCCAGCAGCACTCCCCCGGCGGCGAGCAGCTCGGGGTGCGCGGCCGTGAGGGCGGTGACCAGGGCCTGGTCGGCGTACCGGGGTGTCGAGCGCAGGGCGACCAGGCGCATGCCGTCGAACAGGCTCATCGCGATTTCCCGGCACTGCGGGATCCGGTCCCCGGCATCCGGGCCGGCGGCCGGGAGGCACGCGTGATCGGCGGTGGACAGGCCACGCGACCGGACCGCTCGAAGGCCGCCCGGTTCATCGCGGTTCCCGGGCGACGTCGGGCAGCAGCGCGATACCCGGGTTGCAGTCCCCCAGCACCACGCGCCGGCCGGCCGGACCGACCTCGACCAGCACGAACGCCGTCGGCGGCAGTGCCTGGAGCCGAGTCGGCTCGACGGCGAACTCGTACACCCGCGACGCGGTGCCGCCGACGCCCGTCGAACCGGACCGGGCCATCGACACCGTGTGCTGCCACGTCTCCGTGCGGGCGACCGAGTCGGTGAAGCTGTCGCCGACCTGGCGGGTCAACTGGCTGAGCCGGAACGTGTGCTCACGGCCGATGAACTCGGCCGCCGTCCTGGCCTCCTCGTGGTTGCCCAACCGCATGACGATCGTGGTGCCGTCGCCGGCGCCGAGCAGCTTCCCCAGGTCGCCGCGCAGGTGTTCGAGCACGAGCACGAGCCGGGCACCGACCCTGCGCGACCGCCGGGCCAGGGCCTCGAGTGCGGTGAGTCCCAGGTGGTCGGCACCGATCACGAACAGCGCGTCCCGCCCCGAGCCGCCGCGCACGGCGTGCAGCACGCGGTGGAACAGCACGCGGTCGAGGAAGTCCTTGCGGCGGGCGTGCGCACCGGTCGTGGCCAGCACGGTGAGACCGGGTCCGGGCCAGGTCAGCGGGTCGCCGGTGGTCGCGCCGGCCTCGCCGGAGCCGAGCAGGTCGACCAGGCCGGTCAACGCGCGCAGGGCGTCGGCGGTGCGTTCGGTGGCACCGGCCGCGTCGATGCGGCCGGTGAGGCAGTGGACCTCGGCGCGGGACAGCGACCCGGTACCCGGGTCGTGGTGGCCACGCACCACGCGCAGTCCGGCCGCGAGCCGGGCGAAGGTGATCGGCGCGTCCAGGCAGCGGGTGACCGTGGTCAGCAGGTCGGCGTCGACCAGGTCCGCGTCGGCCGCCGGTCCGCGCAGCGTGGCCACGGCGCCGACCACGACCTCGACCACCTCGTCCGGGGGGAGTCCGGCCAGCAACGCGCCCGCGTGGTCGTGCGACAGCTCGACGCCGGACACCGGATAGCCGGCGGCCCCGGCGAACGCGGCCAGGCCGTCGGCGGTGCGTTGTTCGCTCAGGTCGACGACGAGCACGCCGCTGCCCGCGCGCAACAGCGAGCTGCCGACCGTGGTGACCAGCCCCGCCCAGCCGTCGCCCGTGCCGCCGAACACGTCCACGCGCGCGGCCGTCGTGCGCAGCGGGAACCAGCATTCGGGGACGTCGTGCCGGAGCCGGGCGGACTGCCAGGCGGCGATCTGCCGCCGGTACCGGTCGAGCGCGCGGTCGCGGACGCGGCCGGCCTCGGCGAGCCGGGCGCGGGGCAGGACGACCTCGCGGACGACGATCAAGGCCAGGCCGACGACGAGCACGCTGACCGCGAGCGCCGCACGGGTGGTCGCGGCGGGCACGGGCAGCAGCCAGCCGCCATAGGAAATCGCGCCGACGCCGAGCGACAACAACGGCACGCGTCGGGCGCGTCGCCTTTTCTCCCACCACGCGACCGTGACGTCCACGGGTTCACGCCACCGCGGCGGGTCGTGTTCGTCGTTCTCCGGTGCGGGCACGAATTCCCAGCCCCATCGTTCCGCTCCGGTGAACAGCCGTGCGACCAGTCCGCCGCGCGCGGACGCGCCGTCCACCGACAACGAACCGCCTGCCACCACGCGACCTCCCCCGTGCCTCGCGGAAATCGACGATAGCGACACATTGTCGGGGTGGGCGCGGAAATCACCCGAGCGGTCGCGAGACAAATTCCGGGCCCGTTTTACCGTGCGCAGCGAATATTCCGCGTGACCATTGCCGCGGATGATCGGCGCGGAATACCACTCGATTCCCGGCGGCGGACACGCACCGGTGATCGAATTCGGCCGGTCGGGTGTCACTGGGCCGGCGGCCGGCGGCGGGTTAGGGTTCTCGCCCATGCGCCGCCTGTCGCTCCGCGTAGTCGCCGCCCCGGTGGTCCTGGCCGTGGTGCTCACCGGTTGTGGGACCACGGTCGAGGGTCGTGGGGTCGCTTCGGCACCGGCGGTCACCACGACCGTCCCGCCGACGACCACCACCTCGAGCGTGGCACCCACGACCACGACGACGGCCGTCACCACGACGGTCCCGGCCGCGCCGCCGGACCGGCCCGGCAACCCGGCGGGCACGGCCGCGGTGCCGGCGCAGGCGGCGGCCGTCGACACGAGCCGGCCCACGACCGTGATCGGCGACGGCACCCCGGCCGGGTGCACGTCCGAGGCCGTGGTCGCGGCCGTCGCCAAGGGCGGCGTGATCACGTTCTCCTGCGGCCCGGCGCCGGTGCGGATCGCGTTGACGGCCACGGCCAAGGTCCGCAACGACGCACCCGACGTGGTGCTCGACGGCGGCGGGCGGGTCACGCTCACCGGCAGCGGGCAGCGTCGCGTCCTCTACCTCAACACGTGCGACCAGGCCCAGGTCGTCACGACGTCGCACTGCCAGCAGCAGGACGAACCGTCGTTGACCGTGCAGAACATCGCCATCGCGGACGGCAACTCGTCCGGCGACACCACCGAGGGCGGCGGTGGCGGCGGGCTGTTCGCGCACGGCGGCCGACTGCGGATCGTCAACGCCCGGTTCACCGGCAACCGCTGCGACAAGGTGGGCCCCGACCTGGGCGGCGGCGCGGTGCGCGTGCTCGGCCAGTCGAACCCGGTGTACGTCGTGGGCAGCACGTTCAGCGACGGCTCGTGCTCCAACGGCGGCGCGCTCAGCGGCCTCGGCGTCTCCTTCGTCGTGCTCAACAGCGTGTTGGACGGCAACACCGCCGTGGGCACGGGCGCGAACCCGGCCCGCGACGGCACGCCCGGCGGCGGCAGCGGCGGCGCGATCTACACCGACGGCAACAAGTTCGACGTCCGCATCGCCGGGTCCGTCGTGGAGGGCAACACCGCCAACGAGGGCGGCGGCGCGGTGTTCTTCGTCAGCAACGACCGCAGCGGCACGCTGTCGGTGGAGGGTTCGACGCTGAACCGCAACACCAGCAAGGGTTTCGAGACCGAGGGGTTCCCGGGGATCTTCTTCCTCGGCGCCGCCGAACCGAAAGTCGCGAACTCCACGATCCGGTGACACCGGTACCGACTGCCCGGATGATTCGGCGCCACCCCCTGTCATCGACGCCGACGTCACCGGGCAGCCGGCCAGTCCTGTCTACCGGCGCCGATGTTGTCCGGTTTCGCGAACCGCCGACCGGACAACCAAGTCCGGACAAACCTGACGACGGGTAGCGTCGGCCGCATGTCCCGCCTCGCCGACCACGCCGCCGTGTCCACCGCCCTGTCGTTGTTGGGTGACAACGAGTTGCGTACGCTCGTCGACAACGCGCCCGTGGTGCACGAGGGCATCGGCGGCACGGCGGTGCGGTTGACGGTCGAGGGCCGGGACGTGTTCGTGAAGCGGGTCGCGCTGACCACGTTGGAGCGTCAGGGCCGCAACGTCCGGTCCACGGCCAACCTCTTCGGCCTGCCGCCGTGGTTCCACTACGGCCTGGGTTCCGCCGGGTTCGGCGGGTGGCGGGAGCTGGCCGCGCACGTCATGGCGACCGACTGGGTGATCGCCGGGCGCACGGCGGCGTTCCCGCTGCTGCACCACTGGCGCGCGCTCGACCAGGAGCCGCGCGCGGTGGACCTGGCCGAGGTGGAGCGGACCGTCGCGTTCTGGGACGGGTTGCCGTCCGTGCGGCACCGGGTGGAGGCGTTGGCCGTGGCGACGTCCGCCCTCGTGCTGTTCCTGGAACATTTCCCGTACACGCTCGACGAGTGGGCCGGCCGCCACGGCGTGGGCGGATTCGTGGAGAAGGACCTGCTCGACGGCCTCGATTTCCTGCGCGGCAACGGCTTGTGGCACTTCGACACCCACCTCGGCAACATCCTCACCGACGGGGGACGGCTGTACTTCTGCGATTTCGGGCTGGCCTGCTCGACCCGGTTCGCCCTCGACCCGCACGAACGGGAATTCCTCGACCGCAACGTCGCCCACGACCGCGATTACGCGATCCGGTGCCTGGTGGACCGGGTGTTGCGCACCGCCTGCGGCGACGACCGCGAACGTGCCGACGCGGTCCTGCGCCGGTGCGCGGAGACCGGTGACTCCCCCGACCTGGCCGGCATCCCCGAGGCGGACGCGGACGTCGTGCGTCGCCACGCCCGCACCGCGCTCAGGATGAAGCGCTTCTACCACGACCTGGTGGTGGAGAGCCGGCGCACGCCCTACCCGGACGCGTGATCGGCTGGTGCCCGCGGGTCGCGGTGATCGGCCGGCACCACGATCGAGGCGGGGTCGACGGTGTCGCGTGATCGTGCCGTTCTCCGTGTGCCCGAAGCGGTGGACCGCCGGAGACTCGTCTGGAATGTCCGGTACCGCTAGCGTTCGGCGCAGGCCGCCCGGACGCCACCGGAGAACCGCCCATGCAGCTCGCCCTTGTCCTGGCCGCGACCGCGGCCCTCACCACCTCCCCCGCCGCGCCGGCCACCGTGACCGAGATCCTGCCGCCGGCCGGCTACCGGTCGGTGTCGGCCTACGCCCTCAACGACGCCGGGCAGATCGCCGGTACCGCCTACCCCGAGTCCGGCCCCGGTCGGGCGCACCTGTGGCACGGCGGTGCCGTGACCGCTCTCGGCGTCGGTGCCGCCGTCGCGATCGGCCGCAACGGGCACGTGATCATCTCGGAGTTCACCGGCACGAACGGCCGCGTGACCCAGAAGGTGTTCCTCTACCACGACGGCGTCCGCCGCGACATCAGCCCGCCCGGCGAGGGCTACGCGGGCGCGGGCACCGTCAGCGGCAACGGCACCGTGCCCATGAGCTACTCCGACTCCGCGTACAGCGGCAACGTCAACCGGGTCGGTGTGCGGCGCGGCGGCCGGTTCGCCGAGGTGACCATCCCCGACTTCGGCCCGCAGGTGGGGGTCCGGGCGGTCAACGACGGCGGCGAGTTCGTCGGCAGCACCTACCGCACGTCGGCGTTCCGCTGCGACGCCGAGGACGTGTGCACCCGCCTGCCCGTACCGCCGGGTGTCACCGACCCGACGCCGAACGCGCTCAACGAGTCCGGCGTGGTGGTCGGCTACGGCTTCACCGCGGCCGGCCAGGTGCCGTTGCGCTGGGACCACGCCGGGGTGACCGTGCTGCACGACGGTCCCGGCGCGCCGGCCGGTCGGGAGCAGGCGGTCAACGAGCGCGGCGACGTCGTCGGCTGGCGGCAGGTCGACGGCGTCCGCCGGGCGACGCTGTGGCGCGACGGCGCGGCCGTCGACCTCGGCCGGCCCGGCGAGGAGTACAGCGAGACGATCGCCGTCAACGACCTCGGCCAGGTCGTCGGCCGCAGCCGGGTCGACGGTCGTGAGGTGGCTTGGGTGTGGCACCGCGGCAGGTACACCGTGCTGCCGTCGCTCGGCGGGGCGTGGACCAGTCCGATGGTGATCAACAACACCGGCACCGTGGTCGGCACGGCGGTCGACGCCGAGGGCCGCAACCGCGCGGTCCGCTGGACGATCCGCACCTGGTGATCCTCCGGGCGGCGCACTCCCCGGGACGGCGGGAGACTTCGGGATTGCGCCGCCCGGCCCACACTGTGTGCGTGCGCATGTGGTTATGGTTCGGCCAGGCCGCCCGGACGATCACGGAGAGCAGCGCATGCACCTGGTCCGCACCATTACCCTGGCCACCGCGGTGGCCCTGGCCGTACCCGTGGTGGTCGCCACCGGCGCTTCGGCGTCCGTGCGCATCACCGAACTCCCCTCGCTGCCGGGCTTCACGTCGTCCTCGGTCGTCGGGGTCAACGACGCCGGGCAGATCATCGGCACGAGCTACCCGTCCGGCGGTGTGTCGCACGCCGCGCTGTGGACCGGCGGCCGGGTCGTCGACCTCGGCACCGGCAACGGCAGAGCGATCAGCCGCAACGGCAAGGCCGTGCTGACCGACCTGGTCCGGATCAACGGACCCTACGAACACGCCCTGCGCGTGTGGGACGCCGGTGTCACCACCGACATCTCCCCGTCGAGCGTCGGCTTCATCGCCGCGCCCGCGATCAACGGCGGCGGCTCGATCCCGGTCGCGTACTCGTCCTCGCCGTTCGGCTACCACCTCGAACGCGCCGCCGTGTACCGCGACGGCGCCCTGCGCGGCCTGTCGCTGCCCGCGTCCGGCCCGCACCTGTCGCTGCGCGGCATCAACGACGGCGGCCAGGTCATCGGTTCGTGGCAGGCGATGTTCGGCAACGACCGGTTCGTCTTCCGCTGCGAGAAGGACGGCGTGTGCGCCCGCCTTCCGCACCCGACGGGCGGCACCGGCGAGTCCGCGAGCGCCCTCAACGAGTCCGGTGTCGTCGTCGGCAACGGCCGCAACGCCGACGGTCAGCTCGCGCTGCGCTGGGACGGCAACGGCGTCACCGCGCTGCCCGGCGGCGTCGCCGGGGTGGCGAGCGGCGACCAGGCCGTCAACGAGCGTGGCGACATCGTCGGCTGGGTGCGTGCCGGCGGCACGCAGAAGGCCGCGCTGTGGCGGGACGGCGCACTGGTCGACCTGTCGCGTCCCGGCGACGACCAGAGCACGGCGATCGCGGTGAACGACCGCGGCCAGGTGATCGGCACGCGCTCCGGCGGCGGCCGGACCCGGCCGTTCCTGTGGCAGAACGGCGTGTTCACCGACCTGCCCGACCTGGGCGGCGCGTCGGCGACCCCGATCGCGCTGAACAACACCGGCACGGTGATCGGGTCGGCCCAGGACGCGGGTGGCCGCTACGTGGCGGTGAGCTGGTCCGTCCGCGTGTGGTGACGGTCGCGGCGTGGGGCGGGTCGTCCGCCTCACGCCGTTCCGGCGTCCCGGTTCCCCTTGTCCCGCAACAGGTCCTCACGTGCCCGCGCGACCCGTGAGCGGATCGTGCCGACCGGACAGCCGCAGATCTCGGCCACCTCGGCGTAGGACAGGCCGAGCACCTGGGTCAGCAGCAGGGCCTCGCGGCGTTCCGGGCTCAGGTCCGCGAGCAGTACGGTGACCTCGACGACGTCCTCGAACCCGGCCCGGTCGCGACCGGCCGCGCTGGCCGCGTCGGCCGCCTGGTGGTAGTCGGCGGACCAGGCGATCGCGGGTCGGGCACCGGCCGCGCGCAGGTGGTCGACGACCGTGCGCCGGGCGATCGAGAGCAGCCACGTGCGCGCCGACGAACGTCCCTCGAACGCGGGCAGGCTGCGCAACGCGCGCAGGTAGACCTCCTGGGCGAGGTCGTCGGCACGGCCGGGGTCGGTCAAGTGCGCCACGAGCCGCCACACGTCGCGCTGGGTGGCGCGGACGAACCGCTCCAACGCCCGGCGGTCGCCCGCTCCGGCGGCCAGAGCCCACGCGGTGACCGCGCCGTCATCACCGGGTGAGATCGACACGGATCAAGATTAATCCAGCTCCGGGTGGGAACTTCTACGGCCAGTCGGTCGACAATAGGGACCGTGGAGTGCGAAACCTGCCGCGAAGCACTGTCCGCGAGACTGGACGGCGAGGCCGAGCCGGTGCCGGCCGCCGACGTCGACGCGCACCTGGAGGGGTGCGCGGCCTGCCGGTCCTGGCAGGACGAGGCGATGGCGTTGACCCGGTCGCTGCGCGTGCGCGCGGCTTCGGCGACGCCCGATCTGGCCGCTGTGGTGGTGGCGCGTGGGATCCGTCGGGGTTTCGGGTTCGCGCGGCCGGCGCTGGGAGCGGTCGGGGTGGCGCAGCTCCTGCTGGGAGGTGTGCAGCTGTTCGGCGTGTTCGGGGCGTCGGATGTGCACGGTGCGGGTGTGCACGGTGTGGCTGGAGGGCATCTGTTCAACGAGGCCACGGCGTGGAATCTCGCGCTGGGGCTGGGCATCCTGTGCGCGGCGTGGTGGCCTCGGGTGGCGGGTGGGTTGTTGCCCGTGTTGGGCGGGTTCCTGGCGGTGTTGGCGCCGTTCTCGGTGTACGACCTGTCGTCGGGGCATGCTTCGGCCACCCGGGTGCTGTCGCACGTGATCCTGGTGGTCGGGTTGGTGTTGCTGATCGTCGTGCATCGTGGGCGGCGGGGGCCGGATCGGCGGGGTCTGCCGGTGGAGGACCGGGTTGTGGACGGGGTGGCGGAGGTTCGGGGCGGGGGTGCCGAGCGGTCGACTCGACGGGCCCGGTCGCGGTTGCGGCCGGTCGGTCGTCGGGCGGCTTGAGTTCAGAGCGGTCGCTCACCGCTCGGGCGGAACACCGAAGAAGGGCACACGGGGGGATTCCGCCCCGACTGCCGCCGTCGTGGGTCGAGTCGGATGCCCCCGGTGTCGGCACGGGGACCCTGCGGAATCGCTTGTGTGCCGTGGGTGTCCCCCGACCTCCGCGGCGGTGAGGTCGGGGGACGTCAGGGCAACGTGCGAGCGTCTCGACTGGTTCCCGAAGCCCGGCTTTCGAAATCGCGGGAACCGGACCGGCCTCGGGGACGACCACCTCTGTGTCGGGTGCCATGTGCCCGGCGCCTCATGGGTGAGAGCACACACCGGACCGGTCCCTGGGTCTTGGCCACCGGTCCGGTGTCATCCTTCCGCCTCCTCGGCATTCGGCCGGCATGCGCCTGCGTGGTCGTTGACATGTCCCTCCCGGAAGGTGTGCGCAGACACCACAGGGAGGGAAGGACCCATGGCTTACGCCTTCGAGGCCGAAGGGCTGGTGAAGCGGTTCGGTGACACGACCGCGCTCGCCGGCGTCGACCTCGCCGCCCGGCAGGGCACCGTGCTCGGCGTGCTGGGCCCGAACGGGGCGGGTAAGACGACCGCCGTGCGCATCCTGGCGACGTTGCTGCGTCCCGACGCGGGTCGGGCGAGTGTCGCCGGGTTCGACGTCGTGCGTCAGCCCGGCGAGGTGCGTCGGTCGATCGGGCTGACCGGTCAGTACGCGTCGGTCGACGAGGACCTGACCGGTGTGCAGAACCTGGTGCTCATCGGTCGGTTGCTCGACCTGGGCACGGCCGAGGCCAAGTCCCGGGCGACCGGGTTGTTGCGGCAGTTCGACCTCACCGAGGCCGGTGCTCGGCCGGCCAAGACCTACTCGGGGGGTATGCGGCGGCGGCTCGACCTCGCCGCGAGCCTGGTCGGGCGGCCGGATGTGATCTACCTCGACGAGCCGACCACGGGGCTCGACCCGGCCAAGCGCGACGACATCTGGGCGGTGGTCCGGTCGTTGGTCGCCGACGGCGTGACCGTGCTGCTGACCACGCAGTACCTCGAGGAGGCCGACGCGTTGGCCGACGAGATCTCGGTCATCGACCGGGGGCGGGTGATCGCGCACGACACCCCGGCGGCGCTCAAGCGGGTCGTCGGCGGGCAGACCGTGCTGATCCGCCCCTCGGACCCCGACCGGCTCGCCGACGCGGCGGCGGTCCTGGCCGAGGTCGCGGGCGGACGGCCGGAGTCGCCGAGTCGGGGCGTGGTGACCGCGCCGGTCGACGGCGACCACGTGTTCACCGAGGTCGTGCGCCGGTTGGACGCCGCGCGCATCGGCGTGACCGAACTGTCGCTGCGGCTGCCCAGCCTCGACGAGGTGTTCTTCACGCTCACCGGTCGGCACACCGAGACGGGAACGGAGGACGCGGCATGACCGCCGTCGCGGAACGGGTCACGGCGCCGACCAGGCGTCACACGGCACGGCCGTTCGCCATCGTGCGGCACAGCCTCGCGCTGGCCAAGCGGTCGCTGATCAAGACCATGCGCACGCCCGAGCAGCTGCTGGACGTGACGCTCCAGCCGCTGATCTTCGTGGTGATGTTCGTGTACCTGCTCGGCGGCGCGGTCGCCGGCGACACGCACGCCTACCTCCAGCTGCTGCTGCCCGCGATCATGGTGCAGACGACGGCGTTCGGCGGCATGGCGACCGGCGTGAACCTGAACACCGACATCGAGAAGGGCGTGTTCGACCGGTTCCGGTCGTTGCCCATCGCCCGGTCGGCGCCGCTGATCGGCTCCGTGCTCGGCGACCTCATCCGGTACGTGGTGGCGATCGCGTCGCTGCTGGTGTTCGGCACGCTGCTGGGCTTCCGGGTCGAGACCGGGTTCGTCGCCGCGGTGGCGGCGTGCCTGCTGACGATCCTGTTCGCGTTCAGCCTGAGCTGGGCGTTCGTCATGATCGGCATGCTGATGCGCAACCCCGGCGGTGTGCAGGGCGTCGCGTTCATCGTGCTGTTCCCGCTGACGTTCGGCACGTCGATGATCGCGCCCGCGGCGAGCATGCCGGGCTGGCTGCGCGCCTGGGTCGACGTGAACCCGGTGACGCACGCCATGAACGCCGCCCGCGGCCTGATGGTCGGCGGCCCGGTGGCCACGTCCGTCCTGTGGACGCTGGCGTGGTCGGCGATCTTCCTGGCGGTGTTCGCGCCGTTGGCCGTGGCCGCCTACCGCCGCCGGGCCTGAGGTGCGCGTCGGTGGCGGGCCGGGGGACCCGCCACCGACGCGTCACTCGGGCCGCTCGTCCTGCCGGGTGACCTCGCCCGAGGCGTGGACGGTGATGATCCCCGCCGGGTGCACGGTGGGCCGGCCGTTCGCGGTGACGGTCACGGTGTCGGAGGCGCCGAGGACGACCTCCCCGGGCTCGTCGCCGAGTGCGACGAACTCGAGGTCGCCGCCGGTCTGCACCACCTTGCCGCGGAAGGTCCCGTCCTGGACGACGATGTTCCTGGTCACCGGTTTCTCTGCCATGACCGGACGTTACGTCCGGCAGGTCACCGGAATCCCCACTTCACCGGCGGATTGCTCCGCCCGGACGCCCGGTCCTCGTCCACCAGCTTGACGGCGTCCTCGCGGTCCAGCGCCAGGCCGGCCGCGTAGGCCAGGTCGTACGCGGCGTCGCCGATGTCCGCACGCGACAGGTCGGCCACCGCGATCACGTCCGGGTCCCGCGGATCGGGCGCGCCCCGCAGGCGGGCCGCCACGCCCAGCACGCGGGCCGCGCCCGCCGCGTCGCCCGACAGCAGCCGCAGCCTCGCCACCGCCACGGCCGACCGCGCGAGCACCGGCATGTCCTTGGCCGCCAACGCGTGCGCGACCGCCGTCCGCGCCTGTTCCCCCGCGGTCTCCAGGTCGCCCTTCGCGGCGGCGAGGTGGGCGAAACCCACCGCGACGAGCGCGCTGAACTGCGGCACGTGCGGGGTCCGCGCGGACGCGTCCGCCGCGCGCCGGTACTCGCGACCGGCCTCGGCGAGGTCGCCTTCGTACCGGGCCAGGTTGCCCAGGGTCAGCGTGGCCATCACGACCGGCGCGTAGGCCGTCGGGCCTTCGAACGCGGGCAGGCTCGACGCCCGGCACTCGGCGCGGGCCCGGTCGACGTCGCCGGCCACGGCGCGCGTGGCGGCCAGCATCATCCGCTCGAACGGCAGGTCGTCGTCCGGATCGAGTTCGCGACGCAGGCGCACGGCCTCCTCCAGCGCCGCCACGGCCCGGTCCACCTCGCCGAACGCCTGGTACACGGGTGCGACCTCGGTCAGCAGCTGGGCCAGGCCGAACCGGTCGCCGACCACGCGGAAGCCGTCGATCGCGCGTTCCGCCACCTCCCGCGCGCCGGCCATGTCGCCGATGTTCTCCAGCAGGCCGCAGCGGAACGTGTCCAGCATCGCCCGGGTCCACGGGTCGGGGTGGCCCTCCGCCGGCGCCAAGGCCTCGTTCGCGGCCAGGTAGTCGTCGGTGATCAGACCGATCAGCGGTCCCACCAGCGGCAGGAACGGGTGGTCGGGGTAGTCGACCGCGCCCTCGGCGACCACGCGCAGCGACGCGGTGTGCGCGGCCAACTCCTCGAACCCGCCCGCGATGATCAGGTTGAGCAGCAGGAACGCCTCCACCGCGAGCCGCTGCGGGCGCGGGCCGCCGGGCAGGCCCAGTGCCAGGCGCAGCCAGCCGATCGCATCGGGGCTGCTGCCGCGCATCGTCCAGAACAGGCCCAGCGCGGCCGACAGGCGGATCGTCGTGTCCACGTCGCCGCCGGCGGTCGTGAAGTGCAGTGCCGCCAACAGGTTGTCGCGCTCGGCGTCGAGCCGGTTGATCCAGCGCACCTGGTCCGCGGTGCGCAGGTGCGGTTCGGCGGACTCGGCCAGGTCGCGGAAGAACGCGGCGTGCGCGGCGTGCGCGGCGGCCACCCGCCCGGTCTCGGCGAGCCGTTCCAGGCCGTACTCGCGGATCGTCTCCAGCATCCGGTAGCGCGGCCGGGGCGCCTCGACGACCTGGAGCAACGACTTGTCGACGAGCGCGGTGAGCAGGTCGAGCGCCCGGTCGCCGACGAGCGCCTCGGCGGTGTCCGCCTCGACGCCGCCCGCGTACACGGCCAGCCGCTCGGCGAAGTCGCGTTCGTCGTCGTCGAGCAGGTCCCAGCTCCACGCCACGACGGCGTGCAGCGTGCGATGGCGGGGCAACGCGGTCCGGCTGCCGCCGGTGAGCAGCCGGAACCGGTCGTCGAGCCGTTCGGCGAGCTGCTCGACCGACAGCGCGCGCAGCCGGGCGGCGGCCAGTTCGATGGCCAGCGGCAGGCCGTCGAGGCGACGGCACACCTCGGCGACGACGGCCGCGTTGTCGGGCGTGACCGCGAAGCCGGACCGGACGGCGGCGGCGCGTTCGGCGAACAGCACCACGGCCGCGCCGGAGGACAGCGCGTCCACCGGGGCGTCGGGTCCCGCGACGTCCAACGGCGGCACCGGACGGACCGCCTCACCGGTCACGCCGAGCGGTTCGCGACTCGTGCACAGCACCCGCAGGCGCGGGCAGCGGCCGAGGAGTTCGGCGGCGAACCGGGCGCTCGCGTCGAGCAGGTGCTCGCAGTTGTCGAGCACGAGCAGCGCGCCCGCGTGCGACAGCACCTCGACGGCCCGGGCCAGCGGGTCGGCCGACGGCAGCGGGATGTCGACCGTGCGCGTCGGCTCGCGCAGGGCCAGCACGCCGAGCACGGCGGGGACCAGGTCGGCCGCGTCGGTGACGGAGGCGAGTTCGACCAGCCACACGCTCGGCGCCTTGGCCGCGATCTCCGTGGCCAGCCGCGTCTTCCCGGCACCGCCCGGACCGACCAGGGTGACGAGCCGGTGCGCGGCCAGGTCCTCGCCGATCGCGACCACCTCCCGCTCGCGGCCGACCAGGCTGGTCAGCGGCGCGCGGACGCCGCCCGTGCGCGGTCGTCGCGCGGGTTCGGCCCGCAGCACCTCCAGGTACGCCTCGCGCAGGTCGGGTCCGGGGTCGGCGCCGAGTTCGTCGGCGAGCGCGCGGCGGGCGTCCTCGTAGGCGGCCAGCGCCTCGGCGGGCCGGCCGACGGCGGCCAGGGTGCGCAGCAACAACGCCCGCGTGCGCTCGCGCAGCGGATGGCGGGCGGCCAGGTCGGTCAACCCGGCGACGAGGTGGTCGGTGCGCCCGGACAGCAGGTCGGCCTCGGCGAGGTCCTCGACCGCGCCCAGCCGTGCCTCGTCGAGCCCGGCGACGTAGCCGGTGGCGAACGGCAGCGTGGCGGCGTCGGCCAGGGCGGGCCCGCGCCAGAGGTCGAGCGCCTCGGCCAACCGGACCCGGGCGCCGTCCGCGTCGCCGCTGCCCAGCGCGCGGCGGGCCTCCCGGGCGAGGCGGTCGAACCGGTGCGAGTCGACGTCGTCGGCGGGCACGTCGAGCCGGTAGCCGGCCGCCGCCGAGCCCAGGGCGCCCGCGTCGGGCAGGGCGCGGCGCAGCCGGGAGACCAGGGAGCGGACGGCGCTCACCGCGTCGGCGGGTTGGGCCGTCCCGTCCGGCCACAGCGCGTCGACGATCTCCTCCACGGTGACCACCCGGCCGGGCGCCATGGCCAGCCGGACCAGCAACACCCGCAGTCGCGCCCCGCCGATCGCGACCGGGACGTCGCCGTCGGTCACCTGGAGCGGCCCCAGCACCCCCACCCGCATGGCGGCAACTCTAGCCACGCCGGGCCGGGGGCGACCGGCCGCCGGCGCGCGGGGGCGGATCGTCCGATCGGCGGGTGCGGGAGTGGGCGGCGCGGAGTGTTCGAGCACGGGGGTGGGGCATGGGTGCCTGAACGCACAACTCACGGTGTCCGAACGCATAACTCGCGGTGTCTGAACGCATAACTCGCGGGAGTGGGGCGGGGCGGGCTTTAGTGCGTGCGAGTGAACAACATCGAAAGTCGATTACGAACACCACCCGCGCTGCCAGGTTTGGTGACCCTTGACGGCATGGCAGAACGGGAGTCCGACGTGACAGCTGGCCTGGACCACGTGCTCACCGCGCACCAGCCGTTCGGCCCCATCGTCACGGAGGACGTCGTCCACCTCGGACCCGACACCGCGGACCGGCTGTTCGACCGCTCCAACCGGAGCTACCGGCAGGCCGCGGGAGAGGACACGCCCACCTACATCATCGGGCGCAAAGGCGCGGGCAAGACCGCATTCCTGATGGGCTCGAATCATGTCGCGGGACCGGCGCGCGAGGTGTTGCGGACCGAGAACGTCTACCACGAGATGCTGAAAGTCCTCACCACCTACAGCCGCGATCACGAGCCTTTCGTCGACCAGCGCGCCGAGATCTGGCAGGCGCTGTTCGAGCACGTGGCCATGCTGCACGCGTGGAGCGGGTTCGACGGCGACGACCGACGGGGCCGGCTCAACACCATCGCGGGCTACCTCGGCCGCTCGACCGAACCCGGCGTCACCGGGACGGCCGTGGCCGAGCGGTTCCTCGTCGCGTTGCGCCGCCGCCTGCTCGACCACGGCGGCGAAGGCCTGAGCGAGGCCATCGCCAACGTCACGCACGACGGCCAGGTCCCGTTCGGGGCGGCCCGCGCGGCGACGCTGGACCTGCTCGCCGAACGCCCGCGCCCGCTGCTGGTCGTCATGGACAACCTGGAGGACCTGCACCTGCGGCTGCCGGAACTCACGCCCGCGCTCACCGGACTGTTCCGCTGCGCGGGCACCGTGATCGCACGCCACCACGGCCACCGGCCGTACGGCGTGCAGATCTGCCTGCCGTCCGAGCTGTTCGACAAGATCCACGAGTTGGCCGCCGCGCCCGAGAAGGACCTGCGCGGCCGGTACCTCAAGATCTACTGGACGGCACCGGAACTGCTCCGGCTCACCGCCAACCGGCTGGTGCTGTTCCTGCGGACCCACCACCCCGAGCAGTTGGCCATGCTCGAACGCCGCGCCGCGCACAACGACGAGCCCGACCCGGCGATCGCCGTGCTGCGCGCGGCCCTGCCCGACCGCGTCCGGTCCGGACTGGACATCGACGAGGACCCACTGGCCTACCTGCTGCGACACACCCAACTGCTGCCCCGGCACCTGATCCAGATCCTCAACAGCGTGTTCAGCCGGCGCGACCGGGGCTCGACACCGTGGGACGTCACCCCGGCGGCCGTGCTCGCGGGCACGCGGTACGCCGAGCACCCGCTGGTGGCCGGGGTGCTCGCCGCGTACCAGACCTCCTACCCGCTGGCGGGCGCGGTGCTGCGAAGACTCGCGGGCCGGATCGACTTGTCGTTCCCGGCCCGCGGCCTGCACCGCGTCTACAACCAGCAGGGCATCCGCAAGCTCACCGGCCTGGACTTCGACGAGTTCCTGGCCATGCTGTTCACGCTCGGCGTGCTCGGCGTCCGGTTCGACCAGACCGGCCGCTACAACAAGGCGCACTTCCAGTACACGTTCGACTACGACCTCATCGCCCGCGAGGACGCCGACCAGCTCTGCGTGCACCCGCTGTTCACGCGCTACCTGCTGGAACGGTCGCTGCCCCGGCTGCGTGAGGCGGGCGCCCACGCCACCTACCCGTACGGCTGCGACCCGCGCGGCGAGGACTACCGCGACGCGTTCGGCTACCTGGACCCGTGAGAGGGGTGTCGTCGTGCCGATCGCACCACGGCCACGCGGCGACGCGCCCGGCGTCGCCGCCGAGTACGTCGCCGAGCCGCCCGAGGGGCTGCGCATCGGCATCGCGCTGTCCGGCGGCGGCGTGCGCTCGGCGGCGTTCAACCTCGGCGCGGTGCAGGCGTTGCGGGAACGGGGCGTGCTCGACAACGCCGAGTACCTCGCGGCCGTGTCCGGCGGCAACTACGTCGCGAGCGCGCTGGCCATCTCGGCGGCGCGCTCGGACCCGGTGCTGGAGAACGGGAAACCGCTGTGGGGACGGGGTTCCCCGGAGGAGCGGTACCTGCGCCGGCACACCGACTACCTGGCGCCGGGCCTGGTCGGCAAGCTGTGGCTGGTGGCCGGGGTGGTCTACGGGTTCGTGCTGAACTACCTGCCGTTCGTGCTCAGCGCGGTGGTGCTGGGCCGGGTCGCCGGGTGGGGCCTGGCGGCGTTGGGCGTGCGCCTGTCGGACCTGCGGCTCAACGGGTTGTCGATGCCCGCGTCGCCGGTGCTCGTCGGGTTGCTGCTGGTGGGCGCGGCGGCGTTCGTGGGCGCGTTGCTGCTCGTGCTGTACCGGCGGTGGTTCAAGAACGACAACCCCGGCGACTACGGCGAGTCCCTGTCGGAGAAGGCCGCTTCCGCCCTGCTGATCACGACCGGCGTCGTGGTGACGGCGCTGGCGTTGCCCCCGGCCGCCCAGCTGTACGGGGTCGCGTCCCGCACGGTGCTGGCGTGGGTGTTCGGCGAACCCGCGGAACGGTTCGGCACGCTCACCGGACGGCTCGTCGTGGCGTTCGTGTGGCTGGTGGTCTCGCTGCTGTCGGCCTCGGTCGCGCTGGTGCTCAGCCGCCGGTTCCGGGCGCGGCGGTCGATGCTGGTGCTGTCGTCGGCGGCGGGCGCGGGTCTGCTGTTCGTGCCGCTGCTGTCCTCGTTGGAGCATTCGACGCGCACGGGCCTGCGCTCGCCGTCGGACGCGGTCGGCGTGGGCGTGATGCTGGCGGTGCTGCTGGCCATGGCCGTGTTCGTGCACAACCGCCGCTACTCGATGCACCTGTTCTACCGGGAGCGGCTCAACAGCGCGTTCGCGTTGGAACGCCGGGTCGACGACCGGGGTCGGGTGGTGGCCGCGCCGATCGCGTTCCACGAGCGCCTGTACTTCTCCGACCTGGAGCCGGTGACGAAGGTGCCGAAACTGGTCGTGTGCTGCGCGGTCAACCTCGCCTCGGACGTGCCGGTGGGCCGGTTCGCGGAGTCGTTCACGTTCGAACGCGACGTCAGCGGCGGCCCGCTGTTCGGCTACCGGTCAACGGCCGAGGTCGAGCAGCGGGGCGGGTTGCCCGGCACGCAGTTGACCCTGCCGTCGATCATGGCCGTGTCGGGTGCCGCCCTGTCGCCGATGATGGGCCGGTTCACCTATCCCCCGCTGCGCTTCCTCATGGCGTTGACGAACGTGCGCCTGGGCGTGTGGATCCGCAACCCGTTGCACCCCGCCTGGCGGGAGCCGCGCACGCCGCCGCGCACCGCGCTCGGCCGACTGGTCGCCATGGTGCGCAACGGGTGGCTGGAACCCGGGGCCTGGTACGTGCTGCGCGAGGCGATCGGCGCGGCGCGGGCCAAGCACCGCTACATCCACCTGACCGACGGCGGCCACTGGGAGAACCTGGGCCTGGTCGAGCTGCTGCGCCGGCGGTGCACGCACGTGCTGTGCTTCGACGCGAGCGGCAACGGCGGACTGGACATCGGCCGGGCCATGGCGTTGGCACGCAGCGAACTCGGCGTGGACATCGATCTCGATCCCGGACCGGTGCTGTCCGACGAGGACGGTGTCAGCCGGGAGATGACGGCGGCAGGCGAGGTGCGCTACCCGTCGTCCGGCGAGGAGCGCGGCCAGATCGTCTACGCCAAGGCCGTGCTGACCCCGTCGGCGACGTGGGACCTGCACGCGTTCAAGGAGCGCGAACCCCGGTTCCCCAACCACTCGACGGGTCGGCAGATGTTCACCGACGAGCAGTTCGAGGCGTACCGGACGCTGGGCTACCGCGCGGGCCTGGAGGCGTGCGAGCGCCTCAACATCCCGCACCGCGTGCTCCGGCCGTGATCACCACACCGACGGCGTGGCGTCGGCGGTCGGCAGCGACACCACGATCGTCAGCCCGCCGCCCGGCGTGTCCTCGGCCGTGATCGACCCGCCCATGGCGTCCACGAACCCCTTGGCCACGCTCAACCCCAGGCCGACGCCGGGCGTGGCGTCGCGGTCGCCGAGTCGTTGGAACGGCGCGAACACGGCCGCCGCGGTGTCCTTGGGCACGCCCGGTCCGTGGTCGACCACCCGCAGTTCCGCCCGGCTGCCGTGCGCGCTGGCCCGGACCGCGATCCCGGGTTCGCCGTCGGCGCGCGGGCCGCGGGACCGGCCGTGGCGCAACGCGTTGTCGACGACGTTGGCGACCACGCGTTCCAGCAGGCCGGCGTCGGCCAGCACCGCCGGGAGGTTCTCGGCGACCTCGACCGTGACCGCGTGCCGGTCGTCGATGCCGGCCAACGCGCGGGCCGTGATCTCGTCATAGGTCACCGGTCTGAGCAGCGGCGCGACGGCGCCGGTCGCCAGCCGTGACGAGTCGAGCAGGTTGTCCACGAGCGCGGTCAGCCGGTCGGCCGAGATCTCCACGGCCTCCAGCAGTTCGGCCGTGTCCGCTTCGGACAGCGTGATGTCCGGGCTGCGCAGGCTGCCGATCGCGGCCTTGATCGACGTCAGCGGCGTGCGCAGGTCGTGGCCGACGGCCGAGAGCAGCGCGGTGCGCAGTTCCGTGGTCTCGGCGCGGCGCCGGGCCGCCTCGGTCTGGGCCGCCATCCGCTGCTGCCGCAACGCCGACAGCGCCTGGCCGGCCGCCGCTTCCAGCACCCGGCGGTCACGCGCGGGCAGCGTCCGACCACGCAGCGCGAGATGCACGTCGTCGGTCACACGCACGTCCACATCGGCCTTCTCCGGCTCGCGGCACGGCGTCCCGCCGGCGGACGCGACCAGTTCCCACGCGCCGTCACGGCGTTCCAGCAGCGCGGCCGACTCCAACCCGAAGTTCTCGCGCACCTGGTCGAGCAGGCGGTCCAGCGGCGCCGGACCGGTCAGCACGATCCGCGCGTACGAGGCCAGCAGAGCCGCTTCGGTCCGGGCGCGGGCGCCCTGTTCGGCGAGTCGCGCGGCCCGGTCCACGACGAGCGCGACGAGCACCGCGACGACCACCATCGCGATCAGGGTGACGAGGTTCTCGGGCGTGGCGACGGTCAGGCTGAACAGCGGCGGCGTGAAGAAGTAGTTGAGCAGGCCCGCGCCCAGCGTCGCGGCGACCAGCGCCGGACCCAGGCCGCCGACCAGCGCGGTCACGACCGTGGCCAGGAAGAACGCCACCAGGTCCGTCGACGCGGCCACGTCGTCGCGGCCCGCCCAGCCGATCGCCGTCACCGCGGCCGGCAGCAGCACGCCCAGCGCCCACCCCGACAGCCTGCGACGCGGCGTCAGCGACGTGCTCCGGGCGTCGAGCCGGGGCCGCCGCGTCGACTCGTCGTGGGTGACCATGTGGACGTCGATCGACCCGGACGCGCCGATCACCGCGGCGCCGATGCCCTCGTCGAACACCCGTGCCACGCGCGAGCGCCGTGACGTGCCGAGCACGAGCTGGGTCGCGTCGACACCGCGGGCGAACTCCAGCAACGCGGACGGCACGTCGTCGCCGACGACGGTGTGGAAGGTGGCGCCGACGCCCTCGGCCACCTTCCGGAACACCGACACCCGGTCCGGCGCCACCCCGGACAGACCGTCGCCGCGCAGCACGTGCACGACCGACAGGTCCGCGCCCGCGCGCACGGCGATGCGCCGGCCACGCCGGATCAACGTCTCGCTCTCCGCGCCGCCGGTGATGGCCACGACGACCCGTTCCCGGGTCTCCCAGGTGTCGGTGATGTCCTGTTCGGCCCGGTGCCGGCGCAAGGCCACGTCGACCTGGTCGGCGACCCACAGCAACGCCAGCTCGCGCAGCGCGGTCAGGTTGCCGATCCGGAAGTAGTCGGCCAGCGCCGCGTCCACGCGGTGCGCCGGGTAGATGTTGCCGTGCGCGAGCCGGCGGCGCAGCGCCTCGGGCGTGAGGTCGACCAGCTCGACCTGCCCGGCGCGGCGCACCACCTCGTCCGGCACGGTCTCCCGCTGCCGCACGCCGGTGATCCGCTCGACCACGTCGTTGAGCGACTCGATGTGCTGGACGTTGAGCGTGGACAGCACGTCGATTCCCGCGTCCAACAGCCGTTCGACGTCCTGCCAGCGCTTGGCGTTGGCCGAGCCGGGCGTGTTGGTGTGCGCCAGCTCGTCGACGACCACGACCTCGGGCGCGCGGGCCAGCAGCGCGTCCAGGTCGAGTTCGGCGAACTCGTGGTCGCGGTAGGGCACCACCCGGGTGGGCAGCCGGTCGAGTCCGTCCAGCAGGGCCGCGGTCTTCTCGCGGCCGTGTGTCTCGACCAGGCCGACCACGACGTCGGTGCCGCGTTCGCGTCGGCGGTGCGCCTCGCCGAGCATCGCGAACGTCTTGCCGACGCCCGGTGCCGCGCCGAGGTAGATGCGCAGCTCGCCACGCTTCGTCTTCACCCGCACAGTCTGCTCCGGGCGGCGTGCCGACGGAGGCGTGTGCTCGGCCACGCCTGTCGGAAGACGGGTACGGTCAGGCGATGGGCACTACCGCCCAGACCGTCTTGCCGGCCGCGCCCCGCCGGACGCCCCAGGCCCGGCACAGCGACTCGACCATGCGCATGCCGTGGCCCCGGTGCGGGCCCAGTGTCGAGGAGCCGACGGTGGGCTCCCGGTGCGGGCTGCCGTCGTGGACCTCGACCAGGATCTGGGTGTCCTGGCGGTGCAGCACGAGGCGGTGCGGGCCTTCGGCATGGTCGCACGCGTTGGCCGCGAGTTCCGTGCAGACCAGTTCCACGTCCTGGACCAGGTCCTCGGCCAGGCCGTCCAGCCGGGCGGCCACGTGGCGGCGCATCCCGGCCAGGTTCGCGCCGTCGACCGCGAGGTCGAGCGCCGTGGTCCCCGTCTCCCCCGTGTCGGGCGGTTCTTCCAACAACATCCCATCAGCCGCTTTCCCGGGACGCCGGCAGCGCCTCGTCGAGCGAGTCGTACAGGTCCAGTGCGCGATCCAACCCGACCGCGACGAGCGCCCGGCGGACGATCGGCGCGGTGACCACGTGCAGTGCGCCACCGGAGTCGCGCAGCCGCTCGTGCGCCACCAGCAGCGCCTCGATGCCTGCCGAGGAGAAGAACCCCACCTCGGCCAGGTCCGCCACCACCACGCCGCCCCCCGGTGCGCGTCCGGCCAGGTCGACCAGCGGGCCGCGCACCTCCTCCGCGGTCGCGATGTCGATCTCCCCGCGCACGGCGAGAACCACCACGCCGCCGATCTCGCGGGTGGCGGTGCGCACCCCGCCGGTCCGTCCTGCTGACGTCATCACTGCCATCCTGGAGTTCTCAAATCACCGTGCGGACAAACGCGCGCTGGTGGCTCAACGTCGCGGTCGTTCCAGAAGATCACACGAATCGGCGACCCGCACAACGGTCAAGCGGCCTGAACCACGTCACGTCCGTGCTCGAGGTGCCGCAACGCGCGGGGGTGGTCGTCGAGCACGCGCGCCATCGCCGCCATGGCGATGGCGGTCGACGCCACCGGCACGCCCCGCGCGCCGAGCACCTCGCCGGTCCACGCGATGAACTCGCCGAACACGCCCGGGTCGTCCACGTACACGGAGGCGCCGAGGAAGTCGACGATGTGACCGAGGTCCTCCAGCGTCGCGTCGGCCTGCCGCTCGTCGTAGGTGCGCATGGGTGGGAACGCGTCGCGCAGCGCGGCCAGCGCCGCCGAGATCAACTCGGCCCGCCGGGTGCGCAGCGCCGCGTACTCCGGGTCGGCACGCCGGGGCGTCAGCGGCGGCGCGATCCGCTGCCAGCGTGGGCTTTCGAGCAGTTCGGCCGCCGCCGTCGCGGAGGGTGCCCACGCGTCGACGCCGAGCAACCGGGCCCACCGGCCGCCCGCGCCGAAGCCTCGCCCGCCGACCAGGACCGGCGTGCCGGTGGCCCGGCAGGCGGTGATCATCTGGTCGGCGCGGGGCAGGCTGCGCGAGAGCGTGCAGCTCAGCGCCACCGCGTCCGGGCCGTGTTCGTGCAGGTAGGACACCAGGTGCGCGGTCGGGACGCTGGCGCCGAGGAACGTCACCCGCCAACCGCGCCCGCGCAGCACCTCGGCCACGATGCGCGGTGGCACGGCATGCCACTCGCCGTCCAGGCACGCGACCACCACGTGCCCCCTGGTCGGGTCGACCCTCATCCGCCGGGCCACGACCGCGATCACCCGCTCGCTGATCGCGGTCGCCGCGTGTTCCTGCGCGACGGTCCACCGGTTGGTCTGCCACAGCCGGCCGACCTCGGTCTGCACGTCGGCGACCAGGTCGATCAGCACGTTCTCGGCCGGCACGCCCGCGTCGAGCAGCCGCTCCGCGAGCGCGACCGCCGCGTCCTCGTCGGCGGCGGACAGCGCGTCGAGCAGCTCGTCGCGATCGGTCACCCGAGTTCCTTCCGGGGCGTGGCCCGCACCGCGAGCACCGTGAGGTCGTCGTGCTCGGCACCGCCGATCCACTGCTGGGCGCCGAGCGCGACCCGTTCCGCGACCGCGACCGCGGGCATGCGGGCGCAGTCGGCCATCAGCGCGGCGAGCCGTTCCTGGCCGAAGAGCGTGGTCCCGTCCACGCCGCCGCGCGCCTCGGTCACACCGTCGCTGTAGAGCACGCAGGTCTCGCCGGGCGCGAGGTCGATCTCCGCGGACCGGAACGTCGCGTCCGCCACCGCGCCCACGAGCATGCCGCCCACCTCGACGAACTCGACCGCACCCGACGCGCGCAGCACCAGCGGCGCGAGGTGGCCGCCGCCGGTGAGCGACAGCCGGGCGCCGCCGCCGGGCAGCGGGCGTGCCAAGCCGAGCACCACCGTGGCGAAGCGCCGCCGGTCGCCGGGTGCCTCGGCCAGCAGCGACTCGTTGAGCACTGCCAGCGACCGGACCGCGTCGACGGCCACGCGCCGCAGCGCGCCCAGCGACTGGCGGACCACGCCGCTGGTCACGGCCGCTTCCACGCCCGTGCCGACGACATCGCCGAACACGAACGACGTGCCGTCGGCGGTCGGCACGACCTCGTAGAAGTCGCCGCCGAGCGACCCGATGCCGGTGGCGGGCCGGTACTCCGCGCCGAACGCGAGCCCGTCGACCTCGGGCAACGGGCCGGGCAGCAGGTTCTCCTTGAGCACGGCGGCGGTGTGCGCCTGGCGTGCGTGCACCTCGGCGGTCGACAGCGCCATGCCCGCGCGGGCGGCGAACTCGGCGAGCACGACGCCGTGCGGGTCCTCGATGTCCGACCCGGTGCCGGACGCGGTGTCGGACGTCGTGTCGGGCCGCCACAGCACCAGCACGGGTCCGGGCAGGTCGGTGCCGGGCAGCGGCACGGTCACCGCCTCGGCCACCCGCGAGGTGTCGACGTGCGGCAGCCAGCGACCGGCGGCGAACAGGTCGGCCGGGTGGCGTTCGACGCCGCCGGCCGTGCCGTCCATGGCCTCGACCAACGCGACCGGCAGGCTCTCCCGGGTCCAGCGGCCGACGCGCAGCGCGGCGTCGCGTTCGCCGTGCACGTACTCGCCGCCGGGCAGGACGACCGTCGCGGCGAAGGCCAGCTCGCCCGCGAGTTCGACGACCGCGCGGGCGCTCCGGGCCGGGTTCAGGGAAAGGCCGAGCCGGCTGCCGGCGCGGGCGAGGAAGCGGCTGCGGGCGCGTTCGGCGAGCAACGCGTCCTCACGGGCGCGCTGGGCGGTGACGTCGCGGAACTGCCAGGCGGTCGTGCCGTCGGGCAGCGCGCGCCGGGTGCCGACCACGATCCGGTCGCCGAGGCCGACCTCGACGCCGTCGTGCGGGAAACGCTCCAGGGGCATGCCGACGACCAGTCGCGGCAGCAGGCGCAGGGCCTCGGCGGTCGCCTGGAGCACGACGCCGTTCGCGTCGACCACGACCACCGCGACGGCGAACGCGTCGAGCAGGTCGACCGTGCGTTCCCGCGCGGCCGGCACCGGGTCGACCGGCGCCTGTCTCGTCGCGGTCGGGGCTTCGACCGCGTCGGCGCTCTCGTCGTCCAGGACCACGCCGTGCACCTCGTCTCGGCCGGATGTCCGGTCCAGTATCCCACTCACCCGCGCGGGGGACGTCGTCAGGACAGCGCGGCCAGGACGTCCGCCGCGGTCAGCGGCAGCGAGAACAGGGGGAAGTCGAAGCGGATCGCGTTCTCGTGCTCCTCCCACGACGTGGCCGCCGCGCAGTCGGTCAGCGTGATCACGCGGTAGCCGTTCTCGTAGCCGGTGCGCATCGTGGACTCGACGCAGCAGTTGGTCAGGAAGCCGCCCAGGACGATGGTGCGGATGCCCTTGCTGCGCAGGATGAAGTCCAGGTTGGTACTGGCGAACGTGTCCAGGCCGCGCTTGCCCTCGACCACGATGTCGCCTTCGCGCGGGGCGAGGACGTCGACGATGGCCGCGCCCCACGAGCCCTTGACGAACGCCTTGCCGTCGACCACGCCTTTGAGCACGCCGTAGGGGTGCGCGGTGATCTCGTGGTAGCCCTCGGCGAACGCGATCGGGGCGTGCATGATCGTGACGCCGGCGGCGCGGGCGGCCTCGACCAGGGTCGCGGTCTTGGCGAGCATGCCGGTCGACTCCATGACGGGTCCGACCGCGGCGTTCAGCACGCCGCCCGCGCCGGCGAAGTCGTTCTGGTACTCGATGAGCACGAGCGCCGTGGTGGCGGGGTCGAGGGTCAGCTCGGTCATGGTCGGCTCCTCGGTTCGGTGGTGGTCCGATTCATACGGCCGGGCCGGCGATCCGGCAATGCGGCGTCCGGGTCGTCCCGATCGGGTGATCTCCGAATCCCGCGGGGCCCGGCCCGACACCGGCACCCCGGACTGTCGGACCCCGTCCGTATCGTCCCCGACGTCACCGCGAATCGAGACGGGGAGAGCGGACGTGCGCAGGTGGGAATCGGGCGGGCGGGGGACCGTCGTGTTCCGGGAGGTGGTGCGGGCCGGCACGGCGGTGACCGTCCGTTCCGGACGGGGCGACGGCCGGGGGCGTGCGTCGACGTCCGAGCACGGCTCGGTCGAGGCGGCCTTGGCACACGTGGCGGAACTGGCCGCCGGTTTGGCGGCGGAGGGCTTCCGGGAGGTCCCGCCGGAGGAGTTGGAGGACGTGTTCGTCCCACCCCGGCGGTGGGCGGCACTGGTCCACCCCCGGCACGACGGTCCCGTGCGCCCGAAGTTCGTCCTCGACGGCGGTGCGCCCGCTTTCCTGCACGCCGCGACGGAACCGTTGTCGGACCAGGCCGAAGCGGTCCTGGCCGACCCGCACACGGAGCCCGCGCTGGCCGAGGCCGTACGCGGCCACCTGGCGGGCGTGCCCGACCCGCTCGGCGCGGCCTGCGTGGCGACGCTGGTCGAGGCCGACCGCCGGCGCGAGCGGTACGAGGGTGTCGAGCGCATCGCCGACGCGTGGATCGCCGAGCACGGCCTGGTGTTCGCCGCGCGGGCCACCGTCGACACCGGACTGGTCGACCTGCCGTGGCGGATGGGACCGGGCGGCGCCTCGCCGCGTGAACTCCGCTTCCGGCCGCCCGCGACGCGCTACCACGACCTGCCCCGGCACGTGCCGCCGCGGATGCGCCGGGCGATCGCCGCGGCGTCGGACGAGGAGTACGCGGCCGTCGTCGAAGCGTTGGGGGCGCACCGGATCGACCCGATCACGTCGCTGATCGCCGCGTACCTGGTGCCGGAGCGGGACGACTGGGTCGACGAGGTGGTGCGCCGGATCGTCGAGGACGAACCCGGCGGGTCGGACCCGACGATGGTCCTGTGCTCGCTCAACCGGGGCGACCAGTTGCGGGACCTGGTGGGGCGATCCGAGTTCGCGTGGCGGCTGCGTGACGCGGAGGTGCTGTACACGGTCGCGCTCGCGGTCGGCACGGGCGCGGCGGAGCCGCTGCTCACGGTGGTGGAGGGCGACTTCAACAACGCCGAGTTCACCAAGCGGGTGTTCGACGTGATCGCCGCACAGCCCGCCGACGAGGCGTTCGACGTGCTGGTGTCCCGCATCGACGACCGGTACGGGCAGGCGGCCCTGCTGGAGGCGGTCCGGCGGTTCCCCCGGCGCGCGGTCCGCCGCCTCGCGGCGGCGGCACCGTCCTCGGAACCGGCGCGGGCGTTGCTGCACGCCCACCTGCGGGAGTTCCCCGAACTGGCGCGGGTCGACCCGGCGAACGCCGAGGCGGACCGCGTGCCCGACGTCCCCGTCGAGGAGTTGCCGGCGGTGCTCGTGACGCCACCGTGGACGCTGCCGCGAAAGGCCGGAAAGCCCGCCGTGGTCACGGGTCTGGTGTCGACCGGAAGGAAGGCCGTGCGCTGGCTGCCCGGCGAGAACGCGGAGTGGACCACCGCCCACCGCGCGGACCGCCGGGGATCGCCGGATTGGATGACCGTGGTGCGCCGCTTCCTGTCCGGCGACCTGCGCGACTACGAGAAGCGCGTCGCGTTCCTGGAGGGTCCGGCTTTCGCGCTGCGCGGGATGCTCGCGGACTGGCGACCGACCGATCCGTGGGGCGCCGACACGTGGGGCCGTGCGCTGGTCGCGAAGTACGGCTACGACGCGTTGCCGATGGCCCTGCACCTGGCCCGGCTGAACCCGGCCGGTGCCGGACACCTGCTGCTGCCCTACGCCGACCACGACGTGGCGCACCTGATGGCGGACTGGCTGGTCCGCCTGCGCACGGCCGGCCGCACCGCGTCGACGTGGCTGCGCCGCCACGCCGAGGAGGCGGCCCGCTTCCTGCTGCCCACCGCCCTGGGCAAACCGGGCGCGGCCCGCCGTGCCGCCGAGTCGGCCCTGGTCCTCGTCCCCGAGGAAGCCCGCAGGGCGGCGAAAGAACACGGCGCGCAGGCGGTGGCGGCCCTGGAGACGCTTCTGGGCACCGACCCGTTGGACGCCGTCCCCGTCAAGATCCCGGTCCCCGGTCCCTGGGCCGCGCCCGGCCTGCTGCCCCAGATCCTGCTGCGCGACAAGCTCCGGGCCCTGCCCGTGCCGTCCGCGCAGCACGTGATCACGATGCTGGCGTTCTCCCGCCCGGACGACGAGTACGCCGGCATCGGGGTGGTGCGCGACCTGTGCGACCCGACCTCCCTGGCCGACTTCGCCTGGGCCGCTTTCGAACGCTGGCAGGCCGCGGGCTCTCCCCCGAAGGACAACTGGGCGCTCACCGCGTTGGGCACCTTCGGCACCGACGACACCGCCCGCGCACTGGCACCGCTGATCCGGTCCTGGCCGGGCGAGGGCGCCCACGCCAAGGCCGTCGCGGGTCTGGACGTCCTGGCCGCGATGGGCTCGGACGTCGCGTTGGCCCGCCTCAACGGCATCGCGCTGCGCTCGAAGTTCCGCAAACTCAAGGAACTCGCCGAGGCGAAAATCGACGAAATAGCCGGGCTACAGGGCTTCACGACGGACGAACTGGCCGACCGCCTGGTCCCCGACCTGGACCTGGCCGACCCCGCGACGACCCGCGTCGACTACGGCCCCCGCCACTTCACGATCGGCTTCGACGAACGCCTGCGCCCCCACCTCACCACCCCGAACGGCACCCACCGCAAAGACCTCCCGAAACCGACGGCGTCGGACGACCCGACCCTGGCCGCAACGGAACGCAAACGCTTCACCGCACTGAAAAAGGACCTCCGCACCACCGCCGCCGAGCAACTGCCCCGCCTGGAACGAGCCATGACCACCACCCGCGAGTGGACGACGGAGGAGTTCACCACACTCCTGGTCGACCACCCGCTGCTCTGGCACGTGGTCCGCCGCCTGGTGTGGCGGACGACGGAAGGCACCACCTTCCACCTGGCGGACGACCGCACCCCGCACACGATCACGGACACCCCGTACGCCCTCGCGGAGAACACCAAGGTCGGAATCGCCCACCCCCTCACCGTCCCCGGACCAGACCTGGCCGCCTGGACAGCCCTCTTCAAGGCCCAGCGAAAGCTCCCCCAACCCTTCCGCCAACTGGACCGCCCGGTGCACCACTTCACGCCGGAGGACAAGTCCCGCCGCACCCTCCCCCGGTTCGAGGGCCGCTCCGCCCCGGTAGGCGCCGTACTGGGCCTGACCAAGGAGAACTGGCAACGCGGCAGACCTCAGGACGGCGGCCTGGAATGCTGGATCACCCGCCCCCTGCCCACCGGCGGCGCACTGGTGGCAACCCTGGAACCGGGCATCATCGTCGGCTTGGTGGAAGAACACCCCACCCAGACGCTGGCGCACATCTGGATCAGCCGCCACCAGGAAGGCACCTGGAACCCGGAAGGCACCCGCACACTGGCAGAACTGGACGACATCACCCTGTCCGAAATCGCCGCGGAACTGACCTACCTGACAACCGCGACAACAACCCCATGACCACAACGCCCACCAGCGCCGAATCCGACCCAAGCACCAACACCATCACTCCGACCCCGCGCGCAGCGCCGGCACCTCACACCTGACCCCGGACACACCGACCAGTCCCTCCAAGACCCACACCAGCGCCATCACACAGCCACCACACACGGCAACCACACCACGCCCGGCTGTTCACATCCGACAGCCGAGTGAAGGTGTTAATGATGGTGTCCCGACCGTTCCTGGACGAGACTCACCGCCATGAACGATTCCGCGACCACCTCGACCGCATTAAAGTCGTACGATCTGTTCGCCCCGGACGTGTTGGGCGACCCGCTGCCGCTGCTGCACCGGATCCGGGCCGAAAGCCCGGTCTCCTGGATTCCCGAGCTGGAATCCTTCCTGGTCACCCGGCACGCCGACGTCGTCGCGGCGCTCAAGGACAAGCGTCTGGTCCCGGGCAACCTCGGCCAGGCTTTCGACCGGCTCTCCCCTGCCGAGCTGGCCGAACTCGAACCGGTGCGGCAGTCCATCGCGTTGTGGATGGGTCATACCGACGAGAAGGACCACGTCCGCTTCCAGCAGCTCCTCAAACGCTATTTCACCCCGGCCACGGTGGAAGGTCTGCGGCCTCGCATCCGCGAGATCGCGATCGAACTGATCGAGGCCCGGCGCGAGGGCGGCTTCATGGAGGTGGTCACGGAGTTGGCGTACCCCCTGCCCGCCAACGTGATCGCCGAGATGCTGGGCATGCCGACCGCGGACCGCGAGAAGCTCCAGGAGTGGTCGCGCGACCTGCTCGCGCTCTTCCAGCTCGCGGACTTCGAGACGTTGCGGCAGTCGCAGCGCAGCATCCTCGAAATGCAGGACTACGTGCGCGCGCTCGTGGCCCAGCGCCGTGAGGAGGCACGGGACGACCTGCTCAGCATGTTCGTCGCGGCCGAGCGCGAGGGCCTCGTCTCCGAGGACGAGATCGTCGCCAACTGCGTCCTGCTGCTGTTCGCCGGGCACGAGACGACGGCGAACCTGATCGCCATGGGCCTGGGCCTGCTGCTGGAGGACCAGGGCCAGTTCGACCGCCTCAAGGCCGACCACGGGCTGATCCCCACGGCCGTCGAGGAGATGCTGCGGGTGCGCGGTCCGGCGAGCACGCTGGTGCGCATCGCGACCGAGCCGGTCGAGGTGGCGGGCACGACCTACCCGGCGGGCAGCCACTTCCTGCTGGCCATGGTCTCGGGCAACCACGACCCCGAGGTGTTCGAGAACCCGGACACCTTCGACATCGGACGCAAGCCCAACCGGCACACGGCGTTCGG
This sequence comes from Saccharothrix violaceirubra, assembly GCF_014203755.1. Classification (NCBI taxonomy): domain Bacteria; kingdom Bacillati; phylum Actinomycetota; class Actinomycetes; order Pseudonocardiales; family Pseudonocardiaceae; genus Saccharothrix; species Saccharothrix violaceirubra. The sequence continues at coordinate 4,291,954 of NZ_JACHJS010000001.1, forward strand.
CATGGGCGCGTTCTACTGCCTGGGCGCGGCGCTGGCCCGCGCGGAGACGGCCGAGTGCCTGGACGTCGTGCTGGAGCGGATGCCGGACATCCGCCCGGCCTACGACGAGATCTCCGTGGTGTCGTCGCCGCCGCTGAGCCGGCACCTGGCGTCGCTGCCGGTGTTCTTCTGACCGACCGTCCGCGGTGGACCCGCACGTCCACCGCGGACGGATTCCGGTTGCCGGCGCCGACCCGCTCCGGTCACGATGACGCCGTGGAGCACACGTACCGGGTCATGGTCCGCGGTCGGTTCGCCGATCTCGACGAGGCGGGCCGGGCCCGGCTGCGCGCCGACGCCCACCGGCACGACATGCTCACCAGCGGGTTCTCCGAGCAGGGCGCGCTGGCCTACGACCGCTCGCTCGACTTCTTCAGCTTCCGCGTCCAACTGCGTGCCGAGGTCGAGTCGGACGACCGCGCGGTGTGCGACCGGGGCCTGCGGCTCGCGGCACAGGCCGTCGAGGCGCTCGGGGTGGACTTTCGCGATCTGCGCGCGTCCGCGACCGACGTCGACCTGATCAAGGTCAAGCGTCGCCGCTGACCGACACCCCGGCCTCCCGCGCCCGGGGGCACGTCGGCCGCGCCCGCAGTTCGACGATGCCGACGACCAGCGCCGCCGTCACCGCGACCGCCGCCGTGCCGACCGCGACGCCGACGGCCACGCGGGCCTGCGCGCCGGTGAGCACCGCGTGGTAGAGCCCGGCCAACGCGGCCGTGCCGACCGCCGACCCGATGCGCTGCCCGGTCTGGAGCGCGCCGCCCGCCGCACCCGCCATGGCGACGGGCACGTGCCGCAGGGTCAGCGTGGTGTTCGGGGAGATCACCCAGCCGCCGCCGACGCCCGCGACGAACAGCGCCACCGCCACCCCGGCGCCGTAGCCGTCCGTGAGCCACAGCAGGAACGCGGTCAGCGCGAGCCCGGCCACGACCATGCCCAGTCCGGTCACGGTCAGCCGTCGACCCCACGTCTCCACCAGCCGACCGCCGATCAGCGCCGACACCGCCGACCCGACCGCGAACGGCGTGACCGCGAGCCCGGACTCCAGCGGCGAGTACTCCAGCGCCGACTGGAAGTAGACCGCGAACACCAGCCAGATCCCACTGAAGCCGATGAAGTAGACCAGGCCCAGCAGCGCGCCGGTCCCGTAGCCGGGCGTCGTCGTGAACAGCCCGATGTCGAGCAACGGGCTACGACCGCGCGCCCGTTCCCGGCGTTCCCACCGCACGAACCCCACCAGCACGACGGCACCCAGGAGGAACAGCCACCACAGCGACGACAGCCCGCCGGATTCGGCGAGCACCAGCGGCAGCATCACCGCGAGCACACCCGAGCCGAGCAGCGCGGCGCCCACCAGGTCGAGGTGGTCACGTCGCCGCACATCGGCAGCACGCGGCAGCAGCCGGGCCGCGAGCACGAGCGCGGCCAACCCGATGGGCACGTTGACGTAGAACACCCAGCGCCAACCGTCGTCCTCGCCGGCCACGGCCAGGATCACGCCGCCCACGACCGGGCCGACCGCGGTGGAGATGCCGACCGTGGCACCGAACCAGCCGAACGCCCGCCCGCGTTCCGCGCCCCGGAACAGCTGTTGGATCAACGCGGAGTTCTGCGGCGCCAGCGCACCGGCGGCCACGCCCTGCGCGAGCCGGGCCGCGATCAGCACCCCGGCCGTGGGTGCCAGGCCGGCCAGTGCGCTGAACAGCACGAACCCGGACATGGCCACGAGGAACACCGTCCGCCGCCCCAGGGCGTCGCCGAGCCGGCCGGCCGGGACCAGCGCGAGCCCGAACGCCAGCGCGTACCCGGACACGACCCACTGCGCCCCGGCGGCGGAGGTGCCCAGGCCGTGCTGGAGCGACGGCAGCGCGACCGACACGATGCTCACGTCGAGCAGGCTCATGAATCCGGCCACGAGCGACACGCTGAACGCCCGCCACCGGCGCGGGTCGGGTTCGTACGACGTCATGCCCCGTGTCTACCCGTTCGGGTGGCGGCGGGCACGGTGGCGCCACGCGCGAGCCACCGCCTAGACCAAGCCCTCGAAGTACTCCTTCCGGGCCGGGTAGTAGTCGTCGAACACCGGTCTGGCGCTGCCGGTTCGGGACGCGACGAGCATGTCCAGGTAGTACTCCCAGCCCGGTCCGATCTCGCCGATCCCGGTCGTGTCCGGCAGGTGGTGCACGAGTTCGAGCGTGGTCAGACCGTCCACTTCGGACAGTCTGAGTTCCAGTGGCCAGGTCGAGTCGCCGTCGACCACCGACAGCACCAGCCGCAACGGCGGCTCGCACACCTCGATGCGCACCTCGCACCAGGGTTCCTGCTCCTCGTACGCCATCCGCACCCGGATCACGCGGCCCGGTCCGGCCTCGCCCTCCCACGGCCCGAACCAGCGCGCGGTGCGCTCGGATTCGGTGACGCTCGCCCACACGTCCTCCGCGTGCGCGCGGAAGGTCCGGGTCAGGATCAGGTCCGCGCCGCCGCCGACGCGCAGCAGTCGGCCGATCGGGGACGGGCTCATGCCGTGTTCTCCTCGGGTCGCTCCGCGCGTCGCGCGCGGCGGGTCCGGTACACCTCGGTCTCCAGCGCGTCGAGGTGGCGGTCCCAGCCCCGGTCCTCGAACCGGGTCAGCCACGCCGCGAGTCCACGCAGGCGTGACGCGTCGAGCACGTAGATCCGCCGCCGGCCCACGAGTTCGTCGCGCACCAGTCCGCTGTCGCGCAGCACGCGCAGGTGCCGGCTGACGGCGGGCCGGCTGATGGGGAACAGCTCCGCGATGCGCCCGGCGGGCAGCGGTCCGTCCCGGAGCGAATCGAGGATCTCCCGTCGCACGGGGTCCGCGATCGCCCTGGCCACCTCGTCCACGGCCGAAAGCGTAACCTAGTGGTTACGCTTTCGGCAACGCCCGGAGGAACCCCGACAACGCCCGCCGGTACGGCTCGACGGTCGTGAGATCCGCGTACTCCGCCGGCCCGTGCTGCCCGTCGCCGCCGATGCCGAAGATCACCGCGTCGATGCCGCGCGCGTGGAAGAACCGCGAGTCGGCCGCGCCGTGCTTGCGCAGCAGTTCGGCCGAGAACCCCACGTCCCGCGCGGCTGCCCGCAACGCCCGCACGTGCACGCCGTCGGGGTCGGCCCGGTGCGGCGATTCCAGCGTGGGCACGGAAACCTCGACCCCCGGCGGGCAGAGCGCGGCCAGGTGCGCCCGCACTTCTTCCGGCGTGCGACCGGCGAATCCGGTGTCCTCGGCCGGGAAGCGGACGTCGAGCCACGCCGTGGCCTCGGCGGGCACCTGGTTGAGCGTCTCGTTCGGCGTCACGATCCGGGACACGGTGACCGTGGTGCGCCATGCCTCCGCGTCCGGTACGGGGTACGCGGCCAGTAGAGCGTCGATCGCGCGCATCAACGTGAGCAACGCGTTGTCGCCCAGCCACGGGTAGGCGCCGTGTGCGGCCCGCCCCCGCGCGTCGAGCCGGACCGACGCGATGCCCTTGGACTCGGTGACCACACGGGGCGCGCTGTGCTCGCCGATCACCGCGAACCCGGCCGAGACGCCGTGCGCGAGCTGGTGGGCGGTGCCGTGGTAGCCGCCGACCTCCTCGTCGGTGACCAACTGCAACGCCACCGGGCGGCCCGGTCCGAGGTCGCGGAACACCTGGGCCATCACCAACGCGGTGAGCTTCATGTCCTGCGCACCGCGCGCGTAGAGGCGGTCGCCCTCGCGGCAGGGCCGGAACTGTTCGTCGGCGCCGGGCACGACGTCGAGATGACCGTTGAGGATCACGTCGAACGGCCGCCGCGCGCCGTCGTGGACGAGCGCGCTGGGCTTGCCCCCGGACTCGAACCGCTCCACGGTGAATCCCGGCCCGACCACGTCGAGCACCAGGTCGAGCGCACGACGCAGCTCGTCCGGGCGGTCGGTGGTCGAGCGGATCGCGAGCAGGTCGTGCGCGACGGTGTCGAACTCGTCCGTGATCACCCGCCCGAACCTACCCCGTGACCAGCCGCGCGAAGTCGGGGAACTCGGCACGGGCGGCGGCGATCACCTGCCCGGCGGTGCGGGGCGCGGGCGAGTGGGCGACGGCGATCTCCCGCAGTTCCGGGTCGGGCCGCATCGTCGAGTCCGGGTACTCGACCGCCTCCAGCGGGCCGAACCCGCCGGCCAACAGCCAGCGGAAGTCGCCGAGATTCCGCGCGACGACACCGACCTCGCCTTCCGAGCCGAAGAGCGCGACGGGCTGCGCTTCGAGGTCGTCGGTGTCGCGCACCCGCCGGCACGCGGCGCACCCTCCGGTGCCGTCCTGGCCGAACACGAGGAAGTCCGCGGCGTCGAGCGGCACCTCGGTCCACCGGCGCAACCAGGAGGCGGTGCGCCCGGTGTCCCCGAACTCCCGGCAGGGCTCGAAATCGACGCCTTCGCCGTCGGCGTAGTCGAACTCGCGATCGAGGGCCGCGGCCAGTGCCGGCGGAAATCCGATCATGGCCGGAGCGCAGCCGCCGGTCCGGAGTACCGACGGCAGCCCACCGTCCACAGTGGCCGGACGTCGTGGCGATCGGCCGGCCGGCCGGACGACGGTTGACCGAATTCGTCGATCGGTTCAGCGCGGGAGTGCCGAAAAGTAGGCCGAACGGGTGAGCACCCTAGGCTGTCCAGGTGCGCCCCGGGCGGGTCGGCGGTAGATTCGCGCACTTTTTCGCGTCGACCGTTGTCCTGGTGGTTACGATGACATGAAGATGTTGTCGAAACCCGGGGGACGATAACGGTGATTGGTATGAGAATTTCTTTCCTGCTCTACTGTCCGTGCGGTCTTTGAAATTCGACGGAGAATTGCCTTGACCAATGTTGCGGAACGGATGGGCGAGCGGGAACGGCGGACGCTGCGAGTCTGCGCCCACCTTTTGTCGGACTGGGGGTACAAGCGCGTCACGGTGGAGGCGATCGCCAGTCGCGCGGGTATCGGCAAGGGGACCGTGTACCTGCACTGGAAGACCAAGGACGAACTCTTCGGCGCGGTGTTGGTCCAGCAGAGCGTCGAAGTGATCCGTGAACTCGGCGAGGTCGTCCGCGCCAACCCCTACGAGGTGCGCCTGCACCGGATGGTCGGCCACTACCTCACGGCGGTCGCCCGACGCCCGCTCGTGCGCGCGATGTTCGTGCGCGACCAGGAGGTTCTCGGTCGCCTCGCGCACAGCGGGCCGCCCGCGGTCGCCGCGTTGCGGCAGGCGACCAACACGCTGTTCCTGCGCTATTTCGACGCGGTCGTCCGTCTCGGCCTCGTCGTGCCCGGCTGCGACCCGGTCGCGGTCCGCCGCACCGTCGGCATGCTGACCTGCGGCGCGCTGATGCAGCGCGACGAGAAGGTGCCCGAGTGCGTGCGCGTCGCCGCCGACCTCGCCCGCCGCGCATTCGAACCACGCGCCGGAATGTCCTCGAATTCCATCACCACCGCCGCCGCACTGGTCGTCGACCTGGTGGACGGATTCGTGCCGGCGAATTCCCCGGCACTGACCGGCGAACGCGGATAGCGACGGCCCGGGTCACGGGTTCCGACCACCGGTCGGAACCCGTGACCCGGCGTGCCCGCGGAACCGCGACGGAATAACTTTCACATATTTTTATCGACACTGGGGAGCATGCTATGGACGTCGACGCCCTGGAACGCCTGATCGAGGCCGCGGGCGGCGGTGAACGCCGGCTCGCGGCCGTGACCGACGAGTTCGGCCTGGCCGGACTCGCACCGCTGCTCGCCGGGGAGATCGCCTTTCGCGCGACGACGGCGGCCCGGCCCGGCGGCGGGAACGTGGCACTCGGCGTACGGCACCGGGACCGGACGGAACGATTCGTCCTGACCGTCGCGGCGGACGGCCGCGTCACCGCCGAGGCCGGCACCACCGACGACCCCGCGCTGAGCCTCGACTACGACCTGCACGACCTCGTCCGCCTGCTGTTCGGCCCGACCCGGCCCCGGGCGACCGGCCACTTCGCCGCCGAGTTCCTCCCGCCGCCGCAGCCCGGCCACAGCCGGGGTCTCCAGCCGCCGGACCCGATGCGGCTCTACGGCGCGCTCCAGACCGGCGGTGCGATCGCGGCCGGGCTGTCCCGCCACCACCCCGACCTCGCCGAGCTGTGCCGCGCGTACGGCACGGACAAGTGGGGCGGCGTCCACTGGTTCGCGGACGTGTACGAACGCCACCTGCGCGAGTTCCGCGACGTGCCGCTGCGGGTGCTGGAGATCGGCGTCGGCGGCTACGCGCACCCCTCGTACGGCGGCGAGTCGCTGCGGGTGTGGAAGCGCTACTTCCACCGGGGACTGGTCTTCGGCGTCGACGTGTTCGACAAGTCCGGTGTGGACGAACCCCGCATCGTCACCGCGGTCGTCGACCAGTCCGATCCGGACGCCCTGGTCGCGCTCGACGAGCGGTACGGCCCGTTCGACATCGTCATCGACGACGGCAGCCACGTCAACGCGCACGTCCGCACCGCGCTGGACGTCCTCTTCCCGCGCCTGCGCCCGGGTGGCCTCTACGTGATCGAGGACCTGTGGACCAGCTACTGCGCGGGCTACGGCGGCGACGAGGACGGCCCCGCCGGCGACGGCACCTCGATCGGTCTGCTCAAGCGGGTCGCCGAGGGCATCCAGTACCGGCAGCGGCCCGGCGCGGGTGATCCGACGTACCTCGAACGCCACGTCGTCGGCCTGCACGTCTACCACAACATCGCGTTCCTGGAGAAAGGCGTCAACGACGAGGGCGGTGTGCCGGCATGGGTCCCGCGTCGGCCGCTGTGAGCCGGATCGGGCTCGCCGCGATCGGGTCGCGCGGCGACGTCGAACCGCTGCTCGTCCTCGGTGCGGCGCTGCACGACCGCGGTCACGACGTGCTGTTCGCGTCGTCGGAGAACATGCGCGACGCGGCGGAGAAGGCCGGGCTGCGGTTCCACCCGATCACCCCGGCCACCCCCGACGACGTGCTCGCCGACCCGGAGTTCCGCGCGCTGCTGCGGCGCACGACCTCACCGGGCCGCATCGCACGGGCGATGCCCCGGCCCACCGTCGAACAGCGCCGGTCGACGCTGGCGGAACTCGTCGCCGCGACTGCCGACCTCGACGTGGTCGTGCACACCCCGCACACCCGTGCGGCGGTCTGGGCCGGCCCGGCACCCGCGCGCTGGTGCACGGCCGCCCTGTGGCCGGTAACGCCGACGAAATCCGCGCCGGCGTTCGGTTTTCCCGCGCTCGGGCCGTTCAACCGGACGACCTACCGCCTTGTCGCAGCGGGTGAGTGGCGGTTCTTCCGCGAGGCCGTCGCCGCGGTGCGCGCCGACGCGGGCCTGCCGCCGCTGTCACGTCCGCCCGGCCCGCCTGTCGGGCACCACGTGCTGCACCCGTTCAGCCGGGCGGTGTTCCCGGTGCCGGGCGACTGGCCGGACACGGTCCACGTCACCGGCCACTGGTTCGGCCCGGGCACCGGGCCCGACCCGGACCTGGCGGCGTTCGTGGCCGGCGGGACGCCGCCGGTGGTCGCGACGTTCGGCAGCACCTGGGTCGTCGACCCGGACCGCGCCCTGGAAGCGGCTCTCGCCGCCACGCGGCGGGCACGTCGACGGCTTGTGGTCGTCGGCGGACCCGAGACCTCGCTCCCGGACGAGGTGCTGCGGGTGACCGACGCGGACTTCGGGTGGCTGTTCCCGCGCGCGGCGGCCGTGGTGCACCACGGCGGACAGGGCACGACGGCCGCGGCGTTGCGGGCAGGCGTGCCGCAGGTCGTGGTGCCGGGCTTCGCCGACCAGCCGTACTGGTCACGGCGGATCGCCGGGCTGGGCGTCGCGGCGGCCCCGATCCCGTTGCCGGAGTTGACCGCCGACCGCCTCGGCACGGCGGTGGCGCAGGTCGTGTCCGATCCCGGTTTCCGGACCCGCGCCGAGGCGCTGGCCGGTGCGGTACGCGCGGAACCCGGGGTCGAGGCGGCGTGCCGCGTGGTGGAGGGCCTGTCCTGAGTTCGTCGGCGTATCGGAAAGGAGGAACGTGCGTACCGAAGTGGATCGTCCGCCGTCGACCGCGACCGGGCCGGACGCGTTGATCCGGTGGCTCACGGACCGGCGCGACCGGTCACCGGTGTGGCGCGACGAACGCGGTGTCGTGCACGTCTTCGGCTACGACGAGGTGCGGACCGTGCTGCACGACTGGGCCGCGTTCTCGTCGGACCGCAGTGCGCTCATGCCCGGCGAGGACCGGTTGGCGAGCGGCAACCTGACCATGATGGACCCGCCGGAACACCGCGCGCTGCGGGCGGCGGTCGGCCGGGTGTTCACGCCCCGCGTGGTGGCGACGCTGCGCGGGCGGATCACCGCCGTGGCCGAGGGCCTGCTGGCCGACGTGCCCGACGACCGGTACGACCTGGTCGAACACCTGGCCCACCCGCTGCCCGTGATCGTCGTCGCCGAACTGCTCGGCGTGCCGGTCGCCGACCGCGGGTTGTTCCGGGACTGGTCGGCCGGGTTCGGCCAGGGCAGAGCGGAGTCCGTGACCGCGTTGCACGACTACCTGCTGGCACACACGCGTGCCCGTCGCGCGGCGCCGGGGGACGACCTGATCAGCCGCCTGCTCGACGCCGGGGTCGACGGCCGGCCGCTGTCCGACGAGCGGATCGCCGCCCTGGCCGGTCTGCTCCTGCTGGCCGGGCACCTGACCACGACCATGCTGCTCACCAGTGCCGTCGAGGTGCTGCTCGACCGGCCGGACGTGTGGGCGGCCCTGCGCCGCGACCCCGCCGCGGTACCGGCCGCGATCACCGAGGTGCTGCGGCTGCGACCGCCGTTCACCCAGGTCAGCCGGATCACCACGGGCGAGGTGCGGCTGGCCGGCACGACGTTGCCCACCGGGACGCTGGTCGTCGCGTGGGTCCTGTCGGCCAACCGCGACGACCGCGTGTTCCCCGATCCCGACCGCTTCGACGTGGACCGGCCCGACCGGCAGGTGGCGTTCGGGCACGGCATCCACTTCTGCCTCGGGGCGCCGCTGGCCCGACTGGAGGCCGAGGTCGCGATCCGCCTGCTGCTGGCCCGGTACCGGGAACTGTCCGGGCCGCACGAACCCGTCGCCTACTACGAGGCACCGGTGTTCGGCGCCCGCCGGCTTGTCGTGGCGGGGCACCCGTGACCGGCCTGCCCGTGCGGGTGTCGGCCGGGGTGGTCCGGATCGGACCGGTGGGCTGCCCGGAGTGCTTCGCGACCCGCCGCCGCCGGATGACCGGCCGGGACCAGGCGGACGTTCCCGACTCGCCCCTGCTGACCGAGTCGGTGCGCGTGCTCGTCGCCGCGCTGGCCGACCACGTCGCGCGGGATTCGGTGCTGGAACTCGACCTGGCCGACCTGTCGGTGCGCCGTCGGCGGTTCCTGCCCGACCCCACGTGCGAGGCGTGCGGCGACCTGCCGCCGGACCGCCCCGGACCGTTGGCGATCACGGGCGCGCACCCCAAACGCGGTCCCGACACGCACCGGTCGCGATCCGCGGTCGAGACGTTGCCCCGGCTCCTCTCGGTGTACGTGGACGACGAGACCGGTGTCGTCCGCGCGGTGAACCCCGGTGCGGTGGGGCCGTTCGTCGTCGCGGGCGCGCCCGTGCCGCTGCGGCCGACCGGTGCGTTCGAACCGGGGTTCGGCCGGTCGCCCGGGTACCGGGCGAGCGAGGCGACGGCCGTGCTGGAGGCGCTGGAGCGGTACGGCGGTGTGACACCGGGTGGACGACGGACCGTCGTGCGCGGGTCATTCGCCGAACTGGCCGGGCACGCGCTCGACCCGCGCACGTTGGGCACGCACCCGCCGGAAAGCCATGCGCTGCCGGACTTCCCGTACCGGCCGTTCGCCGAGGACGCCGTGTGCGACTGGGTGTGGGGCCACTCGCTGGTCCGCGACGAACCCGTGCTGGTTCCCGAGCGGTACGCCTACTACAGCACCACGCCGGGCGACGACCGGCCGTTCGTGTGGGAGATGGGCAACGGGTGCGCGTTGGGCTCGGGGTTCGCGGAAGCCGTGCTGCACGGGCTGTTCGAGGTCGTGGAGCGGGACGCGTTCCTGCTCACCTGGTACGCCCGCCTGCCGGTACCTCGACTCGACCTGCCGGACGGTTCGCCGGCCGCGTTGCGCTCGGCCGCGATCACCGCCGCGACCGGGCACGACGTGCTGCTGTTCGACACGACGCCCGAGTACGGCATCCCGGCGGTGTGGGCGATGGCCGTGCACCCGGACGGCGAACCGGCGGTGGTGTGCGCGGGCGGTGCGGGACCGACGCCCGCGCACGCGGCCGTCGCCGCCTTGGACGAACTCGGGCCGATCGCGGTGGCGTTGAGCGCGCGGTTCGCGGGACGGCCCGGTCCACCGACCGCGGATCCGGGACCGACCGGACCTGACACAGCGGGACCGGACACGGCAGGACCAAGCGCAGCGGGACCAAGCGCAGCGAGTCCGGACGGCTTCGCCGATCCGGCGTTGGCCACCGATCCCGACCTCGTGCGGGGCATGGCCGACCACTGCGCGCTGTCCGGCCTGCGCGCGGTACTGCCGCGCTTCGACTTCCTGCTCGACGACGAACGGGAGCACCGGCCGCTGACCTCGGCCGGACCGTTCAAGGCACCGGATCTCGGCACCGACCTGGCCGAGGCGGTCCGCCGACTCGCCGAGGCCGGACTCGACGTCGTCGTGGTCGACCAGACCACGCCGGAGCACCGGGCCGCCGACCTGGTGTGCGTGAAGGTCGTCGTCCCCGGCGCGGTGCCGATGACGTTCGGGCACCGCAATCGCCGGGTCGAAGGGCTGCCGAGGTTGCTGGAAATCCCCCGCGCCCTCGGCTACGCCGACCACGTCCTGTCGGTCGACGAACTGAACCCGCACCCCCATCCCTTCCCGTGACGGAGGTGTCCGGTGTACCGCACCGAACCCCTGGTCGTGATCAGGTTCGCCGGCCTGCCCGCCACGCTTCCGGTGGCGTTGCGCGCGACGTCGACGGTCGCGTGCGTCGACTCCTACCTGGACGTGCTGGAGACCGGACGGGCGCTCGCCGCGGAACTGCACGACGTGATCGGCCGGTCCGCGGGCACGGACCGGGCGAGGTTGGTGGCGCTGCGGCGGGCGTTGCACGGTGGTCGGGCGCCGGGGCGTCGGGCGTGGCCGGCCCCGGTCGACGACGACCTCGCCGCGCGAATACACGCCTGGTGCGCGCACGACCTGCCCGGCCTCCGCGCCGGCATCGCCGCCACGCTCGCGGGCGACCTCGTGTCCGAGACGGCCGTGCTGCGCACCGCCCTGACCGACGAGGTGTTCCGGCATTCGCTCAGGCAGGCCAGTCCCGTGCTCGCGGACGAGGCCGACAAGTGGCTCGCCGACCCAGGTCGGACGCCGCGCCGGCGCACCTTGATCGGCTTGGCACGCTACGTGCTGCGCGCCGCGACGAAGACCAGCCCGTTCAGCGGCTTCGCGACGATCCGCCTCGCGGGATGGCGGCCGGACGGCCCGCTCCTCACCGTCCCGGACGTGCCGAGCCGGTTCGTGCAGGAGGTGGACGCCGGCCTGGTCCGCTCGATCTCGACGGCGCTCCACCGGCGGGTGCGCCTCAACCCGTCCGTCACGGTCGCGTCGGGGCACCTGCTGCACGCCGCATCGGGCCCGGTCGCGACCTTGCCCGCCACGCCCGCCGTCCAGGCCGTGCTCGCCCTGCTGACACCGGACTCCCCGGAGCTCGAACGGGCCGACGTGGTCGCGTGGCTCGCCGGACGGGCCCAGGTCGACGTGGCGCGTGCCGACCTGTTCGTCACCGGGCTCGAACGGGCCGGGGTGGTCGAGGTCGTGGCGGCCGTGCCGGAACAGGCGGTGCGACCGTTCGCCGAGTTGGCCGGGCGCGGCGGTCCGGCCGGCCTGTCACAGGTCCAGCGGCACGTCGACCGCGCCTCGCCCGACACCGCCGACGTCCTGCGCGAGGTCTGCGCCGACGTCGGTGTCCCCGTACCCGACCGCGCCGCGATCCGACGGCACGGCGTGCATGAGACCCGGGTCTCGGCGGGCGAACCGGCGTGGTGCGGCCACGCGGCTTGGCGATCGGCACTGGACGATCTCGACACCGTCCGCGTCCTTTTAGGACTGTACGACCCGGCGCTGCCGTATCGGCTCGCGCTCGGCACCGAGGTCGGACGGCTCTTCGGTCCGGGCGCACGAGTGCCGCTCCTGGTAGTGCGCAAGGCACTCGACACCTCAGGTCCACCCCTCGCCGAGGTGTTCCACCCCGACTTCCTGTCCCGCGCCGACCCGTTGCGCGGCCACGACGACCCCCGACTGGCCCGACTTCGGGAGCTACGCGCGGAGACGACCCGGCGACTGGTCGACGGGTCGGTCGACGTCGGCGCCGACTGGCCGGACTGGGTCCAGCCGCCGCCCGCGATGACCGCGTACATCCAACGCACGGCGACCGGCGTGGTGCTCAACGCCGCGCACGGCGGCACGCGCGGCCGCACGCGGTGGGAACGGCTGGCCCGGCAGGCGGGTGCGTCGATACCGACCGACGACACGCGCACCGAGGTCGACGGCACGCCGGAGTGCACCCGCGGGACGACCGCGCACGCCGAGGTCGTCGAGACCGCGGTGTTCGGCGGGACGCTGGACCTGCGGTCGCCGGCCCCGGGCCGGGAGATCGTCTTCCCCGGCGCGACGGGCACCGCACCACCGGCCGCACGCATACCCGTCGGTGCGCTGGAGGTCCGCCACGACCCGGAGCGGGACCTGGTCGACCTCGTCGAACGCGGCACCGACCGGCCGTTGCGTCCCGAGTACACCGGAATGACCTCCGACGCCCTGCTGCCGCCCCTGGCCCAACTGGTCGTGTGCGGCTTCGGACGCACCTACCTGACCCATCCGACGCTGCCTGCCGTCGACCCGCCCCCACCACCCGGCCCGGGGGTGGTCGCGCTGCCCCGGGTCGACGTCGGCTCGGTGACGCTGGCTCGTGCGCGGTGGCTCGCGCCGCCGGACTCCCCCGGCCCCCGACCACCCGGGACGACCGACGCGGAGCGGTTCGTGGCGCTGCGCGCGTGGAGACGCGCGCACGGCGTGCCCGCACGGTGTTTCGTCCGCCGGGCGGCGCTCGGTGGCAGCCGGGCCGAAATCGCTTTCGACAAATCCCACAAGCCGCTGTACGTCGACTTCGACTCGGCCATCTCGATGTCCGTTCTCGACCACTTCCTGGCTGCCGGTGAAGGTCCGGTCGAATTCGTCGCCATGTGGCCCGAGGTGTCGGGGGCGGAACCGGGCGGATTCGTCGCCGAGTATGTCGTCGAGATCGGTGACCACTGACCGTAATTCACGGCCGGTCAGGATATAAGAGCAGCTCAGAGCTACTTTTCAGCCAGGTCGGCGAGATTTCTTTGCTCGGTGCCCGAAGTTCTGATTAACCTCGGTGACAAGCCCGGCGGGAAGCCTCCGGGCAGACCGGGAGAAAGAACCCGGCAACAATCGAGCTAAAAATGGGGAGTGATTTCCGTGAAGAACGAGAACGGCCTCGGCCTGAACCTCGACGACCTGCCGCTGGACGTGTTCGACCTGGCCGACGGCGACCTGTCGGTCGAGTCGTTGACCGCGGGCCACGGCATGCCCGAGGTCGGCGCGTCCTGCAACTGCTTCTGCTACATCTGCTGCTCCTGCAGCCCGTCCGCGTAATCGCACCGGACCGGGGAGGCGTCGTCGGGCCGTTCGCCCGGCGGCGCCGCCGCGGTCGACGACACGGATGGGAACACCGTGGTCACACCACCCGAAGGCCGCTCGCCGGCGGGCCCGTGGCGGGTCGCCGACGCGCCGGTGGTCCGGCTCGCCGGACTGCCGGCCGCACTGCTCACCACGCTGCGCTGCGGCGTGACCGCCGCCGCGGTCGACCTCCTCGACGCCGAAACCGCCTGGCTCGCCCGTGAAGGCGCGGGTCTCGCCGACGTCCTGCACGACCTGATCGGCGCCCGCGACGACGGCCCGCGCGACCGGCCGGCGCTGATCGGCCTACGACGCGCCGTGCACCGGGGCCGGGTGCCGGGACGACGCGAGGCCGACGTCCTCGACACCCTCCCGGCCGCGTTCGCGGCACGGGTGCGCGCCTGGTGCGAGCGGACCGCCGCGCACCGGGTCGCCGTCGCCGGTCTCGACGACCTGCTGACCGCAGACCGGGAACGGGTTGTCGGCGTCCTGCGCGACACGGCCGCCGACCCTCTTGTGCGGCGTGCCCTCGTCCTCGCGAGCCCGGAACTGCTGGCCGAGCTGGACCGCTGGGTCGCCGACCCCCGCCGGGTGCCGCAGGCGCAGAAGCTGGTGCGGCTGGTCCGCTTCCTCGTCCGGGCCACCGCGAAGACCAGCCCGTTCAGCACGTTCCTCGACACGGGCCTCGGCGTCTGGGACGGAACCGACCCGACGCCGTCACGGCGGTGCGCCGTCCTCGAACTCGACGGCTCGCTGCTGCACCGGCTGCGGACCGCCGTCGCCGCGCTGCCCGCCGTCACGACCGTCGAGGCCGACCCGTCGGCCGTCGTCGACGGTGATCGGGTCGTGCTGCTGGGCGCGTCGCCCGCCGAGCCGACCGGGACGCTGCCCGCCTCGCCGGCCGTGCTGCGCTGCCTCGACACCGCGCGGTCCGGCGTAAGGGTGCCGGAACTGGTGCGCGACCTCGCCGCCGGCACGGGCGGCGACCACGACGCGGCGGCCCGGTTCGTCGCCCGCCTGCTCGACACCGGCTTGCTGCGCCCGCGATCACCCGTGCCGGACCTCGAACCCGACCAGCTCGGTCGGCTGTCCGAGGCCCTGACCGGACACCCCGACCTGGGCCGGCTGGTCGATGCCGTGCGCGTGCCGCTGGTGGCCGACATCCCGCCGGCCGAGGTGGCGCGGCACCGGGCCCGACTCGACGACCTCGGCACGGCGTGGTCCGCCCTCGCCGACCGGCTCGACCTGCCCGGCGAGGTCCGGGTGCACGAGACCGTCGTGGCCACCGGACCGTCCCGGGCGCTGGACCCGACGACGTGGACGCCGCACCTGGACGATCTCGACGTCGTGCGCCGCTGGCTGGTGGTGTTCGACTGGAAGGTGCCGATCAGGCTCGCGGTCGCCGAGTTCGTGCGCACGAGGTTCGGCGCGGGTGCCCGGGTACCGCTGCCGGTGCTCCACCGGGAGATTCGCCTCGCTGTGGCCCACGACCGCTCGCCGCTGGGCGACGTCCTGCGCGCCCTGCTGGGTCCGACGGCCCGGCCGTGGTTCGCCGACCTGGACTCGGCCGCGGTGCCGCGCTTCGCCGAACTCCGCGCGCTGCGCGCCGCCGCCGGTGCGCCGGCCGACCGGGAACCGGACGTCGAGGGGCCGAAGTCGGGTGGGCCGGACCATCGGATCACCTCCGCTTCGGACCCCGGCACGGCAGGCAGCGGTTCGGCACGCCTCGACCGGGAACACCCGGCCCCGGAAGATCGACACCGGCGGGCCGACGTCCCCGATCGGACCTGCCCGCGGCCGGCCGGTACCCACCCCGATCCGGCAGGCGGGCGGTGGACCGCAGCGGATCCGACCGCCGAGGAGTCGGTGGGCACGGAGCCTGTCGGCGCGGAACGGATCGCCAGGGGACGGAACGGTCCGGAGTGGACCGTCGCGGAATCGGCCGGCCCAGGGGGGACGAACGCACCACAGCCCGACATCGTGCGCATCGACCCGGCCGAGGTCGCCGCGCAGATCCGGTCCTGGCCGGCGTGGCTGACCGGGCCGGCGTCGGTCGGGTGCTACCTCCAGCGGGCCGACGACCGACTGGTGCTCAACGCCGTCCACGCCGGGCATGGGCGTCAGACCGCACGCGTGCGCCACCTGCTCGACCGCGCGGGCGCACCGGTACCGGCTCGCGCACCCGACCCGCGCGTCGCGGAGTTCACCGGCCTGTTCGGTTCGACGCTCAACGCCCGCGTACCCACCGCCCGGTACGAGATCGGCTACCCCGGCACGACGGGGGCACCGGGCGGAGAGCGGTTGCCCGTCGCCGACCTCGTCGTCCGCCACGACCCCGACCTCGACCTGGTCGGCCTGTGGCACGCGGACACCCCGGTCGTGCCGGTGCACCCCGGCATGATGGCCGACTTCCACCTGCCGCCGCTGGCCCGCTTCGCCGACCGGGCTTTCAACCCGGCCTACCAGGTGCACCCGAGCGCGCCACCGCTGGTGCCGCACGACGCGACACCGGACGCGGTGGTCCGGCTGCCCAGGGTAGAGATCGGTTCGGTGGTGGTGCGCCGGGCGCGGTGGACGTTCCCGATCGACCGCGTCCCGCCGCGCACGGCCGCCGGCTCCGACGCCGACCACCTGCTGCGGTTGGCGGCGTGGCGGCGGGAGCACGGGGTTCCCGCGCGGTGCTTCGCCCGCTCTTGGGGCGAGGAGACGGCGGTCAGCGTCGCCAAGGCGCGCAAACCGTCCTATGTGGACTTCGGCGACTGGTTCCTGGTCGCCGCGTTCGACCGCCGGCTGTCCGGCCGGAGCACCGTGCTGCTGGAGGAGGCGCTACCCGAACCGGGCGCCGACGGCACGCACGTCGCGGAGTACTTCGTGGAACTCGACGACCGGGAGGAGGCACCGTGATCCGCACGACCACCGCCGCGGACTGGCTCGCGGCACACCTGTTCCACCACGGGAACCTGGACGACCTGCTCGTCCGCCTCGTCGCGCCGCTGGTGCGCGAACTGGACCGGCCGGCGTTCTTCCTGCGCTACTGGGACGGCGGCAACCACGTGCGGCTGCGGGTCCTCGCGCCGGACGACCGCGACGCGGTCGGCGCCGTGATCCGCGACCGGGCCGAGGCGTACTTCGCCGAATCGCCCGCACCCGACCTGATGAGCGCCGAGCACTACCGGTCGGTGGCACCGGGACTGGCGCTGGGCGAGGGTCTGACCGACTACCTGCCCGAGTTGCGGCCCAACAACTCCGTGCTGTTCCAGCCGTACACGCGGGAACACCACCGCTACGGCCACGGCGCCTCGATGGAGGCCGCCGAGCACCACTTCGCCGAGTCCAGCGCGGTCGTGCTCGACCTGCTCGGCACGCACCCGTCGACCAGGCAGCGCGACACCGCCTGCTACGCGCTGATCCTGCTGGCCTGGTTCGCCGCCGAGCCCGACCCGGTCCGGCTGACGGCCTGGCGCGACCGGCTCGACCGTGGCTGGGCCGAGCGGTTCGGGCCGCTCGGCGTCGTCGCCGAGGCCGAGTCGGCACAGGTGTTCGAGCGGGACCGGGGCACGTTGGTCGCGATCGCCGACCGGCTGCGCGCGGGACGCGTGGGCGGCTCGGTCCTGGGGCGCTGGTCGGCGTCGGTCACGGCGCTCGCCGCGAGCCTGCGGCGACCCGACGCGCGCGCGCCGGAGGGCGGTCCGCTGCCGGTGCTCGACGCGTGCGCGCACCTGCTGTGCAACCGGCTCGGGGTCTCCCCCGCCGCCGAGGTGCACCTGCGCCGACTCGCGGTCGCGGCCGTGCTGGAGGCCACCCGATGACCCGGCACCCACTCCGCGCGGGCCGGCCCACCGCACCGGGCGGCCACGCCCAGGACGCCCGGCGACCCCGCGCCCGACACCGGGATCGACCCGACCGGAACGACGGCCGCCCGATGAGCCGGCACGCCGTTCACCACGAGCGCACGCCCGACACCGAACGGACGGCACCCGACTCCAAGACCCGTCCGCGCGACACCGGCCCGGCTCGCGCGGGACGGCAGCCGGAGGCGACCCGATGACGCCGCACGCACTGCACATCGCCCACCACGCCCCGGATTGCGACGACCTGCTGCTCGACGCCGTCCGACCGGTCCTGGAGTCCGTGCCCGGCGGGTACTTCCTGCGCCACTGGCAACGCGGGCCGCACCTGCGGGTGATCACCCCGGAGCCGGTGCCGGACGACGACGTCCGCCGCCTGGCCGACCACCTGGCCGCGCACCCGTCGACGACCGTGCTCGACCAGGACGCGCTGCTGCCGGCGCACCGGAGGCTGGCGGCGGCCGAGCAGGTCTCCGGGCCGCTCACGCCGTTCTACCCGGACAACACCGTGCGCCGGGCCGACCACGACGACCGGTCCGCGGTGCTCGGCGCGGCGGCGGACCTCGTGACGGCCGCGCACGTCGCGACGACCCCGGTGCTGTTCGACGTGCTGACCGACGTCCGGGCGGGCGGCTCACGGCTCGGCATCGCGCTCGACCTCGTGCTGGCGACCGCGCACGCCTACGCCGAGGGCGGCATCGCGGGCGGTTTCGTGTCGTTCCGGTCGCACGCCGAGGCGTTCCTGGCCGACGGCGACCGCGAAGCGGTACGACGGCGCTGGGACGGCGAGTACGCACGACGCCGCGAAGCCCTGCGCGACCGGCTCGACGCCGTAACGTCTACTGTGGACTGCGAGGCCGCCGTGCCGCACGTGCGCCGCTGGCTGGCCGCCCTCGACCCGGTCCGCGACCGGGCCGGGGAACTGCTCGCCACCGGCGAACTGGCCTTCGACCGCGTGCGCGGCGCCGCGACCAGTGAGTTCCACCGCACGCTCGACACGAACGAGCGGTGGCACGCCGAGGTGGCGCCCTCGGTCGCGTTCGGCACGTACCGGGTGCTGCTGAACTGCGCCTACCTCCAACTCACCCGACTGGGCATCCGGCCCGTCGAGCGGTTCGCCCTGTGCCACCTCGCGGCCAACGCCGTCGAGGAACGCGAGGGTGTCCGCGCGCTCGACCTGGTGCGGGACGACCCCACACCCGTGAACCACCTGGCCACCAACGACTTGGGGGGACGACCATGACCGACATCGCGGTCGCGGCGGACGTGGGCGAGCTGTTGTCGCTGCGGCCCGGCGTCTACAGCGCGATCGGCCGGGACGGCGGTGTCGCGCTGCTCGCGTGGCCCAACGCCGACCGGCTCGGCGAACTCGACGAAGACCTGCACGCGGTCCTGCGCGCCCTGGCCGCCGGTCCGACCGGCACCGGTGCGCTCCGCGCCCTCGCCGACCCGGAACGGGTCGACGCCCTGCTCGACCGCCTGCGGCATGGCGGGTGGCTGGCCGTGACGGTGGTGTGGCGCGATCGACCGCTCTACACGCTGGTGCCGCTCACGACACCGCCGCCGATGCCCGGACACGTGCCCGCGGACCCCGTGCTGTCCCGGTTCGCGGTGCTGCACCGGGTCGACGGCGAGACGGTGGCAGAATCGCCGCGCGCGTGGTGCGACACGCGGGTCCACGACGCGGACGTGCTGGCGCTGCTGGCGGGCCTGCCCGCCGGCGGCCTGCCCGAGCGGGTCGTGCGCGACCTGCACTGGGCCGGCGTCCTCGTGCCGGACACGGGCGCCGAGGACGAGGAGTTCGCGCTGCGCCAGTGGAGTCCGCACGAGCTGTGGTTCCACGACCGCAGCCGGCTGGGCCGGCGCGGCTACCTCGGCGACCGGTTCGGCGGCACGTTCTGGGCGCGCGACCGGTTCCCGGCGCCGCCCGCCGTCCCCGAGCCGTTCGCCGGTCCGGTCGTACCGCTGGCGGTGCCGGACCTGCCCGCACGACGCCGGGAGGACCCGACGCTCACCGCCGTGCTGGAGGACCGCGAGACCGTCCGCGAGCAGGACGACGCGCACCCGCTGACCCTCGACGGACTCGGCGAGTTCCTGTACCGGTGCGCGCGCACCCGGTTGACCCGGGTCGGCGACGACGGCCAGGAGTACGCGAGCCGCCCGTACCCCTCCGGCGGCTCTGTCTACGAACTGGAGCTGTACCCCCTGGTACGCCTGGTGGACGGGCTGGAACCGGGGCTGTACCACTACGACTCGCACGGCCACCGGCTGGAGTTCGTGCGTGCCGACGCCGATCCGGCCGTGCGCCGGATGTCCCGGGTCGCCGCACTGTCCACTGTGGCCGAACGGCCGCCGCAGGTGCTCGTCGGCGTCTCGGCGCGGATCGGGCGGCTGATGTGGAAGTACGAGGCCATGCCGTACTCGTTGGCGCTCAAGCACGTCGGCGTGCTCTACCAGACGATGTACTGCGTCGCGACGGCGATGGGCCTGGCACCGTGCGCGCTCGGCGGCGGTGATTCCCGGGCGTTCGCCGAGGCGACCGGACGCGATCCGCTCGTCGAGTGCGCGGTGGGCGAGTTCGCGCTGGGCAGCCGTGTGCGCCAGGTCCCGGTGTGGGAGTTGGCCCGATGAGCGCACGACTGCTGCTGCGTCCGGACGCGCGCTGGACCGCGACGTCCGACGGCGTCCAGGTGCTCGCGCCGCACGGCGAGGTGTTCCTGCCCGGTACGACCACCGGCGAGTGGCTGGCCAGGCTGGCTCCGGTGCTCGACGGCCGGTTCACGCTCGACCGGATCGCCGACGGGCTGCCCGAGGCACGCCGTGGCGCCGTGCGTGCCCTCCTGACGGGTCTGGTGCGGCGTGGTGTCGTGCGAGAGGTACGCGACGAACTTCCGCACGGACTCACCGACGACGAGCTGTCCGCCCACGCCGCGCAGATCTCCTACCTGGGCTACCACCTGGACTCGGCGGCGCACCGGTTCGAGCGGTACCGGCGGATGCCGGTCGCGGTGGTCGGCGGCGGCGCGCTCGTCGACGTCCTGCGGGAAGCCTTGCGGCGCACGGGTTGTGCGGTGGTCGACGCCGAGCCGGAGGACGCCGGACTCGTGGTGCAGGTGTGCGACGGGACGACCGGTGGCGCCGTCGCCGGGCTGTGCGCGCACCGCGAGGTGCCGCTGGCCCAGGTGGTCGTGGCCGACGGGGAGGTCTGGTGGCACCCGGCCTTCGTGCCCGGACGCGACGGCCACGGCTGGCACGAGGCCCGACGACGGCTGGTCCCCGCCGAGCCGACGGCCGGTGCCGGCCTGGACGACACCACGTCGACCGTGGTCGCCACGCAGGTGGCGCACGACCTGTTCCGGTACGCCACGGGTCTGCGCGGACCCGACCCGGTGCCGCGCCTGGTGCGCTTCGACACCGGCACGCTCGCCTCGCACGACCACCGCTACCTGCCGACCGGCGGCGCGGACCGGGCCGACGTGCGCGACCGGGTGCGGGCTCTGGCCGAGCTGCCCGGTCTGGACGCCGAGGAGTTCTCGAGGCGGGCCGTCGTGCTGGTCGACCCCAGGCTCGGGGTGCTGGACGAGGTCGACGAGGGCGACCTGGCGCAACTGCCGCTGCACGTGACGAGGACAAGGGTCTCGGCACCGGACGGCTCACGGCCCGTCGTCACGGGCGCGGGCATCGACTTCGAGACCGCCCGCTACCGGGCGGTGCTCACGGGCGTGGCGCGCTACGCCGCACTGGCCGCGCCCGCCGGTCCGCTCGCCGCGGTCGACGCGGTGGACGGGTCCGCCCGCGAGGTCGCACCGCCCGTCGGGCACCGCGGCGTCGCCGCCGGGTACGACTGGCCCGGTGCCGTGTCGGCCGGTGCCCTGGACCACTGCCTGCACCTGACGGTGGCCACCGCCCGTGCGGCGGTCGCGCCGTTCGACGGCGTCGACCTCGACGCGGTCGGCGGGGACCCGGTGCTCGACCACGCGGTGGCGATGTTGCACGCGCTGGGCGAGCCCGTCACCGTGCACGACGTCACCGGGCCGCTCGGCGTCCCGACGTTCGGCGCCGCGTTGTCCGGCCGTACGGTCGCGTACGGCTCGGGTGTCGACCCGACGGCCGCGCTGCGCGAGTGCCTGCACCGGACGCTGCTGTCCTGGCAGTCACGGACGACGGGCCAACCGGTCTACGCGCCGCCGAACGTGCCCGACCTGCCGGAGTCGCTGCGCGGCCCGGCGCGTCCACCCCGGGTCGCGGACCCGGTCGACCCGCTCGCCGCGCTGGTCGCCGCCGGGCATCGGCCGCTCCTCGTCCCGCTCGATCACGACGGTGCGGTGCACCGGGTCGTGCCCTTCGTCGTCAGGGTGGTGTTGACGTGACACAGTCCACTGTGGACTTCACGATCGCGCTCGAAGCGCTCGTCCACGCGGTCGCGCGGGCCGCCGACGGCACCGATGTCGCGGTGCCCGTGTCGCTCGACCGGCACGAGCCCGACGGCCGCACCACGCCGGTGCTGCCGGTCCTGGTGGGGTCCGGGCGGGTCGACGTCGGCCCGCTCGTCCGGCCGGGGACGCCGGGCTGCCTGGAGTGCCTGCGGCTGCGCACCTCCCGGGCCAAGGCCGACCACGGCCGGGTCGAGGCGGTTCGCGACGCGCACCCCGCGCCGGAGGAGCACCCGCTGCTGCCCGCGCCGCTGGTGGCCCTGGTCGCGGAACTCGTCGCGGCCGAGGCACACGGCCGGACGGCACGCACCCACGAGGCGGTCCTGCGCGTCGACGTCGCCGGACTGCGCGTGACCCGGCACCGCTTCCTGCCCGAACCGCTGTGCCCGGTGTGCGGCGGACTGCCCGACGACACCGAGGACGCCGCCCGGTTCACGGCACGACCGCGGCCCAAAGCGCGGCCGGACACCTACCGGGTCCGCCCGGTGACCGACGAACTGGACTCGTTGCTCGACCTGTACGTGGACGCGGAAACCGGCCTGGTGCGGGAGATGAAACGCGGCACGCAGGGCGGCCTGGTGGTGGCCGGCGCCATGATGCCGATCCGGGTGCCCGGCGCGGTGGAACCCGGCGTCGGCCGGTCGCGCGGCTACCGGACCAGCGCGGTGACCGGGTTGCTGGAGGCGTTGGAGCGCTACGGCGGCGTCGAGCCCGGAGGGCGGCGCACGGTCGTGCGCGGCACGTACGCCGGGCTGGCCAACCGGGCGCTGGACCCGCGCACCCTGGGCCTGCACCCGGTGGACCGGCCGGCGGGCGCGGACTTCCGCCCGTTCCACCCCGAGGCACCCGCCCGGTGGGTGTGGGGCCACTCGTTCCGCCGCGGCGGCCCGGTCCTCGTACCCGAGTCGTTCGCCTACTACTACCTGCGCCACGACGACCCCGACGACCGGCCGTTCGCCTACGAGATCTCCAACGGCTGCGCGCTGGGCTCGTGCCCGGAGGAGGCCGTGCTCTACGGCCTGCTGGAGGCAGTGGAGCGGGACGCGTTCCTGCTCGCCTGGTACAACCGGATCCCGCTGCCGCTGCTGGACGTCTCGGGCGCGACGGACCGGATGATCCCGGTGCAGGTCGCGGCGATCACCGCCGACACCGGGTACGAGGTGCGGCTCTACGACAGCACCGCGGAGCACGGCATCCCGAGCGTGTGGGCGATGGCCGTGCGGCCGGACCGGTTCGGCGACGACCGGCCGATGCTGGTGTGCGCGGCGGGCGCGCACCTGACGCTGGAACGTGCGATCGTGGGCGCGCTGAGCGAACTCGGGCCGCTGCTGGCCGACTTCGTCGACCGCTTCCCCGACGAACGCGACCGCGCACGGCTCATGGTCGACGACCCCGACCTCGTGCGCACCATGCACGACCACTCGACGCTCTACGGCACGGACGAGGCGTTCGAGCGCCTGGCGTTCCTCGACCGGACGCCGAACCGGCGCGCGCTGCCCGTGGCAGACCCGCGGCCGACGACCGACCTCGCCGACGACCTGCGTGGCGTGGTCGACCGCGTGCTCGCGGCCGGACTCGACGTCGTCGTGGTCGACCAGACGACACCCGAGCACCGCGCGGGCGGCTTCTCCTGCGTCAAGGTCCTCGTCCCCGGCGCGCTCCCGATGACCTTCGGCCACCGCAACCGGCGGATCGACGGCCTGTCCCGGGTCGTCGCCGACCCGAACCCCCACCCGCACCCGTTCCCGTGAGGAGGAGACCGTGCACCTCGTGATCGTCGCGTTCGACCTGAAGGAGTCGGGCGTCGACTTCCCCGAACTGCGGGCCTGGGTCCGCGACCGGGCCGCCGCGGACTACGCGGCCCTGCCCGGAATGCGTTTCAAAGCCTGGTTCTCCGACGAGCGCAAGCGCCTGTGGGGAGCGGTCTACCTGGTCGACTCGGCCGACGCGTTCGACCCGGAACGGCTGCCGCGCCTGCCCGACGGCCGCACCGGTCCGGTCGGCACCCGCCCGACCTCGATCACCTGGTTCGACCTGGAGGCGTTCGTCGCCGGCCCCGACGGGCTCGACGGACTGGACGAGTTGCGCGCGGCCGGGCTGAGCCTGCGCGCGGAGAGGACCGGAGCATGACGACGGCAGTGCGCACTGAGGCCGGCGAGGCGTACCTCGACCTGCTCAAGCGGTGCCTGACCCGGCTGTCCGACGACGGGTCGCCGTTCCTGGCCGGACCCGCGAACGCGGCGGCGACCCCCGAGCAGCTCCTCCAGGGTGTGTTCGCCCACCAGGACGCGGACACCATGATCGGCTGGGCCCGACTGGACAACGCCCGGCACTGCCTGGAGACCGCACTGGTCGAGGGCGTGCCGGGCGACGTGGTGGAGACCGGGACGTGGCGGGGTGGCTGCTGCGCGTACCTGCGCGCGGTCCTCGCCGTGCACGGCGTGGAAGACCGGGACGTGTGGTTGGCCGACTCGTTCCAGGGCTTCCCCGAGCCGGACGCCGAGCGGTACCCGGAGGACTACGTCTACGCCACGCCCGAGGTGCGGCGCTTCCTCGACGGGCTCGACTACCCGATCGCGGTGGCCGTGGACGAGGTCCGCGCGCGGTTCGCCCGCTACGGCCTGCTCGACGAGCACGTCAGATTCCTGCCGGGCTTCTTCGCCGACACGCTGCCGACCGCGCCGATCGGGCGGATCGCCGTGCTGCGCCTGGACGGGGACTTCTACCAGTCCACCATCGAAGCACTGGAACACCTCTACGACCGCCTGTCGCCGGGCGGGTTCTGCATCGTCGACGACTACGCGTTGCGGAGCTGCCAACGTGCCGTCGACGACTTCCGCACCGCACGGGGGATCACCACACCGATCGAGCGCATCGACTGGACCGGCGCGTTCTGGCGCAAGGACGACGAATCGGGGAACCGCTGATGACCAAGCCGCTGCTCGTCTACGCCAACGTGCCGTTCTGCAACTCCAAGTGCCACTTCTGCGACTGGGTCGTGCAGGTGCCGACCCGCGAGCTGCGGCTGACGCCGGAGACGCCGGGCCGGACGCGGTACCTCGACGCCGTGGCCGAGCAGGTCGCGGCACACGCGCCCGGCCTGCGCGCGGACGGGTACGAGCCGCGCATCGTCTACTGGGGCGGCGGTACCGCGAGCATCCTGGACATCGACGAGATCCGCCGCCTGCACGGGGCGATCACCGCCGAACTCGACCTGTCGGGCGTGGTCGAGGCGACGATCGAAGGCAGCCCCGAATCGTTGAGCCGGGCCAAGCTGGACGTGCTGCGGTCGTTGGGCTTCAACCGGATCAGCATCGGCGTGCAGTCCTTCGCCGACGACCGGCTGCGCATGATCGGCCGGTCGCACTCGGCGGACGAGGCCGTGCGCGCGGTCGGCGAGGCGGCCGAGGCCGGCTTCGACAACATCAACATCGACCTGATCGTCGGCTTCCCGGACGAGGACCTGGCCGAGGTGGAGGACACGGTGCGACGCGCGCTCACGTTGCCGGTCAACCACTTCTCCGTCTACCCGTACCGGGCGAGCCCCGGGACGGTGCTGCGCAAGCAGGTCGACCGGGGCAACACGAGCCTGAACGTCGAACGGCAACTGCGGGCGTACCGGCTCGCCGCCGACCTGCTGACCGGCGCGGGGCACCCGGAGTACGCGATGTCGTACTTCGGCGGCCCGCACTGCCTGTCCGACGAGGCGTACTACCAGCTCAAGATGGACTGGATCGGGTTCGGCGCCGGGGCCAACTCCCTGGTGCGCCAACGGTACCTGGCCACGACGAAGGGCCGGCTCGCCCGGTTCAACGACAACCCGACCGCGTTCGACGTCGACGTGCCGGCCGGGAGCGACAACCTGGTGAAGCACTTCCTGGCGCAGGCGCTCACCACCCGCGAGGGCGTGGACGCGCGGCTGTTCCAGGAACGCACGGGGGTGTCCCTGCGACGTGCGTGCGAACGACCCGATGTCCACGCGTACCTGGAACGGATGGCGAAGTACGGCGACCTGGTGGTCGACGGCACGGGCATCCGCCTCACGCCGGAGACGATGGCGCGCACCTACGTGGCGTTGAGCTGGATCGACCTGCCGACGCCGGAGGTGATCGCGGACACCGCGTGAGATCGGCCGGTCCGGGGGTGGGGCCGATCCACCCCCGGACGCCGCACGCCCGGGCCGAGGCGACACGGAGGACATCGGCCAGGGCCTGGTCGGTACCGAGGCCATCACCGTTCAGCGGAACGGTCGATCGCACGTCCGCGGCTCCCGGTCACACCCGGAACCCGCCCGCGGCAGCCTGCCCGGGGGGCGAGGTCACCCCTCCCGGAACGTGACGCGGGTGTTCTGGAACGACGCGCACCGCCAGCGGCCGTCCTCCCGGACCAGCACGGAGGTCTGCACGGACGCCGCCCCCGCCGGCACCCCGCCGTCCGGACCCGCCACGGCGCCCCCGGACACGAGGACCGCCACGTCCGGCCGCAGGAAGCGCGGCGGGACGTCGACCTCGGTCGTGCCCACGAGGCGGGAACCCTTGAGCGGTCCGGAGAACAGCCACCGGTGGGCGTCCTCGATCTCCCGGCGACCGCTGAGCCGCCGGCCGTCGAACACCACGTACTCGGCGTCCTCGGTGAACGCGTCGGCGTAGGCCGTCGCGTCGCCGCGCTCCCACGCCCGTGCCAGCTCGCGACCCCACTCGGCGATCCCGTCGGTCATGATCCGCTCCCCTCAGGTGATTATCCGTATCCGAATATACAGACACGGACAGGGGGATGTCCGCACTAATTCGGCACGCCTGCGTGAGCATCGGCCTGCCGGCTAGGCCATTTGAGCGGTTGGCCGACGAGCGGTCCCGACCCCCCGGCCGGTCCCCGTATGTTCCAGCCGTGGTGGCAGGGCGAGGGGGACCCGAACCGTGGCGGCTGCGCCTCGTCGACGGGACCGGCTCCGTGCTCGGCGCCGGCGTCCAGCTCGGCACGCGGCACGTCCTCACCTGCGCACACGCGGTCTTCGGCCTGGCGCACACGCTCGCCGGCCGCGTCGGTGCCGCACCGGTCGCCGCCCGCGTGGTGCCGGGCTGGTGGGTGCCGCCGGGACCGGACGGCCGCGGCGACGTGGCCGTGCTGGAACTCGACGAGGACCTGCCCGCGGCCGGTGCCGTGCTGCGTCGCACGGCGTTGAGCTTCGACCGGCTCGTGCACACTTACGGCTATCCCGACGCGCGCGGTGACGGCGTGTGGGCACGCCTGCACCTGGCCGGGCGCACCGGGCCGGGCGCGGAGTGGTTGGAGATGCGCGGCCGGACCGCGGCCGAACCCCGGCTGGAACCGGGATTCCACGGCGGTGGCGTGGTCGACGACCGGACCGGCGCGGTGCTGGGCATCGTCGTCAAGCGGGACCGCACGGACGGTTCGACGCGGTCGTGGCTGAGCCCGGTCGAGACGATCGTCGCGCACGTGCCCGACGTCGCCCGCTGGGTGACCGGCGAATCCGCCGCCGACAAGGTGTTCAGCGACCGCCTCGACCCCGCGGTGGAGTTGCCCGACGTGGCCAGGGCGCTCGCCGACTGGCTGGACCGGGCCGCGCTGGGCGACCTGGTGATCACGGTCGCGGGCGCGGACCGGCACGAGCTGTACCGGCTGGTCTCCCGCGCCGACCGCGAGTCGCGCCGCGCGGACGCGGACCGGGTCGGCGGCATCGACCTCGCGGTGGACGCGTCCGGGCGCACGCCCGAGGAGGTCGCCCGCCGGGTCGTGGCCCGCACCGGGATCGACGTCGAGGCCGGTGTCCGCTCGTCCGACCTGGTGCGCGCGGGCGTGCCCGCCATGACCGTCGTGGTGGACGCGGTCGACGACGCCACCGACCCGGAGGCGCTGCTCGCCGACGTGCTGCGCCCGCTGGCCGCGCACGGCACCCGGCTCGTGCTCGGCTATCGCCGCGCCTCCTCCCCCGCGCTCGACGCCGCCCGCGCGTGGGAGGTCGACCAGCGCCTGGGCTGCCTGAGCCGGTGGATCACCCGCGGCGGCCGGTTCGACGAGCGCACGACCGGGCTGCGCCGACGGGTCACCGCGATCCGCGGCATCGTCCGGGAGTTCGGCGTCGAGAAGGCCCGCGACCGGCTGGACCGGCTCACCGCCCGGGTGGCCGCCCTGCCCGTCGACCCGCCCGACGAACGCCGCGAGTTACGCGGCCTGCTCGAGGCTTACCAGGCCAAAGCACACCGCGCCGGGCTGGCCGAGGACCCGGAGCTGACCGCGCTGTACCGGGTCGCCGACCACGCGCTGGCGGCGACGCCGTTCGACCCCGGCGCGGCCGGGAACGCGGTCCGCGAGTACGGGCTGGCGGTCGGCCGAAGGGCCGACCCGTGACCGCCGACCGGTGCCCCCGCCCCGACTGCGGCGGCACCGTGGAGGACACCGGCTTCTGCGACACGTGCTTCCGCAGGCCCGACGGCACACCACGACCGGTCGCGCCGCCGCCGGCCGGACGGCGCACGACCGGCGGTCTGCGTTCGCTGCCGGTGTTCGAGTTCCCGACGCGCCCAGCCTCGTGAAGCACGATCCGCAGGTCGCCGAGCACCGCCGCAGTTGCGGCCGGTGCCGGGAGCCGGTCGGCCGGGCGCGCGGCGGCCGGCCCGGCCTGGCCGAGGGCTTCTGCCATGGCTGCGGCCATCCCTACTCGTTCCGCCCGGCGCTCGCGCCCGGCACCGCGGTGGCGAGCCAGTACGAGGTGCTCGGGCCGTTCGCGCACGGCGGCGTCGGCTGGGTCTACCTGGCCCGCGACACCCACCTCGACCACCGGTACGTCGTCCTCAAAGGACTGATCGACGCGTCCGACCCGGGCCTGGCCGCGGTGGAGCGGCGCGCGCTGACCACGCTGGACCACCGCGACATCGTGCGGATCTCGGACTTCGTGTCGCACCCGGACGAGCGCACCGGCCAGTCGCGCGACTACATCGTGATGGAGTACGTCGACGGCCTGTCGCTGGGCGAGATCGGCCGCGCGGGCCGGTTCGGCGCCGAGCCGCTGCGGGTCGAGCACGTGCTCACGTGCGTGCGGCACGTGCTGGAGGCGTTCGAGTACCTGCACGACCGCGGTTTTCTGTACTGCGACATGAAGCCGGACAACGTGATCGTGCGGCCGGGCAACCGGGGCGAGCACGAGAGCCGGGTGAAGCTGATCGACCTGGGCGCGGTCCGGCGGATCGGCGACCGGTCCGGCGCGATCATCGGCACGCCCGGCTACCAGGTCGACCGGCGGGAGATCGACGAGCGCGGCCTCACCGTGGACACGGACCTGTACACGGTCGGGCGGATGATGGAGGAGCTGTACCGGGTGAGCGAGGACGCCGCCCGGACCGGGGACGCCGACCCACTGGCGATCGGACTGGAGTCGTTCCGACGCCTGCGCGAGCGCGCCTTCCACTCCGACCCGGACCGGCGGTTCCGCTCGGCGCGGGCGCTGCTCGACCAGCTCGACGGCGTGCACCGGGAGGTGGCGTCGCTGCGCGACGGCGAGCCGAGGCCCGAGCGGTCCCGGCTGTTCGCGCCGACCGGCGTGCTGCTCGACGCCGGGCTCGGCGCCGTGCCGCCACTGGCCCGCTGGACCGGGGACGGGCACCGCGGCACGGGCGACTCGCTGCCCGACGGGCGTCCCGAGCCGGGCGCCGTCGCGGTCGGCCTGCCCGTGCCCCGCGTGGACCCCGACGACGAGGCCGCGGACGTGGTCGGCGCGGTGGTCGCGGCGGGCGCCTCGGACCCGCGGCGGCTGGTGGCGAAGCTGGCGACCGTGCCGGACACGGTCGAGGCCCGGTACGCGCGGTTCCGCGCCCACCTCGCGGTGGGTGGGACCACACCCGAGCTGCCCGACGTGGTCGGACCCGACCGCGACGGGTGGCGGTCGTCCTGGCACCGCGGGCTGCTGGCGTTGGCGCTGGGCGACGTGAAGCGCGCCGCGTCCGCGTTCGACGCGGTGTACGAGGCGGTGCCCGGCGAGGACGCGCCCAAGCTCGCGCTCGGGTACTGCGCCGAGCACGCGGGCGCGGACCGCCGGGCCGAACAGCTCTACGAGGCGGTGTGGCGGCGCGACCCGGCCAACGGCAGCGCGGCGTTCGGCCTGGTCCGACTGCGGCTGGGCCGCGGCGACCGGGCGGGCGCGGTGGCCGTGCTCGACGGCGTGCCGACCGTGGCCCGCCACCACGACGCCGCCCGCGTCGCCGCCGTGTCCGTCCTCTGTGGACACTTGGGCGACACGCCGCCCGCACCCGGCGACCTGCGCGAGGCGGCGTACCGGCTGGCGGCGCTGTACCTGGACGGCGACGAGTCCCGGACGCGCCTCACGGCGGTGGTGCGCGAGGCCGCGTTCGACCTCGGCGACCCCGACGCCCTGTACCCCGGGGAGGTGTTCGGCGCCCGGCCGGACGTGCCGGGACTGCGCGTGCTGCTCGAACAGTCGTACCGGGAACTGTCCCGGCAGGCCCGCTCCGCGCGGGCGCACGGCGTGCTCGTCGACCTGGCCAACACGATCCGACCGAGGACGGCGCGATGACCCGACCGCAGATCTCCCTGTCCGTCGGCCAGAACGAGTACCTCTCGCCGCACGACGGCGAGATGCACGCCGTGCTCACCGTGGCCGCGCAGGGACCCGACGGCCCGGAGACCACCGTGCCCGAGGCCGCCGAGGTGATCGCGATCGACTGCTCCGGTTCGATGCACTACCCGCCGACGAAACTCGCGGGCGCCCGACGGGCCGCGGCGGCGGCCGTGGACGCCATGCGCGACGGCGTGCACTTCGCGATCGTGGCGGGCACGGACACCGCCACCAAGGTCTTCCCCGCCGACGTCGGGCTCGTGCCGGCGGACCCGACGTCGCGCACGGCGGCCAAACGCGCGCTGCGCGACCTGACCGCGATCGGCGGCACGGCCATGGGCACGTGGCTGCGCCTGGCGAACCGGCTGCTCGCCGCGCACCCGGCGGCCGTCCGGCACGTCATGCTGCTCACCGACGGCCGCAACGAGCACGAGACCTCCGAGCAGTTGAAGGCGGTGCTCGCGGAGTGCGCGGGCCGCTTCGTGTGCGACGCGCGCGGCATCGGCGTGGACTGGGCGCCCGAGGAACTGATGGCCATCGTGCAGGCCCTGCACGGCACCGCCGACGCGGTGGAGGACGTCGACGACCTGGTCGCCGACTTCGCCGCCATGACCCGGGCCGCCATGGGCCGGGTGCTGCCCGACGTGCGGGTGCGGGTGCGCACGGCGCCGTTCGCGCGGCTGCGGTTCGTCAAGCAGGTGCTGCCGACCCGGTCGGACCTCACGTCGTTCGGCGTGGTCGTCGACGCGCGCACGACCGTCCTGCCGACCGGGGCGTGGGGCGCGGAGACCCGGGACTTCCACGTGTGCCTGGACATCGACCGCGGCACCGTGCCGCCGGACGAGGAGGTGCAGGCCGCGCGCGTGGACCTGGTCGTGCTCGACGGGGACGTGCCGCACCCGGTCGCCGGTCCGGTCCCGGTGCGCGTGCACCGGACCGAGGACCTGCGGCTGTCGAGCGTCCTGCACCCGGCCGTGGCGCACTACACCGGCCAGAGCGAGATGGGGCTCGCGGTGATGGCGGGCTACGACGCGTACGACGTCGGCGACGCCGCCCGTGCCGAACAGGAGTGGGGACGGGCCATCGCGTTGGCGTCCGGACTGGGCAACGGGCACGTGCTCGACCGGCTGGCCCGGCTGGTGGACGTGGTCGGCGACCCGGCCGACGGCAAGGTGCGGGTCAAGACCGCGGTGTCGCCGCATGACCTGCTCGCGCTCGCGATGAGTTCCGTGATGTCCAGCCAGGTGCGCGACGTCGACACCGCCGGCGAGGCGTCCGGGCCGGACGTCGTGTGCGCGCACTGCTGTCACGTGTGCCCGCCGGGAGCGCGGTTCTGCGTGGCGTGCGGGCGGTCGATCGGGGCGGACGCGTGACCGGGTCGACGACCCGGCGGGACCTGCTGCGGCTGCGGGCCGTGCTGCTGGTCGTGACGGGACTCGTCGTCGCCGCGTCGTGGTTCGTGGTGCGGGACGTGCACGACCGGATCGGGCAGGTGCTCGCGCGCGGCGCGCCCGCCGTGCTGGAGGCGACCGCCGCGCACGCCGCGCTGGCCGAGGCGGACGCGTTCGCGATCGACGCCTTCGACTCGGGCGAGGCGAAGCTGGCCGGGCCGGGCGACCGCTACCAGAACCGGATCGCGGTGGCGAGCCAGAGTCTGACGCGGGTGGCCGAGCACAACGTGGCGGCGGCCGAGGGCAGTCGGCAGATCCAACTGGTGGAGGGCCTGCTGGTCGCCTACACCGGCTGGATCGCCCAGGCCGACGCGCACTACCGGCAACGCTCGACGCTGGCCGACGTCGATCTCTGGTACGCCTCACGCCTGGTGCACGCACCCGGGATCGGCGTGCTGGCCGAGTTGGACCAGTTGGCCCGCGTGCAGCGGGAGGCGCTCGACCGGCAGCTCGGGGAAAGCCTGGCGGCGCCGGTGTGGATCGGTCTCCTGGCCGTGGCCGCGCTGGTGCTGGGTGTGCGGCTGGTGCTGGCGCAGCGGTATCTGAGGCGGCGGTTCCGGCGGCGGTGGAACGTGCCGCTGCTGCTGGGGTGCGGCGCGCTCCTGGGGCTGTGCGCGGTGGTGGTGTTCGGCGTCCTGGCCCAGTACCGGGCCGAGGTGGCGGCCGGCGAACTGCGCGGCGTGACCGATGCGTGGGCGCAACGGGCCGCGGTCGCCGGCGACCGCGGTCAGCGGGAGTTGCGCGGGCTCGTGACCAGGACGTGCGAACGCGTGTGCGGTGAGACCGTGGACCGGTTCGTCGCCGGACTGCCGGCCGTGCCGCGGGTCGAGGCGGTGGCCGAGCACGAGCTGACGACCCGCGTGAAGGCGGTCAACGAGCGGATCGCCGCCGCCGACCGCATGGCCGGCGTGGAACCGCTCGTGCCGGTCGCGGGGGTCCTGGTCCTGGTGGCGGTGTGGTCCGGGTTCCGGCCCCGCCTCGCGGAATACCGGTACGAGCCGCGATGAGGAACCTGGTGCTGGTGGTCCTCCTGGTGCTGTCCGGGTGCACGGCTCCGGGCAGCACGGCGACCGTGACGATCCTGGCCTCGTGGAGCGGCGCCGAGGAGGCCAAGTTCCGCCGCGTGCTCGACGCGTTCGAGGAGCAGACGGGCATCGAGGTCGACTACATCGGCACGCGGGCACTGGGCCAGGTCCTGGAATCCGAGGTGCAGCAGGGCGATCCGCCCGATCTGGTGATCTTCCCCAGTCCCGGCGAGCTGGCCACGTACGCCAAGCGCGGCTATCTGCACCCGCTCGACGACGTGCTGCCCGGACACCGCGAGGAGTACGGGGACCAGTGGCTGGAGCTGGAACGGGCGGCCACCGACCGCCAGTACGGGCTCGCGGTGAAGGCCGACTTGAAAGGCGTGATCTGGTTCAACCCCAAGGAGTTGATCGAGCCCAAGCCCGCGCGCGGTGCGGAACTCCAGGCGTTGGTGCGGCGGACACGGGTCACGCCGTGGTGCGTGGGCATGGGCGCCAGTCCGTACTCGGGGTGGCCCGGTACGGACTGGGTAGAGACCCTGCTGCTGCGGTTGTCCGGGCCCGCGCTGTACCAGGACTGGACCGCCGGGCGGTTGACGTGGGCGTCCTCGCCGGTGCGGGCGGCATGGGAGACCTGGGGCGCGCTGGCAGGCCCCGACCTGGTGCGGGGCGGTGCACGCGGGGCGTTGCTGACCGACTTCGGCGACGCGGGGCGCGGGTTGTTCACCGACCCACCCGGCTGTCTGCTCGAACTCCAAGGGACGTTCGCCGCAGGCGGCTACCAGGGGTACGAGACCAAGCCGAAGGCCGGAATCGACTACGACTTCTTCGAGGTGCCCCCCTTCGGCGAAGGCAGGCCGGCGAAGGCGGTGGCCGCGGACCTGGCGGCGATGTTCAACGACACGCCGCAGGCTCGACGGCTCATGGCCTTTCTGGCTTCGGCTTCGGCTTCGGCGATCTGGCCGGGGTCGGGGGGTGCGTACTCGGTGAATCGGCGGGTGCCTCCGGCGGCCTATCCGGATGACGTGGCGAAGCGGGTTTCGGGGAAGCTCACCGAGCCCGGGACGTTCTGCTTCGACGCCTCCGATCTCATGCCGCCGACCATGCGCACGGCGTTCCACCGGGCGGTGTTGGAGTACTTGGCCGATCCGGGACGGTTGGACGAGATCCTGGCGAACCTGGACGAGGTCCGAGCCGGCGTGCCGCCGGGCGAGTGGCTCGATTTCCCCTGCGGTTCTTGACACCGCGAGTCGTGCGTTCAGACACCACGAAATGTGCGTTCAGGCACCGCGCGGGCCGCCCAGGGTCAGCCGGTGGCGCGGTAGGACGTCAAGCCGGTCATGTCGTCCCTGCGGACGCCGTAGCCGGGGACGATGGCGTCGGGGACCCGGCCGACGCCGGTCGCCACGTCGCGACCCGTACGGGCATCAAGGATCGTGCCGCCATGCGCACGTCCGTACACCAACCCCGCGTAAACGGCCGCCACCTCGGGATTCAGCCGACCCGTCGACGTGTCGGGCAGCGTCCACAGTCTCGTACCGGCCAGATCCAAGGCCGTGACGTCGTGGTAACTCACGCAGACCACCACGTCCTGAGCGGCCGGACTGCACGACGGGGACTCAGGAAGGGTCGCCCGCACACCCCCGTCTCCCGTTCCCAACAACAAAGTCCGAGGCTCAGCCGGCACGTCCTCCACGAACTGCGCGAGTCCGGGCACCACCACCGCGGCACGAAGGTCGCGCACCGGCGCGGAGCCGGTCCAACGCACCTTCGCGGTGCCCACGTCCAGCCCCTGCGCGATCGTGCCCGCACCGGACGTCCGCAGGCCCACCACGATGCGGTCGTCCAAGCCCACCGGCACGAATCCGGCGGGCAGGGCGGTCGCCGACGAGGCACGCACGTCGACCAGCGCGCCGAACGACCCCGCCACCACCGCGACGAAAGCGTCGTTCGCCGCGACAACGCTCGTCCGCGTCTCCTGGGGCGACGCGCCGCCCGGGTAGGCGGTCCGCGCAGTCCACGTCTGGTTTCCGGTCCTGGCGTCCAAACCGCCGACCACCAGGTCGAAACCGTTCGACCCCCGGGCCAGACCCGCCCACACGACCTGACCGCCCGACAACCGGATCGGATCGCCGGGACCGCGTTCCACCGGCGTCTTGGCCACCCACCGCTCGACACCGTCGACGAGGGCGATCGCCCGGACGTTCAGCGCCGCATCGGAGCTGGAGCCCTCCTTCGCGGTGATCGTGAAAGCGGCTTCGTTGCCCACCAACGCTTTCCGGTCCTTCGTCAGGGAGACGCCCTGATCGGCGAACGACTTCGGCGGGTCGTACAGCGGGCCGTCCGTGATGGGGGCACCCGTGGTGCCGACGTGCGGCGCGGGTTCGGGCGTCGGGCTTCCGCACGCCACGAGCATCAGCACGGGGACGACAGCCGCCAAGCGACGTAACATGCATCCTCTTTCGATCGCGGGCGCCCGTGGCGCGAATCGAGACGCCCCAGGCTGACGGCCGAACGGGCGATCACCGATACGGATTGACGAAGCGGTGCCAGGCATTGCCCGAACCGACCTGGCGTGATCTCCGAAGTTCACCGATTCGGACCAGTGGCGAACACACCGCGTGTCCGATCTGTTCCCGCCGTACCGCCAAGTGGGACACCCGCACCCCGCCGCCGAAGCGGTGCCAGACTCAGGTCCAGTCCACCCGAGCAGGGAGTCGCCGTGCCCACGAACCGGAAACCGTTGCGCCGACTGGGTTTCCTGACCATCGGACTGTTCGACGGCACCGATCCGGGCCCCGGTCACGAGCGCACGCTGCGGATGGTCGAACTCGGCGAACGACTCGGCTTCGACAACGCGTGGGTACGCCACCGGCACCTCCAGTACGGCATCTCGTCGCCGATCGCGGTCCTCGCGGCGGCGTCGCAGCGCACGTCGCGCATCAACCTCGGCACGGCGGTCACGCCGCTGGGCTGGGAGAACCCGTTGCGCCTGGCCGAGGACCTGGCCACGGTCGACGTCCTGTCCGGCGGTCGCCTCGACGCCGGGTTCAGCGTCGGCCCGCCCGGACACCTCGACCACGTCAAGCACGCGCTCTACCCGGACACCGCCGACCACGAGGACTTCGGCTACGGCCGCGCGCGCCGGCTGGTCGACCTGGTGCGCGGCGCCCGCGCGTCGGACTTCCGCGGCGTGGAGGGGTTCGAGGTGTTCTCCGACCGCGTCCAGCCCCACTCCCCCGGCCTCGGTTCGCGGCTCTGGTACGGCGGCGGCAGCCTGCGGTCCGCGCGCTGGGCGGGCGAGAACGGCCTGAACCTGTTGTCCAGCAGCGTGGTCAAGGCCGAACAGCCCGGCCCGCACGACTTCGCCGAGATCCAACTCGCCCTGATCCGGGAGTTCCGCGCGCACCACCCGGACGGCGACGCGGCCCGCGTCTCGCAGGGCCTGGTCGTGATCCCGACCGACTCCGCGAGCCCGCAGCAGCGCGCGAAATACGAGGCGTACGCGCAAGAACGCCTCCCGCGCACGGCCGAACCCCAAGGCCCCGGCCGACTCCTGTTCGCACCCGACATCGTCGGCACCTCGGCGGAGATCGCCGAACGGCTCCACGCCCACGCCGCGTTCCGCGAGGTCACCGAGGTCGCGTTCGCCCTGCCGTTCGTCTTCGACGAGGACGACTACACCCAGATCCTCACCGACATCGCCACGCGGCTCGGCCCGGCACTGGGGTGGCGTCCCGCGTCCTGACCGCCCGACGCGCCACAATCATCGGCGTGAAGGTGTTCGTCAACTACCGCCAGCGCGACGCGGACGGCCGCCTGCTCCCGCACGCCCTGGCCGCCGAAGCGCTGGCCGAGCGGCTCGCGGGCCTGCTCGGGACGGGCACGGTCTACTTCGACACGACCCTGCCGCCGGGCCGGCGGTATTCCGACATGCTGCGCCGGCGCATCACCGAGGCGATGGTCGTCGTGGTGGTCGTCCACGAGAACTGGCTCGCCGATCTGCGGGCCAGGGAGGGGACGCGCAAGGACTGGGTGCGGTACGAGATCGCCGAGGCGCTGGCCGCCGGCAAGGAGGTGGTCCCGGTGCTGATCGGGGACGCCGAACTGCCCGGGCACCGCGACCTCCCGGACGACATCCGGGGACTGGCCGACGCCCAGGCCGTGCCGTTGCGGCTGGGCAGGTTCGACCAAGGCGTCCAGGCGCTCGCCGCCGAGATCGGGCTGCGCGTCGCACCCGACGAGGAGGAGCCGCTGACGGTCGAGCAGGTGCCCGACCGGGGACGGCTGGCCGTCGCCGTGGCGGGTGCGATCGTCCTCGTGCTGTTCGGCGTGGTCGCCCCGGCCGCGGACCTGCTCTCCGAGAGGTTCCACGTCGCCGGGGTGGGCCCGTACCTCGCGGTGTTCGCGGTGATCCCGGGGCTGCCGCTGTTCGTCGTGTTCGGCATCGCCGGGACCGAGTTCGCGCTCCGCCGCCCGATGCAGTGGCTCAACGACGCGATCGAGCGCAACACCGAGGAGAAGTCCTACGTGGTGTTCGGGCTCGGGCTGATGTTCTCGGGTTTCCTGTTGCTGCTGCTCGTCGTGGTGTCGGCGGGCGGCCTGTCGGCCCCCACCGTGGGACTGGTGATCGTCGTCTGGATCGGCACGCTCCTGGTCACCGCCATCGGGTGGGTGCGCAAGCAGGACTCGCGGCGGCACTGGCCCTACTTCACCGGCCGGCCCACCGGGTTCTGGGTGCAGTCCGAACTGATCCACCTCCGGCGTCACCTCGATCGCGGTCGGGACGGGTGGACCAGGCCCCTGCCGCTGGCCCGGCGGCGGACCGCCGAACTGGTGCTCGACCGGGTCGAGGAGGTCGTGGCGATCATGGCCGCGGACGCGGAACGGGGCCGGGTCCGCTGGTGGCGGACCCGCAACCCGTACCTGAACGCGCTGCACGTCGGCGGCGTGGCGTGCGCGGTCGCCATCCTGACCATCGCGTTGATCGTGCACGCGGCGACGGCCGGGATCGGCGCCGCCGACCTGCTGTGGTGGGCGGCCGGCGTCGCCACCGCCCTGTTGTTCTACGTCGGTGGCGTCGAGTTCGCGTTCCGCACCTACCGGTGGCGGATCGCGGAGACACAGCGGACGCTGCCCGACCGGCTCGCGCAGGTGCGGGCGCGGCTGGCCGAGATGAGCACCTCGATCCCGTACTCGGCCTACCTGGCGCGCACCGAGGGCGAGTGACGTCGGGCGTTGAGCACGGCGTCGTGCACGGTCAGGCCGTCGACGACGCGGGCGCGCGTCTCCGCGACGATCCGCCAGCCGTCGTCCAGACCGGCCGCGACCTGCTCGGCCGTGAACATCAGATCGGCCCGGTCCGGGCGGCCGATCTCCGGGTTCTCCAGGTCGAGCGGGTGGTGGCCGACGAACAGCAGCGTGCCGCCGGGCGCGACCAGCCCGGCCAACGCCCGGACCAACGTGGTGCGCTCGGCCCCCGGCAGGTGCATGAACTGGGCCGACACCAGGTCGAACGGCCCGAGGTCGGCGGGCAGCGCGGTCACGTCCGCCCGCGTCCAGGTGATCCGCCCGCCCAGGCCGAGCGAGTCGGCGCGGGCTTCGGCGCGGGCCAGGGCGGTCGGCGCGAAGTCGACCGCCGTGACCTCCCAGCCGTGCTCGGCCAGCCAGAGGGCGTCGCCGCCCTCGCCACAGCCCACGTCGAGCGCGGTCCCCGGCGGCAGTGCGGCGACGTCGGCGACGAGCTGCGGGTTGGCCCGTCCGCTCCAGATCGCGTCCCGAGACCGGTAGCGCTCGTCCCAGAACGCGGCGTCGAACTGCTCGGTCACGACAGGTTCCCCTCGTTCGGCGGCTGACCGGCCCCACTGTGCCCGCCCACCCGCCGAAAGCACGCATCCCGTTGCCGGAACGGCAAGCTCAGGACCGGGGTGTGAGGCGTACCGACGTGATGGCGTGGTGGGCCACGTCGAGCACCTCGACCCGCCAGGCCGACACGGTCACCTCGTCGCCCGGTCCCTCCGGGATGCGGCCGAGCTCCACGAGCACCAGGCCGGCGATCGTGGTGTAGTCGCCGTCCGGCGCGTCCGGCAGGTCCACGCCGACGTCGGGCAGGTCGTGCATCGGGAACGTGCCGGGCAGCACCAGCGACCCGTCCGCCTCCGACCGGACGGCGGCCACGTCGCGGTCGGACTCGTCGTAGATCTCGCCGACGACCTCCTCCAGCAGGTCCTCGAACGTCACGATCCCGCCGACCGCGCCGTGCTCGTCCACCACCAGGCCGAGCTGCTCGCGCTCGGACTTGAAGTGCCGCAACGCGTCCGCGACGCGCACCGAGTCCGGCAGCACGAGCGCGTCCCGGGACGCCCGCTCCAGCGTGGTGTCGTCGGCCAGCAGGTCGCGCAGGTGCACGACGCCGATCACGTCGTCGAGGTGCCCGGTCCGCACGACCGGCGCCCGCGAGAAGCCCGACGCGGCGAGTTCCGCCCGCGCCCGCGCCACGGGCAGGTCCGCCGCGAGCGTGAAGACCTCCCGGCGCGGCACCAGGACCTCGCGCAACCGGCGTTCGTGGATCTCCAACGCCCCGGTGATGATCTCGCGCTGCTCCTGGTTCAGGTGCCGCTGGGTGTCGACCAGGTCGCGCAGTTCCTCGGGCGAGAGCTGGTCGCCGTCGGCCTCGGGGTTGCCGCCGAACACCCGGACCACCACGTCGGTCGACGTGCTGAGCAGCCACACCACCGGCCGGGACACCGTCGACAGCACGTCCAGCGGACGGGCCGCGAGCAACGCCCACGGCAGCGCGTACTGCATGGCCAGGCGTTTGGGCGCGAGTTCGCCCAGTACCAACGTGAAGAACGTGAGCACCATGGTCACCAACGCCACGGCGACCGGGTTCGCCGCACCGCCGAGGAACGACAGCAGCGGCACGAGGGGCGCGGCCAGCGACACGGCCGCCGCCGCCGAGGCCAGGAAGCCGGCCAGGGTGATGCCGATCTGGATCGTGGCCAGGAACCGGTTGGGGTCACGGGCCAGGCGGACCAGGGTGCGCGCCCGGTGGCCGTCCTCGCGCTCCAACGCCCGCACCTGCCCTTCGCGCAACGAGACCAGTGCCATCTCGCTGCCCGAGAACACCGCGTTGACCAGCACCAGCACGCCGACCAACGCGAGGTCCCACCAGATTCCGTCCACCCTCGGCCTCCCTCTGCCCAGAGGCCCCGGTGGACTACTTCGACGGGTCGCGGGTGAACCTCGCCCGCGCCCACAGGTAGCCCACCAGGGCGATGCCCGCGCACCACAGCGCGGCGATCCACGCGCTGTGCCCGATCGGGGTACCCGTGAGCAAACCCCGCAGCGTCTCGATCACCGGCGTGAACGGCTGGTGGTCGGCGAACGCCCGCACGGCGGCCGGCATCGTCTCCGGCGGCACGAACGCACTGCTGAGGAAAGGCAGGAACGTCAAGGGGAACGCCGCGAAGCTCGCCCCTTCCGCGGAGCCGGCGGCCAGGCCGAGCGCGACGGTGAACCAGGTGATCGCGAAGACCAGCATGGCCACCACGCCGAGGGCGGCGATCCACTCCACGACGGTGGCGTCGGGTCGGAATCCCATCAGCAGCGTCACGCCGACCATGAGCGCCGTGCACACCGCCGTCCGCAGCAGCGTGCCGACGACGTGCCCGGTCAGCACCGCCGCCCGCGACACGGCCATGGTCCGGAATCTGTCGACGATGCCCCCGAGCACGTCGCCGGAGACGCTGATCGCCGTGTAGGTCACGCCGTAGCCCATGCTCA
Source organism: Saccharothrix violaceirubra (assembly GCF_014203755.1). Lineage (NCBI taxonomy): Bacteria > Bacillati > Actinomycetota > Actinomycetes > Pseudonocardiales > Pseudonocardiaceae > Saccharothrix > Saccharothrix violaceirubra. Next base: position 4,332,848 of record NZ_JACHJS010000001.1, read on the forward strand.
GCACGAGCATGCCGGGCACGACGTAGTCGAGGTAGTCGCCGCCGACCTCGAACGCGCCGCCCAGCACGTAGACGAACAGCAGCAGCATGATGATCGGGAACGCGAGCGACCCGAACAGCGTGACCGGGTTGCGCAGCGTGTGCCGCAGGTTGCGGCGCAACATGGTCGCGGAATCGGAGACGGTGGTGGCCAAGCTCATCGCCGGGACTCCTTGTCGGTGAGGGCGAGGAAGACGTCGTCGAGGTCGGGCGTGCGCACAGCCAGGCCCTCGACGTCGACGGCCGCGTCGTCGAGCCGGTCGAGCAGGGTCTTGAGCGCGCGCACGCCGCCGTCGTGGGAGACCTGGAGCACGAGCGAGTCCTCGTCGCGGGCCACCTCGCCCAGCGCGCGGGCGGCGGTGTCGAGCGTGGCGAGGTCGGTGAAGCGCAGTTCGACGTGACCGCCGGGCACGAGCCGCTTCAACTCGTCGGCGCTGCCCTGCGCGACGATCCGGCCGCCGTCGAGCACCGCGATCCGGTCCGCGAGGTGGTCGGCCTCCTCCAGGTACTGGGTCGTGAGGAAGACCGTGACGCCGGCCGCGACGAGGTCGCGCACCGCCTGCCACAGGGTGCGGCGGCTGCGCGGGTCCAGCCCCGTGGTCGGCTCGTCGAGGAACAGCACCCGCGGGTCGCCGATCAGGCTCATCGCCAGGTCCAGCCGACGGCGCATGCCGCCCGAGTAGGTCGACGCGGCCCTGGTCGCCGCGTCCACCAGGTCGAACCGGTCGAGCAGGTCCGCGACGCGGCGACGCCCCTCGGCGCGGCCGAGGTGGTTGAGGTCGGCCATGAGGAGCAGGTTCTCCCGGCCGGTGAGCAGGTCGTCCACGGCCGAGAACTGGCCGGTGACACCGATCGCGCGGCGGACCGCGTCGGCGTCGGTGGTCACGTCGTGGCCCGCGACCGAGGCCGTGCCGCCGTCGGCGCGGATCAGCGTGGACAGGATCCGCACGGTCGTCGTCTTGCCGGCGCCGTTGGGGCCGAGCAGCGCGAACACGGTGCCGGCCGCGACCTCCAGGTCGATACCGTCGAGCACCACGTTGTCGCGGTACGCCTTACGCAGCCCGGTGGCCGCGATGGCAGGCGTGGTCATGTTCCCCTCCAGATGGTGTGTTGGTCCGTATTCCGAATGCCGGAACACGACCTAGAGCCAGGACCGGCGGATCACGATGTCGCCGGAGTAGGTGCGGGCCCGGACCCGGGCCTTCTCGTCGGTCCCGGTCGGGCCTTCGGTGTCGGTGAGCGTGTTGCGCACCCGTCCCGAGTAGGTGTGCAGGTCGAGCCACGCGGCCGTGCCGTCGCGGAAGCCGACCTCGAGTTCGCCCGACGCCGTCTCCACGACGACGTCGCCGCGGATCACCTCGGCGATGCGGACGTCGCCGTTCGAGGTCTTGGCGTCGACGCCGGCGTGCGCGCGGTCGACGAAGACGTCGCCGTTGGACGACCGCACCCGCACGTCCCGTTCGGCCTCGCCGAGCGAGACGTCGCCGTTGCCGGCCTTGATCCGGACCTCGCCGCCGGCCCGGCGCACCCGGACGTCGCCGGAGCCGGCGTCCACGTGCAGGTCGCCGTCGACGAACCCGGCCGAGACCGCGCCGTTCGCCGAGACCGCGGTCAGCGGTCCGGTGTCCTCGACGGAGATGGCGCCGGACGCGGCCTTGATCCGGCACTCGCCGAGCCGGCCGCCGGAGCGGAACTCGCACACGGCTCCGGTGGCCTGCACCCGTGAGCCGGTCGGCACCTCCAGGGTGACCTCGATGGTGCCGACGCGGGACACGAAGGTCCACGTGCGCGCCGAGCGCACGGTGAGCGTGCCGCCGGTGAACTCGACGCGGGTCTGCTCGGCGGCGGTGACGTCGAGGGCCAGGTCGGGGTCGAACGGGCGGACCTCGACCAGGGTGTCGACGCGGTCGGACGCGACGAGCCGGATGTCCGCCTGCACCAGCTCCAGGTTCACGGAGATCGGGTCGGGCGAGTCGAAAATGGGCATGGCTGTCCCCTCGAACGGTGTCTGGCGGACGTTTGCGCCGGTCAGCGAACCCAGCCGGTGAACCGGCCGCGGTCGCCGGAGCGTTGGTCGACCCGGGCGCGTTCGCCCGCGGCGAGCGTGGTCGCGGCGGCCCGCACGATCCAGGCGTTGACCGACATCCGCTCCCGGGACGCGGCCTCCTCGATGCGGGCCTTGAGCTGTTCGGACAGGCGCAGGTTGATGCGGGTGGTCGTGGTGCCGTCGTCGTCGACGGGCTCGGGTGCCGCGGGTACGGGCTCGGCTTCCGGGCGCGGCGGGAGGTCGACGTGGAACCCGAGTTCGCGTCCGCGCAGGCGCACGTCGACGGAGCCGGGCGCGAGGTCGCGGGTGATCTCCTCGGCGGCGGCGGACAGGGCGTCGAGCAACATCAGCCGCAGCGCGGACTCGAGGGTGGACGTGATCCGTTCGGTCACGGCACGCGACTCCTCGCCGGCCGCGTCGGCGGTGGCGGCGAGGTGGTTGCGCAGGTTGTCGACGAACGGCGTCAAGTCCATGGGGGAACTATGGCATCTCCGTGGCACCACCGGCAACCAGTTTGGCTCACTTTGGCACCACGATGGCTCAGTCGGGAGCCACAGCAACACCCCATGGCACGCACAGCGGCAGCACAGCCCCGGACCGGAACGTCGTCCTCACCAAGCCCCGACCCTGGAGCCGACGATGACGACGACCGAGCAGTTCACCGCCCCCACGACCCCGCCGCCCGCCACCCCCAAGCCCAAGGCGTCCCGCCTGCGCACCGGGCTCGTCGCGGCGGCCGTGGCGCTCGCCGTCGCCGCCGGAGGCGGGATCGTGTACGCGGTCAGCGGCCAGTCGGCGTCGTCGTCGCAGGTAGGACAGGCACCGGGCAACTTCGGCAACGGCCAGGCGCCCGCCGACGGGACGGGCGGGGGCATGGGCGGGGGCATGGGCGGGGGCATGGGCGGGGGCATGGGTGGCGGCCTGCCCGAGGACGTGACCCACGGCGTCCTCCAGACCGGCAAGATCACCGAAGTCACCGACACGTCGCTGACCGCCGAGAGCACCGACGGCTACACGCGGACCTACGTGATCGACGCCGACACGGTCTTCGCGGCCGGCCGCGAGACCACCACGGCGGCGGACCTGGCGACCGGCGACACGGTCTCGATCATCGCCCGGACCGAGGACGACACCACGACGGCCGTCCGCGTCACCGAGACCACCACCGGCTGATTTCATTCCACCACGAATAAGAGGTGCATAGGCAATCAATTAATCCGCAAAAGTGACACCACCGCCGGAAGGGTGCACCGATCGTCAACCGGACGGGTGATCCCCGTCCTCCCTCGCTAACAACCAGTGCCCTCGGCTCGACGAATCACACAAGTGATCTCGTCGAGCCGAGGTAAGCGAGTGCAGAAGTTCTGGAGATTCGCCACCGCCATCGCCGTGCCACCGCTCGTGGTCTGGACCGCGATTCAGGTGTCGACGGTGTACCACGCGAAAGGAGCGGGCTGGCAGGGCGCCGCCCTGTGGGCCCTGGCGCTGGCGGGCGCGATCATCCTCAACACCGTCTTCGCCCACGTCCGCCCGTTCAAAGAGAAGCCGAAGAACCCTTTCCAATTCCACCCGGTACCGGCCGACAACGCGGTCGAACTCCAGGAAAGGGTGACGGCGCAGACCGCGACGATCACCCGCCAGGAGGCGATGGTGTTCGCCGCCGCGATCGCCCGCCCGGAACAGTTCCGCAGAAATATCGTCGAAGAGTACACGCCGAACCGCCGGACGTTGCACAAAGCCGTCACGGTGGACCTCAAACTGCCGGCCGAGTGGTTGGGGAACTCCCGGATCGCCGTCCCGATCATCGTGAACAAGAAGGGCGACCTGCTCGACGACTTCCACGTCGGCGGACCCGGCGACGACACCACATGCCTGACCTACGACAGCTACCTCGACCTCGTCGCCGAGGTGCTGCACATCCTGCTGCTGGTGACCGAGGACAAGACCTTCAGCGGCAAGCTGTCCGACGCGGGGAAGAACGCGGAACTCCTCGCGCTCCACGGCATCCTGAGTCGTGCCGACACCCGCAAGCCGGTCGCCGTCGACCTCAGCGGCGCCAAGGCGATCGAACAACTCCCCACGAAACACCCCCAGGTCCGCGCCATGGCCGCCCTGCTCGCCCGGCAGTTGACGAGCAACTACGCGATCGTCGTCCAGGTGCCCCTGGTCCCCGAGCACACCTTCGGCTTCCGGCTCACCCTGACCCCGCCGGTCAAGTTCACCCGGCCCGACTCGCCTCGCCGGATGTCGCCGCTGGGCTACCTCCGGGTCCTGATCGGCGCCCGGCCGGTGACCCTGAACATCGACATCGCGAACGCGGCCACCTGCACGAGCTACCACCTGCACGTCCACGCGCCCGACGACCTCTACCTGGCCCGTCAACAGGTGGTCGGCCTCGACGGCATCCTCAAGCGCGCGGCCTACTCCGCGCCGACCCCGCCGCATTGCCGGTTCCGCCGCCGCCTGGGACAACCGCACGCGCATTTCCACGCGCGCTACATGCCCGAATTCCGGGAGGACAACCCGCACGTCGTCCTCGATTTCCAGGAGGTCCCGCCCGGCTCGATCCTGCGCGCGTCGATCACCGGCGTCGCCGCGTTCCTGATCCTGTGGCTGATCGGCTACGTGACCTCGCGGTCGACGACGGCGAACGCGCCCGGCACCGACGCGCCCACGTTCCTGCTGGCGTTCCCCGCCCTGGCCGCCACCTGGCTCGGTTTCGACTCGCCGGCCCGCAAGCTGCTGGAAGGCACGCTGCCCGCCCGGCTTTCCCTGGCGGTCACCGCGGCACTGTCGATCGCGGGCTGCTGGTTGTTCATGATGCACAAAAGCCTGGAATCACGCTGGGACCGCCTGCCCGAAGGCCACTCGCTCCTGGGCGTCACCGAAGTGGGCTGGGCGGTCGTCGTGGGCCTGGCGCTGATCAATGCGATTCTCATCGTCTATCAGTGTTTCATCCGTACGTGGGAATACTCTCATCTTTTGACGAAAGCGGACCGATAGCTTCCCGAGCACACCGCACCGTGATATCCTGAAAGGGCACCGACATGTTCAACAACGCGCCGGGAGAGTCGCCCATGGTCCTCGCCCGCCTCTTCGCCAGACTGTTCGGAGCCGCCGCCACGACGAAGCCGGGACCCGAGGGGTTCCCCTATTCCGGCTATCTCGTGCCCGCACACACGTGGACGTCCACGTCCGACGCACCGGAACTGTCGGCCGCCGACCTCGATGTCGTGTACAAGAAGCTCAGCGACGCGGACGACCGGGGACTGAAGTAAGACTCGGCCGCATTCGCCTAAACGGAACGGTCAACCCGCATTCGATATCGCCGGCCGCGGGTCCTCCTGGCACTGGGGCACGCGCCGGTCGACTTCCCGCTCGTACGGAACAAACACGCCCCGCTTTCCGCAATAGCGCGGCCAAGTCCCGCCAAACCCCCCTTGCCGGTTCCGATGATCGTCGTACCCGCGATCATTCGGAACCGACGGGGACGTGGTTCCCGTCGGACCATCCGGAGGTGGACCACCGATGCCGCGTGTCCCGACCCTGATCGCCGCCGCCTGTGCCGCGGTCGCCCCGTTCCTGCCCGGCGGTGCCGCCCGTCCCGACGCCCTGGACCTGCCGGTCGTCGGGCTCGCGGTGATCGTGGTCCTCGCCGCCGGCGTCTCGCTGAGCCGCACGCCCTGGGCGCGGATTCCCTGCGCCCTGGTCGGCACGGCGGTCGCGGCCGTCTGCCTGCGACTCGACGTCGCGGACGGACTGCCCGCGCCCCGGCTGTCCGTGCTCGCCGCGGCCGGGCTCGGGGTGGCGATCGCGATCGCGGCCCGCGACCGGGTGCGACTCGTGGCCGCGGTGGCGATCGTCGGACTCGCGATCGCGGTGCCGGCGGTGACGCGGGTCGCCGTCGTGCACTCGGAGACCGCGGGCGAGGGCGGCGCGGTGGCGCCGGTCGTCGAACGGCCCGTCACGCGCCGGTGGGCGTGGGAGTCGTCGGACCCGATCTCCTACGTCGTCGCGGCCGGACGCGGGGTCGCGGTCGCCACGGTCGAGGGGGAGGTGGTCGGACTCGACGGCGTCGACGGCCGGGTCCGGTGGCGGTACGCCAGATCCGGCGGCCACGTCCTCGACCTCACCGCCTCCGCCGACGAACGCGCGGTGGTCGTCGCGTTCGGCTCCCCCGCCGACACCACGTCGAACCTCGTGGTGGTGCTCGACGCCCAGTCCGGTCGCCCCCGGTTCGAACGGGTGGTGTCCGGTGTGCTGGTGAGCGCGGGCGAGATCGTGCCGGGCAAGGCGACCATGGCGTTGCGCGAAGGCACGGACGACCACACGATCGTCGCCTACGACCTGGAGACCGGCGGCGAGCGCTGGCGTTGGCACGCCCCGACGGGCTGCACGTCGCCTTACGCCCTGCCCGCACGCGGCAGGGACATCGTGGTGGCACCGCTGGAATGCCCGGAGCGCGTCGGGATCATGGCCCTGGACGAGGTCGACGGCCGGCAGCGCTGGATGCACGTCGTCACCACGCGCCCGCCGGACGGCCAGGCCCAGACCCTGTTGCCGCGCGGTGCCCGCGACGGCGCCCTGCTGTCGTTGTCGATCACCACCGGACGCGCGGTGCCGGGCGCGGCGCTGTCCGGTCTGTTCGACAGCGCGACCGGTGTCCGCTACCCCGACCATCCCGAGCAGGGCTGGTGGGTGCGCCTGGACCTCGGCCCGACGCCGGTGGTCGAGCGCAGCGACCACGAGTCCGTGCTCGACCCGCGCAAGGGCACGCTGACGCCGTTGACGCACGCCGCGTGCGAGAAGGACGACAAAGCGGCCACCACGGCGTCGACCTACCTCTACGTGTGCGACGGCGGAGACCGGGTGTCGCTGTCGGTGCAGGACTTCACGGGCACGCCGGCGGCGGTGTCGACGATCGACCTGCCCGCGTCGCCGGGTTCGCGGATCGCGTTGGTGCCCGCGTCGGGCGCGGTGGTGCTGGCCCGGGTGTCCGGCGACGGTCCGGCCACCGTCGTGGGCATGGCCTCTCGTTGACGTTCACAGTTCCCGGCGGCGCCGACCGACGACCGGAGGGGCCGCGCGGAAACCCTTGTCCTGCCTGGTCAACGGGCACCTCGACACCAACCGGAAACACGCCCGCAACGGACGTGGGGTGCCCGGTGATCCTCCGATCGTCGGGTTGCCCGTGCTGACCGTCGGCTGATTCCATGGGGACGGATCACACCTGGCGGGCGCAGCCGGCGGCATGACCGTTGGGGGCCAGGCTCCGAGGTTCGCGGCTGCCCTCGACCGCCGTCCGGGTGGCTGTATCCGGCGACCGCCGTCCGCCGGTCGGACCTCACCACCGTCCATCTACACCCGCGGGCACCCGTGCCCGCGCAGGAGGAGTCTGGTGATGAAGGGTTTCACGGCACGGCTCACGGCCGTGTGTCTGGCGGTCGCGTTCGCGGTGACGCCGACCGGCACGGCGTCGGCGGCGGACACCTGCGCGCTCAAGCCGAGGCCGGCGGGCAAGGTGCTCCAGGGGTACTGGGAGAACTGGGACGGCGCGGTCAACGGCGTGCACCCGCCGTTCGGCTGGGTGCCGATCGACGACGCGCGCATCGCGCGGGCCGGCTACAACGTGATCAACGCGGCGTTCCCGGTCATCCGCAACGACGGCACCGTGCTGTGGGAAGACGGCATGGACAACACGGTGAAGGTGTCCACCCCTGCCCAGATGTGCGCGGCGAAGGAGCAGGGCGCGACGATCCTGATGTCGATCGGCGGTGCGGCGGCGGGCATCGACCTGAACTCGTCGGCGGTGGCGGACAAGTTCGTCGCCACGGTCGTGCCGATTCTGAAGAAGTACAACTTCGACGGCATCGACATCGACATCGAGACCGGCCTGACCGGTACCGGCAACATCAAGACGCTGTCGGCGTCGCAGAGCAACCTGATCCGGATCATCGACGGCGTGCTCGCCCAGATGCCCGCCGGCTTCGGCCTCACCATGGCCCCTGAAACGGCCTATGTGACCGGCGGCAGCGTGGTGTACGGCTCGATCTGGGGCGCGTACCTGCCGATCATCAAGAAGTACGCCGACAACGGCCGCCTGTGGTGGCTGAACATGCAGTACTACAACGGCAGCATGTACGGCTGCTCGGGCGACTCGTACCAGGCGGGCACCGTGCAGGGCTTCACCAAGCAGACCGAGTGCCTGAACAAGGGCCTGAACATCCAGGGCACCACCATCCAGCTGCCCTACGACAAGCAGGTGCCGGGCCTGCCCGCGCAGCCGGGCGCCGGCGGCGGCCACATGTCGACGTCGCTGGTGGGCCAGGCCTACCGGTCGATCCCGGGCCTCAAGGGCCTGATGACGTGGTCGATCAACTGGGACGGCTCGCGCAGCTTCTCGTTCGGCAACAACGTGAAGTCCCTCCAGGGCCGCTAGCCCACAGCCGACCGAGGTGCCCCCTTCCGCCGGAAGGGGGCACCTCGTCGTATCGCCTAGGAAGTCGGGAACAACGCCCGCACATCGTGCCCGCCGAACCACAACCCGATCGCGAACGCCGCCGTGGCCTCCAACAACTCCGCCCGCTCGAGCCCTCCGGCGAGCACCGGAACACACCCGACCGCACGGACCAGCTCGGCGACCAGATCGAGCGCACGCGACGAGTCGCCACAGATCGGCACCCCGAGCGGCACCCCGCCGTAGACCGGCGCGGGAATGTCCCACGTACTCACGTGATGCAGGTTGAACGCCTTGACCACGTCCCCGCCGGAGGCACCCAGCGACCGCGCCTGCCCGACCCGGTCGAGCACGAACCGCCCCGGCACCACCGAGTTGGTGCAGTCGACGACCACCCGTCCGGGCACGTGCCCCAACACCTCGACGGCGACAGCGGCAGGCACCGCGACAAGCAGAACGTCACCATGCGACCGGGCGTCGGCCAACGACCCACCCGCCGACGCTCCGAGCCGAACCGCGAGGGCCCGCGCCCGCTCCACGGACCTCCCCCCGATCACCACCTCGTGACCGGCCGCGACCCAACGTGCCCCCAACGCCGCCGCCACACCACCCGTGCCCAGCACACCGATCCGCACGACAACCACCTTCCGTGATTCGCTTGGCACGATGGTGACGACCGACGCGGACACCAAACGGTGTCCACAGCGGAGGGAACGATGGACTACTTGGCGGACTGCCGCGCACGCCTGGCGTTCGACCTGATGTCGAACACCTGGAACCCCGTAGTGCTGTGGGCACTGCGCACCGGCCCCCACCGCCCGTCGGCACTACGCCGCCACATAGGCGGCATCCGCCCCAAGGTCCTGACCGAAACACTGCGCCGCCTGGAAAACCACGGCCTGGTGACCAGAACCCCCCACCCCGACCGCGTGGAGTACACCCTGACCGCCCTGGGCACCACCCTCCTGCCCCCGATCGCCGCGTTCGGCGAGTGGGCCCACGACCACGGCGACGAGGTCACCATCCCCACGTGACCCGCAGAGCATGTCCCCGGTGCCCGAACGCACATTTCACGGTGTCCGAACGCACAACTCGCCGTGCCTGAACGTATAACTCGCGCGTCGAAGCCCGAGCGGAGGACTCGCGACCCGAGCAGGATGGACGACATGGACAAATGGGTGAAAGAAGCAGTAGCCCTGGCAGAACGCAACGTAGCCCGGGGAGGCGGCCCCTTCGCCGCCCTGATCATCCGCGACGACGACCTCCTCGCCACCGGCACGAACCAGGTCACCGCCACCCTGGACCCCACCGCCCACGCCGAAGTGGTGGCGATCCGCGCGGCCTGCCAAGCCGTCGACGACTTCCGCCTCACCGGCTGCACCCTGATCTCCTCCTGCGAACCCTGCCCCCTCTGCCTGTCCGCCGCCCTGTGGGCCCGCGTCGACGAAGTCCTGTACGCGGCCGACCGGAACGACGCCGCCGAAGCCGGGTTCGACGACCGCGCCTTCCACACCCTGTTCACCCGCCCCCGCGAAACCTGGCCGCTGTCCGTACGCCGCCACCCCACCACCGACGACAAGGCACCGTTCCAAGCCTGGCTGCACAAGGAGAACCGCATCGAGTACTGAAGAACCCGGTGCTAGGGTCCGAACCCATGCGACGAGCCGGGCTCCTGCTCGCGGCCCTGCTCCTCACGGGCTGCACGACCGCCCTCCCCGGCACGGCCAGGCCCGGCCCCCTGCCCACGCCCACACCGACCTTCGACCTGGCCACCACCGAGAAACGGGTGCGCGCCGCCCGCCTGCCCGACGCGGACATGCTCGGCGAGGGGTGGCAGCCGGAGGAGGTCCCGTTCGAGGGCGGCGGCGGGTACGCGATCGTGCCGTGCCCGGTCCCCTTGTCGACGGAAGGCGCGCAATCCACCGCGTGGACGCTGCACCGCTGGACCCGCGCGGAAGGCACCCTGGCCCAGCACATCGTCCCCTACCGCCGACCGGGCGCGGGCGTCGAGACGATCGAGGACGCTCGCGCGACGCTGAAGTGCGGCACGTTCCGGTTCGCCGAGCTGACCTACACCGTCCTCGACGAGGTGAAGCTCCCGTCGCTGGGCGCCGACGCGCAGTTCGCGGTCTGCTACGACCGGGACCCCTGGATCATGTGCACGCTGCTGCTGGTCCGCGCGGACCTGTTGGTCTCCCTCACCCTCTACACCACCTCGGAGGAGAAGGGCGCGACCGAACTGGAACGGCTGGGCCGTGTGGCCGCACCACTGCTCGAACCCTGACCGTGTCGACAGTTCACGCGCCCGATCGTGTCGAACATTATTGACATGATGTCCGCTCCACTTTACCTTCGCCCAGGAGAGAGGAGCCGGTTCATGCCGTACGAGGAAAAGGGTCTCCGGGTCTTCCTGGTGACCGCGGTCGCCGGGTACGCCGGGTACCTGGCCCTCGCCTTCCTCGACGCCGCGCACTTCTGGATCGCGACCGCCATCCGCACCTCGTTCGTCCTGGCCTCCGTCACCGCCGCCGCGGTGAAGCCGGCCGCCTACCGGAAGGGCCTGTGAGCGGTGGGCAAGCCGACCCGCGTCACGAACTCGATCCGCGCGCTGCGGTTCGCACACGACGAGATGACGCAGGCCGAACTCGCCCGCCGCGTCGGCGTCACCCGCCAGACCGTGATCGCCGTCGAGCAGGGCCGCTACTCCCCCTCGCTGGAGATGGCCTTCCAGATCGCCCGGGTGTTCGGCGTCGGCCTGGACGACGTCTTCCAGTACCGGTCCGACGATCAGGACCCCAGCAGCCCCCGCTCGTAGGCCGCGGCGACGGCCGACGCCCGGTCCTTCACGCCGAGCTTGGCGTACACGTGCACGAGGTGCGTCTTCACGGTCGCCTCGCTGATGAACAGCCGGGTGGCCGCTTCGCGGTTGGTACACCCGCGTGCGATCAGCCCGAGCACCTCGATCTCCCGGTCGCTCAACGGTTCCGCGGCCGGGGACCGCACCTGCCCGACCAGCCGCGTGGCCACGGACGGCGACAGCACCGCCTCGCCGCGCGCGGCCGACCGCACCGCCCGGAACAGCTCGTCGCGCGGCGTGTCCTTGAGCAGGTAGCCGGTCGCGCCCGCCTTGATCGCGGGCAGCACGTCGCTGTCGGTGTCGTACGTGGTCAGCACGAGCACCCGCGCCGGTTCCCCGCGCAGCCGCCCGATCGCGGTCACGCCGTCCACGCCGGGCATTCGCAGGTCCATCAGCACCACGTCCGGCCGCACGGCCGCGACGACGGCCACCGCCTCCGCGCCGTCCGCCGCCTCGCCGACCACCTCGATGTCGTCGGCCGCCGACAGCATGCCCCGCAACCCGTCCCGCACCACCGGGTGGTCGTCCACGACCACGACTCTGATCACCGTCGCATCCTCTCCCGTCAGGACCGCCCGGCCGGCTCCACCCCGGCTCGCCGGGTATCGACTCCCACCGCACACCCCACGACCATCACCGGCTCGCGAGCACCGGACAGCTCCCGATCACCGACCGGAGCCGGGACCGCCCACGACCGTCACCGGACCACCTCGGCGGGGATCGCCGGCACGGACACGGACACCACGGTGCCCATGCCCGCCTCCGACTCCACGACCAGGGCACCCGCGAGCCGCGAAGCCCGCTGCCGCATGCCCACCAACCCGAACCCCGCCGCGTCGGCCGCCGGGTCGAAGCCGCGACCGTCGTCACGGACGTCGAGCGTCACCACGTCCTCCATGTACGAGAGGGTCAACCCGACCCGCGCCGCACCGGCATGCTTGGCCACATTGGACAACGCCTCCTGCGCGGTGCGCAGCAGCGTCACCTCGACCTCGGGGTGCAACGCGCGCGCGTGCCCGGTGCACGACACGGAGGCCGAAACACCGGTCCGCCCCGCCCAACCGTCCACCACGTCGGACAACGCGCCGGGCAGGTCCGATCCCTCCAACGCCGCCGGGCGCAGGGCGTGCACCGAACGCCGCGCCTCGGCCAGGTTCTCGCGCGCCAGGGCGATCGCCGTCTCCACGTGCCGCGACGGCGAGTCGACCGCCTGGAGCTGGGTGACGATGCCCGCGAACCCCTGGGCGAGCGTGTCGTGGATCTCGCGCGCCATCCGCTGCCGCTCGTCGAGCACGCCCGCCTCCCTGGCCTGCACGAGCAGTTGGGCGTGCAGGCCCGCGTTCTCCTCGACGATGGCGGCCAGTTCGGCGACCATCTCCTTGCGGCGCTGGGATTGCCGCGACGTCACGTAGCCCAGCAACGAGAACGTCGTCGCCACCGCGGCGAACAACACGCACAGCGCCGCGTACAACGCGATCGGTCCGGGTTCGGGGGCCGGGAGACCGCCGAACAGGGAGGTCGCCGCGAGCACCGCGTTGACCAGGATGCCGACGACCTTCTCCCGGCCGGGCAACACCTCCGTGACGTAGATGTAGCCCGCGAAGGAGAAGAACCCGAACATCTCGTCGCTGATGCCCAGCACGGCGTAGGCGACCAGGACGCCCAGGACGAACACCCGCATCAGCCCATGCCGCGCACGCCACCCCGGGTGGAGCGTGAACCACCACAGCATCCACAGCGCGGTGGCGATCGCGACACCGGTGAGCAGCAGGCGCTTCCCCACCGGGTCCTGGGTCAGCACGAGGTACACGACCGTCGGCATCGCCAACACCGCGTAGGGGATGGCGTGCCCCGAGACGTAGAGCCGCCGTTCCCACGCGTCGAGCGAGTCCGACATCGCAATCCCCTTATTCCCAGCGGAAAGACCGTGCCGCGACGGTACCCGCGAGCACGCCGATCACGGCTGTGATCCCCGTCTGCACGAGGCTCGGCCCCGTGCCCAGCCACGCGCTCTGGATGGCGCCGACGGCGGGCGGCAGGTGGTCGCCGATGACGACCAGCACCTCGGGGAGCATGAACCGGGGCAGGTACACGCCGCCGAAGAACATCACGACCAGGAACAGCACGGTGGCCAGGCCGCCCGCGACCCGCGCGTTGGGCGCCCACGCCGCGATCAGCAGGCCCAGCGCGGACAACGTCAGCAGGCCGACGAGCAGGACGAGCACGAAGCTCACCGGGTGGCGCGGCAGTTCGATCCCGAACACCAGCCGCCCGGTCGCGAGCACGAGCGCGAACGCGGCGGCGCCGGCGATCAGGTTGACCGCGAGCTGGGCCACGAGCAGCCGTCCGGGGTGGACGGGCGTGGTGGACATCCGCCGCAGCACGCCGTTCTCGCGGTAGCCGGCGACGGTGGCGGGCAGCCGGTTCAGGCCCAGGAACGCCATCGTGATCACGACGAGCGAGCCCGCGTAGCTGTCGATGAAGCGCAGGTTCCCGAAGTCGGGCTGGGGTTGGCGCAAGGCCGGGATCGCGCCCAGCACCACCAGCAGCAGGCTGGGGAACAGGACCGCGAACACCACCGTGGCGGGCTCGCGCAGGAACAGGGTCCACTCGGTCTTGATGATCGTCTTCACGGGGTCACTTCCGAGAACGCGCGGCCGGTGAGGTGGAGGAAGGCGTCGTCGAGGCCGGGTTGGTCCACCCGCAGCTCCGCGGCGACGACCTGGTTGCGGGCCAGCAGGGACGTGACCGCGTGCAGCAGTTCGCCGGTGCCGGTCACGACCACCCGCCCGCCGTGCTCCTCGACATCGGTCACCTCGGGCAGTGCCCGCAGCAGGTCGGCGTCGAACGCGCCGACCGGCCGGAACCGCACCCGCTGCCGGGCGTCCACCCGCGACACCAGGCCCGCCGGGGTGTCGACGGCGACGACCCGGCCCTGGTCGATCACGGCGATCCGGTCGCAGAGGCGTTCGGCCTCCTCCATGAAGTGCGTGACGAGCAGGACGGTCACGCCCGAGGCGCGCACCCGCTCGACCAGGTCCCAGGTCTCGCGCCGGGCGGCCGGGTCCAGGCCCGTGGTCAGCTCGTCGAGGACGGCGACCCGCGGTCCGCCGACGAGCGCGAGCGCGATGGACACCCGCTGCTTCTGCCCGCCGGAGAGCTTGCGGTACTCCACGTCGACCCGGTCGGCCAAGCCGAGCCGGTCGAGCAGGGCGTGCCAGTCGACCGGGTCCGGGTAGAACGACGCGTACAGCGCGAGTGCCTCGCCGACCCTGATCCGCTCGGGCAGCCGGCTCTCCTGGAGCTGGGCGCCGAGCAGCCGTCGGACCTCGACCCGGTCACGCCGGGGGTCGAGCCCGGCGACCCGGATGGTGCCGGAGTCGGCCGCGCGCAGGCCGCCGACGCACTCGACCGTGGTCGTCTTGCCCGCGCCGTTGGGACCCAGGATCCCGAAGATCTCGCCTTCGTCCACCGTGAACGACACACCGTCCACGGCGGTCTTGGCCCCGTACCTCTTGACGAGGTCGACAACCTCGATGATCGCCATGGGTCCAGACTGGACGGCCGCGCGCCGCCGGGAATCGCACGGTGGACCAGACCCCGATCAACCGATCGGTTGATCCGGGCGCCCACCGCCGAGTCCGTGCAGGACCTGGTCGAGCAGCGCGGCGACGACCTCCTCGTACTGCGCGGCGTCGCCCGGTCGCAGCGTACGGGCGGCGGCCTCGACCGCGCCGTGCACGAGCAGCGCGCGCAGGCCGGGCCGGGGCACGTCCGCCTGGGCGAGCACGTCGACGAGCGGTTCGAGCAGCTTGCCGTGCTCGGTGCGGATCAGGTCGCGGGACGCCTCGGGCAGCGCGTGCGCGGACAGGGCGACGACCGCGCTGTGGCTGCCGTCGGCGATGATCTCCAGCTCGGTGCGCAGGTACGCCTCGATCTTCGCGGGCACGTCGTCGGCCGCACGCACCGCCGCCGCGAGCCGCCGACCCCACTCGGGCAGTTCGTCGCCGACGATCGCGGCCACGAGTTCCTCGCGCGACCGGAAGTACTCGTAGAGCGAGGGCCGGGACAGGCCGACCCGGCGGGCCAGCGCAGCCAGCGTCAACGCCTCGGCGCCCTCTTCGGCCACGATCGCGCGCCCGGCGTCGAGCAGCGTCCGCAGCCGGTTCGCCCGGTGTTCGGCGAGGGTGTCGGCGGAGATCCTGGGCACCCGCCCGATGGTAGCCCCGGTCCGGCCGACGCTTGCGTTTCCGACGGCGCGTCGGAATACTTCCCTACGTAGCGTCGGCAAACTCGGAGGTCCCCATGTTCGTCGCCACCAACCGCCTGTTCGTGCCCGAGGACCGCGCCGAGGAGTTCGAGGAGCGGTTCCGCGACAACATGCGCACGTACCTGCCGGGCGTGAAGGGCCTGCGCCGCAGCACCCTGCTGCGGCCGACCACGCCGGATCAGCCGTACGTGTCGATCAACGAGTTCGACTCCGAGGCGGACTTCCGCGCGTGGGTGGCGTCGGACTCGTTCCGCGAGGCGCACAAGCGCAACGCGAACGTGGCCCGCCACGTGACGGGCAACGCGGTGGAGACGTTCTCCCCGGCGGAGGACCTCGTGCTCACGGGAGCGTGATCGCGCGCATCCGCCCGATCTCGTCGGTCTGCGACGCCACGACGTCGTTGGCCATCTCCTCGACCCGGACGTCCGAGCCGGTGGACAGCAGCTCGACCGCCATCTTCAGCGCGCCCTCGTGGTGGGCGATCATGAGCTGGAGGAAGAGCCGGTCGAAGTCGGTGCCCTTGGCCGATTTCAGGGCGGCGAGCTGCTCCGGGGTGGCCATGCCGGGCATGCCGGCGTGGTCGACGTCCGGCAGCTTCCCGCTGTGGCCGTGCGCGGGCGCCTTCTGCCCGAAGTCGCGTTGCCACTGCTCCATGGCACCGATCTCCGGGCCCTGGGTGTCGTGGATCCGCGAGGCGAGGCCCCGCACGGTCTCGTGGGACGCGCGGTCGGGCGCGAGCGCGGCCATGTCGAGCGCCTGCCGGTGGTGGACGATCATCGACGCCACGTAGCGCAGGTCGGCCTCGTTGGGCGCCACCCAGCGGTCCGTGCCCACGTCGTCGGGGTCGAGCGTCCGCGCCTGCTCCCCCGGCTTGCCGGGCACGATCACGTTCGGCACGTCCTCGTCACCCGACCCGGTGCAGCCGGCCAACACCCCCGCCAGCACCAGGACGACCAGCACGACCCGCATCCCGCGATCCCTCCCCTACTCGACGTCTACGAGGGAACCAGGTCCGTCAAGGGCTTTGCCATCACCCGATCGCCGGCGATAACACACGAAAAGGCGACGTCCAGTCACTGGACCATGGTTCGGATTCCGACGAAAGGAGCCGGCCCGTCCCTCGCGGGAACCGTGATACTGCCCTTTCCTCATCAGGTTGGAAGGGGGACCTGTAATGAAGGCCGAAACCACCAGACGACGACGGATCGCGGTCGCCGGACTGTTCGCGTTGACGCTCACCGCCGCGGTCCTGACGCCGCCGGCCGGCGCGGAGCCCGCGGACACCGACCTCGCCGGTCTGTCCGAGGCCCAGCTCTCGGCCCAGGAGCAGCCGGGTACCGGCATTCCCGGTGTCGACGAGATCAGGCACAGCCGCAACCTCAAACTGCTGGCCAACGTGCCGAAGCCGGCGCCGTTCACCGCTGCCTCGACCTGGTCGGACCTGGCGTTCCAGGACGGCTACGCGTTCGACGGCAACTACGACGGCTTCGTCATCTACGACATCCGCAACCCACGCAAGCCCAAGGTCACGAGCACGGTCCTGTGTCCGGGTTCGCAGAACGACATCTCGGTGCTGGGCGATCTGCTGTTCCTGTCCACCGACTCGTCGCGCAGCGACAACTCGTGCTCCAGCACGCCGCTGCCCGCGACGAACAAGGAGGCGTGGGAGGGCATCAAGGTCTTCGACATCAGCGACAAGAGCAACCCGAAGTACGTCGCTTCGGTCGAGACCAAGTGCGGCTCGCACACCCACACGCTGGTGCCCGACAAGCGGGGCAAGAACGCGTACCTGTACGTCTCCTCGTACGCGCCCAACGCCACGTTCCCGGACTGCCAGCCGCCGCACGACCTGATCTCGATCGTCAAGGTGCCGCTGAAGAACCCGCAGGCCGCGTCGCTGCTGCGCGAGCACGTCGCGTTCCCCGACGGCGGCAACCCCGGCAAGCCGGGCACCGTGCCCGAGGGCTACGTCACCGCGACGAGCGGCTGCCACGACATCACCGTGTACCCGGCCAAGGACCTCGCGGCCGGTGCCTGCATGGGCGACGGCGTGCTGTGGGACATCTCCGACCGGGAGAAGCCGCGCGAGATCAACCGCGTGCAGGACGACGTGAACTTCGCGTTCTGGCACTCGGCGACGTTCAACAACGCGGGCACCAAGGTCGTCTTCACCGACGAGCTGGGCGGCGGCGGCGCGGCGACCTGCAACGCCACCATCCCCAAGACCCGCGGCGCGGACGGCATCTACGACATCACCGGCCGCGGCGACGGCCGCAAGCTGGAGTTCCGGTCGTACTACAAGATCTCCCGCCTCCAGGCCGACACCGAGAACTGCGTGGCGCACAACGGATCGCTGATCCCGGTGCAGGGCCGCGACATCATGGTCCAGGCGTGGTACCAGGGCGGCATCTCGGTGTGGGACTTCACCGATTCCCGCAACCCCAAGGAGATCGGCTGGTTCGAGCGCGGTCCGCTGCCGGAGGGCAAGAGCGGCGGCGCGTGGTCGACCTACTATTACAACGGGTACATCTACTCTTCGGACATCGCGAAGGGTTTCGACGTGCTCGACATCCGCGACCCACGAACGGCGACGGGCAAGCTCGTGCACGTGCGCGAACTCAACGTCCAGACCCAGGGCCAGTACCGGGACCTGTTCCCGCGCTAGTCCGCACGACCAGGGCACCGGGAGCCCGTCGCCCTCCGGGGCGGCGGGTTCCCGTCGTCAGCGCAGGAGATCCAGGGACTCGAACGCGGCCACCAACGCCGTCGCCCCGACCCGGAACCCCCGCACCGCCTCCCCGATCACCGGGCTGTCCTGTTCGAGTCGCCGGACCCGGACCAGGAGGGTCCCGGCCAGCGCACCCTCGTCCCGCGCGGGGATCGACGTCGTCCCGAGGCCCTGGCGTCGCATCACCACGACCGCTCGCGCCGCCCACGCCTCGAACAGCCGCGCCCGCTCCTCGAAGCGCGCCGCCGCGGGTCTCAGGTCTTCGGCGATCTCCAACCGCCGCACCCGGACCGAGGCCGCGGGCAACACGCCCAGCCCGGCCACCTCCCCCTCGGCCCGGCCGAACCGGGCGATGTCGGGCCGCAACGACTCCAGGAGCCCGGGGATCTCCTCCGTGAGCATCCGCATCAGCTCGACGGTCCCGGTCAGCAGGTCCTCGGTCAGCAGGTCCTCGGTCAGCAGGTCGTCGGCCGGCTCCGGAACCGGGCCGGGACGCGCGGCCAACGCCCGTTCCGCCGCCTCCACCGCGTCGACGAGGTCGCCGGCCAGCCGCAGCAGGGTCCGCCGCCACGCCGCCGACCCGACCCCGTCCGCCCACGCGTCCCGCACGTCCCGGAACTGGCGGGCGGCGATGAGCCGGGCGACCACGTCCTCGCTGTCCTCCGACACGTACGAGTGACCGAGCACGACCACCGGCAGCATCAGGCCCTCCACCCCGCGCCGCCGCGCCTCGGCGTGGAACGTCAGCAGCTCCTCGCGGCACGGCGGCCGGTCGAAGTACTGCCGCGTCACGACCGGCAGGAACACCGTGGCCCGCTCGATGGCCTCCCCGATGCCCCGCTGCCAGTCCCGACCCCACCCGAGGTCGGCGCGGTCGACGAACACCTCGACCCGGCGTCCCCGGTCGGCGAACGCCACGTGCGCCAACGACGCCACGAACGGGTCGATGAAGTCGAGGACCGCGTCGTCGGCACGCGCGTAGCTGAGGAACACCCGGATCGTGCTGTTCACCGGACCAAACTAACGAAAGCCACGTTCGGGTGACCTACGGCCGGCGCAAGAGCGCCTACGCTCGGTAGGCGTGAAGCGGTCGACGGTCAACCGGGTGGACGGCGTGGTCAACGGCCAGCTCGTACAGGCCGGGACCGTCGTGCAGAACACCGTGAACGCACCGCGCACCCCCGACGACATCCTCGCCGACACCGCCGACCGGCTCGCCCACGCGGTCCGCACGCGGTGGCGCCGCGAGGAGGAGCAGCGCCGGGTCCGCGACCCGTTCCCGCTGCCGGTGCGGTGGCGGGTCGCCGACGACGAACTGACCGATCACTGGGCCAACATCCGCCACAAGCCGCACGGCGTCCGGGCCGGACCGCTCGCGCTCGCCGACCGGCTGGACCGGGTCGTCGACGCGTACCGCCGCATCCCCTCCGGCCGCCTGGTCGTGCTCGGCCGGGCGGGGTCGGGCAAGACCGTCGTCGCCCTGCGGCTCGTGCTCGACCTGCTCGACGCCCGCACGGCCGACGAGCCGGTGCCGGTGCTGGTGGGCCTGGGCTCGTGGAACCCGACCACGACCCCGCTGCACGAGTGGCTGGCCCGGCGGCTGGTGCGCGACCACCCCGGCCTGGCGGCGGCCGGACCGTTCGGGCGGACGCTGGCGGACGCGCTCGTCGAGGCGGGACGCGTGCTGCCGGTGCTCGACGGGTTCGACGAGATCGCGCCCGGTCTGCACCGGGCCGCGCTGGAGGCGCTCAACGACACCACCGGTCCGCTCGTGCTGACCGGCCGGCACGCCGAGTACTCCCGCGCCGTGACCGACGGCGACGTGCTGACCTGCGCGGCGGCCGTCGAACTCGCCGACCTCGAACCCACCGACCTCGACGACTACCTGCCGCGCACCACGCGGCGTACCGGGCAGTCCTCGACCGCGTGGGACCCGGTGCTCGACGCGGTGCGCCGCGACCCGGACGCACCGCTCGCCCGCGTGCTGACCACGCCGCTCATGGTCGGCCTGGCCCGTGCCGCGTACAGCGACACGCCGGACCGGGACCCGGCCGCGCTGCTCGCGTTCGACACCACCCAGGCCGTGGAGGACCACCTGCTCGACGAGTTCCTGCCCGCCGTCTACCGGCGCAGCGGACGCGACCTCGACCGGGTCCGGCACTGGTTGCGCCACCTCGCCGGGCGCGGCCGGCGCGACCTCGCGTGGTGGGAGGCCGAGGCGTGCCTGAGCCGGGCGTGCCGGGCGGTGATCGTCGGCTTGGTGGTGGCGGCGACGACCGGGCTGGTGATGGCACTGGTGGACCTGGTCCTGTACGGGCTCGTCGCGAACGGGGAGGCCGAACCGGGCATCGGCAGCGGACTGGTCAACGGCGCGGTCAACGGACTGCTCGTCGGCATGGCGTTCGCGGCCGTGGCGGCGGTCCGGGCCGACCGGGTGGAGCCCGCCCGCACCAGGTTCGGCGGGTGTGGCCGCGGACCGGGCCGGCTCGCGCTGTCGCGGGCCGTGCTCGGCGTCGGGATCGGCGCGCTGTTCGGGCTCGTCGACGGCATGTCGTTCGGCGTGCTCGAACGGTGGGTCCTCGGCGTGCCCGACGGACTGCGCATCGGGCTGGACACGGCGTGCGCCTCGGCGCTCGTGTTCGGCCCGGCGGTCGGGATCTGCTACGGCCTGCTCACCTGGTCGGAGTCGCCGCTGGACGTGGCCACCGCGGTCACGCCGACCGACCTGCTGCGCACCAGCCGCGCCAACGTGCTGGTCCCGCTGCTGACCATCGGACCGCTGTTCGGGCTGCTGGTCATGCTCGGTTTCCGGTTGATCGTCGTGTACCTGTACCGGCTGCCGGTCGCCGAGGAGTTCTCGGACGTGCGATCCGGTCTGATCAGCGGACTGGCCGGCGGTATCGGCTACGCGCTCACGCTCACCGCGTGGGGTCGCTGGCTGGTGTTCGGCCGACTCTGGCTCCCGCTCACCGGCCGCCTGCCGTGGACACCGATCGCGTTCCTCGACGACGCGTACGGACGCGGCGTCCTGCGCCGGGCGGGCGCCGTGCACCAGTTCCGCCACGAACGCCTGCGCGAGCACCTCGCACGCGAGTAGACCCGGTGCGTCATGGACGGGCCACAGCGCACCGGGTCGTTCAGTCGCCCTTCACGTTGACGATCTGCCGGAGCGTGTGCCGGATCTCCACGAGGTCGGCGGCGTCCCGCATGACCACGTCGATGTCCTTGTACGCGGCCGGGATCTCGTCCACGAACGCGTCGGTGTCGCGGTACTCGATGCCGACCATCGCGGCGCGCAGGTCGTCCTGGGTGAACGCCTTCCGCGCGGCCGTGCGCGAGTAGCCGCGCCCGGCGCCGTGCGGCGAGGAGTTCAGCGACACCGGGTTGCCCTTGCCCGCCACCACGTACGACGCCGTGCCCATGGAGCCCGGCACGAGACCGACGCGGCCCTTCTCCGCGTTGATCGCGCCCTTGCGGGACACCCACACCTTCTTGCCGAAGTGGGTCTCCTGCTCGGTGTAGTTGTGGTGGCAGTTCACCGTCTCGAACCGGTCGACCTCGCGGCCGGTCCAGTCGGCGACGCACGCCACGACCCGGTCCATCATCTCCTCGCGGTTGAGCCACGCGAACCGCTGTGCCCACCGCATGCGCTTGATGTAGTCCCAGAACTCGGGCTCGCCCTCGACCAGGTACGCCAGGTCCGGGTCGGGCAGCGGGATCCAGCGCCGCTCGCACTGCTCACGGGCGATCCGGATGTACTTCTGCGCGATCCGGTTGCCGACGCCACGCGACCCCGAGTGCAGGAACAGCCACACCCGGTCGAGTTCGTCGAGCGTGACCTCGATGAAGTGGTTGCCGCTGCCCAGGGTGCCGAGCTGGAGCCGCCAGTTGCCGCCGAAGTCGGCCGGGTCGAACCCGGCGCGCTCGGCGTCGGCCGCCAGTCCGGCGACCCGCTCGGCCGCGGTCTCCGTCAGCTCCGTGTTGTACACGCCCGCCGACACCGGCACGGCCGCCTCGATCGCCTCGCGCAGGGCGCCCAACGGGCGACCTCGGAAGTCCTCGGCGGTGAACCCGGTCCGCACGGCGATCATGCCGCACCCGATGTCGACCCCGACCGCGGCCGGGATGATCGCACCGCTGGTGGGGATGACGCTGCCGACCGTGGCACCCTTGCCCAGGTGCGCGTCGGGCATCAGGGCGACGTGCGGGTACACGAACGGCAGGGTCGCCGTCTTCCGGGCCTGGTCCCGCGCACCCTCGTCCAAAATGGACGCCCAGTTCACCAGGCGCTTGTCGATCCGCTCCACGACTCTCCTCCGTTTTCCGCACGTGAGCATGACCGTTCGGCCCCGTCGTGGCCAGCGAAATACCGGAGACCGTTCATGTCCACTGTGGACATCCAGGGACCAGTCCGACCGCCGAACGGCCCGCCCGCGCGGTGCTCCGAGCAGCCCGGACCGGGTGCGGTGAACGCCGGATTGTGCGACGACGCCCGCGCCGCCATCGTTGGCCCATGCGATCACCAGGAGTGTTAGTGGGAGCGTTGTTGCTGTTGCTCCTGTCGACCGGGACGGCGTCGGCCTCGTACGGCCTCGTCGGCCCCTTCCCCTCGCGGGAGGCCTGCCGGGAGGCTCTGCTGGGCTATCTGGAGGCCGGCTGGTCCGCGGGCGGCTGCGGGTACGTGGACGAGCCCGGCACCCACCGGGACGGCTACTACTTCCGCACCTACGCACCGCCGCCCTGATCCCGACGCGTGACCGCCCGCCGGGGACCACCCGGCGGGCGGTCGGCGCGAGAAGCGTGAACTTCCCGACCGGAAGAGGTAAAAGCGCTGGTTGACCGCCTCTCGACGGGTCCGCGCGGGTGACACTGCGCCCGCACACAGCAGACTCCCGAAAGGAGCGGACGATGCGTGTTCGGACACGGATCGGCACGCTGATCGCGGCACTCCCGATGGTGGCGGCGACACTCGCGACCCCGGCGACCGCCGCACCGCGGGCGGACTTCAAGTGGGTGG
Organism: Saccharothrix violaceirubra; assembly: GCF_014203755.1. Lineage (NCBI taxonomy): Bacteria > Bacillati > Actinomycetota > Actinomycetes > Pseudonocardiales > Pseudonocardiaceae > Saccharothrix > Saccharothrix violaceirubra. The sequence goes on from NZ_JACHJS010000001.1 coordinate 4,356,262, forward strand.
CCCTGGGCGACGCCTACACCGCCGGCCTCATCGACGCCACGGGTCCGGAGGTGATCGAGGGCACCGGGCGCGACGGGTGCGGCCGGACCGCGGGCTCGTACCCGGAGGTCCTGCGCCCCCGGTTCGCGGACCGGTTCGAACTGGTCAACGTGAGCTGCGCCGGCGCGACCGTCGCGAACGTCATGTCCGAGTGGCAGGAGCCCCAGGGGCGCAACCTGCCGTTCTTCGGGGTGTTCGACCCCGACCACCCGTTCGGCGCGGTCCCGCCGCAGATCGAGGCGGTGACCGAGGACGTCGACCTGGTCACGGTCGGCGTCGGCGGCAACACGCTGGGCTTCATCGAGTTCATGTACGCGTGCGTGGTGATCGGGCAGTGGGCCGCCCCGAACGAGGACGCCCCGTGCTCCCAGCACTTCACCACGGGGTGGGACGGGGTGCCGACGGTCGACGACCGGCTGTCCGCGCTCGGCGAGGAGTACGGCGAGATGCTGCGGACGATCCGCGCGATGGCGCCCACCGCGACCGTGATCGCGGTCGGCTACCCGGCGATCATCCCGCTCGACCCGCGCGGGTGCGACCACGGCCTGACCCCGGAGGGCATCCGCGACTTCGCCACCGTGACCTACCCCGACCTGGCCTGGCTGCGCACCGACGTGTTGCAGCGGCTCAACCAGCTCATCGCCGACCAGGCCGCGCTCAACGGTTCGCTGTACGTCGACGTGCAGGCGATCACCGAGGGTCACGACGTGTGTCAGCCCGAAAGTCGCCGGTGGGTCGAGGGCATCGCGGACAGCGTGGGCCGGTGGTCCCTGGTCCGACCCAACGCCGCCGCCCACGCGGCCGTGGCCGACGTCATCGAGGCGCTCCTGCTCGCCGGCGAAAGCTGATCCGGGGGTCTCCGGTCCCCCCGGCTGTGCATGACCATTCATCGTCGTGCATACTTCCGAGCGTGTCCAAAGTGCTCACTTCCCTCCCCGCCGGCGAGCGCGTCGGCATCGCCTTCTCCGGCGGTCTCGACACGTCGGTCGCCGTAGCGTGGATGCGCGAGAAGGGCGCGGTGCCCTGCACGTACACGGCGGACATCGGCCAGTACGACGAGCCCGACATCGGCTCCGTGCCCGGCCGCGCCACCGCGTACGGCGCCGAACTGGCCCGCCTGGTCGACTGCCGGGCCGCGCTGGTCGAGGAGGGCCTCGCCGCGTTGGCGTGCGGCGCGTTCCACATCCGTTCGGGTGGTCGCGCGTACTTCAACACCACGCCGCTGGGCCGGGCCGTGACCGGCACGCTGCTGGTGCGCGCCATGCTCGACGACAACGTGCAGATCTGGGGCGACGGCTCCACCTACAAGGGCAACGACATCGAGCGGTTCTACCGCTACGGCCTGTTGGCCAACCCGTCGCTGCGGATCTACAAGCCGTGGCTCGACGCGGACTTCGTCGGCGAGCTGGGTGGCCGCAAGGAGATGTCCGAGTGGCTGCTGGCCCGTGACCTGCCGTACCGGGCGAGCACGGAGAAGGCGTACTCGACGGACGCGAACATCTGGGGCGCGACCCACGAGGCCAAGTCGCTGGAGCACCTGGACACCGGTATCGAGATCGTCGAGCCGATCATGGGCGTCCGGTTCTGGGATCCGGCGGTGGAGATCGCCGCCGAGGACGTGACGATCGCGTTCGAGCAGGGCCGCCCGGTGTCGATCGACGGCCGGTCGTTCGAGACCGCCGTCGACCTGGTGCTGGCGGCCAACGCCATCGGCGGACGGCACGGCCTGGGCATGTCGGACCAGATCGAGAACCGGGTCATCGAGGCCAAGAGCCGCGGCATCTACGAGGCGCCGGGCCTGGCGCTGCTGCACATCGCCTACGAGCGGCTGGTCAACGCGATCCACAACGAGGACACGATCGCCGCGTACCACAACGAGGGCCGCAAGCTCGGCCGGCTGCTGTACGAGGGCCGGTGGCTCGACCCGCAGTCGCTGATGCTGCGCGAGTCGTTGCAGCGCTGGGTGGGCACGGCGGTCACCGGCGAGGTGACGCTGCGGCTGCGGCGCGGCGACGACTACTCGATCATGAACACCACCGGTCCGGCGTTCAGCTACCACCCGGACAAGCTGTCCATGGAGCGCACCGAGGACTCGGCGTTCGGGCCGGTCGACCGGATCGGCCAGCTCACGATGCGCAACCTGGACATCGCGGACTCGCGCGCCAAGCTGGAGCAGTACGCGGGCCTGGGCCTGGTCGGCAGCCGCCAGTCGACGCTGATCAACACCGCCGAGCCGACGAAGCTGATCGGCACCATGCCCGACGGCGGCGCCGAGGCCATCGCGTCGCGGGGCGAGGCCCCCGACACCGAACTCCTGGACCGCGCGGCCCTGGAGTCCGGCACCGACTGAGGATGCCGGGACGCCTCACCTGGCGTCATGTCGGAACACGAAGACCTCCCGGGGTGTTGGGCGCCCCGGGAGGTCTTCGGCTTGTAACAAGGTCGACGTCCCCGAGCGGGTCCGCGAAGCCGGATGAGCGGAGTGGCCAGGCCGATCACGGCTCGGCAGCCGACGGCGGTCGCGCCAGACCCGGGCGGTGAGCACGACTCGTTCGCGACGGCTACGGGCCGGCGCTCACACCGTCTCTTCGAACACCGCCGAAGGTGTTTCGAAGCCGGAACGGAAGCGCGCTGAACCTTGTCAGCGGCAACTTCGAGTTCGCCGGCTTGATCGTCATCGAGGACGAGGAATTCTGGACGCGGTTCGACGGAGAGGTCCGGGTGAACTGGGAGGCGTCGAACCTCCGGCAGTTCTCCAGTCTCGACGCCGAGCAGGTCGAGGCGCTGGTGAACGATGTAGCGTGGAGCAACGAAGGACTGTTCGCGCTCCTCCAAGGTCTCCGCCGATTGCGTGATATCGGCGGGAGCCGGGTAAACCTGCCAACAATCGAGTGGGAGACAGAGTGACCGCCAACTGGCAAGCCGGAAACGCCGCCGAGGACACCACCGAGACTCGCGGCTGGCTGGTCGGCCACTTCATCGACCCGTCCGAGGGTGTGCGGTCCCAACAGGACGTCGAGGTCAAGTGGTTCACCCACCCGGCCGGCGACAAGCGCGTCGAGTGGACCTCGGACGACCAGCGCACGACGCTGGTCCTGCTGGTACAGGGCAACTTCCGGGTGGACACCACCGAAGGCAACACGACCATGAGCCGCCCCGGCGACTACGTCATGTGGGGCGCGGGCATCGACCACTCGTGGGAAGCGCTCGCCGAGTCGACCGTCATGACGGTCCGCTGGCCTTCACAGGGCTGACAGCTCGAAGGTCGGCAGCCGCACCCGTGAGCCGCCGATCTCGGACAACCGCCGAAGTCCCTGGAGCAACGCGAACAGCCCTTCGTTGCTCCAGGACTCGTGCGTCACAAGATCGGCGAGCGATTCGTCGTCAAGGCTCGAATACAAGCGCAAGCCGGACGCTTCCCAATTGGCCTCGACCATCCCGCCGAAACGCGGCCAAAACTCCTCGTCCTCGATGACGACCAGACTGGCGAACTCGTAATTCCCGCTCACCAGGTTGAACCCGAACCCGGTGCACTCCATCCGCAACCGGTCAGGTTCCTCCGCGAGCCAGCGCATCGGCGCCGACAACCGGTCGGGGTGCATCGGCAACGCCGCGCGCCCGTCACCCACCACCGTGTCCACCTCGCTGCGTCCGAACAGCTCCTCTTCCAGCTCCCGAAGCAGCGTCGCCCCGACATGGGCGTCTGCCCGCACATCGGTCAACGGCTGGTGGAACCCCTTCGGCACCACGGCAAGCCGCCCGGTCGCGTTGAGAACGTGGCCCGACCGTTCCTGCACCAACAGGGCAAAGTCCGGCCCACCACGGTAGGGATCACGTGGTCGAGCGATCGCACACAGCGCGAGCACTCCGCCCGCACACACCCGCCCCGGCAAATCGACCACGGCATCGAGAGACGGCAGGAACTCGCCCCGAAGCGGCAGGGCGCCTGTCCCGGCGCCACGAGCGACCGCGTCGATCAACTCACCTTCGAGCGGGTCCGCGGTCAGCGCGTACTCGGTGAACTCCACCAAGCCCACGGTGCCGTCAATGGCCGAGCCGATGTCCGGACTCAGCAGCCGGTAGAGCGGCAGGTTCATCACCCGCACGTCCAATGCCGCCCACTCGGCAAGCCGTGCCACAGCCGCCGCTGCCACCGCCTCGCTCAACCCCTTGCGAGAGGCGTCACGACGGCCGGCAAGCACCAGCCGATCGTTCTCCGGCGTCAACGGAACCGGGTGACCAAGCCACTCGGGACGGGTAAGGATGCTGGTGCTCACGTCTCGGCTACCGCAACGCGCCTGGTACATCTCGTACCCGGCAAGGCCGCGCCGGTAGTAGCCGCGCAGCGCACGAACAATCTGCTCCCGTCCCGCTCTGCCGCGCCGGGAACGCCGGTCGACCAGCGCCCCGGCCTCGAACGTGGAGAGCTTCGTGTGAACCCGCCTGCGGCTTTCCCCGAGCGGCCATTCTGCCCGCTCGTCCAACCAGTCCAGCATTTCCGCCAAGCCCGGATGCCCGCCGACAGCCACCCCTTCGGCTGCGCTGCCCGTGGAATGCTCAGCCGAGGGTTCGGCCAACAACTCATGGATGCCGGTGCGAAAAATTCTTTCCAACAGCCGCGCAGTCGCCGGTCGTACCAGCCCCAGTGGTTGGCCGGATGATCTACGGCCGGCAATCAGTCGGTGGAGGTGTCGGAGACTGATCGTGCCCGGCTCCCCGGACTCCCGAGCGAACACCTCGACGTAGTCGACGAACTCCTCCATGGTCTGTTGCCGGTCCCAGATCCTCTGCTCAAGCACCGTCCGCGCCACCCGCATGACAACCCCTCATCCCGGCTGATCCCGAGCTGGCAAACCGTTGATTTTAGTGTGTCATGCGGTGACTGCGGTTCGCCGCCAACCTGTCCCGATCCAGCCGTTCCGCGATACCTGCCGGGACACCTTGAGGGACACCCACTCGACGACCTTGACCAGCACAAAGACGCCCATTTGACGGCTGGGACGGGGGACGGATACCCGTCCCGACAGCACGAAACGGCCGTGCACAGAGCCATACGAATGGATGGTTTACATACGGCCGTCTCGCCCCAAGGGTGCCGAGCGAGGCGACCGGCACCCATGCCCAACCGTCTGACTCATGAACGCTCTCCGAACAGCGGTTGCATGCTCCGATCCACCGGGTGGACCCATGTAGTCGGCATCAGCGTCAATCAGCATGCGGCCCCTATGGCAGTGCGATGGCACTGGCAGGTCATTCATTCGCCGCCTATGCCTTGAGAGGCTGACTTCAACGCCGAAGATGCGGCGGGTCGAATCCGAAGGAGGACCAACGGTGAACAGCGCTTCCGCGATCGACATGAACACCTGGATCAAGATCGGCAAGGAGTCGTACCCGGAGTTCACGGTGTCCGGTGCGGACATCGAGGTCTCCTTCAGCGGCCGGCAGTTGGACCTGGTCTTCTCGGAGTCGGCCTTGCGGGCCTTCGTCGCCAAGGCCGCCGAAGCCCTGGACGGGATCGACCGGGCGGGCAGTCTGTCCGTGGTGTGACGGACCCACGGTCGACCGAGGCAGTGGGGGACCTTCGGCGCGCGGTGGTCGAGAAGCGCCGGGAGATCGCGGCACTGAAGCGGCTCGACGACCCGGCGGCCGTGGAGACCGCGTTGGGATCCCTGGCCGATCTCTACCGGGCGCAGGGGCGGATGCACCGGGTCATCGACTGCGGGGAGGAGACGGTGGCGCGTCGTAGGTCCCGTGACGACCACCTCGGAATGGTCGATGCCTTCGATGCCCTGGCGGATCTGATGGTCGAGGTCGGCCGTCCGGACTCGGAGTACCGCTACCGCGAGGCGGCCCGACGTCTCAGGCTCCGGACCGATCCGCTGCGACAGGGGGCGTCATGCCGTACACGATCAGACTCAAGTTGAACGCGTTCGACAAGGCCACGAAGCTGGCCGGGTACCGCTCCGACTACGCGCTCTCGCAGGCCATGGACGTCAACCGGTCCACGGTCACGCGGGTCCGCGCCGGCGAACTCCAACCCGGCCGGGCGTTCATCGGAGGCGCGCTCGTCGCCCTGGCCCCGATGCAGTTCGACGACCTGTTCGAGGTGGTCCGGTGACGGGTGTGACGGGTTCCGGCCGATCCGTCACACCCGTCACGGCGGGCATTTCAGCAGGTGGGCAGTGGTGTCGACCCGTCACGCGCGATGTGACGGGCCCTCGCTTCAGTGGACTGCCGATGCCTTGATGTCACTGACCATGTATCCGCGTACCTGACGGACTCGGTCGCGACCGGGACGCGTTCGCGGGTCGGGCGGCAGCCCAGTTCGGCCATCCTCAGCCCGAACGCCTTGGGCTCGATCTCCAACACAGACACCGACTCCGAGGTCGGCACGAACTCGCGATCATCGGCCCCGAGGTAGTCCATTACGGACGCACTGACGTCAGTCAGCCGTGGGCAGGGCAAGACGTGTTGACAGTGCACAAGTCCGTCCACCGACACCCTCAACCCGGCCGCGGCTCGACAACCACATAGGGACACCCCCGGTCCGTGACGACCGGAGCCGGGCGGGCACGGAGCGCCGCCGCCCGACGGGGATACCGGGTGCCGGCCGGTGGACACGATGCGGCCGGCGACCTCGCAGCCGGATCGACAACGGCCGCACGTTCCTCGTCGTGCGCCGGACGGACCTTCGCGGCGCGGTCGCTCCGAGAGTGCGTCACGGAGCCACCATTCGGTGCCCGCCGTGTGTCGGGAACGCGCGCCTGGACCACCGCCCGGGGCGGTCCGGCACCCGCGACGGGCGGCAGCGACGCGGCCACCGCCCGTCGGTCGACTCGTGCCCGCGCGCCACAGCCCAGGCTCGACGAACGCGGGACACCGCCGACCCCGAAAGCACGCCCTACGCGGGTACGTCCTCCTGCTTGCCGCGCTTGATCAGGAACGCCCCGACCACCGCGGCCAACGACAGCACGGCCGCGAGCAGGAACGCCGCCCGCACGCCCCCGGTGTCCGCCGCGGCCTTCCCCGCGCCCGACGCGGTCAGGTCGGCCACCCGCGCGCTCATCACGCTCACCAGCAGTGCGACACCCGCCGCGCCGGCCAGTTGCTGCGACGTCGCGAAGATCGCGCTGCCGTGCGAGTACAGCCGGGCGGGCAGGGCGCCCAGACCCGACGAGAACAGCGGCGTCAGCGAGAACGCCAGGCCGAGGCTGAGCACGACGTGGAAGGCCAACACGAGCCACGCGGGCGTCGCGCTGCCGAACGTGGTGGACACCCACAGCGAGGCGCTCGTGGCCACGGTGCCCACGATCACCAGGACCCGCGGCCCGACCCGGTCGTACAGGCGGCCGACGAAGGGCGCCAGCAGGCCCATGATCAGACCGCCGGGCAACAGCAGCAGACCGGTGGTCAGCGGCTCGAACCCGAGCACGTCCTGGAGGTAGAGCGGCAGGACGGTGGCCGTGCCGAGCAGCAACCCCATCATGACCATCATCAGCGAGCTGCCGAGCGTGAACATGCGGAAACCGAACGTGCGCAGGTCCAGCAACGCCCGCTCATGCCGTTGCAACGACACCTGCCGCCACACGAACAACGCGACACCGGCCACGCCCGCGCCCAGCGAACCCCACAGCACGGCGGGACCCGAGTCGCCCGTGTGACCGATGTTCGACAGCCCGTAGACCAACCCGCCGAACCCGACCACGGACAGCACGACCGACACGAAGTCGACCGGTGCGCCCGTGGACTCGCCGACGTCGGTCATCCGCAGCAGGCCGACCACGAGCGTCACGAGCGCGATCGGCAGCACCGCCCAGAACGTCGCCCGCCACCCGAAGGTGTCGAGCAGCATGCCGGACAGCGTCGGGCCGATGGCGGGCGCGACCGAGATGACGATCGAGATGTTCCCCATCAGCGCGCCGCGCCGGGCCGGCGGCACGAGCGTCATCACGGTGGTCATCAGCAGCGGCACCATGATCGCCGTGCCGGACGCCTGCACCACCCGTGCGGCGAGCAGCACGGTGAAGCCCGGTGCCAGTGCGGCGAGCAGCGTGCCCGCGCTGAACAGCGACATCGCGATGGCGAACAGGCCCCGCGTCGGCAGCCGCTGGATGAGGTACCCGGTGACCGGGATCACCACGGACATGGTCAGCAGGAACCCGGCGGTGAGCCACTGCCCGACGGAGGCGGTCACCCCGAGTTCGCCGAGCAGCACCGGCAGCGCCACGACCATGATCGTCTCGTTGAGCACGACCACGAACGTGGCCACCAGCAGCACCCCGATGACCAGCCGGTCACCGGGCTTGAGCGCTCCCGACGCCGCGACGGCGGCGTCGTCGGACACGCTTGTAGCAGTCATGACATTCCCCCACGGAAGAAGCGGGTGCGAAAGCAGCAGGGCACCCTGACCCACCCACCCTACCGGCGGACACCGACAAGAACGGGCCGAGATTCGCGCGGAGGGGGCGGCCGGGGGGCGGCGGTGTCCGAACGCACAACTCGTAGTGCCTGAACGCACAACTCGCGGTGTCCGAACGCACAACTCGCGGGGCCTGGCGAGGAAGATCCACAGTGGAGGAAGAGGGGGCCGCCAAAGAGAGTCCTCTGTGGACGCGGCAATACGGAACGCCCGACCGATCGTCCGTCCGGTGGAGTCCGGCCACGGCCGCGCCCGATACCGTCTGATGCTGCCGCCGCATCGCCCGGATACAGAGAGGTATCCCCATGCTGACCACGGCAACGGCGGCTCTGCTGGCGTTATCCGCCCTCGTACCGACCCAGGACGTGCCCGACGCTCCCCCACTGCGCGTCGAGGTCGCGTCGATCAACGGTTCGGGCTGTCCGGCGGGTACCGCGGAGGTCACGACGACCGACCGCACGTTCAGCGTTTCGTACCAGGCTTTCTACGCCCAGGCGGGCGGCGGCGCGAACCCGGTCGAGTTCCGCCGCAACTGCCAGCTGAGCCTGCGCGTGAGCCTGCCCGACGACTACACCTATGGCCTGGCGCGCACGTCGTACGACGGCTTCGCGCACATCCAGGACGGCGCCACGGCGCTGAACCGGGTCAGCTTCTACTTCCAGGGCGGACCCACGACGACGGCGATCAACCGCTCCTTCCCGGGTCCGTTCACCGACGAGTGGCGCACCGCCTACCGCCCCGACCCGGCGGACGTCGTCTACTCGCCCTGCGGCGGGACGCGCAACCTCAACATCAACGCGGAACTGCGGATCGACATCGGCACCGCGGACCGCGAGAAGCCCAACTTCGTCCTGACCGAGGCGAGCCGGGGCGGCCTGCGGGCCGAGTTCACGACCAAGCACTGCTGACCCGCCGATCGCCGAAGCCCCCTCCGACCACCGGGCCGGAGGGGGCTTCGGCGTTCACACAGCGGGATTCACACGGCAGGGGTGCGCGCGGCGGCGTTCACACGGCGCGGATGAGGCACCCCGACCGTGACCCGCGAAGCCTGACGTGGTCCCTCCCAACGGAAAGCGGGTGCCGCATGGTCGCGCGCGGAGTCCTGGTGCCGCTGGCACTGGCCCAGTTCGTGTGCAGCTTCGCCGGGTCCAACATGACCGTGATGATCGACGACATCAGCCGCGACCTGGACACCACGGTCCAGGGCGTCCAGTCGGCGATCACGATCTTCCTCCTGGTCATGGCCGCGTTGATGATCCCCGGCGGCAAACTGACCGACCGCTACGGGCGCAAGGTCTGTCTGAACCTCGGTCTGGCCGTCTACGGCGTCGGCGCGCTGTTGAGCGCGTTGGCACCGAACCTGACCGTGTTGGTGATCGGCAACTCGATCCTGGAGGGCATCGGCACCGCCCTGCTGATCCCGCCGGTCTACATCCTGACCACGGTGCTGTTCACCGACGGGGTCGCACGGGCCCGCGCGTTCGGCGCCGTCAACGCCATGGGCGGCATCGGCGCGGCCACCGGCCCGCTGATCGGCGGCCTGATCGCGACGACGCTGGGCTGGCGGGCGGCGTTCGTGTTCCAGGCCCTGGTCGTCGCGGTGATCATCGTGCTGGGCCGCCGGCACCTGCGCGACCCGCTCCCGGCCGACCCGACCCGGACGTTCGACGTCGGCGGCGCGATCCTGTCGGCGGGCGGCCTGTCCCTGGTCGTGCTCGGCATCCTGCTCGCCGACGACGACATCCGGCTCACGCTCGTCTTCCTGGCGGCCGGGGCGCTGGTCCTGCTGTGGTTCTTCCTCGCCGGGCGGGCCCGGGAACGCCGGGGCCGCGAGCCACTGCTGTCGGCGCGGCTGTTCCGCGACCGCACCGCCAACCTCGGCCTGGTCACGCAGAACCTGGAATGGCTCGTGCTCATGGGGATCTCGCTGGTCGTCTCGACCTACCTCCAGGTCGTGCGCGGCCACAACGCCGTCCAGACCGGTCTCGTCCTCACCGCCGCCACGATCGGCCTGCTGCTGACGTCGTTGGCCGCCGAACGCCTGGCGAAGCACCACAGCCAACGCGTACTCGTGATGGCGGGCTTCGCCACCACGACGACCGGCATCGCACTGTTCCTGGCGTTGTCCGCCGTCTCGTCCGGGACGTGGGCCTGCCTGCCCGGCCTGTTCCTCATCGGGCTGGGCACGGGCGCGATGCTGACGCCGTCGGTGAACATCGTGCAGTCGAGCTTCCCGGAACGCCTCCAGGGCGAGATCTCCGGCCTGTCGCGCAGCGTCTCGAACCTGGGCTCGTCGCTGGGCACCGCGATCGCGGGCACGATCCTGGTCGCCGGTCTGGCCCGGACGCCGGAGCGGTCCTACGCCCTGGCGCTGACGATCCTCGCCGTGATCGCCGCGGGCGGTCTGGTCACCGCCGCCCTCCTGCCCCGCGCCGACAAGGTCACCCGGCGCGGATGAGGTCGCCGGCCGGGCGCCCGTCCTAGCGTCGGGACAAACGAACGGAGGCTGCATGGCGACCCTGACGGTCTGGAAATTCGACGACACGACGGCGGCCGACGAAACCGTCGCGACCTTGGAAGGTCTGGCGGCACAACAGCTCATCACCCTGCACGACGCGGCGACCGTGTCGTGGCGGACGGATGCCAAGAAGCCCAAGACCAGGCAGCTGCACAACCTCACCGGCAAGGGCGCGCTCGGCGGCACCCTCTGGGGCGTGCTGTTCGGCCTGATCTTCCTGGTGCCGTTCCTGGGCGCCGCGATCGGGGCGGCGACCGGCGCACTGGCCGGGTCGTTGAGCGACGTGGGCATCGACGACGACTTCATCAAGGAGGTGCGCAAGGAGGTCACACCCGGCACGTCCGCGCTGTTCCTGCTGTCGAGCGACGCGGTCGTGGAGAAGGTCCAGGCGGTGCTGCGGGAACACGGGCACCGGCCGCGGCTGATCCGCTCCAACCTGAACGCCGAGCAGGAGGCGAGGTTGCGGGAGCTGATCTCCGCCTGAGCGGGCGGTCCGGGGCGCCCGACAGCGGCCACCACGCGCCCCGGCCGTCCACAGGGGAGTCCGGACCCGGGTGCCATCCCGGCCACGGGAGGAACACCGGGCGACCAGGGCACGGGACGGCTCACCCCCAGGGTGGAGCCGCCCCGTTCCCGTGCGTCTACAGCATCAGGGACCGGCTGTCGATCATGCCGGTGTCCTTGGCCGCCGCGTCCCGCACGCGCAGCTTCCACGTGCCGGTCATCGTGGCCGAGCCGCTGTCGTCGGAGTGCGACGCCGACACGATGCTCTCGCCCGGCGCCCAGATGTCCAGGCAGGTGCCGTAGTCGCTGGACGAGGAGCGCTGGTCGTCGCGTTTCAAGTTGCCGACCGTCACGGCTTCGGGCAGCGCCCGCGGGCTGTAGTGGCACGCGTCGTCGGCCCGGAACAGCAGGACCATGCCGCGGACCCCGTCGCGCTCGGCACGCAGGATGCCGCGTTCCACTGGTGGCGTTCGAGCCGGACGGGCAGATTCCAGGTCGCCGGGAATGTAGGTCCACAGTGGACTTTGCCGGTGACGTGCCGTGACGACGGGTCGCACGCTGTCGCGCACGTGCGCCGGGCGACACCGACTCGTACGCTCCGCCCGTGAAGAGCAAGCACCACGGCCTGGACTGGCCGACCGGCGCCGACGACCCGTTCGACCCGTCCGAGGACCGGTCGGGCCTGGTGTACTGGGCACGCGGTCTGCCGTCGCGCGTCGTCCACCGGCGTCCGGAAGCCGCCGAACTCTACGCCGCGATCCCGCCCGGCTACACGACGTTGACGGTCATGGAACGGCTGGCGCTCTACCGGTCCGGCGACCAGGTCCGCCTGTGGGCCCAACGGGAAACGGCGGGCGGCAAGGGCATGCTCCAGCCCTATCAGCTGCTCCTGCCCACCGGGGAGGGGTACCTGCGGCTGGGCGCGTCGTGGCCGGAGCGCTTCGCCCTCGCCGACGCCGAACGGCTCTCGTCCCACACCGGCGGCCCCGTGCTGGCCTGCCGCGCGCTGGACCACCTCGACTGGCACTGATGCCGGTGCCGTCCCGTGGACGGCACCGGCATCGCGCTCACGGGTTGATGAACGGGCTGAACGCGGCGTGCACGTCGGAATCGGCGGCGGCCACGTACTCGTCCCCGGTCCGGTAGCTCAGCCGCTCCGGGCACGACGCGCCGTTGATCTCCACGGTCGTGTCGCTCACGAGCTTGCCGGTCTTCAGCTCGTACACGCGCACGGGCATCGCGATCCGGTGGAACGCCACCGGCGTGCTCCCGCCGGAACCGTCGACCGGCACGTAGTCGCACGTCTCCTTGACCGAGCCGTGCGCGACCGAGCCGACGCAGACCACCACGGTCGCGTTGGCCACGTCGTCCACCAGCCAGTCACCCGGCAGGCGGCGCGTGTGCTCGTTCTTGCCCGCGACCCACGCGCGGTTGGGGCGTTGCGCGCCGTAGGCCGGTGCGGCGCTGTACTGGGCGGGCGCGTCGCAGTACCGGGGCCGGTCCTGCGATGGCGTGTTGAGCAGCTGCCGCACGTTGGCCAACTCGATCTCCCACGTGGCCTTCTGCACGCCCTCCTTGGCCTTGGGCGCGAGTTCGTGATCCGGGTACACGTCGACCAGTTCCTGGTAGCGGGCACGGGCCTGCTCGAATTGCCGCGAGGTCATCAGGCCGTCGGCGCACGCCAGGATCGCCGGGGGTGCGACGCGTGGCGCCACCTCGGCGGCGCGGTCCAGCGCGTTGCCCTTGGTGCCGCGTTCCCGCAGCCACGCGGTGATGTCCCGGGTGTCGCACGCGTCCGGGGTGGGCAGCTTGCCGAGGAAGTCGTCGAGCACCCGGTTCACGACGTTGCCGTAGTCGGGTTTCTCGGCCAGCACGGCGGTGAGGTCGTCGAACCCGTTCTTGATCGAGATCGTGTCGCCCTCGAGACCCTTGGTCAGCGAGGCCGCCGCGCTGTCGAGCCGGCGGCACGTGCGCACGGTGTCGTCGCCGCGTCCGGTGAGCGGCGCGTCGACGACCCGGTGCCCGAACCACAGGCGGTCGACGGCGGTCACGGCCTGCCCGCAGTCGCCGGCGGCCAGGGCGTCCTCGGCGTCGCCTTCGATCACGGCCGCGTCGAGCCGCAGGAACCCGATCACCAGCAGGACCGGCAACGCCGCCGCGAGCGCGCCGAGCCGTTGCCGCCGCGCGTCGGGCCCGGGCGTGCGCGCCCGACCGCCCGCGAGCCGCCACCCGTGCGCGATCAGGGCGAGCCACCACAGCACCACGACCACTTCCAGCCACACCGACCGGACGAACGCGGCGAGCACGACCAGCAGCACCACCGTGACCAGGCCTGTGAGCACGGCGAGCCGGCTGCGTCCGAGCTGGAGGTAGCCGACGCCCAGGAACGAGGCGTTGCCGAGCGCGGCGGCGGGCGGGTCGACGACCCGTTCCACGACCGGCGGTGGCGCTTGGCCCGGAGGCGGACCCGCGAAGCCGGCGGTCCCCCCGGACAGGGTCGTCGTCTCGCCTTCCACGAAACCTCGCGGCCCGTCCTGCGCCCACGGCGAGGCAGCGGCCGTCGGGACGGCCGCGCCCGACAACACCTCGGTGCGCGACGCCTCCACCGGGGACGACGCCGTCGAAGCCGACGCGGCCAGGGACGGCGCGGCCGGTGACGGCGCACCCGTATGCGCCGCACCGGGCGGCACCTCCACCGGAGGCCGCCACGAACCGGCGGACAGCACGGTGGTTTCCGAGGTCTCCGACGTGCCACCGGCCGGCGGCTCCGAAGCCGGTGCCCGGCCGCCGAGCGGGTCCGCCGCGGCCGGTCCGGTATCGGACGCCCGTGCGGCAGGCGGCTCGGCGGTGGGCACTTCCGCACCCGGCACCCGCGCGGTGGGCGACTCGGGTGCGGGGGCTTCCGCCGCGGCTGCCGGCGGAACGGACGACCACTCTCCGGGCGACGCCGCGGTGGGGGTTTCCGCGGTGGGCGGCGCGGCGGGCACGTCCGCGGCGGGCACCTCCGGCGCGGCCGACCCGACTGCCGGCGGGTTTCCGGCGTGCACCGGTGCGGCCGGGGCCGGCACGGGCGATCCCTCGGCCGACTCCGACGCGAGGGGCTCGGACGCAGCGGACTCGGACGCAGCGGACTCGGACGCAGCGGACTCGGACGCGACAGGCACCGACGCAGCGGACTCCGGTGGGGCCTGCGCCCCTGCCGCGTCGAGCGCCGGACCACCGGCCCGCGTCACGTCGGGATCAGCGGCCGGGGCGTCGTCCGCCACGGGCCGATCGGCAGCCGCCGCGCCGGAGCGCGGCTCCGACACCGCCGGTTCCCCGGCCTCCGGACCGGCGGCCGGCGCGTCTGCCCGAGGCTCGGCCACCTCGGGCCGCGAAGGTCCGGGCGCCTCGCCGGTCGGGGCGGTCTCGGCGGCGGTCCGCTCCGGCGGCGGCACCGGATCCGTTCCGGCCGGTGGCTCGGGGGCGTGCGAATCGGGCGTGTCTTGCGGTGAGGACTCGGGTTCCGGCGTGGTCGACCTTTCCACAGCGGTCCTTTCGGCGGGGGGGGGGCACCTGTCGAGACGGAGCCCCTATGCTGACGGGAAACCACTGCCGTTGTCTCGCGAACGCACGTCTTCCCACCACGAGGACGCGATTCGTCCCCGACCGGCCCAATCCGCGGCCAGGAAAACGGAACCGCCGATCTGCGGAACCGAATTCCGGACGTGTCACGGGGTCCGGAGAACAACCCCCGGATGCCGCAACCGCTCACATCCGGTCACGTCGACCCGCGTCGGGACGGCGGCCACCCGGGTGAGCGTTCCTCGCCGATCGCGTGACACCGCTTGCCCGCGCTTCTGCTGCCCACCCCGATCCGGCCACGATGCCCTGGGGGTGGGAGGTCGATGTCCGTTCTCGTCCGGGACGACCACGAACTGGCCGCGGACCGCGCCGCGGTCGAGGCGGCGCTGGCGGCGTTCCTCGGCGACCGGACCGACGAACTGGCCGCGCTCGGCGTGCCGGAGTTCGCCACGGTCGGTCACGGGTTCCTCAAGGGCGGCAAGCGACTGCGCCCGACGTTGTGCTGCCGCGGGTGGCGCGCGGCGGGCGGCGAGGGACCGCTGCCGCACCGGGTGGCCGCCGTCGCCGCGTCCCTGGAGCTGTTCCACGCGTTCGCCCTGGTGCAGGACGACGTCATGGACGACAGCGACACCCGCCGGGGCGAACCGACCGCCCACCGGGCGTTCGCGGGCGTGCTGGCCGGCCGCTCGCGGGCGCGCGAACTCGGCGCCGACGCCGCGATCCTGCTCGGCGACCTGCTGCTGTCGTGGTCGTACGACCTGCTGTACGAGGCGGAATGCCCGCCACCGGTGTGGCGCCTGCTGCGCGCCATGCACGCCGAAACCCTGACCGGCCAGTACCTCGACCTCACCGGCACCCTGACCGACGGCGTCGAACGGGCACTGCGCGTGGGTGAACTGAAGACCGCCGCCTACACCACCCGACGACCGCTCCAGGCGGGCGCGCTGCTGGCGGGCGCCGACCAGAACGTGGTGGCGGTCCTCGGGGAGGTCGGCGCCCTGCTCGGCGAGGCGTTCCAGTTGCGCGACGACCTGCTGGGCACGTTCGGCGATCCGTCGACCACCGGGAAGCCCGTCCTGGACGACCTCCGGGAGGGCCGGAACACCACCCTGCTGGCCGTGGCCCGCCACCACGCCACGTCGGAGCACCGGGCCGCCCTGGACCGGATGGTCGCGGACAAGACCCCCGATCCGGTCCTCCTGCACGCGATCCTGACCGCCACCAGCGCCCGGGACCGCGTCGAGCGGATGATCGCCACCCGGCACGACCAGGCGAAGGCCCTGCTCGCCGGACCGCCTCTGTCCCCCGCCCGGACCTCGTTGCTGGGCCGCCTGATCACCACGATCGTCTACCGCGACCACTGACGTCCGGATACCGGCGCGCACCCGGATCACGGCCGCGTCCTACGCACCCGCCTTCCGTCTCCGTCCGGAGACCGTCGGCCCGGACACCCGACGGGAGGCCTTCGACAAAGATCCACACCGGACCGTAGTGTCCGTGCGTGATCTCTACGGCCCCGCTCTCCGACGACTGGCGTCGACAGCTCGTCGAAGCCTTCGAACTCCTGCTCGACGGCCCGTTGTCCCGGCACCCCGTCGACGCCGTCTACGCCACCTTCCTGGACGGCAACCTCATCCACGAGCTGGAGTTCCACCGCGACCCGGCCTGGGTCCGACCGGCCGCGCTGCGCGGCGCCGAGCCGGTGGTGTGGGACCTCCCGCTGTTCGACGAGGACGCGACCGCGCCGACCCTGGACGCCGCGCACTCGATCTTCGAGGTGGACGGCCGGGATCCCGCGCCGCACCCGGCGTTCCACGCCGACCTCGCCGCGGTGGCGTTCGCGCCGGGCCTGGTGCGGGGCGCGGACCTGGCGGTCGTGGCCGAGCGGCACGGCGTCGACCTGGCCGACGGGACGTGGGCCGGCCGCTGGTGCGTGGCGTACGCCCGGCTCGTGTCGGACGGCACGCTGTTCGACGCCATGCGGGTCGCGCTGGCGCTCGGCGACGGACCGGACGGCGTGCTCCCGCTGGAGGCCGAGGCCGGCGAGGAGTGGGCCGAGGCACTGGAGGCGGTGGAGAACCCCGCGCTGCGCGCCCACCTCGCCTACTTCTGCACCGACGGCGAGGAGGGCCTGATCTACGCGGGCACCGACCGGACGGGCGGCGACATCCTGGCGGGCGCGGGCTGTGAGGTCGTCGCACACTGGGAGGAAGGGCAGTCCCAGGTGGAGTTCACCGTCGTGCGACTGAGCGATCTCGTGGCGGGAACCGTGAAGTAGCCGGGGTCCCGGACTCCTTGCCGGGCACGTGCCCGCGTCGGAAGGATGTCGGTCGTTAGGAGGCCGCCCGTGCCGGATCCGACCGCGCTCGACCTCACCTCAGCGGAAGTGGACGTCTACCGGGAGTTGACGGACCGGGCCGGTACCGCGGCCCAGCTCGCCGCGCGCCTGCGCATCGGCGACGACCGGGTCCGCACGGCACTGCGCGGGTTGCGGCGCCTGGACCTGGTCGTCCGGTCGTCCGGCCGGCCGGCGGTGTTCAGCGCGGTCGCACCGGCGATCGGCCTCGGTGGACTCGTGTTGCGCCGCGAGCGCAAGCTGGAGGAGTTGCGCCGGCTGCAGACCGAACTCCAGGAGCGCCACAGCCGCGCGGTGCGGGGTGCCGAACCGACCGAGTTGCTGGAGGTCGTCGGCGGCACGGACGGCATCGCCCGGCGGGCGGCGCAGTTGATGCGCTCGGCGCGGCACGAGGTGCGGTTCGTGGACAAGCCGCCGTACGCCGAACCGCCGAGCATCCTGCACCCGGTGGAACGCGACCTGCTCGACCGCGGCGTGCGCTTCCGCGGCGTCTACGACCGCGACGGTCTGGAGATGCACGGTCTGGAGGAGGACCTGGAGCCGGGACTCGCGCTCGGCGAACAGGCCCGGGTGGTGGCCGACGCGCCGTTGAAGATGATCCTGGTCGACCGCCACTCCGCGTTGATCCCGTTGGACTCGTCGGCACCGGACGTGCGCACCGCACTGGTCGTGCGGCCGTGCACGCTCCTGCACGCGCTGGAACTCCTCTTCGAGAACCTGTGGCGGGAGGCGCTGCCGCTGTCCCTGATCGACGGCGAGGACCTGTCCGCCGTGGACATGCGGCTGCTCGGCCTGCTCACGACCGGCATGCCCGACCGCACGATCGCCAAGCAGCTCGGGCTGAGCTACCGCACGTTCCAACGCCGGCTGCACGACCTGATGGAAGCCCTCGGCGCGCAGACCCGGTTCCAGGCGGGACTGCGCGCCGCGGCGAAGGGCTGGGTCCGGCTGTCCGTGCCGGACTGACCTCACCCGCTCCGGTAGGTGCCCCGGATCGTCTGCCGCACCGTGTTGCCCCGGCTGTCGCGGGCGTCGACCCGCAACGAGACGTCGCCGGACGCCGCCGGTGCCGCCACACTCCACACGCCGCCGCCCCGCGGTTTCGCGACGACGTCGGTCCACGTCGTCCCGTCGGTCGACCAGGCCACGTGCACCCAGACGACCGGCCCGGCGTCGTGCGCGCCCGTGTGCGACGCCACCGCGAGGTCGAACGTGTCACCGCTCAGGGTGTTGGTCACGTCCAGCGGCAGCCGGTAGTCGACCTGGATCAGCGGTTGGAACGCGCACCGGTCGCCGTGCTGGCACGAGTAGCCCGGCGGCGGGGCGTCGTCCGACCTGGACGAGGTGAACGTCCACGTCGTCTCGATACGCCGGGCATGCCCGAACAGCAGCGTGCTCGGCGCGCCGATCCGGCCCGCGCCCGCCATCACGTCGGTCACCTCCAGCCGGTACCGGGCGCTCCGCGGCGCCAACGCGAACCGGGGGAAGCGCGCGAACGGGTCCTTGACCGGCAGGATCTCCAGGTCGTCGCGGAACAGGCGGGCGGTGGTGGTGGCGAAGTACTTCGAGTTCTCCTGCGGGCTCACGAAACCCTGCCCGTCCACCCACTGCAACGCGGGCGTGAACATGTCGCCTTCGCGGCACTGCGAGCACGGGACCCGCCACCGACCCTCCGCCGACGGGTACCGGCCGGGGTGGTCGGCGTTCAGCTCCACCGCGCCGGGACGCAGCGGTGCGCGGAACCAGAACTCGTCGGGGCGGGTGCGCTCGCCGGGTTTGTAGACGTTGAACCGGTTGATCGACAGCGCGGCCCGGCCCGGCACGCCCAGGGTCGTGACGCGCTTCCACACCGTCCGCTGGTCGCCCGGACCGGTGTACTCGGTCCACGTGCCGGGCGCGGTGATCCCTACGCCCTGGACGAATTGCGTCTTCCACAACCCGTCGGGGAACGCGTACCAGCTCTTGCCCGCCGTCAGTCCGGGCTGGTCGGCGTGATAGGCGGTCCTGGTCGCGACGAGGTCCTCGGGTCGGTACCGGCGCACGCGGTCCTTGGGCACGCCGTTGCGGTCGACGACGCTCAGGTTGAACATCGCCTCCGGGGTCGCGCGGACGGTGATCGTGACGTCGCCGCCCTTGGCGCGCAACGACTCGCCCTGCGCCTGGTCCAGGGTGAACACCGGCAGCGCGGCCCCGACCGGCGGGGTGGGCGCGATCGCACCGGGCAGGTCCACGTAGGCCACGAGTGCCGCCGCGCCGGCCCGCGCGGCGGTCTGCGCCGCCTTGGACATCGCCAGGTCCACCGCGCCCACCGGGTCCGCGGCGCCGGTCGGCGGCGCGATGCGGACCACGACCGCCTTGCCTTTCACGTCCCCGCCCGGGGGGACGAGGGCGAACCGGTGCCCGCCCACGAGGGATCCGGTCACCGACCCGACGTCGTAGCCGGGGTCCAACCGCCGTCCCCCGGCGTCGACGAGGTCGACGGCCGCGCTGCCGAGGATCGCGTAGTCCTGCAACGAGATCGCGCCGACCTTCGTGGGTGCGGCGGGCGTCACCCGCGTCTCCCAGTCCGCCGCACCGGCGCTGAGGCCGATCTCCGTGGTGTTGCCGACGCCCCCGGCGGGCGCGGGCAGGACCCGGCGCAGCGTGACGGTGCGGTCGCGCTGGTCGGTGCGGACGGTCGTGTCGCCGCGGACGGGCACCGCCGCCCGGCAGTCGAGTGTGACCGTGGTGGGCTTGTCGACCACCAGCTCGGACGCGCCGAGCCCGCACCAGCGCCGCGCGGTGAGGCCGTTCTCCACCACCCAGCCCAGCACGCTGTAGGTGCTCCGGGGCAGCGACACCCGCCCGACGCCGCCGACCAGGTCCACCCAGTGCTCCACCTGGTCCAGGAAGGGGTCGTTGCGGTTGCCCTCGCCCAGCGCGTCGTCGACGACCTGGGCGAGGGCCTCGGTCGCGGGGGCGCCGGTCGAGTCCAGCACCCGTACCGAGATCGGTTGCGCGGGCGGCGGGTTGTAGGTGCTGACCGGGGTGCGGATCGTGCCGCCCTGGGCGTCGCCGACGACGATCGTGCCGCCGTACACGCCGGCCGGTCCCGCGTCCGGGTCGACCGTGACGGTCGTCGCGGCGGTCGAGCCGGGCGGGAGGGACAGCGAGCCGGTGGTCAGCCGCATGCTGTCCGGCTTGGGCGGCGTGCCGTCCCACGACTGGACGCCCAGCGACAGGTCGACGTGCTGCGGCGTGCCGCCCTCGTTGCGGTAGACCACCTGGTGCGCGGCCGGTTCCGTGCCCTCGACCCGGCCGAAGCCCGCCGACGCCGGGCCGGTCATGCGCTGGGTGAGCGCGCGCGGGATGTCCAGTCGGCCCGCGCCCTGCTCGTACCACTTGAGGCCGACGTCCTTCGCGGTCGAGGCGAGCACGTCCTTGATCACCCCACCGGTCCAGTCGGGGTGTTGCTGCGCCAGGAGGGCCGCCGCGCCCGCGACGTGCGGCGTCGCCATGGACGTGCCCGACGACGAGGTGTAGCGGTCGTCCACCGGCGTGCCCATGGACGTGCCGGCCGCCCGCGCGGCGACGACGTCCACGCCCGGCGCGACGATCTCCGGCTTGACCAGCGCGTCGCGCAGGCGGGGACCTCGGCTGCTGAACCACGCCAGCCGGTCGTCCCGGTCCACCGCGCCGACGGTCAGCGCCGACGCCGCCGCGCCGGGTGTGGTGACCGTGCGGTCGCCGGAGCCGGAGTTGCCCGCCGCCGCGACGAAGAGCGTGCCGTGTTCGGCCGACAGCCGGTCGACCAGTTCGCTCAGCGGGTCGGTGCCGTCGGTGACGCCCGCGCCCAGGCTCAGGTTCACGATCTTCGCGCCCTGGGCCACGGCCCACTCGATGCCCGCCATGACCTGGGACTCGTCCCCGGAGCCGGTCCGGTCGAACACCTTGGCGGACAACAGGGTCGCGCCCGGTGCCACGCCCCGGTACTTCCCGCCGGACGCCGCTCCCGAGCCCGCGATGGTCGACGCGACGTGGGTGCCGTGGCCGTGGTGGTCGCCGGTGTCGCCGTCGCCGCTGAAGTCGGCCTCGGCCGCGACCCGGCCGACGAGATCCGGGTGTCCGACGTCGATCCCCGTGTCCACGACAGCCACCGTGACACCCGTGCCCTCGGCGTCCGGGTCGGGCGCGGCGGCCGGTGCGGACCGGGGCGCGGCGTGGTCGAGGACCGGTTTCACCTTGCGGTCCAACGACACCTTCGACAGGCCGAGGCTGTCCGACTTGAGCGCGTTCCAGAATCCTGGGGCCTGCGCCTTGTCCACCCGCAGACCCACCGCGCCGGTCAGGTGGGTCGTCACGGCGAGCGCGGCCGGCCGGCCGTCGGTCTTGGCGATCACCGGAATCACCGGGGTCTCGCCGTCGGTGCGGCCCTCGGCCGCCAGCGTGGTGACGTTGAACAGGGCCGGGTCCAGCCTGCCCGCGGTGATCAGGGGCACCGCGTCGGAGGGGTAGACCGAGACGCCGCGACTGTTCGTGGTCGTGGTGAACGCGAGGCGACCGCCGTTCTCCCGCGGTGCCGGTTCGATGCGGGCCGCCGCCGGGTTGTCGTCGTAGACGACGACGTCGCCGGTGATGAGCGTGACCCGGTGGGGCGACGCCGGTTCGGCGGGTCCCGGTTCAGCGGGTGCGGTTCGGGCCGGCGGGGTGCCGCCGGGCGCGGCCGATGCACCGGGCGGTGCGCCGTACAGCGGAATCGCACAGACCAGCAGGGCCGCACCGGCCAGTGCGCGAAAACGTGCGGACATGGCGTTCCTCCTCGGATGCAGGGAATCCGAGGATGAGTGCCGGCGGTCTCCGGAGAAACTGTTGAACGTGGCGGCAAGTCGCCGTCGGCGACTTGCCGCCACGTGTTCGGGCCCCGACCGCATCCCTGCGGTCGGGGCCCTCCGAAGCCCGGCCCCGAAGCCGGGCATACCGGTCCGTCACCGGCCGGTTCGGGTCACCGGTCAGTTCAGGTCGCCCGGCGTCGCCGTGTGCAGCGAGAAGTCGAGCATGTTGTCGTCGGTGTCCGTACTCAGGACGTCACGCGCGGCGGACACGTACCGGGTCGGGTCGACGACCGGGAGGTTCGCGGTCGCGCGGGCCGGTTGGCCTTCACGCGCGATCGCGGGCACCGATGCCGAGAACGCCACGCCGTCGACCCGCGCGTTGTTGTTCGTGGAGATCAGGACGGCGCCGTCGTCCGGGATTCCGGCCGGCAGGTCGAGCACGTAGGGCACGACCTGCACGCCGCGCTGGATGGTGCCCGAGAAATCCGGGCCGGTCAGCACGATCACGGACTGCACGCTTCCGCTGGGCTGCAGGACCGTGTTGGCCGGGAACAGGATCGTCTTGTACTGCGCGTTCTGCGCGTTGTAGATCCGAACCTGGAAGTTCTGCGCCAGTTTCACGGTCTGGCTGCTCACATTGACGATCTCCACGAATTCGTCGAGTTCGCCGTTGGGCCCGCTGGTCGCCACTTCGTTGACGACCAGGGACGACGACGCCAGCGGTTGGCTGTCGTCGGCCGAGGCCACCGTGACACCCGCCGCGATCATCGTGGCAGCGGCGGCGAGGACGACCGCTCCGCCCAGAATTCGACGCATGACATTGCCCCTTTCCTCGTCTTTCCCGCCGGCAGTCTCCGCCGGCCCTCAGAACACTGCCCGGGTGTCGCCCACCGATGTCAGGGGCCAATTGTGTGCGGCAAATTTGACAGAAGTACCGACCTGGTCCGGACGATCAGTCGTGGTCCGTCCGGCGCAGTGCGCGGGCGATCGCCGCGGCTCGTTCGAACTTGTACTCGGAGATGTCGAGGACCTTTCCGAGCCAACCGCGCCAGTACGGCCCTGGAATGCGTTTCCCGCGCTCCCAACGGGATACCTCCTCCCTGGTTATGCCGCTGCCGGAAACGGCCCGCAGTCGCGCGGCCAGGTCGTACTGGGTCATTCCACGTTCACGCCGCAACTGCGCGAGGACTGCGCTTAGTGTTCCGCTGTCGAGGTGTTCCGTTGGCATGACAGATTCTTCCCGTCGACCGGAGCGGGCATGACGTCACCCGGTGGCGGCGCGTGCCGGGAGGCCACTGTCCGCGCGGGGCGAACTCGAACGGATTCGGCGGTCGGAGGACGAGCGGACAGCCGGGCCGCCCGCGGGCGGCCCGGCCCGCGCGGCGGCGGGACCCGGATCGGCGGGCGCGACGGCGTCCGATCGGACGGATCGTGGTCACCCGACCGTCGGGGCGCACGTGAAGTCGGCCCGGTTGTCGTCGGTGTCGGTGCTGAGTGCGTCCCGCTGCGGTGCCATGCCATGACCGCACGGCAACGCCGCCTCCTTCTCCCGGCACGGCGAGTCGGGCGTGAGGGCGAACCGGTCGACGAAGACCCCGCGCCGGTCCAGCAACGCCGCGCCCTCGCCGTCGACGGCGGGCACGGTCACCTGCCGAGTGCCGTCGCCGGCGAAGTCGCCGCCCGCCACCAGCACACGTCCGCCGGGCGGCACCCGGAAGCCCGCGGGGAATGTCACGAGGGCATTCTTCTCGCGTCCCGAGCAGGAGACCATCGACCAGCCGGACAGGTCGGTCCAGGCACTCGACGGATTGCGCAGGTCCACATAGCCGGTACTGCCGGAGTTGTTTGCGCCGTGAACTTTCACGGCGGGCTGACCGGGCCCCACCAGGGATGCTCCTATCAGCGCGAAGGCCACGACATCATGGGTCAAAGCGGTCATTGTCCCGAGTCTGGTACGGGTCGGCCGTGCCGGCAGGGGGCCAATGCCGGCGATCGGGGGAGTCGGAAGTCCCCGTTCCCCGTGCCGCGCCGTGCGGACAAGCAACGTCGGCACGGCACGACGCACCGCCGACGAGAAGAGCGGAATTCACGAAAACCGCCGACCACTCCACCCCCGATTCCGGACGACGATTCACCGATCGGTCGTGGGACGGCCTCCCGCTCCGGCCGTCACCGGACGAAGACACCCCAACGCGCGAGCACCTGCCGGGTTTCCCGGGCATCCTGTTCCGCCTGTCGCGCGACGTCCTCGACCTCGACGTGGTCGAACGGTTCCACGTCGAGGACTTCGTCACGGCCTGGATCGTCGACCGGCACCTCGTCCTCAGCCCGGCCGACGACGAGGACCCCGACCAGGACTACGACCCGGAGGAAGCGCTGTCGATCATCGTCGGCGTCCGGGACGAACTCGCCCAAGGCGACCACCGCGCGCTCTACCTGGCGTGGCTGGCCGGCTACGGCACCTGGGAACGCGACGAGGACGCGTTCGACCGCGAGGAGGACGACACGCTGGAAGCGCCCGTGCCTGGCGCAGGCGCACCGGGCACGGAGAAGACGCAACTTAGTCCACTGTGGACACGATCACCGTGCCTCCGCACCCTGCCAGGACCGCCACAGCGCGGCGTACGTCCCGCCCGCCGCCACCAGTTCGTCGTGGGCGCCCAACTCCGTGATCCGACCGTCCTCCATCACCGCGACCCGGTCGGCGTCGTGCGCGGTGTGGAGGCGGTGGGCGATGGCGATCACCGTGCGGCCACGCAGGACCGCGGCCATCGAGCGCTCGGCGTTGCGCGCCGTGGCGGGGTCGAGCATGGCGGTCGCCTCGTCCAGCACCAGGGTGTGCGGGTCGGCCAGCAGCACCCGGGCCAGCGCGAGCTGTTGCGCCCTGGCCGCGTCCAGCCGGGTGCCGTCCGCGCCCAGCGACGTGTCGAGACCGTCGGGGAGTTCCCGCGCCCACCGTGCTTCGACCGCGGCCAACGCGTCCCACATCCGCGTGTCGTCCGCGTCCGGCGCGGCCATCGCCAGGTTGTCCCGCAGCGTCCCGGTGAACACGTGGTGCTCCTGGGTCACCAGCAGGACGTGCCGCTCCGCGCCGTCCGCGAGCAGGTCGGCCACGGCCACGCCGCCGACGGTCACCTCGCCCTCGCGCGGCACGTCGAGGCCCGCCAACAGCTTGCCCAGCGTGGACTTGCCCGCCCCCGACGGCCCGACGACCGCCAGGCGTTCGCCGGGTCGCACCTCCAGGCTCACGTCGCGCAGGACGTCGCGGCCGGGCACGTAGGCGTAGCTCACCGCCGAGACGCGCAGCCGGTCGTCGTGCGGCGACGGCGGGGTCACGGGTGGCGTGGCGGCCTCCGCGACGCCTTCGAGGCGCGCGAGCGCGGCACCACCGCTCTGCAACTGCTCCACCCACAGCAGGATGCGGTTCAACGGGTCCACGAGCTGCCACACGTAGAGCCCGGCCGCGACGACCGCGCCCAGGCCCAGGTGACCGCGCAGGTAGCCGAAACCACCCACGAGCAGCACCGCGAACGTGGGCAACGCATGGGCGAGGTCCGTGATCGGGAACAGCACGGTCCGCAGGAACAGCGTCCGGGTCCGCGACCGGTACACGTCGTCCACCGCGTCGTCCACTTCGCGGACCCGACGGGCGCCCAGGCCGAACACCTCGACGGTGCGGGCACCCTCGGCGGTGCCGGCCATGCTCTCGGCGACGGCGGAGTTCACCTCGCCCTCGGCGAGGTAGGCGGGCCGGGCGCGGCGCAGGTACCAGCGGGTGACCAGCCACAACGCGGGCAGCCCGACGAGCGTGCACAACCCGAGCACGGGGTGCAGCAGGAACACGACCACCACGATGAACGCCACCTGGAGCCCGGCGGTGAACACCTCGGGCACGGCCGTGCGCAGGGTCGTGCCGACGGTCGCGACGTCCGCGGTGGACCTCGTCAGCAGGTCGCCGGTGCCGGTGCGCTCGACCACGGCGGTGGGCAGCGCGAGGACGCGGTCGACGAACCGCTCGCGCAACCCGGCCAGCGCCCGCTCGCCGAACCGGTGCGCCGTGTAGCGGGCGTACCGCGTCAGCACGAGCTGGGCGACGGCCGCCGCCACGACGCCGAGGGCGAGCCGGTCGACGATCGCGACGTCACCGCGTTCCACGGCGTCCACGATCCGGCCGAGCAGCCACGGTGCCACGAGCGACGCCACGACGGCGAGGACGTTGAGCAGCACCGCCCACGACAGGTCGCCCCGCGTCAGCATGAGCCGGGTCGCACGCCGCACCTGCCGGGGTGTGGCGACGGGCAGCCGCTCCGTCATCGCCGTGCTCCTTCGCCCGCCAGGTCGTCGTCGCGGTGGACGAGCCGGCGGTAGTCGTCGTCGGTGGCGAGCAGGCGCGCGTGGGTCCCGGAAGCGGCGACCCGTCCGCCGACCAGCAACGACACGTGGTCGGCACGGTCGAGCACCAGCGGCGAGGAGGTGACCACCAGGGTGGTGCCGCCCTCGCGCGCGGCACGCAGCCGACCGGCGATCCGGGCCTCGGTGTGGGCGTCCACGGCCGAGGTCGGCTCGACCAGCAGCAACACGTCCGGATCGGCGAGCAGGGCCCGCACCAGGCGCAACCGTTGGCGTTGACCGCCGGACAGGTCACGGCCCTGCGCCGCGACCGGGGAGTCGAGCCCTTCGGGGAGCGCGGCGACGAGGTCCTCGGCGGCGGCGGTGTGGACGGCACGGCGCACCGCGTCGTCGTCCGGCGTGGCGGCGGGCGCGACCACGTCCCGCAGCGCGCCCGCGAACAGGTGCGCGTCGCTGTCGGCCACGACGATCCGCGCGCGGACCTCCGTGAGCGACATCCGGCCGAGCGGCACACCGCCCCAGGCCGCGGCGGAGTCCGCGTAGCGGGCGAGCCGGTCGACGACCGCGAGCGCCTCGGCCGGTCCGGTCGCGACCAGGGCGCAGAACCGCCCGCCGGGCACGACCAGGCCCGACGCGGGATCGTGCAGATCGGCGTCGGCGGCGGGTCCGGGCACCGGCGGCTCCGGGTCGTCCAGATCGGGCCGCACGTCCAGGACGGCGATGACCCGGCGTGCCGAGACGACGCCCCGCGTGAGGTCGTCCGCGCCTTCGACGAAGGCCGAGACCGGGACGACCAGCGCCGCGACGTAGCCGTACACGGCCACCATCTCGCCGACCGTGAGGGCGCCCGAGGCGGTCATCCGCGCGGAGATCCACACCACCGCGGCCAGGAACACGACGGGCAGGCACACGCCGAGTGCCTGCACCCGGCTCGTGATCGCGCCGACCCGGAAACCGTTGTCGCGCAACTCCCGCGACCGCGCCCGGTACCGGTCGGCGAACACGCCTTTGCCGCCGATGCCGCACAGCACCCGCAACCCGCCGACGATGTCGGCCGCCAACGCGGTGACCGCACCCTGCCGTTCCCGGTAGGCGGTCTCGGCCCGGTCCAGCCGTCCGAGGAGCGGACCGACGACCACCAACAGCACCGGCACGCCGACGAGCACGACGGCGGCCAAGGCGGGCGAGATGCCGAACAGCAGCACGGCCACGACCGCGCAGGCCACGACCGCGCCGAACCCCGGTCCGGTGATCGTGAGGGTCTGGGCGACCCGGAAGAGGTCGGCGGACCCGACGGTGGACACCTCGCCCGCGGCCACCCGCTTGGGCAACGCGGCACCGAGTTCGGCCATGCGCCGGACGAGCACCTGGACGGTCCGATACGCACTGTCCACCCGGATCATCGTCATCGTCCGGTGCCGCATGATGCCGAGGAAGGCGTTGACCAGGCCGACCACGAGGACCGCCGTGGCCCACACCAGCAGCGCACCCGGGTCGTTCGCGCGCAGCCCCCGGTCGATCGCCTGGGCGATCAGGTAGGGCGGCAGCATCAGGCCGACCATCCACAGCGAACCCCACAGCGCACCCCGGAGCACCCGGCCGCGCTGACGCCACACCAGCCACCACAACAGGTGCCACGGTCCCCTGGTGTCCGGCGTGCCCGGGTCCGCGTAGGGAACCCTCGTCCGCACACCGACTTCGTCCCGCTGTCGCAAGCGCCCTCCCCCGGTCCACCCGCACCCTACGTGCCGCGATCCGCCATCCGGACGACAGGCAGGCCGTTGATCGGGATCGCGGGCGCCGCACGCACACCCCTCGCGCGGGTGCCGATGTGGACGTCGCCCGCGCCCGCCGTGCCGGCACCGACCACTCCTCGGTGCCGTACCGGAAGTCGTCGAGCAGCCGGTGGTCCCCCACCTCCGGCGGTGTCCGCGCGGGACCGGCGGCCAGGATGGGCAGCGGCAGGACGTCGGCCAACGCGACCGTTCCGGTGTCCGCGAGCGGATGGCGCGCGTGCACGACGACCACCCGGCGTTCCCGGTACAGCAGGTGCCACGAGTGCCGTCCGGGGTCCAGGGGCAGCCTGGTGAACGCGACGACCACCTCGTCGCGCACCAGCGCGGTGCGGGCGCGGGCGACCGGCAGTTCCGCCCGGAAGTGCGGGCGGACGTCCGGGAACGCGGCGGCGAAGGCCGCCGGGATCGGCTGGGGCAGTGAGCCCGCCGCCGCGTAGATCGGTTCGACCAGCGCGCGCCCGGCCGGGCTGAGCCGGGGACCGCGCGGGAGCCGCTCGACCAGCGCGTGCCCGACCGACCGTTCCACGCCCACCGGCGCATCCTCACGGCATGCTGGGGCGATGGACACTTTGGGAGCGGTGGCCCACCGCGGTGGTCTTCTGGTGCGGCGGCCGGAACTGACCGTCGGTGTGAAACTGGCGGTCGCCCGGACGACCGGCATGGACTGGGAACTGATCGCCCGGCGGCCACCCGACCGGCGGAGCGCGACGCGACGACAACAGGACGTCCGCCTGGTACCACCCCTCGAACCCGCGCCTCGCCGCCTGCTGCCGACAGCCGACGAAGGCCTCGACCTCCGCTTCGGCACGCTGGACGACGCGGGCCGGGCGCACTGGCACTTCCCCGTCCACAGCTCCGCCGGTACTGGCGACCACCACGAAGGACCGAGCCACGACGTCGTGTTCCGGCTCCCGCCCGCGTTCGACCGGATCACCCTGGTCTTCGCGTGGCCGGAGATCGGCTTTCCGGAAACCACGATCACCCTGCCGCTGCCCGACCGCACGGCGGTCGACCGGGCCACCCGGTCGGTCTGGGACGCACCCGTCACCGCCACGACACCGGTCCCACACCTCGCCCGCCGCACCGCCGCCCACCTCCGGGCGAACGCCGAGGAAGGCATCGGCATCGCGCCACCGCAGGTGCTGCACCGCGGCGAGCACGCGGCGATCGTGCTCACCCACCTGGCCGCCGTCGACCGGGTCCTGTCCTTCGGTCTGTCGGGCCACGCCCATGGAGACACCGCGCGGACGATCGCCCGTACGGCCTTCGGCCCACCGCACGGCACCGACCCGTCCCCGACCGTCGCGTTCGTCGCGGACGGTGAAGCCTTCCAGGTTCAGGCGTACTCCGGCACGTCCTTCGGGAGCGGCGCCGTCCATACCGACAGACAGGACTTCTTCGTGCCACGTCCGCACGACGACGTCCTGGACCTGCTCGTCGCCTGGCCGATCGTGGGTCTCGCCGAGGCACACGCCCGCATCACCCCGGCCGGGCCCTAAAGCGCGAGCATCGCCTCGGCGACGACGTCGACCGCCGGATCGGGAATCGCGGTCGCCGCCTGGTCGAGCACGAGCAACCGCGCGCCCGGGATCTCCCGCGCGAGCGCCTCGCCGTTGCCGACCGGGAAGAACCGGTCGTGCCGACCGTGCACCACGAGTGTCGGAGCTGCTACCTCCGGCAGCCGCTCACGCCAGCGCGGCGTGCGGTCGAGCCTGGAGAACACCATGCCCAGCTGGTTCGCCATGACGACGGCGGGCTCGGTACCCGGCGTGCGGTCGAAGATCCGCCCGGCCCGGTCGCCCGCCGCGACCGGGTCGTCGCCCAGGATTCCGGCACCGGACGCGGCGAACTCCACCACGGCCGCGCGGTCGGACCAGTCCGGCATCGGGCGCGCGAACAACCGGCCCAGCGCCGCCGCGTCGTGGTCGGGCAGAGCGTCGTCGACCGGACCGGGGGCGACGGGACGCGTGCCGACGAGGGTGACGGCCGAGAACGCGTCCGGGTGGTCGAGCACGGCGACCTGGGCCACGAACCCGCCGACACCGACACCGGCCAGGTGCGCGGGCCGATCGTCGAGCCCCCGGGCCAACGCCGCCGCATCGGCCGCGAGGTCCCGCAACGTGTAGCCCGGCGCGTCCGGGTCGACGGTCGTGGAAGCACCGGAGTCACGCAGGTCGTAGCGCACGACGTGCCGCCCACCACGCGCCAACGCCAAGCACAGCCCGTCCGGCCACGAGAGCATGGTCGGGCCGCCCACCAACAGCACGAGAGGTGCCCCCGCGTCACCGAAACTCTCGATCCCGAGCGTGACACCGCCGGGCGTGCGGAACGACTCCATCCGCCCAAACTACCGCGAGACGACGGTGGGCCGCAGGATTCCCCGCGGCCCACCGGAAGGGTCAGAACAGGCTGGGGCGCGGCACTTCCTGCCCGACCGCGAACCCGTCGTGCCAGCGCACGCCGTCGCCGACGAACCGCGACCCGTTCGACGTCGCCACGTACACGTCCGCGGTCGTGCCCCGGGTGAACGTCACGACGTCGTCCCGACCGTCACCGTCGAAGTCGCCCACGCCGGGCAGCTCCTCACCGACCGCGAAGTGGTCGTGCCACCGGGTCGACGCGCCGAAGGACGACCCCGTCGACAGCGCCACGGACACCGTTTCGTCCACAAAGGACACCACGTCGTCGCGACCGTCGCCGTCCACGTCGCCCAGCGTCGACCGACCGGGCAGCGCGGCGTGCCAGCTCCAGGCGTTCTGCACGAACTTCGTGCCATCGGACAGTGACACGTACGCCGCCCCGCCGGTGAACGTCACGATGTCGTCGCGGCCGTCCCCGTCCACGTCGCCGACCGCCGGGCGCTCGGTGCCCACCGCGAAGTGGTCGTGCCACTTCCAGCCGGCCTGCGCGAAACCGCGCCCGGTGGACAGCGACACGAACACGTCCGCGTTGTCGCCCCGGGTGAACGTGGCGATGTCGTCGCGGCCGTCGCCGTCGAAGTCGCCGACCAGCGGCACCTCCGCGTCGGCGGCGAAGTAGTCGTGCCACTTCCACCCGTCCTGCGCGAACTTCGTGCCGTCGGACAGCGACACGAACACGTCGGCCGCCGCACCGCGGGTGAACGTCGCCACGTCGTACCTGCCGTCACCGTCGAAGTCGCCGGTCACCGGGATCTCGCCGTCGATCGCGAACCGGTCGTGCCACTTGACGGCGTCGCCGACGAACCGGCTGCCGTCGGACTTCGCCGCGAACACGTCCGCGGCCGTACCCCTGGTGAACGTCACGATGTCATCGCGGCTGTCGCCGTCCACGTCGCTGCTCAACGGGTGCGCGGTGCGCGCCGTCGCGACCGCGCTCGGCGTGCCCGCGTTGCCCGCGGCGTCGACCGCGACGACCTTGTAGTACCAGTTCTGATTCGCGCGCAACACCTTGTGCGCGAACGACGTCGAAGCCGTCGTGCCCACCACGGTGAACGGGCCGGACGCCGAGGTCGAGCCGAGCACCCGATAGGTGTCCACGGCCACGTCGTCGCTCGCGGGCTGCCAGTTCAGGCGCAGCGAGTGCGCACGCGTGCCGGAGAACGCCAAACCGGTCGGCACCGAAGGCGCGGCGGTGTCCAGGAACGGCGGCACGAGGCTGTCGGCGGCGTACTTGGCCGCCGTCCACGCGCCGCCGACCGGGCGCAGCGTCACGGCGATCGACGACTTGCCCGCCGTCGCCGACGACGGCAACGCGTAGGTGTCGTCCAACCACCGCGAGATGTCATTGCCCAGCGGCTGTGCCCACGTGCCGACCGACACGCCGTCCACGAGCACGTCGGCCCGTTGTCCGGCGCGGGTCTGGTCGCCGAGCCTGCGCAGCAGCACGCCGGTATTGGTCGACGCGACCGCGAGCCGGAACGAGGTCTGGCCGGTGGACGACCGCACGTCGTCGCGCACCACGACCTCGTCCTCGTCGCCCTCGAACCGGGACTCCAGCGCCGCCTGCGCGCCGCCGGTCTCCGTCCAGGAGTGGGCGGAGCGGGAGGCCGGGTCGCCCGCGTCGAGCACGTCCGTGCGGCGGGTCGCCGTCTCGGGCCGTGCGTAGAGGTAGGCCGTCGTGGAGTACTCGGCCGGCACATCGTTCTGCGGGCCGTGTTCGATGCCGAAGTCCAGCGCGGACCCGTAGCCGATCGAGTCGGCCAGCATCAGCCGGTAGACCGAGTCGCACTCGGTGGCGCAGCCGTCCCGCGCGACGAGGTGGCGGGTGTTGCCGTTGAACGGGTTGCCGAACTCGCCGCGGTCGAAGTACCAGCCGCCCTCGTAGAAGTCCTCGGTGCCGGTGCCGTGCCACTGCGGGCTGGGCGAGGAGTCGACGTGCACGCGCTCGTCGCCCTCCAGGTAGCCGCGACCGACCGTCGCGCCGCGCACGTTCTGGGTGACGCCGACCAGCTTGCCGCGCCCGGCGGCGGACACCATCGCCCAGTCCTGGCCGGGCGTGGTCGCGCCGACCTTGGACTGGGTGGTGAAGTACCCGGCGTCGCCGCCGGGGCCCAGCGCGGTGGTCCACCGGGCATCGGGCGCGGACGTCACCTCGGTACCGATGCCCGACACCGCCGCCGTGCCGGTGTTGACCAGCTCCACGGTCGCGCCGGTCCGGTAGGGCATGGGCCACCAGCTCGACGACCAGCCCGCCGGGTCGGACGCGAACATCAGCGAGCCCAACGTCCTGGCGGTGCCCAGGCCCGCGCCGAAGAACTCGCGTGCCGGACTGTCCACAGTGGTCTTGCCGTCGAACGTGATCCGCAGTCGCAGGGCCGACAGGTCGCCGCGCAACCGCAGCGCGGAGATCGCGCCGGGGCCGGTCGGCTGGGCCAGCGTGGTCCGCGCGCCGGGGGCGAGCGACACGGTGCGGGACGCCGTCGTGGCACCGGCCGCGGCCGGTTTCGGGTCACGGGTGCCCGACGCGCGCAGCGTGGCGAGGACGTCGTCGGCGCGGTCGGCGGGGTTGAACGCCACGACCCCGTCGGCGGTCGGGAAGTGCCGGTAGTCCACGTGGTAGAAGTTGGGGTTGCGTTCGACCGTGATCTTCATCGAGGTCCGGTACGGCATGGGCACCTTCACCTGCACGCCACCGGAACTCTGGTCGGCCGTCGTGACGAGCGGGTGCACGAACGGTGCGCCCTGGCCGCCCGACACGAGGCTCTGGAGCGAGCGGTCGACGACCGTCCGCCCGTCCAGCTCGATCCTGATCTTGCCCACGGCCGTCATGTCGCCGGTCGGCCGCCCGGCGGTGCCCTGGGTGAACCACATCGACGCGATCTCGCCCGCGCCGGCGTCCTCCGCGATGACGCACCCCTGCGCGTCGGTGCGCAGGCACGAGTACCGGCCGGAGAACCCGTCGTGGTCGTTGGAGCCGTCACGGCCGAAGCTGGAGAACTGCCGGGTCTGGCCGCCCGGCGGGGTGAGGGTCGGCAACCGGTCGAGCTGCCGGTAGGTGTCCCAGCCGTGGGCGCCGACCTCGGCGACGGCCGTCGGGTCCGCGTGCGCGACCGGCACGGCGAGCGCCGCGGCGGTCAACGCCACCACGGTGGCCCGGAACGCTGTTGTCCGCATGACTCTGCCTCCCAAGAGGGGAAGCGGGGACGCCGTGGGCGTCCCCGCTTCGAACGGGTCAGGCCCCGGGCGGGCTGACGTAACCGGAGATCAGCACGTTGTTGCCGCCGGCGCGGGCCGTGATCGGGTTGATCGTGCTCAAGGCCACCTTGGAGGTGGTCGGGCTGCCGCCCGCCGCGTTGCCGTCGATCGTCGAGATCGTGCCGTTCGAGTTGACCGACGCCACGATGGCGACGTGGCCGCCCATGCCGGAGCCGGGCTCGCCGTAGATCACCCAGTCGCCGACGGCCGGGTTGCCGACCTGACCGGCCGGGCGGCGCTTGAACAGGCCGCGCTCCGCGCCCCAGCTGCCCAGGTCGGTGGCGACGCCCTTGCCACGCGGGACACCCTTGATACCGGCTCGGTCCCACACCCAGGTGGCGAAGTAGGCACACCAGTTGTACCTCGCACAATCGCCGTACTTGAGGCAACCCGGGTACTTGACGCCCAGCTCGCCGCGTGCGACGTCGACAATGGCGGTACGCAGCGACGTGGTGCCGCCCAGCAGGAACGTGGCGATGTCCGCTTTCCGGTCACCGTCGAAGTCGCCCACGCGGGGCACCTCGGTGTTGGTGGCGAAGTGGTCGTGCCACTTGATCGAGGTGCCGACGAACGCGCTACCGGTGGACGAGGCCACGAACACGTCGGCCGCCGCGCCGCGGGTGAACGTCGCGATGTCCGCCTTGCCGTCGCCGTTGAAGTCGCCGACCTCGGGAAGCTCGGTGCGGATCGCGAAGAACTCGTGCCACCTCCAACTGTCCTGGACGAACTTCGTGCCGTCCGACAGCGACACGTAGACGTCGCCCGCCTCGCCCCGGGTGAAGGTGACGATGTCGTCCTTGCCGTCGCCGTTGAAGTCACCGGAGTCGACGATCTCGCCACCGATGCCGAAGTGGTTGTGCCACACCGAACTCGGGCTGAACCCGGAGCCGGTCGACAGCGCCACGTAAACGTCCGACGTGTCACCGCGGGTGAAGGTGGCGATGTCGTCCTTGCCGTCGCCGTTGAAGTCGCCGACCAGCGGGGTCTCGTTGCCGATCGAGAAGAAGTCGTGCCACTTCACCGACGTGCCCGCGAAACCCGACCCCGTCGACAAGGCGACGAACACGTCACCGGTGCCGGAGCGGGTGAACGTGACGATGTCGTCCTTGTTGTCGCCGTTGAAATCGCCGACCAACGGAGTTTCCGTGCCGAAGGCGAAGTTGTCGTGCCACTTCACCGACGTGCCGCTGAAGCCGTTGCCCGTGGACAGCGCCACGTACACGTCACCGGAGGTGCCCTGGGTGAACGTGGCGACGTCGTCCCTGTTGTCGCCGTTGAAGTCACCCGTCAGCGGGATCTCGTTGCCGATGCCGAAGAACTCGTGCCACTTCCAGCTGTCCTGCACGAACCGGCCACCGTCGGACAGCGACACGTACACGTCGCCTGTCGGGTCCGCGGCCGACGCCGTGGGCGCGGTGCCGGACACCCCCGCGAGCGCGGCGGCGCCGACGGCGAGTGTCGCCAATCCCTTCCTGAACATGCCTTCCCCCTTCATCAGAGCACACCCGGCGCCGGGATCTCGGCGCCGATCGCGAAGAACTCGTGCCACTTCCAGCTGTCCTGCACGAACTTCGTGCCGTCGGACAGCGACACGTAGACGTCACCACCGGTACCCCGGGTGAACGTCACGATGTCGTCCTTGCCGTCACCGTTGAAATCACCGACGCCAGGAATCTCGCCGTCGATCGCGAAGTGGCCGTGCCACACCGAACTCGGGCCGAACCCGGTCCCGGTCGACCGCGCCACATACGCGTCGCCCCGGCCGCCTCGGGTGAACGTGATGATGTCGTCCTTGCCGTCACCGTCGAAGTCGCCCACCGAGGGCAACTCGCCGTTGACGGAGAAGAACTCGTGCCACTTCACCGACGTGCCCGCGAAGGACGAGCCCGTCGACCGCGCCACGAACACGTCGCCGCCCGTGCCGCGGGCGAAGGTGACGATGTCGTCCTTGCCGTCGCCGTCGAAGTCGCCCACACCGGGGATCTCGCCACCGGCCGCGAAGAAGTCGTGCCACTTGACCGACGTCCCGGCGAACGACGAACCCGTCGACAAGGCAACGAACACATCCGCGTTGGTGCCCCGCGTGAAGGTCGCGATGTCGTCCTTGCCGTCGCCGTTGAAGTCGCCCACGGCCGGGATCTCGTCGCCCGCGGCGAAGAATTCGTGCCACTTCACCGACGTCCCGGCGAACGACGAACCCGTCGACAAGGCAACGAACACATCCGCCGCGGTACCCCGGGTGAACGTGGCGACGTCGTCCTTGCCGTCGCCGTTGAAGTCGCCGGTCAACGGGATCTCGTTGCCGGTGGCGAAGAACTCGTGCCACTTGACCGACGTGCCCGCGAACCCGGACCCGGTGGAGGCGGCCACGAACACGTCCGCCGCCGTGCCCCGGCTGAACGTCGCGATGTCCGTCTTGCCGTCACCGGTGAAGTCCGTGCCGCCACCGCCGACGATCACGTCGGTGCGGCTCGGCCCGATCGTGTTCAGCGCGTACAGGTTGTACGTCCGCATGACGCTGATGACATCGGAGGCATAGGACGGCCTGTTGTTGTAGACCGGGGCCACCGCGGCGATGAACCGGTCCGGGTCGTGCCGGAACGGCAGCGCTCCCGCGTAAGCGTCGACCGTCGTCACCAGTCGTCCGTAGTCGCGGTAGGAGTCCCGCATCGAGGCGTAGACCCGGAAGTACGCGGTGGTGGTGTAGCAACTCCCGTCCGGCCGGCACTCGTCCGTGACGTACTTGTGGCAGCCGATCGCGATCGGACCGGGCCTGTCCGGCTCAGCGCACTTGAAGCCGAAGTGGTTGTTGTCCTTGGTCGTCAGCCCGCTGGCGCCCCACCTCGACTCGATGCCTGCCTGTCCCAGAATCACCGATGCCGGGATGTCGTACTCCGCCATCACCGCCTGCGCGACGGGCCCCGCCATCGCGATGTAGGCCGCCGGGTCGACGGCCGCGGCCCCGACCTGATCCGTACTCGGCAAAGGATCGGCGCCCGCCGTTCCCGCCGCGGCGGCGAGTGCCGCCGTCACCATCACCAGGGCGCGCACCACGCGCCCTGTCCGTCTGTCCGTCATGTCGTCCCCGGTGTCCGCTTGACCGGGAGGGCGTTCCCCCCTGGTCGCAGACGCTAGGGACGGGTTCTCAAGGAACTCTGCGAGCTTTCTGCGAACAGCGGTTCGCGCGCTTCCCGGCTGCCGTGCCGGGTGAACAGGGCCAGTGCTTCCGCCCGTTCGGCATCGGCCTGTTCGGACAGATGGAGCTGGTCGGCGGCCGTGGCCAGATCGCGCAGGCACCGCGCGCGCCACAGTGGCAGACCCAGCGCGTCCCACCACCGCACGGACCGCGTCAGGTGCGCACGGGCGTCGGTCGGACAGCTGCGCACCAGGTCCAGTTCGCCGAGGGTGCGCAGCACGAGCGCCTGGCCGAAACCGTCCTGCATCTCGTGACACGTCCGGTAGGCGTCGTCGAGCAGCCCGGCGGCCTCGTCCACGTCGCCCAGTCGCAACGACACCTTCGCCAACGCCTGCGCGGTGTACGCGGCGCTGAGCCGGTTGCCGGCCGCTCGGATCACGTCGTGCGCCTGCCGGCAGTCGCGGTCCGCCTCGGCGAGCCGACCCGCCGCGCGGTGCGCGATACCCCGGGTCCGTACGGCCATGCCGACGCCGTGCTCGTCGCCCGCCTCCGCGTACCACTCCGCCGCACGATCACACGCCCGCACCGCGCCGTCGATGTCGCCCACCTCGGTCAACGTGGACGCGCGCACGTGCGAGAGCCGTGCCAGCGCACGCGGCTCGCGCAGGTCGGGTTCGGCGGCGTCGAACTCGGCCAGCGCGGCGGTCAGGTTGCCCCGGTCGCGCAGCACGCCGCCGAGCAGCACCCGCAGCACGGCCTGTCGGCCGCGATCACCCACCGCGCCGTAGGCCCGGGTCGCCTGTGCGTAGTAGTCGGCCGCCTCGTCGGGCCGGTCCTGCTCGCTGCGCAACCACCCCAACCCGGCCAGCAGCAGCCCCTGCGCCGCGTGGTCGCCCGCCGCGCGGGCCGCGTCGAGTGCCGCCGTGTGCGACCGCCACCAGTGGGCGAACTGGTTCTCCACCGCGAACGTCGAGGCGCACAGCACCGCTGCCAACCGGGTCGCAGCGGTGACCGAGCCCAGTTCGGCGAGCCGTTCCACGGCCGCCAGGAGCGCGGACTGCTCGGCCGCGAACCAGGCCACCGGGTCGGTCCGCACGGCCGCGAGCCAGTCCGCCGGCGGCTCGACCCCCACCGACAACTCGGGTCGCAGCACCCACGTCCGGAAGTCGCCCGACACCCGCTCCACCAGCGAGGCCCAGCAGGCGGCGGCGCGTTCCGCGGCGGCCACCAGGTCCGCGTGCGCCTCCTCTTCCTCGCCGCGTTCCCAGGCGAACGCCCTCGTCAGGTCGTGCGGCCGGTAGCGGGACGAGCCCGTGCCGTCCACGCCGACCACGTCCAGCAGTTGCGCGCGGACCAGCGCGTCGACCACGTCCTCGGCCTCGTCCACCGGCACGTCCAGCAGCACCGCGACCAGCCACGCGGTGAAGTCCGGCACGCCGAGCCAGCCGACCCGGCGCAGTGCCCGGCGTTGCGGCTCGGTCAACCCGGCGTAGCTGAGCAGCAGGCTGCCGCGCACCTCCAGATCACCGACCGCGAGTTCGTCCAGCAGCCGCCGCTGCTCGCCCAGCCGCCGCGCCAACCGGGACAGCGGCCAGTCCCGGCGTGCCGCCAGCCGGGCACCGGCGATGCGCACCGCCAGCGGCAGCCGACCGCACAGCCGCACGATGTCGCGCGCCCGTGCCGGTTCGGCCGCCGCCCGGTCCGCGCCGACCAGGGAACCCAGCAGCGCCAACGATTCCTCTTCGTCCAACTCGCCCAGTTCGACGTGCTCGACGCCCTCCAGCGCGGCCGGTCGGGCCCGCCCGGTGATCAGGCACCCACACCGGCCGGCGGGCAGCAGGGGCCGGGCCTGCCGCTCGTCGGCCGCGTCGTCCAGCACGACGAGCAAGCGGCGTTCGGCGGTGATCGTCCGGTACAGGGCGGACAGCTCGTCCGGGTCGTCGGGCACCGCGGCCGGCGGCACGCCCAGCGCCCGCACGAACCGGCCGAGCACCTCGGCCGGGTCGACGCGGTCCGGGCGCGAGCCGTGCAGTCGGGCGTGCAGCACACCGTCGGGGTAGCGATCGCGCAGCCGGTGGGCCAGGTGGACGGCGAACGCGCTCTTGCCGGTGCCCGCCTTGCCCGACACGGCGACCAGCGGCACGTCCCGACCGGTCAACGCGTCGAGTTCGGCCGCGCGGCCGGTGAAGTCCACGATGTCGGGCGGCAACTGGCCCGGCGTCGCGAGGCTCGGGGCCGCGGGCTCGCCGGCGAGCGCCCGGTCGTGCGCGGCCCGCAGCTCCGCGCCCGGCTCGACGCCCAACTCGTCGACCAGCACCCGCCGCGACTCCCGGTAGGCGGCCAAGGCGTCGGACTGCCGGCCTTCACCGGACAGCGCCAACACCCACCTGCTGCGCAACCGTTCGCGCAACGGGTGCGCCTCGACCAGCCCGGCGAGCGTGGCCGCCGACACCGGCCCGCCCGCGTCGAACAGGTCCTCGTGGATCTCGGACCACAGCGCCTCCAGCCGCACGCGCTGGTCGTCGGCCCACCGCCCGGCCGTGCCGCCCAACGGCGTGCCGCGCCACAACTCCAGCGCGGCCGACAGGGCTCCGGCCCGGTCGTCGACGGCCGGCGCGGACCGCCCGTCCGCGACGAGGCGTTCGCACCGCTCGAGGTCGGACGGCGCGTCCAGCAGGTAGCCCCCGCCCCGCCGCACGAGCACGTCACCCACGACCCGGCGCAATGCCGACACGTGCGTCTGCACGGCCGCACGGGCGTTGTGCGGGGTCTGTTCGCCCCACAACGCGTCGACAATGCGCTCGACGTCGACCACCCGCCGCCCGCCGAAAACCAATACCGCGACCAACGTGCGCGCCCGGCCCCCGCCGACCGCCACGTCCCGCCCGCCGTCCCACGCCGTGACCGGCCCCAATACCCGGAACTCCACCTGTGCCCCCCAGCAGCAGAACCGCGCCCGTTTCTACCAGCGGGACCGTCGGACACGCCCGGGATTCTCAGCGTATGGAGAATTCTTGACATCACTTACCACCGGATGTCCCCGCGACTGACGACGGGTACGGTTTCCGGGTGGGGAACGACGAGCGGATCGGGGTGTTCTACGACGGCACCTGGTTCGCGTATGTAAGCGACTACTACGCGTCGGTGCACCCGCGTGCCGCCCGGGTTTCGTTGGACGGTTTCCACGACGCGCTGCGCTGGTACGTGCACACCGTCACGGGCAGGCCGTTGGCCGAGTGCGTGGTGAGCGAGGCGCACTACGTCCGCGGTCGGATCGAGACGCCCGCCGTCGCGTTCGACGCGGTGCTGGCGGCGGCCGGAGTGGTGCGGCACGACCTGCCGCTGCACGGGGGCAAGGAGAAGGGCGTGGACGTCCACCTCGCCCTGGAGGCGTGGGTGCGTGCCACCTCGGTGCCGTTGCGGTGGGTCGTCCTGGTCACCGGGGACGCGGACTTCACGCCCCTGGCGGCACGCCTGGTCGCACACGGGGTGCGCGTGGTGCTCCCGGTCGTGGACGGCGGCCTCCTCGCGCCCGCCTGGATGCCGCGCACCGCAGCGCCCCTGCGGGCGGCGGCCTCGGCGACGCCCGCCTTCGAGGACCTGTTCGCACCGGCCGACCGCGCCGACTACCCGCTGCGGGCGCCGTTCGTGCGGACTTCGGGCGGCTGGGCGTCGGCGGCCGGTGAGCCGCGGGGACGGCGTCAGGGCACGGTGACCGGGTGGAAACCGGGACAGGCGCACGGCTTCATCACCGACATCCGCGGCGCGTCGTGGTTCGTGTCCGGCGACGACCTCCCGGAGGGGTCGAAGTCCCTGCCGGTGGGGACGTCGGTGTCGTTCTCCGGCCCCTCCACTCCCCCGGTGGGCCACAGGTACCCGAGGGCGTACGCGGTCCAACTCGCCTGAGGACGTGCACAGCGGGTGACGCGGGACACCGCGAAGCCGCCGACTACATGGTCCCCGCGCGCGGTCTGCCGAATTCCCGCCGCGACCGCACGAAGGCCCCGTAGCGTTGGTCACGGAACGTCATCGAATCCTGACCACCACGGTGGACATGGACCAAGGGGGCACATTGCCAAAACGCCATGCGATGGTCATGGCGTGCGTCCTGGCGGGTACCTTCGGGTGCTCGCCGGCGACGTCACCGGACCCTGACTTATCCCCGACACCCGCCGCCTCGGCACGCGTCGTCGAATCCGGCACGACCATGCCCGACCTGACCGCGCTCGGCCCCGGAAAACTGTTGTCCTGCCAGGTGCAACCGACCGCCGAATGGCGGGACGTGATCGCGAACCGGAAGATCGGCCCCCCGGACGAGACCGCGCTGCTCGTCGTCGACGCGGCCAGTGCGGACGGCTCGAAGGTGTTCGCCAGTGCCGTCGAGAACGGCGAGACCAGGGTGCTCATGATCACCGGCGGTAGGCGGCACGAAATCCTGCGCCTGCCCAAGCCCCAGCAGGCGTTCGGCTTCGACTTCGACGGCCGCTGGCTCACCTTCGGCATCGGCTACAACCCGGCCAGTCAACACCTGTGGACGGCGCACGCGTGGGACTCGGAATCCACCGCCGAACCGTTCCTCGTCGCGGACAACCGCGAAGGTCATGGCGGCCCGTGGTTCTTCAGCCACGCCCACAAGGGCAAGGCCGCCTGGGTCCAGGGCACCGGCGAAGCGGTCGAACCCCATGCCGTGCACCTCTACGACCTCGCCACCAGGACCGACCGGATCATCGACCTGGGCCCGGTCGACGGCCCGCTGTTCTTCGGCGACCTGCTCCTGTGGCGGCGACTCGACCTCAAGTCCGACACCGGCCG
Organism: Saccharothrix violaceirubra; assembly: GCF_014203755.1. NCBI lineage: Bacteria > Bacillati > Actinomycetota > Actinomycetes > Pseudonocardiales > Pseudonocardiaceae > Saccharothrix > Saccharothrix violaceirubra. Next base: position 4,398,242 of record NZ_JACHJS010000001.1, read on the forward strand.
GTTCAAGGCCGTGACCCTCGACGGCAGGGACGCCGGACTCCCGGACGCGCTGAACCAGGCACAACCGGACTGGTACGCCGCGGCCGACGACCGCACGGTCGTCTGGGTCACCAAAGATCCCAGGACGCTCTACGCCTGGCGTGCCGACTGGCCCGGGGTACGGGAGATCGCCCGGATCGAGCCGGGCGTACAGATGCCGGGCATGAGCTTCCCGAAGGTCTCCGGCGACCTGGTGACCTGGACGTCCCGGACCTCGTTCGTCACCGACCTGCGCACCGGGGCCACGTTCCACCCCGACCGGATGGCGCACACCATGGACGTCGTCGGCGGCGCGTTCGTCGTGTCCTACAACGGAGCCGGGGGCACCGCGCCGCCGTCGGTGGTGCCGCTGGGCGAACTGCCCCCGCTGCCTTCGTGCTGAAAGGTAGCGCCTGCACCACCCTCGATCCGGCAGCCGAGGGGATCGTGACGACCACACCGCGAACCTACCGTTTACCCCATGAACAGGACTCGGGGCGAACAGACCGACACGCGGCACGGCGCGACGAAGACCCTGCTGTGGCTGGTGTTGCTGGTCACGGCGGCGACGAACTCCATCGGCTCGTTCGTCGGGCTGCACGAGGTGCTGCGACTCGCGGCCGGGGGTGTGTCCGTGCTGTGCATCGTGGGGCTCGTGGTGCTCCACATGCGCCGGTGACGGTCAGGCGTTGAGGTAGGCCAGGACGGCGAGGACGCGGCGGTGGCCGCCCTCGTCGTTCGGCAGGTCCAGCTTGGTGAAGATGTTGCGGATGTGCTTGTGCACCGCGCCTTCGCTGACCACCAGAAGACCCGCGATGGTCCCGTTGTCGTGCCCTTCCGCCATGAGCGCCAACACCTCGCGCTCCCGGGCGGTCAGGGTCGACAGCGGGTCGTCCACCTTGCGGCGCACCAACAACTGCGAGATGACCTCGGGGTCCATCGCGGTCCCGCCGTCGGCGACCCGGCGCAACGCGTCGAGGAACTCGCCGACCTTGCCGACGCGCTCCTTGAGCAGGTACCCGACGCCGCCGACACCGTCGGCCAGCAGCTCGGACGCGTAGCTGTCCTCCACGTAGGCCGAGAGCACCAACACGGGCAATCCCGGGTGCACCCGCCGTGCCTCGACCGCCGCACGCAGCCCCTCGTCCCGAAAGGACGGTGGCAGGCGCACGTCCATCACGACCGCGTCCGGCCGGTCGTCGGCGATCACGGCCAGGAACTCCGTCGCGTTGTCGACCGCGGCCACCACGTCGATCCCGGCCGTGCCGAGCAACAGCGACAAGCCTTCCCGCAACAGGACGTCGTCCTCCGCGATCACGACGCGCACGGCAACTCCACTCGCAACACGGTCGGCCCGCCGGGCGGGCTGCTCAGGTCGGCACGGCCGTCGAACGCGTCGGCCCGACGCCGGATGCCGACGATACCGGTCCCCCGCCGCTCGTCCGCCCCACCCCGCCCGTCGTCCCGGACCGTGATGAGCAGCGTGTCGTCCGTCGAGTCCAGCCGCACCACGACGTGCTCCGCCGCCGAGTGCTTGGTCACGTTGGTCAGGGCCTCGGCCACGATGAAGTACGCCGCCGCCTCGATGGCGGCCGGGCGACGTCCGATCCGGCCGACCTCCACCGTGCACGGCACCGGGCACCGCGCCGCCAACGCCGACAACGCGCCGTCCAGACCGCGGTCGGAGAGCACCGGCGGGTAGATGCTGCGCACCACGTCCCGCAACTCGGCCAACGCGTCGACCGCGGTGTCCTGCGCCTTGACCACCAGCTCGAACGCCCGGTCGGGGTCGCGGTCCCGCAGTTGGCCCGCGATGCCGAGCTGCATCACGACGGCCGCGATGCGCGCCTGCGCGCCGTCGTGCAGGTCTCGCTCGATGCGCCGCAACTCCGCGCCGTGCGCCTCCAACGCGCCCGCCCGCGACGCGGTCAGCTCGGCCACCCGGTCGGTCAGCCGCACGCCGGGCGCGGGCGACAGCAGCCACCGCGCGAACGACGCCTGCCACCGGGCCGCCGACGGCAGCCGGACCGAGAGCGCGCCGTAGACGACCGCCACGACCAGGGCGAACGGTGCCGTGGACCACGAGTCCACGACCATCCCGAAGGACGTCACCACCCCGCCCGGCACGAGCCACCAGTACACCGGGATCAGCACGTGGTTCACGGCGCTGATCGGCAGCCCGATCGCGCACCCGCCCAGCAGCATGCCGACCGCGGCGTGGGCCGCCAGCCACGCCACGTCCCGCCGGGTGGCCGGGTCGGTGACCGCCGTCACGACCTGCCGCGACAGCGGACCGGCCGGCGTCCGGTACGCCTCCGGGATCGTCCCGCCGAGGAACGCACCGGCCCGCCGCCGCTCGTACGCCACCAGTCGGCGCACCAGCCGCAGCACCTCGGGCACCGCGGGCAGGCCGACGCCGATCAGGCAGAAGGCGCCGACCACCGCCAGGGCGACCAACGCGAACACCGCCAGGAACGACGTGACGGCGCCCACGAGGAGGTAGCGCACGGCGGTCCACAAGGGAGCGAGCATGGCACCGATTCTCCCCGAACACCCCGCCTGGGCGCGGTAGCGCCTGCACTACCACCACCCGCCCGGCAGCGGGATCGATCACCGACCGCCCGCGGACCTAGCGTCGGGTCAAACGTCAGGAAGGACGACACGATGGTGGCGGGAACGGTGGGCACGGCCCACGCGGTGCGGCTGGAAGCCGTGCGCAAGGTCTACGGGTCCGGCGACCGGGCGGTCACGGCGCTCGACGACGTCACGGTGGGGTTGCGGCGGGGCGCGTTCACGGCGGTGATGGGACCGTCCGGCTCGGGCAAGAGCACGTTCCTGCACTGCGCGGCCGGGCTGGACCGGCCGACGTCGGGCCGGGTGCTGCTGGGCGACACGGACCTGTCCGGGCTGAAGGAGGACGCGCTCACCGCGCTGCGGCGGCGGCGGATCGGCTTCGTGTTCCAGGCGTACAACCTGCTGCCGTCGTTGACCGTACGGCAGAACATCACGTTGCCGCTGCGGTTCGCCGGCGCGCGGCCCGACGAGGCGTGGCTGTTCGAGGTCGTGACGCGGGTCGGCATCGCGGACCGGCTCGACCACCGGCCCGCCGAGCTGTCCGGCGGGCAGCAGCAGCGCGTGGCGATCGCGCGGGCGCTGGTCACGCGGCCGGAGCTGCTGCTGGCCGACGAGCCGACCGGCGCGCTGGACACCCGGACCGGTCGTCAGGTCCTCGGGCTGCTGCGCGACCTGGTGGACACGACGGGGCAGACCGTGCTGATGGTCACGCACGACCCGGTCGCGGCCTCGTACGCGCACAGCGTGCTGTTCCTCGCCGACGGACGGCTCGCGGGCGAGATCTTCGAACCGACGCCCGCCCTCGTGGTGGAGCGGCTGACCCGCCTCGGGGAGTGGTGAGCGTGCGGTCGATCGCCTGGCAGATGGTGAAGGCGCACCGGCTCGGGTTCGTGGGCGCGTTCATCGCGATCCTCTGCGGCACGGCCGTCGTCGCGGCGTGCGGGGTGCTGATGGAGTCGGGCATCCGGTCGGGGGTGCCCACCGAGCGGTACGCCGCCGCGTCCGTCGTGGTCGGCGGCGCGCAGGTCGTCCAGCCCGACGGCGCACCGTTCATGGAGGCCAAGCCCGTCGGCAGCGTGCCGACGATCCCGGTGGAGCTGGCGGCGAAGATCGCCGCGGTCCCCGGCGTGGCCTCGACCGCGGTCGAGTCGACGTTCGAGGCCCGCGCGGTCGCCGCGGACGGCACGGTGTGGCAAGCCCTCGGCCACAACTGGGAGTCAGCCGTCCTGACCCCGTTCGACGTGCGGGAGGGCCGCGCCCCGGACGGCCCCGACGAAGTCGTGGTGGACGCCGGCCTCGCCCGCCGCGCGGGTGTGGAAGTGGGCGCGCGGCTGGGCGTCATGACCACGTCGACGCCCACGACCTACCGGGTGGTCGGCATCGCCGGGCAGGACGGCCTGGCCAAGCAGTCCGGCCTGTACTTCACGACGACACAGGCGGAACACCTGTCCGGCGAACCCGGCCGGGTGCGGGCGATCGGCGTGTTCGCACGGGACGGCGTGGACCCGTCGGACCTGGCCGAGCGCATCGAGCGGGCGCTGGCGGACGACCACGTCACCGTGGCGGCGGGCGAGGACCGGGGCGGCGTCGAGTTCGCCGAGGTCGGGCAGTCCCGGGTCATGCTGATGGCGATCGCGGGTTCCTTCGCGGGCATCGCGTTGCTGGTGGCCGTCTTCGTGGTGGCCGGGACGCTCGCGTTGTCGATCGACCAGCGGCGACGCGAACTGGCGCTGCTGCGCGCGATCGCGGCCACGCCACGCCAGATCGGCCGGCTGATCGGCCTGGAGACCAGGGTCGTGGCGTCGGCCGCCGCCGCGCTGGGCGCCGCGGCCGGTGTCCTGGTCGCCGACCGGCTGCGGGACGGGTTCGCCGCCATCGGCGTCATCCCGCACGACCTCGCGCTCGCCGTCGGCCCGATCCCGCTCGTCGCCGCGTTCCTGCTGGGTCTGGGCGCGGCACAGCTCGCCGCCCGGGTCGCGGCCCGGCGGCCGGCCCGCATCCCGCCGACGGAGGCGCTGGTCGAGGCGGCCGTGGAACCGCGCGAGCCGGGCCGGTGGCGGGGTGTCACGGGGGCGGGGTTCCTGGTGTTCGGCGCGGCGCTCGCCGTCGTGCCGCTGTTCGCCCGCACCGAGGCGGCGCTGGCCATGACGGGCATGTCGGTGCTGTTGATGGTCGTCGGGGTGGGCGTGCTGGGTCCGCGCGTGGCGCAGCCGCTGGTCGGGCTGGTGGCCAGGCCGTTGGCCGCGTTCGGCATCGGCGGCTACCTGGCCGCGCACAACAGCCGGGCCAACGCCCGACGCCTGTCGGCCGCGCTCACGCCGTTGATGCTGTCCATCGCGTTCGCCGTGGTGAACTTCTACAGCCAGACCACGATCGGGACGGCGACCCGTCAGGAGGCCGACGCCGTCACGACGGCCGACCAGGTGCTCTCCGCTCCCGGCGGCCTGTCGCCGGAGGTCGCCGACGCGGCACGCCGGATCCCGGGCGTGGGTGCCGTCACGCCCCTGGTGCGCACGAACGTGATCACGGTAAGCGGGACGGGTGAGGCCGTGCACGTGACCCGGTCACCGGCGTCGGGCGTGGACTCGGTGTCCGGCAACCTGGACTTCGGCGTGGTGACCGGGTCGTTGGACGACCTGCGCGGCGACACGGTGGCCGTGGACGGAGAGTCGGGCGACGACGTGGGCGACGAGGTCGAGCTGTACCTGGACGACGGCACGCGGACCACGCTGCGGGTCGTGGCCACCTACGAACGCGGTCTCGCGTTCGGCAGGTACCTGCTCCCGGCCGACCTGGCCCGTGCGCACTCGTCGACGCGAACGGACACCTCGGTCCTGGTCCGCCTGTCCCCCGACGCCGACCACACGGCGACGACCCCGGCACTGGCCGCGCTGTCGGACCGCTACCCCGGCCTCACCGTCACCGACCGCTCGCAGCTCGCCCCGGCGGAACGCGCGGAGCAGCGGACGCAGTTCTGGGTCAACGTCCTGGCCATGGGCGTGATCCTCGGCTACATCGCGATCGCCGTCGCCAACACGCTCGTGCTCACCACGGCCCAACGCCGACGCGAGTTCGCACTGCTGCGCCTGATCGGCGCCACCCGACGACAGGTGGTGCGCACGATGCGGGCGGAGGCACTGCTGCTGGTCGGCATCGCGGTCGCGGCGGGCACGCTGCTCCCGGCCGTGCCCCTGGTCCTGCTGTCGATCGGCCTGACGGGCAGCCCGCTGGTGGCCGGACCACTCCCGGTGTACCTGGGCGTCGTCGGTTTCACGGCCCTGCTGGGCTTCCTGGCGATCGGCCTGCCGACCCGCCTGTCCCTGCGCGCCCGCCCGATCGACGCCATCGGCGTCCGGGAATGACCCGGCTCACGGACACTTCGACACGTCCGCGAGCCGGCGCCACCACAGGCCGGCGCCGCCTTCGATGCCGGGGTGCTCGGCCCGGAAGTTCTCCCGGTCGACGTCGAGCACGAAATCCCGGGTGAAGTCGTCGGCCTGGTGGCCCGTCTCGGGACGGATCAGGTCGCGGACGAGGTCGAGCGACACGCGGGTGTGTTCGGCGAGCAGCACGACGTCGTACAGGTCCCTGCCCTGCGGGGGTACAGGTTGAACACCAGGTCCACCGGTCCCCCGCACGGTCGTCGGCGGCGGGCAACAGCACCTTCACGTGGTGCTCGAAGTACAGCTCGTCGGAAGCGTCCGGTTCGGACGCGGGCACGCCCTCGCTCCACGGCGCGGCCTCGACCCCGACCCGCAGCGCGCGCGACCCCTCGGCGGCCAGGTCGTCCCGCCACCCGTCGGCGAGCCGGCGCAGGTCCTCCCCCGCCGACGCGACGAACCCATGACCGGCGCGGTGCCGCGAGCGCACGATCGTCGTCCGGGCCCACCACTAACATCGAAGAGGAGATCCCGAGGAGCCTTGATGATCCGTGTTGTGCTGGCCGACGACGAGGCGATGGTGCGGGCCGGGGTGAAGGCGATCCTGCTGGCGGATCCCGGGATCGAGGTCGTGGCCGAGGCGGGCGACGGGCACGAGGCGGTCGAACTGGTGCGGGAGCACCGCCCGGATGTCGCGGTCGTGGACATCCGCATGCCCGGACTGGACGGCTTCGACACGACCGAGGCCATTCGCCGGGCATGCGAGGGGACCGCCGTCATCATGCTCACCACGTTCCCCGAGAACGCGTACGTCACCAAGGCGTTGCGGGCGGGTGCCAACGGCTTCCTGCTCAAGTCGGGGGATCCCCGCGAACTGCTCACGGGCGTGCGTGCCGTGTCGGAAGGGGCCGCCTACCTGTCGCCCAAGGTGGCGGCCAGGGTGATCGACACGCTCGGGAGCGACCGGATGGCGCGCAGCGGCGAGGCGCGCGAGCAGGTCGACGGGCTGAGCCCGCGGGAACGGCAGGTGCTCGCCCTGCTCGGCGCCGGCCGCTCGAACCAGGAGATCGGCCGGGAACTCCACCTCGTCGAGGGAACGGTCAAGAGCTACGTCAGCGCGATCCTCGGTCGACTCGGCGTCCGCAACCGCGTCCAGGCCGCGATCATCGCCTTCGAGGCCGGCCTCGTGACGAGGGACTGACAGGCGGGGTCGTCCACCGGCTCGTCGGTTCTCTCCGAGCAGTGCACCCGGAACGAGTGGATTTCGCACCACCCGACCGCTCAGCGCCCACCGCCCTGACGGGGCTCGCGAAGAGTCGGACCGTCGATCGCACCCCGATCACCGGGGCGGCCAAGGTCCCGCTGCCGGGGCAACCGCCGGGTGGGCTCCTCACCGACGGGCGGCACGGCGAACAACAGCCTGCCCACGAAATCCCGCCGCGCACCGAGCTTGCCCACCAACGAAAACGCACGCTTCTCCAACGCCTTGATCGAGACCAAAGCGACCCCGGCGCCGAACAACAGACCCACCAACACGTCGTGCGGATAATGCACACCGACGAAAACCCGGGAGAACGCCATCAGCAGGGCGATCGCCACGACCCAGGGCAGCACCCGCCGCCACGCGACGGCCAGCCCCACCGCGGCGGCACCGGCGATAGCGGAGTGGTTGCTCGGAAACGACCAGTCGCCGATCTCCGGGCACTCGGCGATGATCGCGTCGACCGGCAGACCACGACAGGGCCGATCCTCGTGGATCACAAGCTTGAGCAGTTCGCTCGACACATACGCACCGACCGTGACCACAGGCGCCAGCAACGCCCGCGTCACGGCACGCACGCGACCGGTCGCCCTGGCCCGCCACCACGCCACCAAAAAGAACACCCCGAACAACAGCAGTCCGACCTCGGTATAAAGCTCCCCAAGCCCCTGGAACCACCCCGGAGTGGCACGCGCGAATCCAATGATGCCGTCATACAGCCCACTCCCCGAATCCGCGACCCGGATCAACCGCGTCATCTTCTTCCCCTCCCCCAGCCCTTGCGGGCACCCTCGGCGTGATCGCCAAGTTAGGGAGCGGAAAGGTCGCACCGCTGCGCACGATCGGCAACGATCAGGGCTTACTTCCGTTGGCGGAACCCCATCACTTTAGTAAGTTTCACCAGGTCGGAGTCGCCCGCCGACAATTCCCCCGATATCGACGACGCCACGGGACGACCCCGGACGTCACGACCGGTGGTCCAGGTAGAGCAGGACGGCCAGGACGCGACGGTGGTCCTCGTCGGAGTCGGCCAGGCCGAGCTTGGCCAGGATCGAGCCGATGCGGGTCTCCACGGTGCGGTCGGTGAGGCGTAACCGGCGGGAGGTGCCCACCTTCGTTCGTCCCTCCGCCATCAGTGCGAGCACTTCCCGTTCCCGGGTGGTGAGCCTGGACAGCGGATCGTCGCGCGGGCGCTTGGTCAGCGGTCGCGACAGGATCTCGGGATCGAGTGCCGATCCGCCGGCGGCCACCCGGTGCGACGCGTCGAGGAAGTCCTCCACGTCGAACGCGCGGTCCTCGAGCAGGTAGCCGAATCGGCCGGAGGTCACCAGTTCGACGGAGTGCCGGGTCTCGGTGTGCGGGGAGAGCAGGACGATGCCCAGTCGGGGGTGGCGCCGCCGGGGGTGGCGCCGTCGGATGTGCCGCGCGGCGCGGGCGCCGTCGTCGGTCAGGCCCGGCGGCATTCGGATTCGGCGACCGACTGGTCCAGCGGCCCGTCGACGGTCCCGTCGTCCAGGTGGCGCTGGGCGACCCGCAACGCCACGCCGAGCGACACCAGTCGCTGCTGGGCCCCGTCGTGGAGGTCGCGTTCGAGGCGACGCCGCTCCCGGTAGCCGGCGTGGAGCAACCGGCTCTGGCCGCCCGGATCTCGTCCAGGGCACGGTTGACCTCGCTGCACAGCCGGACGACTTCCACGAGCAGCGCGCCGGCGGCGGCCACTTCGGACAGCAGGCCCCGGCTGCCGCCGCCGATCACCCCGTCGATGTCCTGCCCACCCAGGCGGACGGCCGCGATGTGCTCGTCGAACGGTTCGACGGGACGGCCGGCCGCGTCGAAGTGGCCGTCCTGTCCCGGCAACCGTCGCACGTCCGTCGGGCGGCTGATCAAGGTGCCCGACGGAACACCTGTCACGGTGCGCGTACTGGGAGACGAAGTCGACTTCGGCGGAACCCTCCGCGTACCGACGGCCGCGATCGTCGGCGACCTGCCCGACCCGTCCGTGGTCCGATCGCCCCGACTGGACGACACCGGCCCCGTGATCGTCGCACCGGACGCGTGGCACGCCGCCTTCTACCCGGACGCGATCCCCACCCCGGTCGACGACCCGCTCACCGGCGGGCTCGCCCTGCTCGACCGGGAACGACCGGCGGCGGGCGCCGACGTCCGACGCGTCGTCAGCCAGGTCGCCCCGGTGCGCGAGTCGTACGGCACGGTTTCCGCGTTCCGCGGCCTGGTCCTGTGCCGACCCGGCACTCCCGAGGAGATCGCCCGGACGCTGTGCGTCGGGGCAGCGCGCACCAGGTTCGACACGATCACCGACCTGTTCGCGATCCCGGACGCGTACGGGGACCTGTTCGTGGCGATCAACGAACTCCACCTGACAGGTGGAAACCGAGCCGAGGCCACCAGGTCGCTGGACGTCCTGCGCCACGACACCACCACTGCGCACGCGGACCGACTCCTGGCAGGCCTCGCCGACGCCCTGGCCAACCGCTAGGTCCGGAGGCCAGGACGGGTACGTTCGGCTTGGTCGCGTCGCGTACCGGACTGTCGGTGCGCGACGCACGCACATCGTGGCCTCGCCCTCGCCGGCGGCCCACAGGTCGGCTGGTTCCGGACGTCCCCGCCGCCGTCCGCGTCCGCCGCGGACTCCCCTCGGCCGACGCGACCCCGGGATGTCGCCTCCGGCATTCCCGGAAAGGGGCGCCCTCCCCCGGACGCCCGCCCGCTGCCGCCGATGCCGCGCGCCCCGGCAGGTGACTTCCGGCCATCGGGACAAGTGGCCGCCCCCAACGTGTTCCGATTTGATGTCAGGCTGACAATAAGCTAGTGTGCCGGTCGCGCCCCTCGACGAGGTCGGGGCGTTCACGATCCCCGGGGAGCCGTGCCCACCACACGTGCTCCGGGAGGTTCGGGGCCTCCACCGCACCCGACCGGGCCGCGTCCGCGACGCCCGGTCGACCGTCCTTGGAACCGAGGGAAGCGGTAGTGGCCGTGACTGATGTCGACGGATCGATGAAGGTGTTCCTGACCGCGCTGGAGTGCGAGCGGGACGCCGTGCTCGCGCACCTGGTCGACGTGGAGACCCGTTCCCACGGGAACGGGACGGTGTTCGACGTGGGCCGATCGCCGTCGTGCCCGGGATTCTCGATCGCCGTGGGGTGCACCGGGACGGGCAACCTCAGGTCGGGGACCTTGACCGAGCGCGCACTCGCGATGTTCTCGCCGTCCTTCACGGTGTTCGTGGGCATCGCGGGCGGGTTGAAGGACCACTTGGAACTGGGCGATGTCGTCGCGGCGTCCAAGACCTACGCCGTACACGGCGGTCGCAGCCAGGACGACGGTTTCCGCGCCCGGCCGCAGTCGTGGGAGGTGCCGCACGTGGTCGAGCAGGTAGCGCGGCGGATCAAGCCCGCGCACTGGCACGGCCTGTTGTCGGACGAGGGCCGGGCGCTCGCGCCGCGCGCGTACCTCGCACCGATCGCATCGGGTGAGGTCGTGCTCAACTCGCGCACGTCGCCGCTGGCCCTTCAGATCGACCGGAACTACAACGACGCGGCGGCGGTCGAGATGGAGAGCGCCGGTTTCGCGAGCGCGGCCCATGCCAACCGCGGTGCCCTGGTCGCCACGGTCCGGGGCATCAGCGACCACGCGGACGGGGACAAGGAGCAGGCCGACGGCCAAGGTTCCCAGGAAACCGCCGCCGCCAACGCTGCGGCGTACGCGCTCGCCCTGACGGCCGCGCTGCACGTCAGCGAGGGCCATGCCGCCGAGTCCGCGCGCCGACGCCCCGAGTTGCCCGGCATCCGCAACACCAACGTGGCCAAGGGTCGCGCGCGGGTGGGTCAGCAGATCGGCGTCGTCCTGGACGGGTGGCCCAGGTGAACGTCGACAACACCAACTCGGCTTCCGACCAGGCGTGGGTCGGTCAGCAGATCGGCGCCAACTTCGGAACGACCGTGTTCCACCAAGGGCACGCGACCTACCGGCTGTCCGGCGACGACCGGCAGGAACGAATCGACGTAGCGATCAAGCAGGTCAAGGCCGGCATGCCCAGGCTGGCCGAGGAGGCATTGCGCCGGGTGATGCGCGATGGTCCGGTCACCGCCCGGGTGGCGTTCTACTATGCCCTCTCGCTGCTTGGCGACCGGGCGTACACCGAACTCGACAGCTCGGTGGACAGGGAGTTCCGGATGGCATGCGAGTCGGCGCGGAAAGCCCCTTCCGACCCGTGGACCGGCGCTCTGGCAGTGGTCGAGGAACTGATGGACGTGGTGTCCGCGCACCCCGGCGAGCGCCCGGTCGAGGCAGCGGCGGTCGAGCAGGTGCTCGACCGGCTGAAGTCCCTCGACGGGGAGATCCGGCTGGAGATCATGCTGAACGTCGACCGGATCGTCAGCGGCGCACTCCAGGACGCGCTGTACGAGGCCAACGCCAGGCTGGTCGTCGAGACACGGATGGATGGCGGGCGCGGGCAGCGCGCGTGGAAGTTCTTCGAGCCCGACCCCACCGAACCCCGGCTGCTGGACTGGGGCGTGGACAGGGTGCCCGGCGGGTGGCGACCGGTGGTGGCGGTCGTCGCGGCCCTGCTCGGACTGGTGGCGATGGCGGTCGCATCCGACGACTGGACGACGTGGCTCGCGCTGCCACTCCTCGCCGGCGGCGGGTACTTGGCGTTCGGCGCCGCGCTGGAACGAGGCATGTGCAACGCCAGGATGAAAAGGGCAGACCGGGAGCACGGTGTGCCCGCCGCGCCCGCGCCGCCGATGTCACCCGGACACTGGGTGTCCACCGCGTTCGTGGTCGAAGTGCATCGTCTGGTCGAGGAAGCTTTCCAGGCCGAACGACCACACGTCGTGGGCGACTGGATCTCGGCGACCTACGGTGTATGCGAGGAGCTGAAGCGGCGGTTCGTGCACCTGTACGGCAACGCGCAGCGCACACCGGCCGAGTTCCGCTGGCTGATCCGGTGGCACGTTCGGCAGGTCGCGGAGCGGTGGCGCTCAGGCGACTTCTACGCGTACCGACAGGCGCTGGCCGTGCCGAGAACCGTTGGACTCCGCTTCGGAAGCGGCGTGGCGACCGTGGCCGTCGGCCTCGTAGTGCTGTTGTGCGGCGACGGAGCTATCGCCGCACCGATGCTCGGCCTCGCTGGTTTCCTCGGTGGCACGTGGTTCGTCGCACGATCGGTCGCACCCAAGGACGCGGCCATCGCCCGCGACGAGGCACTGCGACTCCACCGGGCCGAACACGAGGAGTTCGAGCGGTGGCGCGCGGTGTTGGCGGACCGGCCGGAGGATGTCGAGATGGGGCGGTGGCTCGAACTCGACGCCGCATACTTCCGCGCTGTCGCGCTGCGCCGTTTCCTGTTGTCACCGAAAGACCTGGTGGAACACGTCGTGTTGACCGAGGGTGCGCCGGGCGCGGATCGGGCGCGGGTGCGCGGCGGTCCCACTCGATACTCGGCCTATCAGGTGCTGATCTTCCTGCTGACCAAGGGAGGAGTGCGGGAACTGGAGGTGCGCTTGGACTTCCTCGACGGCGTCGCGCACGACGAGCAGCGCAAGTCGTTCCGCTACGAGGCGCTCGCCTCGGCCCGAGTAGAAGAGGTGGGCGCGCGGACGGCGGCCGACGGCGAGGACGCGCGCGCCGGCGTGCCGGTCGCGTTCGACCGGCACCGGTTGCACCGGCGCAGATTCGTCCTGTCCCTGTTGGACGGTCATCCGATCTCGATGCTGGCGGAGTACTTCCGGGGTCCGTCGGCGACCGGTGTCGAGAGTGAGTTCGAGCTCTCGCGCCTCGCGCTGGGCAGCTCGGGCATCGAGGGTGCGCTGTACGTCCTCGAGTCGGTCGCTGCCGAAGGCCCGGCGTGGATCGGACGCGAGGAGGACCGACGTCGGCGTCGGCAGGACGTGTGGCGGCAGGGCAGGCCGTCGGGAGCTACGCCGGGCATCTCGGCACCAGGCTGACGATCCGGCTCTACCGAGCTTTGTCGCGATGCCGATTCGACTTCGACCGAAGGACCGAGGGTGGGAAACGTGGCGGACAGGGGTGGGCCGGAGCGGCTCACGGCGGACGTGGTGTTGTTCACGCAGCAAGGTGGGGTGTGGTCGGTGCTGACGGTCGAACGGGCGAAGGAGCCGTTCCTCGCGGCGTTGGCGTTGCCGGGCGGTTTCGTCGAGCCGGGCGAACGGGTCCCGGAGGCGGCCGTGCGGGAACTCGCGGAGGAGACCGGGATCGTGGTCCCGACCCGAAGGCTGCGCCGGTTGGGTCTCTACCGGAAGAGGGGACGCGACCCGCGCGGTCCGGTGGCGACCGTGGCGTTCCACTCCTACTCGCCCGGTGCGCCCGAGGCCACCGGCGGCAGCGACGCCCGCGCCGCCGGATGGATTCCGGTGACCGACCTGCTTTCCGAGGCTATGCGGGTCGCCTTCGACCACCGCGACATCGTCCGCGACGCGGTCATCAGGCGCTTCGGTCGTGTGCCGCAGCCGGTCGGGGCGGTGCTGTGACCGACGTGGAGAACCGCAACGTCGCATCCGGCGACGCGCACGTCGACCAGCAGATCGGCGTCCAGATCGGCGACACGGCGTTCCACAACCAGTTCACCTACCACGTGAACGAGGGTGACCCGCCGGAGCGTCGGCACGAGGTGGCGCTGAACTTCCTCGCCGGCGGCGCACCCCGGCTCGCCGAGCCGTTGTTGCACGACCTGGTGCGCGAAGGGCACCTCACCACCGAACGGGCGTACTACTACATCCTGTCCGCGCTCTCCGACCGGTCCTACGCGGATGTCGACTCGCGGTTGGCGGGCGAACTCGTGATGGTGCGGCAGATGTGCGGGACGCGGCCACGCGACCGGTGGAGTGACGCGCTGGACGTAGTGTGGAACCTGGTACGCGACGCACGGCGACAGGTCGAGGGCGGCGCGGACGAGCCGGCCGATTCCGGGTTCGAGCGGTTGCCGGCCGAACGCCGGGCGGAACTGTCCCTGTACCTGGGCATGATGCTGGACAGCGCGACGCAAGGTCGGCTCGACGCCGACCGCGACCGGATGATCGCGGCGGCCAGGGTTACGCCCGACCGGGTCGAGCGCGCCTGGAAGTTCTTCGAGGCGGACCCCGAGCCTCCCCGTCAGGACGCGCCCGTGGCGCCGACCACGAGGGCGTGGGACTGGACGCTGTCCCTGCTGGGCTGTGTCGGAGTGCTGCTCGGCCTGGTCCGGCTGGTCGACGACCCGTTCCGACTCGGCCTGCCGCTCGTGCTCGTCGGCGGGTACCTGCTGGTGTGGCATGGCGTGCGCGTCGAGGCGCACCGGATCAAGCTCGCCCTGGTCGACGTCGACTTGGCCGAGCGGGTCCACGACGCGTACGAGGCGAAGATGGCCAAGCTGGTCGACGGGAGGTTCCGCGAGGTCGCGGGAGAGGGATTCGACCGTGTCAGGGCGCGGTTGGCGGCGCGGTTCGTCCGGCAGTACCGGGGTCGCGCGGTGAAACCGTCGGCGCTGCGGTGGTTGGCGACGTGGCACGCGCGACGCGCGGTGGCCAGCGAGGAGCGGGTGCGACTCCCGCACCGACACGCGGTCCTGCGTGCGCTGGGCTTCCTGGTGGTCGTGGCCGGTGGCTACGCGCTGGTGGTGGAGGGCGAGTACGCGGCGCTCGCGTTGATCGGCGTGTGCGGGTGGCCGGTCGCGGTCCGGGTCCCGCGTGTCCTGGCGCCGAGACGGGCGAACGCCGAGACGCGGGCCGACGCGGAGGTACTGCTCGCGGAAGAGTGGCAGGAGCACGCGCGGTGGTCGGAGGTCCTCGCGGACCGGCCGACGGACGCGGAGATGGCGCGGTGGTCGGCGCTGGACAAGGCCTACCTGAAGGCGGACGCGATGCGGCGTGCCAGCTTGACGGCACGGGACCTGGTCCAGCACGTGGTCATGACGGAGGCGGCGCCCTTCGCCCGACGCGGATGGGTCCGACACGGTCCACCGCGTTACGAGGCCTACCGGGTACGGATCTTCCTCCTCACCGACGGCGGTGTCCGCACCGCGCAGGCGCACCTGAACGCGTTGACCGGCGAGGTCCACAACGAGAACCGGGACCTGTTCAGCTACCACTCCCTGGCGTCGGCGGGCGTCGCGGAGAAAGGGGTGCGCACGTCGACGGCGTCCGGGCCGGTCGAACGCCTGCGCCGGCGCGAGTTCCACCTGACCCTGGTCAACGGCGAGCGGGTGACGGTGGTGACCGAGCACTTCAAAGACCACGGTCCCGAGGAGTCGGACCTGGAGGAGTTGGCCTACCAGACCTCCGGAATGGAAACCGCCCTCCCAGTGCTGGAGGCGGTGGCCGCGGAACGCGATAATTGGATCACCCGCGACCGCGAACGCCGCCGCCGCTGGTCGCTGCGCTGGGACGACTGACACCCGGCCGCGAGGCAAAACCCGGCCGACAGCCTCGCCGGCGACGCATGACCCCACCCTCGACCATGCGTGGTTCGGCAACCGCCTCCGCCCCGAAGGCTCGACCACCGCCGTCGGCACGCATCCGCTCGACGACCACCGATCCGACCGACGTGGCCGATTCCGGACAGATGTCCACAGTGGCCGGTCACGGACCCGCCGATTCCCCGGGGAGTAGGGAATCGGCGGGTTGCGTCGCGCTACCGGACCTCGCCGCGGTGCGGCGGAGTCACTTCCACAGCTGGTAGCTCAAGCCGTTGCAGCCGACCGTGCGGATGCCGTAGGTGCTGTTGTCCAGGCAGCGGTGGTCCCACATGCTCACCAGCTCCCAGTTGCCGTTGCCCCAGTCGTTCATGTCCCAGCGCTGCCAGGCACCGTCGTTGCAGCCGAAGGCACGAACGCCGTACTCGCTGTTGTCCAGGCACAACTTGGTGGCCACGTTCATGAACCGGTAGGTCCCGTCGCTGTAGCGCTTGTACTCCCACAGCTGGTAGGGCCCGCCGTTCCACGGGCGGGTGTGGACCCCGTTGGTGGGGTTGTAGTCGAGGTAGCCGCTGTCCCATTGGCTCTGCCAGTGCCAGGCATCGGCCGCCGACGCCTGCGGGGCCATCACGCCCAGCATGCCCAGCACGACTGCGGCGAACACCGCCGCGACTCGTCCGAACTTCACCAGTCCCCCTCATGAGGTGCGTTTTCCGTTGCCAGGGCGACATTGCCGGCCACACCTGGCACAGACCTGTCACGGCGTGATGGATACTCGACCCATGGGGGCGGTGCGGTTCCGGTTGCTCGGCGAGGTCCGGACGTCGACGGCGGACGGGTTCTCCCCGATCCGGCACGCGCGGGTGCGATGCGTGCTCGCGGCGTTGTTGGTGGACGCGAACCGGGTGGTGGACGTCGACGTGCTGGCCGACCGGGTGTGGGGCGAGCGGTTGCCGAAGCGACCCCGGGACGCGGTCTACAGCTACGTGTCACGGCTCCGGCAGGCACTCGTGGACGTGCCGGGTGCCGGACTGGGCAAGCGGTCCGGCGGGTACGTGCTCGACGTCGACCCGCGGGCGGTGGACCTGCACCGGTTCCGGGAACTGGTGGCGCGCGGCGGTGACGACCGGGACCGCGCGGCCTCGCTCGGGTCGGCGTTGGACCTCGTGGTCGGCACACCGCTGACCGGTATCGACTCGCCGTGGGCCACGTCGGTGCGCGAGGCGGTGGAGAGCGAGGTGTTCGCGGCACGCCTGGACGGGCACGAGGTCGGGTTGCGGCTGGGCCAGCACGTGCAGGCGGTGACGCCCGTGACCGCGTTGGCCGCCGAACACCCGCTGGACGAGCGGGTGGCCCGACTGGCGCTGCTCGCGTTGGCGGGAAGCGGGCTGTACGCCGAAGCGTTGGCGCACTACGAGGCGTTGCGACAGCGGCTCGCCGACGAGTTGGGCGTCGACCCGAACCCGGAACTGCGGGAGATCCACCGGCGGGTGCTCGCCGAAGACCGGGCATCCGCCGCGTCGCACCCGGTACCCCGGCAACTGCCCGCCGCGCCGCGCTGGTTCACCGGCCGCGTGGACGAGTCCGCCGCGTTGGACGGCCTGGCCGAGCGCCCGGGAACGGCGGTGGTCTCCGGCAGCGGCGGCATCGGCAAGACCACACTCGCGTTGCGCTGGGCGCACCGGCACGCCGAGCGCTTCCCCGACGGCCTGCTGTCCGTGAACCTGCGTGGGTTCGACCCCTCGGGCAGCCCGGTGCCGCCGACGACCGCACTGCTCGGCTTCCTCGAAGCGTTAGGGGTAGAACGCGACGCCGTACCGGCCGATCCCGACGCGCGGGCCGCGTTGTTCCGCAGCCTCACCACCGGCCGCCGGGTCCTCGTCGTGCTCGACAACGCCGCCGACGCCGACCAGGTGACGCCGCTGCTGCCCGGCAGCGGGTGCGTCACGCTCGTCACCAGCCGACACCGCCTGCCCGCGCTGGTCGCCGCGCACGGGGCGATCCCGGTGCGACTGGAGGCGTTGCCGGCCGCCGACGCCCGCGTGCTGCTGGCCGAGCGGGTCGGGGCCGCACGCGTCGCCGCCGAACCCGCCGCCGTCGACGACCTGGTC
Source organism: Saccharothrix violaceirubra (assembly GCF_014203755.1). Classification (NCBI taxonomy): domain Bacteria; kingdom Bacillati; phylum Actinomycetota; class Actinomycetes; order Pseudonocardiales; family Pseudonocardiaceae; genus Saccharothrix; species Saccharothrix violaceirubra. The sequence goes on from NZ_JACHJS010000001.1 coordinate 4,416,017, forward strand.
GGGCACTGCGGGGGCCTGCCGCTCGCGCTGGGCATCGTGGCCGGCCGGGCCCAGGAGCACCCGACGTTCCCGCTGGCCGCTTTCGCCGCCCAGCTGCACGACGTGACGACCAGGCTCAGCGAGCTGGACGACGACCCGGTGGTGGGCGTGCGGACGGTCCTGTCGTGGTCGACCGGGGCGCTGGACGAAGAGCAGGCCCGGATGTTCGCCCTGCTCGGCACCACGCCCGGACCCGACTGCAGCGTCGTGGCCGCGGCTTGTCTCGCCGACCTGCCGCTTTCCCGGGCCATGGTAGTGCTGCGCGCATTGGAACGGGTCTCGCTGACGCAGGAGCACCGGGCAGGCCGCTACCGCATGGACGACCTGGTCCGCCTGCACGCCGCCGAGCAGGACCTCCAGCCACGCGAGCGGGACGACGCCGTGCGCCGCGTGGTGGACCTGCACACGCACACCGCGGCGGCGGCCACCGCACGGGTGTGGCCGTTCCGCCGGGCCAGTCCGCTCGGCCCCGTCACACCGGGCCCGCACACCTGGGAGCCCGAGGATCCGGACTCCGCGATGGCTTGGTTCCACGACGAGCGCGCGTGCTTGGCCGCGACCGTTCGGGCGGCGGCGGACCTCGGGCTGCACGGCCGGGTGTGGCAGCTGGCACGGCACCTTACGCCCCTCTACGACCGGGCGGGCTTTCTCCAGGACGTGGTCGACGCGTGGCGGCTCGCGGTGCCGGCTTCCCATGCCCTCGGCCGTGACGACCTGCTGGCCGACGCCCTGCTGGCGTTGGGCTACGCCCAGGGCCAGCTCGGCCGGCTGGACGACGGGCTGGACCACCTGCACCGCGCGCTCGCCCTCGCGCGACGGGTCGGGGACGAGATGGTCGAGGCCATCGCCGAGAACTCCCTGTCGATCCTGGTCGAGTGGAGCGGCGACCTCGCCGGGGCGATGCGGCACGCGAAACGTTCGCACGAACTGCTGAGCAGGCAGGGCAACGAGGTGTTCGAAGCGCAGTCACTCAGTCAGCTCGGCTGGTTGGCGGCACGCCTGGGCGACCACGGGATCGCACTCGACGCGTGCCGGACCGCCGTAGCGGTGTTCCGGTCCCGAGGCGACCGGGACAGTCAGGCCATCTCCACCAGCGCACTCGGCTACGTCGCCCACGCGACCGGCCGCCTCGACGACGCGCGCGCCCTCTACCAGGAGGCGTGCGACCTGCTCCGCGACGTGGGCAACGTACGCCGGGAGGCGAAGGCCGCCGAGATGTTCGCCGAGGTGCTCGTGGAGATCGGCGACCACGCCGCGGCACATGCCGCGTGGGCACGAGCCCGCGGCCTTTTCCTTGCCCAGCACCGCTTCGCGGACGTCGAACGCGTCGAAGCGCGCCTGGGAACACTCGACGGCGACCGTCCAGGCGACTGAAACCGCGTTGTCCGCGAGTCGCGCGGCCACCGCGGAGCGCGACAGCGCATAAATGGATGGCAATGCGACACAATTCCATGCCGACAGTGCCTCCCGAATGCATGCGAGCAGCTCTCGGCATGCCGCCGAAAATACCGTCCGGAATTCAACGGCACGACCCTGGGCAGCACGTCGGCGCGGCGGGCAGACTGTCTTCCGGCATCGAAACGATTGTCCCGGACGTCCGGTGCCCACGGAGAGCGGGGTCACGGCATGATCAGGACTGCGCGCCGGCTCGGTACGGCGCTGCTCGCGTCCGCGTTCGCAGTCGGGTTCACGCCCGCACCGACGGCGTCCGCGGTGCCGGCGGCACCCGCCACGCTCGTCGCCCGGCACAGCGGCCAGTGCCTCGGGATCGTCCCCGGCTCCCCACCTCCGGTGCTGTGGGCCGCGCAGGGGCCCTGCGCGGGCACGTCGAACCAGCTGTGGTCGGAGGCCGCACAGGCAAGCGGGTCGGTCGTTCTCGTGTCCGCCCTGAACGGGCAGTGCCTGGAGGTCGACCACGCGGGTCTCGCCGACGGTGTCCCGGTGAACCCGGCGCCCTGTGACGGCGGCACCCACCAGCGTTGGCGCAAGGTCACGCTCACGGCGGGCTTCGTGCGGTACGTCGCCGAGCACAGCGGCAAGTGCCTCACCGTCGACGGCGCCGGCCAGGCCCCGGGCACCCGGGCCGTCCAGTGGCGATGCGACAGCGGGTACCACCACCAGCAGTGGAACCTCGCCCCGGGCAGGCCGGCGGCGCCCGGCGAGATCGTCGTGCTGCACAGCGGCCAATGCCTCACCGCGGAACCCGCCGACACGCGGCCGTCACCGTGGATCTCGCAGCGGCCCTGCACCGGAGGCGGCGACCAGCAGTGGAGTGTGGTCGAGCGAAGCCCCGGAGTGGTCGCGATCGTGTCCAGGCGCAACGGGACGTGCGCCGAGGTCGACGGAGCCGCGCTTCAGGACGGCGCCCGAACGGCCCTGCGGCAGTGCGGCGGGTACTCGCACCAGTCGTGGCGTCGGACGGTTCTGCCGGGTGGCTACTCCCAGTTGCTCGCGCTGCACAGCGGCAGGTGCATGTCGGTCAAGGATGCCGACGTCATTCCGGGCGCCTGGGTCGTCCAGGCGGAATGCGGACGCGCCGCCCACCAGCTCTGGTTCGTCGGGTGACGTGCCGGCGGACGCCGCAGGCCCCGATTCCACATTCGACAGAAAGAGATTCCGCGCCACCCGGCAGATTTAGCGGAAAATTCCCGGACCGAATCCGGACTGGTACCGACGCCGCGCCGGGCACGACGCTCGCGTTCATCGAGTCGTAAACCGATGGTGAACCACACCCGTTCGACACCGCGCCACGGAACCGGATTCCATGTGCGCGATTCACGTGGAAACCCACCCTTCCGCCGACAAGCCGCCGCCCGGACAAACGTCGCCACGTTCCGCCGATCAAGGAGGATGGCCGCAACATGGTCAAGACAGTGCGCCGTCTCGCGACCGCCCTGGCCGCAACGGTGTTGGTGCTCGGCTTCACCCCCGCGGTGTCCGAGGCGACACCGGCCTACGCGAGCAGGATCGTCTCCCGGCACAGCGGCAAGTGCATGGAGGTCGACCACGGCAGCCTCGACTCGGGGAGGCGAGTCCTGCAGTGGCACTGCCACGGCGGGCAACACCAGCTGTGGCGGGCGGTCGACATGAAAACCGGCTACGTCCAACTGAGGGTCGAGCACAGCGACAAGTGCCTCGAGGTCGACCACGGTTACCTGCACGCCGGTGCCGCCGTCCTCCAGTGGGACTGCCACGGGGGCACCCACCAGCAGTGGCAGCAGATCCCCCTGGGTGACGGCTCCTACGCCTACCGGGCCCGGCACAGCGGGCGGTGCCTGGAGATCGAAGGCGCCGGCCTCGACGCCGGGGCCTGGCTCCTCCAGTGGGAGTGCCACTACCACCAGCACCAGAGGTGGGCCTTCGGCTGAGGTCCTCCGACGACCACCCTCACCACCGGACGCCGGCGGCGCCCGCCGAGCGGGAGCGGCCGGAACCTCGTCCATGTGCCACGCATCCCCCTTCGCCGGACGTCGGCCAACCCGGTCTTCACGATCGATTCGTGACGTGACGCTTCGAGGTCCTACCACCGCGCACCGCATCGACCGCCCAGGCGGCGAGCAGGACGGCGAGGCCACACCAGCCCGCGATGAAGAACACCGTCTTCCCAAGCGTGCAGCACGATTGCAGGAAGTTGAGCCAGTCCGGATTCCGGTCCCGGAAGGCGATCAGCGCGAGCATGGAGGCGTTCTCCAACGCGTCCATCGCAGGCGCCAGGACGAAGGCGACCGTGGTGAGCCGACCCAGTCGACGTACCCGGGCTCCCGCGTCCCGACGACCGGCGGCGAGCAGCGTCAACGCGGTGAACACCAGCAGCGTGCCGACGATGATGGTGACGTCAAGGGCCTGGACGAGGACGAACTGACCGAGGAACCCGTTGCGTTCCACCGTGTCAAGGGCTTCGTACTTGCGCTGGAGGTCGAAGCTGAGCGGCACGCCGCCGAACCCGGCACCCGGGTAGCGGACCCGGGCGAACACCTGCTCGGTGAGCATGCCGCCGGGCACCATGATCAGCAGGCCAAGGACAAGGCGGGCGAAGGGCCTTCTCGTTCTCATGATCCGAAACTAGGAGCCGGCCGCGGCCGGTAACATGTGCTGCGGTTACAGCATTCTGGCATCTGGTACCGGAACCGGACGGCGACGGTGACACCCCCTGCGACGATCTGCGCGGCGCTGATCGGCAACACGGTCGCATCGCTGTCCGCCGCCGGCGCCGACCCGGCGGCGATCGAGCGCACGCTCGGGTTCGGCCTCGAAAGGCTGGCCGACCCGGACGAGCAACTGCCGTTGGGTCATCAGGCCCGGTTGGAACGGGAGTCGCCAAGACTCACCGGCGACCCCGCCATCGCGCTGCACCTGGCCGCGCGATGCCGGGGAAACGGCGGCGACGTCGGGATCGTCGGTCACCTGGCCGCGCACAGCCCCACTGTCGGCGACGGCTTCCACCAGGTGATCCGGTACGCCAACCTGCTCGGGACGGGGATCGTCCTCACGCTGCGACGGCGAGATCCCACCGCGGAATTGTTCTACGTCAGGACCGATCCCACCACGGCAACCGTGCAGGGCGCCGAGAGGGCGTTGGCCGAGACCGTCATGACGCTCCGGCAACTGGCCGGCGACGCCCTCGACCCGGTGATCGCACGGTTCCGCCACCCATCGCCTGCGTACGCCGCCGAATACCGGGCGGTTTTCGGCGATGCCGTGCGCTTTGGCCAGACGGACGACAGCGTGACGTTTCCGTCGGCGGTACTGGACCTGCCCTCACCGCAAGCGCAGCCCTACATCAACCGTGTCCTGACCGAGCACGCCAACGCGTTGCTGGAGCGTGCCGACGCCACCAGGCCGTACCGTCGACGGGTCGAGGAGAGCATCCTGCTCCAGCTCCCCCACGGACCGGCCGGCATCGACCGAACCGCCCGCGCCCTCGGCATGAGCCGCCAGACCTTGTACCGCCGCTTGAAGGACGAAGGCACCTCGTTCCAGGCTTTGCTCGACGACATCCGCCGCCGGTCAGCCGCCCGATACCTGGCCGAGCCCGACCGTGCGCTCGGTGACGTGGCGTTCCTGCTTGGCTTCAACGACTACAGCGCTTTCCACCGCGCGGTACGGCGTTGGTTCGGCGTGAGCCCGCACGCCTACCGACAGCAATCACGTTGACCCCGGTCGGGCGGCACCGCAGTCGACCGGCCCCCGAAACTTCCCGGAATCGGTTGCCACATCGGACATCCGGATCCCGTTGGCTGGAACCGGGCCGGGTGGTGCACGATCGCACCGTGACTGGTTCAGCGGCGTTCACCGCGGCAGGCAACTGGGATGGCGGCTTCTACGAGCTGGCCCTGGAACTCGGACCCGGCGGCGACGCGCGATTGGGGCGCGCGTTGACAGCGCTGGGGAAGGCCGCCGCGGTTCCGAACTGGTACGGAAGCCGAGACCGCGAGCCGCACGAGCAGGTCCCCGTAGGCTGCACGCTCGACTCCTTGCGGCGGTATCGGCACTTGCGCGGAATCGCCACACTGCCCGCTGGCACGCCGGTGGTGTGCGGCCTGGTCGCGATCCGCGAGGAAAGCGGGATCGACTGGCTGGCGTTCCACCTGCCGCTGGGCGCGTTGGGAAGCGCTGATCCACGAGTGGGCGGTTTCCCGTTCGAAGACGACGGCACCTTCACGCACTTGGCCTGGCGGCAGCCGATCGACAACTGGCTCGCCGACATCGGCAGGCAGGTATTCGCCGACGTCGGCTACTCGCTCGGACTGATCGGATTGGAGGCGTCCGGCGAGGCTTACGCCACCGACGTCACCGATGGCCCACCCGGGCACCGCGGCGTCGGCTACCTCATCCCGACCGACGACGAGATCCGCTACTGGCCGGCCACGCGATAGCGACCCTGCCGAACTGCTCGTCGGGAGTCACGTCTTGTCGCGATCGTCGATCACGGTGCCGTCCGCGGCCCAGCGCAGCCGGCGCAGCAATCTTCCGGCGTCGTCGAACTCGTCGCGGCCCGCGAGACCACCGTCGCGGTGCCAGGACTCGTGCACGCCGACCGCGGTGCCGTAGCGAACGGTGCCCGCGGCCTTGGGCTCGCCAGTCGGGTACCACTCCGCGTAGGGGCCGTCCTCCATCCCGTCGAAGTACGTCGTCAACGCGACGATCCGCCCGTCGGGCGCGTGCTCGACGACCTCACCGGTGAACGGCACGCCCTGGTGCGTGACGCGCAGGTCGTCCTGGATGTCGACCTCGTCGAACCCGACTCGCATGGTGATCACTCCGGGGTGCCTTCGTCGTCGGAATGGCCGCAGGGCGACATCAGCCGATCATCCACCCCGACCGCCGCTCCCCCACCCCAGGACAGTGCGGACACAATGGCAGGTTCCCGAGACTCGGCCATGCCACCGCCTACCGCCAGGCCGAGGCGAACCTGCTGCCGGTCAAGCGGTTCGGACGCCGCGTCCACGTCGAAATGTCCACTGGGGCGGAACGAAACACCCCTCGCGCTGCCCCTTCTCGTTCATCTCCCGACACGAATCACGTGACCGAGGTCGGCGGACGTACGTCGAGGCGGCTCACGCCGAAGAACAGGTCGGTGTGCGGGTTCACCAATCCGGGCCAAGCCGCTCGACCGGCGACCTGGTGCCCGGCCAGTCGTGGGATGCCAACCACCGGCTGGTCGGGCAGGCGCTGCTCACCGGCGGCCGGCAGGTGGCGCACCGCCGGTACCACTACCAGGCCGACGACAGCCTCGTCGCGATCCACGACTCGGCCGGCCCGTCGCGGAACTACCGCGTCGACCCCCTGGGACGGGTCACCGGTGTCGACGGACCCGGATGGCGTGAGCGGTACGCCTACGACGCGGCAGGCGATGTCACCGCATCCGACACTGCCCACGCGGGCACCCTGGTACGCACTTCGGGCGACGCGCGCTACGAACACGACGCGCAGGGCCGCGTCGTGCCGCGGCAGCGCAAGCGGCTGTCCGCAAACCCGATACCCGGCACTACCGGCGGGACGCCGACGACCGCCTCGTCGCGGTCACCACACCGGACGGCACCAACTGGTCCTACCGGCACGACCCGCTGGGGCACCGCGTGGAGCGACGCGCTCGGCCTCACCGAGTCCCGCGACATCGAGTTCCTCGACCCCGGCGACATCAACTTCTCCCAGCGCAGCGTCACCCGGAACGACTACGCGATGCGCAACGGCCAGTGGGACCGGAACCGTTCACCGGTGCACGTCATGGAGATCGACGGGCAGCTCGTCAGCTACGATGACCGCCGCCTCGACGCCGCACGGGAGGCGGGCGTGCCGGTCGGTGTCCAGCGAGTCGACCCCACCGCACCGCACCCCGAGTCGACCACCGGCAAGACCTGGGCCGAGAAGTTCCAGGAACGCTTCCGCGACCCGCTCACCAGGCTCAACGGCGAGCCGGTTCCCGACACCGGCCCGAACGAACGACCGACCGCCCTGCCTCCGGGCTGTGGCGGAGGACGGCGCAGGAGACGCAGATGAGCGACATCACCGCCCTCTGGTCCTCCGCCCGCCTGCCCATCGAGGACGGTCTCTACTTCGCCGACGGTCGTTCCTACGCCGTCGAAGTCGACGAGCGCGGACTGCGCCTGGTCGAATCGTTCGACCTGGGCGACCTGCTCGCCGAAGACCCCGAGCGGCTGACGTCGATCGACATCACCGGGGAGATCCGCGTTCCCGACGGCTACGCGTGCGCGGGCGAAGGCGCGCACGGCTCCGAGGGCTTCTTCGCCCGACTGGACGAAGACCACTCGCTGATCTGGGTCTGCTACCTGTCCGCGTCCAACCCGTTCGGCGAACTCACGGTCAAGGCATCGACCCTGACCGCGATCTCGACGTCCGGCCTGTCGATCACCCTCCCCCTCGACGACCCGGACAAAGCACTGCCCGCCGGGAACTGACCCGAGCATCGCTCTCAGCCGGCGACGACAGCGCACCGAGCCCCACTTCGCCAGGGCGCGCTCGCGGCCACCTGCCCTGTCCCGCACGACCGACAGCCCGAGCCGCACGAAGCCCGCACCCTCGCCACCACACGGCCTACACCATGCCGGAAGCTCCCCGCCCACCCGTTCGACCGAAGATGCCGCTGATCGCCACCGGATCCGCTGCTACGGCTGTCGAGCGAGGGTCGACACCCGACATGTCATCGCGACGGATACTTCGACCAGGCCGCCCGGCAGGTTGACGTCCGCGCCTGACGCTCGACGGCATCCGTCCCGAATCCGCCGCGCCTCCACGCCCTCCCGACTCTACTCAGCACGGCTATCCGGCCCGTGCCGGTTCTATGCGTCTCCTGCGCGAAAAGTGGGCGTGGTGCGCGAAACCATTTGCTCAGACCAAGGCGACGGCCGAACGCCGGTCGTTCCGTCCGAGGCCAAGGGTGCACGACAACATCCACGACGAGTCGAAAGTGGACTGAACAGAGGGGGAATACGATGGACAACCGGGCTTTCCGCCCCAGGATCCTGGGATTGATGGTCGGGGTCACGATGGCGACGGTGTTGGTCGGCGGCGTCGGCAACGCCACTCCGGTCGACGAGTTCGCCGACCTCGACGCGACGGCGGCACTGGTCGACGACTTCGAGGCGACCGAGGGCCTTGAGGACACCGAACTGGACGAGGTGACCTTGGCCAAGGCGCCGAAGTTCCAACTGCCGTTCAAGTGCGGCCAGGTCTGGCTTGGCACGACCTACAACGGCCACTGGCCGTCCAAGGAGTCCGCGCGGGACTTCTGGCGCGACGGCGGCAAGACCAAGGGCCAGCCCATCCTTGCCGCCGCCGGCGGCAAGGTGATCAGCGCGAAGTACGGCTCGCGACAGGGCTGGGGCGTCTCCCTGAACAACGGCGACGGCTACCGGACCTACTACTTCCACATGACGAGCAAGCCCAAGGTCAAGAACGGCCAGAAGGTCAAGCAGGGCGACCTGCTCGGCTACGTCGGCGACACGGGGCAGGCCAAGGGAAATCCGCACATGCACTACAGCGTCACCAAGGTGACCGGCGGCAAGGAGAAGGGCATCAAGCCCTACTTCGACGGCAAGTTCCACAAGCCCGGCACCAAGGCGAAGAGCAAGAACAAGTGCCGCTAGTCCGCTGACGGTCGACGGGGAACCGTTCACGGTTCCCCGTCGCCACCGGGAAAAGGAGTCCGCCCGATGACCAACCACCTGTCCAGACCGATCGTCTTCCTCTTGTCCGTCGTGGTCGCGCTCGGCCTGACGTCCTTCGGCGGCAACGCCCGTGCGGACCAGGCTCCCGGCGAGTGGAGCGTCGACCTGGTCGCCGAGTCGTCCGGCGAATCGGGCGTCACCGACGGCATGGCCGACGAGGCGACCGACGACGTCGCCCTCGCCGCGGTCGGCTGCCCATCCGGGGTCACGAAGAAGATGTGCAGGCTCTACAAGTCGATGTACGACTCGGCCAAGAAGGGGAAGTACCTCTGGGACAAGCGGGGCCGCTGCAAGGGCCCGGACCGGCTCCCGTACCACCCGGAAGGGCGGGCCTGCGACCTGGTCTACGGCAAGATCGGCAAGCCTGCCGGGGGTGACGCGCTCAAGCGGGGCAACCGGCTGAAGGACTGGCTGGTCGCCAACCACCGCCGGTTCCAGCTGCACCACGTCATCTGGAACGGCAAGATCTACTCCTCGCGGACGAACTGGCGTGCTTCCGGCCGCCCGTACAGCTGCTCCGGTACCACCGACTGCCACCGCGACCACATCCACGTCGCGGTGAACCGCTAGCTCCCAGGTATGAAGTGGAGCCCGCCGCTGTACTGCCGGCGGGCTCCACTTCGTACCGTCACACTCCGGCAACGACCGATTCCCCGGTGTCGGCGGCGGTCACGACGGCCACCCGGACCTCCGGCCCGCGACCGTCCAGGTGCACCGCGAACACGACGTCGACGTCCAGGCCGTCCCGACAGCCGGGAAAGGCGAACATCTGCCAGCACAGGTCACGCCACTCGTCGAACGGTTCGGCGGCGGTCAGCAGCTCCGCGTACCGGTGCCATTCCGCGTGTGCACGCAGCTTGCCCAGCGCGTGCGCGGAAGGAACCCGACGGTACGCGCAGGGCACCGAGCGACCACGCAGCCTCACCCACCACAGGGCGAGTTCCGGCGACAGTGCGGCGATCACGCCCACCTCGATCACCATCGTGGTGACATGCACGGCGGTGAGGTCGGTCAGCGTTGCGGACACCGGAGCCCGTCCGCCGAGGGCGATGCCGGCGAGCACGGCGACTACGCACGTGCGGACCAGTGTCCTGGCACCGACGCGCTCGCCGCTGAGGTCGCCGAAGCACCCGCAACCCGCTTCCGGCTTGCGCCGCCACAGAAAGCCCACGACGAGGACCGCGGCAGCGAACGAAGCGGCGACCGCCAGCCGCACGGACAATGCCGGGATGCACAGCAGGGCGATCCCCAGGGTCACCTCCGCGCAGGCCAGCGTCGTCGATGCCGCGCCGCGGTAGCGCCGCGGAACCAGGGCGAGTACCCCGGTCGGGGCGATACCCGACCCCCGCACCACCGGGAGCAGCTTCGCGGCGCCGGCCACCACGAGCAGCAGCGCGAGCAGCGGCGGTTGCGCTTCGGCGAACTCCGTCAGCGCGTTCACCGGGGTCACACCTTGGCCCAGCCGGTGAAGCAGCCCGCGTTCAGGCTGCCGCCGATGCGGACGTAGGTCGGTTTGGTCAGATCGGCGATCCGCCCCTTGGGGCTCCTGCCGCACTTCGTGCAGCTGTCGCAGAACCTCTTGTTGTCGGGCCCGCAGTCGATCACCTCGACGCTGAGCGACTTCTTGTTGCACTTGTTGTGCACGGTGATCTTCCGACCGCACGACAAGACCGGGATCCGCCGGCAGCGGGCGGGCATGAAGTCGCATTTGTCCACCCGGGACCACGACGCGTGTGCGTTGTGGCCCCGGCACCGGGACTTGCACTTGCATTCCGCGTCGTCGAACCAGGTGATCTTCCCGTCGAACTGCCTGGCTGCCGCGTCGGACAGGTCGGGGTAGCCGGCCGCGGCGCCGAACTCCGGCATCTCGTCGACGTGGTAGCCCGGCTGGGGTGCGGCGGCCTGCACGGCCACCGCGCTGTCGTCGCGCCGCAGGCCGATGATGTCGACCAGGTACCCGTTCTCCCACCGGGTGTAGTCACCGCGCAGAGCCGCGCGTGCCGTGTCCGGCAGGTGCAGTACCCGCGGGTGCCCGCCGTTGCCGGGGTCCACCTCGAAGTCGTTGCCGGACACCGACGTGATCACACCCTTGATCCTGGTGATGTCCGCCCACAGCCGGTCGCCGAAACCGGTTTCGTCGAGTCCGATGGTGATGTCCTGGCCGGGCCGCAGCGCGTCGAGCGACGACTGGCCGCCGAACCACGTGGACGTGCGGTGGGAAACCGGAATGACCAGTTCCCCCTCCATCGGCGTGACCATGATCAGCCGGTCGCCGCGGACCGCCACCAGGTCGCCCTCGTAGGCGGGCGGCAATTCGGCGGAGGGGTCGGCCTGGGCCGCGACCCCGTTCAGGCCGCCTACTGCCGCGGCTGTCCCGCCGATGGCAGCCGCGGTGAGGAACGTCCTGCGGGAAACGGAGTGACGCTCGTCGGACATGGTCTGGTCCTCTCCATCGCTGGGTGACTACCGGAGCACCGTTGGCGCTCCGGCGAGCGTTCCGGCGAGGACGCCCGATTTCCGCCCAGTGGCGCTGGGCACGATCTGTGCGCGACGGGCGGTGTCATTGGGACGAGCCCGAATCCGAGTCGAGGAGGAGAGGCACAGGTCGCGCGGCCAGGTCGGCCGCGGCCGGATCGACAGGGGATCCGGCATCTCGGCGGCGTCGACCTCCGCGACAACCGACCGGCGGGCTCCCCGAACAGACACTCCACTCAGGACGTTCATCCGCGGCGAGGATCCGCATTCCCCTCCGCGGAATCGGAAGGAGAACACGTCATGGCACATCGCCTTGGCAAAGTCGTCGGCGGTGCCGGGTTGATCGCCGTGGTGGCCGCGCTGGTCACCACGACGACGGCCACCGGTGCCCCGCCCGACGCCGTCAAGCAGTTCCCGCTGCCCACCCCGGACGCCGCTCCCGGCGACATCACCACGGGCCCGGACGGCAACCTGTGGCTCACCGAGGCGGGCACGAGTCCGGGCAGGATCGCGAAGGTGACCCCGGACGGGCGGGTCACCGAGTATCCGCTGCCGGCGGCGGACGCCATCCCGACGAGCATCACCGCGGGTCCGGACGGCAAGGTCTGGTTCACCCAGTCGATCGGCGAGACCAGCACGGGCAAGATCGGGACCATCACCCCGACGGGGCAGATCACCGAGTACACCCTGCCCACCGCGGACACCACCCCGATCGACCTGGTGACGGGGCGCGACCGCAACGTGTGGTTCATCGAGTCGATCGGCGAGTCCGGCGACCACAGGATCGGGAAGATCACGAAGGACGGCAGGGTCACCGAGTACGCCCTGCCCTCGGCGTCCACCTTCGTCGGCGACATCGCCCTCGGCCCCGACGGCAACGTCTGGTTCACCGAGTCGGTCGGCACGGAGGAATCCACCGGCAGGATCGCGAAGATCACCCCGGCGGGGCAGATCACCGAGTACGCCCTGCCCGCCGGAGCGGACGCGGCCGGCCTCGCCCCCGGCGCCGACGGCAACGTCTGGTTCGCGGAGTCCTTCCTCGACGCCGGCACGAAGCTCGCCAAGATCACGCCAGCCGGGCAGATCACCGAGTACGCCCTGCCCTCGGCCGACGTGTTCGTGAACCAGGTCGCGTCCGGCCCGGACAGCGCCGTGTGGTTCAGCGAGGTGACGGGCGAGAACCCGGTCACCAAGTTGGCCAAGATCACGAAGGACGGCAAGGTGACCGAGTACGCCCTGCCCTCGGCCGACTCGGACGTGGCCGGTTTGACCGCCGGCCCGGACCGGAAGGTGTGGTTCACCGACCCCACCACCAACACCGTGGGCACGGTCGTCAACCCCTGACCGTCGGACGTCGGGATCGGAGCAGGCAGTCCCCGCCGCGCTGACCCGAACCACTCGACACCCGCCCGGACCCGGTGCGACCCACCCGCGGCGCACCGGGTCCGGGCCGGCACTCCCGTCGTGCGGCGACCCGGCCGAGCCGTCCTCGGCCGGACGGCCGCGGCCGGCGTCGCTTCCACCGAGTGATCGACACGTGGACCTTGTCGGAAGTTCCGAGGGGCCACGCGGCGCCGTTCTCCGGGCGATTCCACCCGATGGACGTTCAGGAAGTGGCGTCGCACATCGTGACCGCCTTCTCCCGCGCGTACAGCCGAACCAGAACGGGCATGCGATAGCGGATACCGTCGCGCGCGGGCGTGGCCTCGATGAGCTGGGCGTCCACCAGCGCCTCCAGCAGATCGGTCGCCTTGCCGACCGGAACTTCCAGCAGCGGTGCCGCCGCGCAGGCCCGGAATTCGTCAGACTCCATCAGGCTTACCAGGCAGAAGGCACGTTGCGTGGTGGCGTCGAGGCTGCCGTAGCTCGCCGCGAGCCGGGCCCGCACCGTCAAGTCGCCGATGTCCAACCGATCGAGTCGGTGGTGTTCGTCGGACAGCCGGAACACGAGTTGCCCGATCGGCCAGTGCGGTTTGGCGGCGAGCCGGGCGCCCGCGGCGCGAACCGCCAACGGCAGCGCGTCGCACAGCCGCACCAGCTCGACCGCGTCGTCGTACCCGCTCCGCAGCCGGTGCGCGCCGGCGACCTCGCCGAGCAGTTCGACCGCATCGGTTTCCGTCAGCGGTGGCAGCCGCACCCTGACCGTCGCGGGCAGGTCCGTCAACCGGGACTGCGACGTGATGATCACACCGCATCGCGCGTCGCCCGGGAGCAACGGCCGGACCTGCTCGGCGCGCACCGCGTCGTCCAGCACGATCAGCACACGCCGGCCGGCCAGCCCGGCCCGGAACAAGCCGCTGAGGTCCGCGAGATCGACCGCCGGGTCCGACACCACGATGCCCAGCGAACGCAGCAGTTGGGTCAACAGGCTTCTGGCGTCCCGCGGCACCGATCCGGAACCCCCCAGGTCCAGGTACAGCTGCCCGTCGGGGTAGTGGCAGCGCAACCGGTGCGCCACGTGGACCGCCAACGTGGTCTTGCCGATGCCGCGTTGCCCGGACAGCACCGCGACCGGCAACACCATGGTGTCGTCCTCGTGGGTGAGCCGGTCGATCACCTGGCGCAGCTCCGGCTCCCGGCCCACGAAGTCGCCGATGTCCGGGGGCAACTGGCTCGGGGCCGGGTCGGACGCGGTGGCCGACGGCACCCCGCGGCGCCCACCCCCGGTGACCGCGGTCCGGCCGTCATCCGGCGCCGCGCCCACCAGGATTCGCGCGGACACCGGCGGCGCCGGTTCGATTTCGCCGCGCAGGATCCGCTGGTGCAACTCCCCCAGCTCCGGCCCCGGATCGACCCCCAACTCCTCGTCCAACATCCGGCGGGCGTCGTGAAAGGCGCGCAACGCCTCGGCCTGCCGCCCGGCGAGGTTCAGCGCGAGCATCAACTGTGCCCACAGCCGCTCCCGGAACGGGTAGTCCTCGACCAATAACCGCAGGTTCGCGATCAGACCCTCGTGCCGTCCCAGGCCGATCGCCGCCTCACCGTGCCGCTCGACGACGGTCAGCCGGCGCTCCTCGAGGCGAGAGAGTTCCGCCCGCAGCGGCGTGCCCACCGACAAGCCCTCCAGAGGCTTGCCCCTCCACTGCCCCAGGCTCTCCTCGAATCGCTGCACAGCCCGATGGAGGTCCCCGGACAGCATGGCCCTCTCACCCTGGCCGGCGAGTTCCTCGAAGACCGTCAGGTCCAGCTCGGCCGGGGCGACGCGCAACACGTACCCACCGGGGCGGGTGAGCAGGCGCTCGCCCGATCCGGGTCCGTCCCCCAACCGCCGGCGCAAGCCGGAGATGTAGGTGCGGACGTTGGAGTGGGGCTTGGCCGGCAGCACCTCCCAAGCCGCGTCCGCGAGGTAACCGACGCTCGCCACTTCGTTCGCCCGCAGGAGCAACGCGGCGAGGATCGCACGCTGTCGGGGGCCGACGAACACGACGGCACCCGTGGCGTCCCGAACGTCCAACGCACCCAGCAGTCGGAATCTCATCCGCCCATCCCCTCGCACGGTGTTCGCCCTCGCGTCGACCTCCGGTGGAATCCCAGGGAAACCGCGGGAGCACGCCGACCCCGTGTACATCCGCCGGACCGGGTCCGTGCGCATACGGTGCGGTGCTTGCGGTCATCGGGCCGGCGTCTCCCTCGCTCATGGGCCGGTACGAGGACCACCGTGCCGGGCCGACCGTCGACAACCCTTGCGAACTACCTTGAACCCGCAGGCCACACCGGGTTTCACGGCCTGTCCCGGATCAGTGGTCTCGGGCGAGGCGGTCCTGGAGACGGGCATGGCGGAACTGGTAGACGGCACCGACCTGTCGCAGGACACCCCTGCGGTGGGCGTCGTCGAGGAAGCGGGTCAGGCGCGCGGGCGTCCGGCCCAGGCACCACAGCCACGCCCGCACCACCACGAACGCGCCCCACGGCCTGGACACCAGGACGCTGAGGCCGATCGTGACCGCGAACAAGACCCCGCAGACCACGGCACCCGGCAGGTCGGGGAGGACGGCCTCGTACCGCACCTGACCGCCGATCGCGGCTCCGGGCAGGGCGTAGACGACGCTCCCCAGCCGCCCGAACAGGAAGTACCCGAACAGTGCCGCGGTCAGGAGGCACGCCGTACCCCGGACGGGGTCGAAGAGGTCATCGGGTTCGTTGGCGGGAGCTTCGCCGTTGAACCAGAAGACCACCCCGAAGAACAACCCGAGCGACACGGCGAACGACACGGCGTAGGCGAGCACGGCCGCCCGGTCCTGTCTCAACACGGTTCGCGGACTGGACACCCTGGTCGCGTCGACCGGCACGTCCAGCCACACGTGCACACCGAGCGAGAGCCCGAACACCACGGCGAGCACGGCGACGACGCCAGGGGTCAGCGACCAGCCGAACGAGAGCCCGATGGCGATCGCCACACCCAGCCCGAAACGCCACAGGAATCCCTTGCGCGTCCCGCGGAACCTCGGTTCGACCCGACGAGGCCCCGAGCGGCGGCCCAGCGCATTGGTGAGGCAACCCGCCACCGTGTAGGTCGCCCCGCTCACCACACCGACGGTGACCCCGCCGGCCAGCCAGCTTGTCAGGGCGCACAGCAACCCGGGCGGCAGGCCGAGAAGCAGGGCCCGGGTGGGCGGGGATACCGCCGACACGAGATGCCACCACGCGAAGTCCCGGGACCTGCCGTCGCGGAGGTGCCGCGCGAGGAAGGTCAACCACTGCTGCGCCTGCTCGGGTTGGTGCCGTGCCGCCGGCCTGGTGTCCGGTGGTGCCGGGCGCTGCGCGTAGACGGCGGGCAGGAAGGCGTCGAGCAGGTGTTCCTCGACCAGCGTGGCGTCCGGGAAGCGGGAGTCGTCGCACAACTCGCCCGGGTCGGCGGCGGGGTCGGCGTGGGCGACGCGGGCCAGGTCCACCATCAGCGGGGTCGACAGCGCCCGCGCCAGCGGTCCGCCGGGCCGATGGCGCAGGTGTTCGGCGACCGGTTGCCACCGGGTGTCGCCCTGGCGCTGCCGGGCGGTGAGGAACTCGATCGCGTCGTCGGGTCCGACCGGGTCGATCTCCACGACGGCCGCCCGCGCCAGGATGGCCCCGCTGTCGCGGACCGCGTCCTCGTACTCGTCGCCGCGACAGGTCACGACCAGCGGACGGGCACCGGCCATCGCCTGGTCCAGGGCGTCGATCGCCACCGCGTGCAGGGCGGGCGGAATCTCGTCGAGGCCGTCGAGCACCGGGACGACCCGGCCCTCCGCCACCAGGCGGGTCGCGGCGTCACGCCCGTACACCGCCCTGTTGCCCAGGCCGGGGTACTCCTCCAGCAGTTTGCCCGCCAGCCAGGTGTGCAGGTGCTGTCGTACCGGGTCCCACGAGGACAACGGCAGGACCACGGGGACCGGTTCGCCTTTACCGGCGTCCGCCAACAGGCCCAGCGCGAGCAGGATGGCCAACACGGTCTTGCCCGCTCCGGGCTCGCCCAGCACGACCAACTGCCGTGCCGGGAGCCGTCGGAACCCGCTGACCAGATCCGTGAGCCCGCCGCGCAGGTCCAGCCGCTGCACACCGTCGCGTCGACCGCCCAACACGGCCGAGTCCGACGCCGCGACGGGTCGACCGGTGCCGGCCCAGCGCACCTGGACGGGCTCCGGCCGTTGCAGGGAACGCAACTCGACTTCCGCCGTCCACTGCCGGAACACAGCGGTCGCCAGTTCCTCCGCCGCCCGGTCGAGTTCGTCGGGGGCCGGTCTCTCCGGCGGCGGGTCGGCCGCCGTGACGGGTCGGGGCGACGCTTCCAGTCCGGCGTCGTCGCGCAGGATCCGCCTGTGCAGTTCGCGCAGTTCCGGGCCGGGCTCGGCGCCGAGTTCGTCGACCAGCCGGGTACGCAGTCGTCGGTAGTGCTCCAACGCGTCGGCCTGGCGGCCGTTGCGGTACAACGCCAGCATCAACTGCGCGGTGCCACGTTCGTCCAACGGGTGGCGCCGCGCCCGGGCGGACATCAACGGCAGCATCTCGGCGTGCCGCCCCAGGCGCAGGGCGATGTCGATGTAGTCCAGCTCGGCTGCCAGGAACTCGCCCTCGAAGGTCGCGCGTACCTCGGCCGCCCACAGGGTGTCGAGGCCGGCCAGCGGCTCGCCTCTCCACAACGCCAATGCCCGTTCGAACAACACCGACGCCCGATCGTCGTCCGCCGCCCGGGCCTCGGCCACCAACCGGTGGAAGCGGTGCACGTCCACGCACTGCTTGTCCAGGGTCAGTTGGTACCCGCCGGATCGGCGGTCCAGGCTCACCCCGTCGACCGACTCCAAAGCCAGGCGAAGGCGCGACAGGTAGCTGTAGAGCGTATTCCGCCCCCTCACCGGTTGGTGTTCACCCCACACGCAGTCCAGCAGGTGCCCGGTGGTGACGAAGCAGTTCGCCTCCACCAGCAACACCGCCAACACGCCTCGCTGTCGCGGATGGCCCAGGTCCAGAGGTCTGCCTCCCACGTACGCCTCGATCGCACCCAGGAGCCGGAACTCGACAGTCATCGCACTCCCCCGCTCGCCATCACCGCGTCCGGAATAGCAGAGCGACGGCCACCTGTCGGGTTGTACGGCCGGTTTCCCACGATCGTCCGACGGCGACCACGAGACACACGGGCCCATCCCGTGATCGGTATCCGGCGTTGTCGATCAATAGGTCCCGGGACTTGACCCTGGATGTTGGACACCAGACACACTTGGATCCTGACGATCCGGGTGGACAGGAGTCCCGTTCGGATGGTGATGAAGCACTACCCGCCGGAGTTCCGGGCCGAGGCGGTCGCGCTCTACCGGTCCCGGCCGGGAGCGACGATCAAGTCGGTGGCCCAGGACCTGGGCGTCAACCACGAGACGCTGCGCAACCGGATCCAGCTCGACGACGCACAGCGCACCGGGGCACCCACCACCGCGAGCGCCTCGGTGCCGGCCTCGCCGGAGAACGAGAACGCCGCGCTGCGCAGGCGGGTCCGCGAGTTGGAGGAGGAGCGCGACATCCTGCGCAAGGCGGCCCGGTATTTCGCCGGGGAGACGCGCTGGTGAACCGCTTCCAGTTCGTCGACGATCATCAGCGCCACCACGGCGTGAAGCGGTTGTGCCACGTCATCGGAGTTGCCCGGTCCAGCTACCACCACTGGAAGGCCACAGCGCCCTATCGGGCCGCCCGGGCTGCGGACGACGTGCGCCTGGCCGCCCGCATCCGGGTGATCCACCGCGAGTCGGCCGGCACCTACGGCGTCCCGCGGATCACCGCCGAACTGCACGACACGGGGCAGGTGGTCAACCACAAGCGCGTCGCCCGGGTCATGCGCGAGGTCGGGCCGGCCGGGGTGCGGCTGCGTCGCCGGCACCGCACCACCCTCGCCGACCCGACGACGGCCAAGGCGCCCGACCTGCTCGGACGCGACTTCGCCGCGCAGACACCGAACACCCGCCACGTCGGCGACATCACCTACCTGCCGATCGTCGACGGTACCTTCCTCTACCTGGCCACGGTGATGGACCTGTGCTCGCGCCGCCTGGTCGGCTGGGCCGTCGCCGACCACATGCGCACGGACCTGGTGGTCGGCGCCCTGCACGCGGCGGAGCGGACACGAGGCAGCCTGGCCGGGGCGATCTTCCACGGCGACCACGGGGCGCAATACGGTGCCGGATCCTTCGTCGACGCCTGCCGCGAAGCCGGAGTGACCCGGTCCATGGGCGCCGTCGGCAGCTCGGCCGACAACGCCGCCGCTGAAAGCCTCAACGCCTCCTTCAAACGCGAAACCCTCCAGGGCGCTCAAAGTTGGGGAACTGCAATGGAAGCACGCCTGGCGGTGTTCGGTTGGGCACACCGCTACAACACCCGACGCCGCCACTCCCACCTCGGCCGGACGTCCCCAATCGACTACGAGAACAGCCTTCTACCAACACCGGCTACGCTGACCCACGCCGCATAACCCCGTGTCCAACATCCGGGGTGAAGTCCCATCGACGTATCCACGGTGAGCTCACGCTGCTTGGTGTCGCGGTCGCTGCGTCGACGGTGTGGGAGATTCTCAAGACCGCCAGCATCGATCCGGCCCCGTGTCGAACGACCGTTACCCGGGCGGACTTCCTGCGGTCGCAGGCGGAGGCGATCCTGGCGATGGACTTCATCGAGACGGTCACGCTGACCGGGCAGCGCCAGTACATCTCGCCGTCATCCACCACGCCAGTCGGCGTGTATGGATAGCCGGTACGACCGCACACCCCACCCATGCCTGGGTCACCCAGGCGATCCGCAACTTGCTCATGGACCTCGAGGACACCGGACACGTCGCGCGGATCAGGTTCCTTATTCGCGACCGCGACGGCAAGTACCCGGCACTGATCGACGAGATCCTCGGCGGCGCCGGGATCGCGACGATTCTGACCGGCGTGCGGATGCCCCGCATGAACGCGATCATGGAACGCTGGGTCAAGTCGCTGCGCGGCGAGCTCTTGGACCGCACGCTGATCTGGAACGAGGCCCATCTTCGGCACGCGTTGCGTGAGTACGAGCGGCACTACAACGAGCACCGTACCCACCGATCCCTCGCCGCGGCAGCACCCTTGCGGGCCCGGCCCCAGTCCCTTGGACCTGACCGGATCGAACGCCTTGCGGTACTCCGACGGGACCGTCTCGGTGGAGTCCTCCACGAGTATCGGCATGCCGCTTGACCTGTGCGGACGTAATTTTCGGCACGCACAGGGTCCTCCGCCGCCTCGCCGCGGTTCCTCGGCGCCGCCGCCGCGGTCGGTCGGACGTTGGCCGAACGCGGGATCGGCGTGGTGTACGGGGGCGCCCGAATCGGGACCATGGGGGCGGTCGCGGACGCCGCGTTGGCGGCCGGCGGCGAGGTTGTCGGGGTGATCCCCGGGTTCCTGGTCGACCTGGAGATCGCCCACACGGGGCTGACCGAACTGCGGGTGGTCGGGACGTTGCACGAACGCAAGGCGTTGATGTTGGAGCTGTCTGACGCGGTGGTGGCGTTGCCCGGCGGGACGGGGACACTATTTGCATGTGACCGACGTCATGATCAACCGAATGCGCGGCGGCCGGCAGGCACGGTGGCGAACGCCGCCTGAGCCGGCGACCACCTACGGAGATGGTGATCACACCAGGACACGGTGCTCCCGATCCGCTCCCACAACAGGCGGAAGGCCCGTCAGTGATCATCACTGACGGGCCTTCCGACCTGCGTACTTCGCTGGTGGACGATACTGGGATTGAACCAGTGACCCCTACCGTGTCAAGGTAGTGCTCTCCCGCTGAGCTAATCGTCCGAGGCGGAGACGGGAATCGAACCCGTGTACAAGGCTTTGCAGGCCTTTGCCTAAGCCACTCGGCCACTCCGCCAGAGTGATCCCGAGCTTAGCACCCGAGGGTCTGGCCTGAGCCCAAGGGGCCCTCTGCCGAGCGGATGACGAGACTCGAACTCGCGACCCTCACCTTGGCAAGGTGATGCGCTACCAACTGCGCTACATCCGCACGTCCCAAGGATTTCGGGAACTCTTCCCTTTCGGGCCGCGTTCCTGTCTTCCTCGGTACGGGAGGAACTTTATTACACACCCCGCAGCCGAATCAAATCGGGGGTCCCGTTCGTCGACTGCGGGCCCGCTACCTGGGCTTTCAGGTCAGGTCGTTGGAGATGAGGTGGGTCAACGCCTCGTCCACGTCGACCCACAGGTGCTCGTTGCCCGGCACCACGACGTCGTACGTGCGGTCGAGGAAGTCGGCCAGTTCCTGGGCCGACGCCTCGAACATGGCGTGACCCGACGGCGAACTGAGCTCGATCACCACGACCTCCGGGTCGTCGGTGGCCGGTCGGATGCGCACGTCACCGTCGCCGGCGTCGGCGATGAGGCCGTCGGCGAGCAGATCACGGGCGAACACCCATTCCACCCAGCCCGCGCGGCCGGTGCGGAACGCGGCCACCACCGCGTACGGGTCTTTGGTGTCATACCTGAGTTCGACCTGGACCGGAACAGCGGGAGTCCGGGGAGCCAGCAGGTCGAACACCGCTGTAGAGCGGAGCGTCACGTGGTCGTTGCGCATCGTCGTTACCCTCTTCTCCCTTCCCGGTCTCAGGAAACGACCGAGGTCTCCAGTTGTGACGGGTTTGTGGCGAGGAACGCTCGGGAACTCGGGTTTTATCACCCGTCCGGGCCAGTTGAACTTCGCTGGGCGACCGGATCGCTGCGTTCCGTGTCCACGGGGGACCCCTCGACCCATCTTGCTGGGTTTAACCTGAACCCGGTACCGGCTGTTGCGCGAATGTTGGACGTGAGGACTTCTCTCGTGGCTGACTCACCCGCCCCGGCGCCCCGACGTACTCCCGGCGACAGACCGTCCGACGTGGACCTGGTCGCACGGGTGACAGCGGGCGATCGCGGCGCGTTCGGCGAACTTTACGACCGTTATGCCAGACCGGCCTATTCCCTGGCCCGTCGCATCTGCGTCGACCAGGGCCTGGCGGAGGACGTCGTCCAAGAGGCGTTCCTCTCGTTGTGGCGCAATCCCGGCGGCTACGACCGGTCACGCGGCGGTTTCGGCACGTGGCTGATGACGGTGGTGCACCACCGCGCCGTCGACGCGGTGCGACGGGAGGAGACACGACGGCGGCGGAGCGTCCCGCTCACCGACGACGAGTCGGAACGCACCACAGAGCCTGCCGCAGGCGCAGACCAGGACGCGCTCGCGAGCGTGGTGGGTGCGGAAGTCCGAGAGGCGTTGAAGCGGCTTCCCGAAGACCAGCGACGGGTGATCGCGTTGGCTTACCTCGGCGGTTACACGCAGATAGAGGTCGCGGCGTTGACCGGGATACCGCTGGGCACGGTCAAGTCGCGCACGTTCGCCGCGATCAGGAGGTTGAGGACCACGCTGCGCTCGGTGTGGTCGGGTGAGACCGGCGAGACGCCGGGCACGACGACGGGAGCACACCGGTGACCGGGGAGCGGCGGGACGCGTGGTGCCCGCAGGAGGAACTCGCCGTCGGGTGGGCCATGCACACACTCGAGCCGGACGAGGAGGCGTTCTTCTCCGCGCACCTGTCGGGCTGCGCGTTGTGCGCACGCACGGTGCGGTCGACGCAGGAGGTCACCGCCGTGATCGGCGGCTCGGTCCCGCAGTACGACCCGCCGCCGCGCCTCCGGGGAAGGCTGATGGAGGCGATCGGACACACGCCGCAGCAACACGTCGTGGCCGCACCTGTGCCCGAGGTCGTCGTGGCGCTGCGCCCGCGGCAGCCGAAGACGAGGCGGAACGTGCTCGTCGCCGCGGCGGCCGTGGTGCTCGTGGCGGCGGTCGGGATCGTCGGCGTGCGGTTCGGGCAGATGAGCGACCAGCTGGCGGACCAGGACCGGCTCCGGTCGGCGCTGGAAGTCGCGGTGGCGCCGGGGACGGACCGGGCCGTGCTGCGCGCGGAATCGGGTGAACCGATCGCGGTGCTGTTGTCGGGCGATCGCGAAGCCGCCGTGATGCCGATGGACCTCAAGTCGAACGACGTCGCCACCCAGACCTACGTCGTGTGGGGTACCAGTGCGCCGATCCCCGTGCCGCTGGCGACGTTCGACGTGGGGTCGACAAGGGATGTGAGGCTGCTCACATGGTCGCCTGACGCGCACAAGCACCGCGGCTTCGCGATCTCCCTGGAACCTGGCCGGGCCGCGCCGTCCGCGCCCACCGACGTCGTGGCAAAGGGTGCGGTCGACCAGCAGTGAGCGATGATGTGCGCATGACCACCGAACAGCGCGACCAGGCAGGGCCGAGGAAGTGGTTCAGCCGCCACCCGGCCCTGCTGCTCACCTATCGCATCGGCGTCGGTGTGATCGGCGGCCTGGTGCTGGTGGCCGGCGTGCTGATGATCCCGTATCCCGGTCCCGGGTGGCTCGTCGTGTTCGCCGGCCTGGCGATCCTGGCGACGGAGTTCGCCTGGGCCGGGCGGGTGCTGAAGTTCGCCAAGCGCTACTACGACGCGTGGGTCGAGTGGTTGAAGCGCCAGAGCCTCTTGGTGAAGGGGCTGGTGATCGCGGGGACGTGTGCGATCGTGCTCGTGACGTGCTGGCTCCTGGGAGCGTTTTCGCTGGTCGGCAGTTGGGTAGGGCTGGACTGGGCGTGGTTGGAGAGCCCGATTTTTGGTGGGCGCGGGTGATGTTGTAGGCTATGGTCACACCGCGAGAGCGGGGCAGGAAAACAGAACAGCACCAAGGGCGTTTAGCTCAGCGGGAGAGCGCTTCGTTCACACCGAAGAGGTCACAGGTTCGATCCCTGTATCGCCCACAGTGTGTTTTTGCAGGTCAACGGCTCGTAGACGATCATCGTCTGCGGGCTGTTGGTCGTGTGTGGGAGCAAATTGGGAGCAAGTGATCTTGACCCTAATTCCTGCTCCGAAGAGGTCACGCCATTCTGCTCCCATACTGCTCCCACCTGGCCTGTAGTCCTTGGAGCATGGTGTCGATCATGGGGCGGGTGACGTGGGAGTAGACGCCCATGACGCCGCGGAACTTGTGGCCGATCCGTTTGTGTTGGAGGACTTCGGGGACGTGGTCTTCGATGAGCCAGGTCTTGTGGGTGTGGCGCAGGTCGTGGAAGTGCATGTGGGGCTTGATGGGCGTCCATCCGAGGGTGGTGTCGCCGTGGAGTGCGGGCAGCCAGAACCGGCGGCGGAAGTTGGACCGGCGGTGCAGGCCGCCGTCGATGCCGGTGAACACGAACTTCCTGGCCGGTGTGTCGCAGCGGTGTTCGGCGAGCAGTTCGGTCAGGAACGTCGGCAGGTGGACGGTGCGGACGCTGGCCGGTGTCTTGGGCGGTCCGAGTTCGAGTCGGCCGCGTAGTTCGTGCAGTGCCCCGTCCTTGGCGTCGATGCGGATCTCCTGCTTGTCCAGGTCGACCCGGTCCCACTGGAGCCCGGCCAGTTCGCCCCACCGCATCCCGGTGTAGGCGGCGGTGACGACCAGGGCGGCATTCGCGGGCGACGTCATGCGGCCGGCGATGGCGGTCACCTCGTCGGCGTCGGCGTGCGGCCGTTCGGGTTGGTCACCGGCGTTGAGCCTCAGCTTGCGGCAGGGGTTGGAGCCGATGAGCCCCTCGTCCACCGCCTCGCCGAGAATCATGGACAGCAGTCCGACCACGTCGGCGACGCTGCGGTCGCTCAACGACCGCCGCAACGTCTTCGCCCATGCCTTGATCGTCATCCGGGACAGCTCGCCCAACTCGGTCGCGGCGAACCGGGGCAGGATGTGGTTGCGCAGATGGGAGTCGTAGGTCGCCTCGGTGACCCCGCTGACGTCGTGCGCGTCGACCCACTGCGTCACCCACTCGCCGACCGACGTCTGCGCCAGACGCGGATCGACGAACCGGCCACGCCGCTGGTCGGACTCGATGTCCGCGGCCCGGTCTTCGGCATCGCCGCGTGTGGCGAAGCCTGTCTCGGACCGCAGCGAGCCGTCCGAAAGTCGGTACCGCACCCGGAATCCATCGCCGTGTTTCTCCGCCCAGGCCATTATGGCCACCGCCTTTCGTGGACACTTTCCGCCCGTGATTCGGACGGACGTACAGTGACGCTCGATACGTAGAGAAATGCAACAATCATTTGTTCGGGGAGCGGGTCACCGGGCCGGGCGGGCGCCCCGAAGGACGATGAGTTCCAGGTCCTTGTCGGAGAAGCGCAGATGCTTGCCAAGGAGGGTGCAGGGAATCCGCTGCTGTCCGGCCATGCGACGGAGCCAGGACTCCCGCACCGCCAGCAGGTGGGCGGCCTGGGCCGGGGTGTGCAGCAAGCGGGCCCGAGCCGCGTGGCGAGCCTCCGCTGGCGCGGGTTCGGGTGATCCGGTCGGGTCGGCGTCGAGTTGCACGGGGGAGACGCGGGTGGTTTGCCGATCGCGGTGGTGATGCACGACTGCCCTCCGGGAGGTGGCCGGCGTTGGTGTGGGACGCCGTGGACACCCCTGAACTCCGGAAAAAGGGCCGGCGGGGGACACGTAGTAGAGGAGGTTCTTGCTTGACCGGTCGAGAAGCCGAGGGCGCGAGGGCGCGTCGAGACAAGCCTGTTACTGGGGGTCAAGGGGTCGCAGGTTCAAATCCTGTCGTCCCGACGGTCTGAGAAAGCCCGCTGTATCGGCGCGATAAGCGCAGGTCAGCGGGCTTTTTCGTGCGTTTGGAATGATCTTGGCAGTGGTTACGGGGTGGTAACGAAACGATCTTTGAGGGTGCTTTGAAGGAGCGGATCAGGAGCGACTCGCTCCTGATTTTTTGCCAGCACCATGTGGGGTCGCCACCCGTTCAGGTGAATTCGTCGAACCTGCCCGGACCGTGCCCGACCTGCGCCAACCGGCGTTTACCGACGTTGACGGGCGGACCTGCGGGGTCAGCTGGTCGTAGGGTCGTGGGTGGTCGAGCGTGGCGGGTGTGGCTTCGTTTCAAGTGACCGTCGAGATGCTGGTCGACGTGGCGGCGCTGGGGTCGATCGCCGAGTCCGGGATGTGTTCGGTGACGGTTCCGGCATGACGGTGGAGCAGTTCCGTCAGGACGAGCCCGATGGTGTGCGCGGTGATGCGGTGGCTGTGTGGCCGCCCCGGACGCAGTCGACTGCGCAGGTGCGGAGGTCCTCGACACGCAGTACTCCGCCCGGAGACCGGCGGGCAATGGCGCGAGTTGCCCCGGAATTGTCGGGGTGACGTCGTAGCCTCAGGTGATGGGGTACTCCGGAGATCGTCCAGCGTCGGCGGGCCGTGGGGGTCCGTTGTTGTTCACTAACTTCCTGCCGGTCCGGTTCGCAGGTCAGGTGGGTGCCGGTGTGCTGCCCTACGAGTCTGCGGGCCATCTTGAGGATCTCCGCAGTCGGCTCCGCGAGTCTCATGTGGTCGTCCGGGATCGAAACGACGTCGTGTGCGTTCCACTGGCAGAGGGTGTCGAGCAGGTCGGTGAGCGCAGGGTGATCGCCTCCGCCGTGCGTGACGTGCTGCTGCAGACCCGGCTGCTCGAAGAGTGCCTCAGGCGCATCCTTACGTTGGAGTGGAAATACCTGCTCAGGCTTGAGCGTCCAGTGCGCTTCGTTTCGAGGCTGGGCGGCAAGGATCTCGTGGAGCGGGCGTTGGGCCGGGGCATCGACGGGTTGCACGTGTATCCGGAGTATTCGCTGGACGTCCGCCGCAGCGGACCGCGTGAGTACCCCGGCGTGGTGATCGGGAGAAAGACCCGCTACGAGATTGATCTTCCCGTGGAAGTCCTGTTGCGACGTGGTGTTCCGATGGTCGGGGTCTACGTGCTGGCGGAGTCGGAGTCGGCGCGTGCCTGGCCGTCCCAGGACTCGCACGCGCGGCGCAAGCTGGTCGGCCGGGTGGCCGATGTGGTCGACGGCAAGCTGCTCGTGCAGTCGCGGGAGGGTGAGGTGAAGCTCGACGCTGCGCGCACGTGGATCGAGTCCAGTCTGGCCAACTTCCAGACAGTGCTCCGGAAGGCGTGCGGGCGGTCGTTCGAGCGTGATCTGGCCGCGCTGGACGACACGATCGCCGCGTTCAACAACGCCGAGCGGCGCATCGCGGACACGGATAGGATCGCTACCGCATTGCTGGAGCGCGGACCGCTCGACGTCGCGGCCGGGATGACGGCGTACCTGGCCAGGCCGCTGCGGTTGAAGGGCAACCAGCATCCGCACGTGCGCACCTTGAGCGAGCCGACCTTCGTGTTCGACCAGTCCGGGGACAAGACGGATCGGTACCCGGAAGCCGGGCTGAACAGGTTCGGTCCTTTCGACACGGAGTCGTTCACCCCGAAAGCGCCCACGATCGCCGTCGTGGTCCCCCGCCGGTTCCAAGGCCGCGTGGAGACCTTCCTCACCAGGTTCCGCGACGGTGTCCGCGGTTCATCCGCCTTCCCCGAAGGGTTCGTCCGAAAGTTTCGCCTGACCGACTGCACCTTCACCCTCACTGCCTTCGACGGCGATGTGCAGGACGCGAGCGCCTACAAGCGCGCCTGTCTGAACGCGCTGGATACCAAGGAGAAGATCGACCTCGCGTTCGTCTTCACCAGCGCTGCCCAGGAGCACCTGACGGGCAACGAGAGTCCATACCTGGTGTCCAAGTCGACCTTCATGAGCCAGTCGATCGCGGTCCAGGAGTTCCAGGTCGAGAACATCACGGACAGCCCCGGCATCGCCTACCCGCTGAGCACGATGGCGCTCGCCGTCTACGCCAAACTGGGAGGGACGCCGTTCGCGATCAAGGACAACGGCCGGCCGACCAGGCGAGAGCTGATCTTCGGCATCGGCAGCGCGCAGGTGTTCGAGGACCGGTTGGGAAAGGGGGAGCGCGTCGTCGGGATCACCACCGTCTTCAACGCCGACGGCACCTACCTCGTGTCGAACGCGACCAGGGAGGCGCCGTACGAGCAGTATCCGAAGGCGCTGCAGGACGCCTTGCGGGCGTGCCTCAACGAGATCAAGGGGCGTCAGGGGTGGAAGTCCAACGACTTCATCCGACTGGTCTTCCACGTCTTCAAACTCCTGAAAGACGAAGAGGCCCAAGCCATCAAGGAGCTCGTGGAGGGTCTCACGGCGGACTTCGCCGGCGTCGAGTTCGCGTTCGTGACCGTCGTCGACGACCACCCGTGGATGATCCTCGACGAGAACGCCAGAGGGATCAGCGCGGGGAAGGGGAGCAAGGGGAAGTACGTGGCACGACGAGGTTTCGCCGTGTCGATCAGCAGGAGTGAGATGCTGGTGACGGTCAAGGGGCCCCGAGAGATGAAGAGCGAGTTGCAGGGCGCGCCGAAGCCTTTGCAGCTCAAGCTGCACCGCGAGTCCACGTTCACCGACATCGACTACCTGGCCGGACAGCTCTTCAGGCTCACGGCGATGTCATGGCGGAGGCCGTACCCCTCGACGAAGCCGGTGACCATCCTGTACTCCGACCTCATCGCCGGCCTGCTGGGCAAGCTGCGCCACGTGACGAACTGGAACTCCGACGTAATCTTCGGGAAGCTGCGCTACAGCAGGTGGTTCTTGTGACCGTACCCGATGACGCGACCACCGGGCAGTTGCTCTTCAGCTCCCAGCTCGGAGTGTTCCATCGCCGGATCGACACCGAGAACACGCCTGGCAGCCTGCACGGCATGTTCGCCCGGCAGGTCCTCGGCGACGGCACGTCGATTCGATGGCGCGTCGAACCGGACCTCGACGCTTGGCTCAGGACGAACGTGAGCCGATTGGAAGACGCGCCGGCGCTCGCCGTGCTGGGATATGTCGCGACGGCCCAGCCGACGCGGCTTCCGGTCTTCGCCGACGTGCTGGTGCACGGGCTTGAAGGTCTGGCCGGGCGTGATCCGTACCCTGGCGACCGCGTGACCCCGCTGTACTCGGCAGGAATCGTTCTCGGGCTGCATCTCGCCGCGCGGGCGGTGCAGGACCGCGTGCCGCAGTTCCTGACCTGGCTGCGGAAGGCGCTCAGCCACCCGATGAGGGAACCCAACGACCCGTGGCTCGATCTGATGCATCAGCACGTCCTCGCCGAG
Organism: Saccharothrix violaceirubra; assembly: GCF_014203755.1. Lineage (NCBI taxonomy): Bacteria > Bacillati > Actinomycetota > Actinomycetes > Pseudonocardiales > Pseudonocardiaceae > Saccharothrix > Saccharothrix violaceirubra. Next base: position 4,445,221 of record NZ_JACHJS010000001.1, read on the forward strand.
CTGACCGGTGAACCGGCTTCGTTGCCGGTGTTGGCGGGGCTGGCCGACCATGCGCTCGTCGCGGCGTTCTACCTTCTCGCCTCCGGTACCGGGGTGGCCAGGGACACCCCGGAGGAGCTGCGCGCCGCACAGCACCGGGCCATGCACGTATTCCTGCGCACCGATCCCGCTCATCTGGAGGTGCGGCATGCCGCTTTGTGGCTGAACTTCGCCGAAGCGGTGGCTACGGCCAGCGCGGACCAGTTGGTGATCAGCGTTCCCCAGGTGAGCCAGGTGCTCAGGCGTTTTCCTCCCGCGATGAAGCGATGGGTGTGGGACTCCGCCGAGCGTAAGGACCCCAAGTGGTGGCGGGTCGACGCCGAACGCGAGGTACAGGCGATCCTGTGGATCATGCTCCGCGCGGTCTTCGATGACGTGGTCGACGAGGAGAACCTGCCGAAGCTCGGCCACAGCGCCTATCGCGCGGACTTCGCGCTGCCCAGCTTGGGGCTGTTCATCGAGGTCAAGTTCGTGCGCAGCAAAAGCGACTTCAAGGACGTGGAGCAGGAGGTGATCATCGACTCGATCGGCTACCTCAAGGACAACGAGCGCTACCGGGAGATCATCGTCTTTATCTACGACGACTCGTGTTCTACGGAACATCATGACGAGACACGGCGCGCGTTGATCGATCTTCCCGGGATCGCCGACGTAATCATCGTGTCGCGCCCAGGGGTGCTTCCACCAGCCGATGAACGGAAAGCCGTGTTGTCTCCGGGCGCTGCCATGTGACCCGCGCCACGGCTTCACTGACTACGGTCCTGCTGACGCCACGAACACGGCCGTGCGCACGATCCGGGTCGGCATCGTGGGCACACCCTCATCCATTCAGGGACTGCGGTGCTGGCTGGACAACTGCCGTTAGTCAGGGCCCACGTGTCGGCGTCCAATGAGGGCCGTATCGACCACGACCTGCTCGCCTACATCTCCCCGGCCGTGATGGAGCACGTCAACCCCTACGGCACTTACGAGTTCCCCGTCGAGCAGGAGTACGCCCGCCAGGGCGACCGATCTCTGCGCGCACCTGGTGACACTCCCGGTGAGCCCATCCAGTGACCCGCCGACCGCCACCGGACAGCAGGACCATGGTGGCGGCGTGTCGCCCGGTCGGGTGGACTCATGCGGCCGTACGAGCGACCGGTGCGTCAAATGACGTGGAACACGTTCGCGTCGGTCGGTAGAACCGTGGTTCATCGGCGCACCACGCGGTTCTGTCCTCGGAGGGTCGGCATGGCGGGTACGGGTCGGCACGCGGTCCACCGGACGATGGTCCTGGTCGACGTGGAGGGCTACAGCGCTGCGGCCCGGACACTGCCGCACCAGTTGGACACCCGGGCCGGGATGTACGCGGTGTTGGCCGAGGCGCTGGCGGCGGCCGGGGTGCCTATGCGGGCGTGCTGGCAGGGGGACGCGGGGGACGGGGTGGTGGTGCTGGTGCCGCCGGAGTACCCGAAGGGCCCGTTGGTGGAGGTGTTGCCCGAGGCGTTGGCGCGGGCGGTGCGCGGCCACAACAGCACCAGCCCCGACGCGGCTCGGGCCCGGTTGCGGCTGGCCGTGCACGCCGGGGAGGTGGCCTTCGACGAGCACGGCGCGACCTCGCCAGCGATGGTCGCGGCGTTCCGGCTACTGGATGCTGCCCCGGTCCGCGAGGCCCTGATCGGTTCACCGGGCGTGCTGGCGATGATCGTGTCCGGACTGGTCTTTGACGAGGTCGTGCGCAACTCCATGACTCTGGACCCGGCGACGTTCCGGCCGGTCGAGGTGTCGGTGAAAGCCTTCCACGAGCTCGCCTGGATCTCCCTGCCCGACCAGCCCTATCCACCGGACCCCACCGTCCTGACCACCCCGTCGCCTGCCCCCGAAACGCCCGAGGCCGCACCCCGCCACCGTGCGCCCGACTCCGCACCGCACTGCGGAACCTGCGAGAGCGACGGTGTCGGGCCGCGTGGGGTGCGCATCGCTGGCGATGTGCACGGCAGCGGGCCCGGCATCACCATCGGCGCGGCCACCGGCGACCACGTCACCATCGGCACACCGCCACCGCCGCCCAGAGAGTCCGGGGAGCCGGGACGCCCCCGCTAGCCGGCGCGGGCACTGGGCACACCGCGACGGCGACCAGCCCCGCCCACCCCTCCGGCACCTCGACGCCCGCCGGGCCGACGACTTGGATCCAGGGAGGACTCACCGCGGCGGACAAGGGGGCCGCTGTCGGTCATCTCGTCGGGCAGTTCCACGTGCACCACACGACGACGCCGATGACGGTCCCGGCCATGGAGTCGTTGCCGGCCGTGTCGTGGCTGGGACGTGTGCCGGTCGTGCCGGACAGCGACGTGGTCAGCAGAGGCCTGGGCCCATCCTCATTGATCTTCCTTGCGCTTCATGGTTGCACGGCAACGGTCGGCAATGCTTCCTCCCACGGCGGCCCCGGTGAGCGAGCCGAGCACGAGCGCACCCGTTGACCGCCAGTGCGGCGTGTCGGTGCGTCGCCCGTCGACCAGGTTGCGCAGCAGAACGCTAAGGATTCCACCGGCCAGCATCGCGATCGCGCTCAAGGCACACCCCTACCCGTGAGCGTGTGGATCTTCATCGGGTAGGGACTTTTGGCGCCCACCCGGCCGCGGTTGGGGTGCGGCGGTGGGGCTCGCCGCACCGCCGCGACGCCTGCGCGCCGCCGTACACCTTGGCGGCTCGCCGGGCGGGTGTGATCACCCTGTGCGGTGCTTGACCCGGTTGACGGCCTGGAGGTCTACTCGACCTGGGTGATGGATCCCGCCTGGGCCGCGCGGCCCGAACCGCCTCGACAGCGGGGCTACGTCCAGATCGAGAACGCTCCAAGCGGCACCGGAACGGGTGGCCGAAGCAGCGGCAGTTCGTCAGCGGTGAAGTACGGGGCCGACACCGTCGCGAGCCAGCGTGCGGGCGCGCCCGTCGATCACCTCCTCTGAATACTCAGCTCGCGGCCAGGCCGGACGTGCTGGTTCTCGACCTCAGCGGGGTCGACTTCTTCGGATTGTCCCGTGTCAACGCGCTCATCGCGGTCCAGGCCGAGGCCGACGAACGCAGCAGTGGCCAGTTGCGGTTGTGCGTGGTTTGAGAGTTTTGTGAGAGTCAGTCGGGCTCCTTCGCCCGGCGCCCGGCGACAGATCGACGCCCCTGTCGCCGAGCGTGGTGGTCACGGCAGCCGGTTCACGGCAGCTCGCCGGATCCGGTCGACAGGTCGTCGGGGGTGCCGGTGTCGGTTGAGTCGGTGGGCAGTGCGGTGCGGCGGTATTGAGGGTGGTCGAGGTCCATTTTCGAGGCGGCGTGAAGGTGCGCGGGGTAGGTGGTGCGTTCAGCCCAGGCCAGGGCCTGGTGGCACAGCCTGGCGGTCATGAGGGCGAGCTTGTCAGGTTTGATCTCGTCCTTGACGGCGACGGGAAAGATGCCCAACGTCGTCATGGAGTACCAGTTGTCCTTCATCTCGTTGCGCCGCAACTCGCCCTCGACGTCGGAGCCGTGGTCGGCGGACCACCGTGTCTTGTCGCTGCCCAGCCTGCCCGCACCCTGTCCGTCGTACTGGTGGGGGACGGTGATCAAGGCGAAGGAGTCCGCCCCGAAGTCGGACTTGACGCGGAACAGGCTGTTGGTCGTCCTGTCCCCATCGCTGATCTTCTCGCCGTTCTCGTCGAGGAGCGTGATTCCCAGGGCGCGGAACATCTCGTCGGCATTCTTGTTGACGCGGACGATGGCGCGGGGTCGGTCGGAGGGGTGGATGGTGGAGCCGGGAAGCCAGGTGCCGGGCCGTTCGGATTCCCCCTGCTTGTTGTTGTTTAGGCCGCTCCACAGGCGTCGGGAGCCGAAGGCGTCGACGGTGATGGTGTAGGGCATGCCGCCGAGGTAGCGGACAAGCTCGGCCAGGGCGTCATCGACCCGGGTGGCGACCTTCTTGTATCCGGCGTTGTCGTCCTGCAGTTCGGTCATCTTGCCGGTCGGGTAGTCCTTCGCGTGGAACGCAGCCTGGGCCTGGTTGTATGGGCGCCAGGTCGGGTCGGTGTAGCTCCAGCCGTGCAAAGTCCACGCCTGACCATCGTGTGCGGGCGGTTTGAGCACGGTGGCGGTGATGCAGATCTTGGCGGTGCGGTCCTTGCCCCGCCTGCTCTGGCGGCGGATGTGGACGGCGCAGTGGGCGACACCGGTCGGAGCGTGTGTGCCGAGTCGGTCGACCATGACGTCGGTGATGCGCTGGTCGATGATGCCCAGGCTGCGGTGCAGATCCAGCAGCGAGTGGATCACCGGGTAGTCGCGGACTTTCTTGCCCTTGCGAGGTTTCCGCGGCTTGCGGTGGACGATGAACTGGGAGTTGACGCCCTTGAGGGCGAGGGTGCGGCGGGCGCGGAACTTGGCGTCTTCGTCCTCCTTGACACCGGCCGTCTGCTCGGCGGCGGCGTCCTCGATCCCGTCCTCGTCGTCCTCCTCATAGCCCTCATCTTCGTCGTCGCCACGGCGGGTGAACTCGGTCTCTGCCCAGACCCCGACCAGCGTGTCGGGGCCGCAGTCCAACTGGACATGCGCGATGGCCTCGGCGCTGCCGGCGTCGGGACCGTGTTCGAGGAAGCCGGGCACACGGTGGAAGACCGCGCTGATCGCCTCGCCGTTCAACGCCACCGGCACTCCGTCCACGGGGTCGAGAGGCTGACCGCCTGGGACCTGATCGTCGGCGGGGCGGCCGTTGGCGGAGTAGGCGTGGCGTAGTCCGTCGAGCATGCGGTGGCGCACTTCATCGGTGTTCCACAGGCACACGATCCGCAGATGGCGGTAACCCATGGTGGTCAGGGAACGGACGACGTCCTCGGGGGTAGGCAGGAGACGGTCGGTGTCGACCTGCTTGAAGTTGCGGCCCTCGAAGTAGACCGGGAGCCTGGTCGTCTTGACCAGGGCGTCGCCGAGTACCTCGTCGATGTGACGGCGCAGCTCCCTGTGGTGGTGCATGCCCACACCGCGGCCGATCGGGAACCGGAAGTTCTTGCTCTGCACCGGCCGGATCACCGGCGCGGGCGTGGAGTCTGGTGCCCAGATGTCCTCTTGTTCCGGGGCTTCGTCCTGTTCGTTTTGTATCCGGTTCTCGAGTACGACGCGGTTCTGCACGTGGCGCAGGATCGACTGTTCCACGCCGAGCTTGGCCAGCACGTCCAGTGCCATGGCGCTGACGCGTCGGACGCTGGAACGTCCGGCCATGGCGACTTCGACGATGGGCCGTGCCGGGTCGTCCTGTTCGACCAGAACGGTGCGTGCCCAGGCCATCCGGGACTGGATGCGGGTGACCGTCGGACTGACGAGCAGAATGGGGTCGGCGATGTTGGGCAGGGTCTTCATGTCGATAGAGGCTCGGGACAGAGCCTCGGCGGTGCCGGACCTGTTGGTCCACGGATCCTGCCAGGCGACCAGGCCGCCGCGGCTGTCGACGCGCAAGGCGATCTCCTGGCCGTCGACGCGCCACGGCTGTTCGGCGATGCGTCGGGACAGGTCCCAGGCGACGGTCTTGTAGACCCACGTCGGGGCGTCGGGCTGTCCGGTTTCGGTGGTGCGCAGGTAGTCGGCCAGCAGGCGTCGTTCCTGCTTGGTCTCGGCGATGCGCTCGGCGAGCCGGGGCGGCTCTTTCAAGTCGATGTCGTCGATCGGTGTGCCCAGGACGCGCCCGTGCATGAGGGTGAACGCGGCGAGCAGGGTGTCGTCGTCGATCTCTTCGCGGGTGACGAGGAAACCCTCGTCGGGGTCGAAGGCCGCGTAGCCGCCGGTCAGGCAGCGCAGTGCGTTGACCACCACACTGTGCGGCGCCTGCGCCTCGTCGGCCTTGACGTAGTCGCGGTAGTCGCGGTCGAACAGCCTCCACAGCGAGGTGACACCATTGTCGAACTCGCGGATGTGCACGGCGGCGTCGCCGAGCAGGTCGGGGGTGCCCCGGTAAGCCAGCACGTCGAGCCGGCTTCGGGTGTTGAGGGCCATCGGTGTCGGTTCTCCTGTGACTGCCGTCAGACGGTGTCTGCGTCGGTGGTGTCGATGCCTGCGTAGGCGAGGAATGCGGCGAGTGCTTCGCGGTAGATCTGGTTCATGCGCTGCCGGACGTCGGAAGACCAGGCGGCGTGCATGCGGCGCAGGATGTTGCCCAGGTCGGCCTGCCAGGCGTCCTCGTGGAAAGCATGGTCGACCAGGTGCAACGTCATGTCGGTTCCGCCGCGGCGGGCGCGGCCGGCGAGCTGCACCATGTCCACGACCATGCCCGCGACGATCTCCTCCTGAAGTTCGGGACTGGTGCTGGTGAACCCGGCGGCGGATCGCATGATCAGCCCGAGGCGTTTCCACGCGGCCTCGCGACCGAGTTCCAGAGCGTGCAACGGATCGTCGGAGCCCGAGCGGGGCATGGCGTTGAGTCCGGCGACGTGCACGCTGCCGTACATCTCGGCCGCGTCGGACATCAACGCCAATGGCCTTGTGCACAGGTAGACCGGTGTGATGGCGGACTTGGTGCCGATGACGATGTTGAGGCCGCGGGCGATGCGGGCCATGGGCACCACCAGCACGTTGCCGCGGTTCGGGAAGTCCTCGAACTCCTCGGGTGTCAGTTCGATGATCCCCGGTGGCAGCGGGGGCAGTTTATCTCGGCGTGCGCGGTCGCCGGGCACCGCCACGCACAGCCCTTCGGTGTAGAGGCCGGCGGAGTAGATGCCCAGAGCGAGGTAGCGGCAGTGTTCGTAGGAGTTGACCACGACGGCGGCGTGGGCGCGGGCAGGGTCGTCGTTGTCGCGGATGCGCTGGAGTTCGGGGTGGATTTCGGTGTCGTAGAGCCGGTCGCCCAGGTTCATCAGCGCGTCGCGTTTGAGTGCTTGGGGCAGCCCGGAGATCCGGATGGGGGTGTCGCCGTCGGTGCTGGTGGTGATGGAGTGGCGTTGGGCACGGATGCTGTCGGGGGCGGCGTCGGTCATCCACCACTTGACCTCGCTGTGGATGTGTTCGCGTACGGCCTGGGGGAAATAGGCGGTCGCCGACAGGCCCATCACGGGGCGTTCCACCCCGGCGAGTACCAGGGACACGATGCTGCCCAGTTGGGCTGTGTAGGTGTGCGGGTCGCCGGTGACGCTCTGGGCGGTGAGCTCGGCGGACTTGTCGGGCTCGTCCAGGCCGGTGATGCGGTAGCCGACGATGGCTTTGCCGAGCATGCCGTAGGGCAGGATGTCCGAGGCGATGGAGGAGCCGAGCCGTTCGGCGACCTTGCGGGCTGAGTCCAGTCCGGCGGCGCGCAGTTGGGCGGTTTTGTGCCGCAGGAGGTCCAGGGCGTCGTCGAGTTCGGCGAGCCAGGTGCGCACGATGAGCAGTTCGGCGGCCTCGGCGCGTTCGTGGGCGTCCTTGACCGTCCGCGACAGCGCGTCGTCGAGCTCCAGTTGGACGTGGGCCAGCAGGTCCTCGCCGCGCGGCGCGAGGATCTTCTCCAAGATGTCGCGCACGGCCAGCAGATGAGCCGGTAGGGCGACAGCCTGGATGTCGCCCGTGGGCTTTCCGGTTCCCAATGGTGGTTCGGGTCGCAGGGCGTTGAGGCGGTCGAACAGTTCGGCGGGGATCTCCTTGTCGTCGTCGACCTGATCATGGGGGAACAGCAGGCCGATCAGCCGCCGGTCGCGGCTGCCGACCAGATGCCACCCGGTGCTGTTGACCCCCGGCGCCTCGCCGGCGGGGTTACGTCCGGAGTAGTGGCGCAGGTGGATCTGCTGCTGGCAGATCCCGGCGAGCAGGAACTCCGAGAGGTAGCGGGCGTGGCTGATGGTGGGCAGCAGGTCCTTAATCGCCTCGCTACCCAGCGAGGCGATGTCGGCGTCCAGTTCCCGCAGCGGCACCTTGGCGGTGCGGCGGGAGGCCAGGACCAGGTCGCTGGTGCACATGTCCAGCGCGGTGGACTGGAACTGGTCGACCTCGTCGATCATCACGGCGTGGGAGCGCCGCAGGACCAACTCTGCGACTGAGACATGAGCGGTCGCGCGGCCGTCGAGGTTCACGCCGATCTTGAGGCGACCGGCCATGAAGTTGTGGTGGTTGGTGACGATGACCGAGGCGGTGCACGCCTGGCGCTGCTGTTCGTACTTGCCGCAGGTCGGCATCCAGGGGCAGGTGCGGATTCCCTGTTCCGGCGGCAGGGGTGTCAAACGGTGACAGGACTCCTGCCCGCTGGGGTAAGGGGCGGTGGCCTTGGTGTGGTGGGCCAGGGCACAGCCGTAGGACATCTGGTCGAGCTTCCACAGCGCCTTGTCCGACTGGCTCAGCAGGTTGCCTTCAAGGCGGGTAACGGCTTTGGCGGCGCGCTCCAGCAGGCCGTCGGGGGACATCAAAGCGGCACACCGGCGGTCGTGCCGCAGACGTCCGATCTTCTTGAGGTGCGTGAGGTCGGCGGTGATATCCCAAGCCGCGGAGAGGGTGGCCTCGACGTTGGGCAGCACGATGGTGACGGTCAGGTCGTTGAGGGCGAACCAACTCGCGGCGACACGGACGAGCACACTCTTGCCTGTACCGGTGGGGGCGTTGAACACCTCCGTCGGGCCCGCCAGCAACCGCAGCATCGTCATCGGTGCCACCGTGTCGGTCGTCTTCAGCTCCGTGAACAGTCCGCTGAGGACTTTGTGCAGATAGCGGTCCTTCGGCTTGTAACGGCCGTCGATGTCCTTGGCGAGGGTGAGCAGGTCGGAGGTGGGGATGTCCTGCTGCGGGCAGTACGGCACCGTGGTGACGGTCGGAAGGTCGGCGATCGGGTCGTCGGTGTCGTATTCGGGGATGGTGGCCGTGCCCTGGATCGCGCCGACGGTCGGTGAGTACCGGACGTGGGTGTGCCAGATCCCCGGGGTGGCCGGTTTCACCGCTCGCGTGCGGCGGTGGTCCTTGTTCACGCGGTCGATGAGGCGGTCGACGTAGCCGAGCGGGTCGCCGCCGACCAACGGAACCGCGCCGACCGCCGTGCCCGCCGACTCGCCTGCGGCCTGCAACGGCAGTGCGTTGTCATCATTGCCTGCCAGCAGGGTTCGTGCGCGGAAGGTGAACGCGGCCGGGTTGGCCAACTCCTCGGGAGCGAAGCTCAGGACCGCTGCGATGCGCTGCTTGTCGGCCTGCGGCATCGGCGACCACCCCGACCAGGCGTCCAGGTGGCCGCTCATGAGGAACGCCGCGTGCCGGAACGTGCCCACCGGGCGACCGGTGCCGTCCCTGGCAGGGAAGTAGTGGGCGGCCAACGCGATGGCGGCGCACACGGCCGCGTTCGACTTTGAGATTCGCGGGCGTTTCACAGCCATGACGTCCCAGCCTCCTCGCAGATTCGGGCACCGAGATCGGACGCGTGGGCCACGCGCAGCCCGAACTGGCCGCACACCGCCGAGAGCATCGACACGGTTGCGCGCCGGTAGTCGGGCACGACCAGCCACTGCGCGCCGCCGGCGTCGCCCTCATCGGCGCGGATCTTGTCCGCGAGCAGCAGAGCGGAGGTGAAGTCCTTGACGTCGATCCGGTACGAGGTGTCGGTTCCGTTCGATACGGGCACCTTGACGAGCAGGTCGTAGCTGTCCAGATCCGGCCACAACTTGCACGCCAGCCCACGGGCAGTCAACGCGTCGTACAGCGCGACCTCCACCAGGCCGGGGATCGTGGTCGACCGCCACACGCCACGAGTCAACGCCTTGTGTCCGGCCACCGGCAGCGCTTCGGGCACCCGGCCCGTCACGTCGGGGAACAGCACTCGTTCCACACCGGTGGGCGCCGTCGGCGGCGGTGCGGGCACCAGAACCGGCGGTTTGCCCGTGTCGGGGATCCGAAAGTTGTAGGAGGCGCCGAACTCCACATGTGGACGGTGGTGACAGCGCGCCGTGCCGGTCGCCGCCTTACCCGCGCCCCGGACGGTGATCCGCATCGGCCACTTGCACAGCGGGCAGGCGAACCACCACTGCCCGAACGAACTGGGCGTGGGAATCGCCCGGTAATGGTCGGTGACGGTGCTGGGCAGGTTCAACTCGCGCACCTCGGCATCGCTTCCCGCAGGGGTATCGATCAACGCCCGCCGACCGCGTTCATAGGCGCCCTGGTTCTGACGCTTGCGCAGTGCCGTGTACACGGTGTCCTGGTCCAGCTCGCCTTGGAGGATCTCCGAGCTGGTGGACTTTCCCCTGCGCGTGGTGGAAGCCAACGCCCGCAACACCGCCCGCTGCTCCTGCTCCAGGTCCCAGACGTCGTCGTCGAACTCCCCGTCAGCGGTGATCAGCCGCCAGCCGGCCATCTCGGCGGGCGCAACCCCGTCGGGAAGCAGCTCCGCCAAGTCGCCGGACAACATCCGGCGGAACTCGTCGAAGGGCAGCGTGACGCCCACACCGCGTGCCGCCAGCACCGCACCGTGCGCGTCCCACAGCGACCGCAACCGCGCCACCGGCTCCTGCTCGGTGTCGGTGAGCGCGTGGGCGGCGATCGCCGCAGCCTTCATGACCTTGTGCCGCACAGCGGCGTCGTCCCTCGTGTCGTTCCCGACACCGGTCTCAATCACGCTGCGCACCGTAGGGCAGGGCACCGACAATTCCTGAAGCGTCCGCGGACGCCTTTCCTGGGCTTATCGCAATCTGTCACGAAGACGGCTGCGGATTCACTCCTTCGATACCGCGCTGTCTGTCGCCTGGTACAGCGAGACATACTCAGAGTGGTGCTCCGCGAGGTGTGCCCGACCCGAATCGGTCAACACCCACCGGCGTTCCGCGACGAGACCATGACCGGCTTCAAGGTCCTCGGCGACGATCAAGTCGATGTAGCCCCGGCTGGGGCGGCCCTGCGGCCGGTAGCCGGTTCCCAGGTAGAAGCGAGCCCTGGCTGCGAGGCTGTCGGCGGGAAGCCCTCCATCTCCAGCGTTGGCCACCGCCAGCATGCTGCGCCACAACCACTCCGACAACAGATGAGACGGGCGCCGCGCCTCGACCGGTACCCCGACCCCAGTGCGCGCCACCGACCGCCCCAATCTGGTCAACTCCACCAGCGTGCGCGGCACGAACCCCAACGGAGCCACCTGCACTTGATCCACCCACACCACCACCAACGACCGGCGTGCCAGGGCGCGCAACGTCGCACCCGCACCGGAATCGAGGTGCCCGCCGTCCCGCAGCACCTCCTGCAGTTCGGTGTAACCGGTGAACACCGGATCGGCATGCACGGTGAACGGAATCCGGCGCCACGCCGCCGCTCCACCTACGCGTCGCGACCTCGCTGGCCCTGAACGTGCGTCATGCTCGCGTCGCTGATCCTCATGGAAGATCGCGGCCATGTAGGAGCGCTGCCTCGGGTTCAACTGCTCCCACACCGACCGCGCAGCAGCCCGGCCGGTCAAGCTTCAGTCCGTTGATTGGTGACCGCGCTCGGAGCACGTGGGCAGCCGCGGCGGTGGAACACGCTGCACCTCCGAGTCGACACTGCGTTGATCGGAACATGTCCAAGCCTAGGCAGGGCATCGAAGCGACGCCTGCCGTTAGCCTTGGGATAACCCATACGGCGTGCGGTGCGCTATTTCCGTTCGCACAGCGCGGTGAACGGCACGAACTGGTCGACCAAGTGGAGCTTGTCACGGCGGCCGTCGGCGTAGCCGACCTCGTAGTTGACGATCCCGTACCAGTCGCCCTCCACGCTGGGGAAGCGGCCATGAAGCCGTCCAGGCACCACACCTGTGAGGTCCAGACCGGTCACGATGACGTGCCGCGGTGCGTCCGCCGGCCGGGGGAAGAGGATGTCCAGGTTCACCCACACCGCGGTGAGGACCGGCCGGCGTCCGTGGACGTCATCACCCTCCCAGCGCGTGAACGGACTGTTGATCACGACACGCCCGCCTACCTTGCGCCGGTCGCCGCCCGCACGCGGTGGATGAGGTCGCCGTACGGCTGGTCGTCCAGTTCGGCGCGGTCGGGGCTGGCGTGACTGCTGGTCAACCGCCAGCTCGCGTCGACACCAGGCGTGGCTGCGCAGGCGGGGCACTCCACGCGCACCTCGCCCCCGGCAGAGATAGCTCTGCTGACTCCTGGGACGACGATGTGCCGTCCACCTTTGCAGGTGGCAGGAAGGACGGCGATCGTCGTGCCGGTCTGATCGACTCGGTAGCGCAGTGCGCCGTCCGGCGCGGGGGGTGAAGGCGGCGGAGTCACCTCGGCAAACTACCACCATGCTCGCACATATGTTCGACTCGCCTGGAATCTGGTGGCTCGCCGCAGAGCGTCCGCATCGCGCGTGCCCGGCTATCTTCGTCGGTCACGCCGGAGGCAAGAAGCACTCGGGCCGGGCGTGTCCGGAACGAATCCGGCGGAGACTGTCGTGATGGAGGTATGACTCAGATCGACGAGCGGACCGGTCAAGGCATGGAGCAGCAGGTGGCGGACGGTGAGGTGTGCGGCGACCAGGAGCCGACTCCTGCCGAGGTGCTGGCGTGGCGCCGCGATGACGTGTTCCTCCCGGAGGCGGACGCTTGCCCGGACGAGTACCCGCACCTGCGGAACATCTCGGCCGGGTTCATCTTCGGCGGGGTGGTCCGGCCGCTCGAACCGGCTCCGCCGGAGTACGTGACGCTCCCGGCCGCCTACACCTCGCCTCAAGAGTTTCTGGCGATCGCGCAGTGGAACATGTTGTGGGAGGCAGCCCAGTTCCGGCGGCGCTTCTTCGACCTGGACGACCTGCCGGAGCCGATGGCCAGGATCGCCGACCTCGGCGACGTCAACGTCACCTTCGTGCCGCGGACACGGGCGCGCTACTTCGAGTACGCGCCGCTGTTCCACCTGCTGCCCAAGCGCGTGCTGGATATGTTCGGGCTGCCGTTGCTGCGGGGCGGCCAGTGGCCGTTCATGGCCGACTGGTCGGGTATCGACGACTTCCTGCCGCCCGATTTCGAGGAACGGCTGGCCCGTGCCTGGGCGTGGACAGTGTGGCCGCACCTGGTGTCGGGGTCGAAGATGAAGGCGTTCTCGGCCGACGACCCGATCCGGCTGCTGGCTCACAACCTGGACTTCTGGGTGCCCGCCGTCACCGCCACCATCCAGGAGCGCTTGCGGGACTTCCCCGAGGTGGACAAGGGCAAGACGCCCGGCCCGGTCACCTTGGAGGACGGCAGCGTGCTCGCCGCTGCCGTGGCCGGCAACCCGCGGATGGGCGGACAGGTCTGGTTCGGCGAGGACGACGCCCGCGACGCCGTGGTCGAGACCGTGGAGGCCGCCGACCGGACCGGCCGGCTGCGCGGCATCCTCGACGCGGTTCGTTCCCACCGGATCGAGGACGACTTCTCCAGCCACTGGTCGTACGCCCGCGAAGACTTCGAACGCAAGCTGCACGGGAAGCGCCGCAAGGTGACGGTGAAGTTCGTCGAACTGACCGACACCGTCCCCGTCCAGGGACCGGAGAGCGAGGTGCTGGGCAACCTGATCACCAACGACTTCCTCACGCTCCTGGATGGCCGGAACCGGCAGATCGTCGTGCTGCTGAACAGCGGCGTCACCAGCAAAACCGAGATCGCCGACGTCCTCGGGTACGCCAACCACAGCGCCGTGTCGAAACGACTCGCACAGATCCGCCGCGCCGCCGAGGAGTACTTCGACGAGGACTGACCTGCCCAGTCCTTCCAGCCGCGTTCGGCGCCACCCATGCGAGTGATCATGGCGGTGGCGGAAGACGTGCTCAGACGGGGTGGCGCCCCACCAACGCCTCATCAGCGCCTCGGTCCCGCTCTGGTTCAGATCTTCGGGCCGCCGGTCTAATCGCCGACACCAATCGACCCAGCTGACGTCGGGCAAAGCGGGCAAACCGCTACCCGTCGGCCTGCCGGAGTCGTTCAGGGTGCGCAGCGAGTCGGGCTCGTGATGACGAGCCGGGGCGGGGAGAACAACACGGTGATGGCGACGCAGGAGGCTGCGCACGAGTGGGGCGCGCCGGTCGATGTCGACGTACCGTCGCTGTCCCGGATCTATGACCACCTGCTCGGCGGCGGACACAATTTCGCCTCCGACCGTGCGGTGGCCGACGCGATCATGGCCTTGGCGCCGGGCTACGACGTGTTCGTCCGCGAGAGCCGCGCCTTCGTGCGTCGCGCGGTGCTGCACATGCTCACCGCCGGAATCGAGCAGTTCCTCGACCTGGGGGCGGGCCTGGGTGGCGTTCGCCATGTGCACGAACTCGCCCAGGCCGAGCAGCCTCGAGCCTGTGTTGTCTACGTCGACCACGATCCGGTAGCCGTTGCCGGTCTCGAGCTGATCATCCACGGAGCCGATTCGAGCACCGGGGTGATCGAGGCCGACCTGCGGCACGTCGACGAGGTTCTCAACCATGCCGTGACGACTCGGCTGCTCGACTTGACTCGCCCGGTGGGCGTGGTGGCTGGGTCGGTGCTGCATTGCCTGCCCGACGCCGAAGAGGTGGCCGCCACCTTGGCCGGGTACCACGACCGGCTGGCACCCGGCTCGCTGTTGGCCGCCTCGCACGCCGATGGCATCCTCCTCGGGCTGGAGACGGCCGCCGCGGTCGAGGACCGTTTCTCCAAGTCCGGGATCACGTTCGTGCACCGGAGTCGGCGGGAGTTCGCCGACCTGCTGGGACCGTGGCAGCCGCACCCGGACGGCGTGGCGCCGGTCGGCTTGTGGCGACCGGAAGGGCTCGCCCTGCCTGTGCGCGAGTGCTTGTGGGGCAACGCCGTGCTCGCCGGCCGCCGCAAGCCAACGGGCCGTGCATGAGGAAGGCCGAGTACGTCAACACCGTGTCCGGGTCGGTGCACGGCCAGGTTCTGCAAGCCCACACGGTCACCGCAGACACGATCGTCCTTCATGCTCCCGAGCACCGGGTGCCGGTGCCCCGGCAGCTTCCGCCGCCCGCGCGCATCTGGGTCGACCGCGCAGGTGAATGGGAGCGGCTGGACCGTCTGCTCACCACGGCGGGTCCGACCCGTGTGGTGGTGACCGGCCTGGGTGGGGTCGGCAAGACCGGCTTGGCGGTGCGTTGGCTCGACGCGCACCACGAGCGCCACGCCGACGGCGTGCTGTACGTCGACCTCAACGGCTGGAGTGGTCATCCGCCACCGACCGCATCGCAGGTCCTCGCCGGGTGGCTCCGTGCGCTCGGTGTCGCCGCCGATGACCTGCCAGGCGAGGCGGACGAACTGGTCGCCTTGTACCGGACGTTCACCGCCGACAAGGCAGTGGCCGTGCTGGTCGACAACGCCCGCTCCGCCGAGCAGGTGCAGCCCCTGGTACCCGCCACAGCGCGCGGCACGATCCTGGTCACCAGCCGCCACCGTCTCGCCGGACTGGCTCTTGCAGGTTTCCGCCACCTTGACCTCGACTGCTTCCCCGCCGCCACAGGTGCCGCGCTCCTGGCCGGCCTGCTCGACGAGGACCGACAACCTCCGGGCGAAGACTTCCTGCACGCTCTGGCCGCCCGCTGTCACGGGCACCCATTGGCCCTGACCATCGCCGGAGCCCACCTTGCCGCGCATCCCCGGCGCGACCCGGCTCGCCTGGTTACCCGCCTGAGCCACCTCGCCGAGGCGTCCGCCGCCTCGGACCCGCACGAGCTGTCCGTCGAAGGAGTGCTGCAGATGAGCTACGAGGACCTTGACGCCACCACCGCCCGGCTCTACCGCGGCCTGGCCGAACACCCCGGCGCCGAGTTCACCGCCGGGCCGCTCGCCGCCGGGCTCGACGTGTCGATCAGTGCGGTCGACCGCGGACTCGGACGGCTGGTGGAGGCCAACCTCGTCACCGAGACCGGCGACGAGCGCTACCGGCTGCACGACGTCCTACGCGAACACGTGCAGGCCATCGCCGACCAGGACGACCAGGGCGAGCGGCTGGCGGTCCGTCGCCGGATGATCGAGTGGTACCTGCGGCGCGCGGCAGCAGCCGACAAGGTCATCAACCCTTTCCCCCGCCGGTTCAGCGACGTCTACGCCGACCTTGACACGGGCGTGTTCGACGACGCGAAGGCCGCCTTGGACTGGGCCGACACCGAACGCGCCAACCTCCTCGCCGCTCAGCAGGTCGCCGCCGACCAAGGCTGGACGGAGCTGGTGTACCAGTTCGGCGAGGCCCTGTGGAACCCGCTGCGCCCCAACTACACCGCCGGTGAGCTGGTGCGCTCGCAGTTCCTCGGGGCCAACGCCGCCGCCGACGCCGGGCACATCCTGGAGGTCGTCTGCCACACCCGCCAGGGCTTCGGCCTGACCAACTTCGGCCACCACGAGGCTGCCGTCGACATCTGCACCATCGCCGTCGAGCGCGCCGACGAAGTCGGCGACCCGTGGCTGCAGTCCGGCGCGCTGTCGACGCGCGCCCGCGCCCACCTCAAGGCCAACGACCCGCACGCCGCCCTGCCGGACCTGCAGCGGTCCCTGAGCATCGCCGAGGAGATGAACGACGCCCGCAGCATCGCCCTGCGGCACCGCCGCCTCGGCGAAACCGCGCTACACCCCAAGATCGCCGACGCCCGGCTGGCGGTCCACCACCTGCGGCTGGCGGCGAGCATGTTCACCGGCATCGGCGACGACATCGGCCACGCCCGCACCGTCCTGCACTTGGCGCGGGCCCTGACGCTGAACGGGCAAGCCGCCGAGGCGCTGTCCGAGCTGGCCGCGATCGAGCAGGCCGTGCACGACTACGGCTCGGTCGGCTACCTCGCCGACCTGTGCGCCGTGCTCGGAGAGGTTCACGCCGCGCTTGGCGACACCGCCCAGGCCGATCGCCGCTACGGCGAGGCCATCGACTACTACACCGCCGCCGGCCCCGGTGCCGACAAGAGCAAGGCCGCCGTCATCGACCGGCGCGCCGCCCTCGACCAACCGACCGCCTGAACCGCGAACAGGAGCGACCGGCATGACCGCACACACCACGATCAAGGGGAAGCGGATCACCGGGGAGGCCCGCGTCAAGATGGCCGCCGACCTGAAGAAGAAGTACGAGAAGGGCGCCAGCATCCGAGCGCTGGCCGAGGCCACCGACCGCTCGTACGGCTTCGTACACCGGATCCTGTCCGAGTCCGGCGTGGTGCTGCGCGGGCGCGGCGGCGCTACCCGGACCAAAACCAAAGCCTCATAGCCCCGCGCCAGCGGGCACGAGAACGGCTCGCGACACCAGCCCAGCCGATACGCGAGCGGAGATCATGATGCCCAGACGGGTCTTGCGGGGCTACCGCCTGGGAACACCCACCGGCGAACCGGATCGCGAGGCTCGGCCGGCACCGCGGGTGCAGGTCCGCTTCGCGTGCCGCAGAGGGCACGAGTTCACCGTGCCGTTCTCGACCGACGCCGAGATCCCCGCCGTCTGGACATGTCCCCGACACGGCATCGAGCACTGCCTCCGCATCGACGACGATTCCGACTGGCAACCACCCAAAGGCAAGCCTCCACGCACGCACTACGTCATGCTGCTGGAGCGACGCAGCGTCGCCGATCTCGAGGTCCTCGTCGACCAGGCCCTCGCGGGCATCCGCCGACAGCGCAGCTCGCCCTACGGTCGCGTTCCCATCGGCGACCGGAGCTACGGCTTCCGCTTCGAGCCGTGACCCCGCGCTGCCCGAGGCGTCGCTCGGGCAGCGCGGATCGTGAAGTTGGTGCTGCGTTCGACATGCTCGCTGGTTGTCGGCGTGCGCGTTCGTACGGCACGCGCACGCCGGCCAGTTGGCATTACCCGAGCACTATGACCACGACGATGAGCGCGACGACCGCCAGCAGGAGCGCAACGAGCAGCGTGGCGTTCACCGAAGAGGTTGTTCGCGCACTCGTCCCGCTGGTCTCCTCGGCCCGCACCGGTCGATTGATCACCGGCGAGGGGATGCTGCGGCGGACAGGACGGTTGCGCTCGGAACGTAGACGTTCCCACGCCATCAGGAAGTGCTCGACGTCGTTCGGGCGTCCGGCGTGTTCACACAACACAGTCAGCAAAACCCGTACGCGGTCCTTGTTCGCTGGCAATGACGGCTCGTCCGCGTCGTTCGCGGACAGGTACCTGCTCAGAGTCGATCGTTCCCAGGTGTGCTTCGGATTCTGCTTCCGCATCTTCTCCGAGAGCTCCCGAAAGGTCAGCTCGTCCTTCATCGACCTCAGCGCGTCTCTGAACAGCGCTTTGGTGGTGAGAGCGGCGATGTCTGGCGGCAGCGCGTCGCGCCGCGGGAGATGCTCTGCCAGCTGTCGATATGTGCGCTGGCAGACGGCGACGTCATCCTCGTCGGCCCACAGCTCGCGCAGGATCGTGGCGTAGACCTCCCACTCGACCAGCGGCGGGGCGGCGGCGAAGGCGGCTCGCACGTCTTCGAGCGGAAGGCCGGTGCGATTGGCGAGCAGCACGTCGGTCCAGGTCTGCCCGTCCTTGGGCTGCTCGTAGAGGCTGTTCAGCACGGCCTGCAACGGCCGTGCGTCGGGCCATCTGCCGCCGCCGGCACCGAAGCCTCCGGGCCAACGCTGGTTGAAGTTCGATTCGGGCATGTCGATCGTGGTCACCTCGCTGCGCCGTCGCGCGCAGGGCCCACCTGCTTGGTGGTCGTCGATCGCACCGCCGTGGTGATGAGCCAGGCCGCGACACCGGCCGCGCCCGTGAGCGGTTGGCCGAGCAACACCAGGACGACGACGAACGCCGCGGCGATGGTGAAGGTGCCGATCTGGACGAGGGGGGTCGCGCCGCAGCTCGTGCGAGGCGTGATCGCCAAGGGTGCCGGAAGCACGGACATCGGATGGTCTCCAAAGGGTTGGACGTCGGGTGAACGGTGAAGTCCCGATCGCGAGGGCAAACCGACTGGTGGTGGCCGCCACCGCCCCGCGAGGGCTTCACCATCTTCACCGACTTTCCGGCGCCAACACCGACCTGGACCGAAATTCGATGTGCCGACATCAAGGTGGGCTGCCTCACACTTTCTGGGGCTTGGCGATGAGGGCGTTGGATGCGCCGGAAATGCGCCTCTACCTGGGAAAACTTGGGGCGGGCGCTGACCGTCTGCCCGTTACCGCTGCTCAGACGGGGTGCCTGGCCTGTCCCATGTGCCCTCGTTCAGGGGCGCCGACGGTGACGGCACGGCTTACTGTGGAGGCGCCCTCCGGACAGACCGATGGCCGTATGCAGGGCGAACAGGTTCCGAAGGCACTCTTCTCAAAGGACGTCGGGTGAACTTCGGGCTCAAGGGTTGGGCGTTCCTCGTGGCCGCGAGGGACGCCCAACCTGTCCCATTCCGCTGGTCAGATGGCCTGTAGCGAGCCGGACCGCATGTAAAGTGCCTGTTCAGCGCATTGCGTTCATCCAAAAAGGACGGTCTGAAGCCCGCATCACTGCTGGTCAATCCACTTCTTCGAGCGCGCATTCGGCGAGAAAGCCCTGGCCAAGGCTGGTCCGCTCTCCTCATCGGGCTTGTCGAGGTGCCAAACTACGCGCTCAGACCTCTCCGGACGCCCCGAAACCGCTGCTCACAGGCCATACCCGCCTTCTCGACGTGTGCCGCCTGCCGAACCGTGACGCCGGAAGAAGAGCCGTGTTTCCGCAGGTCACGATCGTTTGACTTGCTTTCGTGGTCTTGAGGCTTGCCGATCGAGGCTCGGCACGACGCGAACAGAACCCCGTCGCCGAAGGCGAACGTCCGATAAAACCGCTGTTCAATCCCGGTATACGGGTATCGGCAAGGCCCCGGATCGAGGTCAGCCGGCGCCGGGCTGAGGGCGAATAAGCGGGCGTTGCTCAGCCGGTCGCGGCATCAAGCCGCGGTCTGGAGCCGTCGATGGGCAGGAGGTGGAAGCATTCGCGGCGGGAGGCCGGGCCCAGCAGGTCAACGCCTCGGTCGGGGTCTACGTGGACTTCGAGAACCTGGTCTGCGGCGCGGGCCGAGGGCTGCCCGGTCGAGCCAACCCGGTGCCGTACGCCGCGATCACCCGGCTGTGCCGGGACTACGGCAACGCGGTCATCCGCCGCGCGTACGCGGACTGGGCGAATCCGCAGTTCGGGCGCTATCAGCAGGACCTGGCGATGAACGGCGTCGACTTGATCCAGGTGGTCCGTTTCGGCGCGGCCCGCAAGAACGCCGCCGACATCCGGATGGCCGTCGACGCGATGGAAACCCTGATCACCCACCCCGAGGTCAGCGTGTTCGTGCTGGTCGCGGGCGACGGCGACTACACCCCGCTGGTGCAGCGGCTACGGGAGTTCGGCAAGCACGTGGTCGGGGTGGGGACCGAGGCCAACGCCAGCCCGCGGCTGGTGTCGGTGTGCTCGGAGTACAAGTACTGGGGCACCCTGGTCGCGCAGGTCGAGCCCGAGCCGGGCGACCACCTCGCCGACGAGTTCGACATCGCCACCGCCGAGAATCTGCTGGTCACGGTGATGGAGCAGGCCACCGTCACCACCCCGACCGCCGGGTGGGTCAAGAACAAGATGACGTCCCTGGACCCGGCGTTCGACGAGCGCAACTACGGCTGTCGCAGCTTCCGCGACTTCCTGGCCCGTATGGCGCACCGAGTCACCGTGGTCGGCGCGTCGGGCGGCGACATCACCTTGGCACTCACAAGCCCTGACCTGGTAGACCAGCCGGAACAGCCCTGAACCCGCGCCGACTAAGACGCCGATCCGCCAGGGTACGAGGTCGTCGAGGCCGAAGCGCTGCTCGTCCCATTGCCGGCGCAGCTCGACGAGTCGTGCGCGGTCGGTGACCACGACCTCGGCGCTGGCTTCGTCGGACAGTCGGCTGATCAAGCCGAGTCCTTCCAGGAACAGCAGGGCCCTGCGCAGGCGGTGCGTGGCATAGCTGCCCTTCTGCCTGGCGGCGGTGACCTGCGCTGCCGCGGAATCCAGGAGGTCCGGGGTTCGCTGTTTCCACAGCTCGGCCAGTTCGGTTCGAGCACACGCGGGCCGGGTGTGATCGGTGACGTCGAGGAGCAGGTCGACGACGTCCACGGTTTCCCCGAAGACCGGTAAGCCCTCGAACTGGATGGGGTCCTCGCTCGCCCGGCGCGCGGGTCCGCGGCGAGCGCGTTCGGCGGCCACGGCATCGGCCAGGACGCGCCGCTCAGCGCCGGTGGTCGTCGGCCAGGGCAGTAACCGCAGCCTCGCCCACAGCGCGGTGTCAGCCAGCGATTCCTCCCCGGCGTGCGCGTCCTGGTGCTCTGCAACGGCGACGGCCAACGTGAGCAGCACCTCGCGCAACGACTCCGTGACGGCATCCCTGCGGGTGGCCCGGACCTTCTCAACAGCCAGGTCTAGGTACTGCCGCAGGACGCCGTCGAAGACCAAGGACCGTTCCCGCCACTGCGCGTACTCCCGGTACTTCTCGGCGTACCGTGCCGCGCTGATCAGGCCCGCGTCCCGGTCGGCTTCAGCCGACTTGATCGCCTCGCGGTGGTGCGCACGGGTCTGGGTCGCCCCGGACTCGATGCGTCGCAGCACCCGGTAGGTCTGCACCACACGATCATCGGCCAGCAACGCGAGCCAGTTACCACGCTGGGACCGACGCAGCGCCTCGCGCACGTAGATTTCGGCCGCGGGGTCATCGTCGGTGCCGTACGGCAAGGGCTTGCGCATCATGCTTTCCAAGAATTGGAGCGGGCAGACGTTCGAGGGTTCAGTAGTTCGAACTCGTGGGCTTCACGGTTGCGGTGGAGGCGCGGTGTCCCAGATGTGCACCCTGTCCGTCGTGACGAGAGGTTTGTCGGCGGGCCCTTTGATGTGGGCGGGCACGACTCGCTCCTCGTGTTCGCATCCGCCCTCGGCGTGGGCGCGCGGGTTGAGGCACGTGTTGCGCCGGTAAGGGCGAACTGGCCAGCGGCGGGTCCACTGCGGTGCCCGGCGGCCGTGGGAGGCTGCCGTGTCCTCGGCGCTGGCCTGCGCCGAGGGCCGGTGGCGAGTGTGCACCCGAACCAGCTGCACGGCGCCGGACCCGAGGATGTCGGCCCGCCGGTCGCGTTTGAGGCCGTGACGTGGACGAGGCACGGTTTCGGTCTCGGTGAGCTGGGCGTTACCGGTCTGTCCCATCAGTTGTCACGCGGTGTAAACCACGTGCGCCCACTGGCTGCCGTTGTCCGGATCGGGGCGGGGCAGTGGCTGGTCGAATCTCAGGACGAGTTCGTCGTAGGTCTGCAGCCGGGCGAGCCCCGCCTGAGCTTCTCGTGCGGCCATGTCTACAGCGGTGAGCGTTCCGCCCGTGTGCTTGTCGATGGCCAGCGGCCGGTCCAAGGGGAGGCTGTCCCAGCCGTTGCTGCCCGTGGTCCAGAAGGTCAGCCAGACGCCGTCGAACTCGGGCGTCAAGGGCGCCGCGCCCTGCGGTGTGCGGGGTGTCCAGCGGATCTTGCCGGGTTCTCCGTCCAGGTCGAGGTCGGCCGGGCTCCATCGCGACCACGAGACGCCCACGACGGGAAAGGCCAGCCGCAGTTCTTCGTCCAAGTCGGAGACCGCGGTGGTCCACGGGCTTGTCAACGCTGCTGCGAGATCGACATCGTGGCTGCCGATGGGCTGGGCGAAGAGCATCAGCCCCGCTTCGGCCGGCATTCGACGAGCTCGGACTGGCTCGTGGGACGGGGTGGCCGCTGCGGCGAGCGCCAGCGAGGTCATGTCCTCGTCGACCCAGTACAGCTGCGCCTGGCGCAGCCGTCGCTGCTCGCTGCGCGCCATCAGTACCCCGCCCATGATGCCGCTGGCGGCCGTCTCCTCGGGCGGGCCGGAGATCATCGGGACCAGCGGGCTGCTTCCGCCGACGATACGCATCATGAATTCGTGACAATGGGGTGGCTTGAGCACCTGCTCGCTCATCTGAATGCGCAGGTCGGGCAGTCCGGAGGGATGCGGCGCGACCCACGCCCCCACATGGGTGGAGGTGGTCACCTCACGGCTCGGACGTGCGGCGCGGTCGGCGTTCATGGAGAGCCCGTTCTGGTCAGATGCGACGCAGCGCCTCAAGGACGCGGTCCAGAAGCGCGAGATGCTCGTCGTCGGAGCGCTGTCCTTGTAGCGCGGCCCGGAGCGCCGCGGCGCGCTCCTGGTCGACGTCCAGTGGCTGAGCCAGAAGTCCTGCTGCGGGGAGGTCTCCCAGACTGGGTAGGTATTGCGTCAGCTCGCTGTGGTCGACGTTGGGCGCGGGAGTGTCGGCGGTTTGCGCCGGTACGGGCGGGCGCACTTCGGACGAGCGGCGCTGAGTCGGCAGGATCACCACGGCGGGCTCCCCTTCAAGGCAGCACTTCCGTTTCGAGAGGAGCGGCCCGGTGATCGAGGTCGTGCGGTTCGTTGTCGTCGGGCCAGAAGCGGCTACCGCGCAGCACCCGCAGGAGCGGCAACACCTCGTCCTGAAGCCCTGGCATCATCGCGATCGCGCAGCGCGACCTGGTCGAGTGCGGACTGCCGTCGGCGTCGAGCACGAGGGCACCGGCCTCGCGGGCGATGACGGCGCCAGCCGCGGTGTCCCAGGTGTGGTTGCCGAGCAGCACGCAGGCGTCCAGGGTGCCGTCCGCGACCCACACCAGGTCCAGCGCGGAGGAGCCGTACCGGCGCAGCCCTTGCGCTCGGGCGGTGAGTTCGCGGTCTACGGCGGCGCACAGCACGTCGCGCTAACCTTCGTCGGCACCGCTGCCGTAGTCGCTGAACCCGACCAGGGCCTTGTTGAGGACGTCGGTGGTAGAGGCCCTGATCGGGTCACCGTCGCGGTAGGCACCTTGGCCGTGGGCCGCCCAGTAGCGGTGGCCGAGGAAAGGAAGCGCGGTAACGCCGAGGACAGGCTGGTCGCGGTGGACCAGGCCGAGCGCGATAGCGCACAACGGGTTGGCGTGCTGGTGGTTGATCGTGCCGTCGATGGGGTCGAGCATCCAGTAGGTGTCCGGGTTTCCAACCGCTCCGGTCTCTTCCCCCACGAACCCGATCTCGGCGTGGCCGCGCGCGCTCAGTCGTTGCCGGACAAGGTGTTCGACGGTCTCGTCTACCTCGGAGACCGGGTTGCGGTCGCCCTTGTACTGGATGTTGCGTGGAGGGTGGCTGAGTACGTGCTCGACCGCGAGGTCGATCGCGACGTGGGCCGCCGGCAGGGCGGCGGTGAGGTCAAGTGCCGACGACATGGTTCCTTCGGGGCTTCTTGGCGGGACTTTGCGCCGGACGAATGTTCGGCGGACGTCCATCAGGGCAGGGCGGGCCACCACGGTTGCTCGCGGGTCGGTCCGCCACTGCGCAACCGATCTGCGAGGGCTGACGGCCGCAGGTCCAGGTGGCCGAGTTCGATGTCGGTGGCCCAGCGCGCTTCGCCGTGGTCAACCCGGACCGCACTGGGGTCGGTGAGAGTCACGTCGAACAGCAGGGCCAGCTCGAAGACGGTGGGTTGCGTGCCCGCGTACTGCTCGCGCAGTTCCACGACGGCGCAGAAATCCAGGTGGGCCGCGCAGGCGTCGAGCCCTGTCCGCAGGTTGCGCCGCAGGGCGTCCTCGACAGCTTCACCGGCTCGTACGAGGCCGCCCGGCAGCCGGTAGGCAGTGGCGTCGGGGTCGCGGACGACCAGAAGACGCTCGTCGTGTCCGACGAGGCCGTACACCCCGACGAGCGGGCCGAGGGCGGGCGAGGTGGTGGTCATGGTGCTCTCACGATCAACGGACGAGGGAGATGTCGAAGCGGTGCGTCAGGTCGGGCCTGACCGTGTTCGGCGGCGTGTGCCGAGGGGGCGTTCATCGCGTCGCCGCGGGCTCGTAGACGGCTGTGTTGAGCCGCGTCTCACGGACCAGGACCCGTTCGACCATCGCGCCGTCGGAGCGTGGGAGCCCGGCCAAGACGCTTTCGGCGACCCGGCCGAGTAAGACCGCGACGGCCTCCACGGTGGGCCACGGCAGTCCGTGGCCGTACTGCTCGGCAACGTCCGACGGGCGCTCGACCCCGAAGCAGAACACCCGGCTGCCCTCCGCGATCAGCGGCTCGATCAGCCGGTCGCGCGCGCCGAGCATCGTGGCGTGGTCGAGGTGCTCGTCGATCCACCGTCGTAGCCCGACCTTGAGCGCGCCGAACTCCACAACGGTCACCTCGGGGCTCAGCTCCGGCGCACTCACCGTCACCGCAGTCGACCAGGAGTGGCCGTGCAGATTCACGCACTTGCCACCCAGGTGCGGCAGCCGGTGCCCGGACTCGAACGAATGCTCGACGGTGATCTTGTGCGGCATCAGCGAACCACCGGGCTCGACCGGTCGATCGACAGGGGCGAGTGCGGCAGCATCACCTCGTGCATCTGCACTGAACCAAGCTCACTTTCCGCAAAGTCAGGCGGTCGGGATCAAATACGGCCCGCGGTGACCGGTCGGGGGTCGGCCACCGCAGGCCCGTGGCCAGTCAACGGCGTCGCCCACCGCGATCACCAGAGCGACCGTGTGGCGGCTGCGAGGCGTCCACGGGGCGGCACCCCGGCTGAGCAGGGTTTTCATGGCGAGAACGGGGGTGTCGTCGAACGAGTGCGGGGAGCGGGTGTTCGGCGTCCGGCCGTGGGTAGTTGCGGGGGTCGGCCGCAGGGCGACGGTGAGGCACGCATGGGGCGACACCGGCCATACGCTGCGAAAACGAGCGAGTACTGTGCGCTATAGAGGGACGGGAGGAAGCGATGGCGGCACGGCCACTCACTCCGCTGGCCGCTGCTCGCGAAGCCGCCGGATACACCCAGGAAAGCCTCGCCGTCACGCTGAAGGTCGAGCGCACCACCGTCGGCCGATGGGAACGAGGCGTCCAATCGCCCCAGCCGTGGCAGCGGCCCGGCCTCGCCAGTGCCCTGCAGATCGCCCTCGACGAGTTGGACGACCTGCTGCGCCGCACCGCTCGACACTCCACCAGGCCCACCTCGGCTGCGGTCCTGGCCTCGGCACCGATCGGCCTCGAGCTGGTCCCTCCGGCACCACCCACCGGCGACCGCCACGAGCGCGAACCCGTCGCCGAGATCGACGTCATCCACGCCGCGATCCCGCGCCTACGCCGCGCCCTCGACCGATTGGACCTGCCCGACGACGGGCCCACCAGGACCCCGGCTGACCTACACGGCGACATCGCCCGCGCCAGCGACGACCGACTGCAATCCCGCTACGGCAACCTCGCCCGCCGCCTACCCGACCTCATCACCGAACTCGCCCGCGCCGGCCAGCTCGGCGACACCGCCGACCGCCGCCACGCCGCAGCCCTGCTCACACTGGTGCTGCGCGCCGCCGACGGGGTCGCCTTCAAGCTCGGCTACCTGGACCTATCCGCGCGGCTGATCGACCTGATGCGCTCGGCTGCCCAGCTCGCCGAGGACCCACTGCTGCTGGCCGCAGTGGCGTACGTGCGCACCGAGACCTTCTTCGCCAACGGCGACCTGGACACTGCGGCCCGCGCCCTCGAACTCGCCGCCGACCACGTACCCGGCCTCGAGACCGCTTCCGCCTCGGCTGCCTTCGGCGCCCTGCACATGCGCGCCGCGGTCGTCGCGGGCCGGGCTGGCAAGCCCGATCGCGCCTCCGACCACCTGCGCGAAGCTCGCCGCGCCGCAACCGCCGTCCCCGAGGGCGTCTACCAGGGCACCGCGTTCGGCCCGGCCTCCCTACGCATCCACGAACTCGCTGTCTCGGTCGAACTGCGCGATCCCCCGGGCATCGAACGGGCGGCTGTCTGGTACCCGCCTGACACCCTGCCCGCCGAACGTCGCTCCCCACTACTTCATCGACCTCGCCCGCGCCCAGCTGACGCTCGGCCGTCACGAGGACGCCTACCTGTGCCTGCAAGCCGCCCGCCAGGCCGCGCCCATCCCCAGGTCCGCCGTTCGTTGTCGACCTTGCTGCGTACTCACGGCGCACCGAGCACGGGACTGCTCGACCTCGCTGCCTGGGCTCGTGCTCGTTGATCCCCTGCCGGGCTTTAGTGCGGCGCCAGCAAATTGGGAAGGTCGTGCAGGGAGTCGATCACCCAATCGGCGTCGCGACGCACCAGCGGGTCGTCAGCCCAGAGGTAGCCCCAGGGGCCGCGCCGGATCAACGCCGTGCGAAACCCCGCCGCCTTCGCCGCGACGACGTCGTTGTCCCGGTGATCACCCACGTACACCGTTTCGTCGGGGCCGTCGGGCACCATCTCAGCGACGCGGGTGAAGAACTCAAGCGAAGGCTTGGCGACGCCCCACTCACCCGAGGTCGCGACCTGGTCCACCGGCAGGCCCAGCGCACGCAGCAGCTCGGCTGCGCGGGCGGTCTGGTTCCCGGCCACTCCTACCCACAAGCCGAGCTCCCGCAGCCTCGCCAGGCCGGGCCTGACGTCGGGATAGAGGTCGCTGTCCTCGATGTGCTCACCCAGGCCGGCCTCTTCCCGGCGCCGCCGTTCGCGGGCGAGGTCGAAGCCAGGCTTGAAGTACTGGAACGTCTCGGCGTTGTCCCGACCGGCAGCGGTGACCGCACCCAGCACGGCAGAGAAGGTATGACGTGGCACGCCGATCCAGTCGGCCCACGCACCCCACTCGCGCGAGTCGTCCAGCAACGTCTCGCCCACGTCGAGCACCACCGCGGTCACCATGCTCCTACTCCTACGTCACCCACGAACGCCGCGCCACAGAGGGCCCCTCCGGCCCGCGCAGCTCTCGCTGACTTCGCCGCTGCGGAAGCCGGTCCGGCCAGCGCGTGGTCTGCCGCCACGCCGGACACGCAGCCTGCGCCGAAATGCGCAGACCGGGGCTGCCATCCTGAACCGATGAGCACCTCTGGTCCGGGCCGCGGTCGCGACGACTTGGGACGCGCGCTGTTGGCCCAGCACCCTCGTGGCGAGCAATGGCGCCAGCTCGATGTGACCATCGCCAACCTGACCTTCGATCAGATCACCCGTATGGGCTCCCTTGGTGAGGAGCACGCCTCCGATCGCCAGGCGGTTCGAGACAGGATCATCGCCGGGATCACCGACCCCGAGCTGGCCGGGCGGCTCGCCTCACGGTGGATCCGATGGAAGGACACCTTCGGGCTGCCGATGCCCGCCGAACTCGACGACCCAATCGCGGTGCTGCACCACCCCTACGTGCTGGCTCGGCAGGCTGCACCAAACCACTCCGGCTGGCACAAGGTGGTCCTGCCCGTGTTCGACGCCGGACTGGCGATCGCAGCGGCAGGCCACGACGACGAGGGAGTCGCCGACTACGAATTGCTCACCGCACCGTGGCGACAGACGTGCCTGCCCTCGCGATACACCGCAACTAGCGCCTACGGCCCTCGCAGCCAAGCCGCGCTGCGAGTCCTGCGCCATGCCGAAGTCACGTCGGCGACGGTTGTGCGCCGGATGGGCCGAGCGTGCGCCGCAATCGACGAGCAACACTGGGAAGCGGCGTGTGCCGCAGTCACCGAGGCATCAATCGCGTGGGGGTTCCCGCTCCGGGCGCGTTGCCTGTACTGGGAGACCGTTCCAGCCGCCGAAGACGCAGTCGGCGAGTCACCTACGGACACGTCGATCGTCAACGCACTGTGGGGCGCGGCAATCTCGCAGGCGTTTGCCGGACGACTCGACTCCGACACCAGCGCGCTGTTGGCCAGCCCGTGGCGGACGGCAGGACTTCCGCTCCCTGGATGACCCACCTCGCCGCGCTCCACGGCAACGGTTAAGCCGAGCCCCTGCCTAACAGCGAGATCGTGGGCCCGGCGACGAGATCACCCGGTGGGGTCGTAGGTGAGGACGAA
This sequence comes from Saccharothrix violaceirubra, assembly GCF_014203755.1. Classification (NCBI taxonomy): domain Bacteria; kingdom Bacillati; phylum Actinomycetota; class Actinomycetes; order Pseudonocardiales; family Pseudonocardiaceae; genus Saccharothrix; species Saccharothrix violaceirubra. Next base: position 4,473,908 of record NZ_JACHJS010000001.1, read on the forward strand.
CCTGCTGTGGGTCTTGTCGATCGCGGGGCCCGCCAGTTCGCTGTCCGGAGTACCCGCCGGGTAGACGATGAGCGATGGCGTGTGCTGGTTCCGCTTGGGCGCCCAGGATCGGATCTCGTCGCAGAGGTACTCGGTCAGCTCGGAGGCGGCCGAACCGTGACCGATCGCGCCCAACTCCCAGCGCACCTCGTCGCCGGATTCCAGTCGGCGGGCGGTGAGGTAGACCAGCGTGTCGCCGTCGACCAGCGCCATGCGCCACCATCCCCTTACCGGGTCGCACACCTCGGGTGGGACGTCGGCGTGGACCTTGATCCGGCACACGCGCGGGTCGGTGACGGTCAGGCGGAGCCAGAGCCCGTCATGCGACTCGTTCCTGCCGATCGTGGTCCCGGACCAGGCGGTGACCCGCGACTGGTCAAGCACCCCGCGCAGCGCATCGAGGTCCACGGCCTGATCGCGGTCCCAGTGGAGCGACACCAGCTCGTCGTCGGTGATCGGACCGCTGAGTTCGCCCTCGCCGTCACCGACCAGGTACACGAAGCCGCACAGGTGGAGCGAGTCGGAGACCAGGCGGCCGTCGGTGTAGGTGAAGGCGACGCTGCGGCCTTGGCCGCGCCAGCGCAGTTCCCTATTGAATGTCCGTGTTGATCTACTTCGGGAGGGACGGTGGCGTGCCGGGCTGGCGGGTGTTCTGGGTGCCGCAGGATGCGGTGCGTGGTGGGGTGCGGCGAGCGATTTTGGCGGATTGGGCGGATCTGGCGGTGAGGGAGGACGAGGCGGGGGTACGAGCGGGGGATCCGATCTTCTTGTCGCCGGACCATCGCGTGGATCCGCTGTTGAGTCAGTACGGGCAGTCGAAGAGGTTCCGCGAGTACACGACGGAGACGCGGCGGAACTACGCCACGGACATCTGTTTGTTTCTGACGTTTCTGTCCGGTCGCGGTCGGGTGTGGACGGCGGCGACGGAGCGGGATGTGGAGGATTACGAGCATTGGCGCCGGTTCGCGGAGGGGAATCCTCACCGGGTCGGTGGCTCGAAGTGGGATCGAGAGCTGGCCGCGTTCGCCAGCTTGTACCGGTGGGCGGTCATCAACCATTACGTGCGGCGCAGCCCGCTGGCGATGAAGCAGGTGGTGGGTCGTGAGGGCGCGGTGTTGACGGTGCCAGCAGCCAGGGCCAAGGATGCGCGGCCGAGCAATGTGCACTGGCTGACGCCGCGGACGTGGCGGCGGTGGATCGAGGTCGGGCTCCGTGGTCACTCCCGTGATGGGGCTCCGGAACCGGGTTGGGTGGGGCGGCTGGAGGACCGCAATGTCGCGTTCGTGCGGCTGTTGGTCACCTCAGGTTTGAGGCGGGCGGAGGGCGGGTCGTTGCTGACGTTCGAGGTGCCGGTGCGTCAGGTGGACGGTGCCCGCTACTACCGCGGCAAGGTTGCTGCCGAGGTGACGCGGTCGAAGAAGCCACGCACGTTCTACGTCGCCGCTGACGCGGTCGGGGAGATTGAGGCGTATGTGGAGTCCTCGCGGGCGTGGGTGGTGCGGCAGGCGCAGAAGAAGGGGCGTTACGACCGATTACGGGGCAGGCGGGTGGTTACCGAGGTGACCAGGGGCCGCAAGCCGATGGTGCGCTGGCGTGACGAGACAGGCGTCACGGGTGAGCGGGCGCTGGATGATCTGACGGCACGGGAGCGGATGCGGCTGTTCGCTGAGGGGCCGCGGGGGCTGGAGCCGTTATGGTTGTGGCTCAACGAGCAGGGCCTGCCGTTCCAGGTGCATTCCTGGGAGGGGGTGTTCACCGCCGCGAACCGGCGCTGTGAGCGGGTGCTGACCCCGCCGAACCGGATGGGCTTCGACCCCCACCAGGTGTTCGCTCCGTACGCCACACCGCATTCGGCGCGGCACTCGTTCGCGCTGTTCATGTTGGTGGTGTTGAACACCTTCATGGATCTGAAGTACGGGTTAAGTCCGGAGGAGCGGCGGGATTTCCGGCAGCTGTACGGGGATCCGTGGTTCATGGTGCAGTGCTTGTTGGGGCACGCGTCGCGGGAGACCACTGTGGACCGGTACCTGGCGCCCGTGGCAGACCTGCAGCTGCGGTCGATGCTGGCCGGTGCTACCGAGGCTGCCGGCCCGACGGCGGCGCCGATGCCTGAGCTGGACGTGGTGTTCGCGCGGATCGCGCGCGAGTCGGAGGGCATCCAGGACCTCGACGATCGCATGTGGACTGCTGGCGGTGGGATCGCGTGAGTCACAGCGTGAGTTCCCGTGCGAGTCGCCGTGGGCGCAGTGCGTCCCTGCCGTCGGCTGACCATGCCCGCCCGGAGTATGTCGCGCCGGATGGCCTGGTCGTGCATCACCACAACAGCGCTGGCCGGGTCAAGGAGTACGACTTCTCCACTCTGCCGGTCGCCGAGCCGATGCAGCGCTCGCTGGCCACGCTGTTCGCGGCCCGCTGCATACCGCGCCGGTGGACTGTGCACGCCAGTTCCACGATGTACTGGCGGCAGCTGGAGATGTTCACGGCGTTCCTGTCCCGGCAGATGCGGCCACCGCGCGACGTAGACGAGCTGACCGCGAGTCTGATCGAACGTTGGCGGGAGCATGCGTTGGCCACTGTGGGTGGCTACACCACGTTCACCGCGGTGACGAGCCTGCTGCGCGGCGACCTCCGGCTGCAGACGGCGCCGGTCGCGGACACGCTGTCCCGGCGCGCCCCGCGACCCCGCAGCGGAATTCAGTCCTACAGCGAGGCCGAGTTCGACCGGATCAAGCTCGCCGCTCGGCGGATGTTCCGTGCTGCGTTGCTGCGGATCGAGCACAACGCCGCCCACCTGCACCGCTGGCAGGCGGGCGAGTTCGTTGAGGACAGCCGCGACTGGGCGCTCGGTGAAGCCTTGGACGTCCTCGCCCGCACCGGCGATCTCATCCGCCACCCCGGCCACCGCACGAGAGGCGGGCAAGGCATCGTCTACAAGTACCGGAAGGCGTTCGGGGGCATGGCCGCGGCGGTGACGTGGCAGCGGCTGTTTCTGTCCAGCATGGAGGCCACCGCGCTCGGGGTGCTGCTGCTGGCCGAGTTCGGTTGGAACCTCTCGGTGATCGACCGGGCCGCGATCCCGCGGGCGTTGCCCGACCCTGGGGAGGATGGCCGGCCGACGTACCGCATCCCGATCGAGAAACGGCGCTGCGGCGCGGGCCACTTCTACGAGACACGCAACGTCACCGACGACGGTGCCGCCTCGCCGGGCCGGCTGATCACCCACGCGTTGGCGGCTACCCGGTTTGCCCGCGCCATCGTCGCAGACCGGTCGCCCGAAACCGATCTGCTGGTGGTGTGGCGCACGCACGTCGCCGGTCGGGAACGCGCCGACGGTGACCGGCAGCCCCCGGTAGGTCCGTTCCATTTCGGGGTTCATCGCGACGCCGGTGCACGGTGGGCCCGCACGGTGGGGTTGCGCGGATCGCCGTTTCAGCGGGGACGGCAGACGGTGAACGCGCTCGACCGCCGTGAGCCGGGCCAAAACAGCCAGGACACGCACGACCGGCACTACGTGCTGGTCGACAAGCGAGTCCGGGCCGAGGCTGTCGCGATCGTCGCGGCCGGTGCGGAAGAAGCGACCGAGCACGCACGTCGAGCGGTGCTGGTGGCTGAACTCCAGGACGTGCCTGACCCCGGCGACGTGGAGACCGCGACCGCGGACTGCGCCGACATCGAGCACAGCCCCTACCCGGCACCTGGCGGTGGTTCTGGTGGTCGTTGCGGGGCGTCGTTCCTGATGTGCCTGGGCTGCGTGAACGCCCGGATCCATCCCGGCCACCATCCTCGGCTCGCCCATCTGCACGACGCGGTGGGCAACCTGCGCTCCGTGCTGGCCCCGACCGTGTGGGAGGTGGACTGGGGCGCGACCCACGCCCGCCTCGACGACCTGAAGACCAAGCTCGGCACCACCGGATGGACACGAGCGAAAGCCCAGCTCACCGACACCGACCGGGAACTGATCGACCTCATGCTGACCGGAGACCTCGACTCGTGACCGCCCCGGAGATCAACGCTGACATCAACTCCGGTGACCGGTATCTCCTGCCGCTGCCCGAGCCTGGCACTCCGGTGGTCCTGCCTCAGTTCGTCGTGGCGATGCACACCCACCTCAACGCCTGCTACGCCGACGCCGCCTGGCCGCTCGGCCCGCTGACGGCCAACCCCAGCACGTACCGGAGGGTGATCTACTGGCGCAACTGCCCGGCGGTGTTCGCCGACGAACTGCGGCTGGCCGCCTGGACGATGATCAACGGCCACCTGCGGCCCACGTTCCTGCAGACTCGCGGCGCCCGGCTGCGCTCCCGCCTCAGCGCCGCACAGATACACGAGACGATCTCGGCCTGGATACGACTGGCGATCTGGCTGCAGGCGCGCGGCATCCGCCGTCTCGCCGACTGCACCACCGGCGTCCTGCACTCCTACGGGCAACACCTCTTGAGCTACCACACCAACCGCAGCCACACGCACAAGATGTTGGGCGCGGTAACCCGGCTGTGGGCGTTCGACCAGCTCAGTGCCCGGCCCGCCGGGATCGGGCGGGCCCCGTGGGACGAACGCGGAGCCGATGACTACCTCCCCGCCGCCACGACAACCGGTGGGGAGAACGAGACCGAGCCACTGGCCGAACAAACGATGGGCCCGCTGCTTGTGTGGGCGATGCGCATGATCGACGACCTGGCCGAGGACATCCTCGCCGGCTGGGCCGAGACGCAGCGGCTGACCCAGGCCGCCCGCACCACCACCGGGACACCGCACGGGAAAGCCACATTGGAGGCGTTCCTCGCGCCGCTGCTCGCCGCCGGATCCCCGTTGCCCGCCGGCCGGACCCAGGGCGAGGTCTGTCTCGCCGCTACCTACCTCAGCGGCATCACCGGAGCCTCACGCTCCCAGATCGACAAGCTGAACCAGCGCGAGGGCCTCGCCGAGGCCGCCGCGCAGCGTCCAGGGCCGTGTCCGTTGAACGTCCCGGTCGCCGGCCGGATCGCCGGAGAGCCGTGGCGGCAGGCGCTGGACTTCGCCGAGGCCCCGGTGCTGATGCGACACCTCGGCACAGCGGCGTTCATCGTCTGCGCCTACTTGACCGGGATGCGCACCGGTGAGGTTCTGGGCATGCGCACCGGCTGCTGCCCCGACCCGAAACCCACTACCGGCGAGCACGCGGACGGCAACAACGCCGACGCGAACACGGGGCGGCACCTGATCCGCACCCACGAGTACAAGAACGCCGTCGACGCGGACGGCAACCACCAGTCCAGCGGCGTGGAACGCGACGTGCCCTGGGTGGCGATCACGCCCGTGGTCAACGCGATCCGTGTCCTGGAACGCATGGTCCCCGACGGGAGCCTGCTGTTCGACGGCCGGGCACATGATCTGCGCTACCACCGGCCCGGCACCGGGTCGCTGAAACCGGCGGCCATCCGGCACCGGATCGAGGACTTCGTGGCCTGGGCGAACACCGAGGCCCTCACACACCACATACCAGGCGAGGCGATTCCCGCCGACCCGCACGGCCCGATCGGCACCGCCCGGTTCCGCCGGTCGCTGGCCTGGCACATCGCTCGCCGCCCCAACGGACTGGTCGCCCTGGCCATCCAGTACGGCCACCTGCGCACCTCCGTCTCCGGCGCCTACGCCTCGCGCGGTCGCGGCGGCATTCACGAACTGCTGGACATGGAGACCGTCCGTGCGGTCGCTGACAGCGTCGCTGACCTGCACGACACCCTGGAAAACGGCGGCGGTGTCTCTGGTCCCGCGGCACGACGAGCCATCCGGGCCGCCGCGACGGCCCCGCGCTTCGCCGGCACCGTGATCACGGTCCGCACCGCACGGCGCTTGCTGGCCAACGAAGACGCCATGATCTACGACAACCCGCAAGCCTTCCTGCTCTGCCAGTACAAGCGCGAGCAGGCGCTGTGCCACCGCGACAGCGTCAAGCACACCGTTAAGGACACTCCCGGCCTGGACCACTGCGTCCCCGGCTGCGGCAACATCGTCCGCACCGACCAGCACGCCGCGCTGCTCCGCGACCGCGCTGCCTTCCTCGACACACGCGCACGCCACACCCCACATCCGGTCGCCGAGCGTCTGCGCACCACCGCCGGTCGACTCCGTGCCTACGCCGACACCCACGACCAGACCCGGACCACGCTGGAGGACACCACAGGATGAACCCCGCACCGAACGACGACGACAGGGAACGCGACCGCATCCGCGCCGCGATGGAACGCATCCTGGCCGGCACAGCCGAGAACTCCAACGGCGCCCTGACGATCGTCGCTCTCGCCCACGAGGCTGGCGTCTCCCGCAACGCGCTCACTCAACGCCACACCGACCTCAAGAACGAGTTCTACACGCGCGTCCGCGAACGCGGTGGCCCCTCCGAGGTGGAAGACCGGCTACGCAAGACCACCGCACGGCTCAAGAACACCATCGCCAACAAGAACACCGAACTCGAACAGCTCCGCGCGGACGTCCCGGCACTGGTCCGAACGATCAACGTGCTCACACTGGAAAACCAGCAACTCCGCCAAGCGCGCGAGCACAACCTCCCGACCGTCATACCGCTCCGGGATCGACCGCGCGCACCCCGCACGTGCGGATGATCCCCGCCAGGGACGACCCGTACAGCCCTTCAGCCCGTGGTTTCGAACCCCCACTGGCGTGCCAGTTCGAGTGCACCGGATTCGTGCCTGATCATCATGGTGGTGAGCCAGCGGTCGAACTGGGCGCCGCGGCGTGGCCGAGCGGCGCATGTTCTCGTGGGCCTCGCGCCGACATCGAGACGCCGCGATCCCATTCGTTGGCGTGGTTGGTGGTGGATTCTCGCGCGTCCCGTTGCCCTGTTGGCCACGGGGGCGAACTGAACGATCTCCTCGCTCAGGGTTTGGCGTGGCTTAGTGCGCGGTGCTTTCGGCGAGCGCCGTGGCGAGCAGGATGACGCCGAGTGAGCCGACCAGTGCGGTGATGGAGGCGGCTCTGGCCTTGCCGGGCTGGTGCCTGGCTTGGGCGATGCCGTGCAGCGCTGCGGCGACCATCACGAGGGTGAACAGGAGCAGCTTGGCGGCCAGGATGCGGCCGTAGCCGGGCTGCAGGAGCGTGGCCCAGGTGACGCCGTGTTGCCAGGCCAGCAAGACGCCGGTGGTGACCTGGTTGGGCAGGAAGACCGCCATGGTGATGATCGCGAATCGCTTGCCGACGGTGCGCAGCATGCCGGCTCGATCGTCCGCGGAGAGCATGCGGCGCACGGGCGGGAGCACCACGATGGTGATGGTCAACTGTCCGCCGACCCAGATGATGGCGCCGAGGACGTGCAGAAACCGCACGATGGTCCAGATGTCGATCACCGGTGTTGCTCCGTGACGGTGAACAAGCCGTGGGCGCCGTTCTCGGCGTGGCGCATGTCGTGGTCGACGAAAGGGTAGTGGCCGGGTTCGGGGAAGGTGAGTTCGACGAATCCGCCCTGGGCGGGGGCGAGGTCGAGGACCTGGGCGCCGCCAGCGGTCTCGGACGGGCGCAGCAGCCGGGCGCCCTCTTTGTAGACGGTGTCGAACTGGGCGCCGACGACGTGGAAGGCGGTGCTGTCGCCGGGGCCGGCGTTGACCAGCCAGATTCGGATGCGTTGGCCGGGGTGGGCGGTGAGCGGGGCGTGGTCGTACTGGGCGGCCATGCCGTTGAACATCCACCCGTCCGGTTGCCCGGCCTGGATTTTTCTGACCTGGTTGTCACTGCCGGGGGCGCCGAGGTAGAGCTGGGAGCTGACCATCAAGTACTCGTGGTCGACGGCGGGCAGATCGGGTGGGTCGATAATCACCGCGCCGTACATGCCGTTCGCGATGTGCTGGGACATGGGCATGGTGCTGCAGTGGTAGAGCCAGGCACCGGCGCGGGTCGCGGTGAACCGGTAGACCAGGCGCTCGCCGGGCCCGATGGTCCGCATCGGACCGTCGGGAGCGAGGGCGCTGGCGTGGAAGTCCATGCCGTGGCCGATAGTGGTGTCGTTGATCAGGGTGATCTCGAACTGGTCGCCGACCCGCCCGTGCAGGGTGGGGCCGGGTACGGTGCCGGGGCTGGTGTCGGCGAAGGTCCAGCGGCGTTCCCGTCGTCCGGGGGCGACCTCCAGGTCCTGTTCGGTGGCGCGCAGTTCGATCCGGTGCAGCGTGGCGGTCGTGGGGGCGAGGGTGGCGTCGCGGGGTACCCAACCGGGCGTCGGGTCGGCGGCCAGGTCGAGACCCGCGGTTGGCGCGGTGTCGCTGTTGTTGCCGTTGTCGTCGCTGTGGCTGTCCGGGGTGGTGTGCTGGTGGTCGCTTGGGGTGCGGATGGTCATGGTCATTCCGGCGGCGCGGTGTCCGGCCACGGTGCACCAGGCGTGCCGGGTCTCGCCCACTGGTCCGACGTCCAGCAGCGCGGTTTCGCCGTGGTGGAGCCGGGGTGTGTGCTGGCCGGTGTCCAGTCGCAGGTCGTGCGGCATCGCTTCCTGGTTGGTCACCCGCAGCACGAGGCGGGTACCGGCCGGGACGTCCACGGTGTCTGGGTGTACTCGCATCCCGGTCAGCGTCACCTCGACCGTGTGCGTCGGCGCGGAGACCGGGGCCGTGGCGGTGGTGTCCTGTCCGCTGCCGGCCACGGCCACGGCAAGCGCCACGGCGATCAGCCCGGCGAGGACCCCGCTGGTGGTGCCGTGGGCCTGCTTCTGGGCGGGTTCGAGGGGGAAGGCGCCGCGCCGCGCTACTGGGATCGCCACGCGCAACGCCAGCACGAGGAAGGTCGCGACGCTGAGCGCGGCCAGAGCCCATCCCAGCTGCGGCAGCGGGCTCGGCAAGCCGACGGCGACCAGCGGGACCGCGAGGTTCGCGGCGATGAGCCGCAGCTGCCAGCCGCGGGCGAGGATGTCGGCGATGGCTCTGTGTTCGGCCGGGCCACGCCCGAGCACGACCGGCAACAGCTTGGTGAGGGCGCCGACGAGCACCTGGGCGGCGAACCCGACGGCCAGAACCGGCATCACCGTGGTGACCACGCCGGGGAGGTCCTCGACGGACCCGGCGACGAGCAGGCGGACGGCGTCGAGGAGCACGGAGATGCCGAGCCAGGCAGTGGCGGCGGCGAGCATCCACGCCGCCGGTCCGTGCGGTGTGGTGGCGGGTCGCAGGGGGATGATCGTCAGGACGATCCCGGCCGTGTAGCAGAGCAGACCGGCGACGGTCACCCACACGGTCGCGGTCAGCATGCCGGCGACAGCGGCCAGTAGCCCCGCCGCGAGTGTCGGCAGCGCGCGGCGCGCGGCGGTCAGGGTGCTGTCGGTGATGCGGGTTCCGGTCGTGGTCGGCCACAGCGTGAACAGCGTGCCCAGGACGGACAGCCCGACCCAGCCCAGCAGGGTGAGATGCACGTGCGCGGTCCACAGCCGGACGTACCACTGGGCGGCTCCGATCGCCAGCGCGGCGCCCGACAGCGCCCCGAGGACCAGTGCGGCGCTCGCGGCTGTGTAGTAGCCGACCAGGTAGCCGAAGCGCCCTGGCAGGGCGGTGCGCGTCATCCGGAACAGGGCGATGGTGTGCACGGTCGCGATGACCGCGACACCCGCCCCGCCCGCCCCGGCCACGACCGTGGCGTCGGCGGCGACTCCGATGAGCGCGGCGGTGATGAACAGGTTCAGCACCGTCAGTCCGAGCGCGAGCCGCCGCGGCGGAGGACCGGGCACGCGACACAGCGTCACGACGAAGTGCTCCGACCAGATCACGATCGCGTTGGTGACCGCCCCGAGCAGCAGTGCGTGCAGTGCTACCCAGACCGGCAGGCCGAGCACGTCGTGCACGGCCAGCAGGGCGACGGCCAGCGCGAGCCAGCCGAGCACCACGATGTTGGCCCACACGAACACCGATCCCCGCGGACCGCTCCGGCGGCCCCGCGCCGGGGGCGGGATGAGGTCAACGAACTGCGTCACCGGAGCTCCCCACCGCGCCGACACTGCCCCGACCCGTGCCCGGACTGGTCCAGACGACAGGCCGTGATCCCGGCCTGGTGCGGCCCGCAGCGCGCCTGACCTGGCTTGTTACACCCGGTTTGGTTCACGCGTTTCAGGGAACCCGGTGATCGTTGCGCCGGGTAGGGACGTTGGTCCTTTCGAGTACCAGTCCCTCGCCCCTATATCGGCCGTGGGTGGATGATCCACGCTGGAGACGCTCACCGACCGGTGGGGCAGACACGAGTGCGCAACCGAGGGCCGAGACCGCCGATGACCTCGACACACCACACGACGGGGAGAACGCCAGCAGTGCAGCAGCCGGGCTCCCGACCGATGACCTCCAGTGGCCCGCCGACCGGGAGCCCGCCGACGAGTTCACCAGCGAGTTCGTCGGCGACCGGGCGGCGGGTGGTGATGCTGAGCCTGGCCACGGTCGGGTTCGCGATCAACTTCTGGGCGTGGGCGCTGCTGAGCCCGCTCGGGCCGCTGTTCAAGGACTCCCTGGGATTGAGCGCGTTCCAGCAGGCCCTGCTGGTCGCCGTGCCCGTGGTGGTCGGGTCGGTGGGGCGGATCCCGGTGGGGGCGCTGACAGACCGGTTCGGTGGGCGGGTGATGTTCCCGCTGATCTCGGCGGTCACGATCGTGCCGGTGCTGTTCCTCGGGCTCCTTGGGCATTCCTCATTGGTCGCGCTGCTCGTGGGTGGGTTCTTCCTCGGGCTGGGTGGTACTGCGTTCGCGGTGGGGGTGCCGTTCGTCAACGCCTGGTTCCCGCCCGAGCGGCGTGGGCTGGCGATCGGGGTCTTCGGCGCGGGTATGGGCGGGACCGCGATCAGCGCCCTGACCACCGTGCGGTTGGTGGACACCGGCGGGGTGGCGACACCGTTCGTGGTGACCGCGGTGGTGCTGGCCGTGTACGCGGTCGCCGCGGCCGTGCTGCTGCGGGACGCTCCGGGGCGGAGTGTGCCGACCGAGCCGGTGGCGCGCCGTCTGGCCGACACCGTGCGGCTGCCGGTGACCTGGCAGGCGTCCTGGTTGTACGCGGTGGCCTTCGGCGGGTATGTGGCGTTCTCGGTCTATCTGCCCGCCTATCTCAAGACCGCCTACGGGCTGGCCCAGGCCGACGCGGCCAACCGGATGGCCGGGTTCGTGCTGCTCGCCGTGGTGCTGCGCCCGGTCGGTGGCTGGTTGTCCGACCGGTTCGGCCCGATCCGGGTACTGGTGGCCGTCTTCGCGGTGGTCACCGCCGGTGCGGCGGTGCAGGCGTTCACCCCGCCGTTGATGCCGGTGGGCACGATCGCGTTCCTGTCCATGGCCGCCGCGCTCGGCGCGGGCAGCGGTGCGGTGTTCGCGCTGGTCGCGCTGCTGGCGCCAGGGAACAAGGTCGGCTCGGTCACCGGCGTGGTCGGCGCGGCCGGCGGCCTGGGCGGGTTCATCCCGCCACTGGTGATGGGCGCCCTCTACGGCGCGTTCAGCTCCTACGCGCTCGGGCTGGCCGCGCTGGCCGTGGTCGCCGCCATCACCCTCGCGTTCACGATGACCACCGTGCGGCGCTCGCTGCACGCCCACCAGCCTGGCGAATCGGCGGGAGCACGACGTGTGTGAGTACTGCGGGTGCCTGGCCCTGACCGCGATCGCGGACCTGACCCGCGAGCACGACCAGGTCGTCACACTGATCAGCCACATCCGCGCCGCGCACACAGGCGGTGACCTCGCCGCGATGGCCACCGCCGCGCGGCAGATCGCCGCGGTGCTCGGCCCGCACACCGCCGTGGAGGAACAGGGCCTGTTCCCGCCGCTGGCCGCCGAGTTCCCCGACCACATCGCCGACTTGACCGCCCAGCACCGGCACATCGAGAGTGCTCTCGGCGAGGCCACCGACGGGGTGCCTACCGACCCGACCTGGCCGGCGCGGCTGCTCGACGCCCTACACCTGCTGCGCGAGCACATCCTCGCCGAGCAGGACGGTGTGTTCCCCGCCGCCCTGAGCAGCCTCGACACCGCCGACTGGGACGCCATCGAGGTGATCCGAGCCCGCGTCGGCACCACGGCCGCCGCCACGACACCGGCCTCCGCCGGGTAGATCGACATGGAGGTCGACGTTCGGCCGACGCGGCCGGCGAAGCGATCTGCGACCCCGGCGGCCGGCAACTATGGTCGAACCCGGCCCTGTCGATCAACACTCCCTGCCCCGGATTGCCAGGAGGACCCACCCGGTGAGCACTGACACTGATCCCACCACCACCTCCAGCCACGCCGGCCTGGACAACGACCTGACAGACGCCCTGGTCCGCACCCGCCGATTCTTCACCCGCGCCGAGGTCTCCTCGGATCTGCGGACGTTGCACAAGATCGGCGGGCGGCAGGCGGACGAGTTCTACCGGGACCGGTGGAGCCACGACAAGGTCGTCCGCTCCACGCACGGGGTGAACTGCACCGGGTCGTGCTCGTGGAAGGTCTACGTCAAGGACGGGATCATCACCTGGGAGGCCCAGCAGACCGACTACCCCTCGGTCGGCCCGGACAGCCCCGAGTACGAGCCGCGCGGCTGCCCGCGTGGTGCGGCGTTCTCCTGGTACACCTACTCACCCACCCGCGTGCGCTACCCGTATGTGCGCGGTGTGCTGCTGGAGATGTACCGGGAAGCGAAGTCCCGCCTCGGCGACCCGGTGCTCGCCTGGGCCGACATCGTCGAAGACTCCGAGCGGGCCCGTCGCTACAAGGCCGCGCGTGGCAAGGGCGGGCTGGTTCGCGCGTCGTGGGACGAGGCGACCGAGATGATCGCCGCCGCGCACGTGCATACGATCAAGACCTACGGCCCGGACCGCGTCGCCGGGTTCTCCCCGATCCCCGCGATGTCGATGGTCTCGCACGCCTCGGGCGCCCGGTTCGTGTCGCTGCTGGGCGGGACGATGCTGTCGTTCTACGACTGGTACGCCGACCTGCCGGTCGCCTCACCACAGGTGTTCGGCGACCAGACCGACGTGCCCGAATCCGGGGACTGGTGGGACGCCGGCTATCTGATCATGTGGGGCTCCAACGTCCCGGTGACCCGCACACCGGACGCGCACTGGATGGCCGAGGCCCGCTACCGGGGCCAGAAAGTGATCGCGGTGTCCCCGGACTACGCGGACAACGTCAAGTTCGCCGACGAGTGGCTGGCCGCCCAGCCGGGCACCGACGGCGCGTTGGCGATGGCGATGGGGCACGTGATCCTGCGTGAGTTCTTCGTGGACCGGCAGGTGCCTTACTTCCTCGACTACGTCAAGCGCTACACCGACCTGCCGTTCCTGATCCGGCTCGACGAACACGGGAACGTGCACCGGCCGGGGAAGTTCCTCACCGCCGCCGACCTCGCCGACCACGCGGGCGCGGAGAACGCGGCGTTCAAGACCGTCCTGCTCGACTCCGCCACCGGTGGCCCGGTCGTGCCCGGTGGCTCTCTCGGGTTCCGCTACGGGGAGCAGGGCGCGGGCCGCTGGAACCTCGACCTCGGTGAGGTCGACCCGCTGCTGTCGGTCCACGGCGACGAGGCGGTGGTCGTCGAGCTGCCGCGTTTCGACTCGGCCGGCGGCGCGGACGGTTCGATGGCCGTGTTGCGCCGCGGTGTACCGGTACGCCAAGTCGGCGGTCACCTCGTCACCACGGTGTTCGACCTGCTGCTCGCGCAGTACGGCGTGCACCGCGACGGCCTCCCCGGCGACTGGCCCACCGGGTACGACGACCCCGAACAGCCGTACACGCCGGCCTGGCAGGAAGCCATCACCGGCGTCCCCGCGCAGGCAGCGGCGCGGATCGGGCGGGAGTTCGCCGCCAACGCGGAAGAGTCCCGCGGCCGGTCGATGATCATCATGGGGGCGGGCACCAACCACTGGTTCCACTCCGACACCATCTACCGCGCCTTCCTGACGCTAACTACACTCACCGGCTGTCAGGGCGTCAACGGTGGCGGCTGGGCGCACTACGTCGGGCAGGAGAAGTGCCGCCCGATCACCGGCTGGTCCCAGCTCGCGTTCGGGCTGGACTGGTCGCGCCCGCCGAGGCAGATGATCCAGACCGCCTACTGGTACCTGCACACCGACCAGTTCCGCTACGACCACTTCGGCGCCGACACCCTCGCCGCCGCCACCGCCGGCGGGCAGTTGGCGGGCAAGACCACCGCGGACGTGATCGCCCAGTCCGCGCGGATGGGCTGGATGCCCTCCTACCCGACGTTCGACCGCAACCCGCTGGACCTGGCCGACGACGCGGAGCGGGCCGGCGTCCCAGTCGGCGAGCACGTGGTGAGCGAGTTGAAAGCCGAACGACTCCGATTCGCCTGCGAGGACCCGGACTCGCCGGAGAACTTCCCCCGCGTGCTCAGCATCTGGCGGGCCAACCTGCTCGGCTCCTCGGCGAAGGGCAACGAGTACTTCTTCAAACACCTGCTGGGCACCGACCACTCGCTGCGCGCGCAGGAGACCCCGCCGGAGGCGCGGCCGAAGGACGTGGTCTGGCACGACGAGGCGCCGGTCGGCAAACTGGACCTGCTGCTGTCCCTCGATTTCCGGATGACGAGCACCACGATCTTCTCCGACGTCGTGCTGCCCGCGGCGACCTGGTATGAGAAGCACGACCTGAACACCACCGACATGCACCCGTTCGTGCACTCGTTCAACCCCGCCATCGCACCACCCTGGCAGACCCGCACCGACTGGGCCGCCTTCCAGGCCATCGCCCAGGTCTTCGGCACACTGGCGGAAAAGCACCTCGGGACGCGCAAGGACGTCGTGGCCACCCCGCTGCTGCACGACACCCCCGACGAACTGGCCACCCCGCACGGGCGAGTGCTGGACTGGAAGACCGGGGACTGCGAACCGATCCCCGGCGTCACCATGCCCAAGCTCACCGTGGTGGAGCGCGACTACACCGCGATCGCGGCCAAGATGGGGGCGCTGGGCCCGCTCGCGGACTCGCTCGGCGCCACCACCAAGGGCGTCACCTTCCAGGTGGAGCGGGAGGTGGAGTACCTGCGGCACAAGAACGGCGCCATCCGCGGCGGCCCCGCCGACGGCCGCCCGTCGCTGGTCCGCGACGTGCACGCCTGCGAGGCGATCCTCGCGCTATCCGGCACCACCAACGGACACCTCGCCACCCAAGGGTTCCGCACCCTCGAACAACGCACCGGCACCCAGCTGGCGGACCTCGCGGCCGAACACGAAGGCAAGCAGATCACCTTCGCCGACACCCAGTCAGCACCGGTCCCGGTGATCACCTCGCCGGAGTGGTCCGGCTCCGAGACAGGCGGTCGCCGGTACTCGCCGTTCACCATCAACGTCGAACGCCTCAAGCCCTGGCACACCCTCACCGGCCGCCAGCACTTCTTCCTCGACCACGACTGGATGACCGAACTCGGCGAGAACCTGCCGGTGTTCCGACCACCGCTGAACATGCACGCCCTGTTCGACGAACCCCGCATCGGCGAACAGGGATCACTGGGCATTACCGTCCGGTACCTGACACCGCACTCGAAGTGGTCGATCCACTCCGAGTACCAGGACAACCTGTTCATGCTCAGCCTCTCCCGCGGCGGCCAGACCATCTGGATGTCCCAAGAGGACGCAGCGAAGATCGGCGTGCATGACAACGACTGGATCGAGGCGGTCAACCGCAACGGCGTCGTCGTCGCCCGCGCGATCGTCTCCCACCGCATGCCCGAAGGCACCGTCTACATGCACCACGCCCAGGACCGGCTCATCGACGTCCCGCGCACCGAAACCTCAGGCAAACGCGGCGGCATCCACAACTCCCTGACCCGGCTGCTGATCAAACCAAGTCATCTGATCGGCGGCTACGCGCAGCTGTCGTTCGCCTTCAACTACCTCGGGCCCACGGGCAACCAGCGCGACGAGATCACCGTCATCCGCCGCCGCAACCAGGAGGTGCAGTACTGATGCGCGTCATGGCGCAGATGGCCATGGTCATGAACCTCGACAAGTGCATCGGCTGCCACACCTGCTCGGTCACCTGCAAACAAGCATGGACCAACCGCTCCGGCGTCGAGTACGTCTGGTTCAACAACGTCGAAACCCGCCCAGGGCAGGGATATCCACGCACCTACGAGGACCAGGAACGGTGGCGCGGCGGCTGGACGCTGGGCAAGCGCGGCAGGCTCAAGCTCAAAGGCGGCGGTCGGTTGCGCAAACTGCTGACCATCTTCTCCAACCCCAAGCTGCCCAGCATCAACGACTACTACGAGCCCTGGACCTACGACTACGACAACCTCACCAGCGCACCGCTGCAGGAACACACCCCGGTCGCCCGACCGCGATCGCTGATCAGCGGCGAACCCACCAAGATCACCTGGTCGGCCAACTGGGACGACAACCTCGGTGGCTCACCCGACCACGGCCACAAAGACCCACTGCTCAAAGGCATCGCCGACAAGGTGAAGTTCGAGTTCGAGCAGACCTTCATGTTCTACCTGCCCCGCATCTGTGAGCACTGCCTCAACCCCTCCTGCGCCGCGTCCTGTCCGTCGGGGGCGATCTACAAACGCAGCGAGGACGGCATCGTCCTAGTCGACCAGGACCGCTGCCGGGGCTGGCGGATGTGCGTGTCCGGCTGCCCCTACAAGAAGGTCTACTTCAACCACCGCACCGGCAAGGCCGAGAAGTGCACCTTCTGCTTCCCCCGCATCGAGGTCGGCATTCCCACCGTGTGCGCGGAAACCTGCGTGGGCCGGCTGCGCTACATCGGGTTGGTCCTCTACGACGCCGACAAGGTCCTGGAAGCCGCGTCCACACCGGACGAGAAGGACCTCTATGAGGCGCAGCGGCAGGTGTTCCTGGACCCGCACGACCCCGTCGTGGCACGCGAGGCCGAACGCGCGGGCATCCCGCGTGACTGGATCGACGCCGCCCAGCGGTCCCCGATCTACTCGCTGATCAACACCTTCAAGGTGGCGTTGCCGCTGCACCCCGAGTACCGCACCATGCCGATGGTCTGGTACATCCCGCCGCTGTCACCCGTGGTGGACATCGTCCGGGACACCGGCCACGACGCCGAGGACCACGGCAACCTGTTCGCCGCGATCGAGGCGCTGCGGATCCCGGTGGAGTACCTGGCGCAGCTGTTCACCGCCGGGGATGTCGAGCCGGTGAACGCGGTTCTGCGCCGGCTGGCCGCGATGCGCTCCTACATGCGCGACATCAACCTCGGCCGCGAACCCAGAGAAGCCATCGCGACCAAGGTGGGCATGACCGGCGAGCAGGTCTACGACATGTACCGGCTGCTCGCCCTGGCGAAGTACGACGAGCGTTACGTCATCCCGCCCGCCCACGCCGAACAGGCCCACGGCCTGGAGGAACTGGCCACCGAGTGCAGCCTGGACTACGAGGGCGGTCCCGGCATGGGCGGCTCCGGGCCCTTCGGCGAGAGCTCCGGTGGGGTGTCGCCGATCGCGGTGGAGAACTTCCGGATGCTGCGCGATCGGCAGACCAGCGACACCATGGCTGCACCGGTGGACAAGGGCGCGCGGGTGAACCTGCTCAACTGGGACGGCAAGGGCCGCCCGGACGGGCTGTTCCCGCCGAAGGAACAGCCAGGCGGCGGGGATCCGGCCGGTGAGGTGGACCCGAAGCCATGACCGTCACCGGCACCCACCGCGCCGCTGCCTGGCAGGTCCAGTCTCTGGCGATGAGCTACCCCGACGAGCAGTTCGTGGACCGGCTGCCGTTGCTGCGGGCCGCGGTCCGGACATTGCCGGAGCCGCTCGCCGCGCCGCTGACCGCGTTCTTCGACCACGTCGCGGCCACCCCGCTGACCGACCTGGCCGCGGACTACGTGGCGACCTTCGACCACCGCAAGCGGTTCAGCCCCTACCTGACCTACTTCGCCTACGGCGACACCCGCAAACGCGGCATGGCACTGCTGCGGTTCAAACACGCCTACCGCGCCGCAGGACTCGAACTCGACGACAGTTCCGACGGCGCTGAGCTGCCCGATCACCTCGCCGTTGTACTGGAGTTCGCCGCCACCGGTGACCCGGTCGTGGGGCAACGGCTGATGATCGAACACCGCGCCGGCCTGGAACTCATCCGCCTGGGCCTGCGCGAGACCGGCTCGCCGTGGGCGCACGTCCTGCAGTCCGTGTCGGCGACCCTTCCCCCACTGGGCCGCCACGAGCACGAGGCGGTCGCCCGCCTGGCTGCGGAAGGCCCGCCCGAGGAGGAAGTCGGTCTCGCGCCGTTCGCTCCTCCCGAGTACATGCCGCAACCGCAAGGAGGCCCCCGATGACGCCCCCGACGACAGCGACGGCGGCGACGACGCCGTGGCTCACGGCTCAGGAAGCGGGTACGACGTCGTCGAGCACACTGGACATCATGCTGTGGGTGGTGGTGCCCTACGTGTCCATCGCGGTGTTCATCGTCGGGCACGTATGGCGCTACCGCTACGACAAGTTCGGCTGGACCACCCGCTCCTCCCAGCTCTACGAGAACCGCCTGCTGCGGTTGGGAAGCCCGCTGTTCCACTTCGGCATCCTGCTCGTCGCCCTCGGCCACGTCGGCGGCCTGCTCGTGCCCAAGTCCTGGACCGAGGCGGTCGGGGTGAGCGAGAGCGTCTACCACGCCGTCGCCGTCGGGCTCGGCGTGCTGGCCGGGGTGTGCACGCTGGTCGGTGCGGCGATCCTGGTCTACCGTCGCCGCACCGTGGGACCGGTGTTCTCGGCCACCACCCGCAACGACAAGATCATGTACGTGCTGCTCGTCGGCACCATCGTCCTCGGCCTCGGCACCACCGTGCTGGGCAACCTCACCGACCACCCCCACGACTACCGCGAGTCGGTGTCACCGTGGTTCCGATCCATCTTCTACTTCCAGCCCGAACCCAGCCTGATGGCCGCCGCACCGCTCGGGTTCCAACTGCACGCGCTCGCCGCGTGGGCACTGTTCGCGTTCTGGCCCTTCAGCCGCCTGGTGCACGTGTTCTCCATGCCGCTGGGGTATCTCACCCGCCCCTACATCGTCTACCGCAGCCGCGACGAACGACAGTTGGGCAGCCGCGCGCCTCGACGCGGTTGGGAGCGAGCCCGATGAACAACCACACCACCGTCACCGCGGTCGACGCCCTCGCACCGGAACTACTTGCCGAAGCGCGTCAGCACGCCTCACACCGGGCCGCCCGGACACTGGTGTCCGGAACCTCGCAACGAGCCACGCTCATCGCCTTGACCCAGGGCGCTGAACTGGCCGAGCACGACTCACCGCCGGCCGCCACCCTCCACGTGATCACCGGAACGGTGCGCCTGCACACCCACGACACCGAGTGGACGCTCGACAGCGGACATCTCGCGGTCATTCCGCCGCAGCGACACGGACTGGCCGCCCTCACCGACGCCGTCGTCCTGCTCACCGTCGCCCTCCGCTAGTGCGATGACTACTCACGATCACCGGTTTGGCGACACGCCGTGGGATCAACAGTGGTCACCGCACCGTCGACGCCGCCTACCCTCGCAGGGCTCCCGCTAGGTTGGTGACGAACGCGATCCGGCCGTGAGGAGGTCTGGTGGTGCTTGACGATTCGGCCAAGGCGTTGATGACCTTCGGGATATCACGGCGTGCGGCGAAGGCCGCCTCGCGGCTGGTGCGCGGACAGTCACCACCTTGATGTGCTCGTTGCTTCCTCATGTCGAAAACAGCCCGGCACTAACGACCTTCGTCAAAGCGCAGGCCGGTCTCACTCCGGTGCTGCCCCAGCTGACCGGGAAAGTGGTTCCCCGCATGGTCGGCATGGAATCCCGGCCGAACTGGGCCAACGTCGCCACGGTGCCGATGCTGTGGTTGGAGGCGATCACGAGTGAGCTAATCCCACGCTCGCTCGCCAACCTGGAGTTGGCTGGCCCGATGACCAATCAGCGGCCGACCCCGGTGGGCGAGCTGGTTGATGCCCGGCGCGACGATGGCCGCCGCGCCATGGAGCAGTTGGCCGAGCATGCCGGAGAGGAATCCGCTCACCGGATCAAGACCAGGTGGGCCGCGTGCTTGCCTTCACCGCCTACCGCACCGGGCAGGCATTGATCACCACAGCTGCGCTGGACCTCATCGACATAGCCGAACGCGCACTCTAACCCATCCAACGACCCCACTCCTGGCACAAGCGGTTGCTGTGTCTTCGATGTGGTCCTTCGCCTCAGGCAAGGTCAAGAGTGGACCCGCACCACCCTAAGATCACGCGCCCACCCGGCGTGCGCCGCCCACCCGGTGATCGTCAGCGGTCACCGCAGTAGCCAACCAGGCCAATCATCCTGTCCGACGACCTCGCCCGCCAGGGCATGTCCGGCGCGGAGAACCCAAGGGCACACGCAGCTCGGCTGCCGGCTGGCCTGATCAGGCGGTAGCAGCCAACGGCGCATGCAGGCGACGCCCGGTCACCTTTTGGGTCTGGACGCGGATGAAATGGTCACGGCGGCCATCCACCCACGGCTGCAGCCACGTCCCGGCCACGTCCACGAGCTCGGCGACGTCGGTGATCAGGTTCGCGTGACCGACCACGGTCACGCTCCACCCGGTCCGCAGGTCGGGGTCGAGCTCGTCGGCCTGGAAGGCCACCACGATATTGCCGGTCGCGGCGGCCAGCTTCGCGCCACCGGCAACCCGGATCACCACCTGCCCCCGATAGAGCCGGAAGTTCACCGGCTGCACCGCCGGCAGGGCATCTTCGGTGAAGACCAGACGCCCCACCCGCACGGTCTGCAGCAGGCCCAGGCACTGCTCGCGGTCCAAGACCTCAAGCTGCTGTCGATCTGACACGACGACTCCACATACGCGACGGGACAACAATCACCCTTCGAGGATGCGCGCCGCGTCCCACTGCCGGTCAGGGCCAGAGGTCCCGCGCCGGGGAGCCAAGCGACACCAACCACCCATGACCTGAGTTCGGTGCGCCGTGACCAGACAGACACCACGGCCGCTGTCGGCACCGCGTTATGGCGGTTCTACCGCGGGTAGCCATGATAGGACCGTCATGCCGATCGTTGCGGTGGAGGCGAGTGTGTCTGAACACGGCGGGCAACCCGAACAGCCGCTGATCCCCACCGATCTTCTCCAGTTCCCCGACGCCGCCCGGCTGGAACTCGACCACGCGATCGAAGTCCTGGTCCACCACGCCCAGACAGTCCGCAACGCGCAAGATCGCCTGCGGGCGCTGCTGCGCGCCAACCACCTCGTGGCCTCCCACGTCGACCTGCCAGATGTGCTGCGCCACGTCGTCGACGCGGCCAAAGACCAACAACACCGGCTGTTTACCGTCGTGCGCAAACTCGACCAAATCGTCCGCGACATCCGCGGAACCATCTTCGACCTGCACTCCCAACCGGCACCAGGCGAAACAGCCGCGCCCAGCCTGCGCCGCACCCTCACCGAGATCGTCCGCACCACCACCGACTCGCTCGGCTTCACCCCCGCCCTGCGGCTCGACGGCCCACTGGACACATTCGTCCCGCCGACGATCGCCACCGACCTGTCCGCCGTCGTCCGCGAAGCCCTGTCCAACACCGCCCGCCACGCCCGCGCCGCCACCGCCACCGTCCAGATCACCGCCACCCCCACCACCCTCATCGCCCGCATCGAGGACGACGGCCGCGGCATCGGCGACACCACCCGCCGCAGCGGCCTGGCCAACCTCCGCGCCCGCGCGGAGAAACACAGCGGCACCCTCACCATCGACAGCGCACCCGAGCACGGCACCACCCTCACTTGGACAGTCCCGCTGCCCCAGAACGACCAGACGATGTAGCCCGGCTGGCTCGACGACCACGCTCAGACACCCCGGAACATCGACTCACCGCCCGCCTGGCAGAAACCTCAACACGCTGACTTGACAGGGAAGCGCAGCGGGGCGACCAGCCGTCCTCCGGGCGCGAGCTGTTGCCACCATTGGGTGGGGATGTCCCACGGTGAGACCGTGGCGATCATGTGGTCGTACGGCGCGTGATCGGCGTAGCCGAGGCCACCATCGCCGGTGATGACGTGTACGTCGCCGTAGCCGGTCGCGGCCAGCGCTTGTGAGGCTTTCGCGGTCACGTCCGGGTCGATGTCGATCGTGGTCACCAGGTCCGCGCGGCCGGTCAGCTGGGCAAGCAGGCAGGCGTTGTACCCGGTGCCCGCGCCGATTTCCAGGATGCGGTTGCCGGGTTGGACGTGAAGCTGGTCGAGCATCGCCGCGACCAGCCACGGCGCCGAGGCGCAGGACAGCGACCGGCCGTCCTCGAATCGGTGAGTGATCACCGCTTGCCACGGGTCGTAGGCGACCACCGGATCAGCTTCCGGCACAAACTCGTGGCGTGGCGTGTCCAGCAGAACCTGTTCGACTTCGCTGAGCTCCGCGTACCCCGATTTGCGGACCTTGGCGACCATCTCCGCGCGCAGTGTCTCCGGCGACAAGGTGGCGGTATCGCTATCCATCGCTTCCCTCCTCCTAATTGATCATCTTGGCGGCTGTCTGCCGGGCGAGGGGCAGTCGCCATTCAGCCCTGGAGGACGCGCACCCGCTCATGCAGGGCGGTGAACTCCTCGACGCGCTTGGTGCGCTGCTTCCACAGCACGGCGAGCCACCGCAGCGCGATGGTGCGCCGCGCGGCCTCGAACCGGGCTCGGTTGCCCGGCGTGACGCCGAGGTCGGCTTCGGCGCTGGTCCAGATGTTGTCGGGAACGACGCGGGCGCTGATGTGCTCAATGTGGTCGGCGGCGTCGACAGCGACGTCAGAGAAGCCGCTGAACTCGAAGTCCGCCACGTAGGTGGACTCGCCGTTCTGGAGCCAGTTGAGCAGATTCGCGTCGCCGCGGGAGTAGACGTGGGGAACTGGCTGGGCGAGCAGTTCGGCATCGCCGCTGTTCTCCCATCGGTGCAGGAGAGCGAGCATCTCGGGGGTCTGGGGATCGTCGGCGGCGTCGGCGAGCTGGCCGGGCCAGACATCGGTGAGCCGGGCGATGTAGCGGCCGATGGAGTCGACGCGCTCCAGGTTGGCCAGCGGCTCTTTCAGTGGAACGCTCTGCAAGGCGCGGGTGGTCTTGGCCAGCGACTTGATGGCCGACGCCGGGTCGAGAACGTCGAGGATCGGGGAGCCGGGCAGCAGCGTCATGCCGAGGGCAGGCTGTTCGAGGTCCTCGTCGAGCCACAGCGGTTCCGGCGCGATGCCCAGGCCGGCGGCGTGGGCGAGGCCGTGCCACTCGCGCTCGACGCGTTGCCGGTCGCTCTTCAAGAAGAGCTTGATGCAGGTCGGGCTGGGGGCTGCGGTCCAGGCGAAGACGTCGTTGTTGCGTCCACCGTCGAGTGCGTGCAACCCGTGCTCGTCGAGCGTGGCGGCCAGTGCGTCGCCTCCGGCCGCACGCGCGGTACGCAGGGCGTTGAGCAGGTCGATGGGAGCGGTGTGCTCGCGGTGGCCGGCCAACGTGGTCATCGTTTTGGACTCTCGGCTTCGACTCGACACAGGTGGACGGGCTCTGGCGTGGCCAGCCTAGGAGAGGGACTCAGCGCTTTCGTGGTGCCCCGCACACTGGCTGAGGCCGATGTCGCCCGTCTGGCTGACCTGACGCAAGGTGGCGCGTCGGGGCAATGCCGTGCACGTGTGAATGAGGTGTCACCTGGCTTGACCTGCATGAACATAGCGACTCGGGGCTGGCGATTCCGCCATTCGGGGTCATCCTGCCTTCGGGCTGTTCATTCGCGGACTGGGACACGACGGGCGGTGCTCTCCGCAATGTCCGTGGCGGCTGCGACGTCGGCTTAGGCTGGGTCAGGTGATTGACCAGTTGACCGTGGACGCGGCGGTCGCCGATGCTCGCCTTGCTGCAATGGAGTTCGATGACGCCCGGGTGTGGCTGCGCGCCCATCAGACGCTGATGGAGCCGCTCGCGGCCGAGGTTTGGGTCACCGACCCGACGTACAGCCACGTGTTGCTGGTGCAGCACCGTGTGCGCGGATGGGTGCCGCCTGGCGGCAAGGTCGAGCCGGGCGAGACGCCGCGGGAAGCCGCAGCCCGTGAACTCGTGGAGGAGGCCGGCGTAGCGGGCAAGCTGCTGCCTGTGCCGGCCGCGGTGGCTGTCCGCTCCTTCCGTGCCGACTGGGCGCCGACGCTGAGCCTGTCCTACGGCGCCGTCATCGACCGCGACGTGCCGCTCGGCGGGGAGACTGGGCAGCCCTCGAGATGGGTCGATCTGGACGAGACGTGGGAGAGCGTGTTCCCCGAGGACCGCGAACGTATCCGCGCGTACGTGCACCGATTGGCAACGGAGAACGTAGTGGGGGCGCGCTGAGGCCCGTTGTCGGTGCACGGTCAGAGGACCTCTTCGATCAGGCTCAGGATGTCGTCGGGCAGCGTCACCAGGTGGAGCTCGTGAAGGAATCGCACCCACACCGGCTCCAAGCCGGGGTGCGCGCTGAACTGCTCCTCGCTCAGCTGCCCTTCGGCGTAGGCCGCGGTGCGGTGCGCGTGCTGCTGGAGCTGGTCTTGGTGCAGCCATCGGGGTGTGCGCACCTCTTGGGCCGAGGGGCGGATCGGGCCAGAGGTCTGGGCCCGATAGATCCACCACTGATGGCCCACGCGGTCGCTGGTCGGTCGGCGGCCGTGGTTGGGTCGCCATGCGGTCAGCAGCAGGTCAAGTGAGGTGACGGTCAGGCCGACTTCCTCGGCGACCTCAATGCGGGCGGCGTGCTCGGGGCCTCCGTGTTGGTCGACATGACCGGCGACCGGTGCGATCCCGGCAGGGGGCCTCGCGCGTTCGAAGACCAGCAGCCCGTCCGGTGAGGAGATGAGCACGCCGACGGCCGCGTGGTCGCAGTACTTGATCCCGCTGCCGTGGCTACTGGTCGGCGGCGGGGCGGTCAACGTAGTTCCCTGGGTCGCTGTGCGACCACCACGAGCCAGCTCGTCACGGTCGGCGTGTCGGGCGTGGTCAGCGCGTACGCCTTGTCGAGGATGTCCATCCGCTGAGTGTGGGTGAAGTCCCCGTCGGGGCGGGCGAAGACCGGAATCGACAGCCACGCCTTCTTCTCGGCCATCGTGCTGTGATGGGCGACGACCTCGGTGTCGAGCACGGTCAGTCCGGCGACCGACAGGTGGTCGGCGATCGTGTCCAGCGGCAGCTTCGGAGCTGGCTCGGCGGCGGGAGGCGGGGCGTAGCCGTGGTCACGGGCCGCAACCTGACGGATCAAGGTGTTCAGCGAGGGTCCGGTGCGCACGTTGGTCTCGTCGGGGTGGCGGACGCCGGCAAAGCCGCCGCCGACGTTGAACACGAACCGGCCGCCGGGTCGTAGGACCTGGTGGACGGCGGCGAACACCTGGGGCACGTCGGTCTTCCAGATCGCGGAGTTGCACACCACGGCGTCCGCCGCGCCGGGAACGTGGCTGGCCAGGTCTTCGGCTGGTGCGGTGACCCAGGTCAGGCGCGGGTCGACCAGCGTGCGTCGGCCAACGCGCTGCATGGCAGCGGCATTGTCCAGGGAGATGACCTGGGCGTCGATCGGGACGTGTTCGAGGATTGCCTCCGCGGTCGCGCCGGCTCCGCCGCAGAGGTCGACCACCAGCCGGCTGTCGGTGAGATCGGCGCGGCGGGCAAGGTCCCGGCTGGTGGCCGCATACATGGGGAAGGCACGGGTGAAGGCTGCGTACGCCTGTGCGGTGGTGTCCTCGTCCCAGCCGAGAAGGGCGTCCAGGGGTGCCATCGCGGGTACCTCGCTTCAGGGGCGCAGGCCAAGCTCGTTGCGGACGGACGCGACGAGCCGGGCCGGGGTCGGTTAGAAGAGGGAGTTCTGGAAGGCGGCGGCGGGCGAGGTGAACGGGCCGAGCGTTATGCGGCGACCCTTGAGGGTGCCGAGGTCGAGCACGTAGTCCACCTCGTCGTCACCGTCCAGGGCGGCCAGCACCTGGGTGCCGACGCACGAGACGACGGTGAAGCCGTGCTCACCGTCGCGTAGATCGTGTGGATACAGCATCCGCACACCGTTGGCGACGCGCAGTCGGTCGCCTTCGGCAGGAGGAGTCCACGTCTCCAGCACTACCGGAGTGTTCATCGCGGCGAGCGCGTCCGCGGCGTGGGAGACGTGCCGGTCGTGGGTCGCGCTCGCGGTGGACAGGTCGGTCAGGTTGGCCAGGGCCTTGAGCTTGGTTGAGGCCCGGATGGTCTGGGGCACCTGCAGACCGCGGGTGATGGCGTCTTCGAGGTGGCGTACGGCGCGGCCGTCGGGACTCTTGGTGAGGTAGGTGGCGATCAGGGCGCCTTGTTCGTCGAGGCGGGATTGCTTGCGTGGTTCGGCTGCGGTGCCGACCTTGGTGGCGCCGTCGGCGAAGGTGGCGAGGTAGAGCCAGTGTGGTTGGTCCATGTACTGGCGCAGGGCCGCGGGAACGCTGCCGTCCTGGTGGAACTGGTGGGCGAAGCGGAACTCGTCCTGGCACAAGCACCGGGCGCACTGGTCGCCCTGCTCGGTCGGCGCGCGGTCGGGGCACGCGAGGGCCTCGACGCGCACAGTGTCGGCGAACTGGTACCGGCCGGTGCACCATCGGCCGGTACCAACCGCGAAGCCGAGTCGTTGGTTCATGATCTCGGCGTAGACCAGCGGCCCGTCGGGCAGCGGGGCCAGCAGCAGCCGGGGATCTCCTGTCGCCCAGGTGATGCCGTGGCACACGTACTCGCCGTCGGTTGGTCGGGCCGCTGGCATGGCGCGTTTCCTCGTGGTGGCTGCGGTCGGGGTCAGATGGCGAGCTGGAGGCGGTCGGCGAGCGCTTCGGCGGCGGTCTTGAAGACCGCGTCGCGGTCCATGTCGGTCACGTCCATCGACAGCCATCCGCCGCGCTGCTCGTGCTCGCGCAGCTTCGCGAGAACGGTGTCCTGGTAGCGGATGAAGTCCTCGTCCGCGCCGCCGGAGTGGCCGGTCTCCAGGGAGCTGAATTCGCCCTTGCGGGCGAGCGCGTCGCGAGCGCTGATGCGCAGGAAGAACACCAGGTCGGGTTCGGTGAGGTGGGCGAAGACCTGCTCGGCCAGGCTGGTGGAGACGTCGGGATTCACCGCGTAGCGAGCGAGGATCTTGTGGTGGGCGTTGTCGAGGATCACGTGGGTTCCGGCGGCGAGAGCGGGCTGGATGACGAGCTTGTCCTGGAGGGTGTACCAGGCGGCCAGCGCCAGCAGCCAGTAGTGGTCGCCGCACGCCTGGGCGACGCGCGCGTCGCGGCGGTAGACCAGGGCGTTGAGCTGATCGACGTAGGCGGACAACTCCGGGTCCATCGGGACTTCGGTGCTGTGCTTGCCGATCAGGATCGTTTCGTGGCCGGCCTCGTTGAGCGCGTGGTGCAGGCGGGTGGCGAGGGTGGACTTGCCCGCGCCGTCGATGCCGACGACCGTGATCTCGCGTCCACGCGCGGGGTTGAAAAGTGGTGCTGTGTTCGTCATGTTGGTGCGCTCCAAGGGATCAGATCGGCCGGGCGGCCAGTCGGTTGGCGACGATGTCTTGAATCTGTCTGATGAGGACGGTGCGTCGCCGGACAACGTCGCTGTGACGCTCGTTGGACAAGTCCGCCGGGTAGTGACGGGCGAGGTTGTTGGAAATGACATGCAAGTAGCCGAAATCGATCCCGGCATCGCGTGCTGCGACTCCCATAGGGCCGATCTCGGGATCGACGAATGCGTGCTCGGCGTGCTCGGTCAGCCAGTCCCTGTTCTCCAGCAGGATCGAGGGTGACGTGACGTGGATGCCGGTGTGCACGCCTGGTTGGGCGGTGGCGAAGTCGCCGAAGAAGTCGGGCCACGCGACGAGGCTGCCGCCGACGAGGCTGGTGTTTCCGGTGGCCAGCCGCGTGTTGGGCTCGATGTCGGGGTTCAGCGCGCCGACTTTGCCGACGTAGACGACGTCGCCGGCGCCGAGGTCGGCCAGGCGCGTGACCACGCGTCCGGCGACGTCGCCCCAGATGCTGTGGAGGAACCCGAGGTAGACCACTCGTCGGCCGTGGATCTGAGCGCGTTGCCAGGCGTAGCCGTGCCCGTAGGTCCATGCTCCGTCGGCCGGGGCGAGGTGCGCCAGGCCCCAGCCGACGATCACGAGGTCGCCATCGAGTTCGAGGTCGAGCTTCGCCACCGCCTCGCGGGACAACGTCGGGTCGGGCAATTCGTAGGTGACCGTGTCGGCCGGTTTTCCTGTCATGGAAAGGTATGTGGCGATGATCAGCGCGTAGTGGTGGACGTAGTCGGCACCGGGGAATGCCTTGACGATGAGGTGGCGGCCGTGGGCCTCGGCGGTGGGGCGCTCGAAGTTGAATAGCTTGCCAGTCTTCTCATGTGCGGAGATCACGGCTCTGCGGTCGTAGCCGCCGACGACATGGATGGTGTCCCAGTCGTGGCCCTGGATCAGGTGGTGCACCTTGATCTGCAGGTAGCACAGAAGGCGGTCCGGGGCCATCGTGTGCCTGTCCACCGCGATGGGGGACGTGCGCGACGCCGAGCCGGGGCACGCAGTCGGAGCGGTGTTGGCGAGAAGGCTCATCAGGCCGCCTCCGGGATTCGTACGCTGCTGCCGGCCGCTTCACGGACGACGGCGATGTTGCGGCGTATCAGGCCGAACCTCTCTTCGGGGATTGGCCCCAGGTCCTCAATCCGCGGGGTCGGGGGCTTCTCGTAGGGACCGTCGGGCAGCATCTCGATGCCCATCGCGCCGAGGATGACCGGGGCGGCGCCGTCGACCGAGGCGATCCATTCGTGCTCGCGCTGTTCGACGAGTTCGAGGTGCCCGGTTCGGCCGAGGCCGAGCAGTCGATAGACGATCCGGTCCTCGACCATGCCGTGGTCTTCCAGGTACCGGGTGGCCGCCCAGCGGGTGCGGCAGAGCTGGTCTTCGGGCGCGGGGCGCCGGGAGGCCGGTAGCGCGATCGCTCCGACGTAGTCGCTGGAAGCGAAGTAGTCGTAGCAACGCAGCCACTCGTGATCGTCTGCCGCGTGCAGCACGACGCACAGGCGGAACTCGTCGCTGAGGTCGAGGATCTCGCGGGCGGCTTCGTCGCTGGCCTTGATGGTGGCGAGCCCGTCGCGCATGACGTCCGGGAGGATGATCTCGCGGGCGTCCACGATGCGGGCCGCCGCGATCAGGTCGGCGGCCGGCAGGGCGTGGCCGAGATCGAAGACCCCGTTGTCGACAATGATCTCCGCACCCCGCTGCGCCTCGCGGTGGAAGAACGCGCGGTAGGCAGCGTCGGTCAGAACACGCTGGGCCGCCACGTGGTGGACGGTGGCGGGCTCCTGCGCGACGAAGGCGTCCAGGTAGTCGGGCGGGGCGATCGCGGAGAAGGCGATGCTCTTGGCCATCAGGCGACCCTCCACCTGTCCGTGGCGAGGGCGAGGAACTGTTGGGAGAGCACCGGATCACTCTCGAATCGGCCACCGGCCTGAAGTGTGGTGGTACGAGCTGCCTCCATTCGCACACCCCGCGAGCTCATGCACAGGTGCGTACCGCGGACCGCGACGGTCACGTCGGGACTGCCGAGCACGACGGCGATCTCGTCGGCTACCTGCCGGGTGAAGCGCTCCTGCACCTGAAGGCGGCCCGCGTACTGCTGCGCGATTCGACCGAGCTTCGACAGGCCGATCACCTCGCCGTCCGGTACGTAGCCGACGGCGACGTCGAGATTCATGGGCAGCAGGTGGTGCTCACACAGCGACCAGACGCTCATGCCGCCGATCACCACCAACTGACCGCTCACGTGTTGCTCGGGGAACGAGGTCGGTGCGGCCGACGGTTCCGGGGAGAAGAAACTGCGCCACCATGCGGCGACCCTGGCCGGTGTGTCCGCCAGGCCCTCCCGTCCGGGGTCCTCGCCGATCGCGGCGAGGAGCTGGCCGACAAGATCGGCAACGCGCTCGGTGTCGACCGGCCCCGGCGGCACCAGGTCCTGGCGTTCGCTGGGAGCAAGCTTGTTGAGGGTGTTGGTCACGGACTTCGCCTCGCTTCCGCGGGTGGTGAATGGGTCAAGGACGTCAGTGGCAGCTCCTGATAGCGCCACTGCCCGCAGGCGCGGGGACGACATGCCGGGCGCAGCGACAGAGACCGCGAGCGCCGCGATCCAGTGCTCGGTCTGGGAATCGGCGTCACCGCGCTCCGGTCAGGATGTGCAGGCGGGTGGAGACGTTCCATCCGCGTTCAGTGGCCCGGTCGTAGAGCGCGTCCATGCCGGCCAGAACCTTCTCCCTCGTGGTGCCTTCCGGCATCACCCACACCGGAGTCAGGCGGTGTTCCTCGACGAGCTGGGCGATCTCGTCGAGGTCGCGGTCGGGCTCGGTGACAACGAACTTGAACACCGCGCGGTCTGTCGCGACCAACGCCGAGAGGGCTTCGGGCTTGATGCGGGTGGAGTAGGTCATGCCGGAGTTCGCGAGTTTCGGACTCACCACCCACAGGTCGACCAAGGAGGCGAGTTCCGGTGTGGGTGCGACTGTGCCGTTGGTTTCGACCTGCACCCGGATGTCAGCCAGGCCGCGCGCGAGGGCGGTCATGGCGGGCTGCTGCAACATCGGCTCTCCACCAGTGATCACCATCATGTCCACGCCGCGCTCGCGCACCCACGACACCAGCTCGGTGACGGGGACTCGGTCGCTGACCTCGGCCGGGTTGTACCTGCTCCAGTCCCAGCTCTCCGGGGTATCGCAGAAGCTGCACCGGAGGTTGCAGCGGGAGAACCGGACGAACACGCAGCGCTGCCCTGTCCAGGGACCTTCGCCCTGGAACGACTCGAACTTCTCCGTGAGGATTGCCGAACCCTCTACCCGCTCGGGAGCCAAGGTCAGCGTGTTCACGAGGCATCGCCTCGTTCCCACAGGCCGGTGGTGGCCCTCGAGTCGACCCGGACCGATACGAGTCGACCACGGATCTCCGGCTCGACGTTGTCGACGAACCAGCCAGCCAGGTGGGCGACCAGCGCAGGCCCGGCGGCACGTAGCCCCGCGTCGGCGGCAGGGGACTGGAGGTAAGCCCCGAACGGCTTCAGGTCGCCGAAATCGGTGATGAACCCGAACTCGTCGAGCCCGTCCGCCCCCAGCACCAGCGTGACGTCGCCGTGGCTGGTCGTGAAGGTCTTCGAGATCGTGACCTCGCCGGTGACACCGTCACAGCGTGCCGAGGTGGTCGCGGTCTCCGAAACAACCATCGCGACCAGCGTGATCGACGTCGCGGGTTCAACGTTGTCTCGGAACCACTTGGCAAGGTGAGCAGCGAGAAGCTCGCTCGTCGGGTGGAAGGTGACCTGCTCGTTGAGCAACCGGTGATCAAAGGTCGCGGTCAGATACTCCCCAAGGGGCGACAGGTCGCCGGGGGCGTCATCGTGCACGAGCGCCGAGACGGTCACCGTGTAGTTGTGGCCGTGGTTGCGGCTGCACTTGTGGCTGGTCGGCAACAGCCTGAGCTCGTGGCTGGCGCTGAAGTCGAACGACTGCGAGATGGTGGTCTGACCGTCCGCCTCACGCTTCTCCTCAGCGGCCTTCATGTAGCCCTCCTTCGTCGGTCATGCCGAACAGCACTCGGACGACGTGCGCCGGCGGCGAACTGCTCGTGCCGGGCCGGACGACGCAGTGGCGAAAGGTCCTGGGTGTTGAACCCGAGTCGTGACGATCTGTATTACCTTCTCCGTCAATGAACCTTACTGCGATACACGAAAGGTGACAAGGTTGGAGTCTGAGCGTCGAAGATGGCCTTGCTGCCTTACGACTAAGGTCAACGGCGGGAGTACCCCACGCCACGAGACGCAAGGAGGGCGAGCGATGACCGACGCCGGCCCGTGGACCAGCGTGTCGATGCCGTATGTAAGCGGCCATCGTGGTGACACCTGGGGCGCTGAGGCGGCAGAGCACGGCGGTACGGGAACCCAGAAGCTGCTGAGCGTTGACGAGGTGACCGCCTCGGCGACGGTGGCCGACATGCTCGGCCTGGCTGCGGGCGAGCCGGTCGTCGCGCGGCGCCGCCTCATCCTGTTCAACGACCACCCGGTCGAACTCGTCGACTCGTACTACCCGGTGGACATCGCTCGAGGCACCAGGCTGGCCGAGCACCGCAAGATCCCCGGCGGTGCCGTCGCCCTCCTGGCCGACCTCGGACATCGGCCGCGCCGCGTCCGTGAGGACGTCAGCGCGCGGCTTGCCACGCCGTATGAACGGACCACGCTGGAACTGGACGACCCGTCTTGCGTGCTGCTGCTCGCCCGCGTGCTCCTCACCGGAGACGAACGGCCTGTCGAAGCCAGCGTGATGACGATGGTGGCCGACGGACGGCGGCTGCGATACGAACTGACGCCATGACCGCTCTGACGACGTCCGCAGGAGCCGGTCTTGCCTCGCGCGCGTGACAGCCGGCCCCGACACCAGCAGATCGCGGCGGAACTGCGCGATCTGATCATGCGTGGCGAGCTGAGCCCAGGTACGCAACTGCCGTCCACCGCGCAGCTCGTCGAGCGGTACGGCGCGGCGAACGCCACCATCCAGCACGCGCTGAAGGCGCTGAAGGACGAAGGCTTCCTCGACAGCCGTGTCGGCAAAGGCGTCTACGTCCGCGACCGGCAGCCGTTTGTTATCGACGCCTCCGCCTACATCCCGCCCGAGCCAGGCCGGTTCCGCTACCAGCTGCTCAAGGTCGACAACGTCGTTCCACCGGCAGACATCGTCGCCGGACTGCGGCTGGCGCCGGGCGCTACCGCGATCGTCCGCTCCAGAACCCTTCTCCACGACGACCAGCCCGTGGAGTTGTCCGCCTCCTACTACCCCGCCGAGATCGCCGACAACAGCAGCCTGGCGAAGCCCGCGAAGATCCGCGGCGGAGCACCCCAGGCCCTCGCCGACCTCGGGTTTCCTCAGCGGACCTTCGTCGACCGGATTTCGGCACGGTCACCGACGGTGGAGGAAGCCGAGACGCTGGACCTTCCGGAAGGAACGCCCGTGATCCGACAGTTGCGTGTCATCTACAGCGACAACGAACGCCCTGTCGAAGCCTCGGTCCTCATCAAAGGCGCACACCTGTACGAGCTTCTGTACCACCAGACCGTAGAGACCGATCGGGGCTAGAGCCACGATGTCAAGGATTTCGATTACGGACACGACAACTGCATTGATAACGACTTCCTCATGACAACGCCCTAGGATTACGAACCGGCCTGAGAGCTCAACGCGGTATGTCGAGTGTGTCCGCTAACATGTGCGCGTGAACGGGAACTTTAATTGATGGGAGGGTGATCTCGTCACCCGACATCCCCGGCGACGCATTCTGGTGAAGGCGCTTCGAGTTGCTCGGGCTGCCGCCGAGGACGGAAACTCGCCCAGGTCGCCGCGACCCGAGTCAAGTGGGGACGATCAACGACAGCCAGAGCGAGGAAGCGGCGGCAATCTACTTGAACTGAAAAAACACTCATTTCGGCGTTGGTCGAGTTCCAGGGATGGCCGCACTTCCCTGCGACCCCCAGTGCACCGGCCGCCGCGCTCGGCGCAGCCGTTTGGACTCAATACGAGACGACCTCGCGTAGCCACTCTCGGCGCTCCACTTTGCGCAGAATCCGACGCCAGAGCCGTTTGCCGCTTTTTCCGCTCTGGCGGCGCGCCTTGAAGGGGCGAACAGTGTTTCCGCCGTCGTCATACCACGGGTCGTCGACACTGTGGATTCCACGATTACGCCTGCTTGCCAACATGGTCTTCGGCTCCCGGCTTCGCGGTTGAATGTCGTGGTCGGACACGTCCATTGACACTCCGTATGCGACGGATGTCAAGGACAGCAGGCCGTTGGGTACCGTGCTCTGGACCGCCTTTCCGGCGAGTCCGTCTCGCTGCGGTGTTCCGGAGGTGGAGTGGAGAAGCACGGAAACAAGGGTGACGCGCGGCTCTATACGGCTCCGACCTGGACACGACAAGGCGAAACCGACAAGCGCTCGGCTCGTGGCTCCCATTGCTGCCGAAGTGTCACAGGCCGTCGACCGTGAAAACGGATCGTTTCAGTGTCCCGGCTCGGTGGGCTGTTCGTCGTCTGGCCGGATCTCGAAGAGGTCATGGAAGTCGAAGGGTGCGAGTGCGACGAGGGCTCCGCCGATGAAGGCGCGGCCGGGCTGGAGTTGGCCGGAGCGGACGCGGGTGACGGTGGAGCGGTTGAGTTTCATGGCTCGGGCGAGGGCGCAGTCGGACTTCAGGCCGGCGAGGTTGCGTGCTTTGGCGAAGAGGTCGCGGCGTAGGCGGACGGTGTAGGACACGGTGGTCACTCCCGGTGGTCGGCGTGGCGCGAGCGGTCGTCGAGTTCGTGGGGGGCGAGGGCCGCGTCGTGGAGTCGGGTGAACAGGTCGAGGTAGTGGCTGATGTGGGCGGGGTCGGTGAGGGTGGCGGTGCCGCCCGCCGTGCCGATGACCACGGCGTCGGTGTCGTAGATGGTGAAGCCGCAGTCGGGGCCGGGGGCGGTGAGAGGAAGGATCCGGAGGTCGACGGCGTTGCGGGAGTTCGCTTCCCGCAGGTCGGTGGTGGCGGTGGGGACGCAGTGCAGGACGGTCTCGGCGAGGACTGCGGTGATGACCTGGTGGGTGGGCAGGTCGTCGAGCAGGACGTCGGGTACGTGCGACAGGGCGACCACCCGGATGGCCGAGGCGGTGCGGGACAGGCAGGACGGGCGGGCGGGGTTACGAGCGGCGTCGATGTGTGTGATCCGTCGTCGTCGTGCTTCCTCGGCGACCCGACGTGCGAGGGTGATCATGAGTGTGCGTTCGTCGGCCGTGGTTTCGTAGACGTCGGCGAGTGCGGCGACGTCGGCCGGCTTGGGTATCAGGCTCCCTGTTTCCATTTTGGACAGTTTGGCCTGGCTGAATCCGGCTTGTCGGGCCGCTTGTTGTCCGGTCAGTCCGGTGGGCAGGCGTGCCTTCAGCAGCAGGGTGGCCAGTTGTTCGTGGTTCCCGCGGAAGTCGGGTTGGCCGTGCTCGGCTCGCGGGCGGAGTTCGACCCCTTCCCGGATGAGAGTCGATCGGACGGTGCCGTAGCCGCGGCCGGTGAGGTCGGCCAGTTCGCGGATCGTGGCACCGGCGCGGTAGCCGTCGACCACGGTCCCGACGAAGTCGCCGCCCGAGCGGGTGGACGCGGTGGTGCTGTCGGCGGTCATGTCGTCGTGGTTCCTTGGTGTGGAGGTGTTCTGCCCGGTCACAGGCGGTGTAGTGCCCGCAGGACGCGGGTGAGGAACGTGGTGTACTCGTCGGTTCGGTCGTGTCCCGGGGTCGCGGTCGTTCCGGGTCGTCGCCCGACCTGGTGGTACGGGGGTCCGTGGAGAGGCAGTCGTCCGACGGTGGGGAGGTACTCGGTGGGTGGGCCGCCGTGGCGGTGTCCGGCCTTCGGAGACCGTGTCGAGGTATGGGGGTCAACGGCCACGGGCGTTTCCCCACAGCAGGATGTGCAGTCGGGAGGTCGGGTTCCAGCCGCGGGCGAGCACGGGGTCGGCCAGTAGCCGCAGGCGTTGCACCACCACGTCGCCGTCGATCCCTTCGGGCATGATCCACACCGGGGCGAGTCCGTGGCGGTCGGCGAGGACGGCGACTTCGTCGAGGTCGGACGGGACCTGTGCGACGAACTTCCACGTCGCCTTGCCGGACGCGGCGAAGGTCCTCAGGACGTCCGGGCGAAGCCGTTTACGTTCGGGTTGGGCGGAGTGCGCCAGTTTCGGTGACACGACGAAACGGGTGACGGCATCGGTCAGCACGGGGCCGGGAGCGATCGTGCCGGAGGTCTCGACTTCGACCTCGTCGTCGAGCCCCGTACTTCGGAGGTGGTCGAGCAGGTGCTCCAGCCCCTTTCGCTGGAGTAGCGGCTCGCCGCCAGTGATCACCACCAGGTCGCCGGGAACGGTGGTCAGCCAGTCCACGATGTCGGCGACGTCGCACTGTCGTCGTTCGGCGGACAGGTCGAAGCGGCGGGTATCCCAGGTCTGCGGGGTGTCGCACCAGGCGCAGGCCAGATGGCAGCCGGACAACCGGATCAACCGGGCCCGTCGTCCCTGGCTGGGGCCTTCGCCTTGGAAGGTCGGACCGAACAGTTCGTTGACCAGCAACGACGTGACGGCGTTCATCGTGGTGCCGACGGCTCGTGGATTGCGCTGTTGAGCCGGGTTTCGCGTACCAGTACCCGCTCGACGCGTGCGCCGTCGATGTGGGAAATCCGGGACAGGACGTTCTCGGCGACCCGGCCCAGCAACACCGTGACGGCCTCCACGGTAGGCCAGGGCAGCCCGGAGGCGAACGCTTCGGCGTCGTCCTCGGGATCGTCGGCCCCGAACCGGAACACCCGGCTGCCGGCGATGGTCAGCGGGGTGATCAGCGGGTCGTCGGTGCCGAGCATCGTGGCGTGGTCGAGGTGGTCGTCGATCCATCGGCGGAGCCCGGCTTTCAGGTCCCCGAACTCCACGACGGTCGCGGCGGGACTCAACTCCGACGCGCCCACGGTCACCTCGGCGGACCAGGAGTGGCCGTGGAGGCTGACGCACTTGCCGGTCAGGTGCGGCAGTCGGTGCCCGGACTCGAACGAGACCGCGACGACGATCTTGTGTGTCATCGGCCGTCCACTCCCGACCGGCGGGATGAGGCGGCCGACGGTGGAGGCGGTATCCGTTGCATCGGAACACGACTCGCTTTCCGGGGGATGGCGGGTGATGCGGACGCGAACCAGTCAACGGATCGTCGCGGGTCGGTACCAGAGCGGCGACGCGGCGCCGATCCGGCGTTCACACTGCGATATCGCGTCCGAGCAGCGATTCTTCGTAGGCATGGCCTGACAGGGGTCGGGGCTCCCCACTGCCATGGGAAGCCCCGGTGCCGGTGCCCACGTCCTGGTCGAATGCAACGGAGAGCGCCGGAATCTTCGGTGTTAACCACTTCATGCCGGTCGGAGGGGCACATCGAGGTGTTCGTCGAGGTGCCGGGGGTTCCATGTCCGGACCGCTGTGCTCACACCCGCGGCACGGCGGTCAGGCCACGTCGGATGGCCGAAGTCGGAGTCGACCAACGTCTCGGAGGGGGCCAGCGGGCTGCCGGGCATGGTCTGCGACATCCGGTGGGCCTCGTCCGCACCGACCTGGTCCACCATCGACAGGATGGTGGCTGCGGAACGGAAACGTCGTCGTGCCGCCTGGTACGCCCCGGTTTCCCAGGATGTCCGGCCAGCGCTGACGAGCGTGAGGGCCAGGGTGCGGCGGGCGAGGGGGCCGGGGAGCGGGTCGAGGATCGCGCGGGCACGATCGAGGTGGTCGATCGCCGCGTCCGGCCGTCCGACTTCGCGCATGAGCACGCCTTTCGCCCGCAGGCACGAGGCGAAGAGAACGGGCGAGCACTCGGGATTCATGAGCCTGTCCATCGCGTCCGCGCAGTCGAGGACCCGGTCCAGGCGGTCGGCGGAGCGGAACACGCGCGCGGCCAACCGGAGCGCGGACATCTCACCGAACCGGTCCCCGGCCTCCGACCGTGTCCGCCGGGCGAGCAACGCGAACATCGCGGCGCGGCGGTGGGCCGAGTGCGAGGCCAGGAAGATCGCGATGTGGGCGCACGCATCGGCGACATCCGCGCAGCGCGGTGCACGACGATGGGCTTCGTAGCCCAGTTCCATAAGGAGAAGGACGTTCTCCTCGTCGCCGGCGGTGATCGTCCGCGCCACCTGGATGAGCGATCGCGCGGCTTCCGCGCACGACCGGGATTCGAGCATCGCGCGAGCCCGCACCACGGAGTGGGTGGACCGGTCGGAGGGGCGGCCTGCCTTCACGACGACCGGTGAACCCATGTGGCCGACCTCGTTTCCCTACCAAAATGCAACAGTTGCCCAGGCCAAGGCCGAAGACTCGGAACCGGTTCACTACTCGTTCGGCCGGACTTCTATGCGCGGCGTCCGTCGCCGAGACCGGAGGCGCCTCGATTCCTGTGGATCTCCCACGGGAAGTAGTTCCGGTAGATGCCCCGGCGGTTGCACACGGAGATCACGCCGCCGAGAGCGCGGACCAAGGCTTCGTCGTAGGGCTGGACCCGGACGTGCAGCCACTCGCCGTCCTGCCGCACCCAGCCGAACTCTCCGGGCGCCACCAGGTCAGCCGACGCGGAGTCCCACGAGGGCGCCCGCATCACGGATCGACCCCGAGGTCCCCGCAACGGTGCCGGATGGCATCGCCTTCATGCTTCGGGCGATTCGACGCATTCCGGGGCACCACTGCGACAACCTCCTGCCGGAACCTCGCGCGTACCGCTCCGCCGGGCGGTTGCGAATAGGAAGACAGTCCACCGCCGCCGATCATCCGCGACCAGGGCGTACGGGCGGCGCGGACGAGGCGTGAACACGGCGTCGAAGTCTCTGGCCTGCGAAAACAGGAATTTACGGTTCGTAGTCCGAACGGGTATTCCCCGTCGGGCAGGTGGCGGAACCGGCGCGGAGTCCGGCTATCGTGATATCGAAACGACCGGGTCGGGGTGTTATTCATGTCTTATCGACGAGATGCTCTTGTCGCGCGTCGTGCACTGATGGGCTTTACCCAGGAGACGTTCGCGGAGGCGGTCGGGGTGGAGTTCTCCACCGTCGGGCAGTGGGAGCGTGGGGCCCTGACACCGCACCCCTGGCGACGCCCTCGGGTAGCGCGGGTGCTGAAGGTTTCCCTCGAAGAGTTGGACGATCTGCTCGGCCCCGGCTCGGCCGAGGCCACCCGGAAAGCGCCCGATGTCCCTCAGTCTGAGGAGGTCGTTGCGTCGACCCGCCGGTCCGACGTCGAAGGCGATCCGGTCGATTCCGGCGTGGTCCAGGACGTCGTGGCGTCGACAAGTCGCCGGGAGTGGCCTCCGCTGGGCATCGTGTCGGGGTTCGTGCTGACGTTGGGCAGGAAGTCGACAGGGCTGACCCAGGAGACAGTGGCCGAACTCGTCGGTGTCGACGTGGCCGTCGTGCGGGACTGGGAGTCGGGACGCCGCCCCTTGGCGGCGACCGGCGCCGGGGAACTTCTCGCGTTGAGCGCGCGGCTGTGCAGGGCGGGGGCGCCGGCGACGATCAGGCGGTACCTGCACGAGGCGATCGAAGCGGACCTGGTGCTGTCCACCGGCATCACCGCCGGTGCCACCTGGGTCGACCCGGACCGCCACCCCCTCGCCGCCGCCGTGCACCGCAGGAACGTCACCAACCTGATCACCTGGCCGCTCACCGGCCACACCCCACCGCAACTCGACGACCTCGTCCGGACAGCCCCGGCGGGGCCCGTCTCGGCGTATCCGCTGCTGCACCCGGACGAACGCACGCGGTTCTTCGACCACCTGCTGTCCACCGCGCAACGGGCAGGCCGCGCCGAAGAGCCGCTGCTGCGGCGCCAGGCGGTGTACCTGGTCGGCTTCGACCGACGCGGCCAGGTGGCCGACTGGCTGCGTGACGAATGGCACCGGGCCGGACACCGCACGATCACAGACGGCGACGTCACCGGCCTGCTCGAAGCGCGCTCCGCCTCCGTCGCCCTGGCCTCCACCGGCGAGAACGAACACATCCACGACTTCGTGGACCGCACCTCGGGCACCCAAGCCGAAATCGCGAACCTGAACTACTGGGCCTACTGGATCGGCGAGCTGCGCGACGTGCGCACCGACGACTCCTTCATGACCGACGAGGACAGTCGCGCCTGGCACGGAGGCGCACTGCTCACCCACCTGGCCGGGCGCCTCGACCCCGCCTCGCCCCACCTCCCGCTCAACCTGCATACCCTCCACACCCTCGTCGCCTCACGCCCCGGGCTGCTCGACACCCACCGGCGCCTCCGGCCCGCGCTCACCACGGCCCTCGACACACTGGCGGCCGGTGATGTACTGACCAGGACCGGGCGCGACCGGGTCGCCGGCCTGCGCTACGCCCTCCGCCTCTCCGGCCGCTAGGGAGAACTCTTGTCCGACTCCGATCACGCCCTCGCCGCCTTCGGCTTCGAACTCGGCGTGCTCAAACGCATGCGCCGCGCCGGGTGGTGGCACGCCGGTGTCCGCGACCCGGAGTCGGTGGCCGAGCACACCGCCCGGGTCGCCCAGCTCGCCACCTTGATCGCGGCCGAGGAGGGCGCCGACCCGGCCCGCGCGGCGTTGCTCGCGCTGTGGCACGACACCCAGGAGACCCGCACCGGCGACCTGCCCCACACCGCCGGCGACTACCTCGCCAAACCCGACCCGCAGGCCATCACCGCCGACCAGACCGCACGACTCCCACAACGGTCCCGCGACACCGTCCGCGACGCCGTCGCCGAGTTCGAGGCGAAGGACACCGTCGAGGCCCGGTGCGCCCGCGACGCCGACAAGCTGGAGATGCTCCTGCAGGCCGTCGAATACCGCGACACCGGCGTACGACGCGTCGACGGCTGGATCGACTCCGCTCTCAAGGGGCTCACGACCGACACCGCCCGGCGGATCGCCGAGGCAGCGGTCGCCCTCTCGCCGCTGGCCTGGCGAGGCCGATAGACCAACATCAAGAAGGCTGCGAACAAGAGGCCGCAAAGGAGTTTTGTGGCCGTTTCGGGAGGAAATGAACGTGAGTGTGTCCGGTGCCAAGCGGGAGGCGTTCGCGGCTCGGCGTGGGGCGATGGGGTTCACCCAGGAAAGCCTGGCGGAGGCGGTCGGCGTGGAGTTTTCCACCGTCGGGCGTTGGGAACGTGGTGTTCTGACCCCTCAACCATGGCGCCGCCCTCGCCTGGCAAGGGTGCTGAAGGTTTCCCTCGAAGAGTTGGACGACCTGCTCGACCCCGACGTGGCCGGTGTCCCGGTGAGCAACTCACTACAGGTAGCGGAACATCAGACGGCTCCAGGGAAGCCTGACAACGGCAGATTTGGCCAGTCGGGCACCGCGCCCGTTCCGGGGAATGAATTGCAGGAGGCTGACGTAGGGAAATCGCCCTCCCCGGTCAAGTCGAGTGAACCGAACCGCCGAATTTTCTTGAAAACCAGCGGAATCACCGCAATCGGAGCCACTCTATCCACGCCGCCCGCAGTGCTGCAGGCGCTGGAAATTGTGACTTCACAGGATGCCGACACTCTCGACATCGCGGCAGATTGCCTCGAAGAACTAGTCTGCCACTACTCCGAAAAACTACCCGTCGCGCCGCCGTCGGAGGTGTACGGCGACTTGCTCGCAGTAAGAAAATTTGCCGATTCACTGTTGGTCCGATCGGATTCTTCGACTCGCCGACGCGCAGACGTGATTGCCTCCACCGGCTGGATATCAAACCTCCTTGCCGTCGCGACAAGTTATATGGGTAATCACGGGTCGTCGCTCGTATGGTGTCTCGACGCGGAACGACACGGCCACAACTCGGGAAATCGCGACATCGCAGCATGGGCGACCTTCACTCGGGCGACGATGGCCTACTATCAAGGGCGGACCAATAGCTCGGCCGAGTTGAGCGGAACTGGTCAACGGATCGCATCACCGGGAACGGTGGTATTTGCCAAACTGGCTTCCCATGAAATGCGTTCCGTTGCGATGGTCGGAGATGTCAGAAGGATGCAAGAAGCCAAGAAGCGCGCTACGGCAGCGATTGAGGGGCTGCAAGCATCGACCACGAGGAGCGGCGTTTTCTCGATCGCACTTTCGGAAGATCCGCCGTATACGGCTACGTCGCTGCTACTTCTACAGCGGTTCGAAGAGGCCGCCCTCGCCACGGAAAGGGTTATCGAGACTGCATACGGGGCCGATGCGGGCGACCATGGCGGCCTGTCGTCCAACCATTCGCGGACCCTGTTGATTCTTGGACTTGCCAGGGCTGGAATCGGCGATGTCGATGGCGCCGTCGCGGCAGGACGTCAGGCCCTTGACGGGAGCGTGGTGTGGCCTACGCTCGTACTTGCCCGAAAGCTCGACCAGGCCCTGATGCGCACCCAC
The DNA here is from genome assembly GCF_014203755.1 of Saccharothrix violaceirubra. NCBI lineage: Bacteria > Bacillati > Actinomycetota > Actinomycetes > Pseudonocardiales > Pseudonocardiaceae > Saccharothrix > Saccharothrix violaceirubra. The sequence continues at coordinate 4,515,782 of NZ_JACHJS010000001.1, forward strand.
AGATCCCTTCCCGAAGTTGTCGAGTACCACGAACTATGCCGGAGTTTGGCGGACAGTGTCACAGTCGGAGGGAACGAATGAACGGGGAGCGGTACACAAGTGCGCAGGTCGCCGCGATCACGGATTATGTCGATGTGACCGCGCCACCACCAGGAATTGCGGCACACTTTATTTTCGGAACCAATCAGGCGACGCCGGTCGACCTGGTGGTCGACCGGTACAACAAGGGACTGGCGCCACTCGTCATCGCCACGGGCGGAGTGAACCGGCGCAACGGAATTGTGGAGGCGCGCGAGTTCCGTCGTCTGCTTCTCGAAAACGGGGTGAACGATTCTGGCATCCGACAGGAGGACCGGTCGGCGAACACCTGGCAAAATGTCGAGTTCTCCTTGCCGTATCTCCGTGAAGCCGTGGATCGCGATCTACCCGTCGCCGTCGTATGCAAGTGGTACCACCGCCGCGCCATCCACTGCCTTCGTACGCTGTTTCCTGATGCGAGAGAAATCTATGCGATCACTTACGAGCCGATCTATTCCGATGTCCCGATCACTCGCGAAAACTGGTATGAACACCCGGACGGAAATCGGCGAGTGATCCGAGAGTGGGACGAGGTTTCACGCCGTGTCGCCGATGGAACTTTACAGCCGCTTCGCCGCTCTCGCGGCGCGTGGCGGTGACAATCGATGCTCGTCAAGCGGAAAGTCTCGGCCGGGCCATTCGGTCCGAACGGCTGCGAGCGAATCTTCGGCGGAGGAAAGAAGCCACCCTGGTGACGTTGCAGGCCATCTTCGACCGGGAGACTGCCGGGAACCCGGTGATCATCCGTACCCGGGACGAACTCGACGTCGTGATCGAGCGCGTGCGCGCGCTCTCGGCCGGCCACCCGTGTCCGGCGATCGTGGAGATCACCGATGCCGACGATCCCTGGAACCGGCCGTTCGTCAACGCCGGGATCGGCGAGCATCGTGGCTTCGTGCAGGAGAACTGGGAGCCTCCGCGGGCGACCCTGGGCGATCCGGGCGTTGAAGGCGTGGTGGTCTACGACATCCAGGGAAATCGTGCGGAGATCCCGGCAGACCAGGAGGTCTCGCTGGACGTGGTCCGCGAAGTCCTTGCCGCGCACCTGTCAGGGGGAGGTCGTGCACCTGACGACTTCCCGCTTCTCCGCGTCGTCGACCAGGTCGACGAAGTCGCGGCTGGCGTCGAGCGGACGTCCGTCCAGGGACTCGGTCAGCGTGATCCCGCTGTAGGGCAACACGGTGTCCACCGGCGGGCGCCACACGACCCGGTGGTCGGCACCCAGATGCGGAGTGCCGTCGAGGATCGCGGGATCTCGTGAGTACGTCTCGTAGGGCAGGTTGTGGCGGAACCCGACCAGCACGCTGGTGTCCGTGGCGCGGGCAGCGACGTCGGTGACCACGTGGCGCGGGACGACCATGTCGCCGTCCAGGTACAGCACCGTCTGCCCGCGCGCGAGCACGGTGCCGACGTTGCGCGCGGTGGCCGCGCCCATCCGACGGGGAAGCCGCACCGCCCGGTCGACCCGTCGATGCCGGGTCGCGATCGTGAACGTGTCGTCGGTGCTGGCATCGTCCACGACGACGACCTCGAACGGGTACCGGTGGTGCTGGTCGTCCACCGCGTCCAGCACGGTCCGCAGGCAGTAGCCGACCTGGTGGGCGGGGATGACCACGGTGACCGTGCGCGCGTCGGCTGTGCGGCAGTCGGGTGGGGTGGGCCGGTGCCAACCGATCCCGTCCGCCGACGCCTCCCACAGGCGGGTGCTGAACCCGTGGTCGTTGCCGTGCCGCACCAGCTCCTCGCCCAGCGGCACCGGCTGGTCCGGCGCGGTCACAACCATCCCCATTCCGACAGCACCGCGCTGGTCCCCGACCAGTCCAGCGGGTCCGGCAACAGGGTGATGCACTCCGGCATCCGGTCGAACAGGCATGAGACGGCGGACTGGTACAGGGGTTCCAGTGCCACCAGCACGTGTCGCACCGTGCGCAGGTCGAGGTCCAGGTGCGGGGCCACCCGCGAGCGCAGCGCCACGGCGGCGCCGAGGGTGCGCAGCTTGCTGTCGTAGGTGCCGACCAGGTCGTCGGGGCGCAGCAACCCGTACGCGGCGGACAGGATGCGCACCCGCGCCCGGTACTCGGGCGCGAGGCCTCGCAGGCGCGGGACAAGTGCTCCCTGGTACAGCTCGGCGGCCGGGACCGGGGTGGTGGTGACGAGCTTCTCCCTGCTGCACGAGACGACGATCAGCCCCTTGGCGGGCGCAAGTCCGGTGTGGAGGGTCGTGGTCACGACGTGCGTACCACCCTCATGCCGATGCCGGGTGAGGCCAGTTCGACAGGGGCGGCGTTGAGGAACGTGGTCCGCGCGTACAGCCGGGAGCGATGAGTAGGAACCACCGCGGTCGGGAACCGGATATGACAAAGCGGGCCAGGCCGCCACGTCCCTTCCGCCAACTGGCCGGCGAGCCTGGGAAGGAGTCTGGTCGCGCACTCGCGCAACTGCCCCAAGGTCATCCCGTCCGCGCCCGGAGCAGACAGGCGCCGCCCGCACTGGCGCAACGCGATGCGCAGATGCCGCTCGTCCAGGTGGGGCATCAACGAGTGTGTCCGGCGTACAGGGGTTGCCGTCGTGGTATCCGGGTGCGCTAGGGTCGGAATCGCTTGGGCGGCAGGCACGATCCCCCGATCACCGTGACGAGGTTCGCATCCCGACACGCGCGAGCCGTGACCGGAGGAAAGACGGCCCCGCTCAGGTCCGGAAACCCCGGGGCCCACGGTCATGACTCCTCCGATGCCTGCTCGGCCCGGTACACGGTCGGGTCTTCGATGTCGTTGCCCCGGAACGCTTCCCGGCGTTCGGTGCACGTTCCGCAGGTGCCGCAGTGCGTGTCCCCGCCCCGGTAGCAGGACCAGGTGAGCGCGAACGGCACACCCAGCGCCTTCCCGACGCGGACGATGTCGTGCTTGGTCAATGCCAGGAACGGGGCCATCACCTGGAACCCCGGCGCCAGCAGGCCCTCATTGGCCGCCCGCGTGCTGCGGGTGAACAGGTACACGAACTCGGGTCGGCAGTCGGGGTAGACGGCGTGGTCGCCGCCGTGCGCGCCGAACGCCACCGCGTCGGCCCCCAGCCCGACGGCGTAGGAGACCGCGATGTCGAGCATGATGGCGTTGCGGTTGGGCACCACGGTGACAGCCATCGAGCCGTCGGTGTAGTGGCCGTCCGGCACCGCCACCGTCCTGTCGGTCAACGCCGAACCGGTCGTCAGCTCACCGAGGCAGGTCAGGTCGACTATCCGATGTGGACTTTCCAGTTGCCGTGCGATCCGTGCGGCGTGGTCGAGTTCGACGCGGTGCCGTTGCCCGTAGTCGAACGAGAGCAGGGTCAGACGGCTGTGTCGGGCGGCCAGCCAGTAGGCCAGGACGGTGGAGTCGATGCCTCCGGAGGCGATGACGACCGTGTGCTCGGGATGGCGGCGCGCCGTGTTGTCGATCGACATGGCCCGGTCACCAGGCCCCGGTCAGGGCGCGGCGGATCGCGCCGACCAGAGCCGCCCACTCGGGAAGCGCGGCGCCTTCCTCGGGGCATTGCACCCATCGCGAATCCTCGTGGTGGGTGGAGGGGAACGGGATGGAGCCGGGGTCGTCGTACCACCAGACCTTCGCGGCGATGAGGTCGGCGATGGTCGACTGGCTCATCGGTGTGCGTGGTCCGGTCAGAAAGATCCAGTCCACGCTGTTGCGTCGTGGTACGGCGATGATCGGTGCGCGCAGCATGGACTGGACGAGTCGGTGGTTGACCTCGCCGCCGAATCCGGCGCGCATGACCAACGCGCCCAGCAGACGGTCCTCGCCCGCGTCGGGATCGAGCCCGGTCGACTGCGGTGGTGGGCCTGTGATGGTTGCCGTGCTCATGCGGAACACACCTCCGTGGCAAAGGGGGTTGGCACGGCGGAACCGGGGCGCCTTCGAAGGGTTGGCCCCGGCCCCGCCGTCGATCGGATGGCGTGGCGACAACGCCACGCGGGCGACGCCTGGGAATGCCTGAAGTCCTTGCCGGTAAGGGATTCGGCGTCAGCCGTCAGAGTTTCCGGACGGGCGGGTCATCGCGAATGAGTCCCAGCCCGTGTGTTCCGGCGGTCCTCACCGCCCGCCGCAGCGCACGCGTAGGAGGCCGCTTCGGCTCGCGCCAGTGCCTTCCCGCCCGCGCCGCGAGCCGATGCCGTCCGACGCCGGCCTTGTGCGCATCGGGTCGTGGGGACCGCAACAGGAGGCCGAAGAACACCAGGGGCATGGTCGTGGTGAGCACCATGACCGGTGACATCACACGGTCCCTGTCCGAGTCGGGGAGGCCGCGGCGGAACCGGCCGGGGTCCCGGTTCCGCCGCGACATGACGGTGAAGCGGGACGTCCTGCGACGGCGGGAGGATGTCCGTCGCCGTACCGCGTCACCGTGCTCGCCGTACCGTCGACTTCTTCGCAGGGAAGGGTTCCACCGGGCGCGGAGGTGGCGGCCCCTGCGGCGGCCAGGGTGATGACGGAGAGGAACCGTTCGGCTTCGGCAAGGTCGAGCGTGGCCACCTCACCTGGAGGTGCCACCAGCACGACCGTCGAACCGCGCACGAACACCATCACGCCCCGAGGGCGGCCTACGACGTCGTGGCACGTCGTCACCCAAGGGCTGCTGCTGTTGTTCATCGTGCGCCACCGCCCTGGGCGGTGGTCCGACTCCGTACCCACACCGGCTGCACGAGGAAGAGCTGCACAGCGAGCTTGGTCTGTGGGCATCGCGGAACCGGAGGTTCCACGAATCGCTGGGAGAGCTTCATCGTCCACTCCGGTGGTCAGCGAGTCCCGATTCATTTGTGTCCCCGACGCGGGCATGGCCGTTGACCGTGCCGACGCGGGCGGCGTCCGGTGGTGCCGGAACCGTCCGGCTGTCGTGGACCCCGCTGACACAGACAAACACCCGGCGCGCGGACGAACCATGGCGTTCACGCACCGTCGATACGACGTCGACCTGGCGTCCTATGGGTTGACCTGCGGATACGACGATCCCGACGGTCGGCTCCGTCCGGGTGAAAGCGAATGGGACCGTCCGGATATCGGAAAGGCGGCGACGGCCAGAAAGTCCGTCGCCGCCTGGAACAATATTCGGCCGCGGACGGCCGGACCAGTGGTCGTTTTCGTTTGTCTCACCGGTTGTCAGGGCTGGGTCAGCGAGCAGATCCGGTGGTCGCCGAGGTCGAGCAGGGTGGGAGGGGTGGTGACGTAGTAGGCGTTGACGACCCGCTCGTGCGGCCAGAACGGCAGTTCGGTCCAGGGGCCGAGGCATCGCGTGTAGGGCCCGTGGTCGGTGTCGACGCGGACGAGGACGAACGAGTCGGCGCAGTGGCGGTAGACGGCGGTGGCGCCGTGGTGGTGATCGGGGTTGACGGACGTGAACCCGCAGACGGCGGGCAGCGCCGACGCCGCGGTCGGGCTCGCCGTGCCCAGCACGACGGCAACGGCAGAGATAAAGGCGGATCGTGTGTAGGACATGGTGTCTCCGGGCGTGGCTCGAATCCTGTCGATGGGTTCGAGCGTTCGCCTGGTGACGTCCGGGTGGCAGTGTTTCCCGTTGCCCTGCCTCGCGGAGTAGGAATACCCGCCGAGCCGAAGGCTCAGGTGAGCGCGGAGAGAAGCCTGTCCAGGACGATCGGGGCGTCGACGGCGGTCGCGACGGCGACGGGCGCGCGGTCGGTGATGACGCCGGGAAGGTCGGCGTCCTCCGCGAGGAGGCGGAGGTCGGCGACGAGCCGGCCGCGGGTGTGGGTGCCGGTGAGTTCGACGGCGACAGGCAGCATGCGGTGCTCGGCGAGGGCGGGGTCGAGGGTGAGGACCGCAGCCAGCGGGTCGTGGAGGGTGTACTCGGGGCGGCCGAGCACGGTCTCGTAGAAGGTGCCGTAGTGGCGCAGGATCGCGGTGGCGAACCGGGCCCGCCGGGTACCGGCGTGGGCGAGGGCGTCGTACCAGGCGCGGTCGGCGCGGACGGATTCGGTGACGTCGAGCGGGACGAGGGTGAGGTCGAACCCGGCGGCGAGGACGAGGTCGGCGGCTTCGGGGTCGTGCCAGAGGTTGGCTTCGGCGTACGGGGTGATGTTGCCCGGCACGGCCAGCGCGCCGCCCATCGCCACGACCCGGCCCACCAGGTGGGGAAGCTCGGGTTCCAGGAGCAGGGCGAGGGCGAGGTTGGTCAGCGGGCCGAGGGCGAGCAGGGTGAGTCCGCCGGGATGGTCGCGGGCGAGGCGGACGAGCTGCTCGGCCGCCGAGGTTCCCGCCAGGTCCCGTGTGGATGGTGGTCCGGGATGTCCGCCGAGCCCGTCGGGGCCGTGGACGAACTCGGCTGTGTGCAGGGGTTGGGCCAGTGGGCGGGCCGCGCCGACGGCGACGGGGACGTCCGGGTGGTCGGCGATGTCGAGGACGCGCAGGATGTTGAGTGCGGCCTGGTGTGCGGTGGTGTTGCCGTGGACGGTGCCGATCGCGACGATCTCGACCTCGGGGCGGGTGGCGAGGTAGAGGATGGCCAGGGCGTCGTCGATGCCGGGGTCGGTGTCGATCACGAGGCGCACCCGTTCACCCAATCAGCCGGTGTCCGTGCCCGCCATCGCCCGATGGAGCGGTCGGAGCCGTAGGTTCGCCGGGTGCGCATCTGTGTCTACTGCGGGTCCTCCGACGCCTCGCCCCAGTTTCTCGCCGCCGCCGCCGCGGTCGGTCGGACGTTGGCCGAACGCGGGATCGGCGTGGTGTACGGGGGCGCCCGAATCGGGACCATGGGCGCGGTCGCGGACGCCGCGTTGGCGGCCGGCGGCGAGGTTGTCGGGGTGATCCCCGGGTTCCTGGTCGACCTGGAGATCGCCCACACGGGGCTGACCGAACTGCGGGTGGTCGGGACGTTGCACGAACGCAAGGCGTTGATGTTGGAACTGTCCGACGCGGTGGTGGCGTTGCCCGGCGGGACGGGGACGTTGGACGAGCTGTTCGAGGCGTGGACCTGGGCGCAACTGGGCCTGCACGACAAACCGGTCGGGGTGCTCAACCTCGACCGGTTCTACGACCCGCTGGTGGCGATGGTGGACGGCATGGACACGCACGGATTCCTCAAGCCCACGGCACGGGATCGGCTGCTGGTGGAGGACGATCTGGACCGGTTGCTGCACCGGATCGGCGGTCACCGCTCGCCGGACCGCGCCTGACCGATCGGAGCCGTGTCCGGCGGTGACGGCCTGGGCGACGGGGTCGTCGGGTCGAGGCGTCGACGGACGGCGTCGGCACGGGGGTCGTCCAGTTCGTCGAGGATCGCCAACGCGATCCGCCACTGGTCCGCGGCCCTGCCATGGGCGCCTTCGGCGAGCAGGGCGTCACCGAAGGCGATGTGCGTGTCGGCCTCGCCCCAGCGGTCTCCGCTCTCCCGCCGTGCCCGCAGTCCCTGGTCGAACCGGCGTGCGGCTTCGTCGTGGCGGCCCAGCAGGTGCAGGGTGCTGCCGATCCTGGTCAGGGTGAACCCCTGGCCGAACCGGTCGGCGGCGGCGTCCATGACGGTCAGCGCGTCGGACAGGTACCCCAACGCCTGTTCGGGATGTCCCGCGAGGCGGGCCGCCTCACCGAGACCACCGAGTGCGATCGCTTCGCTGTACCAATCGTCGACCCGGCGGAACAGCGTGAGGGCGTCGGTGAACCGGGTGATCGCGGCGTCGGGGCGGCGCTGTTCCAGATCGAGGAAGGCCAGCGCGACCGTCGACCACGCCTGCCCGGTAACGTCCCCGATCTCGACGCGCATCCGCAGCGCCTCGTGGCTCATGACCTCGGCCTGCTCGCGATGGCCGCGCTCGCGGTAGGCGTGGGACAGGTTGTTGAGCACCCACGCCTGCCCGAACACGTCACCACCGGCACGTGCGGCGGCCAGGCCGCTCTCGTGCGAGGCGGACCAGGCCGACCAGTGCTTGCGCAGGTAGAAGAAGTTCCACTGGCACACCGGCAGCTTCCACGCCCGGTCCCACAGTCCCGCACGGTGTGCGTCGTCGGTGACCGCGACGATGTTGGGCAGTTCGCGCTCGCACCACTGCAACGCCTGTGTATAGGTCCACCCTTCCGGCGGGGAGGGCACGCCCGCGACGGGCGGTCCGAGTTCCGGGTCGCGCCGGTGGGGAGCCAACACCTGGTTGGCAGCCCGGGAGGTGTGCAGGTACCAGTCGACCATGCGCGTGGTCGCGGCCAGTGCCTGGGCAGAGTCCTCCTCGGAGTGGACGCGTTCGACCGCGAACGCCTTGAGCAGGTCGTGTTGGCGGTACCGGTGTTTTCCCACTTCCTCCAGCAGTCGCAGCGCCACCAGGCGGTCGAGCGCCCGCACCGCGTGCGACAGTTCGATGCCGGCGAGCGCGGCGGCGGCCTCGGCGGAGAACGCGTCTCCGGAGTGCAGGCCCAGCAGTCGGAACAGACGCGCGTCCTGGGCGTCGAGCCCGGCGTAGGACCAGGAGAAGACGGCGCGGATGTTCCCGGCCTCGCCGGAGAGCACGTCCAGGCGGTGGTCGATGGCGGACATCTCGTCCGCGAGGTCGGCGAGGCTCCCGTGCGGGTGGACGATCGCGTGGTTCCCCGCGATCCGCACGGTCAGCGGCAGGTAGGCGCACATCCGCAGAATCCGCGCTGTGGCCTCGGGTTCCGTGTCGACCCGTTCCCTGCCGACCACCTCGCGCAACAAACCGGCCGCGGCGTCCTCGTCCAGCGCGTCCACGTGCACGCACACGGCGTCCTCGTGCACGGCCAACGAGGACAACCGACGCCTGCTGGTCACCACCACCAGACTGTCGGCCGATCCCGGCAACAGCGGTCGGACCTGGTCGTCGTCGAGGGCGTTGTCCACCACCAGCAGCGTGCGGGTGTCGGCCAGCACGGTCCGCAGCATCGCCGTCCGCCGGTCCGGGGTGGTCGGGACCTCGGCCGCGTCCACCCCGAGATCGCGCAACAACCCCTCCAGGACGGCGAACGGGTCGACCCGGCCCGAGGTGCCGTGCCCGGCCAAGTCGACGAACAGGATGCCGTCCGGGTAGTCGTGACGGACCCTGTCCGCCCAGGCCACGGCACACGCGGTCTTGCCCACCCCGCCCTCTCCGTCGAGCGCGATTACCGGTGCCCGACCCGCGCTGCGCGACCGGGCCAGCACGCGGTCCAACTCCTCCAGCAGCCCGTCGCGCCCCATGAGAGGGACCGGCCTGGGCAACTGCGCCGGAACCCGACGCGTCGTCGGGTTCCGGGCGGGTTTCCGGCCCACGTCCACCAGCGCGGTCAGCACGTCGTCGGCGCCCAACGCGGCATCGCAGGCACGGGCGAACTCCGGACTCGGTGATTTGATCCCGTTCTCGACGTTCGCGATGTGGCTGGGGCTGTAGTGCGTGCGGTCGGCCAGGTCACGACGGGACATGCCCGCCGCTTTCCGCAACCGCTGCAACTCGCCCCCTATATCCGTCGCCTCCGGAGCCTTCTTCCCTATTCCGTTCACCAGAGCAACCTTCCCCCCTTGTTCCCCCGCACCTGCCTGGCCATCGTGGTCACAACCGGCGGACAACGGGTCCTCGGCGAAACCGACGATATGCGGATCATGGCCTCCCGGACGGTGTCCGAGTCGTGATTTCGCATGAATCTTCACTCGAACGAGGCCGGTTTTCCGACTCGTGGAACGGAGAGGTGATCATGTCCGGTGGTATCTGGCCATTGGTGGGAGCGGTCGCCGCACCGCTCATCGCCTCCAGCGGGCCACGCCAGGCGATCGTCGCCGTGTTCCCGCCGCGAGGCCGGTCGGTGTGGGAGATCGCCGCGATCGGCCTGTCGCTGGCCGGTGCCCTGATGGCGGTGGAGAACAGGTTCGCCGGATCGCCGCTCGCGGACGCCTGGTGCTGGCTGGTCCTCGTCGGCGCCTGGCTGGCCTGGTCCGACTGGGTCCGCCAGCGGATTCCCACATTCGGCACGGTCGCGCTCGCGGTGGTCGGACTCGCGCTGCTCGCACGCTCCGGCGACGACCAGGCCCTGATCCGTGCGGTCGTGGCGGCGACCGTGGTGTTGATCGCGGCGATCGCCGTGGCGACGGTGGCTTCGCTCGGCGGCGGCGACGTCAAACTCCTGGCTGCGGTGAGTGCCTATACCGGGTGGTGGGGATGGTCGCACGTCCTGACCGCCGTGATCGGCGCACTCGTCCTGGCGGCGGTGACCGGAGTGGTCCTGCTGATTCTCGGTCGAATCACGCCCGGCACGCATATAGCCGTTGGGCCCGCAATCATCGGCGGCGCGTTGTCGTCGGTTCCGGCACTGTGAGGTGAACCGCCATGTGTCTGCCGTTCGTCCACGACGATCCCGAATTGAGGAAAGACATGCCGCGATTCCAGGCCCTCGCGACCGTGATCGTGGTGGCGATCGTCCTCGCCTCCTGCGGGCCCGCCATGCCGACGGACACCCCACACCCGACAACCACCACCGAGACCATCGACGCGACGACTGCGGAACACGGTGACACCACCGCCGGACAAGCAGCCCTGACCGCCTACCGGGGCATGTGGAAAGCATTCGCCTCGGCGGGTACGACCGCCGACTGGACCTCCCCGGAACTGGCCCGATACGCAGGCGGGACCGCTTTGTCCACGCTCACGACCGGGTTGCGCGACGACCGGCAGCGCGGGGTCGTGTACCGCGGCGAGCCGACATTGCATCCGGAGGTCGTGGCCGCCGCGCCGACCAGCGTGATCGTCGAGGACTGCGGCGACTCCACGAACTGGACCAGCCACGACGCGGCCACGGGCGACGAAGTCGACCGGGAAGAGCGCGGGCGACGTCGGATCGACGCGGTGGTCGAACTGCAAGGTGACGGGCAGTGGCGTGTCACGGACTTCGGCGTTCAGGCGGTGGGATCGTGTTGAGGACCCTCGGGGCGGTGTCAGCCGGTGTCGTGTTGATCGTCGTGGTGGCGCCGGTCGCCACTGCCGGGCCGTGGAGCAGCGTGGACTGTGCGCAACACCCCACAGCTGCCTGCGAACTCGCCGCCGGCACCACCTCGTCTTCGCACACCGGAACAGTGTCGGGTTCGGCGATCACCACACCGCCGCACCTCGAACAGCACGCCGAACCATCGTGTCGAGAGATCCCGGTCGACCTGCCTCCTCCCGACACTGCGACGACGCCGGGCAGGTGGGTCGTGACGAGATGCGGCCCGGACGGCAAAGACTTCCAAGGTCTCATGTGGACTCCCGCGGACGACACCGGGACGACGAGCCTGGATTCGCCGGAGTCGCTGGCGCACGCCGCGTACGACCGTCTGCAACCGCCCACGCCGGTGATCGTCGCGAGTCCACCGGGTGATCAGTTGGTGAACCTGCCGACGTGGTTGTGGATCGACCAATGGAAGCCGGTGTCGGCGTCGGCGTCGACCCCCGGGGCGTCGGTGGCGGCGACCGCGACACCGACCTCGGTGACGTGGACGACGGGTGACGGAAGCACCGTGACCTGCGTCGGCCCCGGCACGCCCTACACGGTCGGAATCGACCCGATGTCGACCTCGCCCGACTGCGGCCACGTCTACCGCCGCTCCTCGGCGAGCATGCCGGGGCAGACGTTCCCGGTGACGGCCACGGTGCACTGGACGGTGACCTGGTCCGGCGCGGGGCAGGACGGCACCTTCCCGGACATGACCACCACCGGCAGCGCCGGTTTCCGCGTCGCGGAATCGCAGGCGTTGAACACCAGCGGCGGCTGACCACCCCGTCCCCACCGGTCCACCAGCCACGGCAACGCCCACACCGGTTCCGCTCGCTGATCACCCTTGGGCGACGCGGCGCACTGCCCCATGCCTTCGGAGGTCCAGGCGTGAACACCAACACCGCCCGACCGGAGACCGGCCGGCCCTCGACCGCGGCCGACAACCTCTGGATCGGCAACGACAGGAAGCAACCTGCCTCGCGGTTGCGCGCCTCCAACCACCGCAGCCTGCCGTACTTGCTGCTCGGTGTGCTGCTCGTCTTGGTCTGTGCGGGCGGGTTCGTCCTGATCTCGCTCGACTCCGGCGACCGCCGGGCCGTGCTCGCACTGGCCCGCGGCGTGCCGGTCGGGCACGTACTTACCACCCAGGACCTGCGGCAGGTCAACGTCGCGGTCGACCCCGGTGTCGCGGTCGTCGGCGCGGACCAGGCGGCCATCGTGGTCGGCAAGCCGATGGCCACCAGCCTGTCGGCCGGAGCACTGCTCACCCCGGACGCCGTCGGCGGCGCCGCGCTCCCGGAGAACGGCCAAGCCATCGCCGCCCTCGCGCTCAAACCCGGCCAGTTCCCCGCCGAAGTCGGACCGGGAGCTCGCGTGTCGGTGGTGTTCGTCCCCGGCCAGGCCGGAACCGTGACCAGCCCACCCGCCGACGGCGGCACCGTCTGGCCTGCGGTGGTGACCAGCGTGACCACACCGGCGAACGACCAGAACACCGTGGTCTCGGTGCAGCTGTCCGAGGCCGCCGCCCGCCAGGTCGCCGCAGTGCCGGCCGGTCAGTTGTCGATCGTGATGCTCTCCGCTGGAGGTCGCTGATGTTGATCTCGATCCTGTCCCTGAAAGGCTCACCGGGCGCCACCACGCTGGCCGTGGCCTTGGCCGCCCGCTGGCCCGCCCCGGCACGCGCACTGGTGGTCGAGGCCGACCCCTCCGGCGGAGATCTCGGCCTGCGGTTCTCGCTGTCCTCGACACCGGGCCTGGTCAGCCTCGCCGCCGCCGCGCGCCGCGGTGGTGACGCCGACCTGGTGTGGCGGCACACCCAGCAGCTTCCCGGCGGCCTCCCGGTGATCTCCGCCCCACCCGATGCCGACCAGGCCCGCGCGGCGCTGGCGGCCTTGGCTCCCGACCCAACCAGCGGGCTCGGTGTGCTGCGCGCGGCGGCCAACCAGCCGGGCACAGTGGTCATCGCCGACTGCGGGCGCGTGGACCCCGGCTCGCCCGCACTACCGATCGTGCGCGCCTCCGACGCGATCGTGCTGCTCTCGCGGGCTCACGCCGACGACCTCGCGCACCTGCCGCGTCGGCTGCCCACCGTCGGCCGCTGGAGCCCCAACCCCGTGCTGCTGCTGGTCGGCGAGGGCTACTCCACCGCCGAGGTCGCCCGCGAACTCGGCGTCCCGCCGCTGGGGCGCGTGCCCGACGACCCGAACGGCGCGGCCGTGCTGTGCGGACGGCCGAACAAGCTGCGCTGGGGTCGCAGCGGCCCCGCACATTCGGCGCTGGGCCGCTTCGCCCACCGGGTCGCCACCGAACTCGCCACCCGCGAGCGCACACCGGCCAGCCGAGCACAACCCCGGCCCCCTGAGCCGGTGACCCAAGTTCCGCTCCTGCGCTCGGTGCCGGGTGTGCCACCCGGTGCGGTCTCGTCCAACGGCATCCGCGTTGCACCAAGCCCCGCCGCCGACCATCGCGACCAGCAGGGAGGGCAGGCATCGTGACGTACCCGACCAACCAGTACCCCGCGCCAGTGCCGCTTCGCCCCCACCAAGAGCAGCCCGGACCGCCCCCGTTCGGTAACGCCGCGCCTGGCTCCGACGCCGGTATGCCGCCGCTGGGATGGGAACCCGACGAAGAGACAGCCGATCTGTCGGCCGCCACGACGCGGCTGCGGCAGCACCTGCGGGAGCGGTTGAACGCCGAGCTTCCGCAGCGGGTTGCCGATCAACAGGACCGCACCGGGACCACCGCCACCCGCGAGGCCCGGCGCGAACTGGCGCGCGGCATCCTCGACGAGGCGCTGCGCGTGCACACCGAGAACGAACTGGCCGCGGGCCGGCAGCTGCTGCCCCGCGAGGTCGAGCAGCGGGTCATGGGCGAGGTCGTCAACGAGCTGTTCGGCATGGCCGGGCTCCAACCGCTGCTGGACGACCCGACGGTGGAGACGATCAACGCCAACCGCTACGACCGGGTCTTCGTCCAGTACAACGACGGCCGCCGCGCCCCGGTCGCCCCGATCGCGGGCTCCAACGAGGAGCTGACCGACCTGGTCCGGCTGCTCGCCGCTCGCGCCAGCAGCCAGGAACGCCGGTTCGACCAGGGCTCCCCGGCGGTCAACCTCCAGCTCCCCGGCGGGGAGCGGCTGTTCGCCGTGATGGGGCTGACCGCTGGGGGCGTCACCGCGCTGTCGATCCGCCGCCACGGCTACCTCACCGTCACCCTCCCGGAGCTGCGCCGCCGAGGAACCCTCGACCCCGGCCTGGAGGCGTTCCTCCGGGCGCTCGTCAAGGCCCGCAAGAACGTCTTGATCACGGGCGGCACCGGTGCGGGCAAGACCACCCTCCTGCGCGCGCTCGCCGGCGAGATGGACCCGCTGGAGCGCATCGTCACCATCGAGGACGCCTTCGAACTCGGCCTGGACCACGACCCGGACATCCACGCCGACGTGACCGCCTTCCAGGCCCGCGAAGCCAACGTGGAAGGCGAGGGCGCGATCAGCCAGGCCGAACTTGTCCGGTGGGGCCTGCGGATGAGCCCGGACCGGGTGATCGTTGGAGAGATCCGCGGTCCCGAGGTCATCCCCATGTGCAACGCCATGAGCCAGGGCAACGACGGCTCGATGGCCACCCTGCACGCCTCCAGCTCCCGCATTGCCTTCACCCGCCTCGCCTCATACGCCGCCCAAGGCGTCGAACGGCTCCCACTGGAAGCCACCAACCTGCTGGTCGCCTCGGCGGTGCACTTCGTGGTGCACCTGGCCCGCGCCGAGGACCGACGCACCCGCGTCGTGTCCTCGATCCGCGAGGTCGTCGGCGCCGACGGCCCGCAAGTGATCTCCAACGAGGTCTACCGCCCCGGCCCCGACCGCCGCGCCCGCCCCGTGGCCGGGGCCCTGCGCAGCGACACCCTCGACGACTTGGTCGACGTCGGCTTCGACCCCGGCGTGCTGGAGAACCCCGAGGGCTGGTGGGGGCCGTGAACATCACCCTCAGCCCCACCACGGCCGCCGCGGCGCTGCTCGGTGTCGGCACCGGGCTCGGTCTGCTGCTGGTGGTTCTCGGCTGGCGCGGCACCGACCCCCAGCGTCAGCGCCGCACCCGGACCCGCGCGGCCCGGACCGTCGACCAGCACCGCGGCCTGCGGATCGCCCTCGCCATCACGGTCGGGGTGGTGACCGGGCTGCTCACCGGCTGGGTCGTCGGCGCCGTCCTGGTCGGCCTCGCCGCCTGGGCACTCCCGCGGGTGCTGGGCCGCGATCCCGAGCACGCCCGCCGTGTCGCGCGGATCGAGGCCATCGCCACCTGGACCGAGATGCTCCGCGACACCCTGTCGGCCGCCGCTGGGCTCGAGCAGGCCATCCTCGCCACGGCGCCGCTGGCGCCGACAGCCATCCGCGGCGAGGTCGGCGAGCTCGCCGCCGGGATCGAGAACGGCGACCGGCTCGCGCCCGCACTACGTCGCCTGGGCGAACGCTTGGACGACCCGGTTGGCGACCTGGTCATCGCCGCCCTGCTGCTGGCCGCCGAACAACAGACCCGCCAGCTCGCCGACCTGCTCGGCTCGCTGGCCGACGCCGCCCGCGGGCAAGCCTCGATGCGGATGCGCGTCGAGGCCGGCCGCGCCCGAACCCGCACCTCGGTACGCGTCATCGTCGGCACCACCCTGGCCTTCGCCGTCGCCCTGGTGCTGCTCAACCGCAACTACATGGGCGCTTACGACAGTGCCGCCGGGCAGATTGTGCTGCTGGGCATCGGCGCGCTGTTCGCCGCCGGGTTCGCGTGGCTCAACCGCATCGCCCGCGTCGTCCGGCCCGACCGCTTCCTCTCCACCGCCGATCAGGACCCGGTGACCAGCCCGGCACCGGTCCTCGTCACCGCGAGGCAGGAGTGAACACCGTGATCACCTACATCGCCCTGGGCATCGGATCCGGGATCGGTCTGTGGGCCTTGGCGGTCTACCTGTTCCCGCCACGACCGGCCCTCGGCGCGGTCCTGGCCCACGCCACCGCACCACCCGCTCCGGCGCCCATCCTCGCCACCGACGACACCGGCTGGGCCGTCCGGCTCGGCCGACCCGCCGTCGCCCCCTTGCGCGCGTTGGGGCTCCCTGGTCCGCGCTTGGCCAAGGACCTGGCGGTCATCGGTCGCTCGACCTCGACCCACCTGGCGGAGAAGGCCACGCTCACCGTCGCCGGACTGCTGCTCCCGGTCCTGCTGACCGTGGTCCTCACCGTGGCCGGGCTCGGACCGGGCTTCGAGTTTCCGATCATCGCCGGACTCGTCCTGGCGGCCGTCGGGTTCGTCCTGCCGGACCTGCAAGCCCGCTCCGACGCCGCGAAGCTGCGCACCGGGTTCCGCCACGCCCTCTCGGCCTACCTGGACCTGGTGTGGATCACTCTGGCCGGGGGAGCCGGGGTCGACAGCGCGCTGGGCGACTCGGTCAATATCGGACGGGGGTGGGCGTTCGAGCAGATCCGCCGCGCCCTGGACACCGCCCGCCTCACGCGCACGACCCCGTGGGCGACGCTACGCCAGCTCGGCGAGGAACTGGACGTGACCGAGCTCGCCGAGCTCGCGGCCTCGGTCAGCCTGGCCGGCACCGAGGGCGCCAAAGTCCGCACCTCCCTGGCCGCCAAAGCCGGAGCACTGCGCACCCAGCAGATCACCGAGGCCGAAGGCGACGCCCAAGCCGCCACCGAGCGCATGAGCCTGCCGGTGATGGCGCTGTTCCTCGGGTTCCTGGCCTTCATCGCCTACCCCGCGCTCACACAGGTCCTCAATGGACTGTGACATCTCGCGCGCACAACGACCAATCGCAAAGACAAGGAAGGAAAACACGATGCGCACTCAAGCCGAGGCATTGTGGACGGTGGTAGAGGCACGGTGGGAGAAGCTGCGCCGCCAGCCGGAGGCCGGGTACTCGACCGAAACCGTCCTGGTGACCGCGCTGCTCGTGGTGGCCGCGCTCGCGGTGATCGCGATCGTCATCGCGAAGGTCACCGAGAAGGCCAACGGCATCACCATGTGATCCCCATGAGCCACAAGCACAACACTCGGTCACGGGCGACTCGCGCGGGATGGTGTCGGGTCCGTCGCGCGCTGCGCGGTGATCGCGGCTCGGTCAGCGCGGAACTGGTCATCGCGACACCCCTGCTGTTGCTGATGCTGCTGGCCATCGTGCAGTTCGCGCTCTGGTCGCACGCCACCCACATCGCCCAAGCCGCCGCCTCCCAAGGACTCGCCGTGGCACGGTCCCAGAACGGGACCGCCGCAGCCGGCATGTCCAGCGCGCGGCAACTGCTCGACCAGCTCGCGAGCGGCCCGCTCACCGACTCCACAGTCGCCTCTGACCGCAACGCCGCCTCGGCCTCGGTCCGGGTCAGCGGGACCGCGACCTCGGTCGTGCCGTTTCTGAGCCTGCCGGTGCACGCCGAAGCCGTCGGGCCCGTCGAACGCTTCGTCCCCGACCTGGCAGGCCGGTGATGGCGATGGCCCGGCACACCGCGCCCGTCACGGGCCCAGGACGGCGTCACGGCCGCGCCCGGCCCGGTCGGCAGGGGTGGGCGGCCTGGTGGCGTGCTGATGACGGGTCGGTGGCGGCCGAAGTCACCATCGCGGCGCCGTTCCTGGTCATGCTGCTGGTGTTCGTCGGGGTCGTGATCCACCGGGGGGTGGACGCGCGGATCCGTATCGACGACGCCGCCCACCAGGCTGCTCGCGCCGCCAGCATCGAACGCACCCCAACGGCCGCGACGACCGCGGCTCAGTCGACCGCGGCGAGCGCACTGTCGTCAGCGGGGGTGACATGCGCGTCGTTGTCGGTGAGCACGTCGACCGGCGGCCTGCGTCCCGGTGGCACGGTCAGCGTGACTGTGTCCTGTGCCGTCGACTTCGGCGACGCGCTCATCCTCGGCTTACCCGGCGGCAAGACCCTCTCGGCCACCTCGATCGAACCCGTGGACCTCTGGCGTTCGACCCTAAACACCGGGAGCGGGACATGACCCGGCGAGGCCGACACTCGCGGCGCAGCTGGTGGTCGACCTCGTGGTCGACATGGTGGCGCACACGCCTGCGGTGGTGGCGCGCCGACGAGGGCCGGGTGACCGCGTTCGTCCTGGCGATGACCGTCGGCATCCTGGCCTTGGCCGGCCTGACCCTCGACGGCGGCCTCGCGCTGGCCGCCAAAGTGCGGGCCAATGGCCAGGCCGAGGCCGCCGCCCGCGCGGGCGCCCAGGCCATCGACCTCACCGCCTACCGCGGCAACGGCCGCCTGCAGCTCGTGCCCGCCCAGGCGGTCGCCAACGCCCAGGCCCACCTAACCGCCGAGGGCGCCACCGGCGCGGTGACCGTCTCCGGCGACACCGTCACGGTCACCGTCACTGCCTCGCAACCCACCCAGCTACTCGGCCTGGTCGGCATTGGATCGCTCCAAGTGCACGGGCAGGGCAGCGCACACCCGCAGCGCGGGGTGACCGCGATCGATCCATGACCACATCGTCGTCCGCCGTGAACACGGCATCGCAGAGAAGGGGAAGCAGCATGGCAACGCCCGAGGAGATTCGCCAACGCGTCGAGGAGGCCGACACCGCCCGCAGTGCGCGGCGGGCTGCCGCCGCGCAGCAGGTCGGTGAACTTGCGCAACGCCGAGCCGAGATCGTCGCCCAGCTCGCCGAGGTCGAACGCGAGCTCGGCGAGGTGGTGGCCGGCGCCCAGGACGTCATCGACGTTGACGAGTTGGCGGCTTTCACCGATCTCAAGCCATCCGACCTCACCGGGTGGCTCGCGGGGCGCAAGCCCAGCCGCGGCAAGCGAAGGAAGGCCACGACCACGACCGGCGCGCACGGTGACGTGCCCTCTTCGTCTGGATCGAGAGCACAGGCACCCGAGCAGAGGCGCAGCTCCGGCGACAGCCCGGTCGCTGCCCGGACGGACACATCCGAGCTGATCGGTGCCCGCGCGAGCTGATCGGTACCCACGTTGGCGTCGCCCGTGAGGTTCATCTACGGCACGGCCCCCATGCCGTCGCTTTACCAGGACGGCGAGCGACTACGCCCAAGTCTGTTGAGGAAACGAGCACGTCATGGCCACAACCCCGCATTCCTCCCGCCGCAAGTCGCGTCGGCGAACGCGAGGCCGGGCGTGGAAGGGCGCCGGGCGGGTGCTCCGCGCGCTCGGCCGGCTGGTGCGCGGCGTACTGGCGGCCACCGTGCTGGCCGCGTTGCTGGCCGGGCTGCCGTGGGCATTGACGCACTTCGTCGGCTGGCCCCTGCCGGACCACCTGCCCTCCTGGGCGGAAGTCCAGGGTGTCCTGCTCGGCCCGATGACCACCACATTCCTGCTGAACTTCCTCGCCTGCGCGACCTGGCTCGTGTGGGCCTTCTTCACCCTCGACGTCGCCCGCTGCGCGGTCGAGATCGCCCACGACGCCCGGATGCCCGACCTGTCGGCGGCCGGACCAGTGCACCGGATCGCGGCCGTGCTCGTCGGCGCGGTCCTGATCTCCATCCTCGGTCAACGGGCCAGCCTGCCCGCCACGAGCCCCGCTGCGGGTGGTGCGGCAGCTGAGGTGGTGGCGACGGCTCCCGCCTGGAGCACACCCGCCGAACAGGGGAAATTCGCGGTGGTGCGACCGGCCGCCTACAGCGCGCCAGAACACCACGTGGCGACCAGAGCGGTCGAACAGGCCAGCCGCGTGAAATCCGCCGTGGTGCTTCCGTACAACCCCGACACCGGCGTGTACGACTCGCTGTGGCGGATGTCGGAACGCACCCTCGGCGACGGCAACCGCTGGCCGGAGATCTACGCGCTCAACAAAGGCAAACCCCAACCGAACGGCGGCACCTTCACCCGACCCAGCCTGATTTTCCCCGGCGAGGAGATGGCCCTGCCTGACGATGCCACCGTCAGCTCCCCACCAGCCCCCGCCCCGGTGCAACCGCCGATCATCCCGCCCCCTGCACCCGAGCCGCCACCCAGCAGCACGGCCACACCGGCCCCCTCCACGACCCAACCACCCGTCACCACCGAAGCCCCACCAACCACGCAGGCCCCATCGGCGACCCAAGCGCCGCCGAGCACCGACGCGGCAGGCGAGCCGGGGATCAGCTGGGGCGAAGAACTGTTCGTCGGCCTCGGCCTGGCCGCGGCGGTCAGCGCCGCCCTGGTCGCAGCCCGGCGGCGGAATCGACGCCGGTACCAGCCGGGCAGCGGCGACCGCAGCGACCTACCCGTCGCCCCGGTCGTCTACCAGCTGCGGCTGGCGCACCTGCGCGCCGACCACGACACCACCAGCGCTAACGACGAGGTAGACCTCGACTGGCCGACCGAACGTCCACCACGCGCACCGGCACCGCCGCTCGTACTCGGCACCCACGCCGACGTTTCCGACGTCCTCGACGACCAAGCAGCGGTCCTGCCGGTCGGTGTCCGGGACGGCCGCGAGATCGCGGTGGACTTGGCGTCCGCGCACGGCCTGGGTCTGCTCGGCGCGGGCGCGCCTGCCGCGGTCCGTGCGTTGCTCGTGGCCATCCTGAGCACGGCCGCCACCACCGACAGGCCGGCCACGGTCATCGTGCCTGCCGACGCCCTCGCGGTCCTGTTCGGCAGGCGCGTGGCGCAGGCACCGCTTCCAGCGGGTGTGCGCGTGGCAGCCGACCTCGACGCCGCGCTGGACATGCTCGAATCCGAGACCCTGGTTCGCGTCGGTCAACTCCCGCCCACCGGCCAACCTTGGGAACCCGTCGTGCTGGCGGCGCGCGCACCCGGCCGCCAGGCCCGCAGGTTGCAGGCGGTGTTGGACAACGGCTCGACCGTCGGCGTGACCGGACTGCTGCTGGGCCAGTGGAGCAGCGGGGTGACCGCCTACGTTCGCGACGACGGCACCATCTCCACCACCAGCCCCGGCCTCGGTGAGCCGCTGTGCGGCGCGCGCGTGTTCCGACTGGGTGACGACCACCTCGCCGACCTGCTGGACCTGCTGCATCAAACCGACCCGGACGTCGAGCCCGAGACCGCCGTCGACGAACCACGTCCAGCGGTCGTACCGCGTCCTCACGTCGTCGTGGACGATCCCGGTCCCGGCGCGAGCACCGACGACCGCGGCCCCGCAGGTAGCGAGCACACGCGCGCCGAGAGCACCATCCAGGCGCCGGTCGCCGACACAGACCTGGAGCTGCTGGCAGCCTCCGCCGAAAACGACCGGCGAAGCGACGGTGAGCTGGAGATCCTTCGGCCGGAGCCCGCACCAGCGACGTCACTCGGTCTCCGGCTGCGCCCTGTCCAACCCGTTCGCTCCGACGTCGACCCAACAACCCAGAACGCCGGTGAAGGCCACCAGCCCGGCTTGTCGGCGGGGAGCAGGCCACAGGGCCCCGCTGAGCCGCGCGAGGGAGCGTCTGCGCCGCTGCACGTCAGCGTGCTCGGGCCGCCGCGGGTGTGGTGGCGTCCCACACCGGCAACACCCGACGGCGAGACCGCCGAACGCGAGATCACCTCGGCGTTCCAGCCACGTCTGCGCGAGCTGTTGGTCTTTCTGGCGCTGCACCCCGACGGCGCCAGCCGCGAGGCGCTCATCGCCGCGCTGTGGGCCACGAGCCCGCCGGAGCGGACCACCAACGCGATGAACACCGCGCTCTCACGTCTGCGCCGCGCCTTGGCCGCCGCGACGGGCAACGCGTTGTCGGACCTCGTGGTGGTCGGTGAGGGCCGCTACCAGATTGACCCCGAACTGGTGGAGGTCGACTACCACCACTTCGCCGCCGCCGTGGCGGCCCGCCGCGCCGCCGTCACCGACGCCGATCGGGTCGAGGCGTACCGGCGGATCGTCGACTGCTACACCGGGCCTCTGGCCGACGGGCTTTCCACCGACTGGATCGAGACCGCCCGCGAGGCCATCCGCCGCGACGCGATCGACGCCGTCGCCGCCCTGGCCCGCGCCCTGGTCGAGGACGACCCCCAGCAGACGCTGGACCTGCTCGAGATCGCGCGCGCGTTCGACCCGCACAACGAGCTGATCTACCGCGACATCATGCGCCTGCAGGAACGCCTCGGACAGCTCGACGCCATCCCACGCACCCTGACCCTGCTCACCACACGGCTTGCCGAGGTCGACGATCGGCCCACGCACCAGGCCGTCGACCTGGCCGACCGGCTACGTCGTCGCCACGAGGCCCCCGGCGAACCGGGACGAGCCGACCGCGGGCACAGCCGAGCGGGTTGAACCCCGCCGGCGGCCTCCTGCGCGGCGTCGGGTCACCCGACGCCGCCACCGGCACGAGGGCGACGGTCGGCGGAGTGGAATCGACCGGCCCCGGCCGGGGAGTCGAGATCGACCACGTCATCGAGAATAGCCGTCTCCGCACCACTTTGACGGCTGTGCGCTTGCGCCTGCGAGAGCAATTCCGGATGCGCACGAGTCCACTCGATCAGAGGCTCTGCCAGCGTCAACACCTCCGCGACCGCTGGAGTCAACGAGTACGCGACCTCCGGCGGAAAAGACTTATCGAAACTCTCGCGGACGATGAGACCCTGTTCGCGCATCTTTTTCAATGTGCGCGCCAGAATGCTATCGTGCAGGACAGCGTGTTTGTCCGTCCAATTCTCGTCGATGGAATACGAGTTGACCGTGGAAAGAATCTCTACCCGACGCAGCGGGCCGTCCCGGAGTGCTACCAGGATGGCGGGTACCCACTTGTCCCCGAAAAGGTTCTTCAGGTCATACAGTCCGCGAAGGACCCTGTCATCTCGCTCCGTCACCGCGCCTCCCCGTGTTCGCTGACCGGCCCCCACTGCGCGCCCGCTCGCCACGTCCTGCGGCAGGCCCTTCCCCGAGTCTGCCGTCGAGGCGATCGTGCCTGCTCAGCGCGACCGCTCCCTCACCCCCCGCCTCCCCTGGCGACGAGTGTCGAGCTTCCCGCGCTACGCCAAACGGCCGACGTCGCCCACCGTATTCCTACTCAGCTCGACCCCGGCGAAATGTCACTCTGTGTAGTCATTGTGGAGATCGACAGCGCGTACGGTCACTTCCGTTGGGGGTTCACACGGGGGATCACATTGGGGATCAGGTTGGAGATCCTGTTAGAACGCCACCCCCTCCCGGCAGTAAAGACGCCGGTCAGGAGCCCCGTAGGGGGATCCGCTGGTATCCCAGACTCGCTTGGTCACGAGCCGGTGAACACATCGGGGCGGGCTGGTGGCCGGCTGTCTGCCGTGTCGGCTCCGCGGGTGCTCCCGGCTTCTTATTGTCGTCTTTCTCGTTCAATTACCCCCGACTTAATATCCCTTAGCCCCTTTCTTTTTGCATTCGGCGCGTGTCGCCGGCTTTCGGTCTTCTGGTCGCCTTTCGTCGCTCGTCGCCTTCTGGCCTGCGAAAACGTGATCGCATTTCGATTTGAAATGCGCGGTCGCGCGCGGGGTTGGGATTCCGGAATGGTGGCGACGGGGTCGAACGAAAAGAGTCTTGAAAATGAGCTGCCAAACCTATTGCATGACGCGCGGCGCAGAGTCATAATTGAATTGTCGCCGGGGGAACCGGAAACCACACCGAATACCACGCCCGGCGCGAGCCATGTCGAAAACGGGGAGCCAATTATGTGTTACGCCGACACCCTGACGAATGACGACGGAACCGCCACCGCGTTTTGCTACTGCGGATGGTCGGCGGACCACGCCACCCCGGAAGCGGCGGACACCGACGCCGAACGCCACCAGACCGCCGCCGACGCCGCCGAGTCCGCGCTCGCCGCCTGACCCGCCGCCCCGCACACCCGAAAGGAACGCCCGCGATGACCACGCCCACCCCACCCGCCGCACCACCCGCCCCGGCACCGACCACCACGCCGACCACCCCGGCGGGCGCGCCGAAACGGCTCGGGAACGGTGAACTGCGCGCGATGGTCGCCAAAGTCCTCGCCGACAACGCGGGCACCGACCTCACGCCCCGCACCATCGCGCACACCCTGAACCGGTCATCCGGGGCGGTCGGCAACGCGTGCAAGGTGCTCGCGGACCGGGGGGAGGCCGAGGTCGCTTCCACGTCCCCGCTGGCCTACCGGGCGACCGCGACCACGGCGTCCGCCGCCGCGCCCAGGATCACCCCCGCTCCACCGCGCACGCCCCGCCCGAAGCCCCCGAAACCGACCACCAGCGCGCCCACGCCCGCCCGGTCCGGTGCGGGCGGGTCCGCCGCCCGGTCGGCGGGCGTGGTCACCGGTCCGGTGAAACGCCCGAACGGGATGGACTACCACCCCCGGTTGCTGTCCGGGATGCCGGACGTGACCGCGTTGCGGCGGTTGCGTGACGCCGGGGTCGCCGCGCTGTTGTACGGACCGCCCGGCACGGGCAAGACGTCGGTGGTGGAGGCGGCGTTCCCGGACTGCATCACGGTTCAGGGTGACGGGGACACCGTGGTCGCCGACTTTGTGGGCGACTACACCAAAACCCCGGACGGCGAGTTCGTGTTCGTGCACGGTCCGCTGGTCCGCGCGATGCGGGACGGGGTGCCGCTGTTCATCGACGACGCCACCCTGATCCCGCCGACCGTGCTCGCCGTGGTCTACCCCGCGATGGACGGACGCCGCCAAATCGTGATCAAGGCCAACGGTGGCGAGGTCGTGGACGCCGCGCCGGGGTTCTACGTGGTCGCCGGACACAACCCCGGCGTGCACGGGGCGGTGCTCACCGACGCCCTCGCGTCCCGGTTCTCCGTGCAGGTTCAGGTGTCCAGCGACTACGACCTCGCCGACCAGTTGGGCGTGGACAAGAAGGCGGTGCGCGTGGCGCGCAACCTCGCCACCCGGCAGGAACGGGGCGAGGTCGGGTGGGCACCACAACTGCGGGAACTGTTGGCGTTCAAGAAGATCGCCGCCGTGTTGGGCACCGACGCCGCCGCCGGAAACCTCGTGGGCATCGCGCCGGAAGAGGACCGCGCCACCGTCACCGCCGTGGTGCGCGACGCGTTCGGGCGCACCGTCACCCCGCTCGCCCTCGGTGCCCGCATCACACCGAAACCCTGACCACCCGACCCACCCCGCGAACCGCGACCGTCGCGAAAGGACCGCCACCGTGAGCACCCACTTCACCGCCGACCCGACCGCCACCGGTGCCGCCGTGTTCCCCGCCCGCCCGGAATGGCTGACCCTGTCCGCCGCCTTCGCCGACGAGGTCCCGATCATCGCCGACCGCGACGACCTCCTGGTCACCGTCGCGCCCGGCGCGGGCGGGGGTGCTCCGGCGTGTTTCTACCCCGCCCGCGCGCTGATCGAGGTCGACGGCGACCACCTCGGGGTGGACCCCGCCACCGTGGACCCCGCGAACCTGTCCGACCGCCCCCGCTACGCCCCGGCGTGGGGTGCCCTGACCCACGAATGCGGGCACGCCAAACACACCGCGTGGGAACCCCCGGACGATGCCCCGCCCGGCGTGGTCGCCGCCGCCATGCTGCTGGAAGAGCCGCGCATGGAAGCCGCACAGGTCCGCCGCCGCCCGGACGACCGCCACTGGTTGCGGGCGTGCGTGAAGGGCATCGTCGCCGCCGATCTGCACCTGTTCGCCGACCCCGCCACCGCCCCGCAGATGACCCCCGCGCACGCCGCGCACACCGCCGCCCTGTTGCTGGGACGCGCGGACGGCGGGGTCCTCACCCGCACCGAGGTCGCCCCCGTCGCCCGTGTTATCGAAGACGTGCTCGGGGCCGACACGTTGGGCAAGTTGCGGGCGGTGTGGCGCAAAGCGTTGCGCACCGCCGACGACGACGGCGAGACCATGCTCGCCCTCGGGCGGCAGTGGTGCGAGATCCTCGGCACCGACCCGGACACCGACCCCAACACCCCCGCCGACCCGGACCCCGGCGCGGCACCCGACCCGTCCGGCACCCCCGACCCGTCCGGCGGCACCCCCGGCACCGGTAGCGGCAACGCCCCCGCCGATCCGTCGCCGTTGGCGGACGCGATCGCCGCCGTGCTCAACGGCGTGGCGGCGAGGGTGGCGCGGGAGAAGGCACCCGAGGACCCCGCCGCCGTCGCCGCCGCCGAGAAGGCGAAGGCTGACGCCGCCGCCGAGGAGGCGCAGAAGGCGGCGCGGCGGGTGTTCGCCGCTGGTGGTCCCCGGACCGGGACCACCCGGCTCGCGGGTACCCGTCCGCCCACCCCGGAGGAGTGCACCGCCGCGCGGGTGTTGGCGCGGGCGTTGGACACCGCCGGGGTGCGGGAACGGGTCGCGGTGAAGTCCTCCTCGGAGGTCCCGCCGGGGCGGTTGCGGATGCGCGGGGTGCGTGCCGCCGAAGCCCAACGTGCCGCCGGGGCGGTGGTGACCGCGCAACCGTTCACCCGCACCACCCGCACCCCGGTCACCGTGCCGCCGTTGCGGGTCGGGGTGGCGTGCGACGTGTCCGGGTCGATGCGGTGGGCGTGTGCGCACGTGGCCTCGGCGGCGTGGATTTTGGCCAACGCCGCCCGCCACACCAGGGTGCCCACCGAGACCGCGAGCGTGATCTTCGGGCACCACGTGCGCCCGCTGACCCACCCCGGCCGTCCGCCCGCCGAGGTCACCGAGTTCGAGTCCAACGACAACTGGGAGGACATCCCGGTCGCGTTGGACGCCCTCGACGGGGCCCTCGGGCTGTCCCGCCCCGGCGCGGCGCGGCTGGTGGTCATCGTGTCCGACGGCCAGTACCGCAACCAGCCCCGCATCGCGGGGCAGCGCAAGCTCGACCGGTTGCGCGCGTCCGGGTGCGCCGTGCTGTGGCTGACCACCGGCACCCACGACACCCCGCTCGACGGGTCCACCGTCCACGTGCTGACCGACCCCACCACCACCGCCCGCGCCATCGGGCACGCCGCCACCGCCGCCCTCCGCGCGACCGCCCGCTAGCCCGACCGGTCCGGGGGCGGGTCACCCCCGCCCCGGACCACCCACCCCGCACCAACCCACGACCACGAGGTGACCCGCCAATGACGCACGAACACCCCCGGACCGTGGGCGACCTGATCGCCGCCCTGTCCGGCTACGACCCCGCCACGCCGCTGCGGGTCGCCGCCCAACCCGGCTACCCGATGGAGCACCTTCTCGCGCGGGTGGTGTGCACCCCCGACGACGCCGAGTCCTGGGGCGTCCGGCCCACCGACCCGCCCGTGGTGTGGCTCGGCACCGGTGAGCAAGTCGGCTACCTGCCCGCGATCGCCGCCGATGCCCTCGGGTGGTCGGCATGACCACCGCCTCCACCGTGCTCGCGGAGCTGCCCTCGGCCGGCGAGGCCGCGGCGCGAGGCGCCGGCCAAAGGCCGGTGAGCTGAGGTCATGTCAACCAAGACCGACTTCTACCTCGGGCGCGGCCATGACGCCGAGTGGCTCGGCTCCCTGCAATGGGAATGCGAACCCGAGAACCTCCTGCGTGTCCCGCCCGGACGCCTCGCGCTGACCGCGACCGACGAGCCCACCTACCGCGCGGCCGTCGCCGACCTGTTCATCGTGTGGGAGACCGAGGAGCTCGGCGCGGCTTACCCCCGCCGAACCGGGTGGCCGTGGCCGTGGGCGACCAGCCACGTGAGCAGTTGGATCGTCGCCTTCGACCCCGCCGCTCCCGGCGTGTTCCTCACGGTCGGCGGCGGAGTGCGCTGGGAACCACTCGACCCGCGCAACCCTCGCGAACCCGCCGAGGACATAGGACCCCCGGACATCCACGCGTGGTTGCGCGCACCCGCCGACCCGCCCTCGGTCCCGCTCCCGCTCATGCGCGACCCCGCCACCGGACTGCCCACTGCCGCCGGACAGTGCCTCACCAACCCGCACGACACCCGACACGACACCGAAGGAGAAGGCCGATGACCGCACCCAACTCGCCCGAGGTCGACATCGTCGCGCGCAGCTTCACCGAGAACGGCTGCACGGTGACCTCGATCATCTACGACCCCGCCGACGCGCAGCAGATCTTGTACGGCACCGTCACCCGCGACGGCGTACTCGTCGGCAGCTACTACTGCGCTGACCGCATCCGCCAGCGGGACTGGCGGATCGTCACCGCCGACGGTCACGACCTCACTGTCGACGGCACTCCCGTCCGCCCGTTGGACGAGGGCTCCGCCGTCA
This sequence comes from Saccharothrix violaceirubra, assembly GCF_014203755.1. NCBI lineage: Bacteria > Bacillati > Actinomycetota > Actinomycetes > Pseudonocardiales > Pseudonocardiaceae > Saccharothrix > Saccharothrix violaceirubra. The sequence continues at coordinate 4,543,874 of NZ_JACHJS010000001.1, forward strand.
TCGTGCTGACCACCATCCTCACCGCGCCCAAGCACGAGATCGACCAGCTCCTTCGGGACGCGACTCGCCCGCCCCGGTGACCTCGGACCACCAGGCCATACCTCGGGGACACCACTCACCCCGCTGGAGGACAGCTGTGACCACGCACCACGGCGCGACGACGCCAACAATCCCCGGCACTCTGCCACCCGAGACGGTGTTGCTCGCCCCCACCGTTCCGCCCGCCGTGCCGATGTGCCCACCCGCCGGGGCGTGGGGGCTCGTGGTGGTCGCCGTGCGGACCGCCGACGCCGCCGGAGCCCCGGTCCGCTTCACCGGGGACGCCCCCGCACCCGATCCCGCGCACACCGACACCGCCGACCTGCTCGCCGGGGTGTGGCTACCCGAACCGCCGCCCGCCACCCTGCACACCGGAGACGTCGTGGTCCGCCCGCGCACCTCGACCACCGACCCCACCCTGACCGACATCGAGGTCCTCGCCGCGATCCAGGGCGAGTGGCGCACCGTGGGCACCTGGAAGGCGGTGGACGCGCGCTGGCCGCACGAGGTCGCCATGACGGTGCTCGTGCACATGCGCTACCTCGCCGACGCCGCATTTCAAGACGCGCAGTGGGCGACGCTGACCGGGCCGATCGCCGCCGCCATGCCCGACTGGCTCTCGCGCGGACTCGGCCTCGCCGGCGAGCCCGCGGCCTCGGCGCCTCGCCGCACACCCGACGGCCTCGCCGAGCTGCTCGAGGCCGGACTGCTCGCCGAGGGCGAGCAGGTCGTACTCGACGAGCACACCGCGACCGTCCAGGCAGGCGGGGTCCTCCACCACGGACCGGACGAGTTCGCCGTGTCGACCGTCAACGCCCTCGCCGCCCACCTCTGCGACTTCACCGCCAACGGCTGGCACCTGTGGCGACGCGTCCGCGACAACCGCCTGCTCGCCGACCTGCGCACCGAACTCGCCCGTCGCTGAACCTGACCACCCGGAAGGACTCCGAGATGACCACCTCGATGACCGAACGAGACGAGACCACCGGCACCAGCCCCGCACCACTACCACCACACCCGCACCGTCGAGATCGGCGGACGTACCGTCCGCGCCCACGTCGAACGCGACTTCTACATCAACCAGAGCCGCGCCGTCGCCGAGGTCCTCAACGACCAGATGACCTGGACCAGCCTCGCCGCCGACGCGCCCAGCGACTGGTGGCACAACACCCCGACACCAGGACCCGACATCGACGATCCCGCGCGGTTCCTCAGCCCGGTCACCGAACGCCTCCTTCAGCGCGTCGCCACGATCCTCGCCGCCCCGCCGACGACACGCACCATCTCGCCGCACCTGCACGGCGCGATCAGCGCACTCCTGGCGACCAGCTACGGCTACGACGCCGAGCACCGCATCGACCCCGACGAGATCACCTGGGCCTACACCCACGGCGGTGCGCTGCACATCATCGAACACCCCGACGGCAGCGTCACCTTCACCAAACACCACCGCGAGGACTGCCCCTTCATCACCAGCCGGGGCGCGCAGGAATGCGACGAGGACTGCTACTTCCCAGACCCCGCCGACGTCGAACGCGCACACGGCAAATGATCCCCACGACCGCCGACTTCTACGACGAAACCGGACGCCAAGCCCGCTGGCTCGGAGCTATCCACGGCAACGCCGACCCCGAAACCCTGCGGGGCCTCGACTCCGGCCGACACATGCTCGACGCCACGGACCCGACGACGTTCGCCGAGGCCGCACTCGACCTGCTCGAGGCGTTCTCCCAGCAGAACCTCGGGCACAGTCACCACCCCCGCGATGGCTGGCCGTGGTCATGGCCGGACAGCCGCAGCACCGACTGGATCTACACCTTCGACCGAGGCCGCACGTGGGTGATCACCGGGCGTATCTGGAGCTACACGATGCCGCGAGTTGACCACCCGCCACCACGACTCGCTGCAACCGGCCACGTCCAACCCGGCCCTACCCAGGACTCGACCGAAAGGCACGGCAACACATGCCCGATCTCCTAGACCTTTCCGAACCTCGGCCGCGCTGCCCGGACTGCGAGGCCGCTATCGGCCAGCCACACGTCGAGGGCTGCGATGTGGCCAGGTGCCTGCGCACGGGGCTCCAGCGCCTGAGCTGCGAGCGCAAACACAACTGCGGCAAGGACACCTGGTCCGGCCGCTGGCCCGGCGAGGTCGACTGCGAACGCCTCGGCTGGATGATCGGCCCCGGCCTACCCGACCTGAACCGGCTGCTCACCGAGGCAACCTGGAACCCCGCCACCCAGCAATGGGACGCCGCCTCCTAGCCGATCCGAACCACACACCCAACCCCAACGGGGCGGCCACACACGCCCCACCCACCAGCGACCCCAACGGGTCGCTGGTCGGCCTTCACGACCAGCCCACGCCCACACCGCCCCGCCAGCATCGGCCCCGCACAACAACATCGCGGGCCGCAACGCCTTTCCTCGCCTCGTCTTCCGTTGAACAGCCCGGCCCCCCAAGAGCCCCCCGGCTCCTTTTGGATTCGCCGGCCGAGGTCAAGTTTCCTGCGCCGCGAGATGGCTATAGAGACACGTGCTCGGGGGCGAACATCCGCATGGTGCCCCACGGGGGCTCCCTAACTCCCTGTGGCTCGAACCGGTGCGGAAGTTCTCGGGGGGAAGTAGGTAGATCGCGCCTGTTCGCCTGCTATCGGCTGAATGATCGCCCCGCGCGCCAATGGCGTCGGCTGCGCTTGCTCATCGAACTACCAAGCAGGCCAACGGTTCATACGATCGCGAAAGCCGCGATCGGACCCGCACAGGGTCGTCCACTTGCCAGCATTCCCTGGACGCTGTGGGTGACGAACAACCCGGAAACCCCTATGCAGGCACATGAACCCCAGGACGCCGTCGTGCCCCCAACGTGATCCGTTGGAGGCACGTGACGAGGTGACCCGCCTGATAACGGGGACGGCTACTCCGTTGTCGCCGCAGTCGTTGCGGCGCGCGAGTACTTCTTCGGCTTGTCACTGGTTCGCACGACGTAGCCGCTCTCGACCAGCTTCTCCAGCGCGTTGTGTACCGCACCAGAGGAACGGTTCAACGCCTTGCCGATCGCGTTCGGACTGAACTCGCCCGGATTGTCCTCCAGGTAGTCCTCGACCATGCCGCGCAACGCCCCCGGTGCCAACCGCTGAGGCTTCTCCGACTGCTTCTCCGGATCGACGTCGGTCGGCTGGTCGTCGGTCGGCTGGTCATCCGTGGGCTGGTCGTCCGTCGTGGTGATGGACCAGCGGTCGGCGGGGCGCGAACCACCGTCGGCGATCCCGGCGGTGCGTGTGACGAGGCCGTCGTTCTCCCAGCGGTTGAGGATCTTGGGCGCGGTCGACTTGCCGATTCCGGCGGCGGTGGACAGGGCGGTGGCGGTGCTGCCGGGGTTGTTCCGGAGTGCCTGCCACAGCTTCTCCTCGGTCTCTGTGCGCGGCTTTGCCTGATCGGTCGCCGGAGCGGGGACAGCTCGGAGGGTGCGGTTGGTGGACATGACTACCTCGCATTGGTGACGTTTTCGGATTGGGTGGTCATGCCCCGGCCGGAGCGGGTGCGGCCCCGGTGCGCATCCGGTGGTGTGTCGGGCCGCACGACTATGGACGCTTCCTTCGGCGCATGGAGTCAAGCGGTACATCAAAAAACCGCTTGTCTCCTGTGGACGGTTTGCCGGTTCGCGTTGCGTCGTTAGTACAAACCGGTCCACTTCGCACCCGTGCCGTGCACAGGCGTTGACACCTCCGCGCGCACGAAGCGTCCATACACGTCGACCCGACACAAACCGTTGGAACCAAGGGGGTTGACCGAATGCGCGACCTGAACGAACTCGCCACACCCGCGCGCCGGCCGCGGCAGGGCCGCGGTGCCCACAGCTCGGACCGACACCTTGCGCGCATGGGTGAGGCCGCAAGAGGCAGGGGTGCGGCGTGATCGCTGTGACGGCGCGGGACGTGCCCGAGATCCGCGCACGCATGACCGACTGGGCACGCGACCCCACGCTCGACGGCGCGGACAACTGGTTCCGCTTCTTCCTGGGACCGAGTCCTGACGGTGCCACCGAATCACGGGTGTTCGACCGAGTCGACGATGTGGGAGCCACCATCGCCGGAACGCTGGCGGTCCAGCTTCCGGCGGCGGAGTTGTTCTACGTCTCCGCCGACATGACCGACCTTGCCCGTCACGCCGCCGACACGCTAACCGACTACCGCCTGCACCCGGAGGACCTGCCCGCGCAGATCGGGGTCATGGTCTACGAGCACCCGCCGGTGCAAGGAACGGCCGCCGCACGCCACAACGCGATCTCAATTGTCACGTGGGGACCGGGGCGCGGCGGCTTGTGGGTGCACACATGGGCGACGACTTCCCCATCACAGCAGGGCATCGTCCGTATCGGACGCACTCTCGCGCAGCTACCCCGTGACGAAGTGCTGGAGCGAGCGAGAACGGCCGCCGCGAGGAATCTGCCCGAGCCGACGCCGGAGAACAAGCCCTCCGACAGCGACGAGACCGCCGACCGAGTCGCCGATCACGTTCTCGCCACCTTCCTGCCGAATCTCGAACGCGCTCCGGTGCCGCCGTCGTTCGTCCCGCCGCACGGGTACGAGTGGTGCGCGCTCACGCCGATGGAGTTCACCGAGATGGAGGGCTGGCCGGACGGCGTCTCCCACCCGAGCAGGACCACGGTAGGTCGGGCGACCACCACGTCGCCGACCTGGAGGTGCTGCTGGCCTACCGAGGCCGGTGGATGCCCATCGGGCGCTGGACGGGGTTGGACGAGCGCTGGCCGTGGACCCTTGCCCCCACAGTCGCCGCCGTGATGCACCTCTACATCGACGCCGCCGAGACGCTCAGCCGGGAGGCGGTGCTGACCTCCGATCGGCCCGGATCCTCACCGTTGCGCTGGGCGGGCACGGTCCTGAGAGACCTGATGTCGGCCGACCTGCTGACCTACGGCGAGGAACTCGTGTGGGAACGCTGCGCGGGCGAGGTACGCCACACCGCTCGACTGCGGATCGACGGCACCTTCCTGCTCGCCGACGGCGAGCGGGTCTTCGCCACCCCGTCAGCCGCCGCGACCGCCCTGAGCGGCAAGCACCACCACGGCTGGAGCGCGTGGCGACGCACCTCCGACGGCCGCTCGCTGGCCGACCTGCGCGCCGACCTCCGTACCCGGCGGGACCGGTAGCCCACCCACCACTCGACATCACTCCCGAGTCACAAACGCCGTGTCGGACCACCCGACTGTGGGCGGGCGGTCCGACGGCGTGCACTCACGAAGGACTCGTCATGGCTGAACCTGACGTCCCGGCGGACCTGCAGGTGGTGTGGGGCGCGCGGGTAGAGATCGAACGCGGCTACCGGCTGGAGGCGATCGCCGTGGCACTGTCCGCCGACATCGCCGAGCTACGCGAGGACGGCGGACTTCCCGGCCACATCCACACCCGCATCACCGTGCTGCCCCAGCACCGGCTGCTGGAGATCCGGGTCGAGGGCCTCTCGGTCGAGACCGACCCGGACCGCACCACCAGCCGCGAGGTGATGAACACGCTCTTCGAGCTGGCCAGCGACCACAACATCATCACCCTCGACACCGTCTCGCCGCCGCTGTTCACCCAGCGGATCGTGCTGGTCGACCCCTACGGCCAGCCCTTCGCCGCCAAGGTCGGCGCGGGGATGGGTGAGCCCGAACCGTTCACGCCGCGATAGAGGCCGCCGGGCGGGTCGCCCCGGCGTAGTCGTCGCCGTTGTAGCGGTATTTGTCGATCTGCACGGGTTGGCCGAAGGTCGGAGCGTTGATCATGAGTCCGCCGCCGATGTAGAGGCCGACGTGGTGGATGTTGCCGGGTGTGCCGTACAAGACGAGGTCACCCGGCAACAGCGGCTGCCCCGCCGGGACGCGCGGGCCAGCGTCGTACTGGGTCTGGGCGGTGCGGGGCAGGTTCACTCCGGCGGCGGCATAGGCGGCCTTGGTCAGCCCGGAGCAGTCGAAGCCCGCGTGTCCGCCGTCGGGTCCGTTGCCGCCCCACACGTAGGGCAGACCTCGTTGCCCGCAGGCGTAGTTGATCGCGGCGAGGGTGATGGCGTTGGGGGCTCGGATGGCGTTGCAGTCGCCGTTGCCGACGCTGGTCGCGGCGGCCTCGGCGTACTTGGCAGCCTGTTCGAGGACCTTGTCGACGTACCAGTTGGCGTGGTTGTAGGCGAAGATCGCCGCCCGCAGGTCGCCTCGCCGGACGCCTTCGTCGCAGAGCAGGAAGGCCGCGGCGTGGATGGCGTCGTGGGGGTTGTACCGCGAGGGCGGGCTCGCGCCGCCGGGCGGGATCTGGTGTTTGGCGATGACGCCGGTGAAGGTCGGGGCGAGAAACTGCATCGGCCCGCCGGCCCCGGCGAAGTTCTCGCCCTCGGTCACGCCGGGTGCCTTCAGCCGACCGTGGTCGGTCTCGACCTTGCCGATCGCGGCGAGCACCGTCCAGTCCAGGCCGGGACAGTCCGGGGCCGCGGCGACGTAAAGCAGGCAGTACTCGGGCGGGATGTCGGCGATCGGTGACGTGCAGTCGATGGTGGTGTTCGAGGAGCTGCCGAACAGCGCGTCCACCACGGCACTCACGCTCTGGCCGATCATGACGGGAATGAGCAGCAGGATGGCCGCGGCCCCGATAGCGATCTTGGCGAGCACCTCTCACCACCTCCCCGGCCGGCCCGCCCCGCGCGACGCCCGTGAGCTGGTCGAGGTAGGCGGCATCGGCGAGGGCGGCGGCGACATCGGCTGCGGCGAGTCCGCACCCGCCGGGGCCTCCTCGTTGGGCGTGACCGGCGGCGGCACGTGCGGCCAGGCGTCGGGCAATCCCGACAGCGGTCGCCGGGACGCTCCGGCAGGGGCGTTGAGCGGCAGCCAGACCTCGTCGGCCGGGCTCGGATGCGTGGCCTCGGGATTGAGCAGCTCGGCCGCCGCGGTGGCGATCGGCACCGAGCGCCGGTCGTCGAGCTCACGCCACGCCTTCGCGAGCAGCCGCCGGGCGGCGGCCTCGCGCCGCGAGGTCGGCAGCCACACCAACAGCGGCGTGGTAATACCGGTGGCTTGCGCGAGGGCGGCGTAGCCGGCCAGTTTCCCGGCGAGCTTGCTCAGCGGCTCGGTGCCGAAGTCGTACTCGAGGAACCACTCGACCTGCCGTTCACCTGACCTCCAGCGGCCGTAGCCGTCGGGTTTGATCAGGTCACCGAAGTGGCGGGCGCAGCGGGTCTCCGACCACCACGCCGCCAGCTCGACCTGCTCGCCGGGGTGAGGGTTGCGGGCGCGGTCGACCAGGGCGGTGAACCACTCGTTGACGCCGACGGTGTGGGCCAGGCGCAGGCTGTGGGCGACGCCGAAGACCCGGTCGTGCCGGTAGCCGAGTTCCTTGACGTCCAGGCCGTCCTCGGCGGCGAGCACGGCCGCACCGGCGGGCGCCAGGACGTAGTGCATCGGCGCGGTGCCGAGGGTGACGAAGGGCTGGAAGCGGTCGACGACGCCCCACAGGTAGAGCTCGCGCAGCCGCATCCGCCCGGATCGGAAGCTGGGGAAGGCGAGCGCGGTGATCTGGTGGGCGGTGAGGACCTTGTGCTCCCAGAGCATCCGGGCGATCCACTTGTCGCGCGGGGTCAGCCGCCACGCCAGCACGGCCTGGTGCTCGGCGGTGTTCGCGACACGCGGGGTGGGCCGGGTCGGCTTGTGGCCGCGCAAAGCACGCTGCCGGGTGGGATTGGTGATCATGGTGGGCACCTCCGGGTGGGCAGGGCGAAACCGCCCCGGCGCGAAGCGCGCCGGGGCGTGATGGGCGGGTGAACGAGCGGACGAGCGGGGCGGTCAGCCGTTGCGGCGGGGGTCGGCGCTACGCGGGCGCGCGACGGGCTCGTTCCGGTTCGCGGGTCGGGCCGGACCTGACGAGCTGCGTGGTGGCCGGGTGCCGGCGGTTGCGGGCCCGCCGGTGGCGGCCTCGGTCGCGCGGATCCGCGCCGTGCGGCGCGCCACGCCGCGGATCTCCCGTGCCCTGCCGGGGACGGCGGGCGGGAGGGGCTGGGTGAGCATGGTGAACGGCTGGGCTTCCTCGCCGTTGAGCACCAGTCGCACGGCGGCGTGGTAGACGCCGAGGTGGGCGAGGTCGTGGTCGGACAACCTGGGTGCGGTGTGGCGGGAGAGCTCGCGTGAGTCCTCGGGGCTGGCGTTGAAGAAGATCTTCGAGCGGGCGTTGGTGGACATGCCTTCGCGCAGTTCGCGGGGGAGTTGGCCGAGGTGCTGGTGGGCCAGGGTCATCGCGACTCGAAACCCGCGGGCCTCGGCCAGCATGTCCTCGATCGGGTAGGGCAGGTTGAGGAAGTTGTGGCACTCGTCGATGACCAGGCTCGCGTCCCTGCGTTGCCGTTGCGGGGTGCGGGCCCGGCCCGTGGTGGCCTGCCACGTGCGGGCGACCACCAGCGACCCGACCAGCCGCGTGGTCTCCTCGCCCAGCGAACCCTTGGGGATGCGCACCAGGCAGATGCCGCCGTCGAGGACCTGGCTCATGTCCACTGTGGAGTGTCTGCCCGCGATCGCGTCCCGAACAAAGGGCCGCAGGAGGAACGCGCGAAGTTTGTTCATCAGCGGGCTGATGACCTGGGAGCGGGACGAGTCGGTGAGGTCCTCGTACCAGGACCAGAACCCGCGCAGCACAGGGTCGGTGATTCCGGCGGTGACCCGGCTGCGGAAAGCCTCGTCGGCCAGGAGCTTGGGCAGGTCCGCCAGGGTGGCGACGCCTTCCTGGTTGCGCAGGGTGAGGCAGGCGGCGCGCATCACGTCGTCGGTGCGCGGTCCCCAGAACGCCGAGTACACCCGCCGGAACACACTGACGAGGTTGTCCACCGTCAAGTCGGTCTCGCCGCCGTCCAAGGGGTTGAGGCACGGCGGCCGGGACTTGCTGTCGGCGTCGAAGATCACCATCCGGTCCGCGGCGGAGCGGGGCAGTCGCGAGAGGACGTCGGTGACGAGGTCGCCCTTGGGGTCGATGAGCACGATCCCCCGACCTGCCTCGGCATCGGCCAGGATCATGTTGCCGAGCAGGGTCGACTTGCCCGAGCCGGTCGCGCCGATGACGTGCAGGTGGTGTCGGGCGTCGGGCACGCGCAGGGCGACGGGGCGCTGGTGGCCGGTGTCGGTGACCCCGAGTGGCTTGGCCTCCGGGCCGGGCGTTGCGATCCCAGGCGGCGGGGCGATGGCGCGGGCTCCGGCGCGTTGGATGCCAGGGATGGCCTCGTCGGTGGGCAAGTGCGCGATCGCCGCCAACTCCGGCACCGACAACAAGTCGCCGCGCCCGAGCCGCCGGGAGTCCACCACGGCGCCGGGGTGGCGGATGCGGTTACGTGTGTAGTGGTTGTGCTCGGTGTAGGAGGCGAACGACGCCGCCAAGGCGTGAGCCCGTCCGCGGGCCACTTCCCGCGCCCGGCGGACCTCCGCCTCATCGGTGTCGGCGGGCAGCAGGGTCGCCACGGCGTAGCGCACGACCGTCTCGAACTGGCTGCCTCGCTGCTTGCCGACGATCGCGCGGTTCTGCGCGGCGTATTCCAATGAGGTCTGCGGGTCGCTGTGCAAGGCCCCGGTCTTCGTCCACGCGGAAGCCGTACGCCGCGAGCGGCTGCCCGTGCCGGGGGTGATCGCGTCGAGCACGCGCCCGACCAGCCGGGTCGAGCCGCCGGTGTGGACCCGCCGGGCGGCGCGCCGCGCCTTCTGCACGCGGCGGCCGGTGACCGGGCGGGCCAGCACCTGCACACAGGCGAACTCCTCACGTCCGAGACCGACCGGCGCGCCGATCAGGGCGCGGATCGGGTCGGCGTCGAAGTCGCTGCGGATGGGCAGCGCCTCGGGGCGGGCCAGCCTCAGTTCGCCGCCGACTACCAGTCGCCGCTGCCCCTCGTTCGGTGTCGGCAGGGGTGGCTCGGCCGGGCCGACGCGGGTGTGCGCGCCGGGCCAGGCCGCCTCCACTGCGCGTTCGACCAGGCCGGGCGGGATGAGGCCGGGCACCCACAGCCGGATCGCGACACCGGCCTCGGAGAAGACGTACTCGCACGCCACGTGCGGCTGGCTGGTGAACGCCCGCCGCCACCCAGGGCGCAGCAGCCCGACCAGGTTCGACCACAGTGCCGCCCCGCCCGCGGGATCCACTTGGGGTGGGGCGAGCACGGTGACCTGACGGGCGTCGGCCAGCAGCAGCTCGTGGCAGCGTCGGGCCCACCAGCGCCGGCCGAGCACGATCCCGGTGATGAGGACCGCGAGGACCGGCGCCGCGATCGGGCCCCAGTCCAGGGCGAGGTCCCGCAGCCGGGCCAGCAACGCGAGTAGCGCGCCGCCGGGATCGCGCAGGTAGTCCTCCAGCCACCCGGCGGCGACAGGGGCCGTCGAGTGCGGGCGCGTTGTAGTGAGGGGTAGTTCCGGTGGCTGGTCGAGGGCAGGCGGTACCCACGTCGGTGTTCGGGGCAGCATGAACGAGTCCCTTCACGGGAGGGGTGCGTACGGGTGGTGGCGCTCAGGCGGCGTCGAGGTGGATCTGGTCGTCGCCGGAGTCGGAGTCGAACTCGTCTTCGTCGAAGCCCAGGTCGACGAACGCGGTGTCGGCCTCGTCGACCGGTTCGGCGGTGTCGGCGTAGGCGGCGATTTCGGCCGGGTTGCTGGTGACCAGGTAGTGCTCGGTCGGTGAGGCGATGCTCTGGAACGCCACCCTCTGCGTCCCGGCCGACAGCAAGCCCTGGCCACGGTCGGCGGAGAGCAGGAACGCGCGTTCCCCGGCGGAGAGGTCGAAGGTCTGGGTGATCTCGTCGATGGCCTGCGACGCCTGCCGCAACAGGATCTGGGTCGCCGCGTTCGCCACGACCGCCTTGCCCAGATCGCTGCCGAGCACGTCGGCGGTGTCCTGCGTGGCGACGGTCAACCCGGCCCAGTGCTTGCGGGACGCCTTGGCCATGCGGAACAGGAACTCGGCGCCGGACTTCTCCTTCATCAGCAGCCACGCCTCGTCGACCACGACCAGGCGCGGGCGGCGGATGGCCGGGTTGGACACCCGTCGCCACACCGCGTCCAAAGTCAGCAGGGTGCCGATGCCCTTCAGCTCGTCGGGCAGATCGCGCAGGCTGAACACGACGAGGTGGCCTTCGGGGTTGACGCTGCTGGGCCCGTCGAACAGCTGCTTGAACGCGCCCTCGACGAACGGATGAAGCCTCGCTGCGAGCTCACCCGCGGCCCGGTCGCTGGCCTGCCCGGCGCCCGCGAGCTGATCCCGCAAGACCCGCAGCGTCGGGGACGGCCGGGTCCAGGTGCGGGCGTCGGCGGTGATCCCGACGCTCTGGTAGGTCGCGGCGATCGCCCGGTCCAACGCCGCCCGCTCCGCCGCCTCCAACTCGCCACCGACGAGGACGGCGATGACGGTGTGCAGGAACAGCGACCGGCGCACCAACGCGTCCTTCGGTGCGGTGCGGCGGCCGTCGGCGCGGGTGTGGATCGGCAGGTCGAACGGGTTGAGGCGGACGCCGCGCGCGCCGAGGTGGACGTAGGTGCCGCCGACCGCGGCGGCCAGCCGGGCGTACTCGTCCTCGGGGTCGACCACGGCGATCTCGATGCCCCGGTACAACGACCGCAGCAGCTCCAGCTTCACCAGGTAGGACTTGCCCGCGCCGGAGCGGCCGAGGATCACCGAGTTGTGGTTGTGCATCCCCTCTCCGAACCGGTCCCAGTGCACCAAGCCCTGGGAGCCGACGTTGTAGCCGTAGAGCACGCCCGAGGGCGCGGCCACGCTGGTCGGGTCCGGTGCGGGCAGATCCGGGCTGGTGAAGGGGAACGCCGCTGCCAACGCCGAGGTGTCGAACGTGCGGCGCATCCCGATGAGGTCCAGGCCCATCGGCAGTGTCGACACCCAGCCCTGCAGGGACCGGTAGGTGGTGTGCTTGGCGTCGAGCAACAGGCTCGCGCACAGCGACCGCAAGGCGGCCACCTCATCCGTGAGCGTCTTCTCGGAGGCGGCGTGGATGGTCAGGTACAGCCCGACTCGAAACAGCTTTCCCTCGCCTCGGGCGACGCGGGAGGACAGGTCGTAGGCGTCCTCGGTGACGGCCTCGACTTGGGGGTCGAACAGGCGGCCGTGTTCGGCGGTGTGCCGGCGCCCGGCCTCCAATTTCGCGAGCTGCTTCTTCAGTCGTGAGGCGGCGGTGGCGGGGTCGATCGGCTCGATGTGCACCGAGACGTCCAGGCGGCCGGGGTAGGTCAGCAGCGGGGCGAGCCAGCCTGGGTGCACCTCGCGGGGGAAGCCGACCACGGCGAAGCTGGCGACCCACTCGCCTCCGACCTCCAGGTGCCGCGCGGCCACGGACAGGGCGTCGGGGGTGAACGCGGCAGCAGCCGACGAGGCTGCTGTCGGAGCGGCCGGGTTGCCGTTGGTCTTGCGTGTGCGGGAGGCCATCAGGACCGCCCCCTCTCGTCCTCGTAGTCCCAGTCGTCCCCGTACTCGTCCCTGTCCTCCGACCTCCCTGACGGCGCGCGGCTGGGCATCGTGGCGCGGTGCGCGAAGTAGGAGCCGCCGTCGATGTCGTCCTCGGTGAGATCCGCGCCGGAGGTGGTGATGACCTCGTCTGCGCCGGCCAGTCCTGCCGAAGGCGGCAGCAGGCTGTCGGGGTTGCACGCCGAGGCCAGCACCGCCGTGGCCTGCCCGGCGTCCAGCGGGGTTACCACGATCCCGGCCGGGGACAGCAGCTCGATCGCCTCGCCGAGACGGCGCACCAGGCGCGACTCCGCCGCCCGGCGGGTTCCGGCGTCGACCTGTTCACCTGCCTGCTTGCGGCGCTTGCCCGCCATCGAGCTGAGCACCGCCATCGGGCCGGGCCCGCCCAACCCGTCGGTCGGCGCGGCGACGCCGAGCGGCTCGCGGAGCACGAGCAACACCTGACGGCGCAGCAGGTCCGACTGCTGCCCGAGCTGGACCAGGTAGTCGGCGTGCTCGACCGCGGCGGCCTCCAGCGCCGGGTGCGGCAGTCCGCCCGCCCGCTCGCGCAGTTCGGCGATCTGGGTGGAGAGGTCGAGGCGTTCGGTGCGCACGAGCACCTGCACCGGCGCGGTCAGCGAGTGCAGGTAGCGGCCGAAGCTCGCGACGAGCGCTTCCTGTTCGTTCGGGGTCCGCAGCGCGAAGTTCACCGTGGAGGCAACCGCGATCACTGCCAGGCCGTCGGTGCCGAGGTCGACCACCCCGGTCTCGGTGACAGCCTCGGCCGGCAGCCGCAACGCCGAGGGCGAAACCTGCTCGGGCTGCCCGGTTCGGCTCTTGCCGCCCTTGCGGCGGCCTGCTGCCTGGTCGGTGTCCGGGGTGAGCCAGGCAGGTGCCGGGCGCACGCCCTCGGGCGCGGCGACCCGGTGCCGGGGTGCGACCCGTTGCCGGATCGCGGCGACGAGCAGCTTGTCCATCGGCACGCCGTCGCGCTTGCCCAGCGCGAGCATCGCCGAGGCCGCGCCGACGGGGACGGCGAAGGCCAGGAACACCGGGATGGGCATGAAGGCTCGGGTGGCCGCCCAGGTCAGGTAGAGCACCGCCCCGGCGGCGGCGAGGATGGCCAGTTGGCGTGCGGTCAGCGGCCCGAGGACGCGGTCGTGCATGTCGACATCGGCCGGGATACGAACGGGGGCGGTCATGAGGACTTACCTCCTGGTTTGGGACTCGGTGGCGCCGGTGGCGCCGGTGGTGACGGTGGTGAGCTGAAGACCGGCGTCGTCGGTGGCTTGGCTGGTTTGGGCAGGTCCAGCGGCAACCGCAACTGCTGTCCCGTTCGCGGGGACGGGCGAGGCGAGGCCGGCGGTGGCGGAGCGGGTGCGGGCTTGGGCGCCGGAGTCCGGCGCACGCCGTCCACTGGCAGTGGGTACTGGCCGCCGCGGGTCGCCCGGTTGCCCTTGTACGGGTCGAAGGGCAGCTCCGGCTGGACCACCCGACGCCCGCTCGGGTGTGGGCTCGGCGGGGGCGGCGGACTCGCCGGACGCGGCACGCGGCGCACCCCATCCAGGGGCAGCGGGTACTGCCCGGACCGGTTCGGGCGGTTGCCCCGGTAGGGGTCCAACGGCAACTCGAGCTGCTTGCCCCCGGCCGCACGGGTGCGACGACCGCCGGTGTCCGTCCCGGTGGGTGAGGCCGGTGGTGGCGTCGTGCGCTGGACGTCCAAGGGCAGTCGGTACTGCCCATCGCGGCCGAGCACCGGCTTGTTCTCCGGCCAGTCGTCACCCAACGGCAGTGCCAGCTGGCGGCCCTGCGGACCGGAGGACTTCGAGGCCGGACCGGGCTTCGGCTTCGGCGCGGGCTTGCCCGTCGGGCGGGTCCGGCGCACACCGGGCAGCGGCAGAACGTACTGCCCGTTCGCGGTGGTTTGCGCGTTGGCATACGGGTTGGACGAACCGCTGCCGCCGCTCGAACTTCCGCCGCCGTTGCCGCCCCGGCCGCCGCCCGATGGGCGGGGCTTCGGGCTCTTGGCGCCACCGCCGCCGAGCAGACCGAAGGTCTTGTAAGCGACGAACGCCCTTACCAGCGACCCGATCAGACCGCGACCGCCGCCCCCGCCACGCACCGAGGACAACACCCAGAACGGGATCTTGAACAGGATGTACATCAGCGCGAGCGCGACCAGGAGGTTGACCAACCCGGACATGGTCGGGCCGAAGATGGTGAACCCGCCGGGGGCGAGGAACACCTTCATCGCGGTGATCAGCGTGAGGCTCTGGCCGAGTTGGATGCCCAGGCAGCCGCCGTAGGCTTTCCACCACCAGTAGGCGATGCCCTCGGTCTGCGGCAGAGCGTGGAACATCAGCGCCAGCGGCGCCCCGGCGATGAGGATGATGGTCAGCGCGACCCGCACCACGTAGGTGATGAGCAGCGCGACGAGCATCCCGGCGAGGAAGATGCCGATGAAGATGATCCAGATGCCGCCGTTGAGACTGCCCAGCACGAGGTTGCGCAGCGTCTCGCCCGCGGAGTTCGCGTCGACCCCGCCGCCCATGATCGCCGCGACGAGGGCGTTGGCGATCTGGATGCCCTTGGTCGCCACCCACAGGCTCAAGGCGCCGGCCAGGAACCCGACCACCAGGCGGGGTGCGAGTTCCTTGATGGAGTGTCGGGTCTGGACGGTCTGGTAGCCCATCGCGATGACCCCGGCGATGAGGACGAGCAGGCCGTAGGAGATGAGCAGGATCTGCCAGGAGTTGTCCCACAGCTCGCCCACGCGCGGCAGCGAGTCCGGCATCGGCGTGGTCAGCAGCGTCTTGGACAACAGGTCCAGCAGCGGGTTGAGCGCCTCGGTGACGATGCCCCGGAAGAAGGCGTTGATGGCCTCGGTGATGCAGGCACCGATGTCGGTGATCCCGCAGTCGTCCTCGGGTTCCTCACCCTGACCGGGCTGCCCGGTGCCGGGGTTGGTCGGTGGCGCGGTGGTGGTGCCGGGCTGTGGGATGCAGCCCTCACCGGAGCACGGTGTCGGCGGGGTCGTGGTGCCGGTGGGCGCACACTGCTGCAGCGGAATGGCCGGGTCGCACGGCGGCAGCGTCGGGACCTCGGTCGGCAGCGGCAGCCCCGTCATCGGAGGCGTCGTGGTCGGCGTCGGCAGGGTGCAGATCGGCAGCGACGGCGAGCCCGGACCGCAGGGGTCCGGGTCGACCGTCGGAAGCGGAAGCGGCGGCAGGTCGGTCGGCGGCGCGGGCTGCGCCGCGGCAGCCGGGACCACCCGCGTACCCGAGTCGGGACTGAGCGCCGCCGAGGCGAGGGTGCCGCCCACCAGGACGACCAGGCTCACCGCCAACGCCACCAGCGCCCGGCTCCGCGTGACGCGAAGGAGTCGCCCGATCCGGCGGGTTCGCCGGGTGCTCGCGGTCGGAGGCGCGAGCATCTCCCGGTGGTCCGCCGACACCGTTCCGCGTCGCGCGGTGGGCGTTGTGTCGTGCAGTGAGCCGACGGTGGGGCCGACCGATGTGCGGCGTGGGGCAGACCTGACCGGCCTGTTCGGCGGGCGCATCGGTCAGGCCCCCACGATGCCCTTGAGCACCGTCACGACCAGCGGTGCGAGCGCGGCCAGGGCGTAGCCGATCCCGGCCGCCTTGAACGCCTCTTTGGACTTCTCCTGCTCGCCGGGGTCACCGCCGCCGAACACGCGGCGGACACCGCCGATGGTGAGGAACACCGTCGCCAGCCCGGCGAGGATGCCCATCAGCCAGTTGCGGATGTTGGTCAGGACCTCGTCGACGCTGCCCGCGATCGCGAGCACCACCGTGTCGGCGTGCGCAGTCGCGCCGGAGGCCAGCAGCGCCACCGCGACCAGTTCGGTGACCAGCAGGACGCGGCGGCGGATGCTGCTGCGGCGGTCGCTGCGCTTGTCAGAGGTCGGAGGTGTGTTGCCATCGTTGGCCAGCTGCCGCAGGCCCGCGCACGTCGGTGTGTGGGCTCGCGAGGTCACCTCGCGACGACCGACGACAGGTCCGCGGTGAGGCCGGTTGTCACCGGGCTGGCAGTGGTTGTGAGGACGAGCAGGGGTACGAGTCAGGCGCATCGCGACACTCCCGGAGTCGTGCCCGACGGCCGCTGTTCCGAGTGCTGTGTGGACTCGCGCGGCGGCGTGGGCGAAGAGGTGGTGTGCGCGGGGGTGGCTGGTTTCCTCCCGCACCCCTGAACTCCGGAAAATCGGCCCTGCGGGGACACGCGGTCGCCGACTTTCTTCGCCGTGCGCGCCGCCAGATCAGTGACGCTGCGTGACAGCGAAGCGTCGGCGATCGAGTGCTGGGCGGCGGCGGTGATGGTCACCGCGTCGGCCACCTGGTTCGCCACGTCGCCCTCGTGGGGACCGGTGTGCGGGGTGTCGGTGGTGTCGTCGAGCAGGTAGGCGACCAGGCGGCGCTCGGCGCGTTGGCGTGCCTTCTTCGCCGCTTGGTAGGAGAGGTTGCGTTCGGCTGCGGCGTCGGCCAGCGGGACGCCTTCCAGCCGGGTGGAGCCGATGAGTTCGGCCTCGGCGGCGGTGATCGCGTGCTCGGCGACAGCGCGGGCGAGGACGAAGTCCGGGTGGCCCCACGGGGGCGGCGGCATCGTCGAGCGGAACCCGTGTCCCGAGGGCACCGGCGCGTCCAGCGCCTCGCGCACGGCGGTGTGGCCGGCGCGGTAGGCGGCCCACCGCAGACGCAACATGACGCGCGGGCGGCGCAGGTCGATCTCGCCGAGCTCGGCGACGAAACCGGCGAGCACCGCGGCGTGGATGTCGCTCGGGTCACCGGCGAACTTCGCCGACAAGGTGGCGGCGATGGAGGTCAGTGCGGGCAACGCGACCCCGACCGCGCCGACAGTCCAGGTGCCGCCCTCGGTGCGGGCGAGCAGGACCAGGTGTGCCCACGCCGCGTCCCGCAGCGTCTGGGGGCAGCGGCGGCGCAGCAGCAGGTCGCGCAGCTCGTTCAACGGCACCCGCCGTGCCGGGAGACCGGGGAACAACCGGCCGTCCACCGACACCGGATGCGGTCCGGCGACCAGCCACTCGAACGCCGAGCGCGCCGCGTCCAGGGGCATGGAGTCGCGCTCGAAACCGGAGCGCGGAATAGCCTCGCGTGAACTCATGGAATGGCTCCCGAAAGCAAGTCGGAATCAACGACTTGCCCAGGACGCCACGGCGGGTAGTACCAACCGATAACCAAACTGGTACCGAACTAGTACCGCAGAGGTACCGACGATCACCACGCCCGCTCCACAGGCGTCACAAGATCGACTCTGACCCTCGTTGTGGATCACAGAACATGCGCAGTCAAGATCGAATCGACTTGCTCGGTAATACCCATCTAGCTGGCAATATGGGCTTCCGGTACTAGTTCGGTACCAGTTTGGCAAGAGCCGTGAGCGAGCCGTCACGTGCTGCGATAGGTCGGAGTGCTCGCGATCTACGGCGGGCTCGGAAAAAGTGCTTGGTTCGCTTCTGCTGGACCCGCCGCCTCCCTCCGTGCAGGCACGCGCGCGCGAGCCTTTCCCGGCTATTCGCGGCCGTATAAAGCGGTTGAAAAAAGTGACTGGGGCGTGTCCCCAAAGGGGCTGTATTTCGGAGTTCAGGGGTGTCATCAGCGCCTCGCACCGACAGGCGCACCCAGCCTGGCGAAGGGACACCCGTGACCCAGCCCGATAACTCCGCCCGCCGCTCGCACGGACGGCGCACGGACTCCACCCACCCGGCTCCGGCCCGCCCCGGCGGGCGCCGAGGCGGCGACCGCCGAGCCTGGCCGACCGCTCCCACCACCACCCGCGTCAGCCCCGGCAAGCCCGCGAAGACCACGGCCGGCACCGGCCGCTCGCGCTCACGCGGGTCGGCCTCGACCCCGACTCCGGCGACCGTCTGGACCGCCGGTTCCGCACCGATCGACCTCGACGCCACCTGGCCCGCGGCCCTCGTCGAGCGGATCGTCACCTCGTTCAGCAAGCCCGCCGAACGGGTCGTGCTGCTGGACTGGCCGACCCCCGAGCGCACCCGCCCGACGCTCGGCGTGGTCGGTGCCGACGGCGTCATCGACCACGCCCCCGGAACCGAGTCGGACCCCGAACTGGCCCACGCCATCGCCGCTGTCGAACGCCTCCACCGCGTCGCGCGCGTGGAGCGCGTCCCGGTCGATCCGACGTCGACCGGCCCAGCCTCCCGCCCGTTCTGGGCCGACCTCGTCGGCGGGGCGGGACCGGCTTCCGCGACCCTCCCCACGGCACCGGAGGTCGCTGTCGAGGTGCCCGTCCCGGACGCGGTGACCGAACGCGCGGACAGCGCCGACTTGATCGTCACCAGCCTGCCGACGCACCGCTTCGGCGACCACGGTCACGGCAACACCGCCGACCTCATCGCGCTCTACGCGGCACGGCGGCTCCGGGTCGGCGGCATCCTCGTCGTGTTCACGCACTGTGACTGGACGTCGGGCGAGCTGACCGACCCGACAGGCGCGGTAGTGACCGCAGGACAGAACGCCGACCTGCTCTACCTCCAGCACATCGTCGCCCTGCACACGCCCGTCCGCGACGGCCGTTTCCACCTCGCCGACGCCCACTTCGATGCTCACTCCGACGGCGTCGACGGTGAGCGCTACATCGACGACGGCGACGCGCGTGCGCGTCACCGCGCCTTGGTGCGCGGACTGCCCGCGCCGCATCGGCGCATCCACTCCGACGTCCTCGTCTTCGCCCAGCCGCACGACCACCAGCCGACGCCCCTGGCGTCGCCGAGTGCGTCCACGGACGCGGTCTCGCAGCGCGAAGACCTCCGATGAACACCGCGCCCGACTCCGCGCCGAACGACGACTTCGCCCACCCCGGACCGCTCCGCCAGGAAGGCACGCCCGTGACGCACGACGCCACCCACCAGCCCGCCGCCGAGTCCTCCGCTGCCTCATCCGAACTGACCGCCGCAGCGGTCGGCGACGAGCCGACCCAGCGCATCCCGCGCGCGCTCATCGCCGCGCTCGACACCCCGCCCACCGCTGTGGACAACCCTGTGGACAGCGGTGAGCAGAACGGCAGTGCGGAGCCGCGCGCGGTGTCGGTGTGGACGACCGCGCAGTCCTCGCCGGCCGCCCAGCGCAAGAACAAGTATACGCCCGAGTCGACCGCGCATCCGGCCAAGATGTTGCCCGAGGTCGTCCGCCACGCCGTCACCCATTACACGAAGCCGGGCGAGCTGGTGCTCGACCCGATGTGCGGCATCGGCACCACCCTCGTCGAAGCCGTCCGCCTCGGTCGCCGCGCCGTCGGGGTGGAGTACGAACCGCACTGGGTCGAGGTTGCGAACGCGAATCTCGACGTCGCACGGGAGCAGGGCGTCGGCGGCGAGAAGGGGATCGACGCGCGGGTGTTCCACGGCGACGCCCGCCAGCTCGTGACGCTGCTGCCGCCGGAGTACGTCGGGCAGGCGGCGCTGGTGGTGACCTCCCCGCCCTACGGGCCCTCGACCCACGGGCAGGTGTCGGTCGCACCGGGCGCGGGGGTGCAGAAGTACCACCACCTCTACGGCAACACACTCGACCGCGGCAACCTCGCCAACATCGGCCACCACCGCCTGCTGGCCGGCTTCACCCGCATCCTCGCCGCGCTGCGCACCTTCCTGCGACCGGGTGGGCACATCGCCATCACCATCCGCCCCTGGCGCGAGCACGCCGAGCTGATCGACCTGCCCTCGCAGATCCTCGCCTGCGGACGCGCGGCCGGCCTGATCCCCGTCGAGCGCAACGTCGCGCTGCTCGCCCGTGCCGCCGAGACCGACCTCGTGGCCCGCGGCAGCTTCTTCCAACGCGACTTCATCCGCAAGCAGCGGGAGGCCGGACTGCCGCTGCACCTGATCGCCCACGAGGACGTCCTCGTCTTCCGCACCACCCTGCACAAGTCCGCCGGAAGCACCGCGGCCGGTACTTCGGCGGAGGACGTGGTGGACCTCGCACAGTACCGCTCGCGGCGGTCCGCGACCGCCGCGAGCAGCAGTGCGGGTGAGCGAGGCCAGGCGGCATGACACGCCGTTCACCGCGCTCACGCCGCGAGCGGGCGGCCCGTCCGCTCACTCTCGTCCCGGTCCCGACTGTGACGCCGGGGCCGGGACGGCGGGCCCGCCCTGTCACCGAGCCCGGTCCGGTCGTGGGCTCGTTGTGTACCGGCTACGGCGGCCTGGACCTCGGCGTGCTGGCCGCGCTCGGCGGTGGCCGGATCGCCTGGGTCTCCGACCCCGACCCGCACATCACTCAGATCCTCGACGCCCGGACACCGGGCATCCCGAACCTCGGTGACCTGCGGCACGTCGACTGGGCCGCGGTCGAACCGGTCGACGTGCTCGTCGCGGGGTTCCCCTGTCAGGACATCTCCGCCGCCGGGAAGCGGGCGGGCATCGAGAAGGGAGTCCGCAGTGGGCTGTGGGCCGACATCGTGGCGGGCCTTCGCGTACTACGACCCGCGCTCGTCGTGGTGGAGAACGTCGCCGCGCTTCGCTGGCGCAACGGAGGACTCCACCGTGTACTCGGCGACCTGGCCGAAGCGGGGTATGACGCGCTCTGGCGTAGCGTCCGCGCCGCCGACGTCGGCGCCCCGCACCGCCGCGAGCGGGTGTTCCTGCTCGCCTGGCTGCGCGAGCCCCGCGCCGACCGACGAGGCGGAGATGCTGCCGACGCCGACCGCGCACGACGGCTCGTCGAATGGCATCAGCGCCGCCAGCAGGCAGGGCGGTCCGTCGCTGCCGGACCAACTGCGGCTGTTGCCGACGCCGACGGCCTCGGACGCGAAGAACTGCACGCACCGCGCGCAGACCGGTGGCCTGTCGCTGCCGGATGCAGCGCGGTTGTTGCCGACCCCGCGGGCCTCGGACACCGGCACGGCGGGCCGCAAGGCGGGGGCGGGGTTCCGGCCACCGCTGTCACAGCAGGTGCTCCCGCTGGTGGACCCCGAGGCATTCCTGCCGACGCCACGAGCGACGGACGGGACGAAGGGCTGCCCAGCGCAACGCGGCTCCAAGGGCGACCTGATGCTGCCCTCGGCGGTCATCCGCCTGCTCACCCCACCGGCGCACCACCGAACCGACGGCAACGAGACCGACGACATCTCGTAGCGGCCCCCGACCGCGACAACACGACGAGTCGGGCATCCGGCGTCGCGTCGGCACCGGTGAACTGGGGTGTCTACGAGGCGGCGATCCACCGTTGGGAAGCGGTGCTGGGCCGCTCGACACCGCACCCGACCCAGCCCGGCAATCACGGCCGCCCGGTCCTGGCGCCCGCCTTCGTCGAGCACCTCATGGGGCTGGCCGAAGGCTGGGTCACCGACCTTCCGCTGCCCCGCACCGCACAGCTCCGTGCGCTGGGCAACGGCGTGGTTCCCCAGCAAGCCGCCTACGCGGTGGCCCTGCTGCTGGACGACTTCGCCGAACTGCTCGACATCAGCACCGACACCGACGACCGGTCGCCGACCGGACAGGAGGTGACCGCAGCATGACCACGACAAGCCTGAAGGCCACCGACACCGGGCCCGCCTTGCGACTGCTGTCCCTGGGCGCTGGAGTGCAAAGCACGACCGTGCTGTTGCTGGCGTGCGAGGGCGAGATCGCGCGCTTCGACGTCGCCCTGTTCGCCGACACCGGCTGGGAGCCGCGCGTCGTCTACACGAACCTCGACCGCCTTGCCTCGCACGCCGAGCGCAAGGGCATCCCGGTGCGCCGGGTCTCGGCCGGGAACATCCGCGCCGACGCCCTTGACCCACGCCACCGCTTCGTCTCGATGCCGCTGCACACCCTCAACCCTGACGGGTCCCGAGGGCTCGCCCGTCGGCAGTGCACTTCGGAGTACAAGATCATTCCACTGAAGAAGGCGGCCCGCGAACTGCTGGGCTATCCGCATCCGCGGCGGGTGCCGCGAGGGGTGTTCGCCGAGCAGGCCATCGGCATCAGCATCGACGAGTTCCACCGGGCCAAGGACTCCGGGCTGCGGTTCCTGCGGAACTTCTTTCCGCTGCTAGAGCTGGGCTTCGACCGGGCCCGCTGCGTCGACTTCCTCGCCGAACGCGGCTTCGGGGAGACGGTCAAGAGCGCCTGCGTCGGGTGCCCGTTCCACGGCAACGCGGGCTGGCGCTGGGTACGGGACAACGACCCGCAGGGCTGGGCGGAGGCGGTCGAGTTCGACCGCGCCATCCGCCACGGCTACCCGCACGCCACCACCCATGGGCAAGAGCTGCGCGGCCAGTACTTCCTGCACCGCTCCTGCCTCCCGCTGGATGAAGTCGACCTCGACGCGCCCACCAAGTCCAGGAGTAAGAAGCACTTGCGACTGATCACCTCCGACTCGGCCGACGTGGCAGCGGACAGCGTGGAGGAGGACGGTGATCCAGATGGGTGCTCTCCCTGGTCATGTCGCTCTGGCACCCCGACCACCTCGGAGCGTGCAGCGTGACGACGAGCCACCCGATGTCCCACTCCCCGAAGCGACACACGACAACGTCGGATCTGGACCGCCTGCTTACTGACCTGCCGAAAGTGTGGTCGAGCTTCCTACGCGACTGGGACCGCATCCTTCGATCGCGCAACCACCCGATGACGACCAGGTACAACTACATCCTCGCTGTATCCCAGTTGGCCCGCTACCTGGCGGCAAGGTCTGTGGACGGCGATACCTGGGCTGCAGCACAAGACCCCACCGCAGTGGAGAAGCAGCACATCGAGCTGTTCCAAGCCTGGATGATCGACAGTCGATCAGCCGCCACGGCGTTGAACAAGCACAAGGCCCTGCAGCAGTTCCTCAAGTGGCTCCAACTGGACGAGGAGGAGATCGAGCGCTCACCGATGGATCGGGTAAAGCAGCCCCGGACAGATGAGCTTCCCCCGGTAACCCAAGGTGGTTGTTACCTGGATCGGGTCGGTGATGCCGGGATGGTAGTCGGTTCGGCCTGGGTGGCGTGCCAAGCGGCTTCGTACTCGTCGGGACTGAGCCAGCCGAGGTCCTTCTGGATGCGTTCGGTGTTGTAGAACCCGTCGATATAGCGGAACAGCTCGTTCTCGGCCTCGTCGCGGGTGCGCCAGGAGCGGCGGTAGACCAGCTCGATCTTGAGCGTGGAGAAGAAATTCTCCATCAGGGCGTTGTCGTAGGAGTCGCCGACCGACCCCATCGAGGGCAGGATTCCGTTGTCCGCCAACCGTTCCGCGAAACGGAAGGCCGTGTAGGTCGACCCGCGGTCGCCGTGGTGGATCAGCTGTCCGTCGCGCACGTCGCGGGACCAGATCGCGTACTCCAGGGCGCCGAGCACGAGGTCGGTGTCGCAGCGGTCGCTGGTCTTCCAGCCCACGATCCGGTTGGAGAACGCGTCACGGACGGCCGCGAGCCAGAAGACGCCCTCTCCGGTGCGGATCCGGGTGGCATCGGCCACCCACAACCGGTCCGGCGCGGGCGCGGTGAAGTCCCGGTTCACCCGATCGGGCGCCGGTGCCGCTCGTGGATCCTGCCTCGTCGACGGGGCGCGCCACTGTTTGCGCAGGAAGGCGCCCTGCAGGCCGGCCTGGCGCATCAGCCGCTCGACCCGCTTGCGCGACACGCGGATGCACCGACGACGCAGCACCCGGTGAACCCGCGGACTGCCGTAGGTCCCGCCCGAGGCGGTGTGGATGTCGACGATCTCGGCGGTGATCGCCTCGTCCTCGTGTTCGCGGCGGGACGGGTTGACCTGCCGGGCCACCCAGCCGTGGTAGGTGGAGGAAGCGACACCGAGGACCCGGAGGACGAACTCGACCCCGAAGCGGCCGCGAAGCTGCTCGACGAGCTTCACGACCGTCGCCGGGTCGGGTCGAGTTCGGCCGCGAAAAACGCGGACGCGGTCTTCAGGATCTCGTTGGCGCGCTTGAGTTCCGCGTTCTCCTTTCGCAGCCGGCGCAGCTCCTCGGACTCGGTGGTCGTGGGCCGGTCGCCACGTTCGCCGTGGTCGGCCTCGTCCTGCCGGATCCAGTTCCGCAACGCCTCCGGGTGCACGCCCAGCTGCTCGGCCAGACGCCGGATCACCGGCTTGGGATCCGACTCCCGGTACAACCGGACAGCACGAGCCCTCAACTCGTCGGGGTACTTCTTCGGTGGTGCCACGGACGACTCCCTTCAGGCCCTATCGGACCATGTCTGGAAAGACTCCGGGCTACCGGGGGAAGCTCACTTGTGGCGCAACCTCTGCGACAAGGTGCTGCTCGAGGTCCGCGCGCACGCCGGGTGTCGGGCCACGGTCAACCCGCCCCGCCCCGGCGGGGTTCACGAGCAGACCGTCCGCGAACGCCGGGACAAGGTCCACGAGCTGCTCGATCAAGGTGTCGGCCTGCTCGACTGCACACGGCGCCTGGGCGTTGCCCTCGACACCGTCAAACGCTACGCCCGCATGCCCGAACCCCACACCACGCGCATCGCCCCCAGCTACCGTCCGACGCTGGTCGACCCCTACCGCGAGCATCTACGCGCCCGTCGCGCCGCCGACCCCGCGATCCCGGTCACCCGCCTGCTCGCCGAGATCCGCGACTTGGGCTACACCGGCAGCGCCAACCTGCTGGTCCGCTACCTCGACCAGGGCCGCGCCGAAGGCGAGCGCCCCGTCACCACCACCCGCCACGCAAGCTGTCTTCTACTCGCCAAACCCGAGAACCTGCGCCCGAAAGACACGGAGTTATTGGAAAAGATCACCGCGGCCTGCCCGGAGATGACCACACTCGCCAGCCTGGTGCGCGGTTTCGCCGTCCTGCTGAAGCCGGCCGCGGGCAACGACGCGAAACTTACCGAGTGGATCGCGGAGGCCCGCGCCGTCGACTTACCGTACTTGCGCGGTCTCACCAACGGTCTGGGGATCGACCGGTCCGCTGTGGACGCTGCCGTGACCCTGCCCTGCCACAACGGCCGCACCGAAGGCGTCAACACCCGCACCAAAAGGATCATGAGACAGATGCACGGGCGCGCCGGATTCGACCTCCTCCGCCACCGCATCCTCCTACCCTGACAGACACCCAGCGTCACCACCGACTACGGGCCAGAGCCAAACGAGCGGTGTAACTCTGGTTGTGAAGGGCTACTTGCGTCCGGCGGCCGTCGAAGGCGATCTCGAAGGCGTTCCGGTAGTTGTCAAGTCAAGTGAGACACGTTGTGTCTATGGGGCCGGTTGTGGTTGGTCGAGGGGTTGGTTGATCCAGGCCACCTCGGGCAGCGCGGGTGGGCGGGGTCGGCGGGCGAATCGCTCCGGGTGTCGGGCGTGGGCGCGGTCGAGAGTGGCCTGGCGTTGATCGCGGATCCGTCCGGCGGTGCCGAAGTGCACCGAGGCCGGGGTGTGCATGCCGATGCCGGAGTGGCGGTGCTCGTGGTTGTAGGCCAGGAAGAATCCTTCGCAGAACAGGCGGGCGTCGGCGAGGGAGCCGAACCGGTCGGGGAAGTCGGGCATGTACTTCAGGGTCTTGAACTGCGCTTCGGAATAGGGGTTGTCGTTCGAGGTGCGGGGGCGGGAATGCGAACGCAGGACGCCGAGGTCGGTCAGGAGTTCGGAGACCGGTTTGGACACCATGGCGCCGCCTCTGTCGGCGTGGATCGTGTGCGGTTCGGTGCCGTTGCGGGCGATGGCCTCGGCGAGGAAGTCCTTCGCCAGGACGGCGTCCTCGGCGGCGGCGACCAGCCAGCCGGTGACGTAGCGGGAGAAGATGTCCAGCACGACGTAGCACTTGTACCAGACGCCTTTGACCGGTCCTTTCAACGCGGTGATGTCCCAGGACCACACCTCGCCCGGGCCGCGGGCGGACAGCTCGGGCCGGGTCCGCGGCGGGTGGGTGGCGATCCGGCGGCGTTCGCGGACCTGGCCCTGGGCGCGGGCGATCCGGTACATCGTCGAGATCGAGCACCAGTAGCGGCCCTCGTCCAGTTCGCGCGCCCACACCTGCGGGATCGCCAGATCCCGGTAGGCCGGTGACGTCAGCACCTCCAGCACCCGGGCGCGCTCGTCGGCGTCCAGGGCCTGGGGTGGGGGTGTCCGCGCCGGCCGTGGCCCGTGGATCGGGCCTGTCGGGTTGAGGTGCCGGTAGTGCGTCGCCCGGGAGGTCCCGGTCAGCGCGCATGATTTCTTCACCGAGAGACCGGCCGCGCGCAGTTCGGTGAACGCGGTCGTCAGGATTTGCGAGGCGGCGTGTCGTCCTCCGCGCTCCCGGACAGTTCCTCCAAGAGCGCGTGTGCTTTTCCCATGATGTCCAGTGCCATTCGGGTCTTCGCGAGATCGGAGGCGAGTTTCTCGTTCTGGCGGCGCAGTCTCTCCAGTTCGACTTGTTCGGCGGATTTCCTCGCCGGTTTCGTCTGGGCGCCGGGTTCGGCCGCCTGGCCGGTCAGGCGTCCCGCGTCGCGTGCCCGGGTCCATTCGATGATGTGGGAGGAGTAGAGGCCCTCGCGCCGCAGGATCGCTCCCTTCTCCCCGGCGGGGGCGTTCTCGTACTCGGTGACCACGGCCAGTTTGTAGTCCGGGGTGAACACCCGGCGCGACGGACGTGGCGCCGGGTCGGCCTGGTCGTCGCGGGAGGGCCGGGACTGCTTGTCGGATGGCGAGGACACGGTCATCAGGATCTCCGATCCCGCCCTCGATCATGAACCCACCCTCACACAGGGTGTCTCACGTAAGTCTGACCAAGAGGGTTCAGGGCGGGTTTCCAGCGCATGGTCCAGCGTTTGCGTCCGGTGCGGGTCGGATCGAGACTCACGACCGCCATGTAGACACACTTGAGCGCGGCCTGTTCGTTGGGGAAGTGGCCCCGGGCCTTGACCGCACGGCGGATGCGGGCGTTGACCGACTCGATCGCGTTCGTGGAGCAGACGATCCGTCGGATCTCGGTGTCGAACGCGAGGAACGGCACGAACTCGGCCCAGGCGTTGTCCCACAACCGCACGATCGCCGGATAGCGGGCGCCCCAGGCGTCGACGAACTCGGCGAACCGCTCCCTCGCGGCGGCCTCGGTGGGTGCGGTGCAGACGGGCTTGAGGGCCTTGGCGACGGCGTCCCAGTGCTGACGTGCGGCGTAGCGGAAGCTGTTGCGCAGCAGGTGGACAACGCAGGTCTGCACGACCGTGCGCGGCCAGACCGTGGTGACCGCGTCGGGCAGTCCGGTCAGCCCGTCGCAGACCACCATGAGCACGTCGGCGACACCGCGGTTGCGCAGCTCGGTAAGCACGTGCAACCAGTACTTGGCGCCCTGGCCGCCGTCGCCGGCCCACAGTCCGAGGAAGTCGCGGTGCCCCTCGACGGTCACGGCCATCGCCATGTAGACCGGTCGGTTGGCGACCTGCCCGCCACGGATCTTGACGTGCACGGCGTCGATGAAGATCACCGGATAGACGACGTCCAGAGGCCGGTCCTGCCATTCGACCACCTTGTCGGTGATCGTGGAGATGGTCTGCCGGGAGACCTCGGCACCGCAGACCTCGGCCAGGTGCGCGCTGATCTCGCCGGTGGTCAGACCCTTGGCGGACAGCGAGATGACCATCTCGTCGACGCCGGTGAGGCGCTTCTGCCGCTTGGCCACGATCCTCGGCTCGAACTCGGCGTTGCGGTCACGCGGCACGTCGATCTCCACCGGCCCCACATCGGTGAGCACGGTCTTGGAGCGGATGCCATTGCGCGAGTTGCCCGTCCCGCGACCAGCGGGATCGTGCTTGTCATAGCCCAGGTGATCAACTGGCGCGGGCACCAACCACGTATTGTCAAGAAGGCCTTGTCTCGCTGACCTCGAAATTCAGCGCCCGCTCCGCGCTGTCGAGCAGGTCGTCGTAAGTGAGGACTTGGACGCGGCTGAGGTGTGCGTTGTAGGAGCGAAGCGTCTGGTTGACCTGTTCTCTGGTGACACCAGCGGGACACGCTCGATCTTGGTGGCCGATTACGACGGTCCCCTTCGCACGTCGGTAGTCGTAGTCGAGCCCCAGTTCGTTGTGATGAACCGTCTGGAGGGTCGTTCCCATGTCGTCGAGGGAGCGAAGGTAGTTGATGCACTGGCTGACTGCCTCGTGTACCTCATCGGCCACGATGAGGTGGTTTCGATGTTTGCGGACGACCTTGCAGTCTGGCCCTTTGAGTTCCACGATATGCAAGCTTCGGTCCGCGCAAACCAGTGGGATGTCGTACTGGTCCAACGGCATCAGCGTGCGCCTGGCAGCGATGCCGACGTACTGGCCGCCGAAAACCCAATAGCTGGTTCCCAAGGCGTTATGCATCTTGGTCTCGGTGACATGGTCAGCCAAGGCCAGTTCGCGTAGCCGCGCCACAAGCTGCCGCCGATGCTCGATGACGGCGGCTTCAGCTGCGGACAGGCCCCGCGGTGTGGAGGTGATACCGAGGATTACCTTGCCGAGGTCGTCGCGTTTCGCCAACTCCCGCCCGAACTCGACAGGGTCGAGAGCACTGTCCTCTCTCAGCTTCCTGATCTCCACGACTCGATCTGCGATCGACTGGGCGAATCGACCGAAGCCCATCTCGTCGCGCGGCTCGCTTACGGAAGGCTGGTCCGATGGCGTGGACGCCAGGTAGCAGATCGCGTCATACCTGCCGTCTTGGACGAGCCGCTCGAAGAAGATGCCGTACCTGTCCTTGTAGGAGGCCCCCTCGGGGAAGCCGAAATCATCCGCGAAGTGCCCGCGTCGGGTCTGGATGGGGCCTGCCGAGCTCTCGCAGTCCTCAAGCACGAAGCAGAGTGCCAAGCAGGGCTTGAAACCCGTCAATGCTTCAGGCTCATAGGGGCGGCCGAGGTTCACAGCGTCTCCGAGAATCTGCTCGACCCGGTTGTTGAAGTTGTTGCCGAAGGATGGGCCGGTGGCGGCCCTGAAGCCCACAGCGGCAACGGGAATCCCGTCCTCGACGACGACCAGATCCCACCTCCGAGGGGCAGGGTTGTAGGCGCCGGGGAGCGCTACAGGCTCGTCCCTGCGGATAGTCGATCGATCCAGGCCCGCACGGACGAGCTCGCTTTCGATGAGGCTCACCAGCGCTTCCTCCTGCCGCTCGCCAGCTCGCCCGCCAGCTGGTTCCGGCGCGGTCCACAACCGCATTCGCGACGCTCGCGTCGCCCAGAATTCGCCAAGCGCGTTCGCCGCAGGATGTGCAGTCATCGAGCCCCCTGGTCAACATCGTCCCATCGGATCTTGTCTATTGTCTCCGATGTCGAGATCCCAGGTCCTGCTGGCCTCACACGAGACAAAGCCGATGAGCCTTGGGAGCACGGTGTGGGAGCAGATTGGGAGCAGCCCCGCGTGTTGAACGTGCCGGAACGGTCCTCAATGGACCTGAATAGGCCCGCGCCGACCTGCAAGAGTGCCGTTTTCGCAGGTCAGCGCGGTTTGCATGCCATAGTTCACACCGAAGAGGTCACTGGTTCGATCCCAGTATCGCCCACAGTGTGTTTTCACTGGTCAGACGGCTCGTCGATGATCTCATCGGCGGGCCGTTTGCGTTGTCGTGGGAGCAAATGGGGAGCACGGCATCGAGACCACATTTCCGATACCGAAGTGGTCACACCGCGTCCGGGTGCTCTTCGCGCTGGTTCCACCGCCACCCGCCGTCGGTCTCCCATCGGTGTTGCAGGGCCTTCAGCATCCTGGCGATCATGACGTCGGTCACGTGCGAGTAGTCGTCGTCGACGTCCTTGCGCTTGTGCCCCAGGCGCTCCAGCCGCAACACCCGCGGCACCCCCTCCTCGATGAGCCAGGTCTCGTGGGTGTGACGCAGATCGTGGAAGTGCATCTCCCGGTTCAGCGGCGCCCACCCCCGGGTCTCGTCGCCGGCCAGGGCCGAGAGCCAGACGCGCTGCCGGAAGTTGGACCGGCGCCGCAAGGCGCCCCGCGCTCCGGGGAACACGAACCGGGAGTCGGGGTTGCGTTCGCGATGCGCCCTCAGCTCCTCGGCCAGGAACGGCGGCAGGTGCACCAGGCGGGCGCTGGCGGCTGTCCTGGGCGGGCTGAGTTCCAGTTCCCGCCCGCGGACCTCGTGCAGGGCACCGAACTCCGGGTCCACGCGGATGCGCGGGTTGTCGTCGAGACGGGTCCTCGTCCACTGCAGCCCGGCCAGCTCACCCCACCGCATGCCCGTGTAGGCGGCGGTGGTCGTCAGCAGGCCGTCGTCCGGTTCCATTCTTGCCGCCAGCGCGTCGACCTCGTCGGTGGTGGCGTGCGGGCGTTCGGGTCGGGGGTCGAAGGTGATCCGCAGCTTCCGGCACGGGTTGGTTCCGATCATGCCCTCGCGGAACCGGAGTCCCACCGCATTGACCTCGGTTCGCCGCGATCGCTGCGCCTGCTTTCGCATGCAATACAGGACTGCTACGTCTCGACTGCTTCGGTGGTAGCAGCCGCAGCAGGCCAGAACCTCACCACCTCTGGCGAGCCACGGCGTCGCGATGTCAGGGGCTTGGCGCACGACGAGCCCCGGCAGCTCAGGACCTCAGTCCCGAAGCCAGGTCGTCCGCCATCAGTTCGTCGCGCTGCTCCGGAGACAGCCACTTCGCATTGCTGCCCCTGGGTGTTTTCTCGACCATGAGGATGTTCTCGAAATTGTCCGCCACGTCTCGCATGTGACTGATCACCGCCACCAAGCGGCCGTCGCCCGCGTTGCGATGCGACTCGCTCAGCGCCTGATGGAGCGCGTTCGTGTCGAGAGTCCCGAACCCCTCGTCCAAGAAGAGCGCTTCGACGCGACCTGCGCCTCGCGACGTGACCCCCACAAGCGCCAACGCGAGCGCCAGGCTGGCCAGGAACGTCTCGCCGCCGGACAGCGTCTTGACGTCGCGGACCTGCCCGGTGGTCGTGTCGACGATCTTGAACTTCGCGGCGAAGCCGAACCGGCCGTCCGTCATGGACTCGAAGATCTGGCTTGCCGTGCCGAGCGGGGTTCCCTGCCGGCGCCGCACGACGCTGTCGACGAACTTCCCGTCCGCGAGCAGCTTCACGGGCTCGTGGAGCCCCTCCACCACCGGACGCGCCGCGGCGAGCCGGGCGTCGAGTTCCTGGCAGACGGGAAGAGCCCGTTCCGCCTCCCGGCACTCGCGTCTGGCGGTCTCGACCTTGACGTTCGTGCTCCGGACGAGCGTCTCGAGGTGATCCTCGTCAAAGACCTCGACGCCTGCGTACACGAACGTGATCTGTTGTCGCAGTTCCGCGACCTCGGCCTGGCAGGCGTCCGCCTGCTGGAGGCACGCTTCGAGAGCGGACGCGACCGCCACGACCGTGTCACTGGCCCACGCCGAGTCGTCCGCGAGCGTGGGCTCCGTGCCTCGTCCGGGAATCCCCTCGCGGTTCAGCGCGGTAAGTACCACCGAGGCGCGCTCCACGAGCACGCTCAACTCCTCGACCAAGGCCGCTCTCGGTTTCTCGATCTGCTCGTCACGACCTGGGCGCATGTCGGGCCATCCGGTCGATCAGGTCGTCGACCTGCGCGTTGGTCTGAGCGACCACCATCACGGCCTCACCGCCGGCCGCCATTTCGGTGCTCGCGCGGACGACCAGGGTCGACTTCCCCGGTCATGAGGGGTTCTCCTGTCGGTCGGATCGCCGGGCTTTCCCGGGTGCGCACGGCCGGAACCCGCGCCGGGGAGGGCTGTCGGGGCCCGGGGACCGCCGTGCGGGGCTTCGCTGTCGGGGTGGGGGCGCGGTCGGCGATTTCATCCGCATGGCTGCGGCGGTCGCGCCGGGTATCGGAGCCGTCAGCCGCCGCCGACGACCGTCGCCTCGACCGGTTTCCGGTCGTCGTCGGAGCGGGACCGGCCCTTGTACGCCGCCAGGACCTCGTCGAGCGCGCCGTGCATGATCATCCGGCCCTCGTCCATCCAGATTCCGGTGGTGCACAGCTCTCGCAGCAGGTCGTCGACGTGCGAGGCGAACACGAGCAGGCCGGAGCGCCGGGCCAGGTCGACCAGGCGTCGGCGTGCCTTGGCGATGAACGACGCGTCCACCGCGCCGAGGCCCTCGTCGAGGATGAGGATCTCGGGGTCGATCGTGGTCACCACGCCGATCGCGAGGCGTACCCGCATGCCGGCGGAGTAGGTCCGCAGGGGCAGCTCCAGGTAGTCGCCGAGTTCGGTGAACTCCGCGATGTCGTCGATCCGCTGCCGCATCTGCCTGCGGCTCATGCCGAGGAACAGGCCCCGGATCATGACGTTCTCGTATCCCGAGACCTCGGGGTCGAGGCCGATACCGAGGTCGAACACGGGCGAGACCCGACCCACGATCCGCGCACTGCCCCGGGTCGGTTCGTAAATACCTGACAACAGGCGCAGGAGGGTGGACTTGCCGGCCCCGTTGTGGCCTACCAGAGCGACCCGATCGCCCTCCTTCAGGGACAGGGTGATGTCCCGCAGGGCTTCGACGATCGGGACCCGGGCGTCCGTGCCGATCTTGCCGCCGACCTTGCCGAGCACCTGTTTCTTGAGTGACCTGGACTTGGCGTCGAAGATCGGGAAATCGACGTAGGCGCCCTGTACTTCGATGCTCGCCATGCAACGCACCGTCCTCGCTGGTCGACTTCACTGGATGCGAATAGAAGTTATCATTCGCATTAAGGCGGGTCGCGGGACCCGTCGATCGAGGGGCGGGCCCATGCGGCCCGCTGTCGGGAGGTAACGTGCGATCGGTGCGCGGGCGAACTGTCGACGAGGGCTTTCGCCCACCACAGCAGGCTCGCAGTCGGGAGACTCTGCACAAGGTGTTGGCCGCAGCCGAGCACGTGCTGGCCGATCAGGGCATCGAGGAGTTCACCGTCGCCGCCGTCGCCGACCGGGCGGGCATGTCGGTCGGTGCGATCTACCGTCGGTTCTCGGGCAAGGACCAGCTCCTCTACGCCGTGAAGGACCGCATGCTGGGGCTGCTGGAGGACGGTGTCGGCCAGGCGCTCCGGTCGCCCGCGCCGGGCCTGGCCGGGGTTGTCGGCGCGTTCACCCGGACCCTGGCCCATACCTTCGCGGGCCACCACCGGATCTTTCCCGAGCTGCTCGACGGCCAGCGCACCGACGGGCGCGATCGCGGCCTCCAGGCGCTGGCCGCGATCCAGCGGGCCTTCGTGGACGCCGTCGGGCCCTGTCAGGGGGAGATCCGGCGGTCCGACCGCGAGACGGCCGTCCGGATGGTCTCCCGGACGATCATCGGCTCTTGCGTGCACCGCGCCGCCAGCTGCCGGTTCTGGCCCGACGACGGGACGTGGACCGACTGGGCCGCCGAGACGACCGACCTGGCGCTTGCCTACCTGCGCTCACCGGAGAGCGCGGAAGAACCGGCGTGTCTGGAGTTGTGATCATGCGGTGGGGCGAAGGCTGCGTATCCAGATCAGCGCTCCGCGTAGATGGAGACCGGCAAGGCAGCGCTCCGGCTTCTTGTCGTAACGAGTGGCAAGCCCGCGCCATGTCTTGATCTTGTCGATGCAGCGTTCGACGGTGTCGCGTCCTGTGTAGAGCACGGCGTCGTGAGAGACGGGCCGCCCGCCCCGGCGGCCCTTCCTCTTGCGGTCGGCGGCCTGGTCGGCCTTCTCCGGGATGACCGCCCTGATGCCGCGTTGCGCAGGTGGGCGCGGTTGGCACGGCTGGAGTCGGCCTTGTCCGCGGCGATCGCGCCCGGCCGGGTACGCGGACGGCCGAACGGCCCGCGAACCTCGATCCCTTCCAGGACCGGGACGAACCGGGGACCGTCCGCGGCCTGCCCCTCGGTCAGGACGAAGGCCGGCGGGCGGCACCGCGGGTCGGAGGCGCGATGGACCTTGCTGGTCAAACCGCCGCGCGAACGTCCGAGCAACGTCGCCTTCAGCCGCGCCCGGCGTCGCCGCCGGACCCGCCGCCGCTGCTCCCGTTGTGGGTCCGGAACCCCCGGATCGTCTACGACGGACGGCTCCCGCCCCGTTTTCCCGCGCCCTTTGACGCCTCCGCCGCGTCCTCCAGACAGCTCAGAACCTCGTCGCCCACCCGTGCCCCGCCGCGTTACCGTCTGGTCACGACCCTCACCGACGCCCACCGCCACCCGGCCGGCCTCGAGCAGGAGATGTGGTCCCTGCTCGGTCTTTGCCAACTCCTGCGCACCGTCATGGTCGACGCCGCGGAATCCCGACCCGGCACCGATCCCGGCCGCTGCGGGTTCAACACCGCCCTGCCCGCCGCCCGCGACCAGGTCGTCCAGGCGACCGGAATCATCATCGACGGCAACGAAAAGTCCGCGGTCATCGCGCGTCGGGTCCTGGCCGCACTCCTTCCGCCCCGACGCCCACGGGTGAGCACCCCGCAAGGTCGGATCCCCGATCTCCCGCTACGGCGAACGCCGCGACGACGGCAGACCCGACCGAAGCCGCACCGTCACCGCCCTCGACACCGGCGTCCTGGAACCGCCGGATGCACAGCCCGCGCTGCCCGCGGCTTCCCGGGACGACCGCAGTATCACCCCGGCCGAACGTCGCAGGCACCGGATTCTGGTCCTGTTACAGGAAGATTCAACCCGTCTCTGGCGCCCCCGTGACATCGCGGTCCACTTCGGCGACATCACCCTCGACACCATGGACAGACAGCTTTCCCGGTGGGCCGACAGCGGACTCGTCCACAAGATCGGCCCCGGACTCTACGCCGCCACGACATGGTCGCCGACTTCCCTGCAGGAGCACGGAAATCCTTGACTACCCGGCCTTGGGACAACCTCAGACATCCTCCGCGAACAACTCGACGGCGTCACGGGAACCGCAGCCGACTACCAGGACACGCGACACGACAAGGAATACTGGGCAGCCCGGCACAGCGAGATCGAGCGAGCCGCGAAAGCCGCCGCCCGGCACCGACCACCACCCGGTCCCACGCCCCATGGGGTCGTCCGCCCCGCCGGGCGACTCCAACCGACCCGGTCGGTTTCCGCACCCGACGTCCCACAATCACCGCGCGACCGGCATCGCGCCGGAAAGACGGACCGGCGGCATCCCTTGGTCTCTTCGGTCGATCGAATAACACCGCGTTGTTTCGGTAACGTCCGAACCGCCCACCTGTTCCGTCGGATCCACTCGTTCCACGAAAAGGTGTGACATGGGAAAAGCACTGAGAGCCTGTCTGGGCGTCGCCCTGATCACGATGCTGACCACGGTGCCGACCGGGGTGGCGGAGGCGGCCGCGGACCCGCCCGCCATCATCGACCTCGGCACCTTGCCCGGTGACGACGGCAGCGGCGTCACCACGCTGAACAACGCTGACACCGTCATCGGGTACTCAAGGTGGCGGCGGGCACCGGGCGACGCCACCAGCACCTACCGCCCGGTGAAGTGGAACGCCGCCGGCGTCATCAGCGCCCTGCCCATCCCTCCCGGCGACACCAATTCCAGCCATGTCGTCGTCGACCTCAACGACTCGGGCGTCATCATCGGCAACTCCACCGACGCCGTGGCCTCCGGGCCGACGGATCGTGGCCTGAGGTGGGCCCCGGACGGCACCGTCAAGGTTCTCGCTCCCTTGCCCGGTGACACCGCCAGCAGGGCGACGGACGTCACTGCGGACGGCACCGTGCTGGGCCAGTCGTGGCGGCAGGGCAGCCCCGCCCGCGTGGCGCTGTGGTCACCTGACGGCAAGGCCACCACCCTCCCGGTGCCCAGCGGCTACGACAGGAGCTCGGGCGGGGCCATCAACGACGACAAGGTCGTCGTCGGGAACGCCGAGGGCCCCGGCAAGCCCAGGCTGACCCTGCTGTGGAAGCCGGACGGCACGTACGTCGAAATCCAGGACCGGGTGGGTTACCCCTTCCTCATCAACAACGCGGGAGCCGTCGCCGGCTGGTCGCCGGGCTTCCGCTGCGTCAAGCTGAACCCGGACGGCACCGTGGTCGACCTCGGCCCGTACGGACAACTGGCCACGCTCACCGCGGCGGGCGCCGTGGCCGGAGGCATCGGGAACCCGCCCTACTGGCAGCCGACCCGCTGGACACCGGACGGAACCGCCACCACCCTCCCCCGCCTGCCGGGCGACCAGGTAGGCAGCGTGGCGGACATCGACGACCGCAACGTCACCGTCGGCGCCTCGACGCACGTCGTGTCGACGATCGTGCGGGAACACCACGCCGTCTACTGGACCCCGGACGGCACGCTCGTCCCCCTCGGCGCACTGCCCGGCGGCAAGGAGAGTTGGACCCGGGCCATCAACTCGAAGGGCACCATCGCCGGCAACTCCTCCTCGCCTCGCGGGGAGCGGGCCGTGCTCTGGCGCCTCTGACACGCCTCGGTCCCCCGAGCCGACCGTGCCGGATGTCTCCGGCACGCGGGCGACATCGGCCGGGGCGGCGCATCGCCAAGTAATCCGTTGCACGAACACGGCACCCCCGGGGTGGACGGACCGACCCGGACGGTCGTGGTCACCGCCACGGACCTGTACGCCCGACCCCGGACGGTTCGGTCGTGATGCGGTGGACCGGACGGGGTGAGCGATGGGAGCGGGTCGGCGGTCCCGCCGGCGCGTCCACGGGTCGGGCGACGCCCTGCCGGCCGCCGGCAACACCCGCACCGCCATCGACCCGAACACCGGCCGCACCGCCACCGGCGCGGAGGCGTCGACCGGCGAGGCGGGCCTGTTCGGCACCAACGCCACGGGCCTGTTCCGCCGGAACGGCACGGGCGCCGCCCGCCCGGTGGCCCGGCCGGCGCCGTCGTCACCGCATTCTGACCGTCGCCCTCCCACCGGGGCCCACGCCTGGTGGGAGGGCGACTCTTGTGCGCGGCGGTACCCGAGCCGGCAAGAAGCATGCCCACGGCCGAGATCCCGGACGTGCCCCGGCTTCCCGCGCCGACCCGACACGCGGCCGGCTTCCGGTCGGCTCGTGCCCCGGCGCGACAGGCGCGGAGCAGCGGCAGCACGACGACGGTCGTCGAAGCGGCGATCACCTCGGCACGGAAGACCGCGGTCCCGACCGGGCCTGTCCACCACTCCCGCCACCGCGCCGGACCGTCACGTCGGGCGATGCGCGCGACCTCCCGAACCACCCCTTCTGGTCATCGGGACAATTGGCTCTACTCCACCACGTTCCCGATTTGATGTCAGGCTGACACTAAGCTAGTGTGCCGGTCGCGCCCCTCGACGAGGTCGGGGCGTTCACGATCCCCGGGGAGCCGTGCCCACCACACGTGCTCCGGGAGGTTCGGGGCCTCCACCGCACCCGACCGGGCCGCGTCCGCGACGCCCGGTCGACCGTCCTTGGAACCGAGGGAAGCGGTAGTGGCCGTGACCGATGTCGACGGATCGATGAAAGCGTTCCTGACCGCGCCGGAGTGCGAGCGGGACGCCGTGCTCGCGCACCTGGTCGACGTGGAGACCCGTTCCCACGGGAACGGGACGGTGTTCGACGTGGGCCGATCGCCGTCGTGCCCGGGATTCTCGATCGCCGTGGGGTGCACCGGGATGGGCAACCTCAGGCCGGGCACCTTGACCGAACGCGCACTCGCGATGTACTCGCCGTCCTCCACGGTGTTCGTGGGCATCGCGGGCGGGTTGAAGGACCACTTGGAACTGGGCGATGTCGTCGCGGCGTCCAAGACCTACGCCGTACACGGCGGTCGCGGCCAGGACGACGGTTTCCGCGCCCGGCCGCAGTCGTGGGAGGTGCCGCACGTGGTCGAGCAGGTAGCGCGGCGGATCAAGCCCGCGCACTGGCACGGCCTGTTGTCGGACGAGGGCCGGGCGCCCGCACCGCGCGCGTACCTCGCACCGATCGCGTCGGGCGAGGTCGTGCTCGACTCCCGCACCTCGCCGCCGGCCCGGCAGATCGACCGGCACTACGACGACGCGACCGCGGTCGAGATGGCGAGCGCCGGATTCGCGAGCGCGGCCCACGCCAACCGCGGTGCCCTGATCGCCACGGTCCGCGGCATCAGCGACCACGCCGACGGGGACAAGGAACGGGCCGACCGCCAAGGCTCCCGGGAGATCGCCGCCGCCAACGCCGCGGCGTACGCGCTCGCCCTCACGGCCGCGCTGCACGTCAGCGAGGGCCACGCCACCGAGTCCACGCGCCCACGCCCCGAACTGCCCGGCATCCGCAACACCAACGTCGCCAAGGGCCGCGCGCGGATGGGTCAGCAGATCGGCGTCGTCCTGGACGGGCGGGGTCGGTGAACATCGACAACACCAACTCGGCTTCCGGGCAGGCATGGGTCGGCCAGCGGAACGGGTCGACAACGGAACGACCATTTTCCACAACGGGCAAGCGACCTACCGGCTGTCCGATGGCGAGAACCGGCAGGAGCGGATCACCGTGGCGATCAACCGGCTCAAGGCCGGAATGCCCCGGCTGGCCGAAGAGGCGTCGGCGGTCGACCGGGTGCTCGACCGGCTGGAATCCCTGGACGAGAAGACCCGGCTGGAGATCATGCTGAACGTCGAGCGGATCGTGGGCGGCGTGCTCCAGGACGCGCTGCACGTGGCCAACGCCAGACTGGTCGCCGGACAGCGGATGGAGGCCGGTCGCGAGCGGCGCGCGTGGAAGTTCTTCGAGCCCGAACCCGCCGCCCCCAGGCTGCTGGATTGGGGCGTGGCCGAGGTGCCCGGGATGTGGCAGCCGGCGGTGGCGGCCGTCGCGGCGTTGTCGGGGCTGGTGGCGATGGGGATCGGGCACGACCTGTCGACGACGTGGCTCGCGCTGCCGCTGCTCGTCGGTGGTGGGTGGCTCGTGTTCGGAGCCGCGCCGGAACGGGGACTGCTCGACGCCCGGATGGCGAAGGCCGGCCGGGAACACGGTGTGCCCGCCCAGCCCGCGCCGCCGGCGTCGAACGAGTTCCGCCGGCTGATCCGGTGGCACGTTCGACAGGTCGCCGGGCATTGGCACCGTGGGGACTTCTTCGCGTACCGGCCGGCGCTCACCGTGCCGAAGAACGTCACACTCCGCTTCGGCGGCGGGGTGACGACTGCCACCGTCGGCCTCGTGGTGCTGTTGTGCGGCGGCTGCGCTTGGTTCGTCGCGCGGTCGGTCGCGCCCAGGGCGGCGGCCATCGCCCGCGACGAGGCACAGGAACTCCACCCGGCCGAACAAGCGGAGTTCGAGCGGTGGCGCGCGGTGTTGGCGTACCACCCGGAAGACGTGGAGATGGGGCGGTGGCTCGAACTGGACAGCGCCTACTTCCTCGACGGCGTCGCGCACGACGAGCAACTCAGGTCGTTTCGCTACGAGGCACTCGCCTCGGCCCGGGTGGAGGAGGAAGGCATCCGGAGGGCGGCGGACGGCGAGGACCCCGGTGCCGGCGCATCGGCCCCGTTCGACCGGCAGCGGTTGCGGCGCCGGAGATTCGCCCTGTCCCTTGTGGACTGTCATCCGATCTCGGCGCTGGCCGAGACCTTCCAGGGCCCGCCCGACGCCGACGCCGAGAGCCAGGCCGAACTCCTGTGCCTCGCCGTGGGAGGTTCGGGCATCGAAAGCGCACCGCACATCCGGGAGTCGGTCGCCGCCGAAGGTCCGGGGTGGATCGCGCGCGAGGGGACCGGTGGCGTCGTCGGCAGGACGCGTGGCGACAGACCGGGACGGCGTCGGAGGAAACGTCGGAAACGGTAGTACCAGGAGGACTGCCGACGCCCGAACATCGGCGCGGGCCGGGTCGGCGCGACGAGGTCCGAGCGGAGCGACCCGGCGTCCACCGGACCTCGTGGTCGGTGGGCACGGGCGGGTCCGCCGAGGGCGGGTGTGGCCGCACCGTCGGCGTCGTCACCGCGGTCGCGTCGACGTCTCCGCGAGGATCGTCCGCGCCCAGGCGGTCGCGCGGTCGAGTTCGCCGTCCAGGAGCGGTCCGGTGGTCCCGGTGACGCGGAAGGACGCGGGTCTGCGCGGGACGGTGAACCGCAGGGCGCGCAGCTTCCGGGTGACGGCCTTGGCCGCCGATCCGGTGGGCCACCGGGTGGCCATGCGGGTGTCGAACGCGTGGGCGGTCACGAGGTGGCCGGGTGGGGAGAGGGCGGCGAGCCATTCGCGGATGCCCCGGACAGGGGTCGTCGGGGCGTCGGCGGACTCGCGGGTGGCCGGTCGGCTCAGGCCGAAGGCGTGGGTGGGCGCGCCGACGACGAGCAGGTCGACGTCGTCGGGCAGGACGTCGGGGGCGTCGGAGACCGCGACGACCCGCGCGTCCAGGACCGCGCCGACCGCCTCGGCGACCGCGCGGGTGTTGCCGAACAGGGACTCGTGGACGACCAGTGCCCGGGTCATGGTGGACCGCCTTCCTGCCGCCTCCCACGGTGCCCGCCGGCACGCCGCCCGCCCAGCGGCGGACGACCCGGTCCGGCAGGGACCTTCGTCGTGCGTTCCCGAAGCCCGACGGCCCTGCTCCGCACGG
This sequence comes from Saccharothrix violaceirubra, assembly GCF_014203755.1. NCBI lineage: Bacteria > Bacillati > Actinomycetota > Actinomycetes > Pseudonocardiales > Pseudonocardiaceae > Saccharothrix > Saccharothrix violaceirubra. Next base: position 4,584,711 of record NZ_JACHJS010000001.1, read on the forward strand.
TCTGCCCGGAGCAGGGTCGGGATGGAGCGAACGAGGAGGACACATGAAGGCGATGGTGTTCCGGGGCCCGAACCGCCGGTCGTGGGAGGACGTGCCCGACCCGGTGGTGGTCGCGCCGACCGACGCGGTCGTGCGGGTCACCGCGGCCACGATCTGCGGGACGGACCTGCACATCCTCAACGGCGACGTGCCCGAGGTGGAGCCCGGCCGGGTGCTCGGGCACGAGGCGGTCGGCGTGGTCGAGAGCGTGGGCGCGGCCGTCACGTCGATCAAGCCGGGCGACCGGGTGCTGGTGTCGTGCATCAGCGGCTGCGGCCGGTGCGAGTACTGCCGCACGGGAGCGTCCGGGCAATGCCGGGGCGGCGGCGGCTGGCTGCTGGGCCACCTGGTCGACGGCACGCACGCCGAGTACGTGCGCGTGCCGTTCGCCGACTTCTCCACCCACAGGCTGCCGGACGAGGTCACCGACGGCGACGCGGTGATGCTCTCGGACATCCTGCCCACCGCCTACGAGGTGGGGGTGCTCAACGGCCGGGTGCGGCCGGGACAGGCCGTGGTGGTGGTCGGCGCGGGTCCGATCGGGCTGGCGGCGATCGAGACCGCGCGGCTGTTCAGCCCCGGCCTGATCGTGGCCGTCGACCTGGCCAAACCCCGGCTGGAGGCGGCGAAGCGGTTCGGCGCGGACGTGACCGTGCACGCCGACGAGGACGTGGACGACCTGGTCGCCGACCTGACCGGCGGGCTCGGCGCGGACCTGGCGATCGAGGCGGTCGGCGTGCCGGAGACCTTCGAGCTGTGCGCGCGCCTGATCCGGCCCGGCGGCCGGGTCGCGAACGTCGGCGTGCACGGCCGGCCCGCGACGCTGCACCTGGAACGGCTGTGGATCAGGAACGCGACGATCACCACCGGCCTGGTCGACACCTACTCGACGCCCATGCTGCTGCGGATGCTCGCGGCAGGCCGGTTGGAGGCGACGGGGTTCGCCACCCACCACTTCGCCCTGGACGAGATGGATCTCGCCTACGACGTGTTCACGCGGGCCGGGGAGACGGGCGCCTTGAAGGTCGTGCTGACCCGATGACCGCCGTCGAGGAGCGCGCGGACGTACCGGCACGTCACCGGCGGCGGCGTGGAACCCATGCTCCGGTTCGCCCGGCGGCTGGCGGACCTGGGCAAGCCGATGTGGATCAGGTTCGGGCTCGTGCCCGGCCTGACGACGGGGACGCCGAGGTCGAGGACGTCGCGTCGTTCGTGTCCGCTTTGGAGGGAGTCGAACGCGTGGACGTGCTGCCGTTCCACAAGATGGGTGCGCCGAAGTACGCCGCGATGGGCCTGCCGTTCGCCCTCGCGGACACGCCGACACCGGACGGCGGGCTGGTGGAGCGGGTGCGTACGCGGTTCCGGGCGCATGGCCTGCGGGCGTGACGGACGGGACCCCCGGCCGCCGCGGACCCGGCCGTTCACAGGGCCGGGTGCGCGTCCTCGCCACGCCGAAGACGGCAGAGGGTTCACCGCCAGGGTCTGCCGCACGGAGTGGTGACATCCGAGTCGGCTTGCCGTGATGGTGAGCTGGGAGGATGTCGCTGTGCCCAAGCCCCATCCCCGGGAGACCAGGCATATCGGGCGAACGCGTTGTTCGACGCGCACCGCGACGACCCGGAGTTCGGCTACCGGTTCCCGGCCGACGAGGCCCGCGACGCCGGCCGGTCGGACCGCGTGGCGGATCTGCTCGTCGATGGGCTGGTGGAGCGCGTTCGGCAGGAACCGCGGCCGCGACGGCAAGAAGACCGGCCCACCGGTCCACGACGACCTCGTCCAGCGTGACTTCACCGCCGCCGCGCCCAACCGCGTGTGGCCGGCCGATATCACCGGACATCGCACCACAGCGGGAAAGCTGTATCTCCGCGCGGTCAAGGACGTCCATTCCAACCGGATCGTGGGCTACTCCATCGACTCCCGGATGAAGTCCCGGCTCGCGGTCACCGCGCTCGCCAACGCCCTTGCCCGCCGCGGCGACGTCGCCGACTGCGTAGTGCACACCGACCGCGGCTCGCAATTTCGATCAAGGAAATCCGTCCGCGCGCTCGCTCGCCACGGCCTGGCCGGGTCGATGGGCCGGGTGGGTGCCGCGGGCGACAACGCGGCCATGGAGAGCTTCTTCGCGTTGCCGCGGAACAATGTTCTCGACCGGCGCACCTGGTCCACCCGCGAGGAACTGCGGATCGCGATCGTCACCTGGATCGAACGCACCTACCACCGCCGCAGACGCCAGGCTGCCCTCGGCAGGTTGGCCCCTGTCGAACACGAAGCAATCATGACCACGTCAGCCAGTCAGGCTGCGTGACTACACCTGTCACCTACTCGTGCGGCAGACCCTTGTCACAGGGGAGCCGATGACTGATCCGTTGGCCAACGTGCAGCGCTTGGTGGACGAGTGGGAGCGCGACGCGGAGGAGAAGTCCGCCCGGTACGAGTCGGTGCGGCACGAGGTCGAGCGGATCTGCATCACCGCGTCGGCCGCCGGTGGCGCGGTGAGCGTGACCGTGGGACCGAACGGCATACCCAGTGCGGTGACCATGACCGACGGGGTGAGCAGGGTACGGCCGGCGCAGATCGCCGCGGCGGTGATGGAGGCGATGGCAAAGGCCCGGGCCGGTTACCCGGCCCCGCACTCCGGTGACGAACGCCTCTGCTGTGCCGTGGGCGCGCGGGTGGACGCTGGTCCCGTGGCCGCGGCCCGTCCGGTCGTGTGCGTCCCACCGGAGCAGGCCCGACGTGGGCCCGCGACCACCGGCACCGAGGAGGTTGTCATGCGCTGGTACTGCGGCGACGGCTACGGATGGGGAATGCTGCCGGTGATCGGGCTGTCGGTGTTGCTGGTCATCGTCATCGCGGTGGTGGCCGTCGTCCTGGTGCGCTCGCAACGGGGTGGCTCGGCCGCCCGCATCGTGGACGAACGCCTCGCGCGGGGCGAGATCGACACCGAGGAGCACGCACGCCTGCGCAGCGCGCTGCGCTCCCGGTAGCCCGCCTCCGATAGCCGGTACCCCTCGTTGTCGGCCTCGTCCCCGCGTACTCGGGGTCTTCCCTCCAGCCATCTGCCCTTGGCGTCGCGGATGCGGGCCGCGTCCGCGAGTCGCGCGAGCGCGTCGTCGACCCGGTGCCCGTGACGAATCGTCCACGGCGGACAGACGACCGCGATCGGGCACAAGCGCGAAGCCCCTGGCGATGACTCGCTCTTGATCGAGGAGTCATCTGCCAGGAGCTTCGCCAGGTCCGCTGCGGTCAACGCCCGAGTCGCCAGGCTGCGGCGAGGGGCGGAGCCCGCGGCTACTCGATCTCGCGGTAGCGGTCGAGTGGCGCGGCGCCGGTGCAGGTGGTCTGGTTGCGCACGGTCAGGCTGCCCGCGTCGGTCATCGCGAACGAGTACACGCACCCGTTGCGGTCGACACCGGCCGCGGGTTGGGCGATGTGGGCCGAGCCGAGGTCGTCCCAGGATCCCGTGTAGCCCTGGTCGGGCTCGTTCTGCCTGGTCATGCTCTGGCCGCTGCCCCCGTTCCCGGTGAAGACCAGGATGCGGGCGTCCGGGATCTGCGCGGAATCCGCCCAGGGGCCGGGCGCTTCGCTGACCGCGACCGCGCCGACACCGCCGTGTCCGCCGATCTGCTCGCCGGTCGGGCTGAAGGACTCGTCGCTTCGCTGCCAGGTGTGGCCGACCATGCCCGCGAAGTCGTTGGCGTTGTTGCTCGCCAGGCGGTAGAACACGTCGAGCCTGCCGTCCTTGTTGTGTGCCACGGCGGGCGGCCCTGAGGGTTCGAAGCCCGCCAGGTTCGGCTGCTGGGCGTAGTCCTGACCGGCCGCGGCACGCCAGTGCTGGATGACGCCGACAGTGCCGTTGATGGCGTAGGCGAACACGTTGACACCGTTCGTCCGGTCGATCGCCAGTGCGACCGGGTCCTGTACGCCCGGACCACCGCCGAGGTCCGCCCAGCCGGTGTTCCACGCACCGTTGGCGATTTGCTGGCTGATCAGGCTGACCCCGCCACCACCGTTCTTCACCGCGAGGCGCAACAAACCGTCCGGACCGAGGATCGAGACGGGCGCGCCCACCTGGGCCGCGCTGTCCGTCCCGGCGTTGGGGTTGCCCATCGATCCCCACTGGTGGGAGAAGACGCCGTTGACCGAGACCTGCCAGGTGGTCACGATCTCGTGGTTGTCGGCCCTGCGGGCGAACACCTGGAGCCTGCCGTCCGCGTTGCGGTTGACGGTCACGCCGGGCAGCAACCGCCAGGGGGTCACCATCACCTCACCGGGGCCGAACTCGCCGTCACCGCGCTGGTACCAGGTGACAAGACGACCGCTGAGCACGGCGAACGCCTGCAACCGGCCGTCGGCGTTCGCACCGACCCAGGTCGTGCCGGTCGGGTACCGGTGGTACATGCGCTGGGTCCACGCCAGGTAGCCCGAGTCGTTCTCCGCCGTGAAGGTGTCCCACCCGGTGTACGCGAAGAAGGTCGCCGCCTTCTGGCCACGACTGCCGTCGGGGAGTTCGGGATGTCCCGACAGGTTCATCTGGCTGTCGGAGATGTTGTAGTCGCGGTAGTTGATCAGGTCGACACCTTGGCGGCCGGTGGCGTCGGTGTGCGCCTTGGCTGCCTCGCCCGCGAAGCGGGCGGTGTGGACGTGGTCGCCGTGGTCACCCCTATACCTCGGGTCCGGCTCCGGGTCCTGCACCCGGATCACGGTCGGGAGGTAGTGGTCGAACAAGCCGCGCAGCACGTCGACGAGCCGGTCATGGTCGTAGGTGTAGCGGCCTGCCAACGTGCCCCAGGTCAGCACGGTGTTCGCACTGGCGGTGCGCTCCCACAGGCGCACCAAGCTCGCTCCGCCAGGCGGAGCGACATCGTCGTGGACGTCCGCGTACTCGGGCAGGTTCAGGAAAACCAACGCCACCTCAGGCCGACCACGCAGCGTGTACTGGTCGACGACGACCGGACCCGCGCCGGTGGCCACCGACAGGGTTCCGTGGTCCCACTCGTCGGCCTGGTCCGCCATCAGCGCGTACGCGGCCATGGCGCCGCGCTGGCGGCAGTACGCGTACTCTTCCCGGACCAGGTTCTCCCCGCGCTTGCAGCGGTCGCGGCCGGGTAGCGTGCCGTGCTCCCCGGGTCCGTATTCGTTCTCACCCGCGGTGACGAAGATCGTCTTGACCGGTCGGCCCACCCGGACCGAGTTCTGCAGGTCCGGATTCATGAACAGGATGTCGTCGTCCTCGTGCGCGACGACCTGGACGATCACCGGGTCGGGCGAGGCCACCTGCGCCAACGCGGGTACCCCCGCCGCGGGTAACAACGACAACACCACGCCCGAAATAGCCATTGCACACATGAGCTTTTTCTTCACGATCACTCCTCACACATTGTCGCACCAGTGCCGGAAACGCCGACCGCGAACGTTTCATCGTGGGCCCAGCCTCGCCGATCGTCTGCCGAGCCTTGGCGGACCGACGCGTGCGATCTACTTTGTCGGTGCGTCCACAGCGTTCTTCGATACCCGAGGAATCGACTCACCGCTGTCGTCTTGTTCGCGACTCGGCGAATTCCGAACAAGAATGTTCGGCCTTACGTATCCGCCCGTCGAATTCCCGAGTCAGTCCAGCACTTCGGCACGGCAGGCGCCACGCAGAACGACCGGCAGGACAAGACCGGACCGGCAGAAGTCAGCCTCCCGTCGGGGCCGGGCACACCGGCACGGCATCATCCTGCCACCCCATGACCCGACCACGTGGGTGTCGGTCACCCGGCAGTCGGACACTGTCGACCCCGACGAGTTGGCCACCGATCGACCGAAACGGATCGCCGCGGACGCCGACGTGTGTGCCTTCCCACCGAAGACGAACTCACGACTGCCGCGGGCGTGCCGTCCGCGAAGCCCGTCGGACGCCTGCCCGGCGAGTTGTGCATGTGGCAGCTCGGCGACGAGAAGGGTCTGGTCGACGGATACCCGGCGCGGCGGCGGTCCGGGGAGGGGTTCTGTGGCTACGAAGTCGGGCTGCGCCGCCCCGAAACCCGGAACGACCGGGTGGTGCTCACGGTGGACCTGCGTCGCGCCGACAAAACCGCCGACGCGTGCCCTGCCACCCAGAAGCTCACGGAGGCCGCCTTGGGACGGGTTCCCGACGCCTGAAGTGCCGGCGGCGGCGTGTCGTCGGCACGAGGGGCGTGCCCGGGATCAGAGCGGGCGGCTGATCAGGCGGCGGCCTTCGTCCCGGAAGCCGTGTGCGAGGTAGTAGTCGACCAGTGGGCCGATGTCGCGGCCGTTGGGCGCCACCACGAGTTCCAGGCTCCGGCAACCCCGCTCACGCGCCCATGCGGCGCTGTCGGCGACGAGTCGACCACCCAGTCCCCGGCGTCGTGCCGACGGCAGCACGTAGAGGTCCTCCAGTTCGGCGATCAGCCCGTTCTCCAGGCCGAAGCCGGTCGTGGTGACCGCGAAGCCGAGCGGTCGGGTGTCGGACCGCACCACCGCGACCCGTGCCGCGGGCGACTCGAGCAGCACTGTCAGGTTGTCGCGCAGCGCGTGCTCGCCGGTGCCGAAACCGTGCTCCGCGTAGAACGCCACGGCCAACGGCAACACCGCCGCCAAATCGGCGGGGCCGGCCCCGCCCAGAACCACCGGCGCGATCGTCATGCGCTCCAGTACACCCGAGTCGGTCACGGTCGTGCACGGGTCTTTCGCGGCGCGTGATCAGGGACGGAACTCGTGATTCGGCGACCACGGGTACGGCGGGTCTGGTGGGACGTGCCCGACGGTGCGGAGGGCGGCGATGGTCGACCGGGTGGTTCCGGTGCGCCCGGAACAGGTGCGGGGATTGGTCGGGTGGCCGGCGTCCGCAGAGCTGCTGATGGCCTGGCAGGGCCCACCTGCGACCCCCGACCGGCCGGGATGATGACCGACGGACGCTGCGGGACGTGGCGGCGACTGGCCACCACCGTGCTCGGACCGCTGCGCGCCGACCCGCACGTCGACCGGCTGCTGGTCGCCCTGCGCGCCTGGTGCTCCGGCCGTCATCGCGACCCGACGTTTCCGGTCAGGAACCCGGTGACGGCGTCGACGAACGGTTCCACCTGCGTGGCGAACTCCGGTCGGGGCGGCTCCGCGGACCCCGGCAGCTCCTCCGCATGCGGCACCAGCGCCTTCACCGCGTCGATGGTCAGCCGCTGGTGGAACGGATTCTCCGGCTCGGACGGCACCAGGCCCACAGGCATCGTGAGACTCTCGAGAGCGGTGTCCGACACGCCGCGGATCACCCCGCCGGAGAGCAGTTCGTCGACCACCGCCGCGGTGGCGCCGAGCCGGGTCAACCGCCGCCGCGTCGACTCGTCGACCACCGGGTCCGCCGCGGTCGCCGGCCAGGCCAGGACCATCCGCGCCACCCGACCCGGACGGGTCGACGCGAGCCGCACGGCCACCGAGCACCCGTTGGAGCCCGCGATCATCGTCACCGGGTGGTCCGGCAGCATCGGCGCCATGTGGTCGACCTCCTGCCCCCACCCGGTCGCCCGGTGCCCGCGGTCCGGCGCGAGCACCTCGATTCCGCGTCGCCGCAACGCCGACACGATGCCGGGGACGACCCAGAACCGCTCGGCGTCCATCTCCTCCCACAGACCGCCGTGGATGAGCACCACCGTCGGCATCAGGACCTCCGTTCGACCGCAAGGGATCATCGCGCACCGCCGGCGGTCGATGGAGGTGGTTCCCGCCGACGCGACCGCACCCCCGCGCGACGGGAAGCTCCGGGCATGGCCGACCCGACCGGATCGGTGGAGGGCGGACGAGACCATGGCTTTCGCACGTCGGACCAGTCCGCTGACCTTCGCGGTCGTCGCCGTGTTCGGTGGCGCCGCCGCGCCTGCCCAAGCCGCTCAAAGGTCGGTGCCGGCGACCTGTCCGGGCAACGGCGTCGACCCGGACGGCGAAGCCCGCCACCGGGCCGAGACCCTCGTCCACGCGCCGTTGCGCACCGTCTGGAACCTGCACACCGACGTGGAATCCTGGCCCTCCTGGCAGCGGCCCGCGACACCCATGACCATCGAACGCCTCGACCCCGGTCCGCTGCGCGCCCGCTCCCGATTCCGATTCCGATTCCGATTCGGCGCCACGATCCAGCTTCCCGCGCCGCCGACCGCCACGGTCGTGATCACCTCGACCGTTCGGCAGATCCGACGGTCCGGGCTCGGGCCGTCGGATACCGAGGAGTCACCGGTCGTGCCCGGGGCTCGGGTTTCGCCGCTGCCTTGGCGGCTTTCCAGCGGTGGTCGGATCGGCATCGCCGACGGCGGCACGGCCTGCTTCCAGGCGGGCGACGGGCACCCGGAACGGTGAGCAGGACACGTAGTCGAGGCCGGCCTCGTGGAAGAACCGGATCGACGCGGGGTCGCCGCCGTGTTCGCCGCAGACACCCACAGTGAGGTCCGGGCGGGCGTCGCGGCCTTCCCGCACCGCGATCTCGATCAGTCGGCCGACGCCTTCGCGGTCGAGTGTCTCGAACGGGGACACGGTGAACACGCCCTTGGCCAGGTAGGTCGGGAAGAACGAGCCTTCGACGTCGTCGCGGGAGAAGCCCCACACGGTCTGCGTCAGGTCGTTGGTACCGAAGGAGAAGAACCCGGCGGTCGCGGCGATGCGGCCCGCGGTGACCGCGGCACGCGGCAGTTCGATCATCGTGCCGATGCGGTACCTGATGTCCACACCGGACTCCCGGGCCACGTCGGCGACGGTCCGCCGGGCCTGGGCCGCGACCACCTCCAGCTCCCGCGCGTCGCCGACCAGCGGGACCATGATCTCCACGTGCGGTCGTCCGCCCACCAGGATGCGCGCCGACACGGCTTCGGCGATCGCGCGGAGTTGCAGGTCGTACAGCTCCGGGATGAGCAGCCCGAGCCGCACGCCGCGCGTGCCGAGCATCGGGTTCCGCTCGTGCAACCGGTCGACCGCGCGCAGCAGGTCCTCGGGTGCGCCGGTGTCACCGAGCGCCTTCGCGACCGCGACCCGCGCGGTGAGCCCGACGCGGTCGGGCAGGAACTCGTGCAGTGGCGGGTCGAGCAGCCTGATCGTGACCGGCAGGCCGTCCATCTCCTCGAAGATGCGCGTGAAGTCGTTGCGCTGCAACGGGAGCAACGCGGCGAGCGCCACGGCGCGGGCGTTGTCGTCGGCGGCCAGGATCAGCCGTTCGACGAGCACGCGGCGGTCGCCGAGGAACATGTGCTCGGTCCGGCACAGCCCGATGCCGGTGGCACCGAGGCGACGGGCACGCGCGGCGTCCTCGGGGGTGTCGGCGTTGGCACGCACCTCAAGCCGGCGTCGACGATCGGCGTGGGTGATGATCCGGTCCACGGCGCGCAGCAGCTCGTCGCCCTCGGCCGGGCGGCGGCCCTCGAAGTAGTCGGCGACCGGGGACGGGACCACCGGCAGTCCGCCCGCGTAGACCGCGCCGGAGGTCCCGTCGACCGAGATGACGTCGCCTTCGGCGACCACCGTGCCGTCGGCGGTGGTGAAGCGGCGGGCCTCGGCGTCGACGGTCAGCGACTCCGCCCCGCACACGCAGGTCCGGCCCAGGCCGCGGGCGACGACGGCGGCGTGCGAGGTCTTGCCGCCGCGGCTGGTCAGCACGCCTCTGGCGTGGATCATCCCGTCGAGGTCGTCGGGGTCGGTCTCGCGGCGCACGAGGATCACCGCGGTGCCCTCCTCGCCTCGGCGGACCGCGGTCGCGGAGTCGAACACCACCGCGCCGACCGCCGCGCCCGGCGACGCGGCGACACCGGTGGCCAGCGGTGTCCGGTCGGTGTCGGCGAAGCGCGGGAACATCAACCGGCCCAACTGGGCGCCGGTCACCCGGCGCAGCGCCTCGTCGGCGTCGATCAGACCCTCCTCGCGCAGTGCGTCGGCGATGCGGAACGCGGCGGCGGCGGTGCGCTTGCCGACGCGGGTCTGCAGCATCCACAGCTTGCCGCGTTCGACGGTGAACTCGATGTCGCACAGGTCGCGGTAACGCCCCTCCAGCGCCGCCATGATCTCCATCAGCCGCTCGTGGGCCCGGGGCTGCAGGTCGGCGAGCCGGTGCAGCGGCAGCGTGTTGCGGATGCCGGCGACGACGTCCTCGCCCTGGGCGTCGGGGAGGTAGTCGCCGTAGACCCCGGGGGCACCCGTGGCGGGGTCGCGCGTGAACGCGACCCCGGTGCCCGAGTCGTCGCCCAGGTTGCCGAAGACCATCGCGCACACGTTGACCGCCGTGCCGAGGTCTTCCGGGATGTGCTCGGCACGCCGGTAGATCCGCGCCCGGTCGGTGTGCCACGAAGCGAAGACCGACGTGATCGCCATGCCCAACTGCGCACGCGGGTCCTGCGGGAAGTCGCGGCCTGTTCGGTCGCGGACGATGTCCTTGAACGTCGCTGTGAGCACACGCAGGTCGTCGGTGTCCAGGCCGAGGTCGCCGGTGGCACCCTTGGCGCGCTTGGCGTCCCGCAGCGCGGCGGCGAAGTACTCCGCTTCGACACCCAGCACGGTCGTGCCGAACATCTGCACCAGCCGGCGGTAGGAGTCCCACGCGAGGCGCTCGTCTCCCGCCCACGCGGCGAGCCCGGCCACCGAGTCGTCGGTCAACCCGATGTCGAGGACCGTGTCCATCATCCCGGGCATCGAGAACCGCGCGCCGGAGCGGACCGCGACCAGCAGCGGCCCGTCGGCCTGCCCGAGCTTGCGGCCCATCGCCCGCTCCAACGCGTGCAGGTGCTCGTCCACTTCCCCGTCGAGGCCTTCCGGCACCGCGCCGGTGGCCAGGAAGGCGCGGCACGCTTCGGTAGTGATCGTGAACCCGGGCGGTACGGGCAGCCCCATCACGGTCATCTCGGCGAGGTTGGCACCCTTGCCGCCGAGCAGGTCGGCCATGGACAGGTCGCCCTCGGCGAAGTCGTACACGTACTTGGGCATCATCGCTCCTCGTTCGGTCGCTTGTGGACGGATGCGGGTCGGCTTCCGCGGCGCACGTCGAGCGGCGGGCGGCGGTCGCCACGAGGGCGAGGAACAGCGGGAACCCGCCCGGCCCCGGTCACGTCAGGCGCCTCCGCACCCACTTCTGCACCGCGTCCACGAGCAGGACGACCGGGATGGTCGTCGCCGCGAGCGCCCAGCCCAGCGGGGTCGGCGCGCTGCCACCCAGCAGGCCCGGCAACGGCGGCACGAACAGGAACACCGCCAGCAGCACGAGTTCGAACAGCACCGCGCCGACGAGCAGCCGGTTGCCCCGCAGGGTCTTCACCGGCGTAGTGGCGCTGCGGCACGCGAACGCGTTCGCCAGCTGCCCCAGCACGATCGCGGTGAACGCGGTGCCCGAGGCGGTGGCCGCCAACACCGGGTCGCCCAGGTCCCAGTCGCCCGCGAGCAGCACGAGCGTGAACGCCGCCATCGCCGCCAACGCCTCGGCCGGACCGAGCACGCCGAACGCCCGCACCAGCACCGAGCGGTCGATCAGCGATCCGGTCCGCGCGGGCCCGGTCATCGTGCGGGGGTTGGGCTTCTCCGCGCCCAGCGCCAGGGCCGGGAGGAGGTCGGTGCCGATGTCGAGCGCGAGGACCTGGAGCACGCTCAGGGCGAGCGGGTACGAGCCGCCGGACAGCGCCCAGAACACGAACGGCGTCAACTCGGCCACGTTGTCGGTCAGGTGGTAGGTCAGGAAACGGCGGATGTTGGCGAACGTCGCACGTCCCAGTTCGACCGCCGCCACGATCGTGCCGAAGTGGTCGTCGAGCAGCACCAGGTCGGCGGCCTCGCGGGCCACGTCGGTACCGGACGCGCCCATCGCCACGCCGATGTCGGCCGCGCGTAGCGCCGGGCCGTCGTTGACGCCGTCGCCGGTCATGGCCACGACGTGGCCGCGGCCCTGTAGTGCGCGGGCGATGCGGAGCTTGTCCTCGGGGGTCACGCGGGCGACGACGACGCCGTCCCGGTCGAGCAGTTCACCCAGGGCGTGGTCGTCGGCGGGCAGGTCCCCGCCCTCGACCACGAGCCCGTCGGGACCGAGCAGCCCCGTCTGGACGGCGATGGCGCGGGCGGTGGCCGGGTGGTCGCCGGTGATCATGGCGAGCTTGATGCCCGCCTCGCGGCACAGCGCGATGGAGTCGGCGACGTCGTCGCGCGGCGGGTCCTGGAGTGCGACGACACCCAGCAGGACCAGGTCGCGTTCGGCGTCCGCCTGGTCGACGGCGGCTCCGGGGCGCCACGCCACGGCGAGCACGCGCAGCCCTCGCGCGCCGAGTTCGGCGACCGCCTCGCGCGCTCCGGGGGTGGGTGCGCACAGCGGCAGCACGGCGTCGGGTGCGCCGATCACGTGCACGCCGTCGCCATCCGCGACGGACGAGCGGCGGCGGCGTGGGTCGAACGGGAAGCGGGTCGCCTCCGGCGTGGAGGTGTCCGCGCCGACGCGTGCGGCCAGCACGTGCAGGGCCACTTCCATCGGGTCGCCGACCGGCGACCACCGGCCGTCCCGATGCTCGGCGCGGGCACCGGGCGAGCACCGGACGGCGCCGGCCGCCGCTCTCCGCACGGCCGCGAGGGCGTCGGGTCCACCGGTCACGCGACCGGTGGGGGCGTAACCCTCTCCTTCGACCGAGACCTCGCCGGCCGGGGTCCACACCCGCACCGCGGCCATCTCGTTGCGGGTCAACGTCCCGGTCTTGTCCGTGCACACGAAGGTGGTCGCGCCCAGGGTCTCCACCGCGTCCAGCCGCCGCACGAGTGCCTTGCGGTGCGCCATCTCCTGGGCGGCACGCGCCAGCGACAGCGTCACGGTGGGCAGCAGACCTTCCGGAACCAGCGCGACGGTGACGCCGACCGCGAACAGGAAGCCCTCCGCCGGGTCGAGGCCCAGCAGCATCGCGACCCCGTAGAACGCCACGCCCACCGCGACCGCGATGAGGCCGACCACGGTCACCACGCGGTGCAGTCGCAGGGCCAGCGGGCTCTTCGGCCGCACCGCGTCACGGGTGAGCGAGGCGATGCCGGCGAGCCGCGTGTGGGCGCCGGTGGCCGTCACCACGACGGTCGCCTCCCCCTCCGTGACGTAGGTGCCGGCCCGCACGACGTCGTCCGCGGCCGGGTGCACGGGCACGCTCTCACCGCTGAGCATGGACTCGTCCACCGCCAACGCGGCGACCTGGAAAACCCTGGCGTCGGCGCAGACCCGGTCGCCGCCCTGGAGCAGGACCTCGTCGCCGACGACCAGGTCGGCCGCGTCCACCACCCGGGGCTCGCCGTCACGGCGGACGGTGGCCCGGGTGGGCATCAGGTCGCGCAGCCGTTGGGCCGCACGGTCGGCCCGGTATTCCTGGGCGAACGCGAACACGCCGTTGAGCACGACGACCAACGCGATGGCGACCGACAACGCCGGCATGCCCGCCACGGAGGCCAGCGCGGCGGCCACCCACAGCAGGATCGCGAAGAAGTGCCCGAACTGCTTGAGCAGCAGGACGACCGGGTGCGTCCCGCCGGCGGCGGGAAGCAGGTTCGGGCCGTTCTCGCGCAGCCGCCGGGCCGCCTCGGCCGAGGTCAGGCCGCCCGTCGTGGACTTCGTCGTGGCCGGCACCGCCGTCACCAGGCCCGGTGACCGGCGTCGTCCCGGCCATGGGACGGGCGGTGGTGGACGGCGATCATGCCGGGCACGGCCGGGGCAAGCCTCTTACCGCCCGCGGCGGGATGCACCCACGACGTCCGCCGCGAGGCCTCGGGTACCGCGCCGCCCGGTCGGTCCTCGCCGGCGACGACGATCTCCGGGCACGGGGCACCGATGTCGGCCGTGGCCGCCTCGTGGGCCACGGGCGGGGCGACCTCGGGTTCAGGCATGGTCCTCGTCTCCGATCGTCGTCCGGACGGGTGCGGCGGGTCGGGTCGGGCGGGTCGCGGCGAAGAGCACCAGCCCGCCGCCGAGGAGCAGCAGGAGCACTCCGCCGCCGAAGGCGGTCCACGACAGCGGTGCGAGCGCGGGCAGGGTCGCGGTGGCCACGACGGGGGTGTCGACCACGCGCGAGCCGTCGGCGTTCATCACCACGGCGGTCCAGTCGCCGGGCCGCGGGGTCCAGGTGAGCGAACCGACACCGGTCGCCGCCCAGAACGGCTGGGCGTGCGGCGGGGTGGTGGGCGCGACGCCCGTGCTGTGCCGGTACGCGGTCCGGTCGCCGAAGCCGGTGACGCGGTCGCGCTCGACACCGGCCAGGTACCGGGTCACGTCGGCCGCGGGGCCGATGCCGACGAACGTGCCGGGGTCGACGCGCAGGCCGACCGTGCCGAGCCAGTCCTCGCCGACCGCCTGGCCGGCCTCCGTCCACCGCAGCTCGGCGGTGCCCAGTTCCACGGCGTAGCCGGAGGTGTGCACGGTCAGCGCGGGCGCGGCGACGGCACCGGTCGCGTCGCGGCGGGCCTGCTCGGCCCACAGCCCGAGCGCGCCCGCCGACGCCGACCCCGTCCCCAGGAGCAGGAGCAGGACGCCGATCACCGCCGGGACCACCCGGCTCGGCGGGCCGCTCGACGATGCGGGTGGCGGCGGTGCGTCGAGCGCGGCGGCGCCGGGCTCGTCGCCTCCGGGGTCGAACCGGAAGGGCGGGTAGGCGTCGGTCATCAGGCCGACGTACGCGGCGACGCGCAGCGCCCAGCGGTCCATGCCGAGCACGAAGTCGAACACGCCGCGGGGGTAGCGGCCGGTGAACAGCAGCACCACGCCGGCGATGAGCACGAGCAGGCCCACCAAGCCGCCGGCCGGGCTGAACGCCCACTCCCCCGCCCGGAAGGCCAGGTAGCCGCCACCGCCCAGGAAGATCGTGACGACGACCAGGTGCGGGATGGCCAGCAACCATTTCACCAGCACCAGACCGCGGGAGAGCCGCTCGGGGTAGGCGACGTCGAGGGTCGCCGGGTAGTCGGGCTCCTCGCCCAGGCTGAACGGCGGGTACCGGTCGGTCGCCAACGCGCCGAACGAGTAGTACGCGACCCGCCAGGTCCAGCGCAGCACGCCGAGGGCGAAGTCGAACAGCGGACGCGGGTAGCGGCCGGTGACCAGGATCGAGACGAACGCGCACAGCCCCACCACGCCGAACGCCGTCCACAGGACGGCGAGCACGACGTAATGCGGAATCGCCGGCAGCCACTTGACCAGCCAGAGCCAGCGGTTGAGCGCCGGGTCGAACCGGCCGTGCACGCGAACGGGATAGGTGGTCATGACTCCTCCGGCCGGGCTCGACGGCAGCCCACTCGGTGTCCGGCGAGCGGCTCCACGTCCGGGCTCGCGCCGACCGGGCCGGCACGTGCCCGTGCGCGCCGAACGCGGTGGGCGTGGTGGTTGGTGCGTGGGGACCGAGGCCTGCGACGGGCCTGACCGATCAGGCGATCGCGACCCGCGCCTGGGCCCCGACCGACCGCGGTGATCGGCGACCCGACGGCGAGGGGGCGGGCCGCCGGGAAGTGCGGCGTGCCGGTCGTGCGGTACTCGACCGCGGGTCCATGTCCGTCCTCCTCGTCGGCTCCGGTGCTTCCCAGGCTGGTCCGATCCCGGTTGGGCACACAGAGTCGTTGGTCGTCGCGGGGGTCCCTGATCGGCCGGGGCCTACGGCCCTGCGGCGGCCGGCGGGTTGGCCCGGCCTCACGTCGGGGGCCGCCGGTTACCGTCCAATATGGACAATCAGCCGACGGCTCCGACCGCCCGCGTCGGGTCACCTCGGAACCGCCGGACACGTCACGTCCGACTCGCGGGGCGGATCGCCCTGGCCCAGGTCGTCGCGCGGTCGACCTCGCCCGCGAGCAGGGGGCCGGGGGTTCCTCCGACGTGGAACGACGTCGGCGCACCCGCGACGGCGAAACGCAGTCGACGCAGGCGTTTCGTGATCGTCTTGGCGGCCGAGCCCGGCAGCCACCCCGACTTGACCCTGGTGTCGAACGCGAGGGCGCTCACGGCACGGCCGGCGGGCGCGAGCGCGTCGAGCCACTCGCGCACGCCTCGTCCCCGTGACACCAGCTCGCCGGTCGCCTGGTCGGCGGCGGACTTGCGCGTGGCGGCCCGGCTGAGGTCGAACGCGTGCGTGGGCGCACCGACCACGAGCAGGTCGACGTCGCCGGGCAGCACGTCCGGTGCCTCCCCGACCTCCACGACGTCGACCTGCCCGCCTTCCGCCAAGCCCGCCCGCACCGCTTCGGCGACCGCCTTGGTGTTGCCGAACATGGATTCGAAGACCACCAATGCCCGTGCCATCGTCGGCACCGCCCTTCCTCGTCTCCGCACCACGCTGCGCCGCCCGCGGCTCCGTCGACAGCGGTCGACAGCCCTGTCCACCCGGGACCTCGGACCCTGCCCGGCGGACCGGCACGCGTGGACGCTCGAAGCGGACGGAGATCGAGGAGGAGACGATGAAGGCGCTCGTTCATCGCGGTCCCAGGCGGCTGACGTGGGAGGACGTGCCGGACCCGCGCACTTTCACCGACGACGTGCCCGGGATGGCACCCGGCCGGGCCCGGGGCAAGGCCGTCGACGGCACGCACGCGAAGTACGCGCGAGTGCCGTTCGCGGACGCGTCGACCGAACCACCGCGGACGGGCGGGACCGGGGTGCCGAAGGTGGTGGCGACCCGATGACCGCGGTGGAGGAGCGGCTGGACGCGTGGGCCGGGTTCCGCGGCTCGGACTGGCGACACGACATCGACGTGCGCGGATTCATCCAGGCCAACTACACCCCCTACGAGGGCGACGCCGGCTTCCTGGCCGGACCGACCGAGCGGACCGCGACGCTGTGGCGGAACCTGTCCGGGCTGTTCGCCGAGGAGCGCAGGCGCGGCATCCTGGACGTGGACGTGCACACGCCGTCCACCATCACCTCCCACCGCCCCGGCCACCTCGACCGGGAGCACGAACTGATCGTCGGGTTGCAGACCGACGCGCCGCTCAAGCGGGCCATCATGCCCAACGGCGGCCTGCGCATGGTCGAAGCCGGGCTGGCCGCCTACGGCTACGAGCCGGACCCCACCGTGCGCGAGATCTTCACCAAGTACCGCAAGACCCACAACGACGGCGTGTTCGACGCCTACACCGAGCAGATCAAGCGCGCCCGGCGGGCCGGGGTCATCACCGGCCTGCCCGACTCCTACGGACGCGGCCGGATCATCGGCGACTACCGACGCGTCGCCCTGTACGGCGTGGACCGGCTGATCGACGCCAAACTGGCCGAACGCGCCGCGATCGACGACGTGCCGTCCACCGAGGAGGTGATCCGCGACCGCGAGGAACTGGCCGAGCAGATCCGCGCGCTCGGCGAACTGAAGGAGATGGCGGCGTCCTACGGCGACGACATCTCGCGACCGGCCGCCACCGCACGCGAAGCCGTCCAGTGGCTGTACTACGCCTACCTGGCCGCGGTGAAGGAGCAGAACGGCGCGGCCATGTCCCTGGGCCGCACGTCCACCTTCCTCGACGTCTACCTCCAGCGCGACCTCGACGCCGGGCTGCTGACCGAGTCGCGGGCCCAGGAGCTGGTCGACGACCTGGTGATCAAACTGCGGATCGTGCGGTTCCTGCGCACCCCCGCCTACGACGAGCTGTTCTCCGGCGACCCGACCTGGGTCACCGAGAGCATCGGCGGCATCGGGGAGGACGGCCGGCCGCTGGTCACGCGCACCGGCTTCCGGTTCCTCCAGACCCTCTACAACCTCGGCCCGGCACCCGAGCCGAACCTCACCGTGCTGTGGTCGCCCGCGCTGCCCGAGGGGTTCAAGCGGTTCTGCGCACGGGTCTCCGTGGACACCAGCTCGATCCAGTACGAGAACGACGAGCTGATCCGGCCCCGCTTCGGCGACGACACCGCCATCGCCTGCTGCGTCTCGGCCATGCGGATCGGCAGGCAGATGCAGTTCTTCGGCGCGCGGGTCAACCTCGCCAAGGCCCTGCTCTACGCGATCAACGGCGGACGGGACGAGCTGACCGGCGACCAGGTCGCGCCGCACCGACCTCCGATCGCCGGCGACTACCTCGACTACGACGAGGTGCGCGCGGCGTTCGACCGGATGCTCGCCTGGCTGGCCCGCACCTACGTGGACGCGCTCAACATCATCCACTACATGCACGACAAGTACGCCTACGAACGCATCGAGATGGCCCTGCACGACCACCCCGCCCAACGGCTGCTCGGCTGCGGCATCGCGGGCCTGTCGGTCGTCGCCGACAGCCTCTCGGCCATCAAGCACGCGAAGGTCCGGGTCGTCCGGGACGACACCGGGCTGGCCGTCGACTTCGTGGTCGAGGGCGACTTCCCCCGCTACGGCAACAACGACGACCGCGCCGACGCCCTCGCGGTCGGACTGGTCGAGGACTTCATGGCCCTGGTGCGCGGTTACCCGACCTACCGCGACGCCGTGCACACCCAGTCGGTGCTGACCATCACCTCGAACGTCGTCTACGGCCGGCACACCGGCAACACGCCGGACGGCAGGCGCGCGGGCGAGCCGTTCGCGCCCGGCGCCAACCCGATGAACGGCCGGGACCGCCACGGTCTCGTGGCCGCGGCCCTGTCGGTGGCCAAGCTGCCCTACGACCAGGCGCTGGACGGCATCTCGCTGACCGCGAGCATCACGCCGGACGGGTTGGGCAGGGACACCGAGGAGCGGGTGACCAACCTCGTCGGCGTCCTCGACGGGTACACCGACGCCGGCGGGTTCCACCTCAACGCCAACGTGCTCGACCGGGACGTCCTGCTGGACGCCATGGCACACCCCGACAGGTACCCGCAGCTGACCATCCGCGTGTCCGGGTACGCGGTCAACTTCGTTCGCCTGACCCCCGAACAGCAGCGCGACGTGGTCAACCGCACGTTCCACGGGTCGCTGTGACGACCACCGGGACCGTCCACAGCTGGGACCTCGCCACGGCGGTGGACGGCCCCGGCACCCGGTTCGTGGTCTTCCTGGCCGGGTGCCCGCTGCGCTGCCTGTACTGCCACAACCCGGAGACCCGGTTCGCGCGGTACGGGCGGCGCGTCACCGCGGCCGACCTGGTGGACGAGATCGCGAAGTACCGCCGGTTCATCGAGGTGGCCGGTGGTGGCGTGACCGTCAGCGGCGGCGAACCGCTGCTCCAGCCGGAGTTCACCGCCGAGTTGCTGCACGCGGTGAAGGGCATGGGCCTGCACACCGCGCTGGACACCTCCGGCTTCCTCGGTGACCGGGCCACCGAGGCGATGCTGGCCGACACCGACCTGGTGCTGCTCGACATCAAGTCCTGGGACCCGGCCACCTACCGGCACGTCACCGGCGGCGAGGTCGGGCCGACCCTGGAGTTCGCCCGCCGGCTGTCCGACCTGGGCAAGCCGATGTGGATCAGGTTCGTCCTGGTGCCGGGCCTGACCGACGCGCCGGACAACGTGGAGGGCATCGCCGGGTTCGTCGCCACCCTGCCGTCGGTCGAACGCGTCGACGTGCTGCCGTTCCACAAGATGGGCGCGTCGAAGTACCAGGCCATCGGCCTGCCGTTCCCACTGGCCGACACGCCGACGCCGGACGCGGCGCTGGTCCGCCGGGTCCGGGAACAGTTCCTGTCCCACGGTCTGCGGGCATGATCAGGGCTGCTCACCGCTCGACGGCGAAACCGGTCCGCACGCCGGGCTGTCCGGATCGGCGACGCCTGGCGCCCCGGCACGACGTCGAGAGTCGTGTGCTCGCTGCCCGGGGCCCCTACCGCCGGTACCGACCCCCGGACATGTTCGAGCCGTGCACGACGGCACTCCCGGCGATGCCCCCGGGCCGCCGAAGCCGGCCCCGCGAAGGTGCCCGTACGGCCCTGCGCGGCGGGGACTTTCGACCGCTGCCGGTGGGCACCTGCCCCGGCAGGGTCGAGGGGGGCGACCACGAGAAGCCCTCGAACCGGCCCCCGGGCGGTCATCGGACACGACGGAGGAATCAGCCGTGACACCACGACAGGACGGCGACGAGCCCCGTCGCGTCGAGCCCACCGGACGGTTCGAGCTGGAATCGCCGGCGGAGGACACCGGTAGGACGCCGTCGAACCGCTACTCCGCCGGCCTGCTGTGGGCGGGTGGCGCCGCCACCGCGTTCGTCGCGGGACTGCTCGCCGTCGTCGGCATCCTGGCCGCGCGCGGCCTGCTCGACATCGCCGTGCTCGCGCCGAAGGAGGACGGTGCCTGGGGCGGCGCGGACACCCTCACCTACACGCTGGTCGTGGCGGGCGGTGCCTTGGCGGCGACCGGTCTGCTCCAGCTCCTGCTGTCCACGACACCGGACGCGGTCCACTTCTTCACCTGGATCGTCCTGCTGCTGACGGCGATCACGGCGGTCCTGCCCCTCAGCCTGGAAGTCGACACCGGCAGTCGCGTGGCCACCGCGACCCTCAACGTCCTGATCGGCATCACGATCGCGGTCTCCCTGCGCGACGTCGCGCGCCGGTCCCGCCGCTGAGCACGGCCGGCGGACGCGGTCCACCGGCCCCTGGAGCCCTGCGGCTCGCCACCACCCCACGATCGGCGCGGAACCGGAAGGGGCGACGACATGGCGAAGGCCGTGGAGCGGATCGAGGTGCGCGGAACGGTGCAGGGCGTCGGTTTCCGGCCGCACCTGCACCGCGTCGCCTCGGCGCCGGGGATCGACGGCGACGTGCGCGACGTCGACGGCCGGGTGGTGATCACCGCGGCGGGCGAGCCGGGCGAGCCGGCCGCCTTCCGCGAACAAGGTGCGCGCGGTCGCCGGCCGCGGCGGTGGTGGAGCGGATCGACGTGTGCCGGCTGCCGGTGTCGGCGGGTTTCGCGGTCCTCGCGAGTCGCGCCGGCGAGCACTTCGGTGCCCGCACCGTGCCGCCCGACATCGCGACCTGCGGGCCCTGCCTGACCGAGCTGTTCGACCCGGCCGACCGCGGGTTCCACCACCCCTTCGTCACCTGCGCCGACCTTGTCCTGGGGCGGGTCGACGGGCGAGGACGCGCGGAGCGCGGCCATCACCGGCCGCGCATGGCTTTCGCCGTCATGGTGCGCGACGAGGAGGCTGCGCGCGGACTGTGCACAGTGGACAGTGCCGCCCTCCCCTGCCGCACCGGTGGTGCTGTCGCGCCGACGGGACGACGCCGATCTCCCACCCTCCGTCGCGCCCGGTTCGGCGGAGTCCGGGCTCTTCCTCCCGTACAGGCCGCCGCACCACCCGCTGCTCGCCGAACCGGCCCGCCGCCGGGGCGCGGCGGACGGGCTGTGCGTAACGACGACGGGTGTCGGTCTGCCGATAGGCGACGCGCAGCCGTCCGCCGCCGGCCGGGTCGGCGACGTGGTGCTGCTGTCGGGGCCGATCGGCGCGCACGGCACCGCGATCCTCGGCACGCGGGAGGGGCTGGGCTTCGAGGCGGAGAGCGAGTCCGACGGCCGGCCGCTCGACGGCCTGGTGGCGGCGGTGGTCCGCGCGGTCGGCCGGGACCTGCACGTGCCGCGCGACCCCACCCGGGGCGGGTTGACCGGTGCGCTCGACGAGTTGGCGGAGGCGTCCCGTGTCGCCGTCGAGATCGTGGCGGACGACGTGCCCGTACCGCGCCCGGTCGCGGCGGCGTGCGAACCGCTGGACCTGGACCCGCCGCACGTGGCCGACGAAGGCTGCCTGGTCGCGTTCGTCCCGCCCGGTGGTGCCGACGCGGCACCGCGGTCGGTGGCCGCGGGTACGCGGGCATGCGTGATCGGCCGGGTCACCGACGGCCCGGCGGGACGCGTCACCGCGCGCACCGGCATCGGCTCCACCCGGATCGTGGACGTCCTCGTCGGTGAACAGCTCCCCCGGATCTGTTGACCGGAGCCGGAAATCCCGACCGGCCGGGACTTTCGTCACTGCCTGCCGGCACCGCGCGAGGGACAGCATCGAAGCGGGAACCACGGACGTTTCGAGGAGGAGACAGCATGGCGGTCCGAGTGGGGATCAACGGATTCGGCCGGATCGGTCGCGACGTCCTGCGGTGCGCGGTGGATCGCGGCGCCGACACGATCGAAGTGGTGGCGGTCAACGACATCGCCACCCCGGAGTCGCTGGCGCACCTGCTGGCCTACGACTCGACGTACGGCCCGTGGACGCACGAGGTCGACTTCGGCCCCGACCACCTGGCGGTCGACGGGCGCGAGATCCGGGTCGACGCCCACGCCGACCCGGCGGACCTCGACTGGGGCGCGCATGGCGTCGACATCGTCATCGAGGCGTCAGGCCGGTTCCGGACCAGGGAGACGGCCGGTGCGCACCTCTCGCGCGGCGCCCGGAAGGTCCTGATCACGGCTCCCGGCAAGGACGTCGACGCCACGATCGTCCTCGGTGTCAACGAGGACACCTACGACCCGGCCACGCACCACGTGGTGTCCAACGCCTCCTGCACCACCAACTGCGTGGCGCCGATGGCTTCCGTGCTGCACGAGGCGTTCGGCATCCGCGAAGGTCTGATGACCACCATCCACGCCTACACCAACGACCAGTCCATTTTGGACCGCCCACACAAGGACCCTCGACGGGCCCGGTCCGCGGCGGTCAACATGATCCCCACCTCGACGGGTGCGGCGAAGGCGGTCGGCCTGGTCATCCCGGCGCTGGCCGGGCGGCTCGACGGGTCGGCGGTCCGCGTCCCGGTCGAGGACGGTTCGCTGACCGACCTCACCGTCGTGCTGGAGCACCCGGCGACCGCGGCGGAGGTCAACCGGGCGTTCGCCGAGGCCGCCGACGGCCGGCTCAAGGACGTCCTCGTCTACAGCACCGCGCCGTTGGTGTCGCGCGACATCATCGGCAACCCGGCGTCGTGCGTGTTCGACTCGCAGCTCACCAAGTCGACCGGCGGCACCGTCAAGGTGTTCGGCTGGTACGACAACGAGTGGGGTTATGCCAACCGCACCCTCGACCTGTGCGACCTCGTGGCCGCGTCGCTGCCGTGACTCCGTCCTGGACCTCGCCGGTCTCGACGCCCTGATCGCGGCGTTGCGCCGCGGCGGGCACGGGCTTCGACATCGCCCTGGCCGAACTGGTCGACGGCGACGGCCACCGGTTCGTCGCGGTCGCCGGCAGCCCGGTCGGGCTGCGGCTGCTCGACGGGCTGCCCGCCCGGACGGCGGCGGCGCGGTCGGCAGTCGACGCCGCCCGACTGGTGGCCGACCACCTCGACCTGGACGACCACGCGCTGGTCTCGCTGTGCGAACGCGCGATCCGCAACCACGACCCGTGCATCTCGTGCTCGGCGCACTTTCCGCACTTCCACCGGGAACGAGCGTGAACGCGGTGGTCGTGGGCGTGGGCAACGAGTTCCGCCAGGACGATGCCGTCGGACCGGTCGTGGCCCGCGCACTCGCCCGACATGGGGTGCGGGCCGAGATCACCGACGGCGACCCGGTGCGGCTCATGGAGGCGTGGGACGGCGAGGACCTCGTGATCGTCGTGGACGCCATGCGCGGCCTGCCCGGCACCCTGCACCGTTCTCCTTCGGCGGCACCGCCCAGACGGCCAACGGCTCGCACGGCTTCGGAATCCCGGAAGCCGTCGAACCGGCCACCGCCCTCGACAAGCTCCCGCGCCGACTGGTGATCTTCGCGGTGGAGGTGGCCGACACCGACGTCGGGCGCGGCCTGAGCCAGATGGTCCGGATGGCCGTTCCCCGCGTCGTCCAAGCCGTCCTGGACGAACTCCACGACGTGGACACGGCCCCGTCGTCGGGCCGAAGACAGTGACGACCGTGCACGACCTCAGGCTCGGCCTCGACCCGCACCCCGATCACAGCCCATCGATCGGCGACTCTCCCGGGAAGGCACTCGACATGCGACTCCTGCCCTTGGGCTTGACCTTGCCCCTCGCACTGGCGACCGCGGCATTCGCCGGCACGGCGACCGCATCGCCCCGACCGGTGGTGGTGGACCTGGGCACGCTGCCCGGCCACGCCATCAGCGAGACGATCGCGATCGACGACCACGGCTGGGTGGCCGGCATCTCGTACTCGGAGAACCTGACCACCTCCCGCGCCGTCCGGTGGGACGCCGCCCACCAGATCACCGACCTGGGCGTCGTTCCCGGAACCACCCGGAGCGCGGCGAGCGCGATCAACAAGCACGGCACGGTCGTCGGATTCTCCTACACGAACGACCTGACCGACATGCACGCGGTCCGATGGGATCGCGACGGCCGCACGACCGACCTCGGCACGCTGCCCGGCGCGATCGGCAGTCGGGCGGTGGGCGTGAACGACCACGACGTGATCGTGGGCGTCGCACTGCTGCCCGGGAACCTCCAGCGCGCCGTGCGGTGGGACGCCGCGGGCCGGATCACCGAACTCGGCCTGCCGAGCGGGGACCGCAACAGCCTGGTCGGCGGCATCGCGGACGACGGCGTGGCCTTCGGGACGACGTACTACGACCTGGGCCGCTCCCGCCCGGTGCGCTGGGAGCGCGACGGACGCGTCACGGTCCTGGAAAGCCTGCCGGGCGACTCCGAGGGCGCACCCGTGGTCATCAACGACCGCAGCGTGTGCGCCGGGAACGTGTACACCTACGGCAGCGACCAGGGACCGCACGCCCGGCGCTGGGACCGGCAGGGTCGCGTCACCGATCTGGGCACCCTGCCCGGCGCCCGCTACAGCCAGGTCACCGGGATCGACGACCGGGGCACCGCGGTCGGCACGGCGCAGTTCGACGACGGCCGGACCCGCGGCGTGCGCTGGGACCGCGACGGCGTTCCGACCGACCTGGGCGGACTCGGCGACACGACGAGTTCCGCCGCGGGCATCGACCGCCGCGGCCGGATCGCCGGCACCGCCAAGACCGCGGCCGGCCAGGACCACGCCGTGCGTTGGGACCGCGACGGCCGCGTCGTCGATCTCGGCACCCTGCCCGGTACCGGCCTGTCCAGCTGGGCGGTCGGCATCGACGACGCGGGCACGGTGATCGGCAATTCCTTCACCGCGAACGGCCCCTGGCACGCCACGCTCTGGCCGGGTCCGGCAGACCGCTGACGCGCCGGCCCGGCACCGTCCACCCACCACCCCGAAAGGCCGGCGGTGGTGGGTGGACCACGCCGGTCCGGCCGCCGACCGAGGACGTCCGCATCGGCGTGGCGTGTCAAGCGCACCGGAACTCCCTGCACGGCGCCGGCGGGCGGTGTAGGTGGTTCCTGCCGACGCGACCGCACCCCGTGCGACGAAAGACTCCGGGCAAGGCCGACCCGACCGGGTCGGTCGGTGAACGGAGGACGAAGTCATGCCCGCTGCCCGTCGCACCGCCGCACTGGCACTCGCGCTCGTCGCCGTCCTCGGCGTCGCCGCTCCGCCTGCCCAAGCCGGTCGTGGTCCGGTGACCTGCCAAGGGCAGGGCGTCGACCCGGACGCCGAAGCCCGCCACCGGGCCGAGACCCTCGTCCACGCGCCGTTGCGCACCGTCTGGAACCTGCACACCGACGTGGAATCCTGGCCCTCCTGGCAGCGGCCCGCGGCACCCATGACCATCGAACGCCTCGACCCCGGTCCACTGCGCGCCCGCTCCCGATTCCGCGCCACCGTCGATCTGCCCTTCCCGCCCACCGCCCAGATCGTCATCACCTCGACCGTCCGGCAGATCCGACACCACCGGTGCGTCCGCTGGACCGGACCCGCCGACGGGCCCGGCTACCACATCGACGGCACCCACGTCTGGACCTTCACGCCCACCCGCACCGGCGTCCTGGTCCGCACCGAGGAGACCCACACCGGACCCCAAGCCGACCCGAACTCCGACATGGGACTCGACACCTGGCTCGCCGACCTCAAGGCCGCCGCCGAAGCCCACCCGTGACGAGACATCGGACCGGGCGATCCGCTGCTCGAAATCCACGATGCCGAGCAGTCCCCGAGAAAAGGGCGGGTCCGGCGAGACCGGCAGGCTCGACCTGCCGCCGTGGAATGGAATCGCGGGTTCGACTCCACTGCGCCGTTGGAGTGGTCCGCCGCGAATCGACGTTCTTCCGCGCCGCTCCTGAACAGCATGCGTCGTTGTCGGAAAGGAGAACACTCGGACATGCCACGATCCGAAGCGCCGCTCGAGCCCGACGGTTCATCCCTGGTGGAGTTCGCCGCGGACCTGCGGCGACTTCGAAACGTGCGGGCGGCACGCCCTACCGGGGACTGTCGGCGTACGAGGCGGACGACGCGGAATGGTTCTTCGGCCGTGAGCGGCTGCTGGACGAATTGGTCGAGAAGGTGGAGAACCGGCGGTTCGTGGCGGTCTTCGGACCGTCCGGGACCGGCAAGTCCTCCCTGCTGCGCGCGGGCCTGATACCGAAGTCGACGGCCGGCGGTACGAACCGGGTCCTGCTGGTCACCTCCGGCGCTGATCCGATCCGGGAGTGCGCGATCCACCTGTCCGTGCCTCTAGGCACCACGGCCGGCGCGGTCAAGGCCGAACTGGACGCCGATCCGACGAACCTCGACCTCCTGCTGCGGCAGTCCTTGGTCGGCGCCGCCGCGAACGCCGAGATCCTGGTGGTGGTCGACCAGTTCGAGGAGTTGTTCACCCAGTGCGGCGACCGGGCGGCTCGGACCCGGTTCCTCTCGGCGCTGACCGGGGCGACCGAGGCCCCGGGCAGCCGCTGTCGGGTCGTGCTCGGTGTCCGCGCCGACTTCTACAGCCACTGCCTGCTCGAACCCGGGCTCGCGGGCATGACGACCGACGCGCAGGTCGCCATGCGTTCGATGACCGCGGAGGAACTGCGGCGGGTGATCGTGCATCCCGCACGACACGCCCGATGCGTCATCGAGAACGCCCTGCTGACCACCTTGGTCGCCGAGGCCCACGGCGGCATCGGGACGCTGCCGCTGTTGTCCCACGCCCTCCTCGAAACCTGGCGGCGACGACAGGGCAACACCCTCACCCTGGCCGCATTCCATCGCGCGGGTGGCATCGACGGCGCCTTGGCCGCCACCGCGGAAGCCGTGTACGCCACCATGACGCCTCGACAGCAACAGCTCACCCGGAGTCTGTTGCCACGTCTGGTCGTCCTGGGCGACGCCACCGAGGACACCGAACGCCGCACTCGCCGAAGCGAACTGGACGACGACGAGGACACCACCGCCGTGCTGTCCATCCTCGCCGAAGCACGGTTGCCGGTACTGCCCGCCGACAGCGTGGAGATCACCCACGAGGCCCTGCTCGACGCCTGGCCGAGGTTGCGGGACTGGCTTGACGAGGACCACGACGGACAACGCCTGCTCCGCGGCCTCACCGAATCCGCCGCCATCTGGGCGGACCACGGGGAGGACCCCGATACCCTGCTGGGTGGAACCCGTCTGGAAGTCGCCCGGGAATGGGCTCGTGACCGCCACGACCTCAGTTCCGCCGAAAGCCGGTACCTCGCGGCCGGCATCGCCGCCGACAAGCGCGACCGGCAGTCGAAACGACGGCGTCGCCGATCGCTGCGCGCGCTTCTGGCGCTGGTCTCGATCCTGGCGGTGACGGCGGCCGGCACGGCGTTCCACGCCGACACCGTGCGGAAGGCGTCGGCACGGGAACGCGACATCGCCGCCGCACTCGGCGTGGCCGACGAGATCACCGCGTCGATCGTCGACGATCCCCCGCTCGCCGCCGCACGCGGCCTCGACGCCTACCGGCTCTCCCCGTCGCCGACGACCGGTGACCTGCTCCTCGCGGCGGCCGGGACGGCGAGCGGGGCACGCCTGGCCGATGGCGAGTGCGGTTGCATGATCACCATGGCACCGCGGCGCGACCTCGTCGCCACCACCCACCGGCGCACCGGACTCACGACCCTGTCCCTGCTCTCCGGGCAAGGCACGACCGACACCGCTTCCTTCACCGGAGGTGTCGGCAGCGGTGTCTTCAGCCCGGACGGCCGCACGCTCGTCACCCACGACGCCGAGGCGAGAGCCCACCTGTGGGACGTCACCGACCCGAGCCGACCGGTTCGCCGGGCGACCCTCGACGGCCGTTTCGGAAACTCCGTGTTCGCGGCCGACAGTACGACGCTGTTCACCCAGGGCTCAGGCTGTCGACCGAGCCGGGAGCCGTCCTCGTCCGGGATGCGGCGAAGGAACCGTACTGGACGGCCGGAGGCCCCTGGCGGCTGTGGGACCTCGGCGAACCATCCCGGTCACGGCACCTGGCCGAACTGCCCTCCAGGGGGTCGTTCCTGAAAATCGGCCGTGATCTCGCCCTCCTCCAGGATCTCGGCCAACTCGGGGAAAGTCGTGTCGGCGATGTGGAGATCTGGGACATCACCGACATGACGGCACCGCGGCACATCGCCGACATTCCCGTAGCCAAAGGGGACATGCCGGGCCTGGTCTACTTCGTCGACGACCGCCACGTCGCCGTCGTGGGTTCGGACGGGGTGCTCACGGTGTGGGACCTGACCTCGCCGCGAGAGCCTCGGCGCGGCACGAAGACCGCGTTCCACCACGGCTTGGTCGACTACGCGGCATTCAGTCCCGACCGGCGCACCGCCATCGGCGTCGGGGACAACGGTGAGATCAAGTTCTGGGACGTCATGCCCGACTACGCCCTACGTCAGCGAGCCCGGTTCACCTATCCCGTCCAAATTCTTGGCCGATCCGACATTCCGCGGCGACGGGTCCCCCACGCGATCCGTGACAACCCTGAAGGCGACTTCCACTCGGTGCGGTGGTTTCCAGACCCTGAAGACGCCGCCACCGCTGTCTGCGCGGTCGATTCGGCACGCCTCACTGAACCCGACTGGCGACGGCACTTCGGCGATGTCCCCTTCCGCGCTCTCTGCGGATGACCGGAACAGTGGTCCTCAAAGCCGCCCGAGCAATCGGGACGCGGCGGTGCGGAGGGTCTCGTCCTCGGTGAACGCCTGCCAACCACCGGAGTACGCGATGCGGCGCGGGTCGTCGGCGATGGACTGTGCCAAGGCGGCGACGGGTTCGGTCCGGATGTCCATGTCCGCCAAGTGCTTCAGCGCGACGATCCGCACAGGCAGGACGTCGCCGGTCGCGAGTGGTCGAGCGATGTCGGTCAGTACCGCGGCGGGTCCGGTCGGGTCGTCGGTGATGCGCCACAACGCGAACGCCGCCGCTACGCGAACCCAGTCGTTCTCGGAGCGGGTGAGTCGGCGAACCGTGTCCGCGGCGGCCGAGGCCAGGGGGCCGAGGTCCGCCAAGAGGGCACAATCCTCGTGACGGGTCAGCACGTCGACCACCGGTCCTGGTTCGCCGCCGGTGCGCCACAACGCCCACGCGGCGGCCGGTTCGTCGGCTCTGCGCCGGAGTGCGTCGACCGCCACCGGTGTGCCCACGGCCCCGATCGCCTTGGCGGCTTGGGTGAAGATCCGGTCGTCGTCCAGCACGGCGACGACGGCGGGCAGTGCCGCTGCCGCGGCCGGTCCCCATTCCTGGACCACGCGGCACAGGGAGTTCGCGAGTACGTGGTCGTCGTGGGCCGCCGCGAGCCGGGTGGCCAGCGCGTCGACGAGGTGCTCGGCGTGTTCGCGCAACGGGATGAGCACGGTGCGGATTCCGGGCAGCCACAGCGTGGGTACGCCCGGACCGTGGCTGCTTTCGGCCGGCGCGAACCCGAGCCGGTCGCCGGTCAGGCGTTCGGTCAGGCCGGTGACGCAGCGCGGATCGCCCTGGCGTGCCAGTGCCCAGACGGCCGCGTCGCCGACGGTGCTCACCACCCGCGAGTCGCGTCGCGCCGGATCTCCGGCCAGTGCCGCGAGCCGGTCCGTGTGTCCGCCGACGCCCAGACAGCCGAACGCGAACGCCGCGCCGTAGCGGACCTCGGGGAGGTCGTGCTCCAGGTGGTCGGCGAGGAACGCTGGGATCGCGTCGATCCCGGCGTGCCACGTCTCCAGGGTCAGCCACGCTTCCCGCACCGCGGCGACGGGACGGCTGCGGCCGAGCCCGACGACGTAGGCGGCCGCGGCGGCCGGGTCGTCGCGCACCAGGCTTCCCGTGGCCCGGACGACCACTTCGGGACCGCCGCCGAGCCACGCGGACTCCTGCCACAGTCCGGCGTCCGGGTGTCGCACGGCCTCGACGAGCACGTCGACGTGTCGTGCCGCCAGGGTCGGGTCGGCCGACGCGTGGGCGGCGGCCAGCCGCAGGTGCGGGTCGTCGGCCTCGATCAGCGCGTCCACTTCGGCCCGCAGCCGGTCGTCGTCGTGCCACGCGTGGACTTTCCCGAGCGCGTGCGCGAGGTCCCACCGCGTCACCCGGTCCGTCTCGACCAGCCAACGCCGACGCAACGCCGCCACCGAGTCGGGGTGCCGGATGCCGCGGGCGGCCACCATGGTCGCTGCCCCGCGCACTCTCGCGTCGGGGTCGTCGAGCAGGGCGAGCAGGCGGTGGCGGGTGGCGTCCAGCGCGGCCTGCCAACCGTCGTCCACGAAGCGGCTCTCGACGCGGTGGGCTTCCGCGGCCACCTGGTCGATCAACCCGACGATCCCGGCCCGGTGGTGGGCAGCGGTGGCCGCGAGGTCGGCCAGGAACGGCAACGCGGCGGACGCGGCCGAGCAGACCCAGCCGCCCTGGTGGTAGAGCAGGTTGAACAGGTCCTCCGCCGCTTCCGACGCCGTGTCGGCGTCTTCGTCGGCGCAACGACGCAGCAGGTCGGGGATGTCGGAGGCGTTGCCGTAGTTGTGCTCCAACGCCGCCCAGTCGATCGCGTCCATGGCGGGAACGGTAGGGGAAGGGCACGGGCGGTGTAACGCGCGCGCCCCTCGGCGAGAGATGCGGACAACCGGCCCGGGATCGGTCAGCCGACGGGAGACGACGATGCCGGACCGCGGCCGAGGACGTGCGCACGGTCATGTACCGGCCGGTGCTCGCGTCCCGTGAGCCGCTGCTGATCGGGCCATGTACGCCGTCGCGCTCGGCGAGTGCGGTCTCGCGATCGGGTCGGACGTCGTCACGTTGGCCACGCCACTGCCGGGCTTCGCGCACCGGACGGCTCCCGACCTGGTCCGGACGGCCCGAAGTGGACGTTCCCGGTCGCTATCATGTCTCGTCGTGTGTGGATCACGGGTGGTCGCGTCGGTGGCTCGCGGTGTTCCGCACCTTGTGGCACGGTCGGGTGTGGGGACATCGGCCGAGTCGAGGCGGAGCAGGGCTTCTCCGGTTGAGGTCTGGCTAGGATCGAAGGTCTGCCGGGAGCCGGGAGCCGGGAGCCGGGAGCCGGGAGCCGGGAGCCGGGAGCCGGGAGCCGTTCGAGGCGGTGACGTCCGTGGGCGGTGACCTGACCGACGACGGGTCCGACGCCGGGCGCTGGGGCACGTTCCGGGTCGAGCGGACCGTGTTGGCCGTCACGCGGACCCTCACCTCGGCGATCCGGTTGTTGGAGGCGCTGCCGGTGTTCGCCGGGGACCACCGGGTGCGGATCGTGTTCGCCGTCGACCGCCGGTCGCGCAACTCGACCGGCGTCGCCGAGTTGATCCGGGGTCTGCCCGCGAAGGTCCACTCCGTCGAGGACGTCACGCACGACGACTGGGACCTGGTCGTCACCGCCAGCGAGAAGCTCGACCTCGTCCTGGACCGGCCCGCGCCCATGCTCGTCCTCCCGCACGGCATCGGGTTCCACAAGCGGGTGCCCGACGCCGACAGCGACGACACCCGGGTCTCCGGGGTCGTCGCGCCCGAGGTCCTGCGCGGCGGGCAGGTGCGGATGCTGGTCACGCACCCCGATCACGAACGCCGGCTCGCCGAGCTGTGCCCGGAGACCGTCGGCCGCACCCTGCTCGGCGGGGACACGAGCCTGGACCTGCTCCTGGAGAGCGCGCCCCTGCGTGCCCGCTACCGCGAGGCGTTGGGCCTGCGCGCCGGCCAACGGCTGGTGCTGGTCACGTCCACCTGGCGCGGTCAGTCCCTGCTCGGCACGGACCCCGGTCTGCTCGCGGACCTGGTGCGCGAACTGCCCGCCGACGAGTACCGGGTCGCCCTGGTCGCCCATCCGAACGTGTGGGCGTGGGAGGGCGGCTGGGAGCTGCGGCGGGTCGCCGACACGGCGTTGCGCTCGGGCATGCTGCTGGTCGACCCGACACGCGGGTGGCACGCCGCGATGGTGGCGGCCGACGTGGTGATCGGCGACCACGGTTCGGTGAGCCTGTACGCGGCGGCCACGGGCGTGCCGCTGCTGCTGGGCGCGTTCGGCGACGAGGTCGTGGCCGGCACGGCGATGGCCGGGCTCGGCCGGACCGCGCCGAGGCTCGACCGGTCCCGCCCGCTGCTCCCCCAGCTCGAAGAGGTCCTGGCCGGGCACCGGACGCTCGTCGCCGCGTCGGACGTGTTCACCGAGCCGGGCCAGGCGCTGCGCCTGCTCCGGACGCACTGCTACGACGCGCTCGGCCTGCCCGAACCGGATTTCCCGCAACGCCCCGGTCTCGCACCCGATCCGCCGGCGGCGCTGCCGCCGCTGCACAGCCTGGACGTGGTCGGCACGGCCGCCGAGTCGCTCGTCACGCTGCGCCGCCACCCCGTGGCGGCGCGCACGAGCGGCGGCATCCGACATGTCAGCGTGGACGTCCGGGAGCGCGACGTGCGCCGGTTCGCGGACGCGGCGGTGGTGGTGCGCACCGATCCCGCCGGGCCGACCTGGCCCGCGGAGGCGCTGGACCGCCATCCCGGCGCCCGGATCGCCGGGATGGCCACGCCCGACGGGTGCGTGCTCGCGGTGCGCGGGTCCGGGCGGTTCACCGTGAAGTCCGACCTGCCCGACCCGGGCCTGCTCGCGTCGGCGGTCTACACGCGTCTGGTCCACACCGGTCTCGTCGAGGGGACGTTCGACCTGCGCGTGGGCGCCGACACCACCCGGATCACGGTCTACTGACCGAGCCGGGCCTTCAGGTCGTCGACGGGAAGTCCGGCGTCCTCCCGGATGACGATCAACCGGCGAAGGCGTTCGCGGGCCTCGTCGACCAGGCCAAGCCGCTCCAACACGTCCGCCAGGACCGGCAGCGCCTGCGCCTCGTAGTGCGTCAAGCCCGCCCCGTTCAGCACGCGGACCGCGGCTTCGAGATCGGCACGGGCCTCGTCGAGCCGACCGGCGTCCGCGCGCAGGGCACCCAACGTGACCGACACCCGCGCGGCCATGCGCTCGTCCGACGCGAGTTCGTCGTACGCCTCGACCAGCAGGGCTTCGTCGGGCCGGCCGGCCGCGTGCAGCGCGGCACCCAGGAAGTACTTGGCCAGGGCCGCGCCACGCCGCTCCCCCGCCTCCAGGTTGCGGGCCAACGCGGTGCGGTACGCCTCGACCGCCGCGGCCGGGTCGACCCGGTCGAGGTGGCGGCCGGTGAACTCCCACACCGAGGCGATGAGCACCGCGTGGCCGCTGCGCTCGGCGAGTTCCCGGGCGACCCGCAGCTCCTCGCCCGCCCGGTCCGGGTGGTCGAGTTCCGTGTAGGCACGGGACACCACGCTGCGCAGCCGGGCCTCGGCCGCCGGGTTGTCCACCCGCCGGGCCGCCGCCGCGCCGAGGTCGGCCGACTCGACCCAGTCCTCCAGGTGGCGTCGGTTGAAGTAGAGCGCGGTGAGGCCTTCGGCGAGCTGCCACGCCACGTCGTCGTACCCGTGCGTGGCCGCTTCCCGCAGCAACGCGAGCAGATTCGCCCGCTCGGCGGCCAGCCGGTCCAGGGCCTGCGCACGGTCGACGAACCGCGACTCGCCCGGCTTGCCCGGCGTGATCCGCAGTCGGTTCCCCATCACCACCCAGTCCGCTTGGCGCACGACGTCGAGGTAGTACTCCAGCACTCGCCGCAGCCACACGTCGGCCCCGTCCTCGTCCCGCGCGCGTTCGCGGGCGTGCAGGGCGACAAGGCGGTGGAACGCGTAGCGATCCTGATCGACCTCGTCCAGCAGGTTGGCCCGGACCAACCGCTCCAGCGAGTCCCCCGTCGGATCGGCGAGCCGGATCACGTCGAGCGGGAAGTCGCGCACCGGCAACAGGCCCAGCCGCCGGTACAGGGCCGCGGCGGCGGGGTCGAGGTCGCGGTAGGAGTTGTCGAACACGGTGGACAAGCGGTGCTCCCCTCCGTACGCCAGGGCATCCAGCCCCCGCGCGTCGTCCGCCAGCTCGTCGGCCAGTCCGGCGACGGTCAGGAACCGCCGGGACAGCAGCCGTCCCGCCGCCACCCGCAGCGCGACGGGCAGTCCGGCGCACCGCCGCGCCAACGCCCGCGCGGCGACCGGGTCGGCGTCGATCCGGCCGTCGGTGCACAGTGCGCGCAGCAGGAGCACCGAGTCGTCGGGCGTCAACGGGCCGAGTTCCAGGGTGGCCGCGCCGTCCAGGGTCAGTTCCACGAGCCGTTCGTTGCTGGTCGCCACCACGACCGACCCGGACGCGCGGGTGAGGAACGGCGACACGTGCGCGGCTTCGGACACGTCGTCGAGCACGACCAGGCGCCGACCGCCCGCCGTCTTGGTGCGGTAGAGGGCGACCAGGGCCGCGAGCGTCGTGGGCAGCTGCCGGTGGTCGACGCCGAGCGACCGCAGGCAGCCGGCGAGACCGTCGGCGACGGCCGTACCGCCGGGCGTGCGCAACGCGGCGAAGTCCACGTACAGCTTGCCGTCCGGAAACCGCCCGGCCTGGCGATCGGCCCATTCGTGGACCAGCGCGCTCTTGCCGACACCGGCCAGTCCGGTCACCACCGCGACACCGGCGGCGCCGTCGAGGGCGGCCAGCTCGCGCACGCGGTTGACGAACCCCGACGGTGGCGGGGGCAGTTCGTCCGGCGGTCCGACCGGCACCCGGCCGTAGTTGTTGACCACGATGCCGCCCTGGACCGGACCGGCCTGCACGACCGCGCCGACGGTGCCGTCGACGTCGTTGTCGACGTCGTTGTGGGTGGCGTCGTTCCGCCGTGCCCCGTCGTTCCCCGGCTGGTCCATCCACGCCCCGCACATCGGCCGTCTGTGATCGACGGCCAACGCTACGCCATGTCCGGTGCGGACAACGGGTGATCGCGCGGTCCGGCGAGCCGTTCGAGCAGCGGCACGGCCCGTGCCGGTTCGGGCAGTCCCAGGATCTCGGCCCGCACGCGTTCGGCGGCCCGCCGGTGGTCCGGATTCGTCAGCACCTCGTGCACGACCGCGCGGACGTCCTCGGGCGTGGCGGTCACCGGGTCCAGCTTTCCCGCCACGCCCAGCCTGACGCACTGGTCGGCGTTGTGCGGCTGGTCGGCGCCCAGCGGGACGAGCACCATCGGCAGGCCGTGCGCGAGCGTGCCGACCACGCTGCCCGACCCGCCGTGCGAGATCACGAGGTCGCAGCGCGGCAGGATCTCGTCCTGGGGCACGTACCGCTCGATGCGCACGCCGGGGCGGCGGACGCCGAACTCGGCCGGGTCGACGTGGTGGCCCACCGTGGCGATCACGTCGACCGGCAGGTCCTCCAGGCCGTCGAGCACGCGGGCGAACAGGTCGCCGGACTCGCTGTTGAACACCGTGCCCAACGTGAAGTACACGGTGGGCTTGTCGGACCGCGCCGTCGCCCCGACCGGCGGCCGGATCGGGAAGGCGTTGTCCGGCAACGGGAACGCCGGGTCGCGCAGGCTGGGCGGGAACGGCGACAGCAGCAGGTGCCGGTGTCGCATGACCAGGTCCGGATCGGCGGGCAGACCGTGGGCGGCCCGCAACTCGCCCAACGCCTCGCCGACGACCTCGGGACGGATGAACGACCCGGACGCGATCACCTGGACGTTGGCGTAGGGCAGCCCCAGCTTCTCGGCGGCGAGCACGCCGCCGAAGTCGACCTCCTCGCACACCACGACGTCCGGCCGCCACCGCCCGAAGAGTTCCAGGTATTCCGGCACGTTGCGGGCCGCCATCCGCCGGACGAAGCCTTCGCGCAGGTCGTGGTCCTCCCGTTCCCGGTCGGGCACGAGCAACGGCCGCCGCTCCGGCGGACCGGACTCGGGCCCGACCGGGAACGCCGCGAACCCGGCCGCCTCGATCTCCGCCCGCCGGGCCGGCGACGCCGCGAACGCGACCACGTGCCCGGCGGCGGCCACCGCTTCGGCCAGGGGTACCAGCGGACGGAAATGTCCTGATCCACCAACGAACGTGAACAGCATGCGCATCCGGCGGACCTTATCGACCCGACGCGGAATACGCCCCTCGATAACGGCTCAGATCCGCCGGCGCACGGGCTTCCCGTCCTCCGCGATGCCGCCACGTCGCCGGTCCGCCGCGGGCGTGATCCGGTCTGCCACCGGCTGCCGGTGCCGGCGGGCGTGACCGACCCGTGGGCGCGGGCCGTCGACGAGTCCGGCACGGCCGTCGGGGTCGGGTTCGGCGCGGACCGGAGGACGGTTCCGCCGCTGTGGAAGGGGAATCAGGTCGTGGGGTCGACCTCGGGGTCACGGGGGAGCCATGCCGAGGCGGTGGACGACCGGGGGCGCGTCCTGGTGCGGCGCGACCATGCGGACAGTTCGGTGCGCTCGTTCGTGTGGCAGGACGGCAGGTACACCGGACTGCCGCCGCTCAAGGCCGGGGACCCGGCCGGGGCGCAGGGCCTGACCGACACCGGCATCGTCTTCGGTCGGAGCGTGCGTCCCGGTGCTGCCGACGGACAGTGCCCCTACTGCCGCCGAGGGCCCTCACCCCCACCGTGCGCATCAGGGAACCGCCCACCCCCCGCCGACGACCTTGCGTGCCGAGAACACGGCGTCGCGCAACGCATGCCCATGCGGCCCGTCGACCGTCCGGGCCTCGGCCACCAGGACCTCCCACCCATCACCGTCCACAGTGGACGAGATCTGCCCCGCCGTGAGCCGCGACGAGTGGGCACTGTGCCGATCGTCCGGATCGTGACCGACGATCAGCAGAATGCCGCCGGGCGCCACGGACGCGGCCAACCGCGCGACCAGCTCCTCGGTCATCGGGTGGACGTAATGCGACGTGACCAGGTCGTATCCGTCGACGTCCGGCACCCACTCGGCAAGATCGGCGGTGATCCACTCGACCCCGTCGGCCACCACGGCGGGTGCCGCGATGTCGACCGCCGTCACCCGCCACCCCCGCGCCGCCAGCCACCGCGCGTCGGCACCGTGACCGCTCCCGGCGTCCAACGCACGGCCGGGCGGAAGTTCGGACGCCGCCGCGACCAGGTGCGCGTTGGGCCCGTGGGCATGACCACCCGGGTGGGCATAGCGCTCTGCCCAGAAGTGCTTGTCGAACTCGGACATCATGATCCTCTCAGCGGCGGTAGGCAGCCACGGCACGGTCGGTGTCCTCTTCCACCAGATCCGCGTTGAGCCGGGCAGCGGCATCGGCGGCAGCGGCGGCGGCGGCACCGACCTGGGCCATCGGGTTGGTGACGTTGCCGGCCGCCCAGACACCGGACACGGCCGTACGCCCGAACTCGTCGACCGGAATGTGGTCGCCGGCCCCGGACGGGTGCTCGACCGCCGTCAGGTCGAGGGACTTCAGGAAGTCGGCCCGCACCTTCATCCGAGGCGCGACCGCGACCGCGTCCCGAGCCACGACGGAACCGTCGACCAGTCGCACCCCCACCAACCGGTCGGCCGCGACCTCCAACGCCGCCACCTCACCGACGACCACCCGGATCCCCCGCGCGGCAAGCCGTTCCGCCTGCACGTCCGGCAACGGCGAGGTGACGTGCGCGAAGTACGTGACGTCCGCACTCCACTGCCGGAACAACGCAACCTGGTGCACTGCCATCGGGCCGGTGGCCACCACACCGATGGCCCGATCCCGCACCTCCCAGCCATGGCAGTAGGGACAGTGCACGACATCCCGCCCCCACCGCTCACGCAGACCGGACACGTCAGGCAACTCGTCGACCAACCCCGTAGCCACCAACACACGACGGGCACGGACAGTGGTCACGTCCCCCCGATCCACGACAAACCCGTCATCGACCCGCCGAACGTCCACCACCTCACCACGCTCGACCAGCCCGCCGTACCGCCGCACTTCTTCCCGCCCTACGGCCAACAACTCGGCCGGCGGCACCCCATCCCGCGCGAGCAACCCGTGGACACCGTCGGCAGGCGCATTACGCGGCGCCCCCGCATCGACCACGAGCACGGACCGCCGCGCCCGGGCCAACATCAACGCCCCACTCAACCCGGCGGCACCGCCACCGACCACCACCACGTCGTAGTCCACTTGAGAACCACCTCCGCGACCACCATGCGGACCGACCCGACGAATAGGCAAAGTCAGTTGCCGATCCGGCAAAGAACGCACCGAACGCCGGTTACCAGGAACGCACCCTTCCGCCACCCCCGCAACCCGCCCGCACAAAACCCTGTGCCGGGCACGGGCAGCACGGCACCCAAGCGGGTTCGAGCTACCCGGCCACAACCCCGCCGGAAGAAACCACCGCGATCGAACCATCCGCCCACACCACCAACCCACCCCGACCACGCGAGGCAAGCCACTCGACTGCGTCACCCCCCAACGCCCAGGCCGCGGTC
Organism: Saccharothrix violaceirubra; assembly: GCF_014203755.1. Lineage (NCBI taxonomy): Bacteria > Bacillati > Actinomycetota > Actinomycetes > Pseudonocardiales > Pseudonocardiaceae > Saccharothrix > Saccharothrix violaceirubra. The sequence goes on from NZ_JACHJS010000001.1 coordinate 4,623,173, forward strand.
GCATCGACATCCGCCCAGGTCAAGGAATCCGCCACGACGGTCACCGAAGCGATCCCCCGCGCCGGCAACCCCGTCCGCGCATCCACCAGATGCGCGCCCCGATGCGCCGTACCCGAGGTCGCCACCCCACCCCGCACCACCGGCACGACCGCGACGACCCGACCGGGACCGAACGGATCCTCCACCCCCACACGCCAAGGCACACTCTCCGCGCGACACACCAGATCCCCACCCGCCGACAAACAGAAGTCGGTATCCGGAAGCAACTCGAGCCACCGCGCGGCCCGCTCCGCGGCCCACCCCTTCACCACCCCGTCGGTGTCCAGCACCGACTCCCCGTCCACACGACGACGAACCGAAAACGCCCCGTAAGACTCCCGCTCGGCACGAGCACCCAGTTCCAACACCTCGGCAACCTCAGGCGGACAGTCCGCCACACCGATCTCCCCCCGCCCCAACCGGGACAGGAACGAATCAGTGCGGAACCGACTGAACACCCGATCCACCGCACGCAGTTCGGCCACGACCGCATCCCAGGCAGCACGCGCCACACCATCAGCCACATGACGTCCACGCAACGCAAGGCTGACCGGCATCCCCATGACCTGCGCGACATACCGACCGGTCACCGTCCGGCCTCGTCAAGCGCCCCTTGAAGGGACTCCACGTACCCCTCACTCGTAACGGTGGCCCCGGTGACCATGTCGATGTCCGCACTCTGGGCATCGAGCGTGGCATCCACCAGAATCGGCAACGCACGAGCATTGATCTGCTCGTCCTTGGAGTTCTCATCCGGGTACTGGAGGACATCCACCGCGGTGATACGACCGTCCTCGAGCGTCACACGCACCTGGACAGGCCCCCATCGGGTCTGCACGACAGGCCCGGTAACCCCGCCACCCGCCGGAGCCGACACCACCACGTCCTTCGCGCCCGACGTGGAAGTGGGATATCCGAACAGCAGAACCAGCGCCGTGACCGTACCCAGAACGAACAAGACAATGCGCCGCGACGATCTCACCACCCGAAGTTCTCGACGTGCACACGATCGGCAGGCGCACCGGCGTTCTCCGCGCACCGCCGCACGGTCGCCGTCCACCCCGACGGCCCGCACACGTACACGTCACGGTCGACAAGATCGGGCACAAGCACGCGCAAGGCGGCGACATCATCGACATCAGGCGTGCCGGCCCCCAACCACGACCCGGAAGCACGCCGACGCCCCGGCAACCGGACCAGCCGCAGCCCACGCGTCCGCACCAACTCGTCGAACTCGGCGTCGAACAACGGCTGCCCGGTGAAGCGGTGCAGGACGACCACCTCACCCGGCGCGTACGCCAACCCTTCGGCCAACGCACGCAACGGCGCGATCCCCACACCCGCACCGATCAACACGACCTTGGACCGGGTCCGCGCCCGACCGGTAAGTCGGCCATACGGCCCTTCGAACACCACACGCGTACCAGCCCGCAACTCGGCCACCCGCGCGGAGTTGTCGCCCGACTCCTTGACCGTGATACGCAACCCACGACCGTCCGGCGCCGCGGACAGCGAATACGGGTTGCCCCGTGTCCACCCCGCTCGATCGAGGAAACGCCACCCGAAGAACTGCCCGGCGTCGACAGCCAGCCGGTCGAGCGCACGTCCGGTCAGGTGTACGGAGTGGACACCGTCACCCTCACGCACCACATGGCTCACCCGCAGCCGATGCCGCATGTTGCGCCGGACAGGAACGCCCACCCGCCACACCAGCACCGCACCCACCGTCGCCCCCCAGGCCGCCCACCACGCGACCGTGACCGCGGTCGACGACCGGAAGTCCGTGCCGGTCCAGAGCTGGTGCGGGAGCGCGAGCCCGACCCCGAGGTACGCGTAGAGGTGCAGCAGGTGCCACGACTCGTAGCGGATCGCGCGCCGGGCCGCCTTGACGCTGGTCACCACGGCCAGCACCAGGCACACCGTCCCGGCCAGGGCCAACAGCATGCCCGGGTACTCCGTGACCAGCTCCCAGAACGTGGCCGGGGTCCGCGTGAGGTCACCGGCCGCGTAGCCCCACGTGATGAGCACGAGGTGGGCGAGCATGAGGTCGAACGACGTGAAGCCCACGACCCGGTGCACCGCCGCGAGCCGGTCCTGACCGAAGGCCCGTTCCAGCACCGGCAAGCGGGCCATGAGCACGACCTGGGCGAGCAACAGCACCGACGAGACCAGCCCCGTCAGCCGCCCGACCGAGGCGAGCGCCGACTCCCAGGTTCCCAGCTGCTGGACGCCACCACGCGCGGCCCACCAGAACACGACAAGTGTCAACACCCCATAGAGCGCACCCGCGGCCGTCAGGCGCACGGCAGCGTCGGGATTCCGAGCGGCGGTCATGCGTCCGACGATCGAGGCAGTGTCTGGGTAGGACACTGGAGAACACTGTGCGTCCGCTGTGAGACGCCCCGGGCATCACGACCCGAACTGCGCCCCGTAATCGTTCCCGGGCTCACGGTAGACCGAGTGGATGTGCATGAGACCTTCGGCGTCCTGGCTCTGCTGGTAGGCGAACTCGACGGTGAACGTCGGCCCCTGCACGCGGTAGTACACCGGCTGACCGGGCTTGGTGTCGCCGTACCAGGCGAACGTCGTCCGGTCGAGGTTCTCCAGGACGGCGGTGAACTTGGCGGCGGCGGTCTCGGCGGGCATCGGCCGGAGCCACTCCTCGACCAGGGCGAGCAGCAGTTCCCGCTGACCGTCGGTGAGGGCGGCGCCTTCGATGCCCGCCGGCGCCAGCGTCTTCCCGTCCTGGCCGGGGCCGAGCACGACCTCGCCGACCGGGGCGGGCAGGACCGCCGCCGCGCGCTGGTCGTCGTCGAACGTGCCGACCAGGTCGAACGCCTTGGACACCTCGCCGCACAGCGGTTCGGCGGTGATGCCGTCGGTCGTGTAGGAGACGGGCTGGGCACCCCAGAACGTGGGCGCGATCGTGAGGTCGTTGCCGGACAGGGTGACGTTGACCGCGAGGTTGTGGCCGCCGTACTGGACGGTCCACTTCCCGGTGGCGGCCGGCGTACCCAGGATACTGATCCAGTAGTGGTCGGCGCCGAGGTCGAGGTCGCCGACACCGCCGGCGGCGAGCACCCCGTCGGCCGTGGTGATCGCGTTGACCTGCGCGTACCCGTCGGGGCTCAGGACCGCGGCGAGGATCTTGAGCACGGCTTCGCGCTGGGCCGGGGTGAGGGCGTCCATCCGCAGGCCGGCGCGGTCGAACAGCGGGTCGGGCTGGTCCGACCACCGGGCGAGGGCCTCGTCGGTGCGTTCGGCGAGCACCGCGGTCCGCTGACCGTCGTCCAGGGTGGCCAGGAACGACTCCGTCGCCGCGAGTGCGGCTTCACCGGCCGGGGCGGGCACGTCGGTGGTCGCCGACGCGACCGGGCAGAAGGACACGGAGGCCGTGGCGCCCCCGGTGGGCAGGGGGGTCGGTGCCACGTCCTCCCCACCGCCCCCGGAACAGGCCGACACCGCCAGCACCAACAGGGCCCCCGCCATCATCCGACGCCGCACCGTTCCCCCTTCCGAGCCGACCACCGAACCGCAGCGACGCTAGCCGGCACCCGCGCCGCCCGCAGTCCGAACCGGAACGGTCGCCCCGAACGTGTGGATCACCCGGCCCCTTCGTGGCGTTCCCGAAGCTTCGCTCCGTCGGCCGGTCGCCGCCGCGGTCGGACGATCGGTCCGCCGGGAAGTGGGACACGTGTCCGGGGCTCCGACCGGCCGGACGGGGCGTCCCGGTCCGGCACTTCGGGGGCGCCGCCGCGGCCGTGACCGATCAGTGGTGTAGACCACTAGGGTCTGCTCACCCCACGACGGAGGTGTGCATGTCCAGGCTCGGAATCGGCATGGCGGTCCTCGGCGCGATGGCCGTCCTGGCGACGGTGGTCACGCCCGCTTCGGCGGCGGGCGGGCCGACCGGGGAGATCGTCTACTCGACGCGCGGCGACGGCCGGGCGCTGGCGCTCACGTTCGACGACGGCCCGTCCCCGACGTGGACGCCGCCGCTGCTGGACCTGCTGCGGGAGCGCAAGGTCCGGGCGGTGTTCTGCGTGCTCGGCGGCGAGGCCCAGCGCCACCCGGACCTGGTCCGGCGCATCGCGGCGGAAGGTCACGCCCTGTGCAACCACTCCATGTGGCACGAGGACCTGGCCGCGAAGACCCCGGACGAGGTGGCGGCCGACCTGGTCGCGACCTCGGACGCGATCAGGAAAGCGGCGGGCGACCCGAACCTGCCGATCCCCTACTACCGCGCGCCGTTCGGGAGCTGGGGCACCACGGCGACCGTCGCGGCCTCGTTGGGCATGAGCGCGGCGGCCTGGTCGGTCGACCCGCGCGACTGGGACGGCTCCCCCGCCGACGTCCTGGTCGACCGGCTCACCGCGCAACTCCACCCGACGGCCGTGATCCTGAGCCACGACGGCGGCGATCGCGGCCCGACCCTGACCGCGTACCGCACGCTGATCCCCCGCTGGCAGGCCGACGGCTGGCGCTTCGACCTGCCCCGCCTGACCGGCGGCCCCTACCCGTCGCTGTGCACCGCGCCGACCTGGGAACGCGACCGGTCCTACCCGGGCGGCAGCCGGGTGTCCCACGAGGGCCACGTCTACCAGGCGAACTGGTGGGCCAGGGTCGAACGCCCGACCACCGCGCCCTGGGTGTGGTCCGACCTCGGGGCCTGCTGACACACGGACGGCACGCGTGCCGACGGGTCACCCGTCGGCACGCGTCGCCGGGACGGAATGCCGTCGAAGCGCCACCATCCGGCCGGCGGCCGTGACCACGGCGGCGACGGTCGCGGCGGCCGGCAGGATCGCAGTGGTGGGGAACAGCAGGACGAACTGCGGCCACGACACCGTCCTGCCCCGGTAGAGGAAAGAGATGATCTGGGGCGCGGTGCCGAGCAGAACGGCCGGTAGCAGGAAAAAGACCAGGCGCAGACGGCCCTTGCCCCGATCCGCCCAGCGGCGGGCCCGCCGCACACCGAGCACACCCAGGGCCAGGGCCGTCGCCGCCAAGCCGAGGATCACGGCATCGACAACAAGATCGGCGTCGGTCGGCGGGGCCGTGGAGCGCCCTTCGAGCAGCGCGATGAGCATCTCTCCGATGCGCTGCGCGTCGCTGTACTGGGTCCCGGTGTTCGCCAGGACCGCGACGCCGTAGCCGGACTCGGGCAGGAGTGCCTGGTAGGCCGTCGAGGTGACCAGGTCGCCGCCGTGGTCCACCAGCCGCGCACCCGACCCGGTGGTCCCGACGTACCAGCCGAAGCCGTACGAGCCCGCCGACGGGGTGTGCGCGGCCTCGACGTCGGCCGGATCCGCGACCTGACGTCCGGCCGGGGTCCGACCGGCGTTGTTCCCGGCGATCAGCCACGCCGCCAGGTCGCGGGCCGACCCGACCACGCCGCCCGAGCCGCCGCCGAAGTCCTGCGGCTCGGCCGCCGCCACGGGCCGGCCGAGGATCTTGACGTGGCCCTGGGCGAACTGCGGCACGTCACGCGCGGTGTTGGCGGCCACGCTGTCGGCCATGCCCAACGGGCCGAACACGGTCCGGGACAGGTAGTCGGCCAGGGACTGCCCGGTCACGGTCTCCACCACGGCGGCGGCGAGCTGGTAGTTCCCGTTGAAGTAGGCCCATTTCGCACCCGGCTCCGATGCGAGCGTCGCCGAGCCCATGCCGGCCGCCAGTTCCCGGGGTGTCCGCACGTCCGGGTGCGGCGTGGTGGCGTCGGTCAGGCCCGAGGTCTGCGCGAGCAGGTGGCGGACGGTGATGCCGTCCGCGCGGGGATCGGCGGGGTGGAACTCCGGTAGGTGGCGGCGCACCGGGTCGTCGAGGCCCAGCCGTCCTTCCCGGGCCAGGTTCTGGACGGCGAACGCGGTGACGGACTTGCTCAACGACGCGAAGGGCATGGGCGTGCGGTCGGTGACCGGCTCACCGGTCGCGGTGTGCCCGTAGCCGGCCACCCGGACGATTTCCGTGCCCCGCGTCACGGCCACGGCGACGCCGGGCACGGCGACGACGTCGCGGTAGCGGGCCACCGCAGCGTCGATCGCGACATCATCCACAGTGGACGGTGTGGTGAATCCGGTTACCAGTGGCAGGATCGCGACCACGGCGGTGAACATGAGTCCAGCGTGGACGACGGGACACCTCGATACATCGGACCGCGGTCCGATGTCCACCACCGGCCGGACAACCGCCGAACAGGGGCGAATGACCGTGTCATTGGACATTGTCGGGTGACAAGCCAGTACGCACCGTCGACGGGGTACCCCGTCGACGAGAGGCACCGCGACGACCACGACCGTCCCGATCCCCCAGCGGACCCCGTTACCGCTGGTCGGCCACGCCCTGAGCCCGCGGCCGGGCTCCGGCAGATGATGGCCGAGGCCCGCGAACTCGGGCCGATCTACCGGATGCGGATCTTCAACTCGGAGTTCGCCCTGGTCACGGGCGCCGACCTGGTCGCGGAACTGGCCGACGGGACGCGGTTCCGCAAGAACGTCCACGCCGAATTGGTCATGCTGCGCGACCTCGCCGGGGACGGCCTGTTCACGGCGTTCAACGACGAGCCGACCTGGCGTAAGGCGCACGACGTCCTGCTGCCCTCGTTCTCCCTCGGCGCCATGCGCGGCTACCACCCGACGATGCTCCGCGTGGCCCGCGACCTGCTGCGCAAGTGGGACGACGCGACCGGGCCGGTCGACGTGGCGGCCGACCTGACCCGGCTGACGTTCGACACGATCGGCCTGTGCGGGTTCGACTTCGGCTCGTTCCGCGATCCCGAGCCGCACCCCTTCGTCAAAGCCCTCGCCGGCGCCTTGGCGTACGCACGACACAAGAGCGAGTCGTTGCCCGGCATGGAGTTCCTCCGCCGCGATCGCGCCCGCCGCTACCGCGAGGGTGACGAAGTGCGGGCACGGGTGCACGTGTGCGGCGACGGAAGGCGGCTGGCACCGGGTGTAAAGGCCGCGTTCGCCGCCTTGTACGAGGCGAAGACCGGCGGCGACGGCGGGTCGCGGGTCGCGGGGATGATCGCGTCCGGCCGCTACGCCGAGGACGTCCGGCAGGGCGGGCGGGCCGGCTCGTGCCCGGTGCGCGCGGCGGCCTCGGCGACCAGCCCGGCCGTCACCTCCGCGATGTCGACGTAGTGCACGGCCGGCGTGTCGCGCAACTGGGGCGAGCGGAGCGCGAACATGACCAGTTCCTTGAGCAGCCGGTGGCCGGCGGGCCGCTCCCGGACCGTGCGCCAGAGCGCGGCGGCGAAGGCGGCCACGGTCTCCGCGAAGCCGGCGTCCTCCAGTGGCGCGGACCGCACCTTCTCGACCAGCTCCGGAACGTGAGCCATGCCGGACACCTTGGTGACCCGCCCCGGCGCGGCACGTCGCCGTGAACCCGCCCTCCGAATTTCGCCTACCGTGATCGTATGACCCCTTTCGGTTACGAAGACCGCTGCGCGGAGATCGTGCGGCAGACCGATCTGCTGACAGCCGCCGTCTCCGGAGCCGACGCGGGGACGCCCGTGCCGACGTGCCCCGGCTGGACGCTCGGCCGCCTGCTCGGGCACGTCGGGAGCGCGCACCGCTGGGCCGAGGAGGTCGTGCGCACCCGGGCCGACCGGCGCGTGCCCGGTGCGGACGCCGACGAGGGGGACGCGGCGTGGCTCGTCGACGGTGCGGCCCGGCTGGCGCGGACGTTGCGCACGTCCGGTCCGGACGTGCCGGTGTGGACGCCGGGTCCGCCGCCGCACCGGACGTCGTTCTGGGCGCGGCGGATGATGCACGAGACCGCGTTGCACCGGTACGACGCCACCGTCGCGGTCGGCGGCGACTACGCGTTGGCGCACGTGGTCGCGGCCGACGCCGTGGACGAGTGGATCGGCTTCAGCCGGTCGGCGCACTCGCGGTCCCGGTCACCGGCGCTCGCCGCGCTCCGGGACGGCGTGATCCGGTTGGAGGACACCGAGGAGCCCGTCGAGTGGCTGGTGCAGACCGGTCGGCGGCCCGACGCCTCGGTGACCGTGCGGGGCACGACGACCGACCTGGCGCTGGCCCTCTACGGCCGACCGGCCGACCTGGACTTCGTCGGCGACGCCGCGCTGTTCCACGAGTGGCAGGACGCCTCGGCGTTCTGGATCAGGCTCTGACGGACAATCCCCTCATGTCCGACAAGCTCTCGATCGAGGAACTGGACGGCGAGCGGTGGCCGGAACCGGCGCGCGACGCGCCCCGGGAGATCGCCGTGCTGCACGCGTTGCGGCGCAAACCGGTCCGCAAGCTCACCGCCGGCGACCTGCGGCTGCTGCTCCTGCGCGACGTCGGCGTCGAGCACGTGCTGCCGCGTGCCGTCGATCTGCTGCGCGTCGACCCGCTCGTCAACGGCGGGCACTACGACGGCGACCTGCTGTTCGCCGTCGTGACCCGGGACCACGCGGTGTGGACGCGACTGCCCGAGATCGCCGCCGTGCTGCGGACCGTGGTCACCGAAGCCGGACTGCCCGCGCGCCTGCACGACGACGTGGACGCGTTCCTCGACGCGACCCGCTGAACGCACAGACGTTCAAGACCACCGGGCGGCACGACCGGTAGGAACACGGCCGACGAAAGGGGTTCCACCGTGCGTGTGGGGTTTGCCGGACTTGGGGTGATGGGCCTGCCGATGGCGCGCAACCTGGCGCGCGGCGACGTGCCGGTGGTGGTGTGGAACCGGACCCCGGCGCGATGCGCCGAGGTCGACGCCGAGCGGGCCGACGACCCGGCCGACCTGTTCGCGCGGTCGGACGTCGTCCTGCTCATGCTCGCCGACGAGAGCGCCACCGACGCGGTCCTCGACCGGCACGGTCCCGGTTTCGGGCAGCGGGTGCGCGGGCGGACCGTCGTCCAGATGGGCACGGTGTCGGCGGGCTACTCGCGGGCGTTGGACGCGGACGTGACCGCGCACGGCGGCGCCTACGTCGAAGCGCCGGTGTCGGGTTCGCGCGGACCGGCCGAGGCGGGGACGCTCGTCGCGATGATCGCCGGGCGGGACGAGGACGTGCGGCGCGTGACGCCGTTGCTCGGGCCGATGTGCGCGGAGGTCGTCGAGTGCGGGCCGGTGCCCGGCGGCGCGCTGATGAAGTTCGCGGTGAACGTCTTCCTGATCACCACGATGGTCGGCCTGGCGGAGGCGTTCGGGTTCGCCGAGTCCACCGGCCTGGACCCGGCCGTGCTGCGGCGGATCCTCGACGCCGGGCCGATCGCGTCGACCGTGTCGCGGACCAAGGCCGCCAAGATCGTCGACGGCGACCACTCGGTGCAGGCCGCGGCGGCCGACGTCTTCAAGAACACCCGGCTGATCGTCGAGGCCGCGCGGGAAGCCGGTGCCGCGTCACCACTGCTCGACGTGTGCGACGCGCTGATGGCCGACACCGTCGCCCACGGTCGCGGCGGTGACGACGTCGTCGCCGTGCTCGACGCGATCCGCCGACACCGCACGCACCCAGGCGGCGGGCGGGAGACCGAAGGCGCGGCCGAACATCCGGGTGAGGTGGCTCTGGTCGGCGAACCCGGCGGACAGCGCGGCGTCGGCGGGTGAGGACCCGTCGAGCAGCGCGGCGCGGGCCACGTCGAGCTGCCGGGCGGTGCGGAACCGGGTCGGGCTCGTGCCGAACGCGAGCCTGAACTGGCGGGCGAGCGACCAGCGGTCCAGGCCGGAGACGCGTTCCAACTCCGCGGCCCGGTGGCGGGTGGTCGGGTCGTCGACGAGCAGCTCGCGCACCGCCGTCACGGCGGCCAGGTCGACGCGTCCGCGTGCCGGCCCGCCGTGCGCCACGAGCAGGTCGGCCGCCAGTGCGGTGATCTCGGCGGCCTCGAGGTCGTCCAACGGGCGGTCCAGGTCGTGCAGGTGGTGCGCCAGCGCGGCACCGAGCGGCGGGGCGTCGAGCACGGGATCGGCGACGAAGGGCAGCGGTCGGCCGCCCAACGCGGCCTGCACCAGCGCCGGGTCCAGGTAGAAGATCCGGTAGCCGAAGCCCTCGCCGGTGCCGGGCGCGCCGTCGTGCACCTCGTCGGGGTGCAGCACGTGCCACTGGCCGGGCAGGCAGAACCGCTGTTCGCCCCGGTAGCGGAACGTCTGCACGCCCGCGAGCGTGAGCCCGATCGCGTAGGTGTCGTGGCGGTGCGGCGAGAACGCCTCGTCGACCAGGGCCGCCGCCAGCCGTTCGATACCCCGCGCACCGCCGCCGAAGGTGAGTCGGCAGGCCATGCCGCGATCGTAACGCCGGTCCGCGCGTGGACCGGCGTACGACCGTTCTGCCCGGACGGCCGGCACGGTGGCCGTACGTGGTCCGAACGGCGCATGTCGCAGCGCCGTTCGGCGTTCCCATCGTCGGACCACCCATGCCGGACCGCAAAGGGAACGACCCGGTTCCGCCCGTGGTGGAGGAGCCGGACCGTGCGCGCGCTGGGCCGTCCGGCTGACGGCGGCGTCGCGGCCCACCGTGCCGGGCCACCCGCTCGGACGCCGCGACGCCGGACCACACGGCCTTCGTTGGGCCACGCGGGTGGTTCACGGATTCGCCCGGTCGTTCACTGGTCGGCGGGCCGGGTCGCCAGCCACAGGGCGTGTTCGCGGCCGATCGTCTCCTCGACCTCCGCGACGGCGGCGGGCCACGTCTCCTCGCCGGCCTCGACCAGCGAGGCGTGGATGAGCGCGAGGTCGCGGGCGGCCAGCGAGTAGGTCGTGGCCAGCGAGGAATGCCGCTTGAGCCCGATCCACGCCGCGCCGCCGGCCACCAGCGCGGCCAGCACGCCGGACCAGTCGGCGTCCCACACCCCGAACGCGCGGCACCCGGCGAGCACGATCGCGACCATCTCGCCGGCGATGAGCACGGCACGCCACTGGTTGACGCGGTCCTCGTTCTTGCGGGCGTTGCGCGAGTACCAGTCCTTCTGGTCGAGCACGCGGCATTGGAGGTAGGCGGATTTGCGCTCGGCGAAAGGCGCGGCGCGCAGGGTGAGCATCCGCTCGGTGACGTAAGGGTTCTCCGCCGTCAGGTGCAGACCTTCGTAGCGGGTGACGATGCCACGGGCGCGTTCGCGCAGCAGCGCGCGGGCGTCGGCGCCGTCGAACGGGAAGCCGGCCACCGCGAACCGCCAGGACAGGCTCTTCAACGACTCGGCGACGGCACGCGCGGAGTACCACTGGCGCTCGGGGCGCTTGAACGCCAACAGGAGTTCGGTCACCAACGCGAGGCAGAACCCGGCGACCGCGACCGCCGCCCACACCTCGAAGCCGTCGACCTTCCACGTGAGCGCACCGCCCAGGGCCGCGAGCAACGCGCCGCCCAGCCTGATCCGGCTCCACCAGAGGGTCTGGTACTGGGCGCGGGCCGCCTCGCGTTCCGCGTCGTGGAAGAAGCCGGGTAAAGCGTCCTCGGTCATCAGCGTCACCTTGTCCACAGTGGACTTCTCAGTCCTCCGAACAGGGGGCGTCCTCCGTCTTGCCGAGCCGATCGAGCAACCCGGCGAGCCGGGTCAGGTCGGCGGGCGCGAGATCGGCGAACAGGTCGTGCTCCACCGTATCGATCGCGTGGTGGAGGTCGGCGACGACGGCACGCCCACGTTCGGTGATCTCGACGATGTGGCGGCGGCGGTCCTCGGGCGCGCGGCGCCGGGTGGCCAGGTCGCGGTTCTCCAGGTCGTTGAGGACGGCGACCAGCACGCTCGGGTCGACGTCGAGTTCGCGGGCCAGGTCGAGCTGGTTGAGCGGGCCTTCGGCCAGGCGCATGACGGCGAGGCACTGGCGGGGTTTGAGGCCGGTGACGGCCATGGCCGTGTGCAGCCGGGCACTGACCGAGAGCCCGAGGCGCGCGAGCGTGAAGCCCAACCTGTCCGCCATGTGGACACCGTAGCAGATGGTCTATGGTCGTAATTGATTGATTGTCTTCAACGATTTTTCTCCGTCGATGATTTGGGGGACTCTATGGCTCAGCTGCTGCGGGTGGACGCGAGCATCCGGCGTTCGGCATCGGTGTCGCGGGCGGTGGCCGACACCTTCCAGCGGGCGTGGTCGGCGCGGCACCCGTCGGGCGTGGTGACCGTGAACGACCTGGAAACCGACCCGCTGCCGTACCTGACCGTGGACGACGTGGCCGTGAACTGGACCCCGCCGGAGGGGCGGACGCCGGCGCAGCACGCGTCGGCGGCGACGGCGGCGGGGTTGGTCGACGAGCTGACGGCGGCGGACGTGCTGCTGCTGGCCGTGCCGCTGTACAACTGGGGGACCCCGGCGTTGTTCAAGAGCTGGGTCGACCACGTGCTCAACGAGTCGCGGGTGGCGGGTCGGCGCGGGGCGTTCGCCGGGTTGCCGACCGTGGTGGTGAGTGCCCGCGGCGGGGCGTACGGGGTGGGGGCGCCGCGTGAGGGGTGGGACCACGCCGTGCCGTACCTGCGGCACGTGCTGGGCGAGCAGTTGGGGTTCGACCTGCACGAGGTGTTGGTCGAGTTCACGTTGTCCGACGTGGACCCGGGGTTGGCGCCGTTCCAGGAGGACGCGCGGCGGTCGTTGGCCGAGGCGCACGTGGCGGCCGAGCGGCTGGCGAAGGAACTCGGCTGACGGCACCCGGCGGCGCCGGAGCGCGCGACTCGCGGTGCCTGAGTGCATGACTCGCGGTGCCGGAACGCACAACTCGCGGTGCCTGAGTGCATGACTCGCGGGTTCCGGCTGGGGGACGGGGGGTGGAGGGGCGGGTGGAGAGGTACCCGCCCCTCCTGGTCAGCGTTGGGACAGGTAGGTGGTGGCGGTGGCGCGCAGGCGGGTGTGGATGTCGGCGTAGGGGGTGGTGGTGAGGAGGTTCTTCGGGAACTTGGCGAGCATCGTGTAGTTCGTGTCGACGACGTTGCCCGCCGGCGCGAGGCCCGCCTGGCTCACCAACTGGTAGGCGTCGAGGATGTCCAGCGACAGCAGGTCGGCGGTCCAGCCGACCAGGTCGTGCTGGCTGACGCGGAACGCGTCCTCCAGCGGACGGGCGGTGCCGGTGGACATGATGTGGTCGGCGGACTCCAGGCGCGGCCACGGGGTGGTCGCGCCCTTGATCAGGTCGACGACCACGACCGTCGCCATCGCCGCCTCGACGGCCGTGCCGCAGACCTCGCCCTCGCCCTGGCGGCAGTGGCCGTCGCCGATCGAGATCAGCGCGCCGGGTACGTTCACGCCGAAGTACGCGGTCGTCCCCGCCCGCATCTCGGGGGTGTCCATGTTGCCGCCGTGCGCGCCCGGCGTGATGCTCATGATCACTTCGTTCGCCGCCGGCGCCACGCCCACCGTGCCGTGCATGGGGTCCAGGGGCAGTTCCACCGAGAATTCGCTGGAACGGGCCTGGAAACGGCACACCCAACGGTCCACGTCGACCTCGTAGCGCCACACCCGTTCCGGCAGTGCGTCGTGCAGCATCGCGGTGGTGTGCGTGGCCGTCAACGCGCCGAAGTGCGGGAACGTCGTCGAGATCGCCCAGTCCCGCACCGGCCGGATGTCGACGAAGTGCACGGCGACCGTGTCGCCCGGTTCGGCGCCCTCGACCGCGATCGGACCGGTGACCGGGTTCAGGTACGGGAACGTGCACACCCGGCTGGGCAGGTCGTCGACGCCGCGCACCGCGCCGCCGAAGCAGTCCTCGGTGGCCAACTCCACCACCGTGCCGGGCTTCACGGTCAGGACCGGTTCCCGGCCGCCGAACACGTAGCCGAGCCGCTCCGGGTCGGCGGTCAACCCCACGACCTCGATGCTCACTTCTCCTCCGTAGCGCCGACGCCCGACAGGACGGGCTTGCGGCCCGTCGCGAGCAGGCCGATCAGGACCAGGACGCCGATGCCCAGCCAGACGAACCCGGTGGTCTGCGCGGCGACCTTGGCGTTGACCACCACGTAGGCCAGGATCGCGAACCCGATCGCCGGCGCGATCAGGTGCGCCCACCAGTTCCGGCTGCGCGAGCGGACCACGTAGTGCACGACGACGGACACGTGCAGCACCAGGAACGCGGCCATGGCACCGAAGTTCACCAACGAGCTGAGCAGCGTGATGCCGTCCTCGCGGGACTGCATGTACAGGCCCAGCGCCAGCGACACGGCCGCGACCAGCAGCGTCGCGTTCACCGGCACGCGCCGGGTCGGGTGCACCCTGGCCAGGAACGCGGGCAACTGCCGGTCGCGGGCCATGGCGAACAGCAACCGCGCGGTCGCGGCCTGCGCCACCAACGAGTTCGCGAAGCCCCACGAGACCGCCGTCGCCACGGCCGTCAGCGTGGCCAGCCAGCCGCCGCCCGCGACGCGGGCCGCGTCGTAGAACGCGGTGCCCGCCGCGTCGCCGTTCTCGATCAGCCCGGCCGGGTCGGGCACGAGCAGTGCGGCGACCCAGGTCTGCACGATGAACAGCACGCCGGTCAGCAGCAGCGCGGCCACCATCGACCGGCCGATCGCACGGGCCGAGTCGCGGTTCTCCTCGGCGAGCGTGGAGATGCCGTCGAAGCCGAGGAAGCTCAGCACCGCGATCGACACCGCGCCGAACACCAGCGACCACGAGAACGTGCCGCCGTCGAAGATCGGCGCGAAGCTGAACCCGCGTCCCCTGCCCTGGAGCAACGCGACCACGCCGATCACCAGGAAGATCGCCAGGACGACGAGCTGGAGCACCAGGATCACGCGGGTCACCAGCGCGGTCAGCTCGATGCCGACGTAGTTGACCGCCGTGTTGAGCACGACGAACGCGATCACCCACAGCCAGATCGGCACCGCCGGGAGCAGCGAGTTCATCGCCACGCCCGCGATCAGGTAGAGCAGGCTGGGCACCAGGACGTAGTCCAGGAGGATCAACCAGCCGGCCAGGAAGCCGACCGGGGCGCCGATGCCGCGTCCGGCATAGGTGTAGACGGAGCCGGCGATGGGGAACGCCTTCGCCATCTGCGCGTACGAACCGGCGGTGAACAGCATGGCGAGCATGCCGATCGCGTAGGCCAGCGCGATCATGCCGCCGGACCCCTGGAACACGCTGCCGAAGATGCCGAACGGCGCGATCGGCACCATGAAGATCAGGCCGTAGACCAACAGGTCGCGGAATCCCAACGACCGGCGCAGTTCCTGGGCGTACCCGTACTGCTCGACTCCCATGACGTCCTCCTGCCACGAGCTGGTGCGGGCAGCCTAGACAGACTCCTTCCATTTGGAAAGATTCCGTTCGCAAGGAGTTCTACAACGGGGCGATCACGGTCAGGTCCAGGCCGTCCGCTCGGGCCAGGAATCCTCCCGCGCGCGGCGGTCCCAGCGCCGCCCACGCGTGGCGGTCGATGCCCGCCAGCAGCGCGGCGGCACCCGACTGGGCGTCGGCCGCCGTGAGCCGGCCCGCCGCCGCCAGGGCGACCGCGAGGTGCACGCCGTCGTAGACGCCTTCCGCGTACGCGTCCAGCACCGGTGCCTCGCCGCCGAACAGCGCGTGGTGCCGGTGCGCCAGCGCGAGTCGCCGCTCGTCGCCCTGCCCGGCGAACGACCGCATCGCCGCGTACAGCTCGCCCGTGTCGTCGCCGCCCGCCGCGAGCAGGCCGTTCTCCTCCAGCGACCCGGACAGCCGCACCACCCGCCCGGCCAGCGGGGAGGCGGCGAACACCCGGTTGAACCGGGCCAGGTCGCGACCGACCAGGCTGACCAGCACGGCGTCGGCCCGCGCCCGGACCAGCCCGGCGACGATCGCCTCGGCGTCGATGCCCGGCCCGGGGAACGGCACCAGACGCCGGGCCACGACCTGGGCGCCGAGCGCCCGGACGATCGCGGTCGCGTCCCGGTGCACGGCCCGCGGCCAGATGTAGTCGCTGCCGACCAGCGCCCACCTCGTCCGCCGCCGGCGTTCGACCAGCCACCGCAGGGCGGACGCGAGTTGGCGTTCCGGGGAGTCGCCGAGCAGCACCACGCCGCTTTTGCGTCGTCCGCCTTCATGGGGTGGCGTGAACACGTAAGGCACACGTCCGGCGAGCGCGTTCTCCAACGCCCGGTGCACGTCGCTGGTGTGGAAGCCCACGAAGGCGTCGACGAGTCCGACCAGGCCCGACGCGTCGACCGCCACCTCGGCGGGCGCACGTCCGGCGTCGACGAGCACCAGGTGCGCCTCCCGCCCGGCGACGCCACCGGCGGAGTTGACCTCGGTGGCCGCCAGCGCGGCGGCGAGCAGCCCGGACGGCCCGGTCAACCCGAGCGCGCCCGACAGCGGCAGCAGCAGCCCGAGTCGCAGGGCCGCCGGGTCGGGTCCGGCCAGCACGACCTCGATCCGGTCGCGCACGACCACGCGAACGACCGCCGCCGAGTCCATGGCCGGAAGTATGCTCGCGGACGCGTCCACCGGCGAAAGGCTCGTCATGGCTGATCAGCGGGGCCTGGTCCGTGCCGACCTGGTCGACCTCCTCACCCGTGCGCAGCGCGCGTTGGCCCGCGATCTGGGCACCGTGCTGGAGGAGGAGGGCGTGACCGTGGACCAGTGGCGCGTGCTGCGGGAGCTGTCGACGGGTGGCCGCACGATGGGCGACCTGGCCATGGCCGTGGAGATCCCCCACCCGACGCTGACCCGGCTCGTGGACGCCCTGGTCGACTCCGCGTTCCTCTACCGCTCGCAGTCGCCGACCGACCGCCGCAAGGTGGCCGTGCACGTGTCGGACCCCGGCCGCGCCAAGCTGGACCGCCTGGAGGCGTTGGCCGCCGCCCACGAGCAGGCCCTGTCGACCCGCCTGGGCACCGACACCGTCACCCACCTCGCGACCCTGCTCCGCACCCTCCCCTGACCCGCACGCGCGAGTTATGCGTTCAGACACCGCGAGTCGTGCGTTCAGACACCGCGAATTGTGCGTTCAGGCAGGTCCGGACACGAAAACGGCACCGCAGGGCGGTGTGCCCGGGTGCCGATAGGGGTGGTGCGGTGCCGGCCGGGGCCGACACCGCACCGGAGATCACTTCACCACGTGGCCGAGGATGCCCTCGGTCGTCTGGCCCTCACAGGTGCTCGAGGCAGAGTCCATGTGGTCGCCCGTGCCCTTGACCTGGCAGCGGTACAACGGCCGCGAATTCGCCTGCGCGGAGTTGAACGCGTAGCCGAGCGTCGCGATGACGGTCTTGCCCTCACAGGCGGCGTTGGCCGACGTGAAGTAGTCCCAGTCGCTGCGGCACTGGTACACCGCGTGGGTGTTCGGCTCCTGGCCGTAGAACAGCTTGCCCAGTTTGCCCTCGGTGACGAAACCCTCACCGGGGGCGCCGTTCACGGTGCTGACGTGGTCGGGCGCCTTCTGGTAACGCGTGAGCACCACCGTCGCGCCCGGCGTGCCGCCACCGTTGAAGAGCAGCTTGTTCGGCGACTCGGCACCGGGGTTGCCGATCTTGTCCGGCGTGGTCTGACCCAGCAGCGCCGTGCCGACCTCGGCCGGCGTGGCGTTCGGGTTGGCGCCCAGGTACAGCGCCGCCGCGCCCGCCACGTGCGGGCTGGCCATCGACGTGCCGTCGATGGTCTCCGTCGCGTTGTCGCCGCCGATCCAGGCCGACTTGATGGCCTCGCCCGGCGCGAACAGGTCCGTGCACCGGCCGTAGTTCGAGAACACGGCGCGCTGGTCGGTGACCGTGGACGCGTTGACCGTCAGGGCCTCCGCGACGCGGGCCGGGCTGAACTGGCACGCGTCGGTGTTGGCGTTGCCCGACGCCACCGCGTAGGTCACGCCCGACGCGATGGAGGCGCGCACCGCCTGCTCGATGGGCTCGGTCTGCGTGCCCGCGACCGCGCCGAGGCTCATGTTGGCCACGGCGGGCTTGACCGCGTTGGCGGTCACCCACTCGATGCCGCTCAGCACGCTCGCGAAGGTGCCGCCGCCCTGGCAGTCCAGCACGCGGACCGCGACGACCTTGGCACCCTTGGCGACGCCGTACTCGGCGCCCGCCGCGGTCCCGGCGACGTGCGTGCCGTGACCGTTGCAGTCGACCTTCGTGCCGTCGATGAAGTCGGCACCCCACGACGCGCGGCCACCGAAGGTGGAGTGCGTCGTGCGGATACCGGTGTCGATGACGTAGACGGTCACGTTCGACGCCTGCGTCGTGTAGCTGTAGCCCGAGTTCAGCGGAAGGTTCCGCTGGTCGATCCGGTCGAGCCCCCACGACGGCGGGTTCGTCTGGATGTCGGTCTTCTGGACGCGGCCGTTCTGGACGACCGTCTTCACCGCCGGGTCGGCGGCCAGACGCTTCGCCTCGTCCTCCGACGCCTGGACCGCGAAACCGTTGATCGCCCGGTTCCACGTCGCGGTGACCTTGCCCCCGTGACGGGCGGTCAGGTCGGCGGAGGCCGACACGGCCGCGTCGTCCTTGAGCACGACCACGTACTGGCCGGGCACCGCGGTGCCTTCAGGGGCCGGGACCACGGACGCGGGCTGCGCGCCGGCGGTGGCGGTCGCCACCGACAGTGCACCGGCCGTGAGCGCGATCGCCCCGAACGCTCTTGTCACACAACGAACTGCGTGCTTCACACACAACCTCCAGCGGTCTACTCCCGACGTCAGAGATTGGCATCCCGACCGACGGAGCGGAGGGTCATTGATCGGTTTGCATTGCGGGATGCCGAAGTCTTGTGACGACTTCCGCACAACTCCGCGCACGACCCGCTACGTCCCGGACGACGGCCTCGCACCCATTGACCCGCAATGACATCCGCACGATTGCGGACAGAGCCGGGTCCGCGCCCGTCGGCGACGGGCGCCGGCGGGCGAGCCGGGCTGGAAGTCCACAAAGGACCGACCGGGCCGCCCCCTAGGGAATCACCCTGAATTTCCGGGCACCCCCGCCCGGAAATCGGACGGGGATTCGTCCCGGGACGCGGCGGACCGGTATACCGGAGGCACGGGCGACCGCCGCCCGACACGGACCCGACGACCACTCGTGTGCACTCCGTCACAATTACCCGCACCGAGCGCGACAAATGGGCCGACGACGGACGGAACACCTGCTCAGCCGCTGATGACCGACGACCGGGAAACAACCTGATCACGGCCGTAACGTGGTCGCGCGCGCCCGCGATCAGCGGATGAGTCCATTGCCGGACAGCGCCGGAAACGCGCACCGGAAAACACCTTGGGGAGGCACGGGCGCGAATGGGGGACGACATCGTCTCGGTCCTGGCGCTGTTCTTCGGCGGTCCGACGGCGTTCGGACGGCTGCTGATCCTCACCGGTCTGGCACTGGCCCTGGTGAACTGCTTCAGATTCCTCGTCGCCCGGCCCGCCGTCGCCCTCGCGGCCGACGGCGCGGCACCGACCGTGCGGCACGAGGGCGGCGCGCGGTTCCTGCGCGGCGCGGGCCCGGCCCTGTTCGGCCCGCCCGTGCTCGTGCTGCTCGGCGCGTGCTCGGCGACCTTCCTGATCACGCCCTGGTACGTGATCACGGCCGCACCGCTGTTCGCCGCGGTCGTCGTCGCCGTCCGGCGACTGCGCGCCGAACACGGGCGCCGCGGCGAGGACGCGGTCGCGGGCCCGGTGCTGGCCGTGGTCCTGTCGACCACCACGCTGGTGCTGGTCGGTGTGATCATGACCGTCCGCCTGGTCGTGCAGCCGGACCCCACGAGCGGGTTCGCCGACTCCGACCGCGGCACCGTCACCGATGTCGTGTTCTCCCTGGCCATCCCGTTGCTCGGCCTGCTCGGGCTGATGTGGTGGGAACGCCTGCGCGTGGTCGACCGCCTGCCGTGGCGGCCACGCAAACCCGTGCTGCTCTACTGGATCGGCATCGGGGCCGTCGTCCTGCTCTTCGTCGCGCCGCTGCTCGACCTGAACCGGAACGACAACCTCGCGTTCTTCGGGATCGCCACGCCCGAGTACGGCAAGGTCCTCTACATCTGGGTGCTGGCGGTGGTCCTGGCCCGGTACGCCATCGGCTTCCAGGTCCGGCCGGGCGCGCTGCGGTGGCGCCCGTCGGTGGCCCGGCTGCGGCGCGCGGCGGCCAAGGGCAAGCACGTGGGCTACATCTTCCTGATGTTCGGCCTGGTCGGCGTCGCGGGATTGATCAAGACGGACATCGGCCCGACCATCCCCACGTTCTTCGCGACCGTGACGATCGTGGTCTTCCTGCTGCGCCTGCAGGTCCGGTCCGGCACGCGGTTGCTCGACACGCTCAACTCCAGCCGGTCGCTGTGGGCCGCGCTGCTGCTGACCGGCCTCATCGCGTACTTCGTGCTGCAACTGGACTACGTGAAGACGCGTCAGGAGGCGTGGCACCAGCCGTGGACGTTCGGGTGGTCGACGCCGTGCGCGCCGCCGCCGGAGGGCGTCGAGCCGCCGAAGGCCCCGGACGGCACGACGGCCTGCCTGGAGTCGCTGGACGCGGTCGCGGCGGGCAAGCGGTCCCAGGTCGCGCAGTCGATGTCGGCCGTGGCCGACGGCGGCGTGTGGGGTCGCGGCCTGTCCGACACGGGCGCGGGCCGACTGCCGGCCGGCAGCACGGACTTCATCCTCGCCGTGCTGTGGAACAAGCTCGGCGGGTTCGCGGTCGTGCTGCTGGCGCTGCTGCTCGCCGTGCTGGCCGCGGCCCTGGCCCGGTGCCGTTCGCACCTCGACAAGTTCGCCGACGAGCGCGCCGACCTGCCGGGCGCGGACCGGCAGTCCCGCGCGGCCCGGCTGTTCGCGGTCGGCGTGGCCGGGATGCTGGTGGGCCAGTTCGGTTTCGTGTTCGTCACCACGCTCAACGTCGTGCCGCACTCGGGCATCACGGTCCCGTTCCTGTCCCGGGGCGGCCATTCGACGCTCGCGCTGGTCGGCGCCGTGGTCGCGGCCGTGTGGCTGCTCTACCGGGCCGACCGGCCGCCACGCCCGAAGGCCGCCACCGAGGCGCGCACGGCCGTCGTCCGCACGGCGCCGATGGGCGGCATGTGGCTGCCGAAGGTCCGACGGGTCCTGCCGCTGACGTTCGTCGCCATGTTCGTGGGCACGACGCTGCTCGCCACCACGATCACGATCGCGCCCTACGGCCGGTACGCCCAGGACCGCCCGTACTGCCCGGTCACGCGGGTCCGCGTCGACCCCGAGGTCTGCTCGACCGACCGGATCGCCAACCGCCGCACGCGGGTCGAACTGCGGGTCGGCGGCGAGCCGGTCTACGTGCGCGACCGTTCCGAGCAGGCGTGGCAGGCCGTCGGCACGCCCGCCGTCACGCTGTCCGACCTCGCCGGGCTGATCCGCTTGAACGGCCGGGGCGGCACGCTCAACAACACGCTGGACGACCTGATCGACCGCGCGTCCGGCACGTCGCTCAAGGAACGCGTCCTGCCCACGCCGGGCGGACCCGAGGCGGGTCTGATCGACCTGACCGTGGACCCCGCGCTGCAACGGTCGCTGACGGGTGCGTTGCGCGCCGACGCCGAGGAGTCGAAGCCGCTCGCGGGCGGCATCGTCGTCATGGACGCCAAGACCGGCCGGGTGCTCGCCGCGTCCAGCGCGCCCAGCGCCCTGGACTGGCCGGTGGTCGAGCCGGTGGAGGCCGACAAGAAGGCGGTCGAGGCGTTCGGCGACGACCACACCGTCTACGGGCCGATCGAGAACGGCAAGGTCGTCACCACCGGCGACGACTGCGACGACACGGACTGGGACGACCGGTGCCGCCGCTGGATCCTGGAGACCGCGCCGACGACGCCCAACCCCAAGGCCCTGGAGGAACAGCGCCGCTACGCGCCGGACACGCCCGACGAGGTGCTGCCGTCGTTGGACGAGAACCGCGCGCTCGACCGCCGCTACGGCCTGGGGTCGACGTTCAAGGTCGTGGTGGCGGCGGCGTTCCTGAAGAACCGGCCGGGCAGCACGGCCCAGTCCACGATCCCCTCCCCCACCGTCTACCAGCCGCCGTTCGGCAAGCCGATCCGCAACTACAACAAGGGTGCGTGCCAGGGCACGGCGAACGAGCGGATCACGCTGAAGCAGGCGCTGACCGTCTCGTGCAACACCGCGTTCGTCGCGCTGGCCGACGAGCTGGGCTGGGACGCGGTCCGGGACATGGCCGTGGAGATGGGTTTCGCGGACCTGTCGGCCCAAGGAGCCGACGACGCCTGGCTCGCCGGTCCGGCGGCCGGCAGCGCGTCGTACGTGCCGCCGTCGGTCGACACCGACGGCATGGACTCGCTGGGCAACAACACCCTGGGCGGCGGCCGGGTCGAGGGCACGGCCGTGCAGATGGCCACCATGATGACCGCCGTCGCGAACGAGGGCCGCGTCGTGCAGCCGACCCTGGTCGCCGCCACCGCCGAGCCGTTCGGCCGCGACCAGGTCCGGTACTCCGGCGAGGTGCGCGAGGTGCTGCCGTCCGGGCAGGCGCGCGAGCTCGCCGAGGCGCTCAGCGGTGTGACGCAGAACGACGATGGCACGGCGCACAGGCTGAAGGCGGAACCGGATCGCGCGCTGCGCGTCAAGACAGGCACACACGAGATCTACGGGGAGGACGAGACGCCACCCGACAAGCGGTTCGCGAAGCAGAACGCGTGGGTCGTCGGCTCGCTGGACACCAAGGCCGGACCGGTCACGTTCGCCGTCGTCGTCGAGACGAAGGTCGAGAAGGACGGGTCCCGCCGGGCGCAGTGGCTGACGCAGCAGGTGATCGACAAGGTCGTGGAGGTACGGGGATGAGCGCGGGGGACGAGGAGCGGCGGGCACGCGCCGTGCGCGGCGCGGTGATCACCTCGGTGCACGACGTGTTGTCGGAGTGCGACGACCTGACCGACGAGCGGGTGCCGCGCGTGGTCGTGCGCACGCGGGTGTCGCTGGACGGCGAGGCGCAGGCGGACATCCGCGCGGCCGTGCGCGAGGTGCGGTCGACGTTCGGCGACGGCGACGGCCGGGTGCGGGTGTCGTTCGAGTTGTCGGCCGACGCCGCCGACCCGTGCGACGTCGAGTGCACGGTGCCCGGCGTGGAGCGGCCCGAACCCGAGGCCGAGCCGGAACCCGAGGTGCTCGACGCCTCGGCCCGGTTGCTGGTGCTCGGGTTCGACGGGGTCGAGTTCCACTTCCTGCTGGAGCCGGGCCGGGACTGGCTGCCGCTGCTGCGCCCGGCGGCGGGCTACGACGGCACGGGTCTGCTGCTGCCGCAGGCGTTGTCGGACGTGCCGCACGGGCACCTGGTGGACCTGTCGTTCGCGGGCGGTGTGCTGCGCGCGCGGCGGGCGTCCGAACGTCCGGACTACGCGGTGTCGGTCAACGGCACGAACCTGGTCCCCGAGGGCGCGGCGATCCCCGAGTCCGGCGAGGTCCTGTTCGCCTCGCTGACCGGGTCCGGCTCGCGCGCGTTGACCTACGAACTGCTGGCGTGGAGCGACGAGGTACCGAGTCCGGGCACGGGCGCGGACGTCCTCGACGGTGCGCCGCACCCGACCGAGTCCGCCGACCCGGCCAATCCCGGCGCGCTGCTGGTGCAGCCGCCCGCGGCGGGCACGAAGTCGGCCGCCCGCCGGTTCCCGCTGCCCACCGGCCGCACCGACGCGCCCGTGCACGACCTGCACGTGCAGGTCCTCTACACCACCGCGACGCACCCCGGCTCCAGCGACCGGTCGCACGTCAAGATCTACCGCTGCGCCACGCCGCAGCACGCCGCGTACCTGCGTCGGCACCTGGCCACGCAGGCGGGTCTGGTGCGCCAGGCCAACGCGGTCGCGGGCAGGCCCGGCGAGCGCACGTGGTCGGTCGCGCCGATCCACCTGGTCGCCGTGACGCCCGCGCCGCAGGTGCTCACCGCGCGGGCCGACCCGTCCTCGGTCACCACCAACGCCGAGAACCGGTTGTCGGCGTGGTTCGGCGTGCCCGACCAGCCGCAGCCGGACTGCTTCGTGATCGTGGCCAGCCCGCTGCTGGAGCCGGTCGGCTGGGCCGGGCACGAGCAGTTGGGCACCGCGCCCAGCGGCGGTCAGCTCTCCGCGCTGGCCGCGCTCGCGGCGGGCGTGGACCACCTGCACTTCCTGGGCGTCGCGCACTGCGACATCAAGCCGCAGAACGTGTGCCACCACCTCGACGCGCAGGGCCGCGGCGTGTACGTGCTCGTCGACGGCGACGCGATCACGCGTACCGGCGGGCCGGTGGCCGCGCTGCGGTTCACGCCCGAGTACGCCTCGGCCGAGGTGATCCGCGCGGCGCAACGGGTCCGCGCGCCCGGCCGCGAGGTGATCGACGTGCGCGAGCACGACCGGTTCGGGTTCGTGCTCGTGGTGCTGACCGCGCTGGTCGGCATCGACAAGGTGGACGCGCTGCTGCGCGGCGCGTACGGCAAGCGGCCGGTCGACTCGATCTCGATGGTCGAGGAGGCCGTGGCCGACCTGTGGTCGACGCGGTGGGACCGGTTCACCGAGGAGCTGATCAGACCGCTGCGGCCGGGCACGCTGCTCGACGACGAGTGGTCGGCCAAGGCGTGGCTCGACCGGCTGTCCGCGCTGTGGAGCCCGGAACAGGAGCAGCGGGTCGTCGAAGCCGACCGGGTCGCGGTCGGCACGTACGGGCGTGAGGTCACCGCGATCCGCACGGGCGTCCAGGACGAACGTGCGCCCGCGTGGGCCGAGTGGCGGGCGGAGTTGGTGAACCGGATCAGGGCGCACCAGCAACTGGTGGCCCGGCGGGTGTACCGGAACTGGCTGTGGGCCGGCCGGGTGGCGTTCGGGGTGTGCGTGCTGTTGCTCGTCGCGACGATCGCGGGGGTGCTGTCGTGATCAAGACGTTCCTGGAGACCGGACCGGGTCACCTCAAGGCGCGGGTGGGTGCCCTGCCGTTGGGCGGTGACGCGGACGAGGGCGTGGACCACCAGGTCGTGGACTGGGCCATGGGCGGGCTGCCCGACGCGGCGGCACGCGACGTGGAAGCGCGTGTGCACGGCTACCTCCAGGAGGCGGCCGACCTCGGCAGCGCCCTGGCGAAGCGGCAGTGCGTGCTGTGGCTGGTGGCCTGCGTCCCGGTGCTGCTGCTCATCGGTCTGCTGTTCAAGTTCACCTGACCCCGCCGCGTGGAACGGACGCACCCATGACGAAGAGCCCCCGCAACCTCGACCGCCTGCGCCGGTGCCCCGCCTGCTACGCCGACCTGGGCGTGCCGCCTTCCCTGGACGAGGACGGCTACCCGCGACCGCCGAGCCTCTGGCTGGAGGTGCACGGCACCCAGCCCGGCGACATGCAGTGGCGGGTGGGCCTGTTCCAGGACGCGCGTTCGTGGTCCTCCGGGGAGTTCCAGGAGCGCCGCGTGCGGTGGTGCTACCGCGTCTGCGGGGACGGGCACGTGTTCCTCGACCACATCCGCACCTCGGGCGCGCGCTACGACCCGGAGTGGACCGTGAGCCGGTTCGACGTGGCCGCGGCGGTCGGCGGCACGGCCGCGGGCAAGAGCTATCTGGTGCTGCGCACGCTCAACCAGCAGCTCACCCCGACCGGCCTGGACTCGCTGGACTGGCACGCGGGCACCACGCAGATCAACCCGCAGACCTCCGACGTGCTGGAGGAGCACCCGCTCAACGTCCTCATCGGGCACTACGCCCGCACCGAGGAGGAAGGGCGACCGATGAACGCCACGCAGCTCGGCGAGATGATGCCGGTGACGTTCCTCAACGACACCGTGTCCGCCGACCTCGTGGACCAGGTCGACCGCATCCAGGAGGACCTGGCGCCGGGCAACGAGTGGGGCAAGCGCATCCGGCAGCCGATCGTGCGCCGCTACCAGATCGGCGGCGACCGGGTGCTGACCGCGATCGCCGACCTGCCCGGCGAGCTGTTCGACCAGCGCACCGTGCTCGCCGACGACCGGCAGCGGCTGCTGCGCAACTACGGCACGCTGCTGTGGGTCGTGGACCCGGTGGTGACCAAGGGTTTCGCCGGGATGCTGCCCGACGAGCAGGCCGAGCGCGTGACGTTGGCCAGCATGCGCCCGGCCAACGACGTGAACACCGACCGCGACCGGGTGCGCGGCAAGCGCAACACCGTGCAGAACCAGTTGGCCCGCCAGCTCTCCGAGCTGTCCGGCACACTCGCCGTCGACCTCGGCGGCACGCAGCAGGTGCTGGTCTGCGTGACCAAGGCCGACCTCCTGCGGCTGGCCCTGGAGGGCGGGAAGACGTTGCGGGACCTGGGTCGCGGCCCCGACGCCGACGGTCCCGGCGACGTGGTCACGGGCGTGGCCCGCTACCTGCTGGAGGTGGCACGCCGCTGCGACGCGGGCCGGCTCACGCTCGACGCCGACGGCCGCACCGCGATCGACCGGATCCTGCAGAACCAGTACGACCGGCAGGTGCGCAACAAGGCCGCGCTCCAGCTCGCCGAGTCGCTGGTGACCCACTACAGCGACCCGCACGCGTTGTGGAACCTCGTGCACCTGGGCGGTCGGGACACGGTGAAGATCCAGGCGGGCGAGCCGTCCGCGCTGTTCCCGCCGGGTGCGATCCCGGTGCCCTCGCTCGACCGGCACCTGACCGAGTCCCTGGTCGCGGGCCGTGCGCGCACCCTGCACGTGCGCGACCTGGTGATGTCCGCGCTGACCTGCGGCCTGGTGTACGGGCTCGGGTTCGGCGAGCAGATCCAGAAGATGCTCGGCCAGGACTGGCGGGAACTGCGGTTCTTCCTGTGCTCGCCGCTGGGCGAGGTGCCCGTGCCCACCGCCCGGGACGCGGTGCTGTTCGAACCGCTGGGCAAGGGACACTTCACCGACCTGACCGCGCGGTCGAGCGCGCTGTCCCAACTCCTGCTGTGCGTGCTGGGGAGGCTGCGGCCATGACCGAATTCGTCCTCGTCGAGTACGGAGACCTGGAGGGCGGCGGGTTCGTGCCGTACGTGGCGGAAGGCCGCCCGGCACCGCCCGCGCCCTACACCGCCGTGGCGACCAAGCTGCTGACCAACGTGCCGCAGCCGCCGGAGCCCGCCGACGACGGTTTCCGGTACCCGATGTGGAGCCTGCGCCGGGTCGACGTGGACGGCGAGCCGCACTGGTGCTTCGCGGTGCAGGGCCGGGGCGGGGCGTTCGGCCAGGCGGGTATGTGCCAGTTCCTGTTCGCGCCGGCCGCGTTCAACCCGGCGACGCTCTGGTACGGCGCGGTCCGACTGGTGCGCGCGGACGGCCGCCTGGTGCACCCGGAGGCGGGCGAGCCGAGCGACACGTGGCTGCGGCCGGTGTCCGCCGAGCGCCTGTCGGGTGCACTGACCGCTTTGTTCGCGGGCGACTCCAAGGTGGTCGTCGACGGTGGCCCGGTGGACGTGGCCGCGACGATCGGCGCGCTGCTCTCGGTCGTGCCGCTTTCGGTGGTGGACGGGTACGTGTGGACGACGTGCCTGGTGCGCCGTCCGGTGCAGGACAGCCGGCCGCTGGTGACCGGGCGCTGGCCCGAGGAACTGCCCGGCGGCAACGCGGGCCTGCGGTCGTGGCTGGACCGTGCGCCCGAGAAGCCGGGCACGCCGGTGGCGCACCCGAAGACGCCCGAGGTCGTGGCGTGGCTGACCGACCTGGGTGCGCGGGACCTGTCGCTGCCCGAGGAGTACGCGGCCGCGCCGACTCTGGCGGACCTGGCCGAGCTGATCGCGACCAAGCAGCTCGACATCGACCCGGCGGACGTGCCGCACCTGCTGGCCAAGGACGACCCGCGGCTGGCGATCGGCCGGGGCCGCGAGCTGGTGAGCCGGTGGGCGGCCGACGACCCGGCCGGGGCGATCACCCGGCTGGTCGGTTCGCCGAAGTTGTCGCCGCAGCTCACCGAGATCCTGTTCGACAGCCTGCTGGACGCGCACGTGCACGCGGCGCCGGGCACGAACCCGGCGTTGTTCCCCCCGGCGGCCAAGGCCGTGGCGGGCTGGGAGGCGGTGTTGACCAGGCTGCTGCGCGACCGGTTCGAGGACCGGCCCCGAATGGTCGAGTTCGTGCGGGACTACGTGATCGCCGAGGGCCGGCCGCTGCACGACGGCGACGCGCAACTCGCGCACGGCAGGTGGTTGACGGCGCTGGGCGTGTCACCGGACGACCCGGCGTCGGGCATCTACCCGGTGCCGACCGCGCGGATCGTCGCCGAGATCCGCGAGCGCCGCTCGCTGGGGTCCGTGGGTCGGGCGTTCCTCGCGGCGGCGGCCGACCCGGTCGCGCAGGTGCGGGTCGTGCTCGACGGGCTGGACAGCGTGCCGCCGGTCGTGGCCGCGGAGTTCGTGGCGCTGTGCCCGGACGACCGGCAGGCGGGCGAGGTGCTGACGTACGCGCTCGACCGGGGCCAGGCCCGTGCCGGGGTGGCGTGGGCCGAGAAGTGGTTGCTGGAGGTGCACGACCGCGTCGAGGCCGGGCGGCGCGGGGTCGTGCTGGACACCGGTGTCGGACACTTCGGGCGGATCGACCACGAGCTGCCCGCGAGCCTGTTGGTCCTCGCCCTCCGGTCCGAGCTGGCCGGGCTGGGCGCGGCGGACGCGTTGCGGCGCAAGGTGTTGACCGATGCCGTGGCGAAGCTGGAGGCCGGTTCGCGACGCGGTCACGCCAAGGCCAAGGCGCCGGCGCCGCACCTGATCGTGCACCAGCCGGTCCAGCCGGCCGTGGCGCAACCCCCGGCGCGACCCCAAACACAGCCGCAGCAGCAGCCACGACCGACGCCCTACCCGACCGAGCCGACCGAGTCGCTCGACACGCGGGCACCGTGGAACGTCGACGTCGAGGAAGCCGCGACGAAGCGCAAGCGGCGTCGGCTGCCCGACCTGTCCGCGCACTGGCCGCTGATCGGCAAAGTGCTGATCGCCGTGCTCGTGGTCGCGTTGATCGTGGCGCTCTACCTGCTCGCCCGACACATGTTGCAACGCTGATGTCACCGAAGATCAAGCACGGAGACCCGATGTTCCCGAACATGCCCGACCCGGACGAGGAGTCGGCGGCGGTCCGCGTCGACAAGCTGGTCACGGCGGCGATGCGCCGCCTCGACCGGGTCACCGGCACGCACGCGGGCAACCGGCCGCCGCACCTGGCCCAGCTCGACGCCGTGCTCACCGCGGCGGTCCACCAGGCCAAGCAGGCCGAGGCCGGGTCGTCGGCCGTCGACCGCGACTCGGACCTGTGGCGGCTGCGCGAACCCGGCTACCTGCGCGCGATCTGCGACCACCCGGTGGACCGGCCCGGCGGCACGCTGCCGCTCGTGCCCGTGGTGCTCACGTGGGCGTTGCTGGGGTACGCGGAGTGGACGTACCTGGACGACTACGCGTCGGCGCCGGCCGCCGACCGGCCGTCGTTCTTCGCGGACTGGATGACGCAGCCGGTCTACCGCAGCCCGGTCGCGCTGTCGCTGGCGATCGTCGCCACGGTCGCCGTGATCATGTACAAGTACCGCGCCCCGGCACGGGCGCAGCGGGTGGCCGACGAGGTCGACCGGATCGTGCACCGGCTGGAGGTCGACCTGCTGCCGCCGCTGACCGTGCTGCGCGGCGCGCTCGGGCCGGTCAAGGTCGAGGAGCACACCCGGCAGGCGGCCGTGGAACTCGGCGCGGCGGCCAAGCTGTTCACCACGGCCACCGCGCGGCTGGCCGAGTCGACCGCCGTGGTGGACCGGTTGGTCGCGGGCGTGGAGCGGTTGGTGACCGCGTTGCCCGAACTCGGCGCGCAGACCGGCAAACTCGAAGAGGTGCGGCGCGACCTGGACCAGACCGCGCAGATGATCTCCACCGGCCTCGCCCCGCTCCAGGACCTGGTGTCCGATGTGGACGGAGCGGCCAAGGCCGCGAAGGAGGCCGTCGACCGGTCCGAGACCGTGCTGGGCCGGGCGGCCGGGCAGCTCGCCGACGCCGACGAGGTCGCGCAGCGGCACGCCGGGCACCGCGCGGCGCTGACCGCCGCGCAGGCGCCGTTCACGGCCGTGGCCGACGTGGTCGACAAGGCGTCGAGCCGGTTGGACGCGACCTCCGCGCAACTCCAAGAGGCCGTGTCCGAGCTGCGCAAGACCGTGGCCGAGGTCAACTGGCTGGTCATGGTGTCCGACGGGCTGCGGCACGGCGAGGGCGAGCACACCGACGGGCAGGCGGGCTGATGCGCCGTCGTCGGGGCCGGCCGGACACGTCCGCCGGGCTGTCCACGGCCGGGTGGCTGTTCGCGGAACTGGCGTTGCTGCTCCTGGTCGTCGCGGTCGGCTCCGAGGTGCCGCCGGTGCGCAACGCGATGTCGGAACCGGCCGTCACGAGCACGCCGACGACGACGCAGACCGCGCCGCCGACCCGGGGCCTGTCGCTGACCACCGAGCGGTTCGTCATGCCCGCCGTGCCCGACGACCAGGTCGTGGCCCGGTTCACCGAGCTGATGACCGCCCGGATCGGGCCGGACGCCCAGGTGGGGCTCGTGCTGCTGTTCGGCGTGTCCACCACGGGCGTGCTCGGCGACGGCGAGCAGGTGTCCAAGCGGCTCAAGGGTTTCGTCGAACCCGCCGGGCTCCCCCAGCTGCGGACCAGCACCGACATCCGCCCCTACATCGGCAGCCGCAACGACGCCGGCCCCGGCGAGGTGGTCGTCGAGCTGTTCCTGATGAACGGGCCGTCGTGATCGGTTTCCTGCGGCGTTTCCGGCGCGCACCCGTCGTGGTGGAGCACGACCCCGTGGTGCACCACGGGGTCGTGGTCGCGGACGGCACCGGACATGGTGTCGGCGACGCGTTGTGCTCGGCGTTGGCCGTGCACGGGATCGCCGCGTACGCGATCGACCCGTTCGAGGTGGACGCGGGCGCGGACGTGGTCGTGCTGCTGCTGCCGGTGCGGCCGGACACGATGCCGATGCCCGGTGGCACGGCCCTGTCGGTGCTGGGTCGGGTCGGCGCCGACCCGGTCGCCGCCGCCGCGTTCCGCAGCCGGCTGGTCGTCGTCTGGTACCTGCGCAACGCCGCGCGCCCCCGGCTGTCGGCGCCCGGTGTCGGCCGGACCGGGCGGGTGTGGAACGGCAGCGAGCTGCTGCTGGCCACGTCGTGGCGCCGGGAACTGGCCCACCACGGCGGGGACCTGGCGGCGGCCGTGCGCTGCCGCAGCGGCCGGGTCGACCGGATGGTGCACGCGCCGACGCACCACCGGCTGGGCGCGAACCTGGTCCCGGACGTGTGCCGTGACCTGCGCGTCCTGGACCCGGACCTGGTGCACGGCCTGTGCGTGGAGGTCGCCGACCACCGCGTGGACGACACGGTGCTGCGCTGGACCGGCGCCCGGTCGGTCGCGGCGGCCGTGCGGGTCAGCGCCGCAGCAGCTCGATGAGCCGCGCGCCGTCCTCCGCGCCCTGGCCCTCGGCCACGCCCCGGGCCGACAGGTCGAGGTAGGGCGTGATCAGGTCCGGGCGCACGCCCTGGTCCACGGCGGTGTCGACCATGGTCCGGTTGGCCGTGACCTGCATGGCCAGGTTCGACGTGACGTCCGAGGTGTAGTCGCCGGTCACGATGCGCTGCGCCATGCGCTGCGTGAACGGCAGGCACGCGGCGAGCCAGTCCACGAGCAGCGTGGCGAACTCGCCGGTGTCGATGTCCTTTTCGCCGTGCACCAACGCGAACGCGTGCGTGACGCCCGCGAACAGGCCGGTCATCCCACCGAGCAGCGCCACGTCGTGCAGCGCCGCGTGGCCCGGGTCGTCGCCGACCCACTTCGCACCGGCCGGGACGGCGAGGGTCCGCTCGTGCTCGGCGAACAGGTCGACCGACCCGCTGTAGAACACGTACGCGCCCGAGTCGGGGACGCCGATCATCGGCGGGACGGCCATGATGCCGCCGTCGACGTACCGGGCGCCCCGGCCGGCCGCCCACTCGGCGCGGTCCCGGGCCTGCGCGGGCGTGCCCGTGGTGAGGTCGACCAGGTCGCGGCCGGCGAGGTCGGTACCGTCGAGGACGTCGACGACCGAGGCGTGGTCGAGCAGGCAGGTGACGACGAGCCGGTTGGCGGCGACCGCCTCGGCCGGTGTCGCGGCGACGGTCGCGCCCTCGGCGGCGAGGCGTTCGGCCCGGGCGGGCGTGCGGTTCCAGACGGTGACGTGGTGGCCGGCGGCGAGCCAGGCCCGGGTCAGGGCCGTGCCCATCGCGCCGAGCCCCAGAACGGTGAGGGTCATGCGTCCCAGGCTGGGACCGGGGCTCTTGATGATCAAGTACGCACTCGGAAGTGCGTGGTTACCGGGAGGAAAGCGACATGCGCAGGCCAGGGGCGTACCACTGCGGGCTGGACGCGGCGGTCGAGGTGATCGGCGGCAAGTGGAAGGTGCTGATCCTCTGGGCGCTGGGCGAGCGCCCGCACCGGTTCGGGGAGCTGCGCCGCGAACTGGCGGGCGTGACGGAGAAGGTGCTCGCGTCGCACCTGCGCGAACTGGAGGACGACGGCATCGTGCACCGCGAGGTGTTCGACGAGGTGCCGCCGCGCGTGGAGTACTCGCTGACCGGGTCGGGCGAGGCACTCGTACGCGCCTTGGAACCGCTCGGCGAGTGGGGCCGCGCCCACGTCCCCGGTGTCCCGGTCGAACGGATCTAGGTCACCCGCCCGGGGCCACGACCCCGCGCAGCGCCGACGGCATCGGGTAGTCGCGCTCCGCGGGGAACAGCCGCTGCGCCTTGGCGGCGTGCCCGGCCCGCAGCAGTGCCGAGGCCTTGCGGACCAGGGGCGTGAGGTCGGTGAGACCGACCACCCACTCGTCGGCGAACGTCCGGATCAACCGGCGACCGATGCCGACCTGGATGCTGTAGTGGTTCAGCGCCGCTCCGCGCGGCGAGCGTTCCGGGTCCCACTGGACGTGCACGGCCGCACCCGCCAAGGCCGCCGGGTCGGAGGTCGTCGGCACGGCCCGGGAGAGGGCCTCCGCCCAGCCCTCCCGGGTGATCCGCACCGCGAGGACCCGTTCCTGGCCCGGTTTGCGGGCCCAGTTGCTTCGGTGCATCAACCACAGGAACGACGGCTTGATCCACGTCATCCGCTGGAACGAGAACGGCGCGACGAAGCGACCCGCCCGCAGTGCCGCGTCGGCGATGGCGGGCGAGTACGCCTGGTAGACCACGATCGTGTGGGCGTCGTAGTCGGCACGAACCTGGTACCGGGGCGTCATGCGGCGCACCCTGCCACCCCGTCCACCCCCGCGGCGAGCCGATTTCCCCGGCCACCCCGTGCCTAATGGTGTTCGGCGAGGGAGCGTCCGATGAAATGCGCGCTCAACGTGGCGAAGATGTACGCCTGCAAAACCTGGATGAACGCTTCCAGCAGCGTGATGGCCACCGCGAACGCGAAACTCACCGCCGAGATCGGCTTGAGCAGCGGTGCCGCCTCGAAGAGCAGGAATTCGCCGCCGAGCGCGAAGACCGCCACGAGCAGGTGGCCCGCGAACATCGCGGCGAAGACCCGCAGCGCGAGCGTGACCGGGTCGAAGAAGAACTTGAGGATCACTTCGGTGGGGATCAGTAGCCCCCAGAGCACCGGTTTGGGCACGTCCGGCACGATGAACTGGTTGCGCAGGTAGCCGCGCAGGCCGTGCCGGCGGATGCCCACCCAGTGGTAGGTCGGGTAGACCAGCAGCAACGCCAGCGCCGCCGGGAACCCGATGTGCGCCATCGTGGGGAACTGGACCAGCGGCACGATGCCGAAGATGTTGTTCACCAGGACGAACGAGAACAACGCCATGATGAACGGCACGTACTTGCGGTACTCGGCGCCGATCTGCTCCTTGGCGATGCCGTCTCGTGCGACCCCGTAGATGTACTCCAACGAGAACTGGAATCGCCCGGGGACGAGTTTGAGGTTCCGCGTCCCGACGAGCAGCACACCGGCGATGATCACACTGGACAGGACGACCAGGAGTATCGGTTTGGTCACCCACCCGAACAAGGGTGGTAATTCGAAATCCGCGGGCGTCGGCGCCGGGAAGGAATCGGCGGCCATCGGCGTCACCTCCACCGTCCACCCTAGGGATGATCTTCGCCTGCGGGCGACACTCGAACGTCGCCGCCGGTCGCGACTTTCGTGGCGCGAATTCCGACTTTGGTCGTCGCGCGCACCAGGGACCTTCGACCGTGTCGGGGGACCGCATCACGGCGGACAGTGGTCGGATCAAATCGACCGGGTGGACGGGTGGGAGCGGGATGTCGGGGGTGACCGGGGCACTGGGGCTGACGGCCGAGGAGGTCGCGGAGGTGTTGGGTGCCGCGGTGCTCGCGCCGTCCGTGCACAACACCCAGCCGTGGCGGTTCCGCCTGCTGCCCGACCGGATCGAACTGCACCCGGACCCCGACCGGGTCCTGCCCGCGACCGATCCCGAGGGCCGCGAACTACGGCTGTCGTGCGGCGCGGCGTTGTTCAACCTCAGGCTCGCGCTGCTCGGCCTGGGCGTCCGGCCGCTGGTCACGCTCGTGCCCGGCGACGACGCGCCCGGCGCGTTGGCCGTGGTGCGACGGGGCGGCCGGCGGGCACCCGACGACGACACCCGACGCCTGCTCGACGCCGTGCCGCTGCGCCGGACCAACCGGCTGCCGTTCGCACCCGGCGGGGTGCCGGTGGACCAGCGACGGGCTTTGCTGCGCGCGGCCGAACGCGAACGCGCGTGGCTGCACCTGGTCGGGCCGACCGAGATCGACCGGGTGCGGGAGCTGGCCGTGAAGGCGCACCGGCTGCAACTGGAGGACGCCGAGGTGCGCGGGGAGCTGTCCGAGTGGAGTGCGACGCGCCCGTGCGGCGACGGGGTGCCGCACGCGTCGGCGGGCCTGCGGCCGGCACCCGACGACGGGTGGCCGATGCGCGATTTCCGCGGTGCCGAGCGGGCGGCGGACGAGGCGTACGAGCCCGACCCGCTGGTGGCCGTGCTGTGCTCGTTCTACGAGGGTCCGGCCGCCGAACTCCAGAGCGGTCAGGCGTTGCAGCGGGTGCTGCTGACCGCGACGGCACTGGGGCTGGCCGCGTCGTTCCTGTCACAGGTGATCGAGGTGCGTCCGGTCCGCGAGGAACTGCGCCGGTCGTTGGGCGGGACGCTGGTGCCGCAGACCGTGCTGCGGCTGGGTGTCGGTGCGACCGTGCCGGAGCGCCCCCGTCGCGACGTCGCCGACCTGGTGTTGCCGGTCGGTCAGCGGGTGCCGAAGTTCTGGGTCCAGTAGGCGCGCTTCTTGGAGTCGGTGGTGTAGGCCACGCCCAGGTCCTTGTAGCCGCAGTTGAGGATGTTGGCGCGGTGGCCCGGGGACTTCATCCACGCCCGCACGACCTGCTCGGCGGTGCGCTGGCCGTAGGCGACGTTCTCGCCCGCCATGCGCCAGTAGTAGCCGGCTTCGTCGATGCGCTGGCCGGGGGTGCTGCCGTTGACGCCGGTGTGGGTCATCTTTCCGGTCTTGGCCATCTCGTCGTTGTGGCCCTTGGCCGAGCTCTCGAGCTGGGTGTTGGCCTTCAGGGCGGCGCAACCGGCGGCGGCGCGCTCCTTGTTGGTGAGCGTGAGCACCTGGGTCTCGAAGCTCGGCGTCGTCGCGGCGGACGCGGCACCGGCCGTGGTCAGGAACGCCGCGAAGGCGAGTCCGGTGGCGGCGGCGACGGTGGCGATGCGGCGGGCGACGGCGTTCATGTCCGGCTCCTTGGTGGTGGCTGTCTCGGTGGGGTGAGACAAGATTCGGCTGCCGCGGGTCGTGCTCCGGTTCGACGTCGGGTGCGGTTGGGGTGCGGCTTTTCCGACGTCCGGGGTTTGGCGGACGCGCGGAGTGGGCATCGGGATCGGCGTGGGGACGTACCTGGAGTCGGTCCGCGCGGGGTTCGCGGCGTTCGTGGGCGTGGGCGCGCTGGTGCTGCTGCCGCTGGCCGTGCTGCACTACCGCCGGTTCGGTCGGGTGGAGCCGCGTCGGGCGTTCGTCCTGTACGGGCTGCTCGCCTACGGTCTGGTCGCCGCGGCACTGATCTTCCTGCCGTTCCCCGACCCGGCGGCGGTGTGCCGGGGCGAGACGATGACGTCCCTGCGCCCGTTCCAGTGGGTCACGGACATGCGCGCGAACCTGTCCGCCAACGGCCGGTCGGGGCTGGTGGCCGTGGTCACGTCGACGGCGTTCCTCCAGCAGGCGTTCAACGTGGCGTTGTTCGTGCCGCTGGGCGTGGTGATGCGCAAGGCGTACGGCCGGGGGCTGCTGTCCGTGGGCTGCGTGGGCCTGGGGTTGTCGCTGGCGGTCGAGGTCGTGCAGTACACGGGCAACTTCGGGGTGTACGCGTGCCCTTACCGGATCTCCGACGTCGACGACCTGATCTCGAACACGTCCGGCGCGCTGCTGGGCTGGATGCTCGCGCCCGCCGCCGTGGTCGTGCCGGCCGTGCCGTCGCGGACGGAGTCGGTCGCGTTGCCGGAGGCGGTGAGCGTGCCGCGGCGGCTCGTGGCGCTGGCGGCGGACGCCATGGTCGTGGTCCTGGCCGTGCTGCCGGACCCGCGCTGGGCCCCGGTGGCGGCACTCGTGGTGCGCGTCGTGGCGCCCGCCGTGACCGACGGGTGGACGCCGGGCTCGTGGCTGGTCGGCCACCGCCTGCGCACGGCGTCCGGAACGCGGGTGCCGATCCACCGGCTGCTGGCCCGTGAAGTGGTCGGCGCCACGGGGTTGTGCGCGTACGTCGTGCTGGTCTCGCCGCGTTGGGACATGTTCGCGGTGGACGTCGCCGTGGTCGCGCTGGTCTTGCTGGGCGCGTTCGTGGTGCCGGTGTTCCGCCGGGACCAGTGCGGCTGGCCGGACCTCCTCGCGGGGACCCGGGCCGAGCACGCGCGGCGGTCGCTCAGCCGAGCGTGATCAACGCGCCCGCCACGCTCGAGACGACCAACGCGCTCACCACGCCGCGCCGGAGGAGCAACAACCACACGGCCGCCGCACCGAGCACCACGAACTGCCAGGGTCGGTGCAGGGACAGGGCCAACGGCAGGGTCGACCCGCCGATGGCGCCGATCGCCGCCGCGCCCGCGCCCGTCAGGAACGCCTTCGCGGTGGCGTTGGCCCGCAGCCGGTCCAGACGCGGTCCGCCCACGAGCACGAACGCGAACGACGGCGCGAACGCCACCAGCGCGGCCAGCAGCCCGCCGCCGAGCCCGGCCGCCGCGTAGCCGACCACGGCGACCGTCTGCACGACCGGTCCGGGCGTGATCTGGCCGAGCGCGACCGCGTCGAGGAACCGCTCGTCGCTGAGCCAGCCGTACGTGTGCACGGCGTCCTGCCGCATCATCGGGATGATCACGAACCCGCCGCCGTAGGACAGCGCGCCGACCTTGGCCGCGACCCACGCCACCGCACCGAGCCCGCCGCCGACCGCGGGCAGCGCCAGGACGAGCGGCACGGCCGACCGCCGACCCAGCGGCGCCCGTACCGAGACCTCGACCAGGCCGGCGGCCACCAGCACGAGCACCAGCCACGGCCCGGTGACCGCCGCCGCCACCCCGCCCACCAGCAGGTACGCGGCCCACCGCACCCGTGCCGACAAGACGGGCCCGACCTGTCGCAGACTTCCCCGCACCAACGTGGCCGCGGCGTGCGCGGCCACGGCCGGTACCGCCGCTCCCGCGCCCGCCGCCGCACCGAGCACCCAGGCGGGCGCGGCCGTGGACAGCAGCAGCGCGGCGAGGGCGAGGATCAGCACCAGGCCGGGGAGGATGAAGCACGCACCACCGACCAACGCCCCGGGCACGCCCCCGAGCCGCCACGCGCACAGGATCGCGAGCTGCGTCGAGGCCGGTCCGGGCAGCAGGTTGGTCACGGCGATC
This sequence comes from Saccharothrix violaceirubra, assembly GCF_014203755.1. Lineage (NCBI taxonomy): Bacteria > Bacillati > Actinomycetota > Actinomycetes > Pseudonocardiales > Pseudonocardiaceae > Saccharothrix > Saccharothrix violaceirubra. The sequence continues at coordinate 4,660,884 of NZ_JACHJS010000001.1, forward strand.
GAGTCCTCGAACTCGCGCTCGTCCACCCACTCGCGCCGCCGCACGCACAGGTCGCGCAGAAGCGCGATGTGCGCCGGCGGGCCACCGAAACCGACGCAGCCGATGCGCAGCCACTCACGGGCGATGATCGCCACCGGGACCCGGGTCACGCGTCCATCCTGGTGCACGGCCACCCGGACCATCCCACTCGTCGGGAGTTCCGCACATCCCCTGAATATCTGAACGGCCTGATCGACGGAGTCCGAAAAGCCTATTTCCCGTTGCGCGAACGCCGGGAGAATGGACGAGGCGGACCGTTCGACTTTTCCGCAGAAGTGCGGAAATAATTCGGGGCTCGGGGACGGCTGATGCGTTCGCACAAGGTTCTGATCGCCGCGGCGATCGCGCTCGTGGCGGTGTCGGGAATCCTCGCGATCTGGCCACCACGCCAACCCGGCACCCGGACCGGAGACCCCCGACTCCCGGCGGCGGCCGGCACCGCCGTGGTCGGCACCCGCCCGCCACCCCCCGCCCGCCCGGCACCGACGACAACGACGACACCACCGCCCACGACGGCACTCCGCTCCACCACCACCCGCCCGACACCACCACCCCGCGCCTTACAACCCACGACCACGACCGAGCCCCCCGCCGCCCCCCGCCGCCAAGCCCCACCGCCGGACGAGGGTTTCCCGTGGCTGCCACCGGGTCCCGCCGACCCCGGCGACCCGGCCCCGTACCGCTGGTACGCGGCCTACGCACAGGGCAAATGCGACGCCGAGCCCCCCAAGGGGCCGTTGTGGGAAGCCGTCGACGCCCTCTGCGACGCGGCCGTGGACGGCGAGACGAACGAATGGGCGCACGCGAAGTCGGCGGCTGCCTCCGCACCCGCACCGTCGAACTGCTTGGAAACGGCGGCCACGGCCCTCCTGCGCCGTGCCCTCGCCTGGCACGAGAAGCACCCGGGCGACACGAAACCCGTGATCAGACTGTCCGCCCTCGACGACACCCCGGCGTGCGCACTGGCGGTACTCGACCTCACCACCGCCCCGGACAACCTGACCTGCGCGGAAGCCCTCGCACCCCAGGCCGCCGCCATCCCCGCCGGCCCGGTGACCGGAGGCACCCGCCTCCTGCTCACCACGACCGGAACGGACCGGAACAGCACCAAGGTCACCGTGGGCGGCCTCCAGGCGAAGATCGACTGCCTGTCCCCCACCCGCGTGATCATCCGCACCCCGCCGTCCCCGAGGTCCGGCCGGGTCACGATCACGGTCACCACCTCGACGGCCACCGCCAACGCCCCTGCCCAGTTCGAGTACCTCAGATCACGCTCCGACACCACCACCACACCGATGCCCAGGTACGCACCTCCGAGTGCGTGACTCCCGGCCGTCACTCCGGCGGGTCGGGACTCCACAGGCCGGTCCACGACTGGTTCTCGCCCAGGATGATCGCCTCGCACTCGTCGACCAACGCGCCCAGACCGGGCGCGTCCGCGATCGCCGCACGATCCCGCAACGCCCGCAACCGACGCGCCGCACGGCTGTACGACTCCGACTGCTCGAGATGACGTGCCGCGGCGACGTGGGCGGCGACCGCCGTGCCGACCGTGGTCGCCACCGCGACCCAGGCCCCCAGGTCGAACCCGGTGGCCGAGGCCAAGGCCCCCAACACCACCGCCGACACGGCCAACACGAACTCGGCGGTGTGCAACCGCTCGTACCGCCGCCGCTCCTCGACAGCACGCCGCGCGTAGTAACCGTCGACGGCCACCGCCACCCGACGCTCCACATAGGACGGAATGTCGTGGACATCGGGCAACGGACGCTCCTCGACCGGCGAACGCAGCCAGGTCTCGTAACGCTCGCCTTCGGCGACAGCGGAATCACGCCGCCCCAACAACACCGCGTCCCGATCCGACCGGTCATAGGGAGCGACACCGGCCAGGTACCGGTAGACCTCGCTCTTGAGCCGCTCCGACACGGCCCGACTGGCGGTCCACGCCAACACCCGATCGGCACCGAGCTCGCGGGCGGTGATGAACGGCACGACCGCCAGACACGCCGCACTCACCCCCGCCACCACCTGCCCGGGACGCCCACCCCACTGCGCCGAGACAGCCGCCAACACCGCCCCGGCCACGGTCAGCACAAGCTGGCACAACCGCCAGCCGGCAACCCGGGACTTGGCCCGATCCGCCGCCTCGGACCACGCCACCTGGTCCGACATGACCACCTCGGCCGTCGTCATAGCGCAACTCCTCCCACACCAGGGGAGTGCTTCTTACCGAAGAACACCCCCGACCCGGGACCCACGACCACGCCACCCACCCAAAAGGAACAACTTCACCCCCGAACGCACAACTCGCGGTGCCCGAACGCACATTTCGCGGTGTCTGAACGCATAACTCGCGCGTTCACACCCTCAGGGCAGATAGCGAGGCGCCCGCCGAGCCCGAGCCTCCGACTCGAACGCCGCGGCGAACCGCAACACCTTCACATCCGCCCGGTACCCCGCGAAGAACGACACCCCGACCGGCAACTCCCCCACGAACCCGGCCGGCACCGACACGTTCGGATACCCCGCCACCGCCGCCGGGGTGGAAGACCCCAACTCGTACGCGTCGCCGGCCGCGTAGTCGGTCTTCCACGCCGGCGAATTGGTCGGCGCCATGATCACGTCCAGGTCGTTGGCCGCCAGAACCTCGTCCACCGACCGCCGGGCCAACGACGTGGCCGTCGCCCGCTGCTCCCGATAACCCGGATCATCCACCCCGGGAGCATCCACGGCAGCCTCGAACAGCTCCTGCCCGAACTTGCTCAACTCGACCGGATCCGCCCGGTTGAACCCGACCAACGACGCGATGGTGCGCGGCGCCCCCGGCCGGGTCCGCAGGTACTTCTCCAGATCGTGCTTGAACTCCACCGTCAACGCCGGGAACTCGGCCTCGCCGATCCGGTCCTGGTAGGGCAGATCCACCTCGACCACCGTGGCACCCGCCCGCCGCAACACCTCGACCGACCGCGCCACGACCCGGTCCACCCCGGCGTTGCCCGCGAGCCGCCACAACCCGATCCGCGCACCCTTCAGCACCCCCGGCCGCAAGGCCGCCCGGTGATCGACCCCGCCGAGCACCGACATCAGGATCGCCGCGTCGACGACGTGCCGCGCCATCGGCCCGGCCGTGTCCTGCCGGGTGGAGAGCGGCACGATCCCCTCACCACTGACCACGCCCAACGTCGGCTTCAACCCCACGACGCCGTTCTGCCCGGACGGGCAGACGATCGACCCGTCGGTCTCCGTCCCCACCGCGACCTGGGCCAACGACGCCGCCACCGCCGCACCGGACCCCGACGACGACCCGCAGGGGTTGCGGTGCAACACGTACGGGTTGTTGGTCTGTCCACCGACCCCGGACCACCCCGACGTCGACCGGGTCGACCGGAAGTTCGCCCACTCCGACAGGTTCGTCTTCCCGAGCACCACCGCACCCGCCCGCCGAAGCCGGGTCACCAGCTCCGCGTCCACCGACGGCGGCGTGCTCAACGCCCGGGAGCCCGCCGTGCTCGCGTACCCCGCCGTATCGATGTTGTCCTTGAGCAGCACGGGAATGCCGTCCATCAACCCGCGCGCCTGTCCCGCACGACGCCTCCGGTCACTGGCGGCGGCCTGCTCCAAGGCCCGGGGGTCGACCGCGAGGACCGCGTTGACCTTGGGGTCCACCGTCTCGATCCGCCGCAGGTACTCGCGGGTGAGCCGGACCGACGTGAGCGTGCCCGCGTCCAACCTCCGGACCAGGTCGGGGATCGTCGCCGCGTCCAGGTCGAACCCGAGACCGACGGGATGGGCCGCGGCCGGCGGCGCGATCAGGACGACGGCCAGCACGGCCGCGAGCAAGGGGCGCATGCGCACACCACACTGGCGCGCACGGTGCCCGGTCAACCCGCCGAACGTCTACTACCCTGCGGATCATGGCGCGCACCCGCCGGTACCGCGACGGCGTCCTGGAGGCCGAGGACTTCCCGGCCGAGGAGATCCCCCGGCACCTGGCCGAGGACGGCGTGACCGTCTGGCTCGACCTGTGCGAGCCGACCCGGGACCGGATCGCCGCGGTGGCCGACGAACTCGGCCTGCACGAGCTGGCCGTCGAGGACGCGTTGTTCGAGCACGAGCGCCCGAAGTTCCACCGCTACGACACGCACTGCCTGCTCAACGCGTACGCCGTGCGCCTGGACCGGCGGTCCGGCCGGTTGGCCACGGCCGAGCTGACCGCGTTCGTCACGCACAACGCCCTGGTCACGGTCAGGACCCGCAAGTTCGACATGGACGCCGTGGTCCGCGCATGGGACCAGTCCTCGCACCTGGCCGCGAGCGGCGTCCCGTTCCTGCTGCACGGCCTCGTGGACCACATCGTCGACACGCACTTCGAAGCCGTCCAGGCCCTCGACGACCACGTGGAGCAACTCGAGGACCTGGTCTTCGCCGAGCACAGCACGAACGAGGAGATGCAGCGCCGGTCCCTGGCCATGCGCCGGTCGCTGGTGACGCTGCGCCGGGTCGTCGTGCCCATGCGCGAGGTGATCACCCCGTTGCTGCGGCGCGACCACGACATCGTCGACGACGTCATGCAGCCCTACTTCCAGGACGTCCTCGACCACGTGCTGCGCGCGTCGGAGTGGACCGAGTCGTTGCGCGACCTGGTCGCCACGATCCGGGAGACCCAGCTCAGCATCCAGGGCAACCACCTCAACCTGATCATGAAGAAGGTCACGGGCTGGGCCGCGGTGATCGCCGTGCCGACCGCCGTCACCGGCTACTACGGCCAGAACGTGCCTTTCCCCGGCAACGGCGAGCCGTGGGGCTACTGGGTGTCGACCGGTGTCGTCGCGAGCCTGTCCATCGGGCTCTACGTGCTGTTCCGCCGCCGCGACTGGCTCTGACCCGCTCTTTCTTCTCGCCGACTTCCCAGGTAACGCACAGGCCGCACTCAGCATCGACCCGCACCCTCGAGGGTGACGGGAGGTGGGCCATGACGGTTCTCGATCACCGGGCGCCCTCGACGGGGTGGGCGACCGCACGCAACGCACGCCGGTACCGCGCGGACGCCGCGGCCGTCCGGACCTCGCCCCACGCGTTCGCCGCCGCCGTCGCGGACGGCATCGGCGACACCCCTCGGGCCGCCGAAGCGGCACGCCGGTTCGCGGAGGTGGCACTCGACGCGGCGTGGCTCCACGGCCCGACGGCGGGGATCATGGCGGCCCGACGCGCCGCTTCCTCGCCACACCCCGATGAACCGGCCCTCACCGCTCTCGCCCCGGCCCGGCACGCCGAACCGGGTCCGCACAGGGCCACCACCCCTGGACACGACGGACCGCCGCTCCGGCTCCACCGCCCCGCACCGCACCTCCGCCCGGTACCGAACCGTCCCGCGGCCTCCCCGGACGACCGCCCGCCCGGCAACGCTGTCCTCGTCGTCGCGACCGGCGACCACCGGGGCTGGTCCGTGGCATGGGCAGGCGACGCCCGGGCGTACCTCGTGACCGACGGCGACGCCATCCCCCTGACCACCGACCACACCGTGGGCCGCTACTTCCGGGACCGCGGCGCCGACCCCGGCCCCCGACTCGACCACGTCGTGACCTCCACCGTCCGGTCCGGCGCGATCGGCACGACCCACGGCCGCTCGACCGGCCGCCTGGTCCTGGTCACCGACGGCGTGCACCGCGTCCTCGACGCCGCGACCCTCGGCCGCGTCACCCGCGCGGTCGCGGACCCGGCCGACGCCGCCGGCGCCCTGCTGGACGCCGCCCGCGCCGCGGGCACCACCGACGACTGCGCGGCCGTGGTCCTGGACCTGTCCCGACCGGCCGCACGGGCGGCACTCCACGCCGCCGCCTGAGCCGTTCCTCCGCGACCGGAACACCAAGATCGGGTACGCGTCCGCACGTCCGGGTGATCACCGCACGACTCCGAGGAGCGGCCCTACCAGAATTCCCTTGCCCGACCAGGTGAATCGACTCAAGGCGACCCGCCGGCACTCCGATGGCCTCCGTGTCCGTTCCATCGCATGGGGGTAAGGCACGTGAAGGTCCTGCGTCAGCGCGTGGCGGCAGTGGTCGACGACCGGGTGTTCCAACGGGTGATCATCGGGGTCATCGTGGTCAACGCGATCACGCTCGGCCTGGAGACGTCGCCGTCGGCCGTGGCCGCGTTCGGCGATCTGCTCGACATCCTGGACGGCACCGCGCTGACCGTGTTCGTCCTCGAACTCGCGGCCCGGCTGTTCGCGCACGGCCCGCGGTTCTTCCGCGAGCCGTGGAACCTGTTCGACCTGGTCGTCGTCGGGGTGTCGCTGCTGCCGACGGCGGGCGCGCTGTCGGTCGTGCGGTCGTTGCGCATCCTGCGCGTGCTGCGACTGGTGTCGATGGTGCCGAGCATGCGCCGGGTGGTGACCGCCCTGGTCCGCTCGATCCCCGGCCTGGTGTCGTTGACCGGGTTGCTGCTGCTCATGCTCTACGTGGGTGGCGTGGTGGCGATCAACCTGTTCCGCGCGGGCGGCGATCCCCGGTTCGACGGGCTCGGCGCGACCCTGCTCACCCTGTTCCAGATCACCACCGGCGACGGCTGGTCGGACCTGATGCGCGACCAGATGCTCAGCCAGCCGCTGGCCTGGATCTTCTTCGTGGTCTACCTGCTGGTCGCCACGTTCACCATGGTCAACCTGTTCATCGCCGTGGTGTGCAGCGCCATGGAGTCCGAGGCCGACGACCGCCTCCCGCGTCAACGTGAGGAGGGCGACTCGGCCGTGCTCGCCGAACTGCGGTCGTTGCGGGACGAGGTCCGCGCGCTGCGCGACGAACGCCGCGTCGACGCGTAGTCAGGCCGAACACCTCGTCCGTCCTCAATGGACTTGAACGCCGCCTCGCCGACGAGGCGGCCTCACATCCGGCCGGACATCGCGCACGGAACCGGCGATCCGGCGTAACGCCGGGCCACCCCGCCCCGAATCCTCACCATAACGGGGGAAACGTGCGCGGTGGAGGCCGATCGTGGACCGTGACGCACGGGGCGACCGGGAGGTCTCCCGGTCGCGCGTGGTCGGGACGACCCATCTGCTCGACGGGCTGTGGCACCGACTGGGGCACGCGCACGTGCTGCGCGAAGGCTTCGCGCGCGTGAACCTGCCGCCGCACTGGGAGCGGTACGTGTTCGCGGCGTCGGCCTACCTCGCGCTCGACCACCACGACGACGTGTCACTGGTCGAGTGGCTCGCCTACGACGTGGACGTGCCGGGCCTCGAACCGTGGGTGCGGCTGGACGGGGCGGCCACGGCCCTGGCGGGCGCGGAACTGCGGGCGGTCCTGGCTCGGCACTCGCTGGAGCAGGTCGACGGAACCGTCTACATAGGACGGGTCGGCACCGGGCACGGCACGGTCGACCTGGCCATGACCCCGGACGGCACACCGATCCGCCACGACACCAACCTGGCCGCGCTCTACCGCTCCCGGCCGGGCCGGCACCGGGTCGTGGTCGTCGACCACGCCGCGGACGGTCAGGTCGCGGACCTGCTCGTCGCCGCGGTCGGCACCGCCGAACGCCTTTACGGGCGCACCCCCCGCCGCATGCACCCGTGCGTCGGTTTCGCCCAACTCCTGGTGCACACGGCCGAGACCGCGACCGGCACCGAGTGGCCGCGGATCGCCACGCAACTCGACCGCGTGCACCGCGTCGAGTTCGACGACGGCACGACCGCGCTGACCGCGCTCAACCGCCGTCAACGCGAGCTGTTCACACTGTGCGCCGTCGATCCTCCGTGAGTTCGCGGTGCGGTCGCGGCAACACGAACCGTGCGCACCACGCGCCGCCGGCCCTCCGCGAAACCCAGGCCCGACCGCCGGCGACACGAACCGCTCACGCCGTGCGCTGCCGCCCTTCCGTGAAGTCCGCCGACACCGACTCCACCAACGCCGTCACGGCCGGGTGCCACTCGCGGTCCGCCGGGCCGCTGAGCACCAGCCGCCGCGCCACCCGACGAGCCAGCGGCACGAGCACCAGCCCGGACGGCAGCATGGCCGCCGCCAGCCCCGGCACGATCGACACCCCGACGCCGGCCCGCACCATGGCCAGCAGCGTGCCCAGCTCGCGCACGCGGTGCACGGGTTCGGCGGCCCACGCCGGGCTGATCCGCCGCACGTGCCGCTCGCACCCGCCGCCGGAGAGCAGGAACTGGTCGTCGACCAGGTCGTCGACCGACACGACCTCCTGCCCGGCCAGTGGGTGGTCCTGGCGCAGCACGACCTGGAACACGTCCTCGCCGATCCACGCGCCACGCGCGCCGGGCGGGTCGACCAGCACGGCCGCCTCGACCGTCCCGTTGTCCAGCCATTCGGCGACCTCGTCGTCCTCGCCCTCGAACAGCCGCACGCGCACGTCCGGGAACTCGGCCCGCCACCGCGCCAGCAGGTCCGGCAGCAGCCCTTGGCACACCGTGGTCGGCGCACCGAGCTTGACGGTGCCGCGCGGCCGTCCGGCGAGCCGGGCGGCGAGGTCGGTGATCGCGGCGGAGGCGTTGACCGCCGACCGCGCGTGCGCCAGCAGTTCCTGGCCGAACGCGGTCGGCTGCGGACGGCCCTGACGGGTGAGCACGGGGTGCCCGAGCGTGCGTTCCAACGCCGCGACCGCGTGCGAGACGGCGGACTGGGTGAGGCCGAGCGCGTCGGCCGCGGTGCCGAACCCGCCCTCGTCGACGACCGCGAGAAAGGCTCGGAGCTGCGCGAAGTTCAGTCCCATGAGTGACGCTCATACCCTTTCGAGGTCGACTTGTTGGACTCATTCTGCCTGCTCCGGACATCCTGGGTGGGTGAAATCCGACTGGGCGGTGAAGTTCGTCCTGCTGTCGGCGATCTGGGGTTCCAGCTTCGCTCTGATCAAGATCGCGGTGGACGCGGGCGTGCCCGCCGTCTGGGTGGCGCTGGCCCGCTGCCTGTTCGGCGCGCTCGCCCTCTGGGGGGTCTGCGTGGTGCAGCGGGTGCCGCTGCCGCGCGACCGGGCGGTCTGGGGACATGCCATGGTCGTGGCCGCACTGCTGAACTCGGTGCCGTTCACGCTGCTGGCGTTCGGCGAGACCCTGGTCAGCTCGGTGCTGGCGGGCGTGTTCAACGCGACGACGCCGTTGACCACGCTGGTGTTCGTGCTGTTGATCGTGCCGCAGGAGAAGGTGACGGGTAAGCGGCTGCTGGGTCTGGCGACCGGGTTCGCCGGCGTGCTGATCGTGCTGGGCGTGTGGCAGGGGCTGGCGGGCGACCTGCTCACCGGCAGCCTGGCGTGCCTGGGCGCGACCGCGTGCTACGGCGCGGGGTTCGCCTACACGCGGCGGTTCTTCTCGGGGAACAAGCAGGGCGCGACCGTGCTGTCCGCCGTGCAGGTCAGTTGCGCGACGGTCCAGCTCGCGGTGGCCGCGCCGGCGTTCGGCGGCCTGCCGGACTGGCCGGGCACCGAGGTGGTGCTGGCCCTGTTCGCGCTGGGCGCCATCGGCACGGGCTGGGCGTACGTGCTGAACCTCGAGGTGATCCGGGGTGCCGGGCCGACGGTCGCGGCGACGGTCACCTACGTGACGCCGCTGTGGTCGACGGCGATCGGTGCCGTGTTCCTGTCCGAGCCGGTCGGCTGGAACACCCTGGTCGGTGGAGTGATCGTCATCGGTGGGGTGTTGCTGGCCAGGTCGACGACCGAGCGTAGTCGGGTTCGCCAGCAAACGTGACGCACGTCACCCAATCCGCCAGTCTTCTTGCCCTGCGGCGTCACGAGCGGTTACGTTCCGGCCCGCAGATCACGGTTCGATTAACGCGAGGACACGGACGCGGACTCCCCCGACCGCGACCGCCCGGACCCCCGCCGGGTGCTCCCCGCAGATCGGGCTCCCCGACGCAGGAGGCTGTTCGTTGGCTCGGCACACGAAGGCGACCGGCCGCACCGTGTACACGGCAGCGGTCGCACCCGAGGGTTACCGGGGCGCGCACAGGGCCGAGCCCGAGCGCGCCGGACTGGCGAGCCGGGTCGCGGCGGTGGCCGTCGCGGTGGGTGCCGTGACCGGTTCCGGTGCCGCGGCGGCGGCGACGATGGGCCCGTTCAACCCGTTGGCGGGTGCCGCGGACTTCGGCGGACTGCCCGACGAGCCCAAGACGATCGAGTACAGCGGCAAGGTCGACACCGTGCACGCCATCGACCTCGGCTCCGAGACCGCCCGCATGCTCAAGGGCGAGCAGCTCGCCGCGCTGGACGCTTACACGCAGGCCAGCGGCGTCGCGTCGTCCGGCTACACGGCCCGCCAGGAGGCGGCGGCGAAGAAGGCCGCCGAGGAGGCCGAGGCCCGCAAGTCGCCGCACCAGCGCCAGGTCGAGGGCTGGATCAAGGAGGCCATCAAGGTCCTCCAGGCGAACGGGACGCCGATCGACGAGAGCGCCGTCGACGAGATCTACACGATCATCGAGAAGGAATCGAACGGGAATCCCGACGCCATCAACAACTGGGACTCCAACGCCGCGCGCGGCACGCCCTCGAAGGGCCTGATGCAGGTCATCGACCCGACGTTCCAGTCCTACAAGCTGGCCGGGCACGACGACATCTACGACCCGGTGGACAACATCATCGCCGGTGTCCGCTACACCTACGCCCGCTACGGCGGCTTCCACAACCACCCGGGCCTCGTCGGCATCGCGAACGGCAACGGCTACCAGGGCTACTGAGCAAGAAGGCCGGGCCTCCTACCGGGGAGGCCCGGCTTTCGCCGTTGTCACGGCAACGGCCACCAAGCGCACGGCGACGGCCGGGCACCAACGAGGGTGCCCGGCCGTCGCCGTCTCTCACGCGCGCATCACGGTCGCGATCGGGATGCGGGCCGCGCGCAACGCCGGTATCAGCCCGCCGAGCACGCCGGCCGCCACGCCCGCCACGATGCCGGCCACCGCGGCCTGCCACGGGAACGGCATGTCGCTCAACGCCGGGTACTTGTCGGCCACCAGGCCGACCGCGACCGGGAGTGCCGCCGCCGACACGCCGATCGCCGCACCGGCCGTCAGCAGGCCCGTGATCATGGTCTCGGCCAGCACGATGCCCGCGAGCAACATCCGTGACGTGCCCACCGCGCGTCTGAGCGCGAACTCCTCGATCCGCTCCCCCACGGTCGCCAGCCCCACGTTGAGGATGCCCGCGACACCGATGAGCAGCACCAGCGACGCCATGCCGAGGAAGATCCACCGCATCAGCGCGAGCTGGGACTTCATCCGTTCCAGCACGTCGACGGTCCGGACGGACAACTGCTCGGCCGGTGCGCCGGCGGCGGCCAGCCGCGACGTCAGCAACCGCTCGGTCTCCCCGGCGGTCGGGGTGAACATCACCTCGACCCCCGGACCTCCCCGACTGCCGCCGACGGCGTTCGGCGGCATCCAGTTGAGCAGCTCGTCGATGCGCACGTAGGCGGCCGGCGTGTAGCCGCCGTCGTCGACCACGCCCACGATGCGCGGCGTGGCGTCGGTGGTGGCGCCGGTGATCCGCAGCCGCGCGGGCACCTGGTACCGGGAAAACGCCTTGGCCGCCTCCAGGTTGAGCACCAGGCCAGGGGACAGCGACGGCTCCGTGCCGAACTCCAGCCACTTGCCCTGGGTGGGGTGCAGCGGGCGGAACGGCCGGATGTCCCCGCTGAGCCCCTTGAGTTCCAACTCGATCGCCTGGCCCGACGGCATCCCCGCCGTCCCGTCCGTCACCGGGTGGCAGCCGGTCTCGTCGCAGTACATGCCGCCGCCACGCCCGTAGGCGGGCTGGTCGATCGGCCCGCCGCCGTCGTTGATCGCCTTCACGCCGGGTTCGCCGACGATCGCGGTCACGGTGGTCATCGCGGCGGCGTCCGTCCGACCCGACAGCAGGTCCAGGGCGATGGGCACGAAGTCCTCACCCGGCGGCAGGTAGAGCACGCGCGTGCCGTCCTTGCCCGAACTCTTCTCGACGTCGGCGAGCATGAGCTGGTTGGCGATCTCCGAACCGGCCTGCACGACGACGACCGCGAGCACGCCCAGGAACAGGCTGATCATGGACAGGAACGTGCGCAGCTTGCGCGCCCGGATGCCCTGCCCGCCGATCACCAGGGACGACCGCAGTCGCCCGGACATCCTCCTCACCGCATCACCGCCCGGTCCACGGCGTGCAGCACGCCGTCCGACAACGTCAGCACCCGGCCCATCCGCGCCGCGTGATCGTGGTCGTGGGTCACGAGCACGAGCCCGCAGCCGTGGTCGGTGGCCGAGCGCAGCACCTCGACGACGAGGTTGCCGGTCTCGGTGTCCAGGGCGCCGGTCGGCTCGTCGGCCAGCAGCACGCGCGGTTCGCGCACCAGCGCGCGGGCGATCGCCACGCGCTGCTGCTCGCCGCCGGACAGCCGCTGCGGCCGGTGCTTGGCCAGGTGCGCGATGCCCACCCGGTCCAGGGCCGCCAGCACCTGGGCCTTGCGCCGCCGGCGCGGCAGCCAGCCCTGGCCGTTGACCAGGGCCATGGCCACGTTCTGCGCGGCCGTGAGGTGCTTGAGCAGGAAGAACCTCTGGAACACGAAACCGAACTCGGCGCTGCGCAACGCCGCCGCCTTGCGCTCGGGCAGGCGGGTGATGTCGCGTTCGCCGAGCAGGTACGTGCCGTCGTCCGGCCGGTCGAACAGGCCGAGCAGGCTCAGCAGCGTGCTCTTGCCCGAACCGGAACGGCCGAGGATGGCGACGCTCTCCCCGCTGTGGACGGCGAGGTCGACGCCGGCGAGGATCGTGCGCGGTTCGTCCTGTCCCTTCAGGGTCTTCGTGATGCCGGTGAGCCGGATCAGCGGAGTCATCCCGTCGGACCGCCCGGCTGCGCCTCGGGCACCTGCGGCAGGTTCGGTCCGGGCACGGCGAGCGTCTCGTCGCCGGTCAGGCCGGACTTGACCTCGATCACCTTGCCGTCGGTCAGGCCGAGCACGACGTCGACGATCGTGCGCTTGCCGTCGTCGCCGACGACCTCGACCTTGCCCCTGCCCTGGCCGCCGGCGACGGCCTCGACCGGGACGACCAGGGCCTGCGTCGCCGAGCCGGTGACGACCTCGACGGTCGCGGACGCGCCGTTGACCATCTTCACGTCGGCGGGCGGCGTGCAGACCAGGCGCAGGCCGGTCGAGTCGGACCCGGTCTTCGGTTCCGGCGCGGCCGTCTGCGGCTGCGGCGTGGGAACGCCGGTCGCGCCCGGCTTCTCCGCGTCGGGCTTCGCCGGCGGCTCGGCCGGGACCGTGCCCGCCGGCAGCGCGGCGATCGTGCCGAGCAACGCGCAGTCGAACGGCCCCGGCCCGTTCTTGATCTGCGCCTGCACCGTCCCCTTCGTATCGGCGATCTTGTAAGCCTGGTCGCCCGCGAGTTCGGCGACGATGCCGTACCCCGCGTACTTGGCGGACACGATCGGCATGCCGACCGTGACGTCGGCCTTCTCGTCGACCAGGCGACCGCTGAACGTGGACCCGGCGGGCACGTCGACGTAGGTGGGCGTGCCCGAGGTCCACACCGTCGCGACCCGCGTCGGCGTGGTGGGCGTGCCCTTCACGTCGGCCACGTCCCAGAAGCGGACCTGGCCCGCCACCGGGGCGACGAGGCCGAACACCGGGTTCATCGCGACCTTGCCGGACAGGCTGATCCTGCTGGACAGGTCCTGCCTGGTCGGCTTGGCGGTCGTCATGGTCGCGCCCCGGTCGGCGAGGCCGGGCGGCTCCGCTTTCTGCTCGCCCGAGGTGCACGCGGTCGCGCCCACCACGACCGCGACCGCGCACACGAGTACTTGTCTGGACACCGGTTCCCCCCACATGTGGAATCCGCCGGACTATCGGAGAGATCAATTTAGCGATAAGACGTCCGGCGCCATTACGGGGTTGCCCGCCGTGCACAAGTCGCGTGGATTCACTATCAGCAACCGATGGACCACAAAACCGCCGGACGCACGTATCCACGCGCGGATTCGGCGTACTTTGGAGGTGAGGGCGGCGCAGGGGGTGCGTCGTCCCGCCACCGGTTCCGACCGGAATTACAGACTCGGGGGGGTCTACGTTGAAACAGCACGGCAGTGACAGCTTCTTCGTGGTGGGCGAAGGAGTGCTCGAATTCGATCAGGGCGGCGAGCCGGTCACCCGGCAGGCGCTCACGGTCGAGGAACTGCGCCGGTTCCGCTTCTCGCGGCTGGGACCGGAGGGGCCGTCTTTCGACGAGGAGACCCGCATCGCGCTGGCCACGGCGATCACCGCCGCCGTGCCGCAACCGGATTCGACCGACCCGGCGATCCCGGCCGGCTTCACCTACCTCGGTCAGTTCGTCGACCACGACCTGACCATGGACCGCAGCGAGTCGAAGCTCGGCGACGACGTCGACACCGACGACCTGGTCCAGGGCCGGTCGCCGGCCCTGGACCTGGACTCGCTCTACGGTCGCGGCCCGCGCGACCGCACGGACCGGGAGTTCTACGCCGCCGACGGCATCAGCCTGAAGATGGGCACCACGTCCAGGACGACGTTCCCGGACGCCAAGGTGGACATCGCACTCGAAGGGTTCGACCTGCCCCGCAAGGGCGGGACGGACGGCACGGGCGCCGACCGCCGGCGTCCGCTGATCCCCGACACCCGCAACGACGAGAACCTGATCGTGGCGCAGACCCACCTCGCCTTCATCAGGTTCCACAACCGGGTCGTCGAGGACCTGGCGCTGCGGGGCCTGAGCGGCAAGCTGCTGTTCGAGGCCGCGCGCGACCTGGTCGTGCGGCACTACCAGTGGATGCTGCGGACCGACCTCCTGCCGCGCATCGTCGACCCGGCCGTCGTCGACGACGTGTTCACCCACGGCAGGAAGTTCTTCGAGGTGCCCGGTCGGGGCTTCACGGCACACGGCAACCGGCCGACGATGCCGCTGGAGTTCTCGGTCGCGGCGTACCGCCTCGGGCACAGCATGATCCGCGGTGCCTACCAGTGGAACCGGGTGTTCAACAGCACCGGGCCGGGCCCGATCGCGTCCCTCCTGCTGCTGTTCACCTTCACCGGCACGAGCGGCAACTTCGACCCCACCTCGGGCCTGCCCGAGTTGGACGACCCGAACTCGAGCACCGTGCACACCCTGCCCACCAACTGGATCGCCGACTTCCGCCGCCTCTACGACTTCACCGAGGCGGACCGGGACGACCTCGTCCCGCCGGCCGACAGCGGCGGCGGCAACGTGACCAAGCGGATCGACACGCTGTTGGTCGACCCGCTCACGCAGTTGCCCGCCGGCACGTTCGGCGGCCGGGGCACGACGATCCGCGACATCGAGCGCAACCTGGCGTTCCGGAACCTGACTCGGGCCAACATGGTCCGGCTGGCGACGGGTCAGCAGATCGCGGAGCTGTTCGGCGTCGAACCGCTGACGCCCGAGCAGATCCTGACCGGCGACGGCGGCGCGGACTTCTCCGCGCTGACCGACGAGCAGCAGGCGTTCGTCGGCGGGAACACGCCGTTGTGGATCTACATCCTGCGGGAGGCCGAGTTCAACGGCGGCCTGCTGGGACAGGTGGGCGGCCGGATCGTGGCCGAGGTCTTCCACCGGTCGATGGAGGCGAGCCGCACGTCCATCGTCCGCACGCCGTCGTGGCGGCCGGTCTACGGGCCGGACTCCGCGACGTTCCGGATGACCGACCTGCTGCTGTTCGCGTTCGAGGGCAAGGCCGACCTGCTCAACCCGCTGGGCGACAAGCCGACGACGTCGGGCGGCTGAGCATGGCGGCCGTGCGGGAGGAGGTCAGGCTGGCCGACCGCGTGGCGATGCCCGCGCTGCGTGTGTCACTCGGCCTGGTGTTCGTGTGGTTCGGACTGCTGAAGGTCGTCGGCGAGACTCCGATCGCCGCGCTGCTGGAGGCGTCCGTGCCGTGGGTCGACCCGGACCTGCTCGTGCCCGGTCTCGGCTGGTTCGAGGTCGTGCTCGGCGTGGCCCTGGTGGTCGGCCGGTACCTGCGGGCGGTGCTCGCCGCGATGGGGGCACACCTGCTCGGCACGTTCATCGTGTTCGTGCAGGCGCCCGGCATGGCGTTCGCCGGCGGCAACCCCTTGCTGCTGACGGTGAACGGTGAGTTCGTGCTCAAGAACCTCGTACTCCTCTGCGCGGTTCTGGTCCTTTTCGCGGAGCACGAACGCCGATGAGGAACGGGAGGGTGTCGCGCGGGCGGTGGCACCCTCCCCCTCCTCACCCGAGGTGGGTGGTGAACCAGTCGGCGATCAGGGCGACGGTGGCGGCGAGGGACTCGCGGTCCACCTCGTGGCCGACGCCGGGGTGACGGACCAGTTCCACCGGCTTGCCCAGTTCCTTGAGGCGGCGGTACATCCGCTCCGACTCCTCGGGGTCCACGCGGGTGTCGTTCTCGCCGTGCAGCAGCAGTACGGGCGCGGTGACGCGGTACGCGTTGGCCAGCGGTCCGCGTGCGGTCAGTTCGGCGCGGGCGACCGGGTCGTCCACGTCGCCGATCCAGGCCTTGAGGCGTTTGCGCCACGTCGGCGGTGCCGAGAGCATGTCCGTGACCAGGTCCGACGAGCCGCACTCGCTGACGCCTGCCCGCCACAGGTGCGGCAGGCGGGACACGCACGACAGCGCGGCGAACCCGCCGTAGGACGCGCCGTGCACGCCCAGCCGCGTGGTGTCGACCCAGTCGACGTCGGCGAGCGCGCCGGTGATCGCGGCCAGGTCGTCGAGGTCGCCGCCGCCCCAGTCGCCGTAGATCAGGCGTTGGTGGCGCAGGCCGTGGCCGGACGAGCCGCGGATGTCCGGTGCCAGTACACCGATCCCGCGCGCGAGCAGCTCCTGCACGAGCGGGTCGAACGTCGGGTACGCCTGGTACTCGGGTCCACCGTGGACGGTCACGACCAGGGCACCGTTCGGTTCGTGCGGCGTGTAGAGGTGCGCGCGGACGCGAAGTCCGTCGGCGCTCGTCGCCCGGATCTCCCTTGGCACGACGAGGTTATTCGGGAGTCTCGCGCCGAAGTCGGTCAGCTTCTCGGCGGTCCCCGCGGCCAGGTCCGCCAGGTACAGCTCGGTGGCGGCGTCGGGGCGGCCCAGTTGCACGAGCAGCCGGCCGTCGTGGGTGAAGCGCGGCACGAAGCCGCTGTAGCCGAACTCGTGCACGGCGACGCCGGGCGGCAGCCCTTCGACCTCGTGCGTGACGCCCGAGCCCGTCGTGGTCCAGTGCAGTCGGGTCCACCCTCCGACGTCGACGCCCCAGACCACCAGGTCACCCCGGACGGCTCCACCCTCCACATCGGACGGTGGCGTGGCGGTCCACGTGAGCGTGCCGTCCAGGGAAAGCGTGGCCAGACCCATGAAGTCCCGGCCGTGCGTGGTGCACACGTGGATGCCCGACGAGTCGGGCAGCCAGCCGATCGGCTCGTACTTGTCCGGACCGGTGCGGTCGGTCAACGGGGTGACGGTGTTCGCGCGCAGGTCGCACAGGACCAGGTCGTGCTCGGTGTTCTGGTGCAGGCGCAGGACGAGCAGCTTCGTCGCGTCCGGCGAGAACGAGACCGGGAGCCACCGGTCGTCGCCGGTGAGCACGGTGCGGGTGGCACCCGTGGCCAGGTCGCGCACGTGCACGTCGAAGACCTCGCGGTCGCGGGCGTTGCTCGCGTAGGCGAGCAGGCGCGAGTCGGGACTGTAAGGCGCGCTCGCGGTGCCGTAAGGGACCCCGACTTCGCAGCGCACGCCCGGTTCCGCGACGAGCCACTCGACGGCGCCGGTCACCGGGTCGATCTCGGCGAGCCGGTGGTCCTCGCCGCCGTCCGGGTCGACGAGCACCAGCAGTCGCGTGCCGTCCGGGCGCCAGGCGCACCGGCGCACGGACCCGTCGACGGGCAGGTGCCGGGCCGCGCGCAGCAGGCGGACCTGCGGCCGTCCGGTCGCGTCGGACACGTACGCGATCTCCCCGCCGGGACCGGGTTCGGCGCCCGAGAGCCACTCGAAATCCGTCGTCATCGGCTTCCCCCTGACTGATTCCACTTTCTGCAATCGCTTTCGAGTCAAGCAGTTCCGGCGGCGCGTCGGCAAGATCCGGGTCGGCTACCCTCGCGACCGTGACCGATCAGGCCCGGCCCGCCACCGTCGAGGAGCTGAAGGCCCTCGCGCACCCGCTGAGGT
The DNA here is from genome assembly GCF_014203755.1 of Saccharothrix violaceirubra. Lineage (NCBI taxonomy): Bacteria > Bacillati > Actinomycetota > Actinomycetes > Pseudonocardiales > Pseudonocardiaceae > Saccharothrix > Saccharothrix violaceirubra. Next base: position 4,679,060 of record NZ_JACHJS010000001.1, read on the forward strand.
GGCGCGTGCTGCGGCTGTGCCTGGACCACGCCCTGACCAACCAGGAGCTGTCCGCCCGGCTCGGCGTCGCGCCGGCGACCGTACTGCGGCACGTGCGGGCGTTGACGAAGGCCGGTTTCCTGGTCGCCGAACCGGTTCGCACCGGCAACCGCGGCGCGGTGGAACGCCCCTACCGCTCGACCCGCCGCACGTGGCGACTGGGCCTGGAGAGCGTCGAGGGCGACCTGACCCGGCAGGTGGACCTGGCGTTGATCTCCGCCCACCGCGCCGAGGTCGTCGAGGCCGGTCCCGACGCGTACCGGGACGTGGCGCGCGGCGTGCTGCGGTTGGACAAGGCCGCGCAGGAGGAATTGAAGGCCCGCCTGTACGCCCTGATCGAGGAGTTCACTGACCGCGCGACCCCGGACGGCGAGCCGCTCTCGTACCTGTGGTCGCTCAACGCCCGCCCCCACCACCGCGAGTCCTCCACTCGGACACCCTGAAACACGCACTCGGACCCACTCGACCGGGTGGCAGTCGCGCGCCGTGGTGAGGGGCCGGCGGGACGGGCGGCTCGTAGATACTGGCGCCGTGCCCCGCACGAAGCACGAACTGCCGGCCGCGATCACGCTGCCGACGACGCTCGTCCTCGGCGCGCCCAAGGGCGGCCAACTGCGCCGATTCCTGGAGTCGCTGGTCGCGGAACTGGGTCCGGGGGTGTTGCTGCCCTCCGAGCGGGTGCTCGCCCAGCGCTACGGCGTGGCGCGGATGACCGTGCGGCAGGAACTCGACCGGCTCGCGGCCGAAGGGGTGGTGGTGCGGCGACCGCGGCACGGCACGTTCGTCGCCGAACCCGCGCGGGCCGCCGTCGATCTCGTCGCCTCGTTCACCGACCACGCGCGGGGACTCGGCCTGACGCCGGGCGCCCGCGTGCTGTGCGCCCGGGTCGAGCCCGCGGACGAACCCGTGGCCGGTCGGCTCGGGTTGGCGCCGGGCAGCCCGGTGCTGCTGCTGGTGCGGCTGCGCACCGCCGACGACGTGCCGATGGCGTTGGAGCGCACGTGCCTGTCGGTGGAGCGGTTCCCGGGCATCGAGGCGGTGGACTGGACCGACCGGTCGCTGTACGCGGAGTTGACCCGGCGCTGGGACGTGCGGGTCGCCGGGTCCGACACGCGGATCTCGGCGGTGCTGCCGGCGCCCGACGAGGCCGCCACGCTGGGAATCGGCTGCACGCAGCCGTGCTTCGTGATCGAGGGCGTGCCGCGGGACACGACGGGGTTCGCGGTGGAGAGCGGCCGGTCGGTGTACCGGGCCGACCGCTACGAGGTGGTCACCCGGGTACGGCCTTAGCGGATGGGGAAATCGATGAAAGCCGCGGTGCACACCGGGTACGGCCCGCCGGAGGTCGTCCGGATCGTCGAGGTGGACCGGCCGGCGGTCGGGGACCGGGACGTGCTCGTCCGGGTGCACGCGACGACGGTGAACCGGACGGACTGCGCCTACCGGGCGGCCAAGCCGTTCTTCATGCGGCTGCTCACCGGTCTCGTCCGACCGCGGCGGACGATCATGGGCACCGAGTTCGCCGGTGTGGTCGAGGAGATCGGCGGCGGCGTCACGGCCTTCTCCGTCGGCGACCGGGTGTTCGGGTACAACGAGGGCGCGTTCGGCGCGCACGCCGAGTACCTGGCCGTGCCGCAGGACGGGTCGATCGCGACCATCCCGGCGGACGTGACCTTCGAACAGGCCGCCCCCGGCACCGAGGGTGCGCACTACGCGCTCGCGTTCATCACGCACGCGGGAATCCGGGCCGGGCAGGACGTCCTCGTCAACGGCGCGACCGGCGGGATCGGCTCGGCGGCCGTGCAGTTGTTGAAGAGCCTCGACGTGACCGTGACGGCGGTGTGCGCCACGGAGAACCTGGCCCTGGTGCGGGATCTCGGCGCGGACCGGGTCGTCGACTACACGGCCGGGGACTTCACCGCGGACGAGCGGACCTACGACGCGGTGTTCGACGCGGTCGGCAAGAGCACGTTCGGCCGCTGTCGACGACTGCTCAAACCCGGTGGCGTGTACCTGTCCTCGGAGCTGGGGCCCTGGGCGCAGAACCCCGTGCTGGCGTTGGTCACCCCGCTGCTGCGCGGTCGGCGGGTGCGGTTCCCGTTCCCGCGCGACGACCGGGCCGTCGTCGAACGGCTGCGGGACCTGATGGCGTCCGGGGCCTTCACGCCGGTCGTCGACCGGCGCTACCCGCTGGACCGGATCGTCGAGGCCTACCGGTACGTGGAGACCGGACGGAAGGTCGGCAACGTCGTGATCGTCGTACGGGCGGACTGACCGGCGGCGGGCCTTCCGACCGCGGAAGGCGACCGCTGCCGATCATGCGGTACCCGTGCCCGCGGTCGGCACCCCTCGAACGGACCCCGGACCCGCGCACCGGCCGAGCGTTTGCACACCGACAATACTGGTCTAGCCCAAAACCTGTCATCACCCGCGCAGGGGCGGACCACCACGCACCGCGACCGCGACGAGCAGACAGGCCAGCGCGCCCACCGACAGGACCGTGCGCACGATGTTCCAGGTCACCCACGGCCCCTCGTAGGCGGCACGGACACCGGCCGCGTCGGTGGTGTCGACGGTCGCGAGCCACTCGTTGAGCGGGACGTTGAGGCCCATCGTCAGCGCGAACGCCGCCGCGTAGAGCACCAGCGCCGCGACAACCCACGGCAGGACCCGCAGACGGCGCCGGTGCAAGGCGACCGCGACGGCGGTGACCACCAGTGCGCCGAAGAAGCTCGGCGCGAAGGCGACGTTGCGCACCACGGCGTTGATCCCGCGCATCGAGGCGATGAACGTCGCGTCGTCGACCGTGGCGAGGCCCGGCATGACCGAGCACGCGTAGGCGTAGAAGAACCCGGCGATCAGGGCGGTCAGCGCGGCGGCGAGCCACAGCACGCCGCGGGCGAGCCGGTCGGACATGAGCACTCCCGATATAATCGAACCAAGCGGTACGGTTAAAACCGTACCGCGCGGTTCGGATCTACACCAGGAGGCACGACGCTCCCTGCTTCATGGCCGGATCAGGCGGCTGTCGAAACCGGCCGCGAGCAACCGGTCGTAGGCGGCGAGCACCCCGACGGGTACGTCCTGAGGTGCGGCAAAGCCCTGCTTCGGGTACTCGATGACCCGTTGCAGGTCGCCGACCACCATGTCGACGACCAGCTTCTCATCGCCGATGGAAGCCATGTAGTCGACGAACTCCAGCGGCTCGGACGTGCAGACCACCGCGACTTCCGGCCAAAGCAGGCGGCAGGTCGCGAACGCCCGACGTTCCATGTACGGCTTGGAAATGAGCAGCACACTGCGTGGCTCCAGCCCGTGTTCAGCCAGCACGGCACGCGAGAACGAGATGTTCTGACCGGTATTGCCCGCCTGCGGCTCGACCAGGATGGCCGAATCCGGCACACCCGAGGCGATCGCCTGTTCGCGGTAGTGGACAGCTTCGCCGCGCGGGAAGCGTGCGGCAGTCGTCGGGCTGTTGCCACCACTGAACACGACAAGCGGGAACATGCCTGCCTTGTACAGCTCGGCGGCGTGGTCGGCCACGCCGAGGTCATGACTCCCCAAGCCGATCGCCACATCACAGGGACGCGGCTCATGACCGAGCTGGTGGTAGTCCCAAATGGCTTCCGCGTCATGCCACTGCGCCTGAGTAATGCCTGCCGATGCCATGAAGCCGTTCATCCTCCGTGTTCACTGCGACCGCACGAAGGCAAGGCGGAGGCCTTCGATACTGACCAGTTGGTGCGACATGCCGTATTCGCGGGATACGCCTACGGCTTGACCCAGAAGCCGCAATCCACTGTCCACAGTGGCTCGACCGCGCTGCCCGCCGAGGCACGGCTGGATCGACGAAGAACCGGTGCGCCTTTCGGTAGGTCTGACGTACGGACAGCGGACCTTGGATCTCACCCTGGTCGCGCCGCGAATCGCCGAGCCCGACCAGGAAATCCGGCTGCCTACGAACCGAGCGTGCTGACGTCGACCCGCCATGAACAGGAACACGACGTCACAGCACGCGGGCGGCAAGCCGGTCGGACACGAACACTCCCGATACAATCGAACCAAACGGTACGGATAAAACCGTACCGCGGTTCGGATCCACACCAGGAGGCACCGTGCCCGAACGACGCCGAGGCCGCCCGCGAGCGGGCGAAGCCGCGGCCCGCCGCGAGGCCGCGCTCGACGCCGCCCTGGCCCTGCTCGTGGAGCACGGCGTCGACGGCCTGACCATGGCGGCCGTCGCCGCCCGGGCCGGTTCGTCCAAGGAGAGCCTCTACAACTGGTTCGACAACCGCGCCGGACTGCTGGCCGAGCTGGTCCGCCGGCAGGCCCGGGACGTGGCCACCGACCTGCCCTCGGGCAGTGACTCGCCCGAGGCCCTCCGCGACCGGCTGACCACGATCGCCGAGAACCTGCTGCTCCTGCTGGTCGGCCCGCCGTCGCTGGCGATCAACCGGGCGGCCATGGGCTCGCCCGAACTGGCCGGACTCGTGCTGCGCCACGGCCGGCACACGACGGGACCGGCCGTCGAGGCGTACCTGGCGGCCAACGACATCGCCGACCCGCCGGAGGCGTTCCGCCTGCTGTACGGACTGGTGGTCGCCGACCACCAGATCCGGGCGCTTCTCGGGGAGGAACCACCGACGCCCGAGCGCGTCCGCCGCGAGGCCGGAATCGCGGTCGACCGGTTCCTGCGCCTGACGGCCGGCTGACGACCCGCCACGACGACCTGCTCGACCGAGACCGCGGTCGTGGCACACCGACCGGACGGCACCGGACACGGTTCACGCCGGCCACCGGACGTGAAGATCGCCTTGCGGACCCGGATGAAGGGGAAAGACAACGAGCGTTTGCTCACGGGCACATTAGCTCACCGAGCCGCCCATTGGCGTGGCCCGACTCGGTGCCCGTTACCCTTGTCCCGTCGCAAGATTGCGGCCAGACGAGGGGTACCCCCGTTCTTGGTGGCGTTCAGCGGGAGGCCCCGTCAGGCCACACGACCGTGACGGGAAGATTCCTTTCGCGCGCGACGCCGACGACATCCGCTGTCCCGCCGTAGCCGCGTGCGGGCTTGCCGTCCCAGACGGCTATCAACTCGTCCGCCTCCGCGATCATGCGGACGCTCGCATCCATGTGAGCTTCAGAGTCGGACTCGGTGTGGTCCAACTCGATCACACGTGTCGCGCTCGACAGCAGGGCGTCATAGGTGAAGTGATGAGACTCGGGAAGACCGTCCCGGTACTCGGCGGCGGGCACAACGACCACCAACGATCCGCCCGCGTCGAGAACGGCCTGTGCAAACAAGGTATCGGCCCCGTCCGCAATGCATGACAGACCGACAAGTTCCCCCGCATCGCGCTCGTTCACCACCTCGCGCAACGCAGCGTCCACAAGCCGTTCCGTGGGCACCGAAAGTTCACGATGTCCAGTGATGGCAAGTCGGGTCACCCGGTTTCCCCCTCGTAGAGTGCGGTCAACGCGTCGTCCAACGATGCCGCGTCCCGCGTGCGGACAGGCAATGCCTGTCGGAAATCACGTACGCGGCCGGTGATGCGTTCGGACCCGTAGTCCCGGCCAACAGCAAGTGCCGCAAGGGCAAGCCGGCACCCCTCATCCACCATCCCTGCTCCGGCGAGCACTTGCGCAAGATCAACCTGTGCCAGTGCCCGCGGTTTGGCAGCGGAAAGAGCTGGGTCCGCGCCGGCGAACGCGTCCCGGGCCGCGCGGAGATCCCCAAGACGTCCCAATGCGGATGCCTGGTAACGCGCGGCTTTGGCCCGGTCGAAGGTGAAGACCCACGGCCAGCGGGGTTCTCCGCCCTTGCGACTGGTGAGACGTTCGGCGACTCGAAGGGCGATCAGCGTCGCGGTGCGATCACCAAGTGCCGCGTGCCCGACCGCGTGAAGGCTCGCAAGCCATGCGCGTGCGGAGTCGGGAGCGGACTTGTCGAGTTGATTCGCTGCCCGATCGAGCAGCACCACACCTTGTCGTGCGTGACCTGCCTCAACGGCGAAGTGCCCGAGAGAGGCGGTCATGTAGGCGGCGAGAAGCGGGTGGTGGGCGCGCTCCGCGTGCGCGACAGCCTCCGTGTACCGCTTGCGCGCCGCCGCGTGGTCGTCGCGGTCCACGGCAAGCCAAGCGGAAAGGCCTGCGATCTCGGACAGCACGCCGTATCCGGTCGAGTTGCGCATCCTGCTCGCGACGATGCCCGACGCGAGTCGCAGGTGGGCGTCCACGGCGGGAGCGAGCTGATCGGAAGGAACGGCCGACTCCATCCGCCGGTAGTGCGCGGTCGGCCCCATGATGGCCGTCGCGAGGTCGTCGAGGTCGACTGCCGGACCGGGAAGACGGCGTGTGGCGACCACCCCGGCACTTGCACCGAGGGCGGTCTTCAACAGTGCGCGGCGGTCCACGTCATCAGGCTTACCACGTGCCGGACGTCGAAACCCCAGCTCTGCATCGGTGCCGACGTCCAGAACGGTGCGCAGGGCGTTCCGGTAGTAGGCAGCGGGCCAGCGGAACGCGCCCCGTTCCCATTTGCCCACATGGTTCGCATCCACCGCAGTCACCTTCCCGGTTGCGCGGTAGACATGGGCATTCACGAGATCGGCCAGCTCCAGCCGTGTCAAAGGTTCGCCGGGACACGACGGTGACTCCACCCGTTCACGGGCGATGCGAAGTTGCTCGTTGCGTTCCGGCACGACGTGGCTCCTCTGCTGAACCTTCACCGAGCGTACCCAGGGGCTTACATCGCGGAAAACGACGAACTCTCCCCCGGATCTCCCCTTGCACTCCCCTCTCGGCGCCGTGTACTGCCCGACCTCCCGCACGCATTCTGGTGATCATGTCCGGATTGTTGCTCGCCCTCGTCGCATTCAGTCCGCCCACCTTGGGTGCGGCGGTCCGGCTGGCGGGCCGCGTCCGACGTGAACTGCTCCTCGGACAGACGACCAGCGAAGCCGACGTGCTCACCAGGGCTACGGAGTTGTGCGCATGGGGTCTGCTCGAACCCGGCCAGGGCTCACGAGGGATCACGTTTCGGTCCCGATACTCGACGCCGTTCCTGCCGCCCAAGATCGTCCGGAATTGCCGTTTCCGCACCTCAGAAACCATTCCACGACCTCAAACCCAGCCCCGCCCAGTGACTCGGGTGCCAGCCGACAGACCACGCCCGTCCGCACGCCCGCGCCCCGATCGCGGACGGCCACCCGGAGCGCGGGGAACGCGCGCGACCTCCACACCCAGCGCGTTCCCCGCCCCCATCCCCCAGGAATCCAACCCATGACCACAGAACACGTGCCGTGGCATGACCCACGCCGCGACGACACGGAACGCACCGTGACCGCGAGGATCAGGACACACGATGCCGCGAACCGGCGGCATCGAGCCCTGGACGACGCCTTCCACCTGCTCAGCCTGCCCACTGCCGATCCGTTCGCGCCCGCGCGCAGGCTGGCTCTCATCGCCCGACTGATGGCCCGCTCGGGCCGACGTGTCGGGGCCGCCCACCATGCCGACCTGGCACGGCGCGCGCTTCCCCTCGGCGGCGGCCGTGAGGCCGTCCGCATCACCGATGTCCTGCACCGGGTGGAGGACGAGTGCGTCGCCCGCGTCGGGCCGGGCGCCCCGGCCGGGTCCGACCGCCCCCGACGTCCCCGCGTCACGGGGTTGAGCGCACCCACCGGCTACGCCCTCGGCCGCGCACGGGAAGCGCTGCTCTGGCTCGACAGCACTGTAGAGACGTCCCGCTTCACCACACGGTGGCCGCGCACCGTGATGCTCCGCGAGGCCCGCGATTCCGCACGACTGGACGGCCTGCCCGTCGCGTTGGTCGAACTCCTGCACCAGGCCCTCTACCGGGCGCACCCGACGCACGTCGATTCCGACCTCAGCCCGTATCTGTACGGCGTTCAAGGCCCTACGCCGCCGACCCCGGCACCGGAGCCGGGCATGCCCACGACCCTGGTCCTCACCCACATGCGGCGCCTGGTGAATCCGCAGGCCACGCCAGCGGCCCGTCACGCCCAACGCCTCGGTCTGGTCGCGGACGCCGTCCACGACGGCCTGCTCACCCGCCCTGTCCTCCCGATCACCGGCCGACTTGCCGACCACGCCGAGACCTTCCGGCACCTGGCGGACGCCGCCACGACGAAAGCCGGCACGGACGGGTTCGTGCGGTTCCTGGCGGAAGGGATCATCGCCGCCTGCCACCACGAGATCGCCCTGGTCGACGCCCTTCCCGGCCTGTACGACCGCCTTGCCGGGAGGCTTCCCCACAATCCCGGCAGGTTCCAACGCCGCGTGCTGGCCGACCTGGTGGCACACCCCGTGACCAGCGGCCCGGACCTGGTGCGCCGCCACAACACGACCTCACGCACCGCGTTCAACACGATCACGGCGTTCCGCGACGCCGGAATCCTCCTTCCCCACGGCACCACCAAATACGGCCGAACCGTCTACTGCCCGGCCGCACTCGAACTCGTCCACCACCACGACACGACGGGACGACCATGAGATACACCGTCCGCCTGCGATCGGGCGACTTCACCAAAGCGGCCACTCTCGCGGGTCTGCGCTCCGACTACGCCCGATCCAAGGCCATGGGCGTCCACCGGTCGACCGTCACCCGCGTCCTCGCCGGCGAACTCCGACCCGGAGCGGCCTTCATCGCCGGAGCCCTGACCGCACTCCACCCCCTGGACTTCACCGACCTGTTCGAGATCGTCGAACAAAGCCCAGCGCCAAAGCCGTCAGTGCGTGCCACGGTCGTCAACCTTCCAGAAAATTCGACGAAGTGACCACCACAGTGACCGACACCCACTCACCTACGCTCCACGTCCCCTACATCACCGCGTGGTCCGCAGAACAGACCGAACCCCACGATCTGGTGGCCCTTCCCGGCAACACCGGCATCGGATACCGCGACGAACGTGCCCAGGATCGCGACCGCGACGGTGTCCTCTGGCGACGGGTACCGCTCGCCCGGAACCAGGGAAAGCCCCTGTTCGGCGTCGTCCACTCACCCCGCCAACGCCGCGCGATGCGCAAGCTCCTCTGCCAGGTCTGCGCCCACCCCGCCGACACCGACCCGGACGGCACCCTCTTCGCACTACCCGACAATCGGACCGACTGGGCCGACTGGCCCGAGGGCATGGCCTGCACCGAACCGCCCGTGTGCGCGGACTGCCTCACGCTCTCCACCCGCCTGTGCCCCGCACTGCGACGCGGCCACGCCGTGGTCCGCGTGCGAAACGCACCCATCGTCGGAGTCCACGGCGCACTCCACGTCGCCTCACCCAACGGCGTACGGGGGTGGAAGCCGACCATCGCCACGTTCGACGACCCCGCACTTTCCTGGGTCCTCGCTTCCCACCTGGTTCGCGAACTCCGAGACGTCACGCGGCAACGCTGAGCCTCCCGGCAATCCGACCGCATGGGAACCGTGACAGGAGCAGAGCCGCACCGAGTCAGCCCACCGTGGACAGGGCAAGGCATGTGGATAGTGCACAAGTCCGCCCTGGGACACGAGCGATCACCCCACCGGACGCAGTCGGACACGCTCGGTCACGACCAGGCCCGTCACCCGCCGGACAGGCAGTCCAGCGCCTCCTCGACCAGCTCCCCGAACGACCGGTCGGGGTGGTCCAGCCACACGTGTGCGGCGGCCCGGAGCGCGGCCAGGAAGGTCACCGCCAGCACGCGTGAACGCAACGGGTCCGGGTCGGGGAGTCTCGTGGCCACGGCCGAAGTCAGGTCGCGTTCGAACACCGCGTAGGCGGCCACCTGGTGCGCCGCGAGGCTGGGGTGCCCGCGCAGCAGCCTGCGCTGCGCCACCCAGACCGGGTCGGAGTGCGGGCTCTCGGCGACCAGCTCACGTGCCGCCCCCGCCAGCGCCGCCCGCGCGGACTCCCCCGCCGGCCGGGCGGCCACCAGCGCCACCAGCCGCCGCAGCCGGGTGTGGTCGGCGTGGAAGATCGCCTCTTCCTTGTTCGCGAAGTAGTTCGAGAACGTCCGGCGCGACACCTGCGCGGCGTCGGCCACGAGGTCGACCGTCACCCGCTCCGGCCCCAGTTCGAGGGCCAGGTGGACGGCTGCCTCGTGGATCGCCTGCCGGGTGGCGGCCTTCTTGCGCTCCCTGAGCCCGAGCTTCTCCATCGCGGTCCAGCGTACGCGGTACGTCACATTCTTTCCCACTGGGCAAACTTGCACACCAGGCAAGTTTGTGTCGATACTTGCTTGCGGCAACCAACGGGAGGAGGCACGCGATGGACGACCTCGTGGACCGACTGCGGGACCTGCTCAAGGCCGTGCGCCTGGTCAAGCAGTTCCGCTCCGAACGCCACCCGGAGTTCCCGGTGGGCATGATCGCCACGCTGACCCTGATCGACCGGTCCGGCGGCTGTCACGCCAAGGAACTCGCCGCCACCACCGGACGCGACCCGTCCACGGTCAGCCGCGCGGTGGGCACGCTCGTGGCGCACGGACTCGTCGAGCGCCGTATCGACCCGGTCGACCGCCGGGCCGGGGTCCTGGCCGTCACCGACGCCGGGCGCGGCGCGCTCGCCGAGGCCCGGACCTGGCACGACGACCTCCTGCGGCGCGTGCTCGCCGACTGGTCCCCCGCCGAGGTCACCGCGTTGACCGCGGCGCTGGGCCGCCTCACCACCGACATCGGGAAAGCCCTCGACTTCCACCACACCCGGGAGGCCGCGCGATGAGCGCACCCACCGAAACGGAGCCGATGACGCATCGGCAGGTCCTCGAAGCGCTCAGCGGCCTGCTGCTGGTGCTCTTCGTGGCGATGCTGAGCAGCACCGTCGTCTCCACCGCCCTGCCGAAGATCATCGGTGCGCTCGACGGGTCGCAGACCCAGTACACCTGGGTCGTCACGGCCACCCTGCTCACGGCGACCGCGACCACCCCGGTCTGGGGCAAGCTCGCCGACCTGTTCGACAAGAAGACGCTCGTCCAGGCCGCCATCGTGGTGTTCCTGATCGGCTCGGTGGTCAGCGGTCTGTCCCAGAACGCCGGCCAACTCATCGCGGCCCGCGCGTTCCAGGGCATCGGCGTCGGCGGCCTCCAGGCCCTGGTGCAGATCGTGATCGCGGCGATGATCCCGCCCCGCGAACGTGGCCGGTACAACGGTTACCTCGGCGGCGTCATGGCCGTGGCCACGGTCGGCGGCCCGCTGCTCGGCGGCCTGATCGTCGACACGTCCTGGCTGGGCTGGCGCTGGTGCTTCTTCGTGGGCGTGCCGTTCGCGGTGATCGCGCTGTTCCTGCTCCAGGCCACGCTCAAGGTGCGCACCGTGCGGCGCCCGGACGTGAAGATCGACTACCTGGGCGCCACGCTCATCGCCGCCGGGGTGAGCCTGCTGCTGGTCTGGATCTCGTTCGTGGACGACTCGTTCGCGTGGCTCTCGTGGCAGAGCGCGGCCATGGTCGGCGGCTCGCTGGTGATCCTCGCGGCGGCCGTGCGGGTGGAGGCGCGGGCGGCGGAACCGGTGGTGCCGTTGGAGATCGTGAAGCGGCGCACGACCGCGTTGGCGATCCTGGCCAGCCTCGCCGTGGGCATGGCGATGTTCGGCGGCGCGGTGTTCCTGGGCCAGTACTTCCAGATCGGCCGGGGCTACACGCCCACCGAGGCCGGCCTGCTGACCATCCCGATGATGGCCGGCGTGCTCGGCGCGTCCATCGTGTCCGGCCGGATGATCACGAAGTCGGGCAACGTCAAGCCCTACCTGGTCGTGGGCACGATCGCGCTGGTGCCCGGGTTCGCCGCGCTGGGCACGATCGACCACGAGACGTCGCTGGTGCTGGTCGGCGGCGCGATGCTGCTGGTGGGCGTCGGGGTCGGCATGAGCATGCAGAACCTGGTGCTGGCCGTGCAGAACACGGTGCCGCTGCGCGACATCGGCGCGGCGTCGTCGACGATCGCGTTCTTCCGCTCGCTGGGCGGCACGATCGGCGTCTCGGTGCTCGGCGCGGTGCTGGCCCGCCGGGTGGCCGACCGGATCCACCACGACCTGGCGGCGGCCGGGTTCCCGACGTCGGGTGGCGGCAGCGCGGGCAGCCTCGACCTGAGCGCGTTGCCCGAGGCCGTGCAGCACATCGTGCGGGCCGCGTACGGCGACGCCACCGGCCACATCTTCGTGATCTCGGCGGGGATCGCGGTGGTCGGCGTGCTGGCCTCGCTCGCGTTCAAGCCGATCCGGCTCCGGTCCAGTCTGGACCTCACGGCCGACCGCTCCTGAGCCGGGAACCGGGGGCGGCGACCAACCGCCCCCGAAACCCTTACCGGGACAGCAGGGCCGTCCACGCCTCCACCGTCGGGTTCTCGGCCAGGTCGACGAACGCGACCTCGGCGCCGCCCGCCCGCCAGCCCTCGACCAACGACATCACCCGCACCGAGTCGAGCCCGTGGTCGAGCAGGTTGTCGTCGTCGGCGATGTCGGACGCGGGCACGTCCAGTACCGCCGCGATGCCCGCCCGCACGTCGTCCGTGGTCATGCCGTCTCCAGTTCCGCGATCAGTCGTGAGGTCGTCGTGGTCACCGCGCACCGGCCGGCCGCGTAGTGGACCGCCATGCGGTGGTCGTCGGGCGAGAAGTCCGCGACCGCGTCGGCCACGAAGAACGCCTGGATGTCCTGCATGAACGCGTCGGCCGCGGTCATCAGGCACCCGATGTGCGCGTAGATCCCGGTCACCACCAACTGGTCGCGGCCCTGGGCGTCGAGCATCTCCCGCAGACCGGTGCGGTGGAACGCGTTGTAGCGCCACTTGGTCATCAGCACGTCCGACGCGTCGGGCTCGACGGCCGGGAAGATGCCCGCGTCGGCCGGGTCGGCGATGCCCATCCCCCACATGTCCAACTGGAGCCCGCGCTGGTCCTCGCTCTGCCCGCCCGGCTGCGCCGAGTAGACGACCGGGATGCCCAGCGCGCGGGCCGTGGCCGTCAGCGCCCGGATGTTCTCGACCAGTTCGACCACGGGCGAGGAGTCCGAGCGGAACGCGCGCAGGAAGTGGTTCTGCATGTCGTGCACGAGCAACACCGCGCGCGCCGGCACGCAGGTCCAGTCCACCCGGTTGGCCGGCAGGTCCGCCTCGGTCGGCATCGGGTACGGCTCGATGGTCGGCAACCCCATCTCAACGCGCCTTTCTGAGCGTGTCGGCCAACGCGCGCCGCAGGTCGCGACGACTCGTCTTGCCGACACCGGTGTGCGGGAACGCCTCGACCGTCTCGACCCGGTCGGGGATCTTGTAGGCGGCCAGGCCGCGGTTGCGCAGGAACGCGCGCAACGCGGGCGCGGCCACGGGTTCCGTGGTGATCACGAACGCGCACGTCCGCTCGCCCAGGAACTCGTCCGGGATCGCGACCACGGCCGCGTCGTGCACGGCCGGGTGCGCCAGCAGGTGGTTCTCGATCTCCTCGGCCGCGATCTTCTCGCCGCCCCGGTTGATCTGGTCCTTGGCCCGGCCCTCGACCACGAGGTGCCCGGACGGCAGCACGCGCACCAGGTCGCCGGTCCGGTAGAACCCGTCGGCCGTGAACGCGACCGCGTTGTGCTCGACGGCCCGGTAGTAGCCCCGGATCGTGTACGGGCCACGCGTGAGCAGTTCCCCCACCTCGCCCGGCGCCACCTCGACGTCGTCCTCGGCCACGACGCGGATCTCGTCGTGCGGCGAGATCGGCCGGCCCTGGCTGCCGATCACGACGTCCTCGGGGTCGTCGGACCGGGTGTAGTTGACCAGGCCCTCGGCCATGCCGAAGACCTGCTGCAACTCGCAGCCCAGTTCCGGTCGTACGCGCGCGGCGGCCTCGGGCACGAACTTGGCACCGCCGACCTGGAGGACCTTCAACGACGACAGGTCGTGCGCGGCACGGGCGGGCGAGGCCATCCACTGCAACGCCAACGGCGGCACGACGCCGGTGAGCGTCACGCGTTCGCGTTCGATCAACGGGAACACCACGTCCGGACTGGGCGCCGATGCCATCACGACCCGCCCGCCCGCGTGCAGCACGCCCAGGATTCCGGGCGAGGACATCGGGAAGTTGTGCGCGGCGGGCAACGCCACCAGGTACACCGTCTCCGGGGTCAGCCCGCAGATCGCCGCGCTCTCCCGGACGCTGTACAGGTAGTCGTCGTGCGTGCGCGGGATCAGCTTCGGCACGCCCGTGCTGCCGCCGGACAGTTGGAGGAACGCCACCGCGGACGCGTCGACCTCGGGTAGCGGCCCACCCGCCGGCAGCTCCGCGAGGTCCGCGGCGATCAGCACGTGCCGCACCGACGGCACGGCGGCGACCACCTCGTCCGCCAACGCCCGGGAGCTGTCGGCGATCACGTACCCGACCGCGCCGGAGATCGAGCAGAACGCGGAGATCTCGGCGAACCGGTGCGACGGCAGCGCGAACACCGGCAGCGCGCCCGCCCGGAACAGTCCGAACACGACGGCCACGAACTCGGCCACGTTCGGCAGGTGCACCACGACCCGGTCGCCCGGCGCGATCCCCAGGCCGACGAACGACGCCGCGATCCGCGTCGCCCGCTCGTCGAGTTCCCGGTAGCTCCACCGGACCTCGGAGTCGACGACCGCGACCCGCTCGCCGAACGCCGCGGCTTTCGCGGCGAGGAAGTCGCCGAACGTCTCCCCGGTCCAGTACCCGAGTTCGCGGTAGCGCGCGGCGAACTCGTCGGGGAACGGAACCCAGGGGAATGGAACCCAGGGGAATGGAAGCCGGTCGCTCACGCCGACTCCTTCAGCCCGAGCGCGCCGAGGAACGTGCGGAACTTGGCGCTGGTCTCGGCCAATTCGGCGGCCGGGGTCGAGCCGGGCACGACGCCCGCGCCCGCGTACAGCCGCAGCGTGCGGTCGGCGACCTCGCCGCAGCGGATCGCCACGACCCACTCGCCGTCCCCCCGGTCGTCGGTCCAGCCGACGACGCCGGTGTAGTAGCCCCGGTCGAACGGCTCGACCTCGCCGATCAGCGACCGCGCGGCCTCCACCGGCACGCCGCACACGGCCGGTGTGGGGTGCAGTGCCGAGGCCAGGTCCAGCGACGTGGTCTCCCCCGACCGCAGCTCGCCGGTGACGCGGGTGGACAGGTGCCACATGGTGCGCGTGGGCAGCAGTTCCGGCGTCGAGGGGACGTCGAGGCGGCGGCAGAACGGCGCCAGCCCGTCGGCGATGGCCTGCACGACCAGGGCGTGCTCGCGCTGGTCCTTGGTCGAGACGAGCAGTTCGGTGGCGTTGCGGCCGTCCTGCTCCGGATCGGTGCTGCGGGGTCGCGACCCGGCGAGCGGGTTCGACACCACGGCCGTCCCGGTGCGCCGGACCAGCAGTTCGGGGCTGGTGCCGATCAGGGTCGAGCCGCCCAGGTCGGTGGCGAACGTGTAGCCGTGCGGGTCGCGGGCGGCCAACGCGGCCAGCACCTGCCGCACGTCGATGGGTTCGGCGGCGGTCAGGTCCAGCGCACGGGCGAGCACGACCTTGTTCAGGTCGCCGTCGGCCATGTGCCGCAACGCCCGCGCGACGCCGTCGGTGTAGGCGGTGGCGTCGGTGCGCTGGTCCAGCCACCGGCCGCCGGGTGTCGGCGACGCGGGCAGGGCGACGGTGTGCAGCGCCGCACCGCGCCGGACGAGGGCCGGCACGGTCAGCCGCGCGGGGCGGTCGGGGCGGAACGGGAGCGCGCCCACGAGCACCGATCCCGGTGCGAGCCGCTCGGGCGCGGGCGTGCCGGCGTCCTCGGCGACGAGCACGCCGGTGGGCGAGGCGAAGAAGAAGCCGCCCTCCCGGTAGGTGTCGAGATCGGACAGGGCGCTGGGGGTGTCGGCGGCGAGCACCGGTCACTTCCGTTTCTGGGGGAGGCTGAAAGTCGGTTCAGGCGCGCAGGGTCGCGCCGCCGTCGACGAACAGGTTCTGCATCGTGATGTGCCTGGCCCGGTCCGAGGCCAGGAAGAGGACCGCGTCGGCGACGTCCGCCGGGTCGGCGATCCGGCGCAGCGGGATGCCGACCCGGTACGTCGACGGGTCGCCCGCGATCACGCGGCGCGGCCCCTCGTCGTCGGTCCACAAAGCACGCTGCATGTCGGTGTCGGTCGACCCCGGCGACACCACGTTGCACCGGACGCCGAACTCGGCCAGTTCCAGGCCGAGGCAGCGGGTGAACATCGTCGTGGCGGCCTTGGACGCGGCGTACGCGCCCATGTCCGTGCGGGGCACGCCCGACGCGTTCGACCCGACCGTCACGATCGCGCCCCGGCGGCGTGGTGCCATCCGCCGGGCGACCGCGCGCGACACGTGGAACACGCCGTCGGTGTTGACTGCGAACGTCGTGCGCCAGTCGTCGTCGGTCACGTCGAGGATGCGGCCGGTCCGCAGCACGCCCGCGACGTTGACCAGGATGTCGATGGGCCCGACCGAGCCCTCCACGTGCGCCACGGCGTCCTCGACCGCGTCCACGTCGGACACGTCGACCACGAGGTCTCCGTCGAGCACGTCCAGTCCGACGACCTTGACCCCTTCGTCGGCGAGCGCGTCGGCGACGGCGGCACCGATGCCGCGTCCCGCACCGGTGACCAGCGCCACCCTGCCCGCGATCCCGTGATCGGCCATGCTGTCACTCCTGGTAGATGCCCAAAACCGAGGATCACTCTCAAGGGTGATTTAGGCAAGGCTAACCTACCTGGACGGGCGGTCTCAACCCCGTCCCGAACGCCATTCCCGCAGCAGGAGCCACCCGAGGTACACGCCGCCGACGGCACCGGTGATCACGCCGACCGGCAGCTCGCCCGGCGAGGTGAGCCGCTGGGCGACGAGATCGCTGATCAGCAGCAGTGCTCCGCCGAGGAGTCCGGCGGGCAGCAGACCCGGTCCGCCCGACCCGGTGAGCCGACGCGAGACCTGGGGTGCGACCAACGCCACGAACGCGACGGGTCCCGCGCACGCCGTCGCGACGGCCGTCAACGCCACCGCGACCACGATCAAGGCCAACCGCGACCGTTCCACCCGGACACCGAGCCCCTTCGCCCCCTCGTCGCCGATGTCCAGGATGGACAGTGCACGACCGAGGATCAGCGTCACGGGAACCAGAATCAGCACGGTGAAGAACATCAGCGTGGCCTCGGGCCACCGCCGCTCGAACAGGCTGCCGACGATCCACACGGTCGCCGCGCGCGCGTCGTTCAGGTCCGCCCGCGTCACGAGGTAGTTGTTGAACGCGATCAGCATCGAACTGACCCCGATGCCGACGAGCACGAGCCGGTAGCCGTGCGCGCCCCGCTTGAGCGCCAACAGGTACACCACGGCCGCCGACACCAGACCACCGGCGAACGCGCCCAGCGCGGTCTGCGTGGTGCCACCGCTGAAAACCAGCAGCACCAACACCGCGCCGGTGGACGCGCCCTGCCCGAAACCCACGATGTCGGGGCTGCCCAGAGGATTGCGGGTCAGCGACTGGAACACCGCGCCGGACACGCCCAGCGCGATGCCGACCAGGATCGCGGTCAGCGCCCGGGGCAGGCGGCGGCGGTCCACGAACAGCTCGGCCAGGCGGCTGCCCTCGCCGAACACCGACGTGATCGCATCCGCCACGGTGATCGGGTACTCGCCCATGACCAGCGCGGCGAGCAGGGCACCGGCCGTGACGACCAGCAGGACCAGGCACACCCAGAGGGATCTGGCGTGCAGGCGGAAAGACACCCGTCCGGACGCGAGCCGGACGGTGGTCGGACGGGTCACGCTCACAGCTGCACCACCCGGCGGCGCCGCACCAGCATGATGAACACGGGCGCGCCGAGGAACGCGGTCACCAGACCGGCTTCGAGTTCGCTCGGCGGCACGACGACCCGGCCCAGCACGTCCGCGCCCAGCAGTAGGCACGGCGCCAGCAGCGCCGAGTACGGCAGCACCCACCGCTGGTCGGCGCCCACGAGCGAACGCGCGATGTGCGGCACGGTCAGGCCGATGAAGGAGAACGGTCCGGCGGCGGCCGTGGCCGCGCCGCACAGCAGGGTGATCGACGCGGCGGCGGTCAGCCGGACCCGGCCGAGGTTCGCGCCGAGCGCGCGGCCGGTCTCGTCGCCCAGCGCCACGACATTGAGCGGCCTGGCCAGCAGCAGCCCGACCACCAGGCCCACGGCCAGGAACGGCCCGACGCGCGTCAGGATGTCCAGGTCGCGCCCGGCCAGGCCGCCCACGATCCAGAACCTGAACTGGTCGAGCGCCTTGTCGTCGGCGAGCTGCACCGCGTAGGTGTAGGCGACGAGCACGGCGCTGATCGCGGTGCCCGCGAGCGCGAGCCGGACCGGTCCGGCCGCGCGGCCCGACGAGCCGAGCAGGTAGACGACCACGGCGGCGACCGCGGCACCCACGAACGCGAACCAGACGTACTCCAGCGGGCTGGTCAGACCCAGGAAGCTGATCGCGGACACGACGGCCGCCGCCGCGCCGCTGTTGACGCCGAGCAGACCGGGGTCGGCGAGCGGGTTGCGGGTCAGCGACTGCATCAGCGCGCCCGCGAGCCCGAGCGCGGCGCCGACCAGGATGCCCAGGATCGTGCGCGGAACCCGTTGGCCCACCACGACGAGCGCGTCATAGGACCCGTCCGGGTCGAACAGCACGTCGACCACTGTGGACAGTGGGACGGAGCGCGCGCCGACGGCGATGCTCAGCAACGCGAACAGGACCAGCACGCCGGTGCACAGCACCAGGCCGGTCACGCGCAGGCCGGTCAGCACGTCGACAGCTCCGCGAACTCGGTGAACAGCTCCGCGCAGACCGCGTGGTCGAACGCGTGCCAGCGGTCCGTCCACGGGTGCGAACCCGGCACGTCAACCCCCTCGTCGAACACCAGTAACAGGTCGACGTCCGGCCGCGTACCCAGCGGGACGCGCCGCGGCGGTGCGAGCCGGACGCCCAGTCGCCCCAGCGTCACCAACCACGGGTACAGCCGGGGGTCGACCACGGTCAGCCACCCGCGACGGGCGAACGCGAACCCGACCGTCCGGTCGCCGGAGGCGGTGCGCACCAGGCGTTTCGCGTCCTCGAACCGGGCGACCGCGTCCGCCGGTACCGGCGGGCAGCCCAGTGCCGACGCGAGCGCGCCGGCTTCGGCGAACACGTCCTCCAGCGACTGGCCGGGCGCTTTGAGCGTCAGGCCGACGGCCGGGAGGGCGGTGTCGCCGAGCAGCATCAGGTCCCGGCCGTGCGTGCGGTCGACCACGAGGTCGACGTCGCGCAGCAGGGCGGGGTCGGGCGTGGGGTCGTCCGGGGTGTCCAGCCGGGTCACGGTGTCGGGTCGCAACCCCACCGCGGTCAGGCACTCGTCGGACGGGTCGTCGCCGAGCGCGGCGGCGACCGGGCGGACGCCGGCGGCCCAGAGCGTGGAGGTGGCCAGGAGGTCGACCACCGCCACCCGCTCCGGCCGACGGGGCAGGGTCAGCTCGACCCCGCGCCCGTCGGTGTACCGCCACACATCCGCTCCCCGAAGTGGATCAGGCCGAGCCCAGCGCCTTGCGGATGTCGTCCAGGACGACGCCCGCGGCGATGGGGCCGCCGCGCGAGGTCCACGGCACGCCGTCCACGGTGACCACGTGCTTGGCGCCGACGGCCTTGAGCTTGGTCCACGTCGGGTTCTGCTCGGCCTGGGCCAGCGCCGCGGCGCCGTCGGAGTTGAGCGTGCCCAGGAAGATCCAGTCGGCGTCGAGGACGTCGAGCTTCTCCAGGCTGACCGCCTCGGACGGGCCGGTGCCGTCGGTCTGCTGCACCTGCGGGCGCTTGAGGCCCAGCTCGCTCACGACCGTGCTGGCGAAGTGCTGCTTCTGCAGGTACGACGGGCCCTGCGGGTTCCAGCGGACGAGGCTGACCTCGGCGGAGGCGTTGGCGCCCAACGCCTTCTTGGTCTCCTCGACCTTCTTGTCGTAGTCCTTGAGGACCTCGTCGGCCTTGGCCGACAGGTTCAGCGCGTTCGCGACGCCCTTGAGGCTGGTCTTCCAGTCGTCGGACACGATGCTCGTGACGACGGTGGGCGCGATGGCGTTGAGGTCGGCGAGCTGCGCCGGGTCCGGCTCGATGAAGTGGCCGTACAGGATGACGTCCGGCTTCGGGTCGAGCGCGGCGATGGCCTCGATGTCGGGCTCGACGATCTCGCCGACGAGCTTGACGTTCGGCACCTTCGCCGAGAGGTAGCCCGCGACGCTGTCGCCCTGGCGGGACTTGCTCGCGCCGATCGGGGTGACGCCGAGCGCGATCGCGGCGTCGAGGTCGGTCTCGGCGAGCGCGACGACGTTCTTCGGGTTGGCCGGCACGGTCACCTTGGCGCCGGTGGCGTCGGTGATGGTGCGGGGGCCGGTGTCCTGCGCGGCCGACGACGGCGCGGAGGAGGACGTGGTGGTCTCGCCGCCGGAGCCGCAGGCGGTCAGGGCGAGAGCGCCGATCAACGCGGCACCGAGCAGGCGCGCGGTTCTACTGCTGGACATCGTTCTCCCAGGGGAAAGCGGGTGGCGGAAGCGGTTGCACCCTACCTTGTGTTTAGGCGAGGCTAACCTAAATAGCCGCATAACTTTTCGGCATCGTCGGGCCGAGGTCGGCGGCGGTCGCCACGACGGTCGCTTCCGTCGGGCCGTACGTGTTGATCAGGCGCACACCTTGCGCGATGGATCGCCACTGGTCAACCCGGGTGCCGAGGGCGGCTTCCCCGCCGATCACGACAGTCCGCAACGCGCGCGGCACTTCCCCTTGCGCGGCAAGGGTGTGCACCACCTCGTGCCAGAACGCGGTCGGCAGGTCCAGCAGCGTGATGTGGGCTTTGTCGCACGCCCGCAGGAAACCGTCCACCGACGCGGTCATCTCGGCCGTCCTCAACACGAGGGTCGCGCCCGCGCACAGCGTGACGAAGACCTCCTCCACGCTGGCGTCGAAGTGCAGCGCGGCGAACTGGAGCACGCGGTCGTCCGAGGTCACGCCGTAACGCTCGGTCGCGGCGGCCACAAAGGACGCCAGCGCCTTGCGGGACACCAGGACGCCGTTGGGACGCCCGGTCGAACCGGACGTGTGGATCACGTACGCGAGGTGGTCGGGCAGCACCTGTCCCGTCCCGGCGGCGTGTCCTTCGAGGACGAGACCGGGACCGACGGTGATCGGCGCGTTGGCCAGCATCGGCCCGGTGCGCTCGACGGGCGCGTCCGGGTCGACCGGCAGGTAGGCCGCGCCCGCGAACAGGACGCCGAGCACCGCGACGATCGTGTCCGGGTCGCGGCGCAGCGGCAGTCCCACCGGCACGTCCGGGCCCGCGCCACGCGCCCGCAGCGCCTCCGCGAACCGGTCGGCCCGCGCGGCGAGTTCGGCGTAGGTGTAGCGGACCTCGCCCTGTTCCAACGCCACGGCGTCAGGGCGTTCGGCGACCCGGGCGCGGATCAGCTCGACGACGTCCGGTGCCGGCGGGTGCGGCGGGCGGACGCGGATCGCGGTGTCCGCCAGGGGCAGTCGGCCGAGCGGGCGGTCGGGCGCGGCGAGTCCTTCGGCGAGCAGGCGCAGCAACCGGTCCCGGTGCCGGTCCAGCTCGTCCTGCGCGTACAGCGCGGGGTTGCCGTCCAGTTCGACGCTCAGCCCGGCGCCGTCGGAGAAGTCCCGCACGCCGACCGCCAGGTCCTCCACCGGACCGGCCGCGATGTTGCGCATCCGGCCGGGGTTCCCGGCGAAGCGCAGGTCGTTGTCGAACGGCATCACGTTGACCACCGGGCCGAACAGCTTCCGGGTGCCGCCGACCAGGTTCAGGTCGCGGCGGATCTGCTCGTGCCGGTAGCGGTGGTGCGGCCGGGTGCGCTTGATCTGCGCGGCGACCTCGCGGGCCACCGCGGGCAGCGTGTCGCCGGACCCGACCGCGATCCGCAGCGGCACGATGTTCATCACGATGCCGGGCACGCGCAGCAGCGGCGTGCCGAGCCGGCCCATCACCGGCAGGCCCAGCACGACCTCCTCGGCGCCGGTGGCCCGGTGCAGGTACGCGGCGATGGCCGCGGTGACCAGGTCGGGCCAGGACACGCCCTCGGCCTTGGCGAGCGCCCGCAGGTCCTCGGTCGGAATCCGCGCGGTGGACCGGATCGTGTGGTCGCCGATGCCCGCGAGCCGGTCGACCAGCCCCGGCGGCTCGGGCAGGCCGTCGAGGTACTCGCGCCAGAATTCGGCGTCCTTGGCCGACTTCCCGGAGTCCACATAGGACTCTTCGACGTCGAGCACCTTGGCGAACGGACCGAACGGCGTGCCGCCGCCGTCGGTGTACAGGTCGGCCACGCGCCGGGCGAGCAGCGAGAACGCGAACCCGTCCACGGCGATGTGGTGCACGCGCTGGTGCCACACCCACCGCTCGTCGCCGATCCGCAGCAGCGCCTGCCCGAACAGCGGGCCGAGCGCCAGGTCGACCGGCGTGCGCACGTCCGCGCCCATCCACGCCAGCGCGGCGTGCTCGGGGTCGTCCTCGCCGCGCAGGTCGAGTACCGGGAAGTCCCACTCGTCCGGGGCGATCACCTGGCGCGGCACGTCGCCGTCCAGGAAGAACCGGGCGTGCAGCGACTCGGCCTCGCCGACCGCCGCGCGCACCGCCTCCTCGAACCGGACCGGGTCGACCGGTCCGTCGATCAGCACGTGGTCGGCGGTGTTGTAGACCGGGTTGTCCGGGTCCAGTTGCTGGCCGAACCAGATCGAGGTCTGCGCGGCGGACAGCGGAAGCGAGGCGGTCATGCCCGGAACTCCTGGTTCAGCAGCGGCCCGATCACCGCGAGGGCGTCGGGGTCGGTCATCTCGTCGTGCGCGACATCCACGCCGACCACCCGGACCCGGCCGGTCACGTACTCGTGCCAGCGGTCGGGCGTGGACATCTCCTCGGGTTCTTCGCCGTCTGCGGTGAACAGCAGCAGGTCGCCGTCCACCACGTCGAGCGAGGCACCCGCGACCTGGTCGGCGGAGGCGAGCAGGTTCGCCACCACGGCCTCCAAGGCTTCGCGCCCCAGGCCCAGGGAACCGTCGCGCAGCACGGCTTCCACCGCGTCGTCGGGCTCCCCGTCGATGCCCGCCATGGCCAGCAGGAACCGGTGCGCGTCGGCCACGTCGGTCCGCTCGGGACCGCCCGGCGGGTAGGCGTCGAGCATGGCCAGCAGCGCCACCTCTTCACCCTGGGCCCGCAGCAGGCTCGCGATCCGGTGCGCGACCAGGCCGCCCAGCGAGAAGCCGAGCAGGTGGTACGGCCCCTCGGGCTGGACCTCGCGGATCAGGCCCAGGTAGTCACGCGCCATCTCCTCGACGCTCGGCGGCGTCAGACCGGGCGTGGACAGCGTGCGGGCCTGGAGCGCGTACACCGGCCGGTCCGGCAGGTGCCGGGCCAGTCCCGCGAACGACCAGCCGAGCCCGGCGGCGGGCGGCAGGCAGAACAGCGGCACGCCACTCCCCCGCGCCCGCAACGCCAGCAGCGGCGCGACGGCCGCGTCCGGGTCGGGTTCGCCGTCCACGAGCGCGGCCAGCGCGGCGGGCGTCGGGGACGCGATCAGGTCCGGCAGCGCGACCGTACGGCCCAGCGCCGAGCCGAGCACGGCCTGCAGCCGCACCACCAGCAGCGAGTGGCCGCCCAGGGCGAAGAAGTCGTCGTGCGGACCGACTTCGGGCAGGCCGAGCACGTCCGCGTACGCGCCGCACAGCAGGCGCTCGGTGGGCGTGCGCGGTCGGCCGCCGCGGGCGGTGAACTCCGGCGCGGGCAGGGCCTTGCGGTCGAGCTTCGCGTTGGGTGTCAACGGGAACGCGTCGAGCACCACGACCGCGGCGGGCACCAGGTGCTCGGGCAGCACCTTCGCCACCTCGGCCCGCACCTGGTCGCCGTCGACGTCGCCGACCACGTAGCCGACGAGCCGCTTGATCCGGTCGTCGCGCGGCACCACGGCCGCCTGCCGCACGCCCGGCACCGCAGCCAGGACGTTCTCCACCTCGCCCGGTTCGACCCGGAAGCCGCGGAGCTGGACCTGGTCGTCGGTGCGGCCGTGGAAGTCGATGTCGCCGGTCTCGCGCAGGCTGACCAGGTCGCCCGTGCGGTAGAGCCGCGACCCGGGCGGCCCGAACGGGTCCGCGACGAACCGCAGCGCGGACAGCGCGAACCGGCCGTGGTAGCCCCGGGCCAGGCCCGGTCCGCCTAGGTACAACTCGCCCGGAACCCCTACCGGGACCGGTCGCAACGCCGCGTCCAGCACGTACGCGCGGGTGCCGGGGTCGGGCACGCCGATCGGCACCTTGGCGCCGTCCCACCCCTCGTAGTGCGCCCAGAGCGTGGAGTTGACCGTGGCCTCCGTCGGCCCGTAGGCGTCGTGGAACCGCACGACCGAACCCCAGCGGTGCACCAGGTCCGGCGTCACGGCCTCGGTGCCGCAGAGCAGGACCGCGCCTTGCGGCAACGTGCAGTCCTCGGCCAACGCGCCCAGCACGGCGGGCGGCAACGCCATGTGCGTCACCCCGTGCTCGGCGATGTAGTCGGTCAGCTCACGCGACGCCACGCGGCGGTGCGTGGGCACGACGACGGCCGTGCCGCCGGTCAGCACGCCCATCGCCCACTCGAAGAAGGCCAGGTCGAAGCTGATCGACGCGAACAGCAGCACCTTCGACTCGGCCGTCACGCCCAACGACCGGGTGGCCGTGGCGACCAGCGCGGGCACGCCCTCGTGCGTCACGACGACGCCCTTGGGCAGGCCGGTCGACCCGGACGTGTAGATCACGTAGGCCGGGTTGGTCGGCACGAGCCCGTGATCGGGTTCGACGGCCGACGCCGCGTCCCACCGTGCCCGGAACTCCGGGTCGTCCAACAACAACGCACCGTCGACCGGCGATGAGTCCTTTGTGGACACGAACACGACGGGTGCCGAGTCGGTCAGCAGGTGCTCGATCCGGGCCTTCGGGTAGGTCGGGTCGACCGGCACGTAGGCCGCACCGGACCGCAGCACGGCCAGCACCGCGACGACCATCTCGGCCGTGCGGGGCAGGGCGAGCGCGACCGTGGTCTCGGGCCGGGCACCGTGCTCGACCAGGACGTTGGCCAGCTTCGCCGAGCGCTCGTCGAGTTCGGCATAGGTGAGCGTGACGTCCTCGCACACCACGGCGATCGCGTCCGGCCGGGTCCGGGCGTGTTCGGCGAACATCTCCGGCACGGTCCGCACGAGGTCGTCGATGTCGGTGTCGTTGAAGTCGACGAGCACCTGGCGGCGTTCGGCGGGCGTGACCAGGTCGATCCGGCCGACCGGCAGGTCCGGTGCCGCGACGACCTGTGCCACCACGGCGTGCAGCCGGGCGGCCAGCGCCTCGACGGCGGGCGCGGTGAACACGTCCGACCGGTAGCCGAGCTGGAACACCAGGTTCTCGCCGGGCAGCACGGACAGGCTCAGCGGGTAGTGCGTGGCGTCCTGGTCGACCGCGCCGGTGACCCGGACGCCGCCGAACGTCTCGGCCGCCGCGTCCGGGTCGTACGGGTAGTTCTCGTAGACCGCGAGCGTGTCGAACAGTTCGCCGATCTCGGCCAGGCCGACGTGCTGGTGGTCCAGCAGCGCGGACTGCTCGCGCTGGACGCGCACGGCCAGGTCGGCGACGGATTCGGCGAGGTCGAGCCGCACCCGGACCGGGACGGTGTTGATGAACAGGCCGACCATGTCCTCCACGCCGGGCAACTGCGGCGGCCGACCGGAGACCGTCGTGCCGAACACGACGTCGGTGCGCCCGGTGAGACCGCCGAGCACCAGCGACCACACGACCTGCACCACGGTGTTCGACGTGACGCCGGTCGTGCGCGCCCACCTGTCCAGGCGTGCGCTCAGGTCCGTCGACAGCTCCACCGAGACCTGGTCGGGCCGCAGTGGTTCGCGGTCTCCCGGCGGGGCCACCAGCGTCGGTCCGTCCACATCGGACAGAGCGGTGCGCCACGCGGTCAACGCCGCGTCGTGGTCCTGGCCGACGAGCCACCGCAGGTAGTCCTTGAACGGCGTGCGCCGCGCGATCCCCTGCCCCGCGTACCGGGCGAACAGCTCGCGCACCACCAGCGGCGTGGACCAGCCGTCGAGCAGCAGGTGGTGGTTGGTGACCAGCAGCCGGAACCGCTCGTGGCCCAGGCGCACCAGGGTGATCCGCAGCAGCGGCGGGTCGGCCAGGTCGAACCGGGCCCTGTCCTCCTCGGCCGCGTCCGGCGAGTCGGTGACCCGCCACCAGCCGTCGACCTCGCGGTGGACCACGGAGACGACCCGGCCGCTCGGCGCGGTCCGGAACCCGGCCCGCAGGTTCGGGTGGTCGCGCAGCAGGCCGCGCGCGGCCTCGTGCAGCCGGTGTTCGTCCACGGGTCCGGCCAGGTCGAGCGCGAGCTGGACGGTGTAGACGTCCGGCCCCTCGTCCTCCAGCAGGGCGTGGAAGTACAGGCCCTCCTGGAGCGGGGTCGCGGGCCAGACGTCGTCGACGTCCTTGTCCGCCAACACGTCCACGTCGTGCTGGGTGAGCCGCACGAGCGGGAAGTCGGACGGCGTGTGCCCGCCCCGCGTGTCGGCCGCCAGGACCCGGACCTGCTCGACCCAGCGCTCGGCGATCGCGCGGACCTCGTCCTCGTCGATCACGAGCGCGGGCCACGACCAGGTCGCGGCCAGCTCGCCGCCGACGTCCTCGACGTTGATCTCCAGCACGTGGGTGGCGGGCATGTCCGCGTCCGCGCCGCCCGCCAGGTCCGCGCTCTCCGGCGCCGGGGACCAGTCGGCTGCCGGCGCGGCGGTGGCGCGGCCCAGGTAGTTGAACGCGATCCGCGCGGGCGAGTCGCCGAGCCGGTCGCGCAGCAGGCCGAAGCCGAGCGCGGACGGCGTGGCGCGCACCTGTTCCTTCACGGCCTTGAGCCCCTGGCGACCCGGTTCGAGCCGGACGGGGTGGACCGCGGTGAACCAGCCGACCGTGCGGGACGTGTCGAGCCCGATGTCCGCGCGGCCGTGGCCTTCGAGGTCGACGAGCACCGGTCCGCCGTCCGGCCGCACGGCCAGGGCGAGCGCGGTGAGCAGCACGTCGTCGACCCGGGCGTGGTAGGCGTTGGCGGCCTCGACCGGCGGCACGCCGGCGGAGACCTTGAGGTGGGCCATCGTCGCGGACGTGTCGCGCGCCGGGTCCAGTTCCCTTACGCCCAAAGCGCCCCCGGCCGCGACGACCCGTTCCCAGTGCGGGAGTTCGGCCGTGACGTCCAGCTCGCGCAGGCGACGGGCCCACGTGCGGAACGACGTGCCCTCGGCCGCGACCTCGCCGCCCGCGCACGCGGTGGCCAGGTCCGGCACGATGATCCGCCACGACACCTCGTCCACGACGAGGTGGTGCACGACCAGCAACAACCGGCCGGGCGCCGCCACGGCACGCACCATCACGCCGGTACACGGGTCGAGTTCGCCCTGGGCGCGGACCGCCTCGGCGGCCCAGTCCGGCTCGTCGACCCAGCGCACCCCGACCGGCGACGACTCGGCGTCCACCACGACGGCGTCGCCGTCGAGGCGTGCACGCAGCATCGGATGTGCGTCCACGACGCGAGCCAGCCCGACGGCGAGTTCCCTCTCCCCCAACGCTTCCGGCGTGCGGAGCAGGACGGCCTGACTGAAGCCCTTCGTCCCGGCCGGGAGGTCGAGTAGCCAGCGCATGATCGGCGTGGTCGGCAGCGTGCCC
Organism: Saccharothrix violaceirubra; assembly: GCF_014203755.1. Taxonomy (NCBI): domain Bacteria; kingdom Bacillati; phylum Actinomycetota; class Actinomycetes; order Pseudonocardiales; family Pseudonocardiaceae; genus Saccharothrix; species Saccharothrix violaceirubra. Next base: position 4,706,794 of record NZ_JACHJS010000001.1, read on the forward strand.
CACGCGTCCTCGGCGCGCTCGGCCGCGACCGGCCCGGTGGCGACGGCGGCCAGCGCGGCGGGCGTGCGGTGGTCGAACACCTGGCGGGGCGTGATCACCACGCCGTCCGCACGGGCCCGGCTGACGAGCTGGATCGACACGATGCTGTCGCCGCCGAGGTCGAAGAACCCGTCGTCGACCCCGATCCGGTCCACGCCGAGCAGGTCGGCGAACAACCGGCACAGCACGGCTTCGCTCTCCGTGCGCGGCGCCCGGTAGGTCCCGGTGGCGGCCCGGTCCGGCGCGGGCAGCGCGGCCCGGTCGACCTTGCCGTTGGGCAGCGTCGGCAACGCGTCCAGCACCACGACGGCGCTGGGCACCATGTGGTCGGGCAGCAGTCGGGCGGCGTGGGCCCGCGCGGAGTCCGCGGTCGCCCCGGTGGACTCGACGTACCCGACGAGTCGACCGTCGCGCACCACGACCACGGCCTGGCGCACACCGTCGTGCGTCTCCAGCACGGCCGCGACCTCGCCCGGCTCGATCCGGAAGCCGCGCACCTTGACCTGGTCGTCGGCTCGGCCACGCAGGTCCAGCCCGATGTCGGTGCGCCGGGCCAGGTCGCCCGTGCGGTACAGCCGTGAACCCGGCTCGCCGAACGGGTTCGCGACGAACCGCTCGGCGGTCGCGCCGGGCCGCCCGAGGTAGCCCCGGGCCAGACCCGGTCCGGCCAGGTACAGCTCGCCCGTGACACCGGTGGGCACGGGCCGCAACGCCGCGTCGAGCACGTGCAGGGCGGTGCCGGCGATCGGTGTCACCGAGCCGTCCACGTGCCGCACGTACGCGTCGACCGTGTACTCGGTCGGCCCGTACAGGTCGTGCACCTCGACGTCGGCCGCGCCGAGCGCCTGCCACAGGCCCTCCGGCACCGCCTCGCCGCCCACGCACAGCACGGCCGGCGGGTGCTCCAGCAGACCCCGGTCGACGAGCTGTGCCAGGTAGGACGGCGTGAAGTCCAGGTGGTCGAGGCCGCGCGCGGCCACCAGCGCGAGCACCTGGTCCGGATCGCGGTAGGTGTCGCCGGCGAGCACGTGCAGCTCGTTGCCGGCGAGCATCCACAGGATCGGGTCCCAGGAGGCGTCGAACGAGAACGACGACGTGTGCGTGACCTTGAGACGACGGTCCCCGAAGACCTGCTTCCGGTGCGACGCCAGCAGGTTCGCCAACGCCGAGTGCGGCACGACCACGCCCTTCGGCCGCCCGGTCGACCCGGACGTGTGGATCGCGTACGCGGCCGAACCCGGCTCGATCACCACGTCCACGCGTCCGTCGGGCAGCTCGGGCAGCGCGTCGAGCCGCAGCACGGGCTGCGCGTCGTCGAGCACCAGCGCGATCCGGTCGGCCGGGTAGTCCGGGTCGACCGGCAGCACGGCCGCACCCGACTTGAGCACGCCGAAGATCGCCACGAGCGCGTCGGCCGTGCGCGGCAACGCCAACGCCACGAACCGCTCGGCCCCCGCACCCCGCTCGACCAGCCACGCGGCCAGTCGGTCGGACTCGGCGTCGAGCGCGGCGAACGTCAGCGTCCGGTCGGCGACGACCGCGACCGCGTCCGGCGTCCGCAGTGCCTGTGCCCGCAGGACTTCGGTGACCAAAGGCGCCTCCGGCACCGCCGGAGACGAGATCCGGTCGGACTCGCCGGGCAGCAGCGCGGTGGTCGAGCCGAGCGTGCGGTCGGGCTCGCGCACGATCACGTCGAGCAGCGCGGCCAGGCGGTCGCCGATCGTCGCCACCTCGGCGGCGTCGCGCAGGTCGGTCCGGTACTCCAGCAGCAGCCGCAGCCGTTCGCCCGGCAGCACGGACAGCGCGAGCGGGTAGTGCGTGGTGTCCCGGCCGCCGACACCGGTGATCGTGACGCCGCCGACCTCGTGCGCGGCCCGATCCGGGTCGAACGGGAAATTCTCGAAGACCACGAGCGTGTCGAACAACGCGCCGAGACCCATGGTCCGCTGGATGTCCGACAAGCCCACGTGGTGGTGCTCGCCGAGCGCGGCCTGCTCGTGCTGCACGGCGTCGAGCAGCGCCCGGAACGTGGTGTCCGGCCGGACCCTTACGCGAACCGGAACGGTGTTGATGAACAGGCCGACCATCGAGCCGACGTCCGCGATCTCGGCCGGACGACCGGACACGGTGGCACCGAACACGACGTCGTCGCGTCCGGTCAGGTGGCCGAGCAGCACGGCCCACGCCACCTGGACCACGGTGTTGGTCGTGACGCCGAGGTCGCGGGCGAACGCGTTCAAAGCACCGGTCGAGGACGCGGACAGCTCCGTGCCGACCTCGGCCGGGTCGACCGCGTCCTTCGACGCGCCGGGGCTGACCAGCGTGGGCTCGGCCAGGCCCGCCAACGCCGCGCGCCACACCGACAGCGAGTCCGGCCGGGTGGCCAGCCACTCCAGGTAGCGGCGGAACGAGGGCACGGCCGGCGGGCGCTGCCCGGCGTAGTGCGCGAACAGCTCCTGGATCAGCAACGGCGTGGACCAGCCGTCCAGCAGCAGGTGGTGGCTGGTGAGCACGAACCGGTACCTGCTCTCGCCCAGGTCGAGCAGCGCGCACCGGATCAGCGGCGCGCTCTCCAGGTCGAAGCGTTCACGCTGGTCCTGCGCCAGGAACTTGTCCGGGTCGACGCCCGCGAGTTCCACCCACGGCACCTCGACGCGACCGTGCACGTGCGCGCGACCGTCGTGCACGCTCACCCGCAGGTTGTCGTGCCGGTCGAGCAACGCGGTCACGGCCGCGCGCAGCCGGTCCGCGTCGAGCGCGCCGCGCAGGTCGAGCGTGAGCTGGGTGAGGTAGAGGTCCGGTCCCTCGTCGTCGAGCAGCGCGTGGAACGCCATGCCCTGCTGCAACGGCGTCAACGGCCACACGTCGAGCACGTCGTCACCCAGACCATCCACTTCGGACTGGGTCAGCGCGGCGAGCGGGAAGTCCGACGGCGTGCGGCCGGTGTCGGCCACCTCGTCGAGCGCGGCCAGCCACCGCCGGGCCAGCTCCTCCACCGACTCTGCCGACAGCACGCCGTCCGCCCAGGAGAACACCGCCGACAGGTCGTCGCCGACCGCCTCGGCGTTGATCTCCAACGGGTAGGCGGCGGGCAGCCGGTCGGCGCCGCCGCGCAGCCCGGCCGGGACCGGCTGCCACGGGCCGTCGCCCGGCGTGGTCACGCGGCCCAGGTAGTTGAAGCAGATCGACCCGCCGGACAGGCCGCCGAGGAGCCCGAACCCGAGGCCGTGGTCGGGCACCGCGCGCAGGGTCTCCTTGGTGTCCTTGAGCGCACCCGACCCCAGGCGCACCGGGTACAGGCAGGTGAACCAGCCGATCGCCCGGGACAGGTCGAGGTCGCCGTCACGGCCGTGGCCCTCGATGTCGACCAGCGTCGAGGACACCTCGCCGTAGCCGTAGTCGCTGCGCCACTGGGGCACGACCCGCGCGAGCGCCGCGAGCAGCACGTCCTGCACGGTGCCGTTGACCGCCGCCGGGATCGTGGTGAGCAGTTCCCCGGCGGGCCGGGAGACGGTGAGCCTGCCCGTGGTGGCGGCGGTGTCGTCGTGGGTCAGCGGGCGGGTGCCGAGGACCGGTTCGGTCTCGGCGAGCAGCGTCCGCCAGTACTCCTCGGCCGGGTCCCGGTCGGCCAGCGACCGCGCCCACGTGCGGTAGGACACCGGCACGGGGTCGAGGTCGCGGCCCGCGCAGGCGGCTTCCAGGTCGCCCAGCAGCACCGACCACGAGACCGCGTCCACCACGAGGTGGTGCGCGACCAACAACAGCCGGTCGCCCAGGCGCACGGCGCGGAACATCACGCCGTTCGTCGGGTCCAGGTCGGCCTGGGCTCGACGCAGCGCCACCGACACCTCGGCGTCCGCCACCGTGAAGTCGAACTCGACGGCGGTGGGCACCTCCAGGCGCCACGGCTCGTCGGCGATCAGGCGCGCGGCCAACACGGGGTGGCGGCGCACCACGGCACGCAGGCCGTCGCGCAGTTCGGCGTCGGTGAGCGTGCCCGGCAGGCGGACGAGGACCTCCTGGCTGTACGCGGCCATCCGGTCGAGGTCCGGGCCGACCAGGCGGGACAGCCACCGGGTGATCGGCGGCGCGGGCAGCTCGCCGGACGCCGCGTGCGCGGGTTCGGTGCCGCCGTCGGCGACCGGGGTGGCCACGGCCGCGATCCGGGCCGGGGTGCGTTCGGTGAACACCTGGCGGGCGGTCACCGCGTACCCGGCCGCCCGGACGCGGGCAACCAGTTGCAGCGACACGATGCTGTCGCCGCCGAGCGCGAAGAACCCGTCGTCGACACCGACCTCCTCGACGCCGAGCAGGTCCGCGAACGCCTCGCACAGCACACGTTCCGCGTCGGTGCGCGCCCCGACCACGGTCCGGCCGGTGCGCACGGGCGCGGGCAGGGCGGCGCGGTCGAGCTTGCCGTTGACCGTGACCGGCAACGCGTCCAGCGCCACGACCACGGCCGGGACCAGGTGCGCGGGCATCGTCGCGGCCAGCAGGTCCCGGATGCCGTCGGCGGTCTCCGCGACGACGTAGCCGATCAACCGGTTGTCGCGCACGGCGACGGCCGCCGCGTGCACGCCGTCGAGCGCGGACAGCGCCGTCTCGACCTCGCCGGGTTCGACCCGGTAGCCGCGCAGCTTGACCTGGTCGTCGGCGCGGCCCAGGAAGCGCAGCTCGCCCTTGTCCGACAAGGTCGCCAGGTCGCCCGTGCGGTACATGAGCGTGCCGGGCGTGCCGTACGGGTCGGCCACGAACCGCCACGCGGTCAGGCCGGGGTTGCGCAGGTAGCCGCGCGCCAGGCCGGGACCGCTCAGGTACAGCTCGCCGGGCACACCCGGCGGCACGGGCCGCAACGCCGCGTCGAGCACGCGCGTGGCCGTGCCCGCGACCGGCGCTTCACGGCCGTCGTCGTGCCGCAGGTAACCGTCCACTGTGTACTCGGTGGGGCCGTAGAGGTCGACCGCGTGCACTCCGGCCGCGATCAGCTTGTCCCACAACGACTCCGGCACGGCCTCGCCGCCCACGCACACGACGCTCGGCCGGTGCGCGCCGGTGAGCAGGCCCCGGTCGACGAGCTGGGCGAGGAACGTCGGCGTGAAGTCGACGACGTCGATCCGCTCGCGGCGGACCAGATCCAGGTAGGCGTCCGGGTCGCGGTAGACGTCCTCGGGCACGACGTGCAGCTCGTGCCCGCCGACCAGCCACAGGATCGGGTCCCACGACGCGTCGAACGACAGGGAAGCGGTGTGTGCGACCCTCTTGCGCCCATCGCCGAACAGGTCACGCCGGTGCGCGGCCAGCAGGTTGGCCAACGCGGCGTGCTCCACGACGACCCCCTTGGGCCGCCCGGTCGAGCCGGACGTGAAGATGATGTACGCCGCCCCACTCGGCCACCCCGGCAGCTCACCGTCCACTGTGGATGGAAGCTCGTCCAGGACGAACACCGGCCGCGCGTCCTCGACCATCATCGCCAGGCGTTCGGTCGGGTAGTCCCGGTCCAGCGGCAACGCCACCGCGCCGGCGCGCAGCACGGCCAGCAACGCCACGATCGCGTCCGCACCGCGCGGCAGGGACAACCCGACCACGCGTTCCGGACCCGCGCCCATCGCCACCAGCCGGGCCGCCACCAGGTCGACCTCGGCGGCCAGTTCGGCGAACGTGCGCGTACCCCTGCCGTCGACCAACGCGACGGCGTCCGGCGTCCGGCACGCCTGTTCGGCGAGCGCCTCCGGGATCGGGACGGCGTCGGCGACGGCGGGTCCGACCGGCGCCGCCACCCCGGCCAGGGTGGCGATCCGGCCGACCGGCAGGTCCGCGTCCCCGGCGATCAGGTCCAGGACGTGCCGCAGTTGGTCGAGCACAGGCCGGGCGTCGAGCACGTCCGGCCTGTGCTCCAGGTCGACGCGGAGCGTCTCGCCCGGCGTGACGGTCACGCCGAGCGGGAACGGGGTCGCGTCGCGGCCGGGCACCGCCGACACCTTGAGGCCGGGAACGGGTTCCGCGGCCTTGTCCGGGTCGAACGGGTAGTTCTCGAAGACGGCGAGCGTGTCGAACAGCTCGCCGGTGCCGCGCTGGAGGTCGGACAGGCCGACGTGCTGGTGGTCCAGCAGCGCGGCCTGCTCGTCCTGCACGCGGCGCAGCAGGTCGCCGACGGGCTCGGCCGGGTCGAGCGCGACCCGGACCGGCACGGTGTTGATGAACAGGCCCACGACCCGCTCGATGCCCGCCACCTGCGGCGGGCGGCCCGACACCGTCGTGCCGAAGACGACGTCGCGGCGGCCGGTCAGCGCGGAGAGCACCAACGCCCACGCGGCCTGCACGACCGTGTTGAGCGTGACGCCCTCGGCCCGCGCCCGGTCGGCGAGCGCCGTGCCCGCCAGGTGCGTGGTCAGGGTCTCCGGCAGCGCGGGCGCCCGGTCGGCGGACGGTCCGCCGACGAGCGTGGGGGTCACGTCGCCGAGCGCGGTCTTCCAGGCGGCCAGGGACGCCTCGGTGTCCTGGTCGGCGAGCCACCGCAGGTAGTCGTGCGGTCCGACGACCGGACGCGGCTCGATCCCCTGGTACAGGGTGAAGAGGTCGTCCAGCAGCAGCGGCGTGGACCAGCCGTCCAGCAGGACGTGGTGGTTGGAGATCAGCAGCCGGTGCGCGTCGGGTCCGGTGCGCACGAGCGTGAACCGGATCAGCGGCCCGGCGGCCAGGTCGAAGCGGACGTCCGCGTCCTCGCGCGTGATCCGGTCCAGCGCGGCGGCCGTGTCCTGGCCCGTGACGTCCAGGTCGCGCCAGCGCACCGACGTGTGGGCGGGCACGATCGCGTGCCGGACGTCCGGGAACGTCGCGCGCAGCGTGGCGTGCCGGTCGAGCAGGCGCTGGGCGGCGTCGCGCAGGCGTCCGGCGTCGAGCGGTCCGCGCAGATCGAGGGCGAGCTGCCCCAGGTAGACGTCGGGGCCGTCCTGGTCGAACGCGGACTGGAAGACCATGCCCTGCCGCAACGGGGTCAGCGGCCACACGTCGACCACGTCGTCCGCGAGTGAGTCCACTTCGGACTGGGTCAGCGCGGCGAGCGGGAAGTCCGAGGGCGTGCGCACGTCGGTCAGCTCGCCCAAGGCGACGACCCACGCGTCCGCCAGCGCGCGGACCTCGGCCTCGGTCAGCACGTGCGCGGGCCACGCCCACGTCGCGGTCAGCTCGCCGTCGTGGCTCGCCGAGTCGATCTCCAGGGCGTGCACGGCGGGCATGCGCGGGTCGACGCCGCCGACCAGTTCGGCGTTCTCCGCGGCCACCGTGAAGTCGTCCTCGCACGGCGCGCGCAGGCGGCCGAGGTGGTTGAACAGGACGTGCGCCCCGGAATCGAGACCGAGCGCACCGAAACCGCGGCCGTCGGGCAGCGCGCGGAGCTGCTCCTTGACCGCCTTGAGCGCGTCGGTGGACGTGCCGTCGCCGGGCGTGAGCCGCAGCGGGTGCACAGCGGTGAACCAGCCGACCGTGCGGGACACGTCCAGGTCGCCGTCGCGGCCGTGGGCCTCGCGGTCGACGAGCAGGCTGTCGATGCCCCGAACCCGCCGGAAGGCCAGGGCGAGCGCCGTGAGCAGCGCGTCGTCGGGGCGGGCGAAGGCGGGTTCGGGCGCGGTCACGGTGATCCGCCGGACCGTGGCCTCGGTGTCGCGCGCCGGGTCCAGCGGGGCGCCGATCGGGGTGTTCCCGGCGCCGACGATCTCCGTCCAGCGGTCGAGGTCGGCCGAGAAGTCGGGGGTCCGCCCGGCCCACGTGCGGAAGGAAGCGCCGGTGCGCGGGAGTTCCTTGCCCGCGTAGGCGTCCTCCAGGTCCGACAGCAGCACGCGCCACGAGACCGCGTCCACGACCAGGTGGTGGACGGTCAGCAGCAGGCGGTCCCGCTCCGGGAACCAGACGGCCTGGACCATCACGCCGTTGTCCGGGTCGAGCCGGTCACGGGCGTCGGCCGACTCGGTGGCGATGTCGTGCGTGGCCGTCGTGAACACGTCCGGGCGTTCAGTCGGCACGTGCAGGGACCACGGCGTGGAGCGGACGAGGCGGGCGCGCAGCAGGTCGTGCCGGTCGAGCAGGGCGTCCACGGCCCGCTTCAGCCGCGTCCCGTCGTGCGGCACGCGGATCAGCAGCGCCTGGTGGTAGCCGTCGATCGGGGCGTCGAGCGAACCCAGCCACGCGGTCATCGGCGTGGTGGGCACGGCGCCGAGCGCGTCGGCGGCCGTCTCCTGTTCATCCACTTCGGACAGAACGGTCGCGACGGCGGCCAGGGCGCGCACGGTCTTGTGCGTGAACACGTCGCGTGCGGTCAGCGCGTACCCGGCGGCACGGGCGCGGCTGACGAGCTGGATCGACACGATGCTGTCGCCACCGAGGTCGAAGAACCCGTCCGTCGGCGCGACCTCGTCGAGCCGCAGCACCTCGGCGACCAACGCGCAGAGCACGCGTTCGGCTTCGGTGGCCGGCTTCGCGTCGCCCGTCGCGAACACGGGGGCGGGCAGGGCGGCGTGGTCGAGCTTGTCGTTGTCCGTGCGCGGGAAGGAGTCCAGCGCGACCACGGCGGCGGGCACCATGTAATCCGGCAGCACGTCGGTCGCGTGCCGGCGGACGGCCTCGACGTCCGCGCCGACGGGCGTCACGTAGCCGACCAGACGCCCGTCCCGCAGCACCACGGCGGCTTGTTCGACGTCCGGGTGCGTGGCCAGCGCGGCGGCCACCTCGCCCGGCTCGATCCGGAAACCGCGCACCTTGACCTGGTCGTCGGCCCGGCCCAGCACGACCAGCCCGGTCGCCGTCCGCCGCGCCAGGTCGCCCGTGCGGTAGAGCCGGGAGCCGGGCGTGCCGAACGGGTCGGCCACGAACCGCTCGGCGGTGGCGGCCGGGTTGCCCAGGTAGCCGCGCGACACCGCGGCACCCGAGATGTACAGCTCCCCGACGACGCCCCGGGGCGCCGGGCGCAGCCCGGCGTCCAGCACGAGCGCCCGGCTGCCCCGGACGTCGTGGCCGCCCGCGCGGTCCCACCAGTACGAGTCGACGGTCGCCTCGGTCGGGCCGTACAGGTCGAGCGCCCGCACGCCCTCGGCCGCGTTCAGGTCGTGCCACAGCTTCTCGGGCACGGCCTCGCCGCCGACCGCGACGACGGCCGGGGTGTGCGCGCCCTCGAACAGGCCCGCGTCCACGAGTTCACGCAGGTAGGACGGCGTGAAGTCGACGTAGTCCAGGCGTTCGCGGGTGATCAGGTCGAGCATCGCGGCCGGGTCGCGGTAGACCTCGGCCGGAACCACGCGCAGCTCGTGGCCGCCGAGCATCCACAGCACCGGGTCCCACGAGGCGTCGAACGAGAACGACGCGGTGTGCGCGATCCGCAGCCTTCCGCCCTCGAACAGGTCGGCGCGGTGCGCGGCCAGCAGGGCGGCGATGTTGGCGTGCGTGACGACGACGCCCTTGGGCCGCCCGGTCGAACCGGACGTGTAGAGCAGGTACGCGGCCGAGGCCGGGTCGACGCTCCACGTGATCTGCTCGGGACCGGTGACCGGCAGTTCCTCCAGCACCAGCACGGGCCGCGCGTCGGCCTCCATCGCGGCGAGCCGCGCGGCCGGGTAGTCGCGGTCCAGGGTCAGGGCGGTCGCGCCGGACGCGAGCACGCCGAGCAGCGCCACGACCGAGTCGACACCCCGGGGCACCTTGATCGCGACGACGCGTTCCGGTCCGGCGCCGTTCTCCCGCAGCCAGTGCGCCAGGCCGCACACCCGGCCCCACAGCGCGACCCGGCTCAGGGTCGTGACGCCGTCGGCCACGGCCGCCGCCTCGGGGTCGTCGACCACGAGTTCGGCCAGCACGTCCACCAGCAGCGGTGCCGCGACCGGCTCGGCGGACTCGACGCGCTCGGCCGGGAGCAGGACGTCCAGCGCGCCGACCCGCGTGTCCGGCCGCGCGCAGACCTGACCCAGCAGCGCGACGAGCCGCCGCCCCAATTCGTCCACAGTGGACTGCTCGAACAGGTCCGTGCGGTACTCCACGAACCCGGCCATGCCCGACCGGGACTCCTGGACGCTGAACGTCAGGTCGAACTTGGCGGTGGCCCGCGGCGCGGGCACGGGCTCGACGGCGAGCCCGTCCAGCGCGGGCACCTTCCCGGCGCCCGCCTGGTGGCTGACCATGACCTGGAACAACGGGTGGTGCGCGGCCGTGCGGACCGGGTTCACCGCCTCCACCACGCGGTCGAACGGCAGGTCGGCGTGGTCGAACGCGGCCAGGTCGACCGTGCGCACGCGGTCGAGCAGCTCGGCGAACGTGGGGTCGCCGGCCACGTCGACGCGCAGCACGAGCGTGTTGACGAAGAAGCCGACGAGCCGGTCCAGCGCGGGGTCGGGACGGCCTTCCACCGGCACGCCGAGCGGGATGTCCGTGCCCGCGCCCAACCTCGACAGCAACGCGGCGACGGCGGCCTGGACGATCATGAACACACTGGTGCCGGTCGTGCGGGCCAGCTCGCGCACGGCGGTGTGCAGGTCGGCGTCGACCGTGAACGCGCTCAGGGCGCCACCCTGCCCGGCGACCGCCGGGTACGGGTGGTCGGTGGGCAGCGCGAGCCGGTCGGGCAGGCCGTCGAGCGCGGTCCGCCAGTGGTCGAGCTGCGTGTCCTCCAGACGTGCCGACAGGTCCGTGTGCCACAGCGTGTAGTCCGCGTACTGCACGGGCAGGGGTGCCCACTCCGGCTCCTGCCCGTTTCTTCGGGCCCGGTAGGCGATCGCGAGGTCGTCGGTCAGCGGTCCCGCCGACGCCTCGTCGCCCGCGATGTGGTGCAGCAACAGCATGAGCCGGTGCACGTCCGGCCCGTCCCCCACGAGGGTCGCCCGCAACGGCGGCTCGGTCGCGAGGTCGAACACGTGGTCCGGGTCGAGCCGGTCGGCCCGGTGCAGGACCGGGGCCTCGGCCAGGACGACCTGGCGCGGCTGCCCGTCGACCTCGGGGAAGACCGTGCGCAGGGCTTCGTGCCGGTCGACCACGTCGGCCAGCGCGGCGGCGAGCGCGGCGTCGTCCAGCGGCCCGGTCAGCCGCAGCACGAGCGGCAGGTTGTAGGTGGAGTTCGGCCCTTCGAGCCGGTCCAGGAACCACAGCCGGCGCTGGGCGGCCGACAGTGGCAGCACGTCGGGACGTCCGGCGGCGACCAGGGGCGGCCGGGCCGGGCCGCCCGCGTCGGCCAGCAGCGCCAACGCGGCGGGTGTGGGCGCGGCGAACAGCGACCGCAGCGGCAGGTCCAGTCCGAGGTCGGCGCGGACCCGGCCGACCAGGCGGGTGGCGAGCAGCGAGTGCCCGCCCAGCGCGAAGAAGTCGTCGTCCGCGCCCACGCCCTCGACGCCGAGCACGTCCTCGAACACGCGGCACAGCGCCCGTTCCCGGGCGGTCTCGGGCGCACGCCCGGCGGCCGTGGCGACGACCGGCGCGGGCAGGGCCCGGCGGTCGAGCTTCCCGTTGGCGGACAACGGGAGTTCGTCGAGCGTCACGAAAGCCGACGGCACCATGTAGTCGGGCAGCACGGTGGCCGCCGACCGGCGCACCTCGGCCATGTCGACGTCGCCGACCAGATAGCCGACCAACGCGGGCTCGCCGCCGACGCCGTCCCGCAGCACCACGGCGGCACCCCGCACACCGGGGGCGGCGGCCAGCGCGGACTCGACCTCGCCGAGTTCGATCCGGAAGCCGCGCAGCTTCACCTGGTGGTCGACCCGGCCCAGGTACTCGACCACCCCGTCGGCCGTCCACCGGGCCAGGTCCCCGGTCCGGTACATCCGGTCGCCCGCGTCACCGTAGGGGTCGGCGACGAACCGTTCGGACGTGAGACCGGGGCGTCCGAGATACCCGCGCGCGAGCTGCACGCCGGTCAGGTACAGCTCGCCGGGGACCCGCGGCGGCACCGGCCGCAGGTTCGCGTCCAGGACCCGCAGGCCGGTGTTCCAGACCGGGCGGCCGATCGGCACGGTCGTCACGTCGGCGGCGGCGACCTGCCACGAGGTCACGTCCACGGCGGCCTCGGTCGGCCCGTAGAGGTTGTGCAGCTCGGCGGGCAGGGTCTCCCGGAACCGCCGGGCCAGGTCGGCGGGCAGCGCCTCGCCCGAGCAGATCACCCGGGCCAGGCTCGTGCAGTCGGCGGCGGCGGGCTCGTCCAGGAAGGCGCGCAGCATCGAGGGCACGAAGTGGGCGGTGGTGATCCGCCGTTCCCGGATCAGGGCGGCGAGGTAGGCCGGATCACGGTGCCCGTCGGGCCGCGCGACGACCAGCGTCGCCCCGACGATCAGCGGCCAGAAGAATTCCCAGACGGAGACGTCGAAGGTGGCGGGCGTCTTCTGCACGACCCGTTCACCGGGCGCGAGGTGGTACCGGTCCTGCTTCCACAGCAACCGGTTCACGATCGCCCGGTGGGAGACCACGACACCCTTGGGCCGCCCGGTGGAGCCGGACGTGAAGATCACGTAGGCCGCGTCGTCCGGCGAGATCCCGGGCAGCACCACGTCGGGCGGGCCGGGCGGCTCCTCGTCCACCCGCACCACGGCCGGACCGGCGTTCCCTTCGTCCCGACCGGGCGTCCCCGCCGCGAACTCGTGGGCCGCGATCACCGCCACCGGCGCGGCATCGGCGAGCACACCGGCGATCCGGTCCGCCGGGTGGTCGAGATCGATCGGCAGGTAGGCGGCACCCGCGCGCTGCACCGCGTGCAGCGCCACGACCAGCTCCACCGACCGGGGCAGGGCGACCGCCACGATCCGGTCCGGCCCGGCGCCGTGCGCGACCAGCACCCGGGCCAGCCGCTCCACCCGCGCGTCGAAGTCCGCGTAGGTGACCTCCTCGTCCTCGAACAGGACCGCGCACGCGTCGGGCGTCCGCTCGACCTGACGCCTGAGCAGCTCCGGCAGCGTGGTCGGCCGCACGGTCCGCGCGGTCGCGTTCCAGTGGTCGAGGATCTGCTTCGTCTCGCGCCCCGACAGCAGGTCCACGTCGTCGATCGGCCGGTCGGGCGCGTGCGTCACGGCGGTCAGCAGGCGCACGAACCGCTCGCCGAGCACGCGCGCGGTCGACGAGTCGAACAGGTCGGTGCGGTACTCGACGCTGCCGGTCATCGCCGAACCGGTGTCCACGACGCCGAACGTCAGGTCGAACTTGGCCGTACCGACACCCGTGACGTCCACAGTGGACTTCAACCCCGGCAGGTCGAGCCGGTCCGTCAACCCGGCGCGGTGCACGAGCAGCACCTGGAACAGCGGCGAGTACGCGAGCGACCGGGGCGGGTTCAGCTCCTCCACGACGCGGTCGAACGGCAGGTCGGCGTGGTCGAACGCGGCCAGGTCGACCGTGCGCACGCGGTCGAGCAGCTCGGTGAACGTGCGCACGTCCTCGGTGTCCACGCGCAACGCCACGGTGTTGACGAAGAACCCGACCAACCGGTCGAGCGCCGCGTCGCCACGCCCGGCGACCGGCGTGCCGATCGTGATGTCCCGCCCCGCGCCGACCCGGCGCAGCAACGCGGTCAGGCAGGCGTGCAGCACCATGAACACGCTCACGCCGGTCTCGGCCGCCAACCGGCGCACGGCGTGCGCGGTGCCGGGCGGCACGGTGAACGGCACGGTGTCGCCGGCCGTGCCCGCGACCGCCGGACGCGGCCGGTCCGCGGGCAGTTCCAGCACGTCCGGCACGCCGGCCAGGGCGGTGCGCCAGTGCGCGAGCTGCGCCTCGCCGGACACGTCGAGCAGGTCGCGCTGCCACAGCGCGTAGTCGGCATAGCGGACGGGCAGCTCGTCGAACGCGGGCACGTCGCCGACCAGCCGCGCGCGGTAGGCGGCGGTGAGGTCGCCGACCAGCGGGCCCATCGACCACTCGTCGGCCGCGATGTGGTGCAGCAGCAACACGAGCACGCTGCGCGTGTCGTCGCGCGCCAGGGTCGCGCGGACCGGCGGCCGGGTCGTCAGGTCGAACGGGCGGCGGATCTCGCGGCGGGCGAAGGACTCCGGGTCCGGCGTCTCCACGATCTCCAGCGGCACGCCCTCGTCGAGCACGACCGCGTGCGGCTCGCCGTCGGGCCCCTCGGGGAACACGGTCCGCAGGGCTTCGTGCCGCGCGGTCACGTCGACCAGCGCGGCCGTCAGCGCGGGCACGTCCAGCGGCCCGGTCAGCCGGATCACCAGGGGCAGGTTGTAGGTGACGTCGTCGGGGTCGAGCCGGTGCAGGAACCACAGCCGGCGCTGGGCGGACGACAGCGGCACGCGCGCGGGCAGCTCGCGGCGCACGGGCACCGGGCGGCCCAGCTCGGTGAGCGCGGTGGCGACACCGGCCGGGGTCGCGTCCTGGAACAGGGCGCGCAGCGAGAGGTCACGACCGAGCGCACCCCGGATCGCACCGATCAGCCGGGTGGCGAGCAGCGAATGCCCGCCCAGGGCGAAGAAGTCGTCGTCCGCGCCGACCTCGGCCACGCCGAGCACGTCGGCGAACAGCGCGCACAGCCGGGCCTCCAACGCGGTCGCGGGCGCGCGGCCGGTCGTGCGGACCTCGGGCACGGGCAGCGCGCGGCGGTCGACCTTGCCGTTGGCGGTCAGCGGGATCCGGTCGACGACCACGATCGCGGCGGGCACCAGGTAGTCGGGCAGCGTGCGGGCCAACGCGGCACGCACCTCATCCGGGTCCGACGTCGCACCCGCAGACGTCGAGTCCCGCGCCGCGCCCACCCGCGCCGAGTCCCGCGCCGCACCCACTCGCGCCGAGTCCCGCGCCGCACCCACCCGACCGGCGGCCTCCGGCACGACGTAGCCGACCAGGCGCAACGAGCCGCCGACGTCGGGCAGCGCCAGCACGGCGGCGCCGGCGACACCGGGCAGCGCGGTGAGCGCGGCGGTGACCTCGCGCGGCTCGACCCGGAACCCGCGGATCTTGACCTGTTCGTCCGCCCGGCCCACGTACTCCAGCTCGCCGTCGGGACGTTCACGGACGAGATCGCCGGTCCGGTACATCCGAGTGCCGGCCGGTCCGTGCGGGTCGGCGACGAACCGGGCGGCGGTGAGCACGGGCGCGCCCAGGTAGCCCCGGGCGAGGCCGTCGCCGGTCAGGTACAGCTCGCCGACGAGTCCCCGCGGGACCGGGAACAGGCCGGAATCCAGGACGTATGCTCCCGTGTTGGCGAGCGGCCGTCCGATGGCGACGGCGTGCGGGGGCGGCGCGGTGTCCGGCATGTCGGGCTGCTCCAAGGTCCACGCGATCGGGTGACAAGTTAAGGTGAGGCTAACCTAATGCAGGGTGGCCTTACCGTCCCCCGATCGGCTTTGTGACCTTGCTCCAAGGAGACCTCATGCGGCTCGGCGATCTGGTCGTCGACGTGACACCCCTGCGCGAGAGCCGGGAGTTCCGCTTCCTGTTCGCCGCGCGCCTGGTGTCGCTCCTGGGCTTCGGCCTGACCACCGTGGCCATCCCGGTGCAGATCTACGGCCTGACGGGCTCGTCGCTCCAGGTGTCGCTGGTCAGCGTCGTGATCATGGTCCCGATGTTGGTCGGCACGCTCGCGGGCGGCATCCTGGCCGATCGGATGGACCGCCGGAAGCTGATCGTGCCGGCCCGCGGCAGCGCGGTGGCCGTGTTCGCACTGCTGGCGGTCAACACGACCTTCGAGCACCCGCAGCTCTGGCTGATCTACCTGTGCGCCGCGGTGAACAGCGTGCTCAACGGCCTGAGCGCCACCGCGCTGATGGCCGCCACCCCCGCGATCGTCGGCCGGGCCCGGTTGGCCGCCGCGGGTGCGCTGATGGCGATCACCGCCGAGCTGGGCGCGATCATCGGCCCGTCGCTGGGCGGCGTGCTGACGGCCGGGCTGGGGCTCGCCTGGAACTACGGCCTGACGGCGGTGGCGACGTTGCTCACCACGCTCCTGGTCTCCCGGATCCGTTCCCTGCCGCCGACCGGGCAGCCGGAGGAGAGCCCGTTGCGTTCGGTGGTCGAAGGGCTGCGGTTCGTCGGCCGCAGCCGGGTGATCGCCGGGTTGCTCCTGATCGACTTCTGCGTCGCGTTGTTCACGGTCCCGTTCGCCCTGTTCCCCGAGCTGGCGGAACGGGTCTTCGCGGGCGGGCCGGGCATCGTCGGCGTCCTCTACGCGGCACCGGCGGTCGGCGCGATGATCGCCGCGGCGGCCAGCGGGTGGACGGACCGCGTCAAGCACACCGGTCGGTACCTGGTCGCCGCCACGATCGCGTGCGGCGTCGCCGTCGGCGGCTTCGGCCTCAGCGGCGGGGTCCTCTGGTCGGCGCTGGTCTGGTTGGCGCTGCTGGGCGCGGCCGACACCATCTCGGAGATCCTGCGGCGGGCGTTGTTGCAGCACAACACGCCCGACCATCTCCAGGGTCGGATCAGCGCCCTGTGGCTGGCGCAGACCAACGTCGCCCCGGCGTTGGGCAGCGTGGAGGCAGGCGTGCTGGCCCGCCTGCTCGGACCCGTGACCGCCATCGCCGTCGGCGGCGCGTTGTGCGTCGTGACCAGCGCGGGCGTGGGCGCGGCCATGCCCGCGCTGCGCGAGTCCAGCCTCCAGGACCCGTCGGCCGACGAACTCGCCGAACAGTCCTGACCCCGGACCGCCCCACTACCTTGTGATACCGTGTACTAGTACTCGGTGATAACGAGTACTGGCGCGGTCGGGAGGACCGGGGTGGACGACCTGACGGAGATGTTGAAGGGCACGCTCGAGGGCTGCGTCCTCGAGATCATCGGCGGCGAGGAGACCTACGGGTACGCCATCACGCGTCGGCTGAACGAACTCGGCTTCGCCGACGTCGTGGAGGGGACGGTCTACACCATCCTGCTGCGACTGGAGAAGAACGGGCTCGTCCAGGTGACGAGACGACCCTCCGGACTCGGCCCGCCGCGCAAGTTCTACGCGCTCAACGACGCGGGCCGCGAACGACTCGCGGCGTTCTGGGCGAAATGGGAGTACGTCACGTCACGGATCGACAAGCTCAGGGAGGATGGGAGATGACCTTCTGGGAGACCGTCACAGGCAGCGACATCACCAGGGAGTGGAACGCGTTCGAAGCCCGAGCCGAGGCGTTGCCGACCGACCACCGGACGGCGTGGGAAGAGATCAAGGACCACCTTTCCACCTACTCGGACTTCACCGGTCGCAACCTGACGCCGATCCTCGACGCCGCCCTGACGCTGCTGGAGGAGACGGCCGCCGACGGGCAGGGCATCCACGAGGTGCTGGGGGACGACGTCAAGGGCTTCTGCGCCGCACTCGCCGGCGGAGAACGGAGCCGGGACTACCGCGACCGGTGGCGCGAGCAGTTGAACAGGAACGTCGCCCGGAAACTGGGCCGGTTGGGAGGCTGACGTGGGCATCCAGGACATCATCGACGGAAAGCGGCAGTGGCGGGCGCACATGGCACGGGTCAAGGCGCTCCCACCGGACTACCGGATCGTCTACCGGGAAATGCAGGGGTACCTCTTCAAGGTCGGACCGGTCGACCTGCTCGACGGGCCCGTGCTCTCGGGGATCGTCGACTTCTTCGAGGAGGGCGCCGCCGAGGGCAAGGGCGTCCTGGAACTCGTCGGTGACGACGTCGCCGCCTTCTGCGACGGCTTGATCGAGGCCTCGCCCGCCCACCGGGAGTCCGTCGGCGAGAAGTAGCGACCGCCGGGACCTCACCGCTCCTCACCGGCGGCGCGGTCGGCGTTGGCGACGATCGCGTCGTGCACGTACCGCGACAGTCCCGGTGCGACGTCGTCGAAGTTCAGGCCGATGCGCTCGTCGTCCCGGCAGGCCGCGGCGAGTCGGCGGTGGGTCTCGTGGTCGCGGTCGTGGAACCAGTGTTCCAGGTGCTGCCGGTGCCGTTCGGCCAGGCTCGTCACCGCAGGGTCGGACGGCGCGGTGCCGGTGCCCGTGGCGGCGACCGTGCCGGGGTCGAAGTCCGACTCCCGGTAGAACAGCCGGTTCGGCGACGGTGCCGACGGTGCACTCGTCCATGCCCGACACCATGGCGCCTCACGCCACGTCGGGGTCAAGCCGGCGGGGAGGGGCGGTCCTCCCCGCCGTAAGTCCTCAGTCCTCCTGGGGACCGTGGTGGTCGAAGTTCTCCTCGCCGCGCTTCCAGTAGCCGTCGACGTCCATCGCGTCGCGGTGCAGGCCGCGGTCGCGCAGCAGGCGGCGGATCGGCTTGAGGGTGTTCGCCTCGCCCGCGATCCACACGAAACCCGTGCCCTCGGGCAGTTCCCACGCCGCGATGGCGTCGTGCAGGAGCGTCGTCGTGCCCGGCGCGGCGCCGTCGCGGTACAGCCACGTCAGCTCCACGTCGCCCTTGGACGCGATCTCCTGGCGTTCGGCCTCGTCGGCGACCTCGGCGAACGCGAACACCCGCTCGCCCTCGGACGCCTGCTCCAGCCAGCGGGCGACGGCCGGCAGCGCGGTCTCGTCCCCGGCGACCAGGTACCAGTCCAGTCCCTTCGGGACGAGCACCGAGCCACGCGGCCCGAGGACGCCGACGGTGTCGCCTTCCCGGGCCTGGGCGCCCCACGTCGAGCCGGGGCCGTCGCCGTGCAGCACGACGTCGACGTCCAGTTCGCCCGGCTCGGCCCGGTATTCGCGGACCGTGTAGTCGCGGAACGTCGGCCGCGGGCCGTTCGGGTCGCGTTCCAGTCCTTCCGGACCGAGCTTGGGCATCGCCGGCCGGCCGCCGCGCTCGGTCGGGAAGAACAGCTTGACGTGGTCGGCGGGCGCGGCCTCCCGGAAGCCGGCCAGGTCCTCGCCCGCCAACGTCACACGGACCATGCGCGGCGTCAGCCGGCGCACGGCGCGCACCCGCAGGACGCGCGGCACCAGGTCGTACTGCACGACCTCGACGTTCGGAACAGCCACCACGAACTCCTCTGCTCATACGGTTAGGCTCACCTTACTTCGAGCCCCGCAGAGGCCGGCGACTACCAGACGATGTCGTCCAACGACTCCAACGGCGGACGCACCTCGGACTCCGGCACCACGAACGTGTCCGCGTCACGCACGGGGGCCGGGAACGCGAACCCGCACCGGCGCTCGATCTCGCCGAGCGCCACCTGGAACACCCGGAACTCGTCGAGGTCCAGCGACTCCAACCGGTCCAGGTTCTGGCTCAGCACGAAGGCACGCGCGACGAGGGCGCCCTCCCGGACGAACACGATCACCTTCCAGTACTCCCGGGGCAGCTTCACCCCGCGGAACACCCGGTCGTCGTCGGCGAACACCGGACCGCCGTACACGCTCAACCGCAGCCGGTCGGCCTCGGCGCCGTCCAGCACCGCGTCCTCAAGGCGCCCCCACAACCCCTTGCGCGCGCTCTGGTTGAAGTCGTCCATCTGCGGCGTGATGTTGGTGAAGAAGAACGAGTCCCGGTTGGCCTTCTCGGCTTCCTTCTTCGGACCCCACACCAGGTCGGCCCGCCGGGCGAGGTGCCCGCGGTCGAGCCTGTTGTCCCGGTACAGCTCGTCGCCGACCTGGAACTTCGCCGGTATCCGCCGGTCGAGCACGAACGGGATGCCGGTGCGGGGCAGGTTCAGCAGCGCGGCACCGTCGACGTTCCACGCCACGTAGATCGCGAACCGCCGCGTGCCGTGCAACGCCAGCGAGAAGTGCGTGTAGTCGACGACGGTGCGCCCGGACACCTCGACGGCGTCGGAATCCTCACCCAGTTCGGGCAGACCCGCCGCCACCCCGAGGAAGTCGGGGTCGAACCCGGTGCCGACGGCCTCGACCACGGCCGGCGGCTTCACGGCGACGTCGAGCTTCTCGAACACCGACGACGGCAGGCACGCCAACGCGTGCTCGTCCGGGTCGTCGCCCGCCTCGCCGGCGAAGTGCAGCCCGGCCAGCACGCGCGACGTGCGCCCGTTGGCCGACTTGAACACCCACGCCGACCCCGAGTCGCCGCCCTGGCTGATCTCGCCGCCGGGTCCCGGCCGGGCCGGGTCGGGCGCGATCTCGAAGCACCCGATCCGCTGCTCGCCGACGTCGCCCCGGTAGTCGATCTTCACCACGACGTCGACCCGCCGCACGATCCCGTGCGTCACGCCGCTGGTGCGCCCGCTCTTCACGACCTTGTCGCCCAGTTCGGGCTCGCCGATCTCGTCCACGGTCACGCCGAGCCCGAGGATCTCGGTGCCCGCGGCCCGGTCCTCGACCGTGGCGATCGCGCAGTCGCCGGCCGCGCCGAGGTGCGACCGCGCCAGCACGCCGAGCCGGTTGCGCTCCACCCGGTTGTCGTCGTGCGGTCCGGGCTGCACGACGTCCTGGCCGATCCGCCCGGACGTCCCGTGCAGCACGTGCCAGTTGCTGAGCACGTAAGGGGTTCCGTCGTCGCGGTCGTAGACCACGAGCCCGACGGTCCCGGCCGATCCGCCCGGCACGCCCACGCTCACCCCGGGCACCACCGGGTCGACCCGGCTCTTGCGCTCGGGCTTGTCGGCGGCCTCGACGACCCGGAACTGCGTGCGGTAGTCCCGCTGGACCACGTCGGTGGGCACCTCGACGCCGCCGACCTGGATCGTGGCCGGCAGCAACGCCGTGCCCAACGCCTCCAGCCGCTCGGGTTCCGCCTTGCGCCGCACGGTGAACTGGATGGCCACCCGGTCGGTCGGCCGACCGCCCTCGATCTTGTGGCCGACGCCGATCGAGGACACGTTCGGGTCGTCGAGGTAGTCCCCGCCGCGGGTGCGCACGAACTCCCGTAACGCCGCTGACAACTGCCCGGTCTTCTTGGCCATCGGTCCCCCTCTGTCACGCGTTCCGGTGGCCTGGCTGTCGACCCGGTCACGGGCCGTGTTAGCCAACCCCCACGGCTCTCACTCGATCAGCCCAGCCTTCCGAGAACAGGTGACCACACGGTGACCGAAACCCCAACGGTCGACCAACGCCGGTGATCACGTCAGCACGGGGACACCCCGGTCTCCACACCACCCGTCCACGCGCCGACGGACACCGTCTCCCGCCCGTCGACCAGGCAGAAGTAGTAGGTCGGCTCACCTTCGAAGACCGCCGGGTGGCGCACGGCGACGGCGTCGAACGCGCCGTCGATCCCGGCGTCGCGCAACCGGACGACCGCGTCCCACTGCGTGAGGTCGAGCTGCCCCAGCGGTCCGACGCCGGACGCCGGCCGTTCCCACGCCCGTGCTTCGACGAACGTGCCGTCGGGCGCATAGGCGTAGGCGAAGTCGCCGCCCTCGCCGTCGGTGCCGAACCCGATCAGCCACTCCGTCGCCTCGCCCGGATCGGACGTCGGTGCCGCGAACGTCCCGTAGGCGCCGTAGACCTCCGATCCGGGATGTTCCCCGGCGGCCAGTGCCACGGCCTCGGCGATGATCACCGGCAACCCGACGGGTTCACCCGACCGGGCAACGGCGACCGGCGCGAGGCCGACCATGGCCAGGACCACCGCGACGACGACTTTCACGACCCGCATGACTTCCTCCTGACGACGTGCCCCCACCCGATTTCCGCCCCTGGCCCCGCCGGCCGCCGGACGGGTGCCGGTTTTCGCCCGTTCAGGGGTGGGTAAGGGAGCGGGGAAGGAGTTGATCCGCCACGATGCGGGCGGGTCGAAGGGAGGGCAAACCGATGTCCACTCCGGAACAGCACGGCACCGGTGCCGTCGTGGTCGGGTTCGACGCGTCCAAGCGGGCGTGGGACGCGGTGCGCTGGGCCGCTGCCGAGGCACGCGGCCGGAACCTGAAGCTGGTCGTCGTGTACGCGGTGCGCAACGGTCTGCCCGAGGTGGCGTTCACCCCTACCCCGGCACCGCTGCCCCAGCTCATCGGCGACGAGGTCGTCCACGACTACGCGCGCGACAAGCTGGCCGAGGTCACCGCCGAGTTCCCCGACGCGGAACCGCTGCTGCTCGACGGCCACCCGGCCGACCTGATCGAGCAGGTCGCCGAGGAGGGCGAACTGCTCGTCGTCGGCGCGTCCGGCGCCACGGGCCTGGCCCGCGTGGTCACCGGTTCCGTCGCCGCGCACGCCGTGCACCACGCCCGCACGCCCGTGGTGGTCGTGCGCGAGGGCGGCGTCCAGGACGGCCCGGTGGTCGTCGGCGTCGACGGTTCGCCGACGGGCGCCCGCGCGGTGGAGTTCGCCCGTGACCACGCCGCGCGCCACGGCCTCGACCTGGTCGCCGTGCACGCCCTGACCACACAGCCGTTCGAGGTCCTCGGCCCGACGCAGGGCTGGGAGTACGACCCGGCCGTGGCGCAGTCGGGCGCCGAGGCGCTGTTGGCCGAGTCGGTGCCCGACGGCCGGGTGCCGGTGACCCGGGTGGTCGCGGCGAACCGGCCCGCCGAAGCGTTGATCGAGTGGAGCGAGCGGGCGTCGTTGGTGGTCGTGGGCACGCACGGGCGGGGCGCGGTGCGCCGGGCGCTGCTCGGTTCGGTCAGCCACGCGCTGCTGCACCACGCGGTGTGCCCGCTGGCCGTGGTGCGGGCGCCGGAGGACTGAACACGGACTAGAGCAGTCCCCGGTCACGGGCGTAGAGCGCGGCCTGGGTGCGGTCGCGCAGCGACAACCGGGTGAGGATCCGCGACACGTGGTTCTTCACCGTGCCCTCGCTCAGGTGCAGCCGCCGTCCGACCTCCCGGTTGGTGCACCCGGCCGCGACCAGCCGCAGCACGTCCACCTCCCGCCCGGTCAGGTCGTGGTCCCCGACGACCGGCGGCCGGTTCCCGTCCAGGGCCTCGGCCAGCCGCGCGACGGCCGCCGGGTCGAACTGCGCCACGCCCGACGCCGCGAGCCGCACGGCGGCGGCGAGTTCGGCGGCGGGCCGGTCCTTGAGCAGGTAACCGACGGCACCCGCCCGCAGCGCCCGCACGACGTAGTCCTCGTCGTCGAACGTGGTGAGCATGACGACGTGCGCCTTGCCGCGCAGCAGCGTCGACGCGTCGAGCCCATCGAGCACCGGCATCCGCACGTCCATGAGCACGACGTCGGGTGCCAGGACCTCGACCGCCTCGATCGCGGCCCGCCCGTCGCCGGCCGTGCCGACCACGGTCACCCCGTCCTGGAGGTCGAGCAGCGCCGCGATGCTCTCCCGGATCAGCCGCTGGTCGTCCACGACCAGCACGCGCACGTCGCTCACCGGGCCCGCCGGGGGATCGTGACGGTCAGCCGGGTGCCCAGGTTGGGCGCCCCGGTGACGTCGAGCCGGCCGCCGACCTGGGCCACGCGTTCCCGCATGCCCAGCAGCCCGTAGCCCTCGGGCCCCTGGAAGCCCTTGCCGTCGTCGGACACCACGAGCGAGGCGACCGACGCGCCGCAGTACACGGCGACCGACACCGAGCCCGCCTCGGCGTGGCGCAACGCGTTGGTGACGCCTTCCTGCGCGGCCCGGTACAGGGCGAGCTTCTCCCCCGGCCCGTAGAGGTCCTCGTCGCCCTCGCAGGTCGTGGTCACCGCCAACCCCCGGGTCAGGTCCTGCAACGCCGCCGCGAGCCGGAACGGTTCGCGCAGCGTCCGCACGGACCGGCGCACGTCCTCCAACGCGCGCCGGGCCGACTCACGGGCGTCGCGCAACGCGCCGTCCACGACGTCGGGGTCGCGGTCGCGGAACGCCTCGGCCTTCTCCAGCAGCACGGCCACGGCGGTGAGGTGGTGCCCCAGCCCGTCGTGGATGTCGCGCGCGACCCGGTTGCGTTCCGCCGAGGCCGCCAACGCCACGACGCCGCGTTGCTCCTCGACCGCGACCGCCGCCATGGCCAGCGTGAGCACCAGGCCGATCGTGAACATCACCAGGTCCGATACCTGTTCGACGTGGTGCGCCCAGCCCGGGACCGTCAGGTGCAGGGTGGCCACGACGAACACCAGGCACGCCACCCCGACGGCCAGGGCCACCCTTCTGCCGAACGCGAAGTACGCGGTGAAGGGCAGCAACAGGAACAGGACCCGCGCCATGCCGGCGCCGTCGCCCCACGCGACCAGCAGGAACAGCAGGCAGCGCGCCGGGAACAGCACGGTCTCGGGTAACCGGCGGGCCGGGAGCAGGTCGAGCACGACGAGCGCGACCAGCCCGCCGACGAACGGCACCGGACGCGTGTCGCCGAGACCGGCGAGGCCCGCATACCCGCCGGCCAGGAGCACCACGCCGTACAGGAGCGGCGGGAGCCAGGGAACGGGACGCATCCGCGCAGGCTACAACGGTTCAGCAACAATGCGTCAGATGCGGGTTGTCAGGTGCCGATCGGCACGGGCGGTGTGGCCGTCCGGCACTGCTCCGACGGGGGCTCGCATTTCTAGCGTGTGGCGCCATGACGTTCCTGCGACACTTCGGCGCGGTCTGCGGCGCCCTGTCCGGCCTCCTCATCGCCGTTCCCGGCGCCGTCGAGGCGTTCACCTCGGAGACCGCGCCGACCAGCCTGCTGCTGGGCCATTCCGCCGCGTTCGCCGCGCCCCTGATCACCGCCCTGTACCTGACCCAACCCCGGACGACCTTCACCCGCGTGGCCTACGCGGTGAACGTGATCGGTCTTGCCCTGTTCGGCGCAGCCGCCTACACCCTGAACGTGGTGATCTTCTTCCTCCCGCCGGACGTGGTCGCCGGGACGACCCGGATCGCGTTGTCCACGGCCGCGTTCACGTTCATCGCGGGCACGATCCTGTTCGGCGTCGCCATGCTCCGCGCCCGCACCCACCCCCGTCCGGCCGTGTGGCTGTACCTGACCGCCCTGCCGGTCTTCACGTTGGCCGCCCGCCTACCCGACACCGTATGGACGAGCGGACTGCACGTGGTGGTCGGCGCTTCGTTGGTGTGGCTGGCGTTCTCGGCCTACCGCACCCCCACGGTGGCGTAGAACGCCACTACGCTGGCCCCGGAAGGGGAAGCCCATGCCGAACGTGTACGCCGCTCCCGGCCGCGTCAACCTGATCGGGGAGCACACGGACTACAGCGACGGGTTCGTGTTGCCCGTCGCGATCCCCCAGGTCGTCGAGGTGTCGGCCGTGCACCGCGACGATCGGGCGGTGCGCGTCTCGTCGGCGCAGCGGCCCGATGTCGTCGAGGTCCACGACCTCGTGCCCGGCGCGGTGACGGGGTGGGCGGCCTACGTGGTGTGCGTCGTATGGGCGCTGCGGGAAGCCGGGTACGACATCGGGGGTTTCGACCTCCACGTGGACGGCCGGGTGCCGCAAGGCGCCGGCCTCTCGTCCTCGGCCGCCCTGGAGTGCGCCGCGGCGCTCGCCGTCACCGATCTGTCCGGAGTGGACGTTTCACGCCCGGAGCTGGCGAAGATCGCCCGCCGGGCCGAGAACGTCTTCGTCGGCGTGCCCTGCGGGATCATGGACCAGTCGATCTCCCTTCTCGCGCGGGAAGGTCACGCGCTCCTGCTCGACACGCGGTCCCTGCGGTACCGGCACGTCCCGTTCGACCCGGACCGGGCCGGGCTGGACCTGCTCGTCGTCGACACCGACGCGCCGCACCGCCTGGTGGACGGCGAGTACGCCGACCGCAAGGACGCGTGCGACAAGGCCGCCGCGCTGCTGGGCGTGCCCGCGCTGCGCGACGTCACCCACCCGCCGGACCGGCTGCCCGGCGACCTGAACCGCCGGGTCCGGCACGTGGTCACGGAGAACCGCCGGGTGCGCGAGGTCGTCCGACTGCTCGACGCCGGCGACATCCGCCGGATCGGACCGCTGCTCACCGCCTCCCACGAGTCGCTGCGCGTGGACTACGAGGTGACGGTCCCCGAACTCGACGTCGCGGTGGACGAACTCCTCGGCGCCGGCGCGCTGGGCGCGCGGATGACCGGCGGCGGGTTCGGCGGCTGCGTGATCGCCTTGTGCGCCAAGGACAGAACGGACAACGCCGTGGCACGGGTGACCAAGGCGTTCCACAGTCGAGGATTCCGCACACCCACCGCTTGGACCACGCGGGCCTCCGAAGGCGCGCGGCGGATCGGGTGACATCGCACCCGATGTACACGTCGCCATCGGCGCGATGTCACCTTCACCGTGTACGCATGCAGGAATGCGCCGAGTAGTCGCCACCGCGGTCGTCACCACAGTCGTCACCTCCCTGCTGCTGCCGTCGCCCGCCGTCGCGGCACCGGCGCTCACCCGTGATCCCGTGGACGTCATCTACGCCCGCGACCACGCGTTGCACGTGCTCAACAACGGCGCCACGGACGACGAACTCACCCTCCGCACCGAGAAGCTCGCCGGGGACGCGTGGTCGTTCTTCCGGGGCACGTCCCCGCTCTACTACCGCGACCTGGGCGAACTGCCCGCCTCGGCCTACGCGTCCGGCACCGCGTGGCTGACGGGCGACGCCCACCTGGAGAACACCGGCGCCGACCGCGGCTCGGACGGCACCGAGCAGTACCAGCTCACCGACACCGACGACGCGTGGCCCGGCTCGTGGACGTGGGAGCTGCGCCGCGAGGCCGTGTCGATCGTGCTCGCGGGCCGCGCGAACGGCCGCACCCCGAGCCAGATCGCCACCGACGTGGACACGTTCGTCGCCGAGTACGCCCAGTGGATCGACAAGTTCCACGGCACGAACGACGAGGCGACCTACCGCCTCACCAAGTCGAACACCTCGAACCTGTCCGAGGACCTGATCGACAAGTCCGACGACGACACCCGCGCGGACCTGCTGGCCAAGTGGACGTCGGGCGGGCAGTTCAAGTCCCACCCGGAACTGCTGCCGGTGACCGCGTCCACGCGAGCGAGCGTCGTCAGTGCCGTCGCCGCCTACCGCACCACGGCCACCACGCCGCTGTCCGCGAGCAGGGCCACCGTCAAGGACGTGCGCCGCCGGATCGGCGCGGGCACCGGCAGCCTGGGCCGGTCCCGCTGGTACGTGCTCGTCGAGGGCGACACGACGAGCGCCTCCGACGACCGCATCCTCGAACTCAAGCAGACCGTCGACCCCGCGCCCAAGCCGCTCGCGCCCGGCGCGTCCACGCTGACCGGCGGCGAACGCCCGGCCAAGGCGTTGCGCTGGCTGGTGAACCGGTCCGACCCGTTGGCCGGGTGGGCGTCGGTGGGCTCGGTTCCCGTGCTGGTCAAGGAGAAGTCGCCGTACGCCGAGGACCTGGAGATCGGCGACCTCGACTCGTCGACGGTCTGGGACGACACCGTGCGCGACGTCGCCCGCCTGCTCGCCGCCGCGCACTCGCGGGCCGACCAGGACATCGCGGGCACGGGCCTGACCTACTCCGTCGACGCCGCGATCGACGCCGCCATCACGTCCGTGTCCGGACTCCAGTCCGAGACGCGGACGTTCGCCTTCTCCTACGCCGACCAGGTCACGACCGACTGGCAGGCCTACGTCGTGGCCAAGAACTCCGGACGACCGCTCTTCTGAAGGAGAAACCCTTGTCACCGCTGTCCCGACGGACCCTCATCGCCGCCGGCCTGGTCGGCGCGGGTGCCACCGTGCTCACCGCGACGTCCGCGCAGGCCGTCGCGTACCCGTTCACGCTGGGCGTCGCGTCCGGCGAACCCGCCGCCGACGGGTTCGTGATCTGGACCCGCCTCGCGCCCAACCCGTTGGCGGCCAACGGGTTGGGCGGCATGTCCTCCGCGTCCGTGGCCGTCGAGTGGCAGGTCGCGGAGGACGACCGGTTCACCACGATCACGCGCACGGGCACGTTCACGGCCGTGCAGGCCGCCGCGCACAGCGTGCATGTGGAACTGTCCGGCCTCCAGCCGGGCCGGGAGTACTTCTACCGGTTCCGCGCGCAGGGCCACATCTCGCCGGTCGGCCGCGCGCTCACCACGCCGACCACGGGCTCGTCGCTGACCATGCTGTTCGCGTCGTGCTCGCACTACGAGGCCGGGTACTTCACCGCGTACCGGCGGATGGCCGAGGAGCACCCGCACCTGATCCTGCACCTGGGCGACTACATCTACGAGGGCGCGGCGTCGTCCACACAGGTCCGCAGGCACGCGCCGACCGTGGAGATCGACGACCTGGCCGACTACCGGGTGCGGCACGCCCAGTACAAGACGGACCCGGACCTCCAGGCCGCGCACGCGATCGCGCCCTGGGCCGTCGTCTGGGACGATCATGAAGTAGAGAACAACTACGCCAACCTGGTCCGCAACGACTCGTCGCCGGCCGGGGACTTCCGCGCCCGCCGGGCGGCGGCGTACAAGGCGTACTGGGAGCACATGCCGCTGCGTAGCGCGCAGGCGCCCGTGGCCGAGAACATGCAGCTCTACCGCCGGGTCCGCTGGGGCAACCTCGCCACGTTCCACCTGCTCGACACCCGGCAGTACCGCGACGACCAGGCGTGCGGCGACGGCACCAAGGTGTGCCCGGAGGCGGACAGCCCGACCCGCACGCTGACCGGCGCCGCGCAGGAGGCGTGGCTGCTCGACGGTCTGCGGCAGAAGCTCGGCACGTGGGACTTCCTGGGCCAGCAGGTGTTCTTCGCGCAGAAGCTCGCGTCGGCCGACGGTGCCAAGTCGATGGACTCGTGGGACGGCTACACCGCCAACCGCGACCGCCTCCAGCGCGGCTGGGACGCGGCCGGGCTGCGCAACACCGTCGTGCTGACCGGCGACGTGCACCGGTCGTGGGCGAGCAATCTGATGCTGGACTACGACGCCCAGGACCGGATCGTCGGCACCGAACTGGTGACCACCTCGGTGACCTCCGGCGGCGACGGCAACGCGGCCGACACCGGCACGTCGCCGCTGAACCCGCACGTCAAGTTCCACAAGAACCTGCGCGGCTACGTCCGTACCGTCACGACGCCCGCGCAGGTCTCCGTGGACTTCCGGTGCGTCGACAAGGTGACCGTGCGCGACTATCCCGTCAAGACCGTCCAGAGTTACGCCATCGAGGCGGGCAACCCCGGATTGCAGGCGCCGTGAAGAAGATCATGACCCTCGCCGCCACCGCCGCGCTGCTGCTGCCGGGCACGGTCGCCTACGCGGCCGACGTGGTGTGGACGACCGTGAACACCGACTCGACCGGCGACCAGGACAACGCCTCCGTGTCGTCCGTGCGCACCGGCTACACGGCCGTGGTGTGGGAGGACGACCGCGATTCCTCGGCACCGGGCGATCCCGCGCACAGCGACGTGTGGATCAGGCTGTACCTCGACGGCGTGTCGCAGTACGAGAAGAAGCTGTCCGCGGGCGGCACCGGCACCTGGCGCCACGTCCAGCCGGACGTGGCGTTGCACGAGGACGGCAGCGCGGTCGTCGTGTGGTCGGAGGACCCGGACGGCAACGGCTTCTACAACATCGCCCTGCGCACGGTGTCGCCGTCCGGCGTCGTCGCGGGCTCGGGCACCGCGAACGCCTCCGCGACCGGACAGCAGTACTACCCGGCCGTGGCGGCGGACCCGGACTCGCCCGGCTTCGCCGTGACCTGGGAGGACAAGCAGGACACCACGAACCCGACCGTGCGCGTGGCCGGGTTCGCGTCGCTGACGTCGAAGTCCTACGAAGCGCAGGTCAACGGCGCGGGCGGCACGCACCAGCGGCCGGACGTCGCCGTGGGCGCGGCCGGGAACGCGATCGTGGTGTGGGACGAGGACGGCGACGCGAACGGCGCGTTCAACGTGGCCCGCAAGATCCTCACCCCGGCGGGCGGGGTGAAGCTGGCCCAGGGCGTGGTGAACGCGACGACAGGTGGTCAGCAGCGGCACGCGTCGGTGGCCGCGAACTTCAACGGCGACTTCGCGGTGGCGTGGGAGACGGGGGCCCAGGTGGGCGTTCGCTCCTTCACCTACCTCGGCGCCGCTTCGTCCACTGTGGATACTGTCCTGCCCGGCGCGGACCCGCAGGTCGGCATCGACGACCAGCGGAACGCGGTGGTCACGTCGGTCGAGACCGGTGATGTCGTCACGCAGGGCCTCAACGCCGACGGCACCACGGCGGGCCGCCTACCGAGACAGACGACCGTCCGCACCGCCGCCGACCGTCAGGACGAGCCCGCGTTGGGCGTGGACGGCTGGGGTCTGATCACCGTGGTCTACACGGACGACAACGACGGCAACCAGTTCGACCAGGTGTACCTGGGCAGCGGGTGGGTCAACAGCACCTGGTGACACCCCTGCTGTTGCATCCGACCCCGGCCGTGCGATGTAGTCCACGGACGACGACGGACGGGGTCGAAGTGGCTTTCAGCGCGGTCACGGACGAACACCGGCTGGGCGGCTTCTGGCGCCGCCTGGCCGCGACGGAACGCGTCGCCGTGGCCGCGGTGGCCCGCTACCGGCGCTACCGGTCCGGCGCCCGCCTGCTCAGCGCAGGTGAGCAGGGCGGGTGGGCCGCCGTCCTGCACCGGGGCCGGGTGCGGATCGTCGACGACGGCCGGGTGCTGGGCACGAGGTGCGCGGGCGACATCATCGGCGAGCACGCGTTGGTGGACGACGGAAAACGGCCACGTACGGTCGTCGCCCACACGCCGATCCAGGCGTTGGTCATCGGCCGCGAGGACTTCAACCGCGTGGTCGACAGACATCCCCACGTCCTATGGGTGGTGTCGTCCATCGCGTTGGAACGCTTACCCGATCCGGGAACCGCCACCGACGACGCGTTCACCAAGGTCGTGCGCTTCCTGGTCCGGGAGGCCGAGGGCGCGCGGACGGCCGCCGTCCGCTTCTCGTCCCAGGAGGAACTCGCCCGGATGCTGGCCGTGTCCCGGGCGTCGGTCGTCCGGGCCATGAGCAGCCTGCGGGCGGCCGGGATCGTCGAGACCGGCAAGGGCGGCGTGACCGTGCGGGACGTGGCGGCCCTACGAGCCCGCTGCGGCCTGGTCTGACTCCCACTGCCTGAGGAGCTTCTTGGGCGCCCGCCCGACCCACGCGTCGGTGATCAACTCTTCGAGATCGTCGACCCCGATGTTCTCCAGCCGCACCAACACGATCGCCGACCGGTCGAAGTGCGGGGTCGTGAAGTAGACGTCCGGGCTGTCCGCCAGCAGCGCTTCCTTGATCCCGAAGTCCGCCACCCGCGCCGCGAGCACCGGCCCGTCGGGCGCGTCGTCCCCGAGTGCTTCCAGGTCGCCACGGCGCAGCGGCCGGTCCCAGACCAGCAGCTTGTCCGCGACCCGCCACGCGGTCATGTCGTCCATCGTCGGACGTTCCGTCGTCCCCGGCAACGCGAACACCAGGTCACGCACATCATTCCAAGTGGCCACGACCGGACCCTAGTCGGTTCCGGACTCATCGGCAGCGAGCATCACTCCCGCCAAGTTCCGCAGGTGGCGCAGGTGCGGGATCAGTCGTGCCGACCACACGCTCACCCAGCCTTCCAGCAGCGGCGCGTCCGCGAGTACCTCGATGGCGTAAGTCTCCGGATCGAAGTAGTCCCAGGCGGTGATCAATTCGGTCTGGACACCGACCCTCGGGTCTCGTGCGTAGCCGGCCAGTCGGACGATCGCCTCGGCATCGCCCGTCTGCCAGGCAGTGCGCACCGTCGCCTGGGCGGCATTCTCGCTCAACCCGGTCAGGTTCGGCGGAAGGTAGCGCAGAACCCGATGTCCGATACCGCTCAACGACCTCGTCTCCCGCAGACTCCGGGGCGGGACGAGCTTCGTCCGGATCATCGTCTCGATCCCGGCCAGCAGCACGGGGTCGATCTCGGTCACCGTCTCCAGGCACGCCGCCGTCAGCAGGCGCAGTCGTCGGGCGTACCGCGGTTCCCGCTCCGCACGTTCCAACAGCTCCGACAACAACTCGCGCAACTGCGGCCGTTTCGCGTGACCGCAGGCCATCACGATGGTCTCCCACCAGGAATCCCGGTGGGCGTTGGCCACCAGGGTGTGCACCTGGTGGTCCTCCATCGCCTCCTCGGCCGCGAGGAATTCCTGGAACGTCCGGTGCACGAAGTCGACCCGGCCAGGAGTCGGCTCGCGGAGCACACCGCTGCGTGCCAGCAGAAGCCCGGCCACCTCGTCGGCATCGAGATCGACGTTCGGCATTCCCGGAAGCTTGTGCCCCAGGTACTCCAGCATCGTCGACGTCGCCATCTCGGCCCGGTTGCCGGTGGTCAACCGCCAGGCAAGGTCCCGCAGCAAGGCGGTCTTCTCGGCCGTGTCCAGGGGACTGTCGATGCCGCGTTCGCTGTCCCGCAGGTGCAGCAGCATGTCCAGAGCCTTGCGGTACAGGTCGATCCTGTTGCGCGGCAACTCGGCCGTCCGCTCCAGGTTCAACGCACACAGCATCGCGCACAGCAACGGGTTGGTCGCCAGCATCCGCAGGTGCGGCCGAGCCGACAACTGGCGTCGCAATCGCTCCTTGGCCGCGGGCAGTTCGGAGATGTCGCACGGCAGGGAACGCGCATCGGCCGCCGCAGCGTGCCACCGATCCACGAACACCTGGATGTCCGGCGAAGACATCCGGTCGAGCGTCACCGAGGAGAAATCCTCGTCGGCCAACCACAGCCGATCAGCGGCGGCCGGCCGCGAGGTCACCACATACGTGGCCTCCGGATACGCCGAGCACAGCTCTCGCAGCCATTCCCGGAC
Source organism: Saccharothrix violaceirubra (assembly GCF_014203755.1). Lineage (NCBI taxonomy): Bacteria > Bacillati > Actinomycetota > Actinomycetes > Pseudonocardiales > Pseudonocardiaceae > Saccharothrix > Saccharothrix violaceirubra. The sequence goes on from NZ_JACHJS010000001.1 coordinate 4,739,298, forward strand.
GACCCGTCGTCTCGTCGGCGGGACCTCGTCGACGCCGTCGGCCAAGACCAGCGCGTCACCAGTGCGCAAGCGTTCGCGCACCCATCCCTCAGGCTGTTCGGCCGCGAGCAGGTCGAACACGAAGTCCTCCGGCGCTGGCAACGTCGCATTCGGGAAGCGTGCCAGCGTTACGAGGAACGGAACGCGACCGTTCCATCGGACCAGTTCACCGGAGAATCCGGACCGCGCGGCGGTCACCGCGATCCAGTGGAGCAACGTTGTCTTACCTGACCCGGCATCCCCCAGCACCAGCACTCGGGAAGAGGCTGACAGGGCCCTCTCCACCCGTGTGGTGCCGTGGTCCCGTCGAGCCGTGGCGAACCAGTCCTTGATCAGGTCGGTCCTGGCACGCCGCCGTTCCTCCGAGTTCACGCTCAAGCTCAGGTACGCCATGCTCAATGCGAGCCGGGGTCGGTTGCGCATCGACAGGCCGAGCAGGTCGAGCCGGTCCAGCGTCGACGCCACGAACGCCAGGTAGTCGTCCCGGAACCGCTCCCCCGCAGCCGGTGCGGGCAGCCGGTCCAGCAGCACGTCCAGCTTGGAAGAGATCGAAGTCAACCGCCGCAACGACGCCACCGCCGACACACCCTGGAACTCCGGCAACTCCCGGGCCAGGTGCGCCAACGCCACACACGCCCGCCGCAACGCCGCGTCGTACAGCTCGGCCGCCCGGGGCTCCGGTCCCGCCCGCCGCACGGCCAACGGCTGACCACGCCGGATCTCCTGGTACAGCGCCACCGGATCGAGGTCGACCCCGACCAACGCCTCGTCGGACAGGTCGGCGTCCGCCAACGTGTCCGTCACCGCGTCGAGCGCCGCCGTGACCTCATTCTCCGGCAACCCGTGCGCCAACCGCGCACAGGCGGGCGCGAGCTTGGCCGTCACCTGGTCCTCGACCTGCCACAACGCCGACAGCACGTCCCGCTCGTCCCGAGGCAGCGGAAACCGCGCCCGGATCAACGAGGTCAGATCGCGCCCACGCCGACTGTCGGCCTTGCGCTCGCGGAACCAACTCGCTGCAAGCTGCTTGACCAACGCCTGGCAGATCCGACCGACCGCGGCCTCGACTCCGGTGATGGCGACCTCCCTCGACGTGCGAGGGAGGTTACCGTCAGCCGAAGCGCCCGTTCACGTAGTCCGCCGTCCGCGGGTCGACCGGATCGGAGAAGACCGTCGAAGTGCGGCCCTGCTCCACGATGTGGCCCGGGGTCCCGTCCTCGGCGAGGAAGAACGCGCAGTGCTGCGACACGCGTGCCGCCTGCTGCATGTTGTGGGTGACGATCACGATCGTCACCTCGGTCCGCAGGTCCGCGATGGTCTCCTCGACCCGCCGCGTGGACGTCGGGTCCAGCGCCGAGCAGGGCTCGTCCATCAGCAGCACGTCCGGCCGCACGGCCAACGACCGGGCGATGCACAACCGCTGCTGCTGCCCGCCCGACAACGCACCGCCGGGCTGCCGCAGCCGGTCGCGGACCTCCTTCCACAACCCGGCCCGGGTGAGGCACTCCTCGACCAGCGACTCGCGCTCGGCGCGCGACACCGACGTCCCCGTCAGCTTCAGCCCCGCCGTCACGTTGTCCGCGATCGACATCGCCGGGAACGGGTTGGGCTTCTGGAAGACCATGCCGATGCGACGGCGGGTCTCGGTGATCCGGCGGCCCGGTTCGTAGATGTCCTGGCCGTCCAACAGGACCGAGCCCGCCAGGGACGCCGCCGGCACCAGCTCGTGCATCCGGTTGAGGATGCGCAGGAACGTCGACTTGCCGCAGCCCGAGGGTCCGATCAACGCGGTCACCTCGCCCGCGCCCATGGTCAGCGAAACCCGGTCCAGCACCTTGCGCTGACCGAACCACGCCGACACGTCCACGGCCGCCAACGTCGCGCCCAGCGTCAGTTCCAGGTCCACTTCGGTCTGCACGAGCGCGAGCCTAAAGCACCCGACGGCACCCGAAAGCGAACAGCGAGTTCACCACGCATGACCGGAAAACGGGTTGGCTGCGCGTTCACCACGCGGGCGTGGTGCGAAAGCGCAACCTTTCCCGGCCGGTGGTGGTCCACGCGACCTGACGTGAGGCACCGTTCACATCGCAGCAGGAAACCGTTGAGGGACAAGGAGAAACTCCCGATGCGCTCCACCCTGACCAAGGCCGCCGTGCTCGTCGCCGGCCTCGCGACCTTCGTCACGCTCGGCGGCACCGCGCAGGCCGACCCCGGCGCGGGCGTCACCCCGGCCACCACCGACCTGGTCGGCGTCGGCTCGGACACGACGCAGGGTCTGCTCAACACCCTGGGCAACCTGTACAACACCAAGACCCCCGCCCCGGCCAACAAGGTCTACTCCTGGGACGCCACGGGTTCGGCCACCATCACGCCGAAGTCCGGTGCGCCGACGATCACCCGCCCGAACGGCTCCGGCGCCGGTGTCGCGGCCCTGATCGCCGACGGCACCACGCACAACCTCGACTTCGCCCGTTCCTCCAGCGGCCCGAAGACCGACGGCAGCCAGGCCAACTACGCGTTCATCGAGTTCGCCCGCGACACGGTCACCTACGCGACCGCGACCACCTCCAGCGTCCCCACCACGCTGACCACGCTGGCGCTGAACAAGCTGTACGGCTCGGCCGCGGGCAGCGTGGACTGCAACCGCAACGCCTACCTGCCGCAGGCCGGTTCCGGCACGCGGTCGTTCTTCCTCGCGAGCATCGGCCTGACCACGCCGGGCACCTGCGCCAAGGACACCTTCGCCGGTGCCCCGGTGCAGGAGCACAGCGCGGCCCCGCTCGTCGGTGACCCGAACGCCGTCGCGCCGTTCTCGGTCGGCCGTGCGATCGGCCTGGCCGGCATCAAGGTCAACACGATCGACGACTCGGTCCGCCCGACCGGCAAGGCGCCCGCCGTCACCGCGCGCGTCAGCCCGACCACCGGCCAGACCGTGACCTCCGGCGGCGTCGTCGCGTACGACCGCCCGCTGTTCAACGTGATCCGCAAGGCGGACAAGACCGTCGCCAAGTTCTCGGGCTTCTTCGGCTCGCTGGGCTACATCTGCACGAACGCCAACGCCAAGGCGGCCATCGACGCGGCCGGCTTCCGCCGCGCCCCGGGCTGCGGCACCGACCGCAACTGACGCCCCACCTCCTCCCGAGCCCGGCGGCCCGACAGGGTCGCCGGGCTCACCCGAATCCCGAATCCGCCGCTGTGAAAGGAAAGTCATGCGTTCCCTCGCCGTCCTCGGCATCACCGCCGTCCTGATCGCCGTCCCCACGACGACCGCCCAGGCCGCGCCCGCCCCGATCACCGTCCCCGGCTACGAGTTCAGCCTGATCGGCGAGTACGGCCTCGCCGGTCTGACCAGATACCAGGGCACGGTGGTCGGCGGTATCACCGGCGCCGACTACGACCAGGCCACGGGCGAGTTCCGCCTGCTGTCGGGCGACCGCGACAACGCCCGGTTCTACACCGGTTCGCTGAGCCTGTCCGGCGCGTGCCCGAAGCCGAAGATCACCGGCGTCTCCCGCCTGCGCGGCACGTCCGCCGGCGTCGACCCGCAGGCACTGCGCTACGACACCGCGACCGGCAACGTCCTGTGGGCCGACGCCGGTTCCGTGACGAAGAAGCTCGACCCGTCGGTCCGCGAGGCCGACAAGAAGGGCAACGCCGTCGCCCGCTTCGCCACGCCCGACGTGCAGAAGGTCGGTGTGCAGAAAGGCTTGTCGCTCAGCGGCCTGGCCCTCACGGTCGACGGCGTCGCGGTCCTGACCACGACCCGCGGCCCGCTGGCGCAGGACGGCACCCTGATCCGCTTCACGCTGCACGACCGCGCGTCGGGCGACCCGCTGGTGCAGTTCGCGTACGGGTCCGACACGGGCGCCGAGGTCACCGAACTGCTGGCCGTCACCGAGACCCGCTTCCTGGTGCTGGAGCGCACCGGCCGGGACGCGAAGCTCTACGAGGTCGACTTCGCCAACGGTGCCACGAACATCGCGGACGTCCCGGCCCTGGCCGGCGAGCAGGTCGACACCCTGTCCAAGCGCCTCGTGCTGGACGTCTCGCGGCTCGGCGTGCGGACCGACGAGCTGGAGGCCCTCACGTGGGGCCCGGTGCGGGCCGACGGTGCCCGCAGCCTGATCTTCGTGTCGGACAACCACCTGAAGGCGACCAAGCGCACCCAGCTGATCGCCGTGAAGGCCGTCGTGAGCTGAAGACTCTCCCTCAGAGGGCTCCCCGACGACCAGCGGGGAGCCCTTTGCCGTCACGTAGCCCGATCGGGGTGATCTGCGGCGAAGTCCCCGTCCCGGAGGAACCCGGCGGGAGTGCACCGCTCAGCCTTCGCTCGAAGGCCCGTCCGAAGGGCTCTGCGGAATCAGCTTCGCGAGTTCCGGGTCACGTGCCAACATCGAAAGAATGAGAGTCACCCCGCGATGGGTCTCCTCGACCTGCGCGACCAACTTCTCGACCTGAATCTGCTGAATCCCCTCGACCTGCTTGAGGCGGGTCTCCAGAGCCCTGATACGGGCGTCCAGATTGCGACCGTTCACGACGCTCATGGACCGATGATACCGGCCACCTCTTCGGCTTCGCCTGGCCGAGAAGTGGCAAAGCCCCCGGAATCCGCCGGGGGCTTTGTCACACGAATAGATCAGAGCAGGTTAGGCATCACGACCACGGCCACGTGCTCGTACACCTGCCAGGAAGCCCCCAACAACACGGGAAACCCGACCAGCCAGGTCTCCCAACGCCCCCAGCGCACGGCCGCCCACGCGACACCCACCACGGCCGCCAACAACACCTGCAACCACAACACCAGCGGCACCAGGCCGGACGAGTCGTGCGCCAACACGTCCTCCTCCTTGCCCACCAACGAAGGCCGCGGCCCGGCCGGCACCGGGACATCCAACAAGGTGGCGTCCACGTACACCGACCGCTCGGCCCGCAACGGCAACCCCAGCACGTCACCCCCCTCGGCGGTCACGAGCACCAACCGCCCGACCCCCTTCCCCGGCGACGGCGGCACCGGATCACCGGACCGCCGCACCCCGTCGACCCGGTAGGTGAACCGCCCCTGCCCGGTCGTCGCCACGATCTCGTCCCCGGCCCGCAACGCCGTCACATCCCGAAAAGGCGCCCCGAACGTCACCGCCCGCCCCATCAACACCGACACCCCGGCCTGCCCCGGCAACGGACTGGTCCGCCGATGCCCCGGCCCGTCCAGCAACTGCGCACCGGCCGTGCCCTCCACCACCACCTGGGTGATCCGCAACCCCGGGACCGACAGCACCGCCACCGGCCGACCGGGTTCGATCGCGCCACTGAACGGCATTTCGATCCCGGCCAACTCCTCACGGGCCTGCGCGTACAGCACGTCCTGGGCCCGCTCGTACCGCACAGGCCCCACCAGCAGCAGGTAGGCGGCGAAGTTCAACAGCAGCAACGAAAGCGACAGCAGCACGACCGTCACAGGGGATCTCATCGCCGGAACAGCCCGCCGAAGAACCGCCGCACCGGGTGGCCGGGCGTCGCGACGACCGTCGCCAACGGCGCCATCACCCCGGCCAACACCCCGAGCCCCAACAACCCCGGCAGCAACCACCGCCCGGCGGACGAGGACTCGACGCGCGTGGCCGCGCTCGTCACCGGACGCGCCGACGACGTCACCACACTGGGCTGGGCCGACACCGAAGTGGTCGCGACGGGTGCCGCCGGAGCGACCGCCGGCCGGGCAGCGGCGGCGACCGCGGACCCCCGCCCGGACGGGTTCGACACGACGCTCTGCGGCGCGGGCGGCACGTCGCCCTTCTGCTCCCGCACCGCACGCGCCACCACCCGCGCCTGCTCCCGCAACGGCTCGGGCAACGGCAGGTACCCCACGGGCAACTGCCCCACGCCCACACCGGCCTGCTGACCCGCCCCGGCGGCGTACTCCAGGAACGCCGCGTACCGCTCCCCCTCGCCGGCGGGCAGCCCGCGAGTCGGCACGGCCGCGTACACCAGCACCGTCCCCGGGTAGGCCCGCCCGTCGGTGCGGGTGTGGTCGATCGTCAGCACGCCCGTCCGCTCGTCCAGCACGGTCGTCGCCACGCCGAACGTCAACGACTCGGGCGTGGGCACGACGAACTCCCCGGTCCGCGATCGCAATGCCGCCGAGGGCAGCCCGAACACCAGGCTGTCGCCCAGATCCGTGATCGCCAGCAACGCCCGGTTGCCGGTCTGCTGCCGTTCGGGCCGCTTGTAGACCAGCTTGCCGTTGTCGATCGTCTCGTTCGTGGTCGCGGTGGGCCGGGCCTGGACCAGCGCCACGGCCGCGCCCACCACCGACGCCACCTGGTTGGCCACCAGGTTGAACCAGAGCTGTTCCTTGTAGGTCGGCGAGTTCGCCGGGACCCTCCAGTCGTCCCGCAGCTCGAACCGGTCGTAGGGCAGCACCTGGGCCGCGAACTTGGGGTTGATCTTCATGCCCCACCGGTCCGGCGTGCCGCCCAGGAACGCCAACGCCTCGGCGTCACTGGCGATGTAGGCGGTCAACGCCCAGGTCAGGTCCATGTCACCCTGCACGGCCACGGGGTAGGCCGACGGCGCCACGTTGATGTCGCGCAGCCGCAGCCCCCCGTTGACCTCCACCAGCTCGGGGTCGTTGCCCCACCAGGTGGGGTTGCCCGAGATCGCCGGGTGGGTCTCGATGCCCGGCGCCGCGCCCGTGTAGGACTGGGTCAGCATCTTCAGCAACAACCTGGGTGTCAGCTTGAGGTCGAGAACCTCGCGCCCGTCCGCGTCGTCGAGCACGAAGCTCACCGAGAACCCGGACACCGCGACCGGCGCGTGCCCGACCGGCGCCCCTTCGACCGCGGCCACGGGTCGCGACGTGAGCACGGCGTTCACGCCGTCGGCCCGCCGTTCCCGCAGGTTCGCGGTGAACTGGCGACGCGCGTCACCTTCACCCAACGACGTGTACCCGAGCTTGAACAGGTTGCCGTCCAGGCAGAACTTGGGCCGCCACGACGCCATCAACTGGCCCAGGTAGGGCGAGCCGGTCAACGTCGTCTCCGACCGGTCGTCCGCCGTGCACACCTGCGGGCTCTTGCGGAACGACAGCGGGAACGCGAACCGCCGACCCCAGTTCGTCGGCGTCTTCCACGTGGACGCGTCGCGCATCGACGAGTAGTCGGTGGCGTGCGGCAGGCAGCCCGCCTTCCACTCGTCGAGCAGGATCTGGTCCTCGGGCACGCAGTTCGGATCGCCGACCGGCACGACCACCAGCGAGCACGCGTTCACGTCCGAGCACCCGACGCTGGGCATCTGGTCGGCGGTCAGCAGTTCGATGTCCGCGGATCCGGTGCCGTCGGCTCGGGTCTCGCCGATCAACGTCGGCGGCAGCACGAAGTTGTACGTGTCCTGCGACAGGTCCGGCGGCGGGCCGGGCAGCACGCTGCCGTCGGGCCACGCCACCGGGTGCCCGGTGGCCGGGTCGACCTCGACCTGGTCCCACGAGTAGCGCTTGCCGTCGCGCGCGGTGAACGACATGACCGTGTACAGGTTCAGGCCGATGTCGCCGAAGTCGCCGAACAGCACCGGATCGTAGGGCTGCGCGTCGTTGAACGTGGCGGGCTCCATGCCGCGCCCGGCCGCCCAGCAGTTCTCGCGCTTGACGTCGGCCGGGGCGCCCCAGCACTGCATCACGACGACCGGGTAGCTCGCGCCGACGCCGGACCCGGCCGTGGGCCGCAGTCCCGACCACGACACCTTCACCCGCTGGCGCACCAGGTCGGCGGTCTGCGACACGGTCACCGACCCCTCGGCCGGGCCGCCGGAGTTGTAGTGCTCGTCGAACGTCTGCGTGGCCGTGACCGGTTCACCGCTGCCCGCCCCGGGCACGACCACCTCGGCGGCGGCGGGCGCGGAGAGCCCGACCAGCACGAAAACCAGTCCCAACAGGACAGTCCTGCGCATCTCATCCCCCCTGGGAGCGCCGACGCATGACCGCGCGGGCGACGAACGTGGGCACCACCAGCACGAGCACCAACTCCACGGCCGCGAGCACGGTCAGCGCCCGGTCGCCCGCGTCCGACCGGGAGGCGGCCAGCTCCACCGCGTTCCCGGTGGCCGAGGACGTCCCGTCCTGGCCCTGCTGCCCGACCGCGAGACCGGTCACCGGGTCGACGCCCGCGTCGGGCTGCCCGTCGCCGTCGAGGTCCCGCGCCGGGGTCTGGCCGTTCGCGGACGCCTGCCCCTCGGTGCCGGCCTGGCCGTTGGACGAGGACTGCCCGTTGCCCTGCGGCCCCGAGGTGCCGCACGGCCCGGCGCCGACCTTGTCGCACGGCTCGGGCATGGGCGCGGTCTTGGCGAGCTTGTTGCTGTTCGGGTCCGCGGGGTCGAAGGTCGGGTTGTCGCAGCCCTCTGGCCGCAGGTCGGTCTGCTCCGCGCCCGGGACCCGTTTGACCTGCTCGAACCCGGCCTGCACCAGGTTCAACGGCAACGGCGAGTACCCCAGCGCGCCCATCTTCTTCTGCCCGCCGCACAGGAAGTACCGCGCGAACGCCGACAGCGTCCGCCCCGAGTCGCGGGTGGTCTTCCCGTCCTCGGACGTCGGCAGGATCATGTACGAGTAGGAGGACAGCGGGTAGGTGCGCGCGTCCGGGCTGCGGTACACGTCGTCGAGGATCTGCGTCAGGTAGGTCTCCTTCGAGGAGTCCCGTTCGATCCGCGCCGACTGGAGCGCGACCGCCACGTTGTAGTCGGTCGGCTCGACGAAGTAGTCCGCCGCGTTGCGCACCTTGGCCACCGGGTAGTCCAGCGCGCGGGCGTAGGAGTACTCGACGTACCCGATGGCGCCCTCGCCGTACTCGGCCGAGATGTACCCGGCCATCTGGCTGGACCCGCTCTGCGCGACCGCGTTGCCGAACGTCGGGTAGTACGACGTGAGCCCGCACGGCTTGGAGGCGTTGACGTTCTCGGCGAAGAACGGGCAGTACCGGTCGCCGTGCTGCTTGGACATCCAGAGCGTGAACTGGGCCGTGGTGCCCGAGCCGTCGGACCGCACCACGGGCACGATCTTCTTGCTGGGCAGGCGGCGGCCGTTGTTGTCCTCGGTGATCTGGTCGTCGTTCCAGTTCGTGATCGCGCCGGTGAAGATCCTCGTGATCGTGTCGCCGCGCAGCCGCAGGTCGCGGACCAGCTTGCCGTTGATCGTGACGTGGTACATGAACGCCGTGCCGCCCGCGACGATCGGCATGTAGGCGAACGGGCGGCCGTTGGCGTCGTCGGCGTTGCCGGTGGTCGGGTCGACGCCCTGGAACGGGATCTCCGACACGGCGAAGTCGTTCATCTTCTGCGCGAAGTCCAACCGGCCCGCGCTCGATCCGGTGCCCGAGTAGCTCGCGGTCAGGCCGAACGTGCTCGCGTCGGAGATCCACTGCTTGATGGCGTTCTCGCTCCACGACGAGCCCGAGCCGCGGATCGGGTAGTAACCCTGCGCGGCCTGCGCGGGGGCGGCTGCCACGAGCAGCAGCGCCACCACGAGGAAAAGGCGTTTCACCGACGTCCCCCCTTGGTCGACCGCTGCGCCACCACGCGCGCGATCACGAACAGCAGCAGTACGAGCGCGAGCAGGATCGAGGCCGCGCCGAACGCCCGGACCTGGTCGACCTTCTCCGAGGAGCGCGCCAGGCTGTAGGTGACCAGCGGCAGCGACACCATCGGACCCGAGGTCGGGTCGACGTTGAGGTACGTGGTGTACCCGGCGGTGAGCAGCACGGGCGAGGTCTCGCCGATACCGCGCGCGATGCCCAGGATCAACGCCGTGGCCAGCGACGGCCGCGCGGTCGGCAGCACCACCCGCCACACCGTGCTCCACTGGGACGCGCCGAGCGCGAGACTGGCCTCGCGCAACCCGTTGGGCACCACCCGCAGCACGACCTCGGCCGCGCGGGCGATGATCGGCAGCATCATCACGCCGATGGCCAGCGACGCGGCGAGCCCGGAGCGGTCGAACCCGGCGAACACCAGCACGGTCACGTAGATGAACAACCCGGCCACGATCGAGGGCAGCGCGGTCATGGCCTCCACGACCGTGCGCACCGGCCGGGCCAGCGGACCCTTGACCTCGTTGAGGAACACCGCGCAGCCCACACCGAGCGGCAGCGTGATCACGACCGCGATGGTGATCTGCACCAGGGTGCCGACCAGGGCGTGCAGCACGCCGCCCCGGCCGAGCGGGTCGAGCGGACCGGCCGTGCGCATGTCCTGGACGAAGAAGTTGCCGTACCCCAACGCTTCCGCGCCACGCCAGAACGTGTAGCCCACGACCAGCAGCAGCCCGAGTCCCAGCAACGCGGCCAGGCCGTGCACGACCGCCGCCGCGAGCCGGTCCGCGATCACCGTGCGCGGGTGGCGCAACGCGGTGACCGCCGCGTACAGCAGCAGGAAGGCCAGGTACCAGCACACCACGAACCCCAGCCGCCCGGACGTGGGCAGCAGGTTCTGGTAGAGCACCCACACCAGCGCCAGCGACCCGAACGCCGAGCCGAGCGCGGCGAGCACGTCGTCCAGCGTGCGCCCGCCGACGCGGCGGCGGACCTCCTCGACGGCGGGCGGCGCCGTCACCTCGGGTTCGGCGACCATCGTCATGCGCTACCTCAGATCTCCGTGGCGGCGCCGCTACGACTGCGGGCCACCACCGTCGACGCGAGCACGTTGATCAGCAACGTGAACAGGAACAGCACGAGACCGGCCGCCAGCAGCGCGGAGAGCTGGAACGGGCTGGACTCGCCGAACCGCAGCGCGATGAGCTGCGAGATCGTGTTGCCGCCCTTCTCCAGCGGCCGGAACTTGACGTCGAACGCGGGCGAGATGATCAGCGCGACGGCGATCGTCTCGCCCAGCGCGCGGCCCAGGCCCAGCATCGTCCCGCCGATGATGCCGCCGCGCCCGAACGGCAGCACCACGGAGCGGACGACCCCCCACCGCGTGGAGCCGAGCGCGAGTGCGGCCTCGCGTTCGCCGACGGGCGCGGACGAGAACACCTCGCGCATCACCGACGCGGTGATCGGGATGACCATCATCGACACGACGACACCGCAGATGAAGATCGAGGAGGTGTACTGGCTCTTCTCCCACACCGCCGCCGTCGTGTCGGTCTCCACCTTGAAGAAGGGCAGGAACGACAGGTTCCGCGAGAGCCAGCGGGAGAGGTAGATGATCTCGCCTTGGAGGAAGAAGAAGCCCCACAGGCCGTAGATGACGCTGGGCACCGCGGCCATGAGGTCCAGCAGTGCCACCAGAGTGCGCCTCACTTTCAGGGGCGCGTACTCGGAGATGTAGAGCGCCGTGCCCAGCGCGACCGGGACGGCGATGAGGATGGCGACCAGCGCGACCTGGAGCGTGCCCAGCGCGATCGACAGGATGCCGAGCTGGTTGGACTCGGGCCGCCAGCGGTTCTCCGTGAAGAAGCTCCAGCCGAGGACGTCGAGCGTGGGGATCGCCTGGTAGGCCAAAAAGAGCCCGATCCCGCCCATGATGAGCAGGACCAGCACACCACAGGACCGCACCACCGCGCGGAACACGCGGTCGGCGACCGGCACGGCGGGTGCCAGTACGCGCGGCTCGTCCATTCATCCTCCCGGACTCGTTGCACGGCAAGGGAAAACCGGCCCGATGACCGGACCCGCGCACCCGGGTGAACGCCCGACCAATTCCGCACTGCGGCCACACATCCGCTGCCCGGGAGCGCCCCGCTCCCGAACTCTCCGCACGCCGGGGCCGCCCTCGGGCCGGCCGGCCGACGCTCCAGGGCCACCCGCCCCGGACCCGACCCGCACCAGTCCACCGTCCGGAGTCAGCCCGCGGGCCGCTGTGACCGACCCCGGCTGGATCTGCCTCTTCGCCCGGGCTGGAACACGGCCAGCACCGGGTCCAGCGCCGCGTCCGCGACCCGGTCGCGGAACCGCGCCGCCGCCAACTCGGCGTCCACCCGCCGCGCGAACCCCTGGGCGGACCGCGCCAACCCGCCCAGCCGCCACCACCACGCCCCGTTGTCCGCGTGCTCGATGGTGAAGTCCGCCATCGCGCCGTCGACCCGGACCACCTCGATCTCGGCCAAAGCGGCGGCTTGGTCGAGGTGCACCCGCACCCCGACCCCGAGCACCCGGTTGTTGCCCCCGAGCAACCGCCACCGCACCCCCGTCTGCACCGTGCGATAGCACTGGAAACGCGCCACGGACCCCGCCCCCTCACCCCTGGAACCCCGGCGCGACAGTCACGCTGCCAGGGGACGTCCAGTGGTCGAACAGGCAAGCGCCACACGGCTGATCAATTAACGCCCGACATATCGGAAACTCCTATCGCCCCCCAAAGCACTCGCCCACCGGGAGCGGTAACGCCCGAGAACGCCACCACGACAAAAACCGCCCCGGCACGATGCCGGGGCGGCCACGGGACAGGATTCCGTCAGCTGATGGTGTTCAACAGTGCCTCGGTGACGTGGTCCGCCGCGTTCCGGTGCCCCTGGGCGTTGGGATGCACGAAGGCCATCTGGTCGGGGACCTGGGTGAAGATGCCGTCCACCCACTTGGTGGCGGCACACACGCTGTGGTCACGGGACGACTCGTACAGGTCGACGAACACGGTGGCGTCATGAGTCTCGGCCGCGGCCTTGATGACCGCGTTGAGAGGTTCCAGCACGTCCTTGCGCAGCCAGTCCAGGTCCTCCGGCGTGACCGAGCCGAACTGCTCGAAGTTGTTGTACTCGCAGTCTGCGGCATTCCCGGGGATGACCGTCGGGTATCCGACCGCGAGGATCTTCGCCTTGGGGGCACGCTCGTGGAGCACCCTGAGCAGTTCCTCGTAGTCGCTCCCCACCTTGTCGAGACGGGCGCGGATGCCGTCGGACTGCGCGTCCCGGCACGGAGTTCCGACACCGCCCGCATCTCCACCCAGTCGCAGGCACTGGAGGAGCAGTTCGGCGAACCCGAGGGTGTTGCCGCCGACGCCGACTGTGATCACGTCGGTGTCCGAACCCGCGGCTTCGGATTGCGGCGGCACCGGGGGGAAGGGGTAGTCCGGGTCTTCGACAAGGGGCGGCAGGTGTCGGCCGATCGGCTGCTGTGCCCGGAAGGAGACATCCTCGATCGTGGCGGCACCACAGCTCACGTTGGTGAGTTCGAACAGCGCGCCGAGGTCGCGGTCGATCACCTGCGGGTACGACCGGTCGGTGCGCTCACAGCCGTCCCGGGGCACCTCGAAGGTGTCACCCGAGGCCGGGATGACCCCGGCGGTGTAAGAGTCGCCCAGGGCGACCCACTGGTACTCCGCTTTGGCGGTGGGCTGCGCACCGGCGGACGGCACGATGCCGAGAGCGGTGGCGAGAGCGGTGGCCGTGCCCAGCGCGACGGCACGGGCAGCGTGAATACGTGTCACGATTCCTCCTGGAATGCGGTCGCCTAGACCCTAGGAAGAGCGAAGACGGCGCCACAACTTCCACTGTGGACAGTCACCTGAAGGTGGGATCACGTTCGGATCGCGGTCAGCAGCGACACGGCCGTCACGGTCGTGATCACCGCGACGAACCCGTCCAACACCCGCCACGCCACCGGCCGGGTGAACAGCGGGGCCAGGTGGCGGGCGCCGAACCCCAACGAGCAGAACCACGTCACGCTCGCGCAAGCCGCTCCCACTCCGAACCACCACCGGTCCGCGCCCCACGTCGTCGAAGTCGTGCCCAACAACAACACGGTGTCCACGTACACGTGCGGGTTCAACCACGTAAAAGCCAAGCAGGTCAACACAACCGTCGCGGCAGGCTGGGCCGCGGGCTCCAAGGCACTCGCCCGGAACGCCCGCCGGAACGCCGAATACCCGTAGTACAGCAAGAACGCCGCCCCGCCCACCCGCGGCACCACCAGCACCGCCGGAGGCACCGACAACGACCCGGCCGCCACCCCGACCGTGATCAACACCGCGTCCGACGCCGCACACAGCGCGACGACGACAGCCACCTGCTGCCGCAGCACACCCTGACGCAGCACCAAGGCGTTCTGCGCACCGATCACGACAATGAGCGAGAACCCGGTACCCAGCCCGGCCAGAACCGCATACATCACGCCCCGACCGTATGAAATCGACCGACCATAAGGCCAGCTACACTTCCTTAAGTATCATTAGCACGCGTGATGCTCGATCCCGAAGCCGTCCGCACCCTCCTGGCCGTGCTGGACGAGGGCACGCTCGACGCCGCCGCCCGCAAGCTGCACATCACCCCGTCGGCCGTGAGCCAACGCATCAAAGCCCTGGAACAACGCACCGGACGCGTCCTGCTGGTCCGCGCCAAACCCGCCCGCCTCACCGAATCCGGGGTCGCGGTCGCCCGCTACGGCCGCCAGCTCGACCTCGTCGAACGCGAGACGCTCGGCGAACTCGGCCTCGCCCTGGGCCCGGCCCCGCTGAGCGTCGCGGTCAACGCGGACTCCCTCAACACCTGGTTCCGCGCGGTCGTCAAGGAGGTCGCCGACGACGTGCTCCTGTCGGTCCGCCGCGACGACCAGGACTACACCGCCGACCTGCTGCGCCAGGGCCTGGTGGTCGCGGCCGTCACGTCCACGCCGAGCCCCGTGCAGGGCTGCCGCGTCGACCCGCTCGGCGCGATGCGCTACCACGCCGTCGCGAACAAAACTTTCGCCAAGCGCTGGAAGGGCGTCCCCCTGGACGAGCTGCCGGTGATCGTGTTCGACGAGAAGGACGACCTCCAGGACGCGTTCTGCCGCGATCGCACCGGCCGGCCCGCCGCCGCCCGGCGCCACCACCTGCCCGACAGCCCGGTCTTCGAGGACGCCGTCGTCGCGGGCCTGGGCTGGGGACTGCTCAGCGAGCAGCAGCTACGCCGCCACCGCGGTCTGGTCGACCTGTTCCCGGAGCACCCCGTCGACGTGGCGCTGCACTGGCAACGCTGGAAGCTCGACTCCTCGGTCCTGCGCCGCGTGTCCGAAGCCGTGTCCGAGGCCGCCGCGGCCGAACTTCGCCAACCCGCAACAGGTCCATACCAGCCGAACCTTTGATCAGCCAAACCGTCGACCTCTCACGAATCCCCTGGTAGAGCGAGGATTCCCCACGAAACGGCCTGGTACCGCAGTTCGTCAGTCGTTCACCCGTGCGCCGTCGGGCGTGCATCGCACCGTGCCCCGCCCTCTTTACGGTCTGCGACGCCCTTGTCCACCACCGCACGAAGGGTCCACCGCATGTCACGTCGCAGCGTCGCGGTCCTCGCCGCCGGCGTCGTCACCGCGGCCACGTTCGTCGTCGTCGCCTCGCAGTACTCCGCCTCCGCCGCCTCCACGACCTTCCCCGCCACCGCCGACACCTACGTCGACAGCGGCTCCACGAGCACCAACTTCGGCACGGCGAGCAGCCTCGGCGTGGACGGTTCGCCCACGAAGCGGACCTTCCTCAAGTTCGCCGTCACCGGCGTGTCCGGCACGGTGACCAGCGCCAAGCTCCGCGTGCACACCGACGACGTGTCGGGCGCGTCCAGCCCGGCCGGCGGCACGTTCCGCCTGACCACGAACACGACCTGGACCGAGTCCGGCGTGACCTACGCCAACCAGCCCGCGATCGACGGCGCCACGCTCGGCTCCCTCGGCTCGGTCTCGCGCAACACCTGGTACGAGATCGACGTGACCTCGCAGGTCACCGCCAACGGCACCTACAGCGTCGCGATCACGTCGTCCAACAGCGACGGTTCCGACTACGACTCGCGCGAGACCGGCACCACCGCGCCGCAGCTCGTCGTGACGACCGGCACCACCCCGACGACCACGACCACCACGCAGCAGCCCGGCGGCGACCCGGTGTTCGTCGGCGCGGGCGACATCGCGAACTCCGGTTCGGGCGACAGCGCCACCGCCGCCCTGCTCGACGGCATCGCGGGCACGGTGTGGACGACCGGTGACAACGTCTACGACAACGGCACCACCAGCGAGTTCAACAACTACTACGACCCGACGTGGGGCCGGCACAAGGCGCGCACGCGTCCGTCGCCGGGCAACCACGACTACAACACCAGCGGCGCCACCGGCTACTACTCGTACTTCGGCGCGCAGGCCGGTCCGTCCGGCCAGGGCTACTACTCGTTCGACCTGGGCAACTGGCACATCGTGTCCCTGAACTCGAACATCTCCATGTCGGCCGGGTCCGCGCAGGAGCAGTGGCTGCGCAACGACCTCGCGGCGAGCACCAAGCCGTGCACCGCCGCCTACTGGCACCACCCGCTCTACACCTCCGGCTCCAACCACGCGCCGTCCACGTCCACGCGCCCGCTCTACCAGGCGCTGTACGACTACAACGCGGACGTGATCCTGTTCGGCCACAACCACCAGTACGAGCGCTTCGCGCCGCAGGACGCCAACGGCAACCTCGACAACACCCGGGGCATCCGGTCGTTCGTCGCGGGCATGGGCGGCGCCAGCCACTACGGCTTCGGCACCATCAAGCCCAACAGCGAGGCACGCAACAGCGACACCTACGGCGTGCTGAAGCTGACGCTGCACAGCAACAGCTTCGACTGGCAGTTCGTCCCCGAGGCGGGCAAGTCCTACTCCGACAGCGGCACCACCGCCTGTCACTGACCCGCACACACCGCCGCACCCGGCCCGCGCGGGCCGGGTGCGGCACCCCGGGAGGCGCCCGTGTACCTGTCCACTGTGGAACGTCCACGAAAACTCGGCTGGAAGGGCCTGAGCGGCAACGTCTTCGCCCTCGGCACCGTCAGCCTGATCACCGACGTGTCGTCGGAGATGGTGACCGCCGTACTCCCCCTGTACCTGGTGGTCGGCCTGGGCCTGAGCCCGGCGGCATACGGCGTGATCGACGGCGTCTACACCGGCGCGACGACGCTGCTGCGCCTGGTGGGCGGCTACCTGGCCGACAAGACCGACCGCCGCAAAGCCGTGGCGGGCACGGGCTACGCCCTGTCCGCCGTAGCCAAACTCGGACTCCTCATCGCCGGCACCTCGACCGCACTGCTGGGCGCCGCGATCACGATCGACCGCGCCGGCAAGGGCCTGCGCACCGCCCCACGCGACGCGCTGATCACCCTGTCCACCCCGTCCGGCGACCTGGGCCGGGCCTTCGGCGTCCACCGCGCGATGGACGGCGTAGGCGCCTTCCTCGGACCCTTGGTGGCGCTCGCGGTCCTGGCCGCCGCGGCGGACTCGTTCGACGCGGTCTTCGTCGCGAGCTTCTGCGTGGCCGCCATGGGTGTGGTGGTCCTGGCGATGTTCGTCCGCGACCACCGCTCGACCCTGCCCGCCCGGGAACCCGTTCGCGTCAAGGAGATCGGCACCCTACTCCGCGACTCACGCGTACGACGCCTCGTCATCGCCGCCGCCGTCCTCGGCCTGGCCACCATCGGCGACGGCTTCGTCTACCTGCTGCTGCAAAAACGCGAGGGCCTCACCATCGGCTGGTTCCCCCTGCTCGCGGTGGGCACCAGCCTCGTCTACCTCCTCCTGGCAGCACCCCTGGGCGCACTGGCCGACAAAATCGGACGCCTCCCCGTCATGCTCGCGGGCTACGTCGCCCTGGCCACCGCCTACCTGCTGATCCACAGCCCGCTCGACGGAATCCCCCTCCACCTCGCGGTCCTGGCCCTCTACGGCACCTTCTACGCCACCACCGACGGCGTACTCATGGCCCTGGCCGGCCCCGCACTCCCGGAACGCCTGCGCACGACCGGAATCGCGCTGATCCAAAGCGGACAGGCCCTGGCCTACCTGGGCTCGTCGGTCCTCTTCGGCCTGGCCTGGAAGTACTTCGGCCCGGAAACCGCCACCCGCCTGGCCGCCGCCGGTGTCGCCACAGCTCTCGTCACCACCGCCTACCTGCTGGGACGCCGCAGATGAACACCCGAATCCTCGTCACCGCGACCGCCGCCGTCCTCCTGGGCGGCGTCGCGGTGGGCTACACGGCCCTGTCCGCGACCCCCGACACCGACGACGTGGCCACCGCCCCGTCGACCGGCGGCGACCGCGTCCAGATCCTCACCAACGGCCGCCTGTCGTCAGTGGACCGCACCGACCCCACCGGCCCGAGGAACGTGACCGAACAACGCTGCGACCGCGCCTACGAGGCCGCCGGCACGATCTCCTGCCTACGCCCCGTGGGCGCACTGAAAGCCGGAGAGCTGGCCGTCCTGGACAAGGACCTCAAGGAACGACGAACCATCCCCCTGACCGGCTTCCCGAACCGGACGAGGGTCTCGGCCAGCGGCCGGATGATCGGCTGGACGCTGTTCGTGGACGGCCACTCCTACGCCGCCAACGGCTTCTCCACCAGCACCGGGATCCTCGACACGAAGACCGGCACGACGGTCATGTCCCTGGAGGAGTTCACCGCGTACGTCGACGACAAGCCCTACCAGGCCTCCGACGTCAACTTCTGGGGCGTCACCTTCACGGCGGACGACAACCGCTTCTACGCCACGATGTCCACCAACGGCCACCGCTACCTGGTGGAAGGCGACTTCGCGGCCAGAACGATCAGAACCTTGATCGACAACGTCGAATGCCCCTCCCTGTCCCCCGACGGCACCCGCATCGCCTACAAGGCGGCCAACAACGGCGACCCCCAACAGGGCTGGCGCCTCTCCACCATGGACCTGAAGACCAAAACGATCACCCCACTACCCGAGACCCGCTCGGTGGACGACCAACCGGCCTGGCTCGACGACGACACCGTCGCCTACGCCCTCCAGGAATCGGACGGCACGAACAACACCTGGACGGTCCCCGCCACCCCCGAGGGCACCCCCACCCTCTACATCCCCAACGCCAACTCCCCGTCGCCCTGACACCCGATCGAGGGTGTCGAAGTGGGTATTTCGCACTGTCCGAGTGCGTGTTTCGGGGTGCCCGAGTGGAGGACTCGCGCGTTCAGACCTGCACGACCTCCACCCCACGCTCCCGAAACCGCCGAACAGCCTCCGGCGGCGCCTCCGTGTCCGTCACCAACACGTCCACCACCGCCGTGGCGCAGATCGACACGAACGCCCGCTCCCCGATCTTCGACGAGTCCGCCACCACGATCACCCGCCGCGCCCGCTCCGCCAACAGCCGGTTGATGTCCGCATCCCCCTCGTGGTGCGCCGACACCCCCGCGTCCGGATCTATCGCATCCACCCCGAGAAACGTCACGTCCAAGCTCAACCCGCTCAAGATCTTCCCGGCCAGCGGACTCATCAGCTCATAGGACTGCGGCCGAGCCACCCCACCCGTCACCACCAACTTCACCTGCGGCCGAACCGCCAACTCGTTCGCGATGTTCAACGCGTTGGTCACGACGGTGATCAACCCGTCCCCCTCCGCCCCGCCCACCTCGGCGCTGGTCATCAAGGCCCGAGCCACCTCGGTGGTGGTGGTCCCACCGTTCATCCCCACCACCTCCCCGCGCGACACCCGGGAAGCCGCCGCCCGCCCGATCCGCTGCTTCTCACCCGAACGGCGCACCGTCTTATAGCGCAAAGGAAGGTCATAAGCGACCGCATGGGCCACAGCGCCGCCACGGGTACGCGTCAACAGGTGCTGCCCGGCGAGGTGGTCCAGATCGCGGCGAACGGTCGCGCCGGAGACGTCCAGCTCCGCGGCGATGTCCTCGACCTCGATCCTGCCGCGCTCGGCGAGGAGTTCCAGCACCGCGTTCAACCGCTCGTACCGATTCACCGGCCCACCTCCGAGCCTGAAGATATTGCACGACCCACCGTCGCAGTAGGGCGAATCAGCAGGTCAGTCCCGAGTCGTGAACTCGCGCAGCCGCGTCGCCAGCTCGCGGGCGTCGGCGTCGCCCCGGTTGCGTTCCGCCAGAAGGCGCAACGGGATCAGCCGGTCGAGCACCCGTCCCGACCCCACCCGCGACGCCATCGCCGCCGTGCCGCACCGCAGCGCCTCGTCCGCGTCCCCCTCCCGGAGGTGGTTGCCCGCCAACGCGATCAGGCTGAAGACCCGGCTGCGCGTCGCACCCGGCCCGTACCCGCGCACCGCGATCGACAGGGCCTGGATCGCCCGCCCGGTCGACGACGGCGACACCGTGCGGGCCAGTTCGGAGTGCACCATCCCGGTCATCGCGGACAGGTCCGTCTCGTCGAAGAACCGTGCCCAGCCGGGCACCGGACCGCGGGTCTTGGAGAACTCCGACATCGCGGCGCCCAGGCACGTCATCGCGGACGCGTGGTCGCCCAGCCCGGCATGTACCCACGCGCAGTTGGCTTGCAGGATCGCCGCGGTGTGCGACGACAGCGCCGACGCGAGCCCGGCGTCGAACGCCCGCAGCGCCGAGTGCCGCTCGCCGGCGTGCAACCGCATCCGCCCGACGCGGTAGTGCACGTTCGCCACGAGGTCCGGCGAGTCCGCGCCGTACTCCAACGCGAGGTCCCAATAGCGTTGCGCGGCAACGGTGAGGCCGGTGTCGAAACAGGTCCACGCGACGAGGTTCGCGAGATCCCCCAACGCCACCGACAGCCGCGTCCGGATGGTCGTCGTGCACCGCGCCCGGCTGAGCTGTTCGGACCACGCCAACACGGCCGACGCGCGGTCCCGACAGGACTCACCGCCCTCCCGGTAGTCCAACTCGCGCAGGAATGCCGTACTCCGCTCAAGGTGTTCGATGTCCGCAACGCCGACCCGGTTCGGGACCTTCGCCATCGCCGTACCTCCGCGTCGCCGGCCGGTCCCCAGAGTGCGCCGGGTCAAACGCGTGCACCGCGGGTACCACCCCGGGGTGTTCCCCGCGCGGACACCGCGAACCGGAGAGGAGTACTCATGAAAAGGTGAGCGACGATGTCACGATGGTGGTCGAACGGCTGATCGCCCGCTGGACCGCCAAGGACACCACCGGCGTCAGCCGCCTCTTCTCGGAAGATCTGCGCTGGTGGACGGCTCCCGTGCCGGGTGCGCCGTGGCCGACCGTGGTCCGCAACCGGCGGGAGGTCGAGGCGTTCTTCCTGGCGTTCCAGTCGGTTCTCGAACTGACCGGCGTGACCACCCGCGGCCTGGTCGTGCACCGACCCGAGGCGGTGCTCATGGGACGTCTTCACGCTCGGGTCGTCGCCAGCCACTTGCCGGTTTCTTGCGAGTTCGCGTTGTCGATCAGCCTTCGTGGTGGTCTAATCCACGAGTTCCGCGTTTACGCGGACACCTTCGTGCTGGCTCGGGCACTCGCGTGACGCGCGGTATCACCGCTTTGCTCGCAGACGGCGACTGTCGGGCACCATCGCACCGGAGAGCATGCCACCGAGATGTCGACCACCAGGGACGGGCTCTTAGCCGCCGCGGCCACCGCGTTCGAGCGCCACGGCTACGCGAGGGCGACCATCGAGGACGTCTGCGACCTCGCCGGAGTCACGAAAGGCGCGCTGTACGGCCATTTCGGCTCCAAGAAGGAACTGGCCATCGCCGTGCTGGAACGCCAGGCCACCGTCTGGGCCAAACAGGTGGCGCAGGTGAAGGGCAGCCCCCTGCAAGCCCTGGTCGATCTGGGCTACGCGGTACACCGCGACCGCGCCCGGCTGCTGTTCCAGGCACCCATTTGCGAGGACGTCGCCGAGCGCCAGGTCTCGCTGTGGCGCTGGATGGTCCGCGACCTGCTGCACGCCGCCGCCGCGCACGGCGAACTCCGCGACGAGGTGGTCGTCGATTCGTGTGTCGAAGGAATACTCGCCGGTCTGGTGGGGGTGCACCTGCTGTCGATGAGCACGGACGGCAGCCGGGGCGTGTTCGGCACGTGGCGTTCGTGGCTGCCGGGCATCGCCCAGCCCACCGCCTGCGCGAACCTCCGGTGGGTCGCGCCGTGAGCGATCTGACGCAGGGCGCGCGGACCCGGGCCGGGCTGGTCGAGGCCGCGATCGAGCTGTTCGACCGGCACGGTTACGACAACACCTCACTCGATGCCGTGTGCCGCCGTGTGTCAGTGACGAAAGGCGCCCTGTACCGCCACTTCCCCTCGAAGCAGGCGCTCGCCGCCGCGGTCGTCGAGGAGCACTTCCGCCGCTGGTACGAGGTGCGCGCCGAGATCGAGGGCACGGGCGTGAGCCCGTTGACCACCTTGGTCGACGTCACCCACCGCATGGGCTGCCTGACGCGCACCGACCGCACGGTGCGCGTCGGCGTGCGCCTGCTGTTCACGAGCGAGCTGTACGAGATGCTCGCCGGCACGCACTTCGCCAGCGTCGCCGTGATGGTCCGCGACCTGCTCACCCGCGCCGCCGCGGCGGGCGAGATCCCGCCCGGCCTCGACACCAGGGAGGAGGCCGACGGCATCACGTCCGCGATCGTCGGCGCCCAGGCCCTGTCCTTGGTCACCGGGTCGGAGGGTTACCCGCTCCGCTCGCTGTGGCGGCACAAGGTGCACGATTTTCAGTTGACACTGAAGTCATAGAGACCATTCACACCTCCCCGAACCGGTCGCGGCACTCGTCGTCGATCTCGTCGAGGATGCGCTCCAGCTCGGCCCCGCCGACCGAGTGCGCGTACAGCGTGGCGAACCGTTCGAGGTGACCCTTCACGTCGTCCTCGTCGGTGATCACCACGTTGCCCGCCAGCAGGTCGACGACGACCATCCGCGCGTCGAAGATCTGGAACCCGGACTCGGGCACCTCCACCTCGCCGTAGAACGGCACCACGCGCACGTCCACGTTGTGCCGTTCCATCGCCTCCCGCGCGTCCTCGTACGCCTCGGGCGAGCCGCGCAGCGCGCCCTCGGTCAGGATCGCGATCACCTGCTTGCGCGGGCTGATGTCCTCGACGAGCACCCGCGGCACGCCCGACACCCCCAGCACCCGGATCGTGCTCGCCGAGGACGCCACCTTGACCACGCCGACCTGTTGCCTCGACACACCACGGTGCAGCACGGCCCGACGGTGTTCCGCATCCCGCGCGACCCGCGTGGCCAACGTGATCAGCCGGACCCGCATCTCGGTGTCCACCTCGTACACGTCCGCGAGCCGCTCGACGTCCTCCACCTTCGGCAGCAACCGCCCGGTCTCCATTTTGGACACCTTGGACTGACTGATCCCCGCCTGGAATCCCGCGGACTTGCCGGTCATCCCCCGCGCCAGCCGGGCCCGGAGAAGCTCACTCGACAGCTCCTCCCGACGGGCCCGCGCATCGCCCGCCGCCATCATCGCGGCGGTCCGCCGGTAGCCGCGTCGACGCAACGGAATCCCTTCTGCCACAAGGGTTGTGCGCACCGTGCCGTACGATCGACCCGTGGCTTCGGCGAGTGCGCGGATGGTCTTCCCCTCGACATACCCGGCGGTCACGTATGCCTTGAAGTTCGACCCCTCGGCCACGCGCCTTGCCCTCGCTTCCTCAAGTGCGCTGATCACGCGCCTGCCTCCTCCTCGGTGTGTACCTGCCCGGTGCGCGACCGTCGCGCGGAAAGGCCGGGATTCCTTCGTGGCTGCGCCAAGCCGAGTCGCACCCGGGGCACGTCGGCCAGCACCAGCGCTCGTACGGGCTCGTGGCCGGGACGACCAGGGGCACACCGCACAGCGTCTCGCCCACCTCGTGCGCGACCAGCACGGCGCGGACGGCGTGCCGACGCCCTTCGTAGGGCAGCCAACGGAACTCCCGTTTCACCTCGACCCCTCCCCCATATTTCACAAGCTTCACGGTATGACTGCACGTGCAGGCTGGGAAGTACACCATCGTGTGAACCCGAAGCCGACGGTCTTGCGGCACACTCGACCCGACATCATTCGAGCTATCCGGAAGGTCCAGATCCATGACCAACGGCGCGAATCCGACCGTCCACAAGCGACAGTTGGGTATGGCGCTCACGGCGCTGCGCGAGAAGGCCGGGAAGTCCGTCGACGACGTCGCCGCGCTCCTGGAGTGCTCGTCCGCGAAGATCAGGCGGGTCGAGTGCGGCGACGTGGCCGTGCGCGCGTCCGAGCTGAAGGACGTGCTCGACTTCTTCAGCGCCACCAAGACCGAGCGCCGCGAGCTGGAGGACCTGGGACGCGAGGCCCGCAAGCGCGCGCCGCACACCCCTTACGGCGCCGTCCTCCCCGATTTCTTCCGCAAGTTCTTCAGTCTCGAACAAATCGCGGCGGAGATCTTGCTCTACCACGCCGAGATCATCCCGGGGCAGTTCCAGACGCCCGAGTACGCCCGCGCCCTGATCGAGGCGAACCCGACCCACGAGCCCGAGGAGATCGACCGCCTGATCCAGGCCCGGCAGACGCGGCTGTCCCGCATCACGCGCGACGAGGACCCCCAGCGCCAGCACGTGGTCCTGCACGAGGCCGCCATCCGGACCATGGTCGGCGGGCCGGTCGTGATGAAGGACCAGTTGCTCTACCTGCGCAAGCTGGCGTCGATGTCGAACGTCACCATCCAGGTGATCCCGTTCAGCGCCGGGGCGCACGCTGCGACGGGTCTGCCGTTCATTCTGCTGCGTTTTCCCGACAACGTACGTAACGCCGTCTACCTGGAGAGCCTCACGTCAGCCAACTCCCTCGACGACCCGGCGCACGTCGCCCAGTATGAGATGACTTTCCGCCACGTGGTGGGTGCCGCATTCTCGCCCACGAAGACCAGCGCCCTTCTGGCTACAGTTGCGGGAGAACTGTGAGCCATATGAAGGGTGGGCGCACGATGGCCTTGACCTGGAAGAAGTCGAGTCACAGCGGCGGCAACGGCGGCCAGTGTGTCGAGCTGGCGTGGAAGAAGGCCAGCTACAGCGCCGGCAACGGCGGCGCCTGTGTCGAACTGGCCTGGCACAAGTCGAGTCACAGCGGCGGCAACGGCGGCGACTGCGTCGAGGTGGCACAGGGCGCCGCTCAACTGCTGGTCCGCGACTCGAAGAACCCCGGTGGCCCGGTCCTCGGCTTCACGGCCGCGACCTTCGCCGGCTTCCTGTCCGCCTTGAAGAGCGACTGACCCGAACGACGGCCCCCGGCACCGCCGGGGGCCGTCCGGTCACAGCTCGGACGTGTCGGGCGCACCCATGATCTCGCGCACCTCGATGGGCTGCCCCAACGGCCGGCCACCGGGTCCGGGCGCGGCCGAGGCCTTGGCCGCGATCTCCAACGCCCGCTCGGGCGTGGCGTCGACCAGCCAGTAACCCGCGAGGAACTCCCGTCTCTCGGGGAACGGCCCGCTGTCCACGACGGGCGCACCGTCACCCTTGTACGTGACGATCTTCGCCGCCTCCGGCCCCGCCACCCCCTGGGCGTCGACCAGCTCGCCGCGCTCGGTCAACTCGCGACCGAGGTCGTGCTGGAACGTGATGTGGCGGTCGACGTCCTCGCGCGCCCACTCGTGCATGGGGATGTCGCAGTCGAGCGTGGCGCCGTAGTTCATGAGAAGCAGAAACCTGGCCATCCGGAACTCCCTGTGCTCGGTCGCGCCCATCTTGACGCGTCCGCGCCCCCGCCACAGAACCTGCACCGCCACAGAACTCCGCCGGCACGCTCGTCAGCCGCAGCGCAGCGGCGTGGTCGTCGACCGGGGAACCAGCTCCGGGTCCGAGGTCCGGACCGTGCGCGGCGGCACGCCCGCGACCAGGTCCAACAGCAGCCGGACCGCCGCCGCCCCGCGTTCGGCTATCGGCGTGCGCACCGCCGTCAGGGCCGGGCGGACCAGGTCGCACAGCGGCGAGTCGTCCCATGCCACCAGCGACAACCCGTCGGGCACGGCGATGCCCAACTCCTGCGCCACACCCAGCGCGGCGACCGCCATGACGTCGTTGTCCAGGATCATCGCGGTCGGCCGGTCGGCGGACATGAGCACGCGGCGGCAGGCCCGCGCGGCGGACTCGGCCGTGTAGTCGGCGTGCACGACCCGGGCCTCGTCGATGCGTAAGCGGCCGGCGGCCCTCTCGAAGGCGTCCGTGCGCACCGTCGTGTGCCGGAACCGGGTCGGCCCGGCGACCCGGACGACCCGCCGGTGGCCCAGCGCGGCCAGGTAGTCGAGCACCTCGGTCACGGCGGTGGCGTCGTCGGTGCGGATCGCGGGCAGGTCGGCCGCGTCGCCGACGGCCACGGCCGGCATGGCCAGCTCGCGCACCAGGGCCAGGCGCGGGTCGTCGTCGAGCAGGTCGACGAGGATGACGCCGTCGACCCGGCGTTCGGCCCACCACCGGCGGTAGGCCGCGAGTTCGGCGCGCGGGTCGTCGGTCACCTGGAGCACCAGCGCGGTGGTGTCCAGCGCACCCTGCACACCGGCGAGGAACTGCAGGAAGTAGGGCTCGGTGTCCATGGCCCGCACGACAAGTCCGATGGCATCCGCCCGCGCGGCCGACAGCGACCGCGCGGCGGAACTCGGCGCCCACCCGAGCCGGTCCGCGATGTCCCTGATCCGCCGCCGGGTCGGTTCGGAGACGCCGGGCCGGTTGTTCAGCGCGTACGAGACCGCACCGGTGGACACCCCTGCGGCCTTGGCGATGTCCGAGATGGTGGGTCGCTTCGTCGGCACCGGGCCCCCTTGGTCTCCATCTGTAGATCAACGAGTCTAATCACCCATCCGGGTCAGCATTTCCACCCGGAAGGGTTGGACTTCCGCCCGCCGACCCGAACACGGGCGATCGGCCCCACCCGGTTCACTCCGACAAACCCCGTAGGGGTATCGTGACGGGCATGATCACCCGCCGCCGACCGCCGTGGTGGGTGCTCGCGTACGCACTGGTCCTCGCACTGATCGGCATGCACCACCTGGCGACCGACCATCGCCAGGACGTTCGCGCCATGACGCACGCCGGTTCCACCGCCGCGTTCACAGCCCACTCCGGCACTTCCGCCATGCCACCCGTCGCCGAGGTGGCTCCCCGCGGCGAACCGGAGTCCCACCACTCCCCCGCGGCGCCCGCCGACCACCTCGGCCTGCACCTCTGCCTGGCGATCCTGGCGGCCCTGCTCGTCCTGCTCGCGCTCGGCCGTCGCGCACCGGCCGCGCACTCGCCCGCCACCCGGACCACCGAACGATCCACCACCCCGATCGTTCGCCGCTCCGTTTCACCCCTGTTCGAAAGACTCTGCGTACTGAGGTTGTGAGGACGCCGGTTTTCCGGCCAGTCCCAACAATCTCAGGAAGAACCACAACCATGATCAGGAAGTTCCTGGTCGGGGCGGCGACCGCTGCCCTGGCCCTGTCCGCGTTGGCCGGTTGCGGCAGCGACGCGCACAACGACGCCGACATCACCTTCGCGACCGGCATGATCCCCCACCACGCCGGTGCCGTGGAGATGGCGAAACTCGTCCCGGCCCGCAGCACCACCCCGGCCGTGGTCGACCTGGCCAAGCGCATCGAAAAGGCGCAGCAGCCGGAGATCGACATGCTCACCGGCTGGCTCGACGAGTGGGGCGCCGCGCACGGCACCGGCCACAACGGACACGAGGGCATGGCCGACACCGACCGGCTCGACTCCCTGTCCGGCCCGGCGTTCGACCGGGAGTTCCTCGACCTCATGATCGTCCACCACGAGGGCGCGGTCGCCATGGCCGGCGACGAGATCCGCGACGGCAAGCACCCGGGGGCCCGCGAGCTGGCCCAACGCATCGTCACGGATCAGCACCGTGAGATCGAAGAGATGCGTGACCTGCTGAAATCAACCACCTGATCGAGTGGCACGGGACCCCTGATAGACGAACGGGGTCCCGTTCCGTAACCTGTCCGAGACCTTGACGGGCGTAACCCGTTTGGGTGACATCCGGCTCACAGGAGGAATGCGCGATCGTGTCCCCCGCACAGCGCACAGTCCGCGCGGCTCTGGCCGCCACCGCCGTGGTCGCGATGGTCGGCACCCTGCCCCAGCCGATCGCCGCCGCGGACCCCGTACCGCCGAACGCCTCGGACGCGCTCAAGCGCTACAACGAGCTGAGCACGCAGGCGGAGAAGCTCAACGAGGAACACCTCCGCGCCCAGGAGGACCTCAAGGTCAAGCAGGGCGAGCTGGACCGGGCCAACGGCGACCTCGCCCTGGCCAACGAGGCGATCAAGGTCCTCCAGCGCGACGTCGACATGCTCACCGAGGCGTCCTTCGAGGGCGCGCGGTTCAACCAGCTCTCGGCGTTGCTGGTCAGCGACTCGCAACAGGACTTCCTCAACCGCACGTCCGCGTTGGGCGTGCTGGCGGGCTCCAACGCCGAGGCGATCGGCAAGCTCGGCGAGGCCGTCGCCCAGGCCGAGGACGCGCAGGAGCGCGCCACCACGGCGACCAACGACGCGACGAAGCTCGTCGACGACATCGCCAAGCGCAAGACCGCGCTGGACGAGCAGGTGGGCGAGGCCCGCGAGCAGTACCGGTCGCTGAGCGCGTCGGAGAAGGCCGCGCTCAACGACTCCGGCGACCTGGGCAAGATCACTGTCCCGGCCGGCACGGCGGGCAAGGCGCTGGAGTTCGCGCTGGCGCAGCGCGGCAAGCCGTACGTGTTCGGCTCGAACGGCCCGGACTCGTGGGACTGCTCCAGCCTGATGCAGGCGGCGTACCGCTCGGCCGGCGTGTCGATTCCCCGGACGACGTACGGCCAGGCCACGATCGGGCGGTCGGTGTCACGCAGCGAGGTGAAGGCCGGCGACCTGATCATCTACTACTCGTCGCAGTCGCACGTCTCCATGGCGATCGACGGCATCCGCGCGGTGCACGCGTCGACCGAGGGTGTACCGGTCAAGATCCAGGACATCGACTCGATCGGGCCGATCAGCGTCATCCGCCGCGTCGAGGGCTGATCCACTCGGCGTTAGGCTTTTCGTTCCGAAGGCGATGCAACCTTCTGGAACGGCGGTGCAACGGTGCTGTGGAACCCGGGTGCGGTCGCGCGCATGCTCGACGTGTCGCCCACGACCCTGCGCACCTGGGACCGCCGCTACGGCCTGGGACCGAGCACCCGGTCCGCGGGCAACCACCGGCGCTACTCCGCCGACGACGTGGCCCGGCTGCGGCGGATGATCGCCCTGACCCGGGACGGCGTCTCGCCGGCGGTCGCCGCCGCGGCCGTGAAGGAAGTCCTGTCCGCCCCGGAGTTCGCCGAGGCCGCGAGCCGGTTGGACGTGCCGCTGATGACCTCGACGGCGGCCCGGTTGATCGCCGAACGCGGGGTCGTCGCGGCGTGGGAGGACGTGCTGGCGCCGTTCCTCGCCGCGTTGGGCGAGCGGATCGCCGAGCAGGGCGCCGGGGTCGAGATCGAGCACTTGGCGTCCGGCGCGATCCTCGCGGCGTTGGCCACGAGGCCCGAGGTCACCGGTCGTCCATGCGCGCTGCTGGCGTGCGCGCCCGACGAGCAGCACAGCCTGCCGCTGCACGCGTTGGCCGCCGCCCTGACCGAACTAGGTCACGCGACCCGCAATCTGGGCGCCCGGGTCCCGGCGCGGGCACTACTCGATACGGTGAATTTGTTGACACCGCCCGTGATCGTCCTCTGGGCTCACGACCGGACGCGGGCCGAGGCCGTCCCCTTGCCGGACCTGCTTCGATCGGGTCACCGGGTGCTGCTGGGCGGCGCCGGGTGGGCGATGGAGCCGACCGGTACCCGCAAACCTGCGTCCTTGAACGAGGCGGTTACCACAATCGTGGAGTTGAACCGGTTTTGAACCGATTTTAGGGTGGGCACATCGCCGATCCGAGGGACGTGACGCCCATGCCCGAACTGTCCCGCCTACCCGTGCCCGTCACCGAGTCGTGGGACTGGCAACTCCGCGGTTCGTGTCGGGGCAGGGACAGCTCCCTGTTCTTCCACCAGCCGCACGAACGTGGTTCGGTGCGCCAGGAGCGTGAGGCGCGGGCGAAACAGATCTGCCGCCAGTGCCCGGTGTTGCGCGAGTGCCGTGCGCACGCGTTGACCGTGGAGGAGACGTACGGCGTCTGGGGCGGACTGGGCGAGGGCGAGTTGCGGAAGCTGATCTCCCGGAACCACCATCCCGCGTGACCACGATCGAAGACCGCATGATCAGGTTCGTGTGGTCGGTAGTGGCAACCTGCCAACCACCGCCCGAGGCGGAACGGACGGCACTGCGGGTACTGCGCGACCACTGGCCCAAGCCCCTGCCCCCGGACCCGCGCGGACGCGGCGTGCGAGCCGTCCTCGTGGCCGCCTTGCGCACGGAACTGGGCCCGACCGCCGAGTCCGCGATCACCCACGCCCGCATCCACGACGAACGGACGATCGGCGACCTACGCCGCCCCGGCCTCCTGGCCTGACTTCCCGGTCGGTCACCGCCGGACCGAGGCACGACCCTGCAATCCCGCCCGGTGCGCGTGTTCGGCGCCCCCGACCCGGCCATCCTCACCACCGACCCGCAGGAGGCACTCCATGACCTGGCCCGCCAAGCTGATCGGCCTCGCCACCGCCGCCTACGGCGCGGCCGTGGTGGTCCGTCCCGAGGTGTTGACCAAGCCCACCGGCCTGGCCACCCGCCCCACGCCCGCGATCTCCGCGCTGGTACGGTCGGTCGGCACGCGCGACGTGGTCTCCGGCCTGTCCGTCGCACTGGCTCCCGAGGGCACACCGACTCGGGCCGCGTTGGCCGTTCGGATCGCGATGGATCTCGGAGACGCGGCAGTACTGGGCGCCGCGGCTCCCACGGCCGCGGTGCGTCGCAAGGTCCTGGCGGTCACCCTGGGCTGGGCGGCACTGAACCTCGTCGTGTTGTGGAAATCCCCCTCTCGAACCTCCTGACACCGGCCTCGGACCGAACCTCTTGGGCCCGAACCTCTTGGGCCCCGCTCAGGCCGCGACCGACAGCACGTTCGGCCGACAACCGCACCGGCTGCACACCGGGTGCCGCGGAACCCTGACCTGGATCTCGGCCAACAACCGGCGGGAATCGTCGAACGTCGGCGGACTCAGCCCCGGCACCAGCAGGCTGTCGAGCACCTCCGTGTACCGCCGCCCCCGCTCACGCGCCCGTTCCACCGGATCGCGCAACCTCGCCCGGACCCGGTCCAACGACGCCTCACGCGCCGACTCGCCGGGAGCGCCCAACACCCGCCTGGGTCGCGGCTCGTTCAACCGGGCGTTGCGCCGGTTGACCCGCCACCACTGCCCGAGCGTCATGCCCGCGACCGGGGGGCGCGACCGCCGCGCGCCCCCCTCCCACCACGAACGCAGACGCGCACGGAGGAAGTCGTGCGCCACCTGGTCGTGGGTCTTGGGACTGCCCTGCCGGGTACCGTCCGGCCGGCGGTCGGCGGCGGTCAGCAGGGCGTCGACGCTCCAGCCGGCCTCGAACCAGGGCCGGACCAGGGCACGCAGGGCGGTACGGTCGGCGTCCGCCCAGTTCGCCCGCAGGCACACCGCTTCGACAGCGGTGTCGATCTCGTCTTCCGTCTCGGGTACCACACGGCCCGGCCACTGCCGGGGATCGAGTCGGACACGCATCGCCAGCTCCTTCCGAACGTGGTCCGAACATCCGTTCGAGATGGTGCCACCGGGGTCCGACAGTTTTGAAGACGCGAGTCGGGTACACCGTTCGGAAAACCGTGTCGACGCAGGTCAGCGGCCCCTTCACCACGTCGGCACGGCAACGCTGTTTCGACCGCCGAAGCAACGGCAACCCCGCACCCCATGACGGACAGCCTGTGGGACGAGTTCCACCGCGTGGTGAACATGACCTCCCACGAACTGGAGGACTGGCTGCGCACCCGGTCGGCGGGCGAGTCCGGCGAGGAACTGCCCGACCGCGCGGGCACCCCGACCGGGCAGGAGGTGTTGCGCGTCCTGCGCAAACGCCGCACCGACCTCACGACCGAGGACGTCAAGGTGATGCGCAAGGTCGTCGACCGCGTGCACGCCCAACGCCGCGAAGACCTGGAGCCGACCGCCGGCGAGGCCCACTGGCGCCACCGCCTGATGTCGATCGGCCACGATCCCCTCAAGCCGGTGTAGACCGGCCTGCCGTCGCGGCAGGGCATCCCTGTCGCGAGGCGTCGAAACCCGGGTGCCCGAGTGCACATTTCGCGGTGTCCGAACGCACAACTCGCGGTGTCCGAACGTATAACTCGCGCGAGGTGCGGGAGAGCCTCGATAGGGTCGGATACCCGCGTTCGACAGGGGGTATCCACGATCATGAAGCTGGGTCTGCCCGACACCACCGCCGCGTGCCTGTTCGACCTGGACGGCGTCCTGACCAGCACCGCGGTGCTGCACCGCCGCGCCTGGCGGCAGGTCTTCGACGAGTTCCTCGCCCCGAAAGGGCAGCCACCGTTCACCGAGGAGGACTACGTCCGCTTCGTCGACGGCCGCCCGCGCTACGACGGCGTCCGCACGTTCCTCGCCGCCCGGGACATCACGCTCCCCGAAGGCTCTCCCGACGACCCGCCGGACGCGCAGACCGTGCAGGGCGTCGGCAACCGCAAGAACGACCTGATCGACGCGATCATCCGCACCGAAGGCGTCACGCCGTACCCCGGCACCGTGGCCTACCTCGACGCCGTGCGCGCACAGGGTCTGCGCATCGGCGTGGTCACGTCCTCCGCCAACGCCGGCAAGGTCCTCGAAGCCGCCGGCCTGACCGCCTACGTCGAGGCGCTCGTCGACGGCAACACCATCGCGAGCGGGAACCTGCGCGGCAAACCCGCGCCCGACTCGTTCCTCACCGGCGCCGGGCTGCTCGACACGCCGGTCGACCGGGCCGCCGTCTTCGAGGACGCGCTCGCGGGCGTGGAAGCGGGTCGGGCCGGGAAGTTCGGCTACGTCGTCGGCGTCGACCGCGCGGGCCAGGCCGAGGCGTTGCGCCGCAGCGGCGCGGACGTCGTCGTCACGGACCTGGCGGACCTCCTGTGACCGGCTACCTGGTGGACCCGTGGACGTTGCGCTGGGACGGCCTCTCGATCGCCGACCTGCGCCGCACCGAGTCCACGTTCGCGTTGTCCAACGGGCACATCGGCCTGCGCGGCACCCTCGACGAGGGCGAACCGCGCGGCCTGCCGGGCACCTACCTCAACGGGTTCTTCGAGCGGCACGCCCTGCCCTACGGCGAATCCGGCTACGGCTACCCCGAGGAGGGCCAGACGATCGTCAACGTCACCGACGGCAAGGTCATCCGCCTGCTGGTCGAGGACGAACCGCTGGACATGCGCTACGGCCGCGCGGTCGAGCACCACCGCGAACTGGACTTCCGCACGGGCACGCTGCGCCGGTTCACCGAGTGGGAGTCCCCGACCGGACGCCGGGTGCGGGTGCGCAGCGAACGCCTGGTGTCGTTCACGCAGCGCGCGGTCGCCGCGATCCACTACGAGGTCGAGCCGCTCGACGACGTGCAACTGGTCGTGCAGTCCGACCTGCTGGCCAACGAGCCGATCGAGCACGAGGTCGGCGACCCGCGCGTGGCCGCCGCGCTGGACGCGCCGCTGATCGGGGACTTCTCGGCGGCGTCGGAGGCCAAGGCCGTGCTCGTGCACCACGCCCGCAACTCGGGTCTGCGCGTGGCCGCGGCGATGGACCACGAGATCGAGGTGACCGACAACCTGCGCGCCGGCATGGAGTCGAACGGCGACCTGGCCCGGTACACGGTCGCCGCCGACGTGGGCGCGGGCGGGCGGTTCACGCTCACCAAGTACCTGGGCTACGGGTGGTCGGCGCAGCGGTCCGTGCCCGCGTTGCGCGCGCAGGTCGAGGCGGCCGTCGCGGGCGCGCGGCAGACCCGGTTCGCCGGGCTGGTCGACGAGCAGCGCCGGTTCCTCGACGACTTCTGGGCGGCGGCCGACGTCACCGTCGACGGCGACCCGGAGTTGCAGCAGGCCGTGCGGTTCGCGCTGTTCCACCTGCTCCAGGCCGGTGCGCGCGGCGAGTCGCGGGCGATCGCGGGCAAAGGTCTGACCGGGCCGGGCTACGACGGGCACGCGTTCTGGGACACGGAGATCTTCGTGCTGCCCGTGCTGACCTACACCGTGCCGGACGCCGCGCGGGACGCCCTGCGCTGGCGACACTCCACAGTGGACAAAGCCGTCGAGCGGGCCGGGGTGCTCGGGCAGCGGGGTGCCGCGTTCCCGTGGCG
Source organism: Saccharothrix violaceirubra (assembly GCF_014203755.1). Taxonomy (NCBI): domain Bacteria; kingdom Bacillati; phylum Actinomycetota; class Actinomycetes; order Pseudonocardiales; family Pseudonocardiaceae; genus Saccharothrix; species Saccharothrix violaceirubra. The sequence continues at coordinate 4,773,299 of NZ_JACHJS010000001.1, forward strand.
GTCGATCGACGGCGCCGAGTGCTCGGCGTACTGGCCCGCCGGCACGGCCGCGTTCCACGTGTCCGGCGACATCGCGTACGCCGTCGCGCAGTACGTGGCCGCGACCGACGACCGGGAGTTCGAGGCCGACCACGGCACGGAACTGCTCGTCCAGACCGCACGGCTGTGGGCGTCGCTGGGCCACCACGACCAGCACGGCGGGTTCCGGATCGACGGCGTCACCGGCCCGGACGAGTACTCGGCCGTGATGGACAACAACACCTACACCAACCTGATCGCGCAGCGGAACCTGGAGAGCGCCGCACAGGCCTGTGAACGCCATCCCGAGGTCGCCGGACGACTGGGCGTGTCCGGCGCCGAGATCTCGGCGTGGCGGGCCGCCGCGAACCGGATGGTCGTGCCGTTCGACCGCCTGCTCGGCGTGCACGAGCAGGCCGAGGGGTTCACGTCGCACGCGGAGTGGGACTTCGCGGGCACCTCGCCCGACGACTACCCGTTGCTGCTCAACCGACCGTACTTCGACCTGTACCGCAAGCAGGTCGTGAAGCAGGCCGACCTGGTGCTGGCGATGCAACTGCGCGGCGACGCGTTCACGCCCGAGCAGAAAGCCGCGAACTTCGCCTACTACGAAGCGCGCACGGTCCGCGACTCCTCGTTGTCGGCGGGTACGCAGGCCGTGCTCGCCGCCGAGGTCGGGTTGGCGCAGCTCGCGTACGACTACGTGTCCGAGGCCGCGTTCACAGATCTGCACGACCTGCACCACAACGTCCACAACGGCCTGCACATGGCGTCGTTGGCGGGCGCGTGGACCGGGATCGTGGCCGGGTTCGGCGGTCTGCGCGACCACAGCGGAGTGGAGTTCGCGCCCCGGTTGCCGCCGGGGCTGGACGGGTTGTCCTTCCGGCTCACCTACCGGGGCACCCGGTTCCGGGTGCGGGTGGCGGCGGACTCGGCGACGTACGAGGTGCTGTCGGGGCCGGCGTTGGAGACCAGCCACCACGGCGAACCGCTACGCGTGGAACCGGGCGTGCCGGTGACCCGGTCCATCCCGGACCCACCCGCGCCGCCGGTGGTCTCGCAGCCGACGCACCGCGTGCCGCGTCGGCGGGTGCCCGGCGGGTGATCCCGTTGTGGTGCGGGACGTTTCGGGCGTGATCGTTCACCGCCCGAGAGGTCGACCGCGGGGAGGAGAGTGCCCGGCTGGAACCCTTGGGGGGAGTAGGGCTCCAGCCGGGTCTTGAGGCGGCCTAGGGGGGCGGTGGCCGCCTACGGCCTCATCGTGCCACGGAGTACCACCGTTACGGACGCGGTAAACGTATTTGTCGCGCGAGTTTCCGATCAGCCCCCGACGTGGATCGCGGGACGGCGCGCGGGATCGGCCTCGCACTTGCGCAGGATCTCGCGCACGAGCGGCGCGGTATCGCCCTGACCGAGGATCAGGTATCGGAAGAGGTGGGCCAGCGGATTGCCCTCCGACCACTCGAAGTAGCAGCGCGGCCGGACGCCGGTCGCGTCGCGCAGGGCCAGCAGGATCGCCGCGAGCGCGTTCGGCACGGCCGGGCTCTCCACCCGCAATACGCGGTGATCGTCCACTTCGATCGCGCGCACCCGCAGTACGTCGGAGAAGTCCGACGGGTCGACCACCTCGACCTCCAGGAACAGCACGGCGGCACGGCCGGGCACGGGGTTGAGGCCGCGTTGGGTCGCCTCCTTGTGCCGGTACTCGGCGTCGTCGCCGGCCTGGCGCTTGTTGGCGATGATGTTGAGCGTGCCGTCGTGCGCCAGCGACTCGGTGACGAACCGGCGGGCCAGTTCGGTGAACTCGATGCGGTCCGCGCGCAGCTCCGTCGTGCGGGACACCCGTGACACCAGGGAGATCACGACGATGCCGAGGACGAAGGCGCCCGAGATCGCGATGCCGTCGGGCTTCTCGCGGACGTTCTCCCCCAGCGCGTACAGCAGGACCAGGGTGAGCACGGTGAACCCGACGCCGGACGCGTGGCGGCGCCGCCGCCACGCGGAGATCGTGACGGCGACCGAGGCCGAGACCATCATCGCGAGGATTCCGGTGGCGTAGGCGCCGGCCTGCGCGTTGACGTCGGCGTGGAACGCGAAGGTCAGCACGACGCAGATCGCGGTGTACACCAGGACGACCGGGCGGACCGCGCGTCCCCACTCCGGCGCCATGCCGTAGCCGGGCAGGTAGCGGGGCACGATGTTGATCAGGCCGGCCATCGCCGAGGCGCCCGCGAACCACAGGATCAGCACGCTGCCGATGTCGTACGCGGTACCGAAGACCTCGCCGAGGTGGCGGTGGGCGAGGTAGGCGAGCGCGCGCCCGTTGGCCTCGCCGCCCTCCTGGAAGGCCTCCTCCGGGATGAGGACCGTGGTGATGAAGCTCGTCGCGACCAGGTACACGGACATGATCAGCGCGGCGGTCGTGAGCAGCTTGCGGGTGTTGCGGACGCGGTGCTCCAGGCGTTCGGCCGGGTCGGCGCCGTCGGCCTTGATCAGCGGCATCATGCTGACGCCGGTCTCGAAGCCGGACAGGCCCAGGACCAGCAGCGGGAACGCGAGCACGGCCGGGCCGACGACGTCGCCGCGGCCGAGGCGGTCGGTCCAGTCCGCCGTCAGTTCGGGGTGCGTAACGAGTTCGACGACGCCGGCGCCCACGACGACGGCGTTGAGCAGCAGGAAGAGGGCGACCAGCGGGATGGCGACCAGGACGGCCTCGCTGAAGCCGAGCAGGAACACGCCGCCCAGGACGAGCAGCAGGACGACGGTGATCGCGACCGCCTTGCCGTGCAGGAACTCCGGGAGATAGGGGTTCTCCAGCAGGTGGACCGTGGCGTCGGCGGAGGAGAGCGTGATCGTGACGATCCACGACGTGGCCACGAACCCGAGCAGGACCAGCACGAACAGCTTGCCGCGCCAGAACGACAGCAGGTTCTCCAGCATGGCGACCGACCCCTGGCCGTCGGGGCTTTCGCGGGCGACCCGGCGGTACATCGGCAGCATGCCCAGCAGCGTCAGGACGACGATGAGCAGCGTCGCGAGCGGGGACAGGGCGCCGGCGGCCAGGGCGGCGATGCCGGGCAGGTAGGAGAGCGTGGAGAAGTAGTCGACGCCGGTGAGGCACAGGATCTGCCACCACGGTTTCGGGTTGTGGTGCCGGTCGGCCTCGGGACCGGCGGGCGCGACCCGGTGGGCCAGCAGCCACCGCCCCAGCCGGGATCCGGGTGTCACCGGACGAACCGGACTGTCCACCTCGGCGGGGATCGCGTACTCGGGCATCGGGGTCCGCCTTTCGTCCGGGCGACAGCATGCCTGCGTGTCCGCCGCTGTGCGGGATTACCGACCGGTGTGTAACCCACACAGGTGAGATGAGCGGCAACTTCGGGACGGTCCGGTCAATATGCCCGGTTGTGAGCGCTACACCGATCTTCGACGAGCTGGCGGCCATGTACCTCGCCGAGATGCCCGACAGCCGGGAGCGGCTCGCGGCCATGGCAGCCGGCCTGCCCCTCCCCTCCATACCCCTCCCCTCCCCGCCCATCCCCGAACCCGTGCCCTCGTCCGCTCCCTGACCTCGCCGACGCGCCATCCCACTTCTCGCACGCCGTCCGAATTTGCTTTCGCACCCACACCCGCGCGAGTCCTCCACTCGGACACCCCGAGTTACGCGTTCGGACACCCCGAAATACGCACTCGGACAGCGCGAGCCCGCAGGTGACCGGTGTCCGAGCGCGTGTTTCAGGGTGCCCGAGTGCGTATTTCAGGGTGCCTGAGTGGAGGACTCGCGGGGAGCGTGGTGGGACGGTGATCTTGACAGCGGCGAAGAGGGGCGGGTAGGACGGGGGCCATTCGGTGTACGGGGCGCCTTACCCGAAGGGTGGACCGGCATGCGCTGGCGCGCGGTGCTCGTCGTGTCGTTGACGGTGGTCGTGGGGGCCTGTGGAGGTGGCGGACCGGAACCCGCGCCCGACACCGGACCGAAGACGGTGATCGGCTGGTGGGACGGCCTCGGCGGCACGCCCGAGGTCTCGGCCGCGGTCGACGCGGTGATCAAGCGGTACGAGGACGAGCACCGGACCGTCGACGTGGAGCGGAAGGTCTTCGCCGCCGACGAGTTCGAGCAGGCCGTCGACCAGGCCGCGGCAAGCGGGTCGCTGCCCGACGTCCTGGTCCTCGACCACCTCGACCTGCCACACCGGCAAGCCGCGCTCGCCGACGTCACCGACGGCTTCGGCAAGCTGCCGTTCAAGGACACCCTGGTCGACTCGGCACGCGACGCCGTCACCGTCGCCGGCCGGGTCCGCGCCGTCCCCTTCCGCCTGGGCACCGTCGGCCTGGTCGTCAACCGGGATCTCGTGCCCACCGTCCCCACGACCTGGGACGAGGTGCGCGACAAGGCCCGTCAGGCCGCGACCACCGGCAAGCACGGCCTGTGCTTCGCCGGTACCGAGGCGGCCTCGACCTACCTTCCCCTGCTGTGGCGGGACAACGGCGACCTGCGCGACGCCGACGCGTCGGCCACCGCACTGTCCTATTTGGACGACCTGGTGACGACGGGCGCCGCGCCGAAGGACCTGGCCGGTTGGAGCCGCGCCGACCTGGAACGCGAGTTCGGCGCCGGCCGGTGCGCCATGATGATCGACGGCCCGTGGTCGGTCCCGGTGCTCAACCAGACCGGCATGACGTGGCAGTCCGGACCGTTGCCGCAGGACAGCCCGTCACCGCTGGTCGGCGAGGTCGCGGCGGTCTCGGACCGGTCCGCGCACCGCGACGTCGCGTGGGCGCTGCTGGCGTGGATCTCCGGCACCCGCGACAACATCACGCAGCTCGGCGGCGTGCTCGGCGCACTCCCCTACCAGCGCGACATGATCGAGGACTTCGCCTGGCAGTGGGACCCCAACGCGCTGGGCTTCTCCCGGCAGATGCCGCACACCAGGGCCGGTACCCGCTACAGCGACACGTTCCGCGACGTCACCGACATCCTGTCCGCGACCGCGCGCCAGGTGCTGACCGGCGAGGCCGAACCCGCGGGGGCCGCCGCGCAGGCGGTCGGCGCCATCACGCCCCACCTGCGCTGATCCGGGCGGACGGCGGACGGCCCGAGTGCCGTTCCGCCGTCCCGCATGCCCGGTGGTCGGGAAACGCCACCGCTAGACGGCGACCGCCTCCAGGTGCGCGGGCACCCGCCGGCGGATCGGCGTGGCGGCGTCGGTCCGGCGGTAGTCGCCGGAGGTCATCGTGCCGTCCGGGTGGAACCGCAGTTTGGGGCCGTCGCCGAGCGCGATCGACTCGAAGATCGCACGGTCCGCCGCGGTGGTCGGGTTCCAGAACATGTGCGCGCCGTGCGTCACGCCCATGCGCAGGTTGACCATCGTGGTGATGGCGTGCCGGTAGCGCCGTTCACCGAGAACGGTCCCACCGGAGGTGTGGATGTCGAAGATGTCGTGGTCGCCGGTGAGCGGCTGGAGTCTGCCACGCGCGTCGTAGCCGTGGACCACGCCGTCGACGACGTGGTACTCGTCCCGGCGTGCCAGCAGGTCCATCTTGTCGCGCAGCGTCGCGAACTCCGCGCGCCGCTGCTCGTACCTGCGTAACAAGCTCTGGTCGCGGGTGTGTGGCCGCAGCGGCCGGAAGTAGCCGACCAGTCCGCGCTGCCGGGGTGTCGCGCCCAGGTGCAGGTCCGGCTCGTCGATCGTCTTCGCCTTCACCGCCTCGGGCTTGGGCAGCGCGCCGGCCTTGAGCCAGGCCACCGAGTGCGGGTTCGTCGACCGCACGTCGATGACGATGTCCTGCGTGGCGGCCACGTACTGGAACTTGCGGGCGTGTTCGGTCGGCATGCCGAAGACGGTTTCGACCGAAGCCAAGGGGAAGAGGTGCACGGGTATTAAGGTCCGCCCGAAATGGACGTGCACCAGACCTCGGGGTTGGGTTAACTCGCCGTCGTGACCCCTGATTCACTGGTGGGCCTGCTCGCGGACACCTCCCGGCTGCGTGTCGTGGCCGCGCTCGCCCTCGGTTCGCGGACCGTCGGACAGGTCGTCGACGCGACCGGTTTGGACGACCGGAGCACCGCGAATGCCCTGCGCAGACTGGAATCCGCCGGACTCGTGACGCGCGCGGACGGGGCGTTACGACTGCGCGCGGAGCTGTTCGCGGAGGCCGTGCGGACCGACCGCACGAACCGAGACCCGTTCGTGAACGGTCAAAAGCTGATCGCGCTCCCGGCGCGTCGCGAACGCCGTCGCGAGGTACTCGAACAGGTGTGCGCTTCCTTCGAACCGGGCCGCCGGTATCCGGAACGCGACGTCGACGCCGTGCTGCGCGAGTGGTGCGACGGCGGCGGGATCGACCACGTGACTGTGCGCCGGTACCTCGTGGACGAGGGCCTGCTGTCACGGGCGGACGGCCAGTACTGGCGATCCGGCGGCCCCGTCGAGGTGTGAACGGGGCCGCCGGGATCCTCACTCGCGACCGAACCCGTTGAACGTGTCGGGGTCGAAGCCGATCCGCTCGCCGGTCTCCAGACCGGCGATCCGGTCGAGGTCCTCGGCGTCCAGCTCGAAGTCGAAGACGGCGAAGTTCTCGGCGATGCGACTGGGCGTGACCGACTTGGGGATCACCACGTTGCCGAGCTGGAGGTGCCAGCGCAGCACGACCTGGGCGGGCGTGCGGCCGTGCTTGGCCGCGATCGAGGCGATCGCGTCCTCGCCGAGCAGGGCGCCCTGCGCGAGCGGGCTCCACGCCTCGGTCACGATGCCCAGCTCGGCGTGCACGGCCCGCAGCCCGGCCTGCGACAGGCGCGGGTGCAGCTCGACCTGGTTCACCGCCGGCACGACGCCGGTCGCGTCCACGATCCGGCGCAGGTGGTCGGGCTGGAAGTTGGACACGCCCACGGCCCGGACCCGGCCGCTCTCGCGCAGCTCGACCAGCGCCTTCCAGCTCTCGACGTACAGGTCCTTGCCCGGCGCGGGCCAGTGGATCAGGTAGAGGTCGAGCCGGTCCAGGCCCAGCCGCTCCAGGCTCGCGTCGAACGCGCGCAGCGTCGCGTCGCGGCCGAGGTCGTCGACCCACAGCTTGGTGGTCACGAACAGCTCGTCGCGGGCGACTCCCGACTCGGCGAGCGTGCGACCGACGGCCTCCTCGTTGAAGTACGCGGCGGCCGTGTCGATGCTGCGGTACCCGACCCGCAGTGCCTCGCCGAGGGCGGCCTGGGTGTCCTCAGAGGACACCTGGAAGACGCCGAAGCCCAGGCTGGGCATCTCGACGCCGTTGTTCAAGGTGACGGTGGTGGCCATGGCCACATCATGCCTTGTCAACGCCGTCCACGGGCTGGACGGCGTTGACTCACAGCGACCGATCCTGGTCGTCTTGTACCGTGAGCGCACCCGGAGACGTGACGAGCGTGGACGTGACGGTCGTCATCCGCCTGAGCGCACCGTCCGGCCAGGTCGTGGACACCGCCTCGAAACTCGCGGAGGCGCTGCGGTCCGCCCTCGACGTCCCCGACACCGAGGTCGTCGTCGACCTGCCGCTCAGGCGGATCGACCCCCCGCTGCGGGTCATGGTCGACTCGCGCCGCGTGCTGCACCGCGGCGTCCCGGTCGAGCTGACCCGCCTGGAGTTCGACCTGCTGCACCACCTGTGCGCCCACCCGCGCCAGGTGCACCGCCGGACCTCGCTGATGACCAGCGTGTGGGGCACCACCAGTTTCGTCGACACGCGAACCGTCGACGTGCACGTGCGGCGCATCCGGCGCAAGCTCGGCGACGCCGCGTCGCTGATCACGACCGTGCGCGGGGTCGGGTACCGAGTGGACGACCCGTTCTCCGTGGTCGTCGAGCACGACGCCCTGGCGGTGTAGCGACTCCCGTTAACAGTCCACTGTGGATGGTCAGTCGCGGCGGTCCCACCGGAAGTACCGGTGTGCCGCGACCATCGCAGCGGCCGTCCACACCGCCATGACCAGCACGGACATGGCGGTCCGGTCCGTCGGCCCCGCCCACGCGGCGCGCGCGGCCTCGAACAGCCCGCTGCCCGGCAGCAGCAGCGCGCGCTGGTCGTCGGGTGCCGCGCCCGCCCAGATCACGCCCGCGAGCAGCGCCGCGAAGAACGGCAGCGTGGTCGTCTGCGCCAGTTCGGGAGTCGCGGTCACGCCGCTGGTCGCGACACCGGCCGCCGCGCTCATCGCCGCGCCCAGCACGAGTGCGATCAGCAGGAAGTGCGGGTTCGCGGGCATGGGCGCACCCAACGCGAAGCTGACTCCCAGCAGCACCACGGCCTGCACGCACCCCAGCACGACCGTGGGACCCACGATCCCGGCCAGCACGGTCCGGTCGGCCGCGACCGTGCGCAGTCGCTTGAGGTAGAGGTCCTGACGCCGCGCGACCAGCGCCGTCGCCGTCGACACGTACACGCCCAGCCCCAGCGTGAAGGCGAGCTGGAAGGCCGCGACCATCACCCAGGACGACGCGTCGCCGCCCATCGACATCGCGAAGAACACGCCCATGGCCGCCGGCATCGCCAGGGCCGTCAGCGCGGCGGTCCGGTTGCGCAGCAGCAGCTTCAGCTCGACACGACCCAGTTCGGCGATCACGCCGCCTCCTTCGTCCGGTGGAAGACGTCCGCCAGCGACGCGTGCGTGGCCACGAGGCGGCTCAGCCGGTGTCCCTCGCGGTCCGCCCACGCCAGCAGCACGCCCAGGTCGTCCTGGAGTTCACGGGTGCGCACCTCGACCCGTCCCGACGGCTCGTGCACCACGTCGCCGGCGAGCATCGGCAGCGCCTCCACGCCCAGCCGGCCCGGCATGTCGAACACGATCCGCGCGGGCTGGGCGGCGAGCACGTCCACGAGCGTGCCCGACACCGCGACCGCGCCCCGGTCCATGATCGCCAGCCGGTGGGCCAGCGACTCGGCCTCCTCCAGGTAGTGCGTCGTCAGCACCACGGTCGTGCCCTCGGCGAGCAGCCCGCGCACGACGTCCCACGTCCGGCGCCGCGACTCGGGGTCGAGGCCCGTGGTCGGCTCGTCCAGGAACAGCAGTTCGGGCCGGCCCAGCAGGGCCAGCACCAGGTCGAGCCGCCGCCGTTCGCCGCCGGAGAGCTGCTTGATCCGCACGTCGCGCCGATGGGCGAGGTCGAGCCGGTCGAGCGCGTCCCCGGCGTCGCGGCTCCACAGCCGCACCATCTCGGCCACCGTCAGGTCGGCCGGGAAGCCGCTCTCCTGGAGCATGATCCCGGCCCGTGCCCGGATGGTGTCGCGGTCGGCGAACGGATCGACGCCGAGCACGCGGACCGTGCCCGCGCTCGGTGCCCGCAGGCCCTCCAGCGTTTCCATGGTCGTCGTCTTGCCGGCGCCGTTCGTGCCGAGCAACGCGAACAGCTCCCCCTCGGCGACCTCGAGGTCGATCCCCCGGACTGCCTCGAAGTCGCCGTAGCGGCACCTCAGGCCCGTCACCTCGATCACGTTTCGCATGCGTTCGATGGTCTGTCACGCGGACGGTCGAGCGGCAGTGCCGGCGCACACCACCGCCCGTGACAGATGTCAGCAGACAGCGGGTACATCCGCCTCGTAGATTCGACCGGTGGGATCGGGGACCGTCGGTGTGCGGCGTATGACCTGGGGCATGGTCGTCGGTGCCCCCGTGCTGGTCGGTGTGGTGTCCGCGATCGACCTGCTCACCGGGCGCTACGGCCCGGTGATGACGGCGGTGCTGACCGTCGTGCTGCTGGTCGTGTTCGGCCAGTACCTGCGCTACACGCCGCACGTGATGCGCGGGATGGACCACCGGGTCGGCCCGGACCTCGAACACGTGGCGACCTTCGCGGTGGCGGTGCTGGGATGGGCGCTGGTCGTCCGCGTCCAGCCGATCTCGGCGGTGTGGTCCGTGCTGCCCGCGCTGGTCGTGTCGTACGTCGTGACGGTGCGTCCGGGCTGGTCACGGTGGCTGCTGGTGTTCGGCGGCACGGCGATCGTCGTCGCCGCCGGTGGTGTGCTGGGCCGGCCGAGCCTGTTCGACGGCGTGCTGATGCCCGGCCTGTCGATGCTCGTGTACACCGGGTCGTTGCTGACCCAGCTGTGGTTCTGGGACGTCGTGCTGCGGCTGGAGAAGGCCCGCGAGACCGAGCGGGCGCTGGCCGTGGCCGAGGAACGCCTGCGGTTCGCCGCCGACCTGCACGACATCCAGGGACACCACCTCCAGGCCATCGCCCTGAAGGCCGAACTCGCCGAACGCCTCGCCGGGCGCGACGACGAGCAGGCGCGGCGGCACGCCCGTGATGCCGCCGACCTGGCCCGCACGGCGTTGCGTGAGACGCGTGACGTGGTGCAGGGCTACCGCCGGGCCAGTCTGGGCACGGAGATCACGAACGCGGTGGGCGTGCTGCGTGCGGCGGGCATCGACGCCGAGGTGACCGGCGACGCCGCCGCCGTGCCGCCGCCGTTGCAGCCGCTGTTCGGCGCCCTGGTCCGCGAGGGGACGACGAACGTGCTGCGGCACAGCCGGGCCCGCCGCTGCCGGCTGGAGATCGTCGTGGTCGACGGGCGGGTGGACGTGCGGCTGGGCAACGACGGCGCGGGTGCGCCGGGTGAGCCGGGTGCGGGCATCGCGGGTCTGCGCGAACGCTTCGCGGCGGTCGGCGGTCGCATCGAGGTGGAGGCCGACGGCGAGGACTTCACGCTGATCGGCCAGGCGGGGGTGTCCCGGTGAACGACCGGCGGGACCGGACGGGCATGCCCGGCAGCTGCGGACACGGGCCGCTCCCTACCCGACCGACACCCGGGAACGGCGTCCCCGGCAGGACGGGATCGCGCGTCGACGGCGACCCGCTCGCGTCGCCCGACACCGCCCGGGGCAGTGGCCCGACCGGCGGCGCACCCCACACGTCCGGGCCGGTCGCGATGGCTGCCGGTGTTCGACGGCGTGCCGATGCCCGGCGTACGGTCCGCCTCGCGAAAGTGCGGCGACCGCACCTCGATCCTCGCGCCGAGGTGGCCCGGTGATCAGGGTGGTGCTGGCCGACGACGAGGACCTGATCCGGGGCGCCCTGGCGGCGCTGCTGGACCTGGAGGACGACATCCGGGTGGTCGAGCAGGTCGGCGACGGCGAAGCCGCCGTCGAGGCCGTGCGCCGGCACCGGCCCGACATCGCCGTCTTCGACCTGGAGATGCCCCGTCGCGACGGGGTCCTCGCGGCCGAGGCCGTGCGCGACCTGGACGGCGTGGCCGTGGTGATCGTGACCCGCCACGCGCGGCCGGGTGTGCTGCGGCGGGCGCTGAGCGCGGGCGTGCGCGGGTTCGTGCCCAAGACCACGCCCGCCGCGCAGCTCGCGTCCATCCTGCGCGACGTGCACGCCGGACGCCGGTACGTGGACTCCGAGATCGCCGCCGCCGCGCTGACCGAGGGCGCGTGCCCGTTGACCGCGCGCGAACTCGACGTACTGCGCCACGCCCTGCACGGCGGCACGGTCGCGGTCATCGCGCGGGAGACGCATCTCGCGCCCGGCACCGTGCGCAACTACCTGTCGTCGGCCATGACCAAGCTGCACGCCGGCACCCGCTACGAGGCCGCGCGCCTGGCGTGGGAGGAGGGCTGGATCTGACCGCATGCCCGCGCCGCACGCGGGTAACCCGGGCTCGACACCGTCCACGGAAGGAGGGCGTGATGCCCGGACGTCAGGAACTGCCGAGCACGGTCGCCCGCTCGTCGAAGAAGGCCCAGCGGACCTGGATCAAGGCGCACGACTCGGCCGTCGAGAGCTACGGCGAGGGCGAAAGGTCCCACCGCACCGCCTTTTCGGCGCTCAAGCACTCGTTCGAGAAGGTCGGCGACCACTGGGAAGCCAAGGACCACAAAGGATCGTCCGAGAAGCAGGCCGCCCGCCACGCTCCCCGAACCGGGCGCACGCACGGCGGCGTGGACGCCAACGCGACCAAACAGCACCTCTACGACGTGGCCAAGCGGCTGGCCGTGCCGGGTCGGTCCACGATGACCAAGAAGGAACTCGTCGAGGCCATCGACAAGGCCAACAGGCGCGAGACCGCGCAACGCGCCGGTTCGAGTCGGTGAGCAGCCGGGAGAAGGCCCTGGAACGACGGCCTTCACCACAGGACCACCGGGGTGCGCGCACAGGTCGGGTGCGGCGCTGTTCGGCTACACCAAGCTGTACGGGCGGGTCGTGGACGACATCCGCTCGTCGACGACCCACCCTGCGCTGCCGGCCTAGGCGCCCACGGGCACAAGAGGGACGGCGCCGTAAAGGTGCTCCTCAAGCCCTAGAGCGGATCGAGGCGCCTCTTGAGCAGGCAGAACTCGTTGCCCTCCGGGTCGACCAGGACGTGCCACGGCTCCTCGCCGGTCTGCCCGATGTCGGCCGGGCGCGCGCCGAGCGCGAGCAGGCGTTCGAGTTCGGCGTCCTGGTCGCGGTCGGTGGCGTTGACGTCGATGTGCAGGCGGGACTTGCCCGGCTCGGGCTCGTCACGGCGGCTCAGGAACAGCGTCGGCTGCGCACCGCCGAACCCCTCGCGCGGACCGATCTCCACGGAGCCGTCGTCCTCGCGGCCGAGGACGACGAAGTCCAGGACCTCGCACCAGAACCGCGCCAGCACCTCGGGCTCGCGGCAGCCGAGTACGAGTTCACTGATGCGACATGCCATGGAAATCCCGCCCTCGGAGTAGAAGCGCGACCGTACCGGAAGACCGCGGCACGGTCGCTAGTCCACCTGCTCGGGCTCGTCCTCGAAATCGGTCTGGCCGCGTTCCCGCAGCGGCATGACGAACCACAGGCTGCCGAACACCACCGCGGCACCGATGCCGACGGCGGTGGACTGCCAACCGCCGAAGGTGATCTCGGCGAGCAGCAGCAACGTGCCGACCATGGCCAGCGCGAGGAACACCAGACCCGCCACGGCGAACCGGTTCGCCACCTCGATGATGTCCTCGCGCCGCCCCTGCCGGAACAGGATGCGGTGCCACGCGGCGGGTGCGGTGAGCAACGCGACCGCCCCGGCGGCGAGCAACACGGTGCACAGGTGGGTGACCCGGATGTACGTGTCGGTCCGCGCGTAGCGATCCGTGAACGCGATCGAGAGCAGGAAGCCGAACAGGATCTGCACTCCACCCTGGGCAACCCGCAGCTCCTGCAACAACTCGCTGAAGTTCCGCGCCAGCCGACGCTGGTGGGTCTCCTCCGCTCTGTTCACCCGGACGAGGTACCCGTCACACCTTCCGGTCAACCACGCGGATCGCATCCAGGTCGCGGTCGGGTCGGGCAGGAACATGCCCGCCTCGTGGCCGGTGCGCGGGTAGTCGACGACCGCCTCGGTGATCACCTCGCCGGGCAGCGCGGCCGGCACGCCGGGCGGGTACGGGCTGATGGTCTTCGCGCACACCCGGCCCACGGACTGGCGCAGCCGCACGTGTTCGGCCTGGGCGATGAACGCGTCCCGGGGCCGCATGGCCTGCTCCAGTTCGAGTTCACCGGGCTCGGGCAGGTCGACCGGCCTGGTCCGGGGCAGCGTGTCGACATGGCGGGCGAGGTCCTCGACGGCGGTCACCAGCCGATCCACATGCCCAGCACGCGGGCGTCCACGCGGTCGCTCCGCGGGTGGTAGACGGAACCCTGCTCCAGGCCGGCGCACATCTTGTGCACGCTGGTGACGCACAGGTCCGCGCCCGCGTCTCCCCGGCCCTGGCCAGGACCTGCCCGCTCATGGACCGGCCGTCGAGCCCGTTCATCAGGATCACGTCGGACCGGACCACGTCGCGGCCGAGCACGTCGAGCACCCGCGGGTCGACGCCGCGGCCCTGCTTGTGGCCGGGTGGGACGAACGGGACGTGCCCGCGCGCGTAATCCTCGGCGAGGGCGTCCAGCACGGGCGCGACCGAGTGGTCCATGGCTCTCGTGTGCCACGTCGCGCCTTCGTCAAACCGGTCCGTTCGCGTGAAATCCCTCGACAGTCCACTGAGGACAGTCCACGAAGAATCGGATCCGGATGTGTCAACGGATGCGACACGGGTACACGAAGAGGGAATGAAGTCGACCACCGAGGAGAGAGTCACTGTGACGACGATCGAGAAGTCCGCAGACGTCGAGGTCCCGGTCACGACCGCGTACAACCAGTGGACGCAGTTCGAGACCTTCCCCAGCTTCATGGAGGGCGTCGAGCGCATCACCCAGGTGGACGACAAGCGCACGCACTGGGTCACCAAGATCGGCGGCGTCGCCCGGGAGTTCGACGCCGAGATCACCGAGCAGCACGCCGACGAGCGGGTCGCCTGGCACACCGTCGACGGCCCGCGGCAGGCCGGTGTCGTGACGTTCCACCGGATCGACGACCGCACCACGCGGGTCCACCTGCAGATGGAGTACGCCCCCGAGACCCTGACCGAGAAGGCCGGTGCCGCGCTCGGCATCGTCGAGCACCGCGTCAAGGGAGATCTCAAGCGCTTCAAGGAGTTCATCGAGAACCGTCCGAACGAGACCGGTTCGTGGCGCGGTGACGTGAACCGGCCGCCGCAGGCCGGCGACATCCGCTGACCGGACAGGCGAAAGGGGCGGCTCCCGATCGGGAGCCGCCCCTTTCCGTACGTTCACACCTCGACGACAGCGGGCTCCACGGCGTACACCGAGTACGCGGACCGGATGATCGGCTGGGCCACGTTGCGCACCCGCACACCGCCGGGCGTCATGCCGTGCTCCACGCCGAAGTGCGCGTGACCGTGCACGGCCAACTGCACGCCGGTCGCGTCGATCGCCTCGCCGAGCAGGTAGGAACCCAGGAACGGGTAGATCTCCGGCGGTTCGCCGCGCAGCGTGTCCGGTACGGGCGCGTAGTGGGTCAACGCCACCTTCACGTCCACACGCAACTCCCCCAACGCCTCACGCAGGCGTTCGGCGATTCCGGCCGTGTGGCCGATGAAATCCTTCATCTCGCGTTCGCCGAAAGCGCTCCCGCACTTGCCCGCGAACCCACCGCCGAACCCCTTCACGCCCGCGACGCCGAGCGTGCCGCCGGGCAGGTCGAAGACGGCCGACCCGCCCTCCAGCACGGTGAGTCCCGAGTCGCGCAGGACGGCCGCCACCTCCTCGGGCCGGTCGTCGTGGTGGTCGTGGTTGCCCAGCACGGCCACGACGGGCACGGCCAGGTCGGCGAACTCGTCGGCCGCGACCCGCGCCTCGTCGACCGTGCCGTGCCGGGTCAGGTCGCCGGCGAGCAGCAGCACGTCGGCGTGCTCGCCGATCCGGTCGAGCGCGGGGCGCAGGCGGCCCCGCGCGTCCTCACCCAGGTGCACGTCCCCGACGGCGGCGATGCGGATCATCGGATCTCCTCCTGCCCGACGGGCTCGCCCACCGGCACCACGCGTACGTCGTCGAGCACGGTGACCCCGGGCGCGGCCTCGTGGACGACGGCCTCCAGGTCGGCCCGGCGGTCGGCGCAGGCCACGTCGCCCGAGAGCAGGACGTGGTCGCCGCGGACGGTGACGCGCACACCGAGTTCGGCCGTGCGCGGGTCTTCGGCCAGCGCACGCCGCAGACGTGCGGACAGGTACTGCTCGGCGGTCATGACACGCTCCTCACCGGGACGACGGGCGCGATCAGGTCGAGGCGTTCGACCAGCAGCAGGAAGGCCTCCGCGAACGGCGACGCGGACGTGGCGCGGCGGACGCGGTCCCAGTCGATCTGCTCGCGCAGCGCGCGGGCGAACGGCAGCAGTTCGCTGAAGTCGCAGCGGTGGCCGTCGAGCACGAGGAGCTTGCTGATCAGCACCTCGGTCGCGGGCATGACCGGGAGCGTCACGGAGCCGACCGCGAGTTCCTCGGCGAGGCCGAGGATGTCGTCGGTCACCCGGATCTCGTTCGGACGGTGGAGCAGATCCACCAGCGAGTCGCCGTCGTACACCTTCAGCAGCCAGTCCTCGGGCGCCTCGGCGGCCGTCATGCCGGTGGCGACGAGCGCGGACTGGGCCGCTTTCGCGTCCTCCTCGCGCACGAGGATGTCGACGTCGTGCTCCGTGGCCGGTCCCCCTCTCGCGTAGACCGCGCAGCCGCCGGTCAGCGCGAACGGGATTCCCTCCCGGCGCAACGCCGTGGCCACTTTCACCAGGGATCGCAGCAATTGGTCCTGGACACCGCTCATGTTCGTGATTACCCGACGGTTCGGGCGTTCACACCGCGTTCGCCGGGTATGCCCGTTCGCATGACGACACCGAAGCCCGGCCACCGGGCGACAGACCACAGAGGACACCGGACGGCCGTGCGCGGATCGGCCGGCACGCCCCGCCTGACCCCGCCGGCTCCCCGGCAGCCGGCGCCTTCCCGACCGGCCGCGGCGAAGCCGGTGCCCGAGCCGCCGTACGGCCACGTCCCCGACCTGGACACGTCGGTGGACCCCGATCCCGTCCGCACGCCGGGCCTGGAGCCGGGCGGCGGCGTGGCCCCGGGCGACACACCGCCCGAATCGGGACAGACGTCGGGCCTGTCGCACCGCGAGCGGACACCGGCCCGACGACTCCAGACCGCGGCGATCATCATCCTGTTCGTGATCGTGCTGCTGAGCCTGGCGTTCCTGGTCTCCCAGGTCATGGGGTGGACCACGCTGGTCTGACCTCACCCCTTGTCGAGCGGCGGGCTCCCCTTGTGCGCAGCCTGGACACCCATGGCCTTCACCAGGGCCCTGAGGGTGCTCCGGGCGTCGTGACGCGGCTTCCAGCCGAGGTCGCGGGCCTTGGTCGTGTCGAGGACCGGCGTGGTCAGGGCCAGGTCGAGCCAGCCCGGCGGGCTCGGGTGCAGCCGCAGCCGCCACGTGAGGCCGACCAGGAACCGCAGGACCGACGGCGACAGCGGGACGCGCCGGCCACCCAGCGCCGCCGCGAGGTCACGGGGCGTGAGCACCGGCTCGGCCGCGAGGTTGACCGCACCGCCGATGCGTTCGCGCACCAGCAGGGCCAGGGCGTCGGCCACGTCGTCGGCGTGCACGAACTGGAGCACCAGGTTGTCCGGCAACGGCACGAGCGGTACCCGCGTACGGAACAGCCACGTGGGCACCAGCGGACCCAGGAAGTAGTCCCGCAGCTCCGAAGCCGCCTCGGGTTGCAGGATCAGGCCCGGCCGGACCCGGCTGACGACGAGATCGGGGTGGTCGCGTTCGAGGCCGTCGAGAATCCGCTCGACCGCGGCCTTGTGGCGGCTGTACGCGGAGGTCCGGACGCCGTCCGTCGGCCAGGTCTCGTCCTTGGGCCGGTCCTTCACCGCCGGTGAGTACGCGCCGACCGAGGACAGGTGCACCAGGTGGCGGACGCCCGCCGCGACGGCCGCGTGGAACACCCGGTCGCTGCCCGCCACGTTGGTGCGGAACAGCGCGGTCTCGTCGCGTCCCGGCTGGATCTTCCAGGCCAGGTGCACGACGGCGTCCGCGTCCGCGAACACCCCGGACAGCACCTCCTCCGCGCCCTCGCGGGCGAGGTCGACCGGGGTCCAGTCGACGCCGGCGTACGGCTCCACGGGGTCGGGGCGGCGTCGGGACACGCCGTGCACCCGCACGTCCGGTCCGGCCGCGAGGCGGCGCAGCAGAGCGGTCCCCACGTTGCCGGTCGCGCCGGTCACGACGATCCTCATGCGCCCGGGGTACCCGCTCGCGGCCGGGGCAAGCGACGGCCGAACGGAGCAGCCCCTAATTCGTCCACAATGGACCTTCGGGCCGTCGGCTACGATCCGGCCGTGTCCAGACCGCAGCGCGCGAGCAGGCACACCGTGCGTCGGCTCAACTCCGCGCTCGTCCTCGACGCGATCGCCGGGTCGCCCGGCGTGTCGCGGGCCGCGATCGCGGCGCAGACCGGACTCACCAAGGTGACCGTGTCCGTGCTGGTCGAGCAGCTCATCGCCGCCGACCTGGTCGCCGAGGGCGACGTCGAGGCCCGCTCCGGACCGGGTCGGCGGGGCACCGCCCTGCACCTGTCGCCCAGCGGGCCGCACGGGCTCGGCGTGGAGATCGGCGTCGACCGCGTGGGCACGTGCCTGGTGGACCTGGCCGGGCGGGTGTGCGCGCGGTGGACGCGCAGCGAGGACAACCGCCGGCTGTCGCCGGAGACCGTGCTGTCGCGGGTGGCCGACGCGGTGCGGGCGGCGCTGGCCAGGGGGATCGAGGTCGGGGGCGTCGGGGTGGCCGTGCCGGGCCTGGTGTCGACCGACGGGACCGTGCGCACCGCGCCGAACCTGGGGTGGCGCGAGGTGGACGTGCGGGACGGGTTGAGTTCGCGGATCGGCGTGCCCGTGCGGGTGGGCAACGAGGCGAACATGTCGGCGTTGGCGGAGTTGTGGCACGGGTACGGGGCGTCCGACTTCGTGCACGTGTCCGGCGAGTTCGGGATCGGTGCCGGGTTGGTGGTGGACGGCGAGCTGTTCCGGGGTGTGGGCGGGTTCGGTGGTGAACTCGGGCACCTGTCCGTCGACCCTCGCGGTCCGGGGTGCCCGTGCGGGTCGCGTGGCTGTCTCGAGCAGGCCGCCGGGCCGGTCGAGTTGGTCCGTCGTTCGGGGGCCCGGGATCTGGCCGATCTCCTGTCGAGGCTGTCGGCTCGTGATCGGGTGGCCACGGCCGCGGTGCATGCGGCCGCGCGGTGGTTGGGGGTGGCGTTGGCCGATGCGGTGAACCTGCTCAACATCCCGACCGTGGTGCTGGGTGGGATCTACGCCCGGTTGTTCCCGCGGTTACGTGACCCCTTGATGGCCGAACTGGGGCGTCGGGTGGTGAGTGCCCGGTGGACGCCGGTTCGGGTTGTCGCTTCCACGGTGGGTGCGGATGCCGCCATGCGCGGGGCTGCCACGGAGGCCGTGCGGACCATCCTGGAGGACCCCGACACGTACCTGACCTCCACCCTCCGACCTCGCGAGTCCTCCGCTCGGACACCCTGAAATAGACACTCGGGCACCTTCTTCCGGGTGCCCCCCTATGGCGCGAGTTATACGTTCAGGCACCGCGAGTTGTGCGTTCAGGCACCGCGAGTTGTGCGTTGGGGCGCCGAAAGGCGGGTGTCTCGCGTTCGGGGCCGGGATCCCCGTTGGTGGGTTGTTCCGGGGTTGGTTGCCGGTGTGTGGTGGGTGTCGTGCGGGGTGGTTTGGGAAGCGTGAAGGGCACGCTCGCCGCTCGGGCTGACCGCCGGAGGGGCACTCAGGGGTGTTGCCCCACCGGCCTGCTGCCGTCGTGTGATGAGTGCGTGTGTGAGGCTGTCGTCAACGCTTGCGGCGCAGTTGGAGGACTCGGGCGGCGCCTACCAATGCCACCAGGATCGCGCCTGCGATCGCTGCGAACAGGAGTGCCACTCCGAGTGGCAGTGTGCTTGAGCCGCCCAGGAAGTGGACGGTGGCATCGGTCAGGTTTTGGAGTATGAACACCAGCAGGAGTGTCAGCACCACGATCGACGCGAGTACCGCCGTCCACGTGCCGCTGATCCTCGTGTGTCGGGCCACCGGCTGGTCGGCTACCCGTGCCGGGGGCGGACCTGCGGCGTTGTCGTCCGGTTCGGGAGCGGAGGTCACGGGCCCGAGTATCGAACCCCGTGGGTGCGGCTGCCACCGGAGTGGTCGGGAACTTTGTGGTTCGGGACCGTTCGGGACGTTCAGGAACAGGGTGGTCGGAATTCCAACGCCTTCACGTAGCGGTCCCACTGTTCGCGCGTTATGGGGGCGTCGACCTCCGCGCAGATCGCCGCCACCGCTTTGCCGAAGTCGAACTCCCAGGGGCGTGTGGTGCCGTCCGCGTTCGACGTCACCGCCGTCGTGCCGGCGAACGACACGGTGATCACCCCCGACGTCCGGCCGCTGACGCGGGCCTTCGACGTCAGCGACTGGCCCGTCACGGCCCACTGCCGCACGGTGTCGTCGCTGCCCACGCTGACCAGCTCGTCGTTCGCCCCGCCGCGGAACGCCAGCGCGCGCACGCCGCTCTGGTGCCCGTCGACCACGGCGATGCGCCGGGGCATGGACAGGGTCGTCAGGTCGCGCACCTCGACCGTGCCGTCGGCCGCGCCGATCGCCAGCCGTCGGCCGTCCTCCGACATCGTCACGGCGGTCACGTTGCGACCCGCCAGGAATCCGCCCTTGCGCTGCGGCTCCTCGAGTCGGGTCACGTCCCAGAACCGGATCCGTCCGCTGTCGTCCCAGGTGATCAACATCCGGCTGTCGGCAGAGAACGTCAGCCCGGACAACGGCCGCTCCTTGGCCGTCGTGCCATGTTGCATCGGCTGGGTGGGATCGACCACGTCCCACAGCGTGACCGCACCGTCGGCCGTCGCCGTGGCCACGATCCGTCCGCTCGGCGAGTACACGATCTGCGCCAGCGGCATCGGGAACCGGTAGGTCACGGTCGGTTTGAGCACGTCGGTCTGGTCCCAGATGCGGCCGATGCCCTCGCCGAGCGTCGTCGCGAACGCCTGTTGCACGCCGTTGACCGCCATCGACGTCACGGTGTTCGGCGGCTGCGTCATGTCGCCCAACCGGTGATAACGGCCGTCTGCCTTCTCCGGCACGCGCACGTCCGGCAGCGAACGACCGTCCGGCCGCAACGTGGAGTCCGACGGGAACGCCGAGCGGGTCACCATGTCCGGCGTCGTCGCGGCGTTGGCGCTCAGCACGCTCTCGCGCAGGTCGTCGTTCGGGCTGAGGCGGTGCGCGACGAGCACAAGCTGGTTGGCCAGTTGCGGATCGGACGCACGCACGCCCTGGGCGTCGCTGTTGAGCGACCACGCGATGGCCCGGTTGCGCTCCTCGGCGGCGGTCTTCTGCGCCCGGATCGCCAACACCACGGCCGTGCCCGCGCACAGCAGCAACACCAGCAGCAACGCCACGAGCTGCCGCAGGCGTCGGGTGTGCCGGTGCGCGAGACGCCGTTCCCGGTCACGGGCCTGCTCGCTCTCGGCGAGGAACTGGCGCTCACGGCTGCTGGTCCGCACGCCGTCACGTCGCGTCCACTCCACCGCGGTGTCCAACCGGGTGCCCCGGTAGAGCGCGTCCGGGTCGCGGCCGAGCGAGTCCCACGTCGCCGCGGCCTCGGTGAGCTGGCGCATGGTGCGCAGGCCGTCGCGGTCCTCGGCGAGCCAGCCGCGCAGCCGGGGCCAGGACCGGATCAACGCCTCGTGCGAGATTTCCACGCCGTCGCGGTCGAGGGTGAGCAGGCGCGCGTGCGCGAGCCGGTCGAGCACAACGTCGACGTCCACGTCGTTGTCGAGTTCGGCACGCGGCAGACGGCGTTTGGTGTCCTCGGTGCCGTCGCCCAACGCCGTAAGGCGCAGGAAGACCTGCCGGGCGAGCACGCGTTGCTGCTTCTCCAACGACGTGTAGGTGCGTTCGGCGGTCTGCGCGATCGCGTGCTGCACGCCGCCGGCCGCCTCGTAGCCGGCGAGGGTGAGGGTCGTGCCACGGCGACGTCGCCACGTCTCCAGCAGGGCGTGGGAGAGCAGCGGCAGCACGCCGGACTGGCCGGTGGCGTCCGCGACGAGCCGGGAGACCAGCGCGGTCTCGACCGTGCACGAGGCTTTGACGGCGGGTTGCATGATCGCCTGTCGAAGCTCCTCGGGACCCATCGGTCCGAGCAGGAGCTGACCGTCGGTCACCTCCGCGACCAGGCGCGGGTGCTGGGCGAAGTGGCCGTAGAAGTCGGCACGCACCCCGAGTACCACCCGGCAGGGCGCGTCCAGCAGGGCGTCGATGTAGGCGGTGCGCTGGTCGACGTCGGGGCAGAGCGTGAACACCTCTTCGAACTGGTCGACGATGACCAGGTCGGCGGCAAGATCGAGTTCGGACACCCGAACACCCGAGGAGCTCGGCGTGGTGACGATCGCCCGCCCGTCGAACCGCGGCACGAGCCCGGCCCGCAACAACGAGGACTTGCCGGCCCCGGAAGCCCCGAACAGCGCCACGAAACGATGCCCGGCCATGCGTTTGTCGAGGTCGTCGAGCACCCGGTCACGCCCGAAGAACCAGTCGGCATCCTCGGTCTGGAACGCGGCGAGCCCGGCGTAAGGCGGATTCCCCTCGCCCGGCACGGGCTCGGGCGTCGGCAACACCTCGGCCGCGACCTGGTGCCACCGGTCCTCCCACTCGTCGACGTCCCCTTCACAGGCCCGGACGTAGGCAAGGGTCACGGCCAACGTCGGCAGGCGACGCCCACCGGCCGCGTCGGACAACGTCGTGGCGGAATAGTGCGCCCGCGCCCCAAGCTGCCGGTAGCTCTGCCCGCCGGACCTGTCCCGCAGGGAACGAAGATCGGCGGCGAACCGGAGCAGCGGACTGTCCCCGACGTCGAGCGGTCGCTCACCTCGCGGCACCTGTCACACCCCCTGGCGGAATCGCCCCGGCATTCTGCGCGGTGGCCCCCGTCGCCGTCCAGACTTCGGATACGACCTCCACCACCCCGACGCGAGGACCACACCCCGCGCCACGAGTGTGGTGCCGAGCACACGCAGTGTATGCGCCAGGTCCTGGACCCACCGCCCTCTCGCCCACACCAACCCCGGTTCGGCGTAACACCCTGTAGCAGACCGTGAGAACCCGATCACGGAGCAGATGCGAAGAGCTGAAGACAGCAAGCGACGACAAGGCCCACACCCAGCCCACGATGCGTGTCCGAACGCACAACTCACGGTGCCTGAATGCACAACTCGCGGTGTCCGAACGCATAACTCGCGCCATAGGGGTCACCCGGAAGAAGAGGACTCGCGAGGTCAGGTGGAGCGGAGGACCAGAGAGGGGGGAACCAGGGTGAAAGGAGGCACGGGAGAACCCGACAACACGGTAGCCATCAGGTGAGCGGCGCTCCGCCCCAAAGACTCGTGATCAGGACGAACAGCGGTAAGCCCCACCACCGAAGAGGACGGCAGATCACCGAACCCCACGACGGCCACATCGGAAGGAACCCCAAGCCCGCGAGTCCGAAGAACCTCCAAAGCCCCGTACGCCAGAACATCCGAACCCACGAACACCCCGTCCAACCCAGGCTCGGAAGACAACAACACGGACATCGCACGCGCACCGGAAGCAGGATCGGCTTCCGCACGCACCACCAGGTCCGCCGACAACCCCGCCCGCCCCATCCCCCGGTACCACCCGTTCAACCGGTCCACATCCCCACCCCCGGCGATGGCCGCGATCCGCCGCCGCCCCCGCCCCACGAGATGCCGAACCGCCGCCACACCACCGGAAAAGTCGTCGACCGCCACATACGGAACACCGACCGCATGACCAAAAGACACCACAGGCACCCCGGCGGGAACACCCCCACCACCCACCCGCAGAACCCCGTCCACCCCGTCCACCGAAGCCCCCGTGGACACGACCAACCGCAGCCCAAGACCGGACAACACCGTGTCCACCCCACGCAGCAGATCCGCCAACCCCGCGTCGAAGGACCGGTCCCCCACCACCAGGCCGACGCAGTCGGTGCGGTTGCCCGCCAGACTGCGCGCGGCCTGGTTGGGCCGGTACCCCAGGCGGTCGATCGCGGCCAGGACCGCCGAACGTGCCCGTGCGCTCACGTACGGTCCGCCGTTCACCACGCGCGACACCGTCGACTTGGACACCCCGGCTTCGAGGGCCACCTCTTCCAGCCGGGTCACAGGTCTCACGGCCGTCAGTCCTCCAGATCACCCTCGGTCTTCAGGTAGATCTCCTTGAGGCTGTCCAACGTTTCCGCCGACGGGTGCTCCCACAGCCCCCGGTCGGCCGCCTCCAGCAACCGCTCGGCGATGCCGTGCAGCGCCCACGGGTTGCTCTCCTCCAGGAACTTGCGGTTCTCCGGGTCGAGCACGTAGCTCTCGGTGAGCTTCTCGTACATCCAGTCCGCCACCACGCCCGTCGTGGCGTCGAAGCCGAACAGGTAGTCGACGGTCGCGGCCAGTTCGAACGCGCCCTTGTACCCGTGCTTGCGCATGGCCGCGAGCCAACGCGGGTTCACCACGCGCGCACGGAAGATGCGGTTGGTCTCCTCGTGCAACGTCCGCGTGCGCACCGCGTCGGGCCGCGTGCTGTCGCCGACGTACGCGGCCGGTGCCTTGCCGGTCAGCGCGCGCACCGTGGCGACCATGCCGCCGTGGTACTGGAAGTAGTCGTCCGAGTCGGCGATGTCGTGCTCGCGCGTGTCGATGTTCTTGGCCGCCACGGAGATCCGCTTGTACGCGGTCTCCATGTCCGTCCGCGCCGCCACACCCTCGACGCCGCGCCCGTACGCGTACCCGCCCCACACCGCGTAGACCTCGGCGAGGTCCTCGTCGCCACGCCAGTTGCGGCTGTCGATCAACGGCAGGATGCCCGCGCCGTACGCGCCCGGCTTGGAGCCGAAGATCCGCAACGTCGCCCGCCGCTCGTCGCCGTGCGCGGCGAGGTCCGCCTGGGCGTGCGCCCGGACGAAATTGGACCCATCGGGCTCGTCCAACGCCGCCACGAGCCGGACCGCGTCGTCGAGCAGCGCCACGACGTGCGGGAACGCGTCGCGGAAGAACCCGCTGATCCGCACGGTCACGTCGACGCGCGGCCGGCCCAGCTCGTCCGGGTCCACGACCTCGAGCCCGGTCACGCGCCGGGACTGCTCGTCCCACGTCGGCCGCACGCCCAGCAGCGCCAACACCTCGGCCACGTCGTCGCCGGACGTGCGCATCGCCGAGGTGCCCCACACCGACAGGCCGACCGACGCCGGCCATTCGCCGTCGTGGTCGGCCCGGTAGCGCTCCAGCAACGAGTCGGCCATGGCCTGCCCGGTCTCCCACGCCAGCCTGGACGGCACGGCCTTGGGGTCCACGGAGTAGAAGTTGCGCCCGGTCGGCAGCACGTTCACCAGGCCGCGCAACGGCGACCCGCTCGGCCCGGCGGGCACGTAACCGCCGTTCAACGCGTGCAGCACGTTGGTCAGCTCGTCGGTCGTCCGCGCCAGCCTGGGCACGACCTCGACGGCCGCGAACTCCAGGATCGCGGCCACGTCCGCGTCGTCGGTCAGCGACCGCGCGACGGCCACGTCCCAGTCCGCGTCCTCCATGGCCTGGACGAGTTCGCGCGCACGCTCCTCGACCGCGTCCACCGAGGTCCGCGAGGAGTCGGCCAGCCCCAGCGCCTCGCGCAGGCCCGGCAGCGCGGAGCGCCCGGCCCACATCTGCTTGGCTTGGAGGATGGCGAGCACCAGGTTGACCCGGTCGACCCCGGTGGGCACCTGGCCGAGCACGTGCAGGCCGTCGCGGATCTGCACGTCCTTGATCTCGCACAGCCAGCCGTCGACGTGCAGGATCAGGTCGTCGAACTCGGCGTCGTGCGGCCGGTCGGTCAGGCCGAGGTCGTGGTCGAGCTTGGCGGCCTGGATCAGCGTCCAGATCTGCGCCCGGATGGCGGGCAGCTTGGCCGGGTCCATCGCGGCGATGTTGCCGTGCTCGTCGAGGAGCTGTTCCAGCCGCGCGATGTCGCCGTACGAGTCCGCACGGGCCATCGGCGGCACGAGGTGGTCAACGAGCGTGGCGTGCACGCGCCGCTTGGCCTGCGTGCCCTCGCCCGGGTCGTTGACCAGGAACGGGTAGACCAGCGGCAGGTCGCCCAGCGCCGCGTCCGGACCGCAGCCCGCCGACAGGCCGACCGCCTTGCCGGGCAGCCATTCCAGGTTGCCGTGCTTGCCCACGTGCACGACGGCGTCCGCGCCGAACTCGCTCTCCAGCCACCGGTACGCGCCCAGGTAGTGGTGGCTGGGCGGCAGCTCGGGGTCGTGGTAGATCGCGATCGGGTTCTCGCCGAAGCCGCGCGGCGGCTGCACCATCACCACGACGTTGCCCGAACGCAACGCCGCGAGCACGATCTCGCCGTCGCGGTCACGCGACCGGTCGACGAACAGCTCGCCGGGCGCGGCACCCCAGTGCCCCTCGATCTCGTCGCGGAAGTCGGCCGGCAGCGTGCCGTACCACTCGCGGTAGCGGGCGGCGGGCAGCCGGACCGGGTTGCCCTGGAGCTGCGCCTCGGTGAGCCAGTCCGCGTCCTGGCCGCCGGCCGCGATCAACGCGTGGATGAGCGCGTCGCCGTCCTGGTTGTCCACGCCCGGCAGGTCCTCGCCGATGTCGTAGCCGTTGTCCCGCAACGCCTTCAGCAGCCGCACGACGCTGGCCGGGGTGTCCAGGCCGACCGCGTTGCCGATGCGCGAGTGCTTGGTCGGGTACGCCGAGAGCATCACCACGATGCGCTTCTCGGCGGCCGGGATGTGCCGCAACCGCCCGTGCCGCACGGCGATCCCGGCCACGCGCGACGCGCGCTCGGGGTCGGCCACGTAGACGGTCAGCCCGTCCTCGTCGACCTCCTTGAACGAGAACGGCACCGTGATGATCCGGCCGTCGAACTCGGGGATGGCCACCTGCGTCGCGGTGTCCAAAGGGGACAGACCGTCGTCGTTGTCGGCCCAGTCGGCCCGGCTGGAGGTCAGGCACAGGCCCTGGAGGATCGGGATGTCCAACGCGGCCAGCGCGCCCACGTCCCACGCGTCGTCGTCGCCACCGGCCGACGCGGTCGCGGGCTTCGTGCCGCCCGCCGCGAGCACGGTCACGACCAGCGCGTCCGCCTTGCCCAGCTCCGCGAGCAGTTCGGGCTCGGGCGTGCGCAGCGACGCGCAGTACACCGGCAGCGGACGCCCGCCCCGTTCCTCGATCGCGTCGCACAGCGCGTGCACGAACGCGGTGTTCCCGGCCACGTGGTGCGCCCGGTAGTACAGGACGGCGACGGTCGGCCCGTCGCCCGCGGGCGCGGACCGGTCCAGCACGCCCCACGTGGGCGCGGCCACCGGCGGCGCGAAGCCGAAACCGGTCAGCAGGACCGTGTCGGACAGGAACCGGTGCAGCTCGGCGAGGTTGGCCGGGCCGCCGTGGGCCAGGTAGGCGTGCGCCTCGGCGCAGACGCCGCCGGGCACGGTCGACAGCTCCATGAGCTGCGCGTCCGGGTTCTGCTCGCCGCCGAGCACCACGACCGGGCGCGGGCCGGCCAGCAGCGCGTCCAGGCCCTCCTCCCACATGCGCCGACCGCCGAGGATGCGCACGACGACCAGGTCCACGCCCTCGACCAGCGCCGGCAGGTCGTCCACGCCGAGCCGGGCCGGGTTGCCCAACCGGTAGTCGGCGCCGCTGGAACGGGCGGACAGCAGGTCCGTGTCGGAGGTCGACAGCAGCAGGATCACGTACGGCTCCATCCCTCGGGGGTCCGCGCCCCAGGTCGAAAGGGGACGGCGAAGCGGAGTTCCTGACTCCCGGGACACCTCGCCCCGGTCACAGTGGCGGGACCGCGCCGGATTCGCACCGGCTTCCTCCTGCTGCTTCGCCGTTCGGGAGTCACCCTAACCGCCACGTAGCATCCAGCCCATGCCCCAGGACCGCGTCCGCCCGGACGCCTGCCCCGGCGCCGTCGACGTGCACCACGCCGCCGACGGCGGGCTGGCGCGCGTGCGGGTGCCCGGCGGGGTGCTCGACGCCGACCGGTTCGCCGTGCTGCGCACCGCCGCACTCGATCTCGGCGACGGCACGCTCGAACTCACCTCACGGGCGAACGTGCAGGTCAGAGGCCTGGCACCGGGTACGGAGCACGAGCTGGGCGCCCGGCTGCGCGCCGCCGGACTGCTGCCCTCGGCCACCCACGAGCGCATGCGCAACATCGTCGCCGCACCGCTGGACGACAACGTCGACCTGGTGGCCGCGATCGACCGGGGACTGTGCGCGACACCGCAGCTCGCCGACCTGCCGGGCCGGTTCCTGATCACGGTCGGCGCGGCCGTCGCGGGCTTGGGCGGCGACATCGGCCTGGTCGACGACGTGCTGCTGCTCGCCGGGCAGGACACGGGCGTGCGGGTCGCCGACCCGGTGGCCGCCGTGCTCACCGCCGCCCGGCTGTTCGCCGACATCAGGGGCACGGCGTGGCGGTTGTCCGAAGTGGACGGTGGTGTGGCCCGGATCACGGCCGTGCTGGGCACCTCCGACGCCGAGCGTCTCACGCCGACTGTGACCCCCGTCGCACCGGGACCGGTCGGCGACCGCGTCGTGGCCGGTGTCCCGCTGGGCCGACTGGACGCACGACTGCTCGCCGGCGTACCCGTGCGGCTGACGCCGTGGCGTTCGGTGGTCGTCCCGGCGGGCACCGACACCACCGGGCTGTTCACCGACGCGGCGTCCCCGTGGCACGGCGTGACCGCGTGCACCGGCCGGCCGGGCTGCGCGAAATCGCTCGCGGACGTGCGCGCGGACGCCGCGCGCTGGATCGACAGGCGGCCCCACCAGGGCCGGGTGCACTGGTCGGGCTGCGCACGCCGCTGTGGCCGCCCGTCCGGTGCCGTCGTGGAGTACGTCGCGACCGGCGACGGGTACGAGGAGATCAGGTGACCGACTACGTCCGGGACGGCGCGGAGATCTACCGCCGTTCGTTCGCCACCATCCGCGCCGAGGCGGACCTGTCCGGGCTGCCGGACGACGTCGCCCGGGTCGCGGTGCGCATGATCCACGCGTGCGGGATGGTCGACCTCGTCGCCGACCTGGCCTACTCCCCCGACGTCGTCGCCACGGCGCGCGCCGCCCTGCTCGCCGGCGCCCCGATCCTGTGCGACGCCAAGATGGTCGCCGCGGGCGTGACGCGTCGGCGGCTCCCGAACGACAACGAGGTGCTGTGCGCGCTGGACGACCCGCGCGTGCCGGACCTGGCCCGGGAACTGGGCAACACCCGCAGCGTGGCCGCGCTCGACCTGCTCGCCGACCGCTTCGCGGGCGCCGTGGTCGCGATCGGCAACGCCCCGACCGCGTTGTTCCACCTGCTGGACCTGATCCGGGCCGGCGCCCCGAAACCCGCCGCCGTACTGGGCGTGCCGGTCGGCTTCATCGGCGCGGCCGAGTCCAAGGAGGCGTTGGCGGACAACGACCTCGGCCTGGAGTACCTGGTCGTGCGCGGTCGGCGCGGGGGCAGCGCCATGACCGCGGCGGCCCTGAACGCGATCGCGAGCGAGGAAGAATGACCGGCAGGCTGTACGGGGTCGGCGTCGGACCCGGCGACCCGGAACTGGTGACCGTCAAGGCGGCCCGGCTGATCCGGGACGCGGACGTGGTCGTCTACCACAGCGCGCGGCACGGCCGCAGCGTCGCGCGCGGCATCGCCGAGCCCTACCTGCGCGAAGGCCAGGTCGAGGAACAGCTCGTCTACCCGGTCACGACCGAGGACAGCGACGACTACCAGGGCGAGATGGACGCGTTCTACGCCGAGTGCGCGGCCCGGCTGGCCGCACACCTGGACGCCGGACGCGACGTGGTCGTACTGGCGGCGGGCGACCCGCTCTTCTACGGCTCGTACATGCACCTGCACAAGCGGTTGGCGCACCGGTACGAGACCGAGGTCGTCCCCGGCGTCACGTCGGTGAGCGCGGGCGCGGCCGTGCTCGGCACGCCGTTGGTCGAGCGGGACGAGGTGCTCACCGTGCTGCCCGGCACGCTGCCCCCGGCCGCGCTCGTCGGGCACCTGTCCCACGGCGACCCCGTGGCGATCATGAAGCTGGGGCGGACGTTCCCGGCCGTGCGCGAGGCGTTGGAGCGCACCGGACGCCTGGACGAAGCCTGGTACGTGGAGCGCGCGACCACCGGCCGCCAGCGCACCGCGCCACTGTCCGAAGTGGATCCCGACGGCGTGCCGTACTTCTCGTTGGCACTGCTGCCCAGCGGCCCGCCGGCGCCCACGGGCGAGGGCGAGGTGGT
Organism: Saccharothrix violaceirubra; assembly: GCF_014203755.1. Classification (NCBI taxonomy): domain Bacteria; kingdom Bacillati; phylum Actinomycetota; class Actinomycetes; order Pseudonocardiales; family Pseudonocardiaceae; genus Saccharothrix; species Saccharothrix violaceirubra. The sequence continues at coordinate 4,803,032 of NZ_JACHJS010000001.1, forward strand.
CGTCGTCGGCCTGGGCCCGGCCGGGCCGGAGTGGCTGACGCCGCAGGCCCGCCGCGCGTTGGCCGAGGCCGACGACCTCGTGGGCTACGTGACGTACTTGGACCGCGTGCCGGTGTCGGCACGGCAACGTCGGCACGCCTCGGACAACCGGGTCGAGTCCGAACGGGCGGCGTTCGCGCTCGACCTGGCCAAGCGCGGCCGTCGGGTCGCGGTCGTGTCCTCGGGCGACCCGGGCGTGTTCGCCATGGCCAGCGCGGTGCTGGAGGTCGCGGCCGAGCCCGAGTACGCCGACGTGCCCGTGCGCGTGCTGCCCGGCCTGACCGCCGCCCACGCGGTCGCGAGCCGCGCCGGCGCACCGTTGGGCCACGACTACGCCGTGGTGTCGCTGTCGGACCGGCTCAAGCCGTGGGAGGTGATCGCCGAACGCCTGGAGGCCGCCGCACGCGCCGACCTCGTGCTCGCGCTCTACAACCCGGCTTCGCGCACCCGCACGTGGCAGGTGGCGGCGGCCCGCGACCTGCTGCTCGCGCACCGCTCGCCGGACACGCCCGTGGTGATCGGCCGGGACGTGGGCGGACCCGAGGAGACCGTGCGCGTCGTGCGGCTGGCGGACCTGGACGCGACCACGGTCGACATGCGGTGCCTGCTGATCGTGGGGTCCTCGCGGACCCGGATCTCCGCGCGCGGCACGGTGTTCACCCCGCGCCGCTACCCCCGGTGAGCCACGCGACGGCCTCGCCCACCGTGCCCACGCTCGGCGCGTCGGGCACGGGCGGGCGGCGCACGAGCACGACCGGCAGGCCGAGGTGACGGGCGGCGGCGAGCTTGGCGGCGGTCATGGCGCCGCCGCTGTCCTTGGTGACCACGACCTCGATCCCGTGTGCCCGCAACAACTCCAGCTCACCGTCCACTGTGTACGGACCACGGTCGAGCAGGACCTGGACGCCGGGCACCGGCGGGTCGGGCGGGTCGACCGTGCGGGCCACACCCGAGGCGAACGCGGCCAGCTCCTGGCGTCCGGTGGTGATGAACGCCCGCCGACCGGCCACGGCCGCCGCCGCTTCGCGCACGGAGTCGACCCAGTGCCAGTCGTCGCCGGGCACCGGCGTCCAGCCGGGTCGGCGCAGGAGCAGGAACGGCACGCCCGCCTCGCGCGTGGCGGCGAACGCGTTGGCGGTGATGCGCCCGGCGAACGGGTGGGTGGCGTCGACCACCGCGTCGACCGCCTCCCGGCGCAGGTAGGCGAGCAGTCCGGGCACGCCGCCGAACCCGCCGATCCGCACCTCGCCGACCGGCAGCCGGGGCGCGGCCACCCGACCGGCCAGCGACGACACGACCCGCAAGCCGGTCAGCGCCGCCGCGAGCGCCCGGCCCTCGCCCGTGCCACCCAGTACGAGCAGGGTCCTCATGGCCGGCGCATCCTGTCGTGGTGACCCTGCGCTTCGGGTGGACCACCGGCGCCTGCGCGACGGCGGCGACCACGGCCGCCTACACCGCGCTGCTGACCGGCGAATTCCCCGACCCGGTCGGCATCACGCTGCCCAAAGGGCGGACGCCCGAGTTCGCACTGGCCCGCGAGGAACTCCACGCGGACCGGGCGATGGCGGCGGTGGTCAAGGACGCGGGCGACGACCCGGACGTCACGCACGGCGCGCTGGTCCGCGCGACCGTCACGCACGGCGAGCCGGGCAGCGGCGTGGTGTTCCGCGCCGGGCCGGGTGTCGGCACGGTCACCAAACCCGGCCTGCCGCTGGACGTGGGCGAGCCCGCGATCAACCCGGTGCCGCGCCGGTTGATGCGCGAGCACGTGGCCCGGGTGGCGGCCGACCACGGCGGCACCGGGGACGTCGTGGTCGAGGTGTCCGTCGACCACGGCGAGGAACTGGCCAAGCGCACGTGGAACCCCCGCCTGGGCATCCTGGGCGGCCTGTCGATCCTGGGCACGACGGGCGTCGTCGTGCCGTACTCGTGCTCGGCGTGGATCGACAGCATCCGGCGCGGCGTCGACGTCGCGCGGGCCGCCGGGTACACGCACGTGGCCGGGTGCACCGGCAGCACGTCCGAGAAGGTGGCCGCCGAGCTGCACGGCCTGCCCGAGGACGCGTTGCTGGACATGGGCGACTTCGCGGGCGCGGTGCTCAAGTACCTCAAGCGGCACCCCGTGCCCCGGCTGACCATCGCGGGCGGCGTGGGCAAGCTGTCCAAGCTCGCGGACGGCCACCTGGACCTGCACTCCGGCCGGTCGCAGGTGAACCTGGAGTTCCTGGCGTCGCTGGCGCCCGACCTGGCCGCCGAGATCCGCGAGGCGAACACCGCGCTCGGGGCGTTGCGCGTGTGCCAGGCGGCCGGTGTGCCCTTGGGCGACCTGATCGCCGCGCGCGCCAAGGAAACCGCCGACGGTGTCCTGCGCGGCACGCCGGTGGCCGTGGACATCGTGGTGATCGACCGCGCGGGCGTGATCGTCGGCCGGGCCTAGGCATCCGGCCAGGTCCGAACTCCGAACCGACGGCCACAGCGGGCGCGGGTCCGGCCGGACGTCCGGCGTGCCGGGCGCCTCTTCGGACGCCCGCCCGGCGCTCAGGACCGGCACCGGGCCGCCGAGTACAGGTGGCTGTCGACGAACCCCTCGGCCGCCAGCACCCGGCCCACCACGATGATCGCGGTCCGGCGCACGCCCGCGTCCAGCACCTGTCCGGCGATGTCGGCGAGCGTGCCGCGCAGCACGAGTTCGTCCTCGCGACTGGCCCGGGCGACCACCGCGACCGGGCAGTCCGGTCCGTAGTGCGGCAGCAGGTCCGCGACCACCTCGGTGATCCGCTGCACGGCCAGGTGCAGCACGAGCGTGGACCCGGTGCGCCCCAACGACTCCAGATCTTCACCGGGCGGCATGGGCGTGGCGCGTGCGGCCGTGCGGGTGAGCACCACGGTCTGCCCGACGCCGGGCACGGTCAGTTCCCGCTTGAGGCTCGCGGCGGCGGCGGCGAACGCGGGCACGCCCGGCGTCACGTCGTAGGGCACGCCGAGCGCGTCGAGCCGCCGCATCTGCTCGGCCATGGCGCTGAACACCGACGGGTCGCCCGAGTGCAGGCGGGCCACGGCGTGCCCGGCCTCGTGGGCGGCCAGCAGTTCGGCCACGATCTCGTCGAGCGTGAGGTTCGCGGTGTCGACCAGCCGCGCGCCCGGCGGACAGTGGTCGAGCACCTCGACGGGCACCAACGCGCCCGCGTACAGGCAGACCGGCGCGGCGGCGATGAGCCTGGCCGCGCGCAACGTCAACAGGTCGGCCGCGCCCGGCCCGGCGCCGATGAAGTGGACGGTCACGGGATCTCCTTCTCCACCGGCACGATCGCCGCGCCGACTGCCCGGGTGGTCACGGGAACTCCTTGCGCACGGACCAGATCGTCACCGGCAGCTGCGGGCGCCACGCGGTGAACCCGCCGACGGCCGCGTCCCGGCTCACCTCGATCCGGGTGAGCGAGCCGCCCAGCTCGCGCTGCCACCGCGTCAGCACCGCCTCGGACTCCAGGGTGACCGCGTTGGCCACGAGCCGTCCGCCGGTTTTCACGGCACGCCAACAGGTTTCCACCGCACCCTCGGCCGTGACGCCACCGCCGATGAACACCGCGTCGGGCGCTTCGAAGTCGAGCACGTCGGGGCTCTCCCCCACCACCACCCGGATCGTCGGCACGCCCAGGCTCCGGGCGTTGCGCGTGATCCGGGCGGCCCGGGATTCGTTGCGCTCCACGGCGATCGCCCGACAGGTCGGGTGCACCCGCGACCACTCCACGGCGAGGGAACCCGACCCCGCGCCGACGTCCCACAGCAACTCGCCCGGCCGGGGCGCGAGCAGGGCCAGGGTCACCGCGCGCACCTCGCGCTTGGTGAGCTGGCCGTCGTGCTCGTAGGCGTCGTCGGGCAGGCCGGGCACGAGCGCGTACCCGCCTTCGCCGCACTCCACCGCCAGCACGTGCAGCGGGTCGGCGGACGGCAGGTCGTGGTGCACGCGTTCGAGCGGGCCGCCGAGCTGTTCCAGCACGGTGATCCGCGCGTCCCTGGCCACGGCCGCGACCTCGGCGGGCACGCCGCCCAGCACCAGCACGCGCCGTCCGGGGTGCAGGAACGGCACCAGCGCCGCCGTCGGCCGACCGACCAGGCTCACCACGTCGACCGCGTCCAGCGCCCAGCCGAGCCGGGCGCAGGCCAGCGACGCGGACGACGGGTGCGGCACGGCCTTGACGCTCCCGGCGCCCAGCAGCCGCACCAGCGTCGAGCCGATGCCGTGGAACATCGGGTCCCCGCTGGCCAGCACGCACACGGCTTTGCCCGCCAGATCGTCGAGCAACGCCGGCAGGTTGGCCAGCAGCGGCGAGGGCAGCTTCACCCGCTCGTACTGGCCGGGCACGAGGGCCAGCTGCCGCCCGCTGCCCACGAGCACGTCGTGCGTGGCGACGAGGTGGCGGGTCGCGTCCGGCAGGCCGCCCCAGCCGTCCGCGCCGATGCCGACGACGGTGATCACACCGTGCCCAGCGCGCGGGTGACGACGATCTCGATCACGGCCCGCTCCGGGTTGGGTCGCGGCGTGCGGTAGCGGCGGGCGTAGCGCTCCTCCGCGTCGGCGACCGACGCGGCGTCGGTGCGCAGCACGGCCGTGCCCTCCAGCGTCGACCACCGGGCGCCGTCGACCTGGCACACGACGGCACGGCCCGTGGCCACGACGTTGCGCGCCTTGCGCGACCCGCGCGAGGTGATCACCCGGGCGACGCCCGCGGCCACGTCCAGCGTGACGCCGACCGGGACCACGTGCGGTGTGCCGTCCGGTCGCAGCGTGGTCAGCGTGCACAGGTGGCGCTCGGCCCAGAACGTCGCGAAGTCCTCGCCCTTGCTCGACAACATGGGTGCATCATGCGACATCGACCCGCTACGCTGAAAACGTGACGCAGCGATTTAGCCGCCCCCGGCCGGGAATCCCGGCCCTCGGGGCCGTGCGCTAGTCCACCCGCGGTCCCGTCGGCGGACCGGCGCGGGGGTTTCCTCCGTCCACGCCGTTCCCGAGGGGATTCACCCGATGTCACGTGATCTCAGCGATCCCGCGTACGGTCCGCACGCGATGCAGGTCCTGCTCGACGAAGTCCTGGCCGCCCTGCCCGGCGAGGTCCGGGTGGTCCGCGACCACCCCGAGGTGTCCGTCGACGACAACTACACCCGGCTCGGCTACCCGCCGGACGCGATCACCCGCGACGCCCGGTACACCCGCTACACCACGCCCGGACGCATGCTGCGCAGCCACACGACCGCGATGGTGCCGCCCGCGTTGCGCCTGCTTTCCCGGGATGACTGGGCGGACGTCACGCTCGCGTGCGCCGGCATGGTGTTCCGGCGGGACGTGATCGACCGGGTGCACTCCGGGACGCCCCACCAACTCGACCTGTGGCGGATCACGCGCACCCGCCACGACCTGCTGTCCTGGGTGGACACCGTGCTGGGCGCGGCGGTGCCGGGCCTGGAGTACCGCACGGTGCCCGCCACGCACCCGTACACGACGTCCGGGATCCAGGTGGACGTGCGGGTCGACGGGCAGTGGCTGGAGGTGGGCGAGGGTGGTGCAGCGGCTGCGGCCGTGCTGCGCGGTGCGTGGCTGCCGGAAAACGCGCACGGACTGGCGTTCGGGCTCGGGCTCGACCGGTTGTTGATGCTGCGCAAGGGCGTGCCCGACATCCGGTTGCTGTCGTCCACCGAGCCCCGGGTCGCCGCGCAGATGCTCGACCTCGCACCGTACCGGGCCGTGTCGCGGCATCCGGCCGTGGTGCGCGACGTCTCCGTGGCCGTCGATCCCGGGCACGACGGCGAGACCCTGGGTGACGTGGTGCGGGCCGCGGCGGGCGACCTCGTGGAGGAGGTGACCGTGCTGTCGCGGACGCCGGTGGCGGAGCTGCCCGCGGTGGCCGTGGCGCGGTTGGGCGCGAAAACGGGTCAGCAGAACGTGCTGTTGCGCCTGCTGCTGCGGCACCCGACCCGGACTTTGACCGACGCGGAGGCCAACCGGGCCCGGGACGCCGTCTACGCGGCGATTGTTGAACGATCCAGTCATTGAACAATCGCACCCGTCGGCCGCGGGATTGTCAGGGACCCCGGCTGCGGGGAATCTTCTCGGTAACGGAATCGTTGTAGGCGGTGACCGGAGCCGATCCCGGCGTGACGAGGAGGACCGATGGCCACGGTTGAGCTGACCGCGGAGAACTTCGACGAGGTGATCGGCGGGTCCGACCTGGTGCTGGTCGACTTCTGGGCGTCCTGGTGCGGTCCGTGCCGCCAGTTCGCGCCGGTGTTCGAGAAGTCCGCGCAGAAGCACGACGACATCGTGTTCGGCAAGGTCGACACCGAGGCACAGCAGCAACTGGCCGCCGCGTTCCAGATCCGCTCGATCCCGACGCTGATGATCGTGCGCGACGGCGTCGTGCTCTACGCGCAGCCGGGCGCCCTGCCCGAGACCGCGCTGGAGGACCTGATCGAGCAGGCCCGCCAGGTGGACATGGAGAAGATCCGCAAGGAAGTGGCCGAGGCAGAGCGGCAGGGCTGACCGGGGACGGGGGCCGGGCACCGGGTCAGGACCGGTGCCCGGCCCTTTGTCGTCCGTACTCCGATCGTGTGGGCGTACACCGTGACCCGAGTGGGTAGTCGGTGACGGAGACGAGAGGAGACGGCCATGACCCGCGTTCAGGAGGCGTCGACCGCCGAACTGGTCGGCCGACTGTCCGAACAGGTGAGTCGGCTCGCGCGCGAGGAGATGCGCCTGGCGGTCGCCGAGATCAAGGAGAAGGGCCGCCACGTCGGCATCGGCGCGGGCCTGCTCGGCGGTGCCGGTGTGCTCGCCTGGTTCGGCGTCGGCACGCTGATCGCGGCGCTGGTGCTGACCCTGGCACTGGCGATGCCCGCGTGGTCGGCCGCGTTCGTGGTCACCGTCGCGGTGTTCGCCGTCGCCGGGGTGCTGGCGCTGATCGGTCGGCGGCAGATCGCGCGCGGCACTCCTCCCGTTCCCGAAGAGGCCATCGAAAGCATGAAGGCGGACATCTCCACTGTGAGCGAGAGGGCGCACCGATGAGCGACGTGCCGAACGACCCCGACGCGTTGCGCGCGGACATCGAACAGACCAGGCGCGACCTGGGCGACACGGTCGAACAGCTCGCGCACAAGGCCGACGTGCCCGGGCGCGTGAAGGACTCCGTGCACGACGGCGTCGAAGCCGTCAGGGACACGGCAGCCGAGGTGGCCGACCGCACCGGCGACCTGGCCGGCCAGGTCGCCGACACGACCCGCGAGGTCGCCGGCCAGGTGGAAGACCGGGCAAGCCGGCTCGCGGACCAGGTCGGCGAGACCGCTCACGTCGTGGTCGACCGCACGCAGCAGATCGCCGGCGAGATCGCGGACCGGGCCGTCCGCGCGGTCGAGTCCCTGCCCCCGACGGTGCGGGAGCGGGCCCGGCAACCGGTGGTCCTGGCCGCCGCGGGCGCGGTCGTGCTGATCGCCGTGGTGTGGCTGGTGCGCGGGAGGCGCTCGTGAGCAAGCTGCTCTACCGACCCCTCGGCCTGGCGTTCGGGCTGCTCGGCGGGTTCCTCGCGGGCAAGGTCTTCGACCGGCTGTGGAAGCTGGTCAGCGGCGACCGCGTGGCACCGACGCCGACCCAGAAGGACCGGGGCTGGGGCGAGATCCTCCTGGCCGCCGCCCTCCAGGGCGCGGTGTTCGGCCTGGTGCGCGCGGCGATCGACCGCGCGGGCGCCATCGGCTACGACAAGCTGACCGGCGAGTGGCCCGGCGACACGCAGGACGTCGACTAGGTCGCTTGGCGGCCCGGGCCACGACGGTCGGGCCCGCCGGCGGCCTCAGGCCGGTTCGTCGACGTCGCCCGCCCGCCGACGCCGCTCCTTCTCGTCGTCCTCCAGGAACTGTTCGGGGTCCACGTCGAGATCCGGTGGTTCCGGGGTCCCGGGCGCGTACGGCGGGTCGGGATTGATCGGGTGTGCCCCGGGCTGGGTCGTCTCGGACTGGGCCGTTTCGGACTGGGTCGTCTCGGACTGGGTCATGTCGACCTGGTACCCGGCGGCGGCCTCCGGGAACCGGGGCGGGCGCTTTTCCAGGAACGCGGCCACGCCCTCCGCGTAGTCGGCGCTGTGCGCGGCCTCCTCGTAGAGCGCGCGCACCCCGTCGTCCTCCCGCCCGCCCTCGGCGATCAGGTCGACGATCGTCCGCGCCCCGCGCACGCTGACCCACGACCGTGAGGCGATGACCTCGGCCAACTCCTTGGCCCGCACGCGGACGTCGTCGTGCACCTCGTTGACCAGGCCGATCCGCAGCGCCGTCGCCGCGTCCAGCAGCTCCGCGCCGTACAGGATCTGCTTGGTCCACGCCGGGCCGACCAGGTCGACGAGCCGCTTCGTCGACGCGAACCCGTAGACGATCCCCAACTTCGCCGGGGTGATGCCGAACCGCGCGTCCGACGCCGCGATCCGCAGGTCGCAGGCGACCGCGAGCTGGCACCCGCCGCCGACGCAGAACCCGTCCACCGCGGCGATCGTCGGCTTGCCCACGCCCGCCAGCGCCCGTTCACCCGCCGCGACGGCCTCGCTGTAGCGGGCGACGCCGGCCGCACCCGCCCGCAGCTCCCGGAACTCGCCGATGTCCGCGCCCGCCGAGAAGTGCTCCCCGCCCCGCACGACGAGCACGCGCACGCCGTCGTCGGCCCGCACCCGGTCCATCAGCCCCGGCAACGACGACCACATCCCGAACGAGATCGCGTTCCGCTTGGCGGGCCGGTCGATGGTCAGCTCCGCGACCGGTCCCCTGAGGTCGAGCCTGAACGTCACGCCCGCAGCGTATCGCCCCGCCACCCCCGCGAGTCCTCCGCTCGGACACCCCGAAATACGCACTCGGGCACCTTCGATCAGGTGAACACCGCCCACAATGGACCCTCAGCGGGGATACATCCCGGCCAACCCGGCGGGCGGCACGAACGGCCGCCACCCGCCTGCCGGCTGGGCCAGGCGGTCGGCCACGGCCCACAGCACGGCGGGGTTGTGCGCGTAGCCGAGGTGGCTGCACACCACCTCCACGCTCTCGCCGTGCCCGCCCGGCTCCTCACGGCACGACCGCCACGGCACGATCCCGTCCGACTTCGAGTACAGCGACGTCGCCGGCACCGGGAACGGCGGCCGACCCGCCTCGGCCGGCGGCGGAGCCACGACGGCCGACGACAGCCTGGCGAGGAAGCGGTACAGCGGGTTCACGCGGGTGTCCCGCAGGTCCGTCAACCGGTACGGGCTGCCCAGCGTCACGACCTGGCGCACCAGCTCGGGGCGTTCCCGGGCGAGTTCGCGGGCGAAGATCCCGCCGAGGCTCCAGCCCACGAGGCTGACCGGCGCCCGTGCCGCCAACCGGCCGAGCAGCTCGCGCATCCCACGCAACGCCGGCTCCGACGGCCCCAGGTTCCAGCCCAGGCCCCAGCCGTGCACGTCGTACCCGAGGCCGACCAGGAACCTGCGCAGCACGGTCGTCGTCAGGTCCGTGCCGGCCAGGCCGGGCAGCACGAGCACCGTGTGGCCGTCGCCGGTGGGCGCGGACCGCAGCAGGGCGCGGGTCGTGGCGAACCTGCCGAGGTCCACCACCGCGCGCGTCGGCTCGGTGAGGTACCAGATCAGGTGCGGCGCGGTCATGGCGTTCACCCCGCTCCACGTCGAGCGTGTGGGACTCCTCCATGATGTGCCCGGCCGGGTGAAACCGCCAGCATCCCCGCGCCGGCGCGGTCGCGGAAGCACGTCCCACATCCTGGGGGCACTTGGCCGCCCGCCGGGCGGGTGCCAGCATCGGATCCCGTGTCGTCCCAGGCAAGCGGGCTCAGCACGCGCCGCCACGTCGATCTCCGACGGCAGGCGGGCGCGCTCTGCACGTCGTGCCCGTGAACCGTCCACACCGGACCGTCCGAAGGGACCGCGATGTCTCGGCCACGTCGAGCGACGACCGCCTCCACCGTCCTGCGTTCGGTGCTGGACAACGGACCCGTCGCGCGCAGCACCATCGCCCGCCTCACCGGGCTCAGCGCCGCCGCCGTGACCCGGCAGTACGCCGAACTCGCCGACCTCGGTCTGTTACGCGAGGTCGCCGAGCCCCGGGTGCCGCGCGCGACGGTCGGCCGTCCGCACGTGCCCGTGGACATCGACATCGACCGGTTCGTCTGCTACGGCCTGCACATCGCCTACACGCACGTGACGTTGGCGTTGGTCGACCTGCGCGGCCGGGTGTTGCGCCAGGAGTGCGTGCCCCACGAGGGCACGTCGCCCGAGGCCGTGCTCGGCGGCGTGCTGCGGCGGTTCCCGCTGTTCCGGGAGCGGTGCGCCGACGGCCGCACGCCGCTGGGGTTCGGCGTGGCCACCGGAGGTCGGGTCGACCCCGAACGCGGCGTGGTCGTGCGGCACAGCCAGCTCGACTGGCGGGACGTGCCGGTGCGCGACGCGTTGCGACCGCTCGGCCTGCCCGTGCACGTGGAGAACCACACCCGCGCGTTGGCGCGGGCCGAACGGCTCTTCGGCGACCACGGCGACCGCAGCAGTCTCGTGCACCTGTTCGTGGGCAACGTCGTGGACGCGTCGATCGTGACCGGCGGCAGCGTGCACCAGGGACCGGGGTCGGCGGCCGGGGAGCTGGCGCACCTGCGGTTGGACGGCAGCACGGCCGAGTGCCCGTGCGGGCGGCGCGGCTGCCTCCAGGCCACGGTGTCCGACCGCGCGGTCGCCGAGCGGGCGGTCCGGGCCGGGCTCATCCCCGAGCCGTCCCTGCCGACGTTGATCGACCTGGCGATCGCGGGCGACCCGCGGGCGGTGGACCTGCTGCTCGACCGGGCCCGGCACGTGGGGCGGGCGGCCGGGCTGCTGCTGGACCTGATCAACCCCGAGGTGCTCGTGCTGACGGAGGCGGGCTCGATCGTCCTGCCGGACGAGTGCCTCGCCGAGGTGCGCCGGCAGGTCGGGGACCGGGCGGGGTCCGTGGTGGCGACGAGTTTCGGGCCCGACGTGCTCGCGGTGGCCGGCGGGTCGGTGGTGCTCGACGCGGTCTACGGCAGCCCGCACGAGCTGTGCGCGTGACGCGGTGATCACTCGAATGGAGGTGTCCGAGCGCGTGTTCCGGGGTGCCCGAGCGGAGGACTCGCGCGTTCGGGTGACCCGGTGGCGGGTCGGGGGCGTGCGGCGGCACGGCACAATGCCGGGGTGACCACAGCCATTCACCAGAGGATCGCCGGCGAGTTGGGCGTGCGGGACGGCCAGGTCGCCGCCGCCGTCGACCTGCTCGACGGTGGGGCCACCGTGCCGTTCATCGCCCGCTACCGCAAGGAGGCCACCGGGGCGCTGGACGACGCGCAACTGCGCACCCTGGAAGAGCGGCTCGGCTACCTGCGCGAACTCGAGGACCGGCGCGCGGCCGTGCTGGAGTCCATCCGCTCGCAGGGCAAGCTCGACGACGCGCTGGAGGCGAGCATCCTCGCCGCCGACTCCAAGGCCCGGCTCGAAGACCTTTACCTGCCGTACAAGCCCAAGCGCCGCACCAAGGCCCAGATCGCCCGCGAGCAGGGCCTCGAACCGCTCGCCGACGCCCTGCTCGCGGATCCGTCCCTGAACCCGCAGGACGCCGCCGCCGCGTACGTCACCGAGGAGGTCGCGGACGTCGCCGCGGCCCTCCAGGGCGCGCGGGCCATCCTGGTCGAGCGGTTCGGCGAGGACGGCGACCTCATCGGCGACCTGCGCGAACGCATGTGGACGCAGGGCCGCGTGGCGAGCAAGGTCCGCGAGGGCAAGGAGGAGGACGGCGCCAAGTTCTCCGACTACTTCGACTTCTCCGAGCCGTTCACGAAGCTGCCGTCGCACCGCATCCTGGCGTTGCTGCGCGGCGAGAAGGAGGAGGTCCTCGACCTCCAGTTCGACCCCGCCGACGAGAACGAGCCCACCGCGTACGAGGCGCGCATCGCGTCCCGGTTCGGCGTCGACGACCAGGGGCGACCGGCCGACCGGTGGCTCACGGACACCGTCCGCTGGGCATGGCGCACGCGCATCCTCGTGCACCTGGGCATCGACCTGCGGTCGCGGCTGCGCCAGTTCGCCGAGGACGAGGCCGTCAAGGTGTTCGCGTCCAACCTGCGCGACCTGCTGCTCGCCGCGCCCGCCGGCACCCGCGCGACCATGGGCCTCGACCCCGGTTTCCGGACGGGCGTGAAGGTCGCGGTCGTGGACGACACGGGCAAGGTCGTCGCCACGGACACGATCCACCCGCACGTCCCCGCGAACCGGTGGGACGAGTCGTTGGCGAAGCTGGGCAAGCTGTGCAAGGCGCACGCCGTCGACCTGATCGCGATCGGCAACGGCACGGCGTCGCGCGAGACCGACAAGCTCGCCGCCGACCTGCTCAAGCTCAACCCCGACCTGCGGCTGACCAAGGTCGTGGTGTCCGAGGCCGGCGCCTCGGTCTACTCCGCGTCGGCGTTCGCGTCGGCCGAACTGCCCGACCTGGACGTGTCGCTGCGCGGCGCGGTCTCCATCGCCCGTCGGCTCCAGGACCCGCTCGCCGAACTGGTCAAGATCGACCCGAAGTCGATCGGCGTCGGCCAGTACCAGCACGACCTGGCCGAGGCGAAGCTGTCGCGGTCGCTGGACGCGGTCGTCGAGGACTGCGTGAACGCGGTCGGCGTCGACCTGAACACCGCGTCGGTGCCGCTGCTGGCCCGGGTCTCGGGCATCACGACCGGACTCGCGGAGAACATCGTGTCGCACCGCGACGCCAACGGTCCGTTCCGCAGCCGCCGCTCGCTCAAGGACGTGCCCCGCCTGGGCCCGAAGGCGTTCGAGCAGTGCGCGGGCTTCCTGCGCATCCCGCACGGCGACGACCCGCTCGACGCCTCCTCCGTGCACCCCGAGGCGTACCCGGTGGTGCGGCGCATGCAGGACCGCGCCGGTGTCGAGCTGATCGGCAACACGACCGCGCTGAAGACGTTGCGGGCACAGGACTTCGTCGACGACAAGTTCGGCGTGCCCACGATCACCGACATCCTGCGCGAGCTGGAGAAGCCGGGGCGCGACCCGCGTCCGGCGTTCAAGACGGCCACGTTCGCCGAGGGCGTGGAGAAGATCGGCGACCTGAAGCCGGGCATGGTGCTGGAGGGCGTGGTCACGAACGTGGCCGCGTTCGGGGCGTTCGTGGACGTCGGCGTGCACCAGGACGGGCTCGTGCACATCTCGGCCCTGTCGGACACGTTCGTCAAGGACCCGCGTGACGTGGTCAAGTCCGGTGACGTGGTGCGGGTCAAGGTGTTGGAGGTGGACACGACGCGCAAGCGCATCGGTCTGACCCTGCGGCTGAACGACGAGCCGGGGCAGGGTCAGGGGAAGAAGGAACAGTCGCGCGGGCCCCGTCAGGACCGGGGCGGGCAACCGGACCGCGGTCGGCAGCAGGACCGGGGCCGGCAGGATCGGGGCCGCCGCCAGGACGACCGGGGCGCCCGACGTGAGGCGCCGCCCGCGAACAACGCGATGGCCGAGGCGTTGCGCCGGGCCGGGCTCGGCGGCTCGTAGCGAGGTGACCGCACGGCGCCATCGGGTTGGTGGGATCGCGATGGCGCCGCGCGGGTCGACGCGTACGGGCCGACGCCCGTGTCGGCAGCAGGGGCTGGCAGCAGGGTCCCGGCAGCTCCCGCATGCGCGCGGACGCCACTCGCCGAGCGGAGTCGGGTGTCGGCGGTCCGGTGTCGGGGTGGGTGCGCCGCGATCCGGGTCGGCCGTCAGGCGGCCTGGGTCAGGAGGGAGCGCGGTGGGTGACGAGGTCGACGCGGTCGTGATCGGGTCCGGTCCCAACGGTCTGGTCGCGGCGAACCTGTTGGCCGATGCCGGGTGGGACGTGCTCGTGCTGGAGGCGGCCGACGTGCCGGGCGGCGCGGTGCGGACGGCGGAACTCGTGGCGCCGGGGTTTCGCGCCGACCTGTTCAGCGCGTTCTACCCGCTGGGCGCGGCGTCGCCGGTGATCGCCGGGCTCGGGCTCGAGCGGCACGGGCTGGTGTGGCGGCGGGCGCCGGAGGTACTGGCGCACGTGCTGCCCGACGACCGGTGCGTGCTGCTGTCGACCGACCCGGACCGGACGGCGGCCTCGGTCGAGGCGTTCGGCGTCGGGGACGGGCAGGCCTGGCACGCCGAGGTCGCACTGTGGCAACGGGCACGTGCCGCGTTGCTGGAGTCGCTGCTGCGGCCGTTCCCGCCGGTGCGGGCCGGTGCCCGGCTGGTCGGCGCGCTCGGCACGGCCGAGGCGTTGCGGCTGGTGCGGTCGTTCACGCAGTCCGTGCGCGCGTACGGCGCCGACCGGTTCTCCGGCGTCGGCGCACCGCTGCTGCTGGCGGGCAACGCCATGCACACCGATCTCGGTCCGGAGCAGGCGGGCGGGGCGGCGTTCGGTTGGCTGCTGTCGATGCTGGGCCAGGACGTCGGCTACCCGGTGCCCGAGGGCGGCGCGGGGGCGTTGACCGACGCCCTGGTCCGACGGCTGGGCAGGCGGGTGGAGTGCGGCCGGGAGGTGACCGGGGTCGTGGTGGCGGGTGGGCGTGCGCTGGGGGTGCGCGACGCGTCCGGCGGTCTGGTGCGGGCGCGTCGGGCGGTACTCGCGGACGTGCCGGCGCCGACGCTGTACCTGCGGCTGGTCGGCGCCGATCACCTGCCCGCACGGCTGGTCCACGACCTGGCGCGGTTCGCGTGGGACGACGCCACGATCAAGGTCGACTGGGCGTTGTCGCGGCCGATCCCGTGGCTGGCGCCGCAGGCCCGGCTCGCCGGGACCGTGCACCTCGGCGGCGATCTCGACGGGTTGTCGGCCTCGGCCAACGAACTCGAACGCGGCCTCGTGCCGACCACGCCGTTCCTGATCATGGGCCAGATGACGACCGCCGACCCGTCGCGATCGCCCGCCGGCACGGAGTCGGTCTGGGCCTACACGCACGTCCCGCGCGGCGGGCGCTGGCCCGCCGACCGGCTGCGCCGGCACGCGGACGTGATCGAGGACCTGGTCGAACGGCACGCGCCCGGCTTCCGCGACGCGGTGCTGGGCCGGGTCGTGCAGGGTCCCGGCGACCTGGAGGACGCCAACCCGAGTCTCGTCGGCGGCTCGATCAACCAGGGCACGGCGGCCGTGCACCAGCAGCTGGTGTTCCGGCCGGTGCCGGGGTTGGGGCGGGCGGACACGCCGGTCGACCGGCTGTTCCTGGCCGGGTCGTCGGCGCATCCCGGCGGGGGCGTCCACGGCGCGGCCGGTGCGAACGCGGCACGGGCGGCGTTGGCCAGGGCCGGGCTCGCGGGCGACGCGTACCGACTGCTGGTGGACCTGGCCCACCGGGCGGTGTACTAGCGGACCCCGAGAGGCGGGCACGCCCCTGCGGGAGGCGGCAGTCGTGTCGGGTGGCGATGGCGCGGGACCACTTGAGCCCGCGGTGACCTCCGTGTGCGAGGTTCGCGAGCCCGCGCGCGGAGCCGAATCGATCATGACCACCGGGATTCCCGGGCACCGGCCGCGATCGGGGAACGGTGTGGACGCCAGGGGTGCCGGCCGTGCACGTTCGGCGTTCTAATAGCAGGGCCGGCCGAGCCCTGGAGTGTGCATGACACCACCGCGAACCAGTTCCCCCGTCCTCGTCGGTCGAGGGGCGGAACTCGGTGCGCTGATCGACGTGGTGTCCGCGCAACCGTCGGTCGCCCTCGTCGCGGGCGAGGCGGGGGTCGGCAAGAGCCGGCTCGTGCGCGAACTGCTCGGCCGCCCCGAGGTCGCGCCCCTGCACGTGCTCACCGGCTACTGCCAGCCGTTGCGCGAACCCTTCCCGTACGGCGCCGTGCTCGACGCGTTGCGCGGGGTCGGCGTTCTGCTGCGGCGCAAGGAGTTGAGCCCGGTGACCGGCGCGCTGCGCCCCCTGCTGCCGGAGATCGCCGCCCACCTGCCCGGGTTGCCGCAACGCCCCGAGGACCCCCGGCACGAACGCCACCAGCTCTTCCGCGCCACCCGCGAACTGCTGTCGGTCCTCGGTCCCGTGCTGCTGGTCGTGGAGGACCTGCACTGGGCCGACGACGGGTGCCGCAACCTCCTCCGCTTCCTGATGGCCGACCCGCCGCCGAACGCGACCGTGCTCGTGACCTACCGCCGTGAGGACGCGCCCGGCGGCATGCCGTTGGGCAGCGCGTACCGACCACCGGCGGGCGTGCCCGGCGCGGTGCTCGAACTGGCACCGCTGGACGTGGACCAGGTGCGCGAGCTGGCCGCCGCGATACTGGACGTGGACGCCGTGCCCGCGCGGTTCGCCGCCCGGCTGCACGAACGCACGGCCGGCATCCCGTTCGTGGTCGAGGAGATGGTGCGCGCGGTGCGCGGCCCGGACTGGGGGCTGCTCGACGAGGTCGAGGTGCCGGCTCTGCTGCGCGACGCCATGGCCGAGCGCCTGGCCCGGTTGCCGCGCACCGGCCGACGGCTCGCGCAGGCCGCCGCCGTCCTCGGAGTGCCTGCCGACGAAGGACTTCTGGCCCGTGTCGGCGCGGTGGAGCCGGACCGCGCGCGGGCCGCGTTGACGCACGCGTTGCAAAGCGGCGTGCTGTACGAGACGACGGACGTGCGCTACGGCTTCCGGCACGCGTTGGCGCAGCAGGCCGTGTACGACACGTTGACCGGTCCGGAGCGGCAACGCCTGCACGTGCGGGCGGTCGCCGCACTGTCACACGTGACGCCCCGCCCGTACATGCAGCTCGCCGAGCAGAGCCGCCGCGCGGGCCTGCACGCGGACTGGCTGCTGCACGGCGAGGCCGCGGCGGACCGCGCCCAGGAGGTGGGCGAACCGGCGACCGCGACCAACCTGTACCGGCGACTGCTGGACGAGGCCGCCCTGGAACCGTCCGATGTGGACAGACTGGCGGTGAAGCTCGGGCAGGTGGCCCGCGGCGGCATCGACCAGCACGACCCGCGCGCGACGCTGGAGCGGCTGCTGACCGATCCCCGGCTGTCCACGGCGGCCCGCGGCGAGGTGCGGCTGAACTTCGGCTACCTGCTGATCCGGCAGTTCGCGGGCGTCCGGCAGGCACGGGCGCAGATCGAGGTGGCCATCGAGGAGTTGACGTCGCGACCGGACCTGGCGATGCGCGGCGTGACCGTCATGGCGCAGCCGTTCGTCGGGGACACCCCGGTGCGCGAACACCTGCGCTGGATGCGGCTGGTGGACGACTTCATCCGCGAGTGCCCCCAGGACGACGTGCGGTTCTCGCTCCTGGCCAACGAACTCGGGTCGCGGATGAGCATCGGCGAGCACGCCGTGCTGTCCGAACTGGACGAGCTGCCGGAGACCTCGGCGGACGTGGCCACGCGGCGCCACCTGGCGCGGGCGAACTGCAACCTGGCGGACGCGTGCGCGTTGGTCGGCCACTTCGACCTGGCCCGTCGGCTGCTGGACCGGGGGCTGCGGCTGACCGTGGGCGCGGGCGTGCCGTTCACCGCGAGCACCGGCCAGTCGACCAGCATCCACCTCGACTGGTACCGGGGCGAGTGGGGCACGCTGGCCGAGCGCGGCGCGCGCCTGCTGGAGGAGTACCGCGAACTGCTGCCGGTCGCGGCCGAGATCTCGTTGGTGCTGGGCTCGCTGGCGGTGGCGCGGGGCGACTGGCCGGACGCCGAGCGGTACCTGGCGGACAGCGGGGTGCGCGACGTGGAGAACTCGATCACGCCGGTGGCCCTGGGCGGCTTCGCGGCGCTGGCCCGGCTGTGCCTGGCCCGCGGCGACGTGCCGGGTGCCTGTGCGGAGGCGGACCGGGGCGTGGACCTGGCCCGGCGCAAGGGCGTGTGGGTCTGGACCGGCGAACTGGCACCGGCCGCCGTCGACGCGTACTCGGCGGGTGGGCGGGTCGAGGACGCGGTGAAGCTCGTCGAGGAGATGAGCGCGGGCGTGGCGGACCGGAACGCGCCGTTGGCCGATCTCGGTCTGCTCACCTGCCGGGCCTACCTGGCGGACGAGCCGGTGCCGCTGCTGGAGTCGGCACGCCGGGCGGCGGACGCGTTGGTGCTGCCGTACCACTCGACGCTGCTGGTGGAGCGGATCGCGTTGCACGCCTTGGCGAACGGCGACGCGTCGGCCCTGACGGAGGTGGCCGACCGCTTCGACGCCCTGGGTGCGAGCAGGGACGCCGCGCGCTGCCGTCACGTGGTGCGCGGTACCGGCGCCTCCACGCCTTCCCGACGGGGGCGGCGGGGGTACGGCAACGCCCTGTCGCCGCGTGAGCGGGAGGTGGCCCGACTGCTGGCCCAGGGGCGGACGAACCGCGAGATCGCCGACGTGCTGTTCCTGTCGCCCCGGACGGTGGAGCAGCACGTGGCCCGGGTGCTGCGCAAGCTCGGCGTGGCCTCCCGCGCGGACCTGCGCGCCTGACGCGCGAGTCCTCCACTCGGACACCCTGAAACACGCACTCAGGCACCCCGAAACACGCACTGGAGCACCGTGGACCGCATACTCGGGCACCCCCGGACACCCGCTCGGGCACGTGGGTCGCACGTGCCCGAGCTTGCGTGTCCGGCAGAGGACGCCGCGGGTCCGGCGGGAGTCCTCAGAGGTAGGAGCGTTGGCCCCAGGGCATCGCGGCGGCGAGTTGTGCTCGGCGACCGATGTCGAGCTTGCGGTAGATGCGGGTGATGTGGAGTTCGACCGCCCGCGTCGACACCGAGAAGTGCTCGGCGATCTGGCGGTTGGTCATGCCCTCCAACATCATCAGCGCGATCCGGTGCTCATGCGGTGTCAACGGCTCGCGGGTGCGCGAGTCGGCGCTCTGCCCGTCGCGCGGCCGGACCATGCCCGGGACGCGCTCGCCCTCGGGCAGACCCAGCAGCACGTGCCACTGCCGGATGCGCACCTCGGCGATCGACTGCGACCGGACGTACGGGTCGCCACGCACGAGGTCGCGCGCCGCTGCCTCGTCGGGCACCTGGCAGATGAGCAGCACACCGGAGCCGTCGGCCCACGGACCCGTTCCCACCAGCACGCCCTGCTCGGCGAGCGGGCGCCAGTATTCACGATGGGCCAGGTGAATGGAACGACGCACCTGGCGCGCATCACGAAATGTCAACTCGACGGCGAAAGCCACTGGACTGATCCCCATTTCATTCCGCGGCCGACTTTTTCGCCACTACTCAACTGTGGCCCTAATACACTGTCAAGTGAGACACCTCACACGGCCTATTCGACTCCCTGATGGCCCTCATAGCGCCTTGGTGAAGAAGTGCTCCGCGTAGCGGCCCGCGGAGTAGCGCTCGACCTCCGAGTAGCCGTGTCGGGCGTACAACGCCCGCGCTTCCACCAGGTCCGTTCGCGTATCGAGACGGATCTTCGTCGCTCCCCGTGACGACGCCGCGCGCTCGACGGCCATCAGCAGTGCGGCTCCCCCACCGGTGCCGCGACTGCTCCGTTCGACGTAGAGCCGTTTCGACTCGGCCATGTCCGGCGTCACCAGGCGAAACCCGGCGCAGCCCGCCGGTCGCCCGTCGTGGTGGCCGACGAAGAAGCCCACCAGGTCGTCGGTCGGGTCCTCGGCCAACGCCGTGTCGACGTCCGCCGAGGTCGCGGGCCTGCCGTAATAGCGGCCGACGATGTCCGACAGGTACGCGCGGACGAGGCCGGCCGCGACCGGGTCCCCGGGCGCGACCCGGTGGACGGACCAGGAAGTCATGGGCGCATTCTGCGGTCCGATAGGCCATTCGGGCACGGGCTTATCCGCATGCCCGACGCGTGTAAGGTCCGGCCCGTGTCTGAGGGACAGGTCCGCGTGGAGCGGGACGTTGCGGGGCTCGCGATCCTCACATTCGACGCTCCCCCGCTGAACCTCTACACCGCCGATCTGCACGAACTGCTCGACGGCGCGCTCGGCGACCTGGAGGACCGGCCCGCCCGCGCCCTGCTGGTCCGCGCCGAGGGACGCGTGGTCAGCGGCGGCGTCGACGTGAACCTGTTCGCCGTGCAGCACACCGTGACCGGCGCGAAGCTGCTGTTCGACCGGATGATCGACCTGCCGGACCGGGTGGCCGCGCTGCCGTTCCCGACCGTGTTCGCCGCCCACGGGGTGTGCCTGACCTGGGCTTTCGAGCTGGCGCTCGGGTGCGACCTGATTCTCGCCGCGCGCGGCGCGACGTTCGGCCTGGTCGAGAAGGTGATCGGGTTGACGCCGGCCATGGGCGGCACGCAGCGGCTGGCCGCGCGGGCGGGTGTCGGCCGGGCCAAGGAGGTCGTCATGACCGGCGACCGGTTCGACGCCGCGACGCTGGAGCGTTGGGGCGTGGTCAACCGCGTGCTGCCCGACGAGGGCTTCGACGACGCGGTGGTCGCGTTCGCGCAGGACCTGGCGGCCGGGCCGACCCTGGCGCACGCGGCCACGAAACGCGTGCTCGCGCACTACGAGAGCGGCGGGGTCGCCGAGGCGGACGAGCACGTGCCCGCGATCGCGGCCGGGCTGTTCGACACCGAGGACCTGCGCGGCGCCGTGCGGTCGTTCCTGGCGGACGGGCCGGGACGGGCGACGTTCGGCGGTCGCTGAGCCCGACCTCGATGCGGTCGCCGGGCCGGTCGGGACCGGACGGCTTCAGCGCGGGTCGTAGACCTTGGTGCCGTACCAGGCCAGCGCGGACCGCAGCTCGACCAGGTCGCGTTCCCGCCGTTTGCGGTAGCGCTCGTGCGACACCGGGTACACCCGCAGGCCGCCGCCCTTGTGCTTGGCGAAGCTACCCCGTCCGAGTGGCTTCGGGACCCAGCCTGCGCTGGTCAGGTGAACGACGACCCACGGCCGTGCGCGGTGCGTGTCGATGTGCACCCGGGACATCGCGTACCACGGGACCCGGGTGGTCTCCTCGCCGTTGGACAGGGTCAGCCCCTGCGGACCGACGTCGAGCTTGAGCTGCGTGCGCACCGAACCGACGAACAGACGTGCCGCGGCCAGCACGAACACCAGGAACACCACCAGGGCGGCGGCGCGGACGGCCGGGTGGGCGTCCGTGCCGGCGCCGGCCACGGCCGCGCACACGGTCGCGGCGACCACGTTCACACCGGTCCAGGTCAGGCCGACCACCCGCGAGGTGTGGAAGGACTTGCCCGTCGCGGTGACCTTGGCCGGCGTCCGTTCGGCGGTCCGGCGCCGGGGCGGTGTGGGCGCGGGACGTTCCTCCACCAGCACCCTGGTCGGCGGACGGCGTTCGGCCGCCACGCGCGTAGGCGGTTTGGCGTCCAGCCGGCTCAGCTCGGTGTGCCGGGCCTCGACCAGGCTCCGGATCCGCTCGGGCAGCCACGACGGCTCGGCCGACGGCGGGCCCACGAGTTCCAGCAGGCGGGACGGCGTGAGCCGGTCGGCCGGGTCGCGGGCCAGGCAGGGCTTGATCAACGGCGCGAGACCGGGCGGGATCCGCGCCAGGTCCGGGTCCTGGTGCACGACCCGGTAGACGAGCGCGGACGTGGCGCCCTCGCCGAACGGCCCGGCACCGGTCGCGGCGTAGACCAGGATCGAGCCGAGGGCGAAGACGTCGCTGCGGGACGTGATCTCGGCACCGACGACCTGCTCCGGGGACAGGTAGCCGGGCGTGCCGAACACGATGCCGGCCTCGGTCAGCGCCGAGTGCTCCAGCGCGCGGGCGATGCCGAAGTCGATGACGCGCGGGCCGTCCGCGGCCAGCAGCACGTTGGACGGCTTGAGGTCGCGGTGCACCAGACCCGCGCCGTGGATCGCGACCAGGGCCTCGGCCAGGCCGCCGGCGAGGCGACGCACCGCGCGTTCGGGCAGCGGGCCGTGCTCCTGGACGGCCTGCTGGAGCGTGGGGCCGGGCACGTACTCGGTGGCCATCCAGGGGCGTTCGGCATCCGGGTCGGCGTCGACGACCGTGGCGGTCCAGAAACCGCCCACCGAGCGGGCCATCTCGACCTCGCGGCGGAAGCGCTCGCGGAACTCGGAGTTGTCGGCGAGTTCGGGCCGCGCGACCTTGACCGCGACGGGACGCCCGCCACGCGAGCGGGCCAGGAAGACCGACCCCATCGCGCCGCAGCCGAGGCCGGCCAGCAGCAGGTAGTCACCGATCCGCGATGGGGCGTCCGGGGGCAGTGGCTGCACACGACCACAGTAGAGGCGTTCCAGGGGTGGGCAGGGGCGGTCGGCCGGGATCGGTGTCGGGCGGGCCGGCGTGGATTCCGTCCGGGGACCGGGGGTGAGCTGCGCCGGGAGGGTGTGCGGCGACGTCGGGAAGGTGTCGCAACGCACAACCCCCGGTGTCCGGACGCGGAACGTGCGGGTCGAGGGTCACCTGTTCGGAGGTGTCCGAGTGTGTGTTTCGGGGTGCCTGAGCGCGTGTTCCGGGGTGTCCGAGTGGAGGACTCGCGCTACTTGGTGGAGGTCAGGGTGAGGAGTTCGGCGGCGCGGGAGCGCCAGGAGTACTGGAGCACGGAGGCCCGCAGCGTCGCGGCCGGACGGAGGCCGCCGGAGGTGAGGGTGGTGCGGATGGCCGCCACGAACGACGCGTGGTCGGTCGTGGCGCGGACGCGGTCGGTGTAGGAGGCGAGTTCGGCGAAGTCCGTGCTCACCACCGGCAGGCCCAGGGCCAGGTACTCCTTGAGCTTGATCGGGTTCGAGTGCTTGATCCAGTTGTTGTCCAGCCACGGCATGATGGCCACGTCGAACGCCGAGCCGTAGGCCGGGATCGTGTCGTAGGGGCGGAAGCCCAGCCAGTGCACGTTGCCGTACTTGTCGAAGCGCTCCATCGGGTGGTTGGCGTCGCCGATCAGCACCAGGGACGCCTGCGGCAGCTCGGCCGCCACGCGTTCCAGCAGGTCGAAGTCCACGACGAAGTCGTCCAGCGCGCCGAAGAAGCCGATGCGCGGGCCGTCGATCGAGCGGATGTCGTCGGGCCAGTCGAAGTCGGGTCGCGCGGTGAAGTGGTCGACGTCCACGCCGTGGTCGAGGAAGTGCGCGCGCTCGCCGGTGCGCGGCGCCTCCTCGTCCATCAGGGCGTGGCTGACGTAGACCACGTGGTCGGAGTTCTCCAGCAGCCGGTGCTCCAGGGTCTCGATCGCGGTGCGGTCGGCCTCGGGGAAGTCGGAGTGGCGGTCGGAGCGGTTGAACACCAGGCGGTGGCGGCGCATCGGCTGGACCACGTCCCACGCGGTCGGGATGGTCACCATGATCACCGGCAGGTGGATGCCCAGCGCGGTCGCGACCAGCTTGACCTGCGCGCGCACCAGGACGGCGTTGATCTTGCGCAGCAGTGGCGAGCCGTAGAACGGCAGCGGCAGCGGGGACATCACGTAGAAGTTCTTGTGCGGGCGGCGGACGAACTTGGCCACGCTGCGCAGCTTGCGCAGGATGCGCCGGGACACGTGCGTGCTGTTGCCCCGCGTGGGCATGCGCATGCCGATGCTGTTGACCACGAGCACCTTGCGGCGTTCGGCCATGGACAGCATGAGCTGGAAGTCCGAGTGCGCCCGGTTGTGGTACCACCAGTCCTGCGCCGAGAAGCAGATCCAGCCGTCCTCGCGCGGGCCGTCGGGGCGGGCGGGCCAGCGGCGCCAGCGGAGCAGGTCGGCGAGCGCGCGGCGGTGCTTGGTGTGGCGGGGCGCGCGGAGCAGTTCGTTGAGGACGACGACGAGCCACATGAGCAGGGCGGTCGCCCGACCGTTGCGTTCACGCACCATGCGGACGCGGTTCGTGGTGGCCATCGACCACAGCAGCGGGGACGTCGACTGCTCGCCGCCGAGGTGGACCGCCCGCGCGCGCGGCTCGTACCTGATCGCATAGCCCTCGCGGCCGGCGCGGAGCATGTACTCGGTCTCCTCGGAGTACAGGAAGTACCGCTCCTCCACCGTGCCCAGCGCCTCCCGGCACTCCCGCGAGATCAGCCAGGCCGCGCCCGTCGCCCACTCGGTCGTGCCCGCGCCCTCGTAGCGGCGGGGGTCGACGACGAGTTCGCCGAGCGCCGCGACCCGGCCCGCCCGCGTCCCGCCGAGCAGGGCCTCGCCGAGCGCGCGCAACGGCGTGGGCGCGCGGCGCAGCGAGAGCTGGTGGCCGCCGTCGGCGTCGCGCAACCGGGGCACGACGATGCCGGTGCGCTCCTGGTCGAGGGCGGCGAGCAGCAGCGTGATCGCGTCCGGCGCGAGCCGGACGTCGGGGTTGAGCACGAGGATGTCGCAGTCGGGCGCGGCGGCGAACCCGGCATTGACCCCGGCCGCGAACCCGTCGTTGGAGACGCGCGCCACGATCCGCGCGTCGGGCGCGGTGCGGCGCACGACGTCGAGCGTGTCGTCGGTGGAAGCGTTGTCGACCACCACCACCCGACCGTCCGGAACGGACTCCAACGCGACCGCGACCGAGCGCAGGCAGTCGGCGACCACGTCGGCGCTGTGGAAGGTCACGACGACCACGGCAAGGGGCACTTCAGTTCTCCCTGGAACGGTGGGCGCACGGGACGCCCCGGTGTGGGCGGCGGAAAGACCGTCGTGGGTGGCGGAGGCGGCGGGACCGGTGGTCGCCGGCACGTGGACCGCCGACGTCCGGACGCCCCGTCGCGAGCGTAGGTGGCGTGCCGTCGCGGTGGGACGATCGCCGCGCGGGACCACCGACCCGTGCGACGAATTTCACGACGGGGGCGAAGGAACTCCGACCAGCGACATTCCACGTGGGACGGAACACCCTCGCCGTCCCGGCCGGACTCCCGTCGGGAGGGAAGGCCGCGGCAGGCGCGGAGGGAAGTCCGGGATGAGGGCCGAGATCGGAACGAGAGCCGAAATCCGGACGAGCCGGCGAGAGAGTCCGCATTCGGTCGGACGACAGGGGGAAGTCCCGAACCGGCACGGATCGGATGGCACCTCGGACGAACGTGACGCGGGAGTGGCACAGCGGACGCCCGACGAGAACGAGGCCGG
Source organism: Saccharothrix violaceirubra (assembly GCF_014203755.1). Taxonomy (NCBI): domain Bacteria; kingdom Bacillati; phylum Actinomycetota; class Actinomycetes; order Pseudonocardiales; family Pseudonocardiaceae; genus Saccharothrix; species Saccharothrix violaceirubra. The sequence goes on from NZ_JACHJS010000001.1 coordinate 4,828,005, forward strand.
ACACGGCACCGCAGGCACCGAAGTCGGCGGTGACCAGGCGGCCGACGAACCCCACGTCGACGAAGCCGCGCGAGGCAGAGTCGGCGGCGCGGCCCGACGTGGTGGGACCGGAAGGGATGGGGTGGTGGGCTTCAGGGCGGTGTGGTGCGGAGGTCGAGGTGGGGATGGTCGCCCGGGTGGGGCATGGGCGGCACCCGGATGTCGGAGTGAGGGCCGGGAGGCGCTCACCGGCTGCCGGCTTGGTCCGCAGGGGCGTGGTGGCGCCGGTGTGGGCCCCGAGGATCGCCGAGGTTCGCGGTCGGGCGGGGTCGAGGGGGCCACGGGATCGGCCGGGTTCGTGCGGCGGTGCGGGCGTGCCGGATCGAGGGGTGGGGCGTGATCGTGGAGTTCGGTGGGTGATCGGGTGCCGTGAAGTCAGGTGTGGGGCGTTGCCCGGAATGGAGGTGCCGGGGATTTCCGTTGTCGGAACAAGGGGTTCGGACGGGGGCGCGGGAATTGCCCCAGCGGCTTTTTCAGGGGTGATGGTGGCGCGGCGGCGAAAAATCGCGGTGTGGGCGGGGTCGAAGTGTGGCGAATTGGCGATTCGGGGAGCGCCGGGCACCTCAGCCGGCCTTGTTGTCGCGGCGGGCTCGGGAGCGCAGCGCCTGGGCCAGCAGGCGCAGCGCGAACGGAAGGTCGTCGCGCAGGTAGCGTTTCGCCAGGCGGCGGGGCTCCAGGGCCAGGCGGTGCAGCCATTCGCCCCCCAGCTTCTGGACGGTGCTCGACGCGCGCTTGAACTCGCCGGCCGCCATGGGGATGCCGGCACCGCAGCCCAGGAACCAGGCGTCCGGCAATTCCGCGCGCAACCTGCGGATCAGGAGTTCCTGTTTCGGGAATCCCAAACCCACCAGGACCAGGTCCGGGTTCGCCTTCGCCACCTTCGCCACGGCCTCGGCCGTGCCCGTCTCGTCGCGGTCGAATCCGAACGGGGGCGAGTCCGTGCCCGCCACGCGCAACGCCGGGTACAGCGCCACCAACGCCGCCGCCGCCTTCTCGGGCACACCGGTGTCGCCGCCCAGCAGGTACACCGAACGCCCCTCCCGCGCGGCGGCCTCGGACAGCGTGTAGACGAGCGAACTGCCCGTCACCCGCTCCGGCACGTCGACGCCCGCCAGCCGACCCGCCCACACCACGGGCATGCCGTCGGCCACGACCACCTCGGACTCGGCGATCAGGGCGGCCAGCGACCGGTCACGGGTCGCGGCCCGGACGATGTCCACGTTCGCGGTGACGATCGCGCCGCCGTCCCCGCTGCGCCAGGCGCGCACGACGTGATCGGCCACTGCGGACTCGCGGACGGCCCACACGTCGACGGCGCCCACTCGAACGTGGGACGGAGAGAACTGCGGCATACCCGCGACATCGGGGCGGCGAGGGTCGCCGTTACCCGGTGGTCGAGCGAAATCCGTGCGTTCATCGGCTCTGCCTCCGGCGGGGGCGGATCGGGCGGGACCCCTTCATTGTCGAACTGGTGTTCGACAATGGGCAAGATCACGATCGGGTGGTCGTGACCGCCGGGTAACGGTCACCGCAGGTGACCGATATCGGGAGCATGTACGTCGCATCCGTACGCCCGTCCGAACGCATCAAGGGTCGGGTCCCGGGCACCGTTCTCGCCCTCGGCACGGTGAGCCTGCTCACCGACGTCTCGGCCGAGATGATGACCGCGTTCATGCCGGTCTACCTGCTCGTCACGCTCAACCTGAACTACGCTCAGTTCGGCGTGCTCGACGGCCTGTACACGGGTGCGACGGCCGTCCTCCGCCTCGTCGGCGGCCACCTCTCCGACCGCACCAACCGGCACAAGGCGGTCGCCGCCGTCGGTTACGGACTGTCCGCGGTCACCAAGTTCCTGTTCCCGCTCGCCGGCACGTCGGCGTTCGGCATCGGCGCCACGATGGCCGCCGACCGGGCCGGCAAGGGCCTTCGCAGCGCACCGCGGGACGCGCTGATCTCGCTGGCCACTCCCCCGGACCGGCTCGGCGCCGCGTTCGGCGTGCACCGCACCATGGACACGATCGGTGCGCTGCTCGGTCCGCTGATCACGTTCCTGCTGCTGCAGCAGATCGGCATCGTCGCCGGACCGGTCTTCGCGGTCAGCGGCGCGTTCGCGATCGTGGGCCTGATCGTGCTCATCGCGTTCGTCCGCGAGCACCCGAAGAAGCCCGACCGCGGCCCCGCACCGGCGATCAGGGCCGGGCTCGCCCTGCTGAAGGACAGGAAGTTCCGCCGGGTCGCCATCGGCACGGCCGTGCTGGGCCTGGCCACGCTGTCCGACGCGTTCGTGTTCATCCTCGTGCAGAAGGCCACGGCCGTCCCCCTGGGCCTGCTGCCGCTGATGCCGCTGGGCACCGCGCTGATCTTCCTGGCCGCCGCCACGCCGCTGGGCCGCCTCGCCGACCGGATCGGCCGGTGGCCGGTCTTCCTGGGCGGGCACGTGCTCCTGCTGGCCGTGTACGTGATGCTCCTCGCGCCCGGCAGCGGCTACCTCGGCGTGGGCGCCGCCCTGCTGCTGCACGGCCTGTTCTACGCGGCCACGGACGGCGTGCTGTCCGCCCGGGTGAGCCCGCTGGTGCCCGAGACCCTGCGCGCGTCCGGCCTGGCCGCGGTGCAGACGGGCCAGGCGCTGGCCCGCCTGGTGTCCTCGGTCGCGTTCGGCTACCTGCTCGAGAAGGCCACGTTCCACGCGGCCGTCCTCGCCGCCATCGCCGCGCTCGTGGTGTCCGTCCTCGTCGCCTGGCGCCTCAAGTAGCCCCGAGCAAGCGAAAGGCCCGTGCGTCTCGCACGGGCCTTTCGCTTGGAACGGCGATCAGAACCGGATGAAGCCGTGGGTCGAGACCGCAGCGTGCAACAGGTCGCCCGCGAAGCCCGCGGTGTACCCGCGCAGCAGCGTGGAGAACCCGACCAGGTACCGCACGGTCGCGTCGCACTGCGCCTTGCCCGCCGAGTTCGTGACGGCGGTGCACAGCGGGTGCCCCTTGACCGACAGGAACGTCACCTGCTTGCCCACCACCGGACGCCCGGTGTGCGACTCGGTCAGCGTGGCGTTGAGGCCGCGCACGGTCATCCCGTTGACCCGCAGCACGAGCGACGACGGCAGACCGGCCACGACCTTCGTGGGCGCGGCCGGGACGGCGTGGATCGCGATGCCGACCGGGTTCACGCCCACCGGCACCGTGCCGACGACGGCGAGCTTCGCGGTGTCCACGATCGACACCGAGCCGCTGGTGAAGTTCGTCACGTACGCCCGCGCACCGTCCGGCGTCAACGCCACGCTGATCGGCCGGTCGCCCACGGCGACGACGCCCAGCGACTTCAGGCCGTTCACGTCGAGCACGGACACCGAGTCGTTCTCGCTGTTGGTCACGTAGGCCCGCGAACCGTCCGGCGAGATGGCCACGCCGTGCGGCACGAAGCTGACCGGGATGGTCCCGACGACCGCGTTGGACGCGGTGTCCACGACGGCCACGTTGTCCGAGAACTTGTTGACCACCAACAGCTTGCGACCATCCGGCGTCACGGCCACGGCCGTGGGCGTGTTACCGGTCGCGATGTCGGTCACGACGGTGTTGGTCGTGGTGTCCACGACGGTCACCGTGCCCGGACCGGCCACGTCGTGCGCCACGTACAGCTTCTTGCCGTCCGGCGTCAACGCCACGCCGTCGGCGTTCGCGCCGACCGCGATGGTCTCGGTGGTGGTCGCGGTCGCCGCGTCCACCACGGACACCGTGCCCGCGCGGTAGTTGCTCACGTACACGAAACCACCGGACGGCGACACCACGACACCCGCCGGACCGTCGCCGACCTGGACGGTCGCGTCGATCGTGTTGGTCGGCGTGTCGATGATGGTGAGGGTGTTGTCCCGCACGTTGGTCACGTAGCCCCGCGCGCCGTCGAACGCGACGCCCACGCCGTAAGGCGAATTGCCGCCCGAATCAGTGAGAGTGGCGCCGATCGCGTTCGAGGAGGTGTCCAGCACGGACACCCCGCCGCCGTTGTTCGCCACATAGCCCAGGACACGGGCCGGCGCGGCGGACGCCGTACCCGTCGGCACGAGCAGCAGGGCCGCTCCCAACGTGACGGCGCCGGTCACCGCGCGCAACTGTCCGACCACTATTTCTTCTCCATCCACTCAGGACTCGTAAGAGCCCCATCGCGGCGTGGAGGCGTGCCGTTAGCACAGTGTCAGAAGCGGTACACGTGCACCTGGTACGGGCCGAAATCGTCGACGATCCGGCCGTCCACGATGGGCACGGTGCGGTTCTCGTCCACGACGGTCGCGGTGCCCGAGGACACCGGCACGGTGATCTCGACGGTGGCCTTCCCGCTGCGCGGCAGTGTGGCGTTCCCGTCGGTCTGCGCGATCACCCACCGGGCGCCGGACGCCTTCTTGTGCAGCACCGACACCGGTACGTCGTTGCGGCTCTTGGCCGACACGCCCGGCACCGACGCGGCGTTGAGCACCGGGGCCAGCGCCTTGAGCCGGGCGTTGACCGCCTTGACCCGCTCCTTGATCTCCGGCCGGGTCAGCACGCTGGAGTACTCGCCCTTGCCGTCGGTGTAGAAGCTGTGCGCGAAGTAGTTGATGCCGGTGGCCCCGTGCAGGATGGTGTTCCACACCGCCGACTCGAGCTGGTCCGGCGTGATCAGCTCGCCCTTGTCGTGCGGGTGCCCGGTCTCCACGAAGCCCCACAGCGGCTTGTCCGGGCCGCACCACTTGCGCATGGTGTCGAGCACCTCGCCGTACGTGTACGCGCCCACCCGCTCGTTGCGGTCGGGGTGGGTCCAGCCGTAGTAGTCGGCCGAGGCGATGTCGGCGGCCTGGCAGTAGGTCCGCATGTCCTCTTCGTAGGACTTCTCGATGTAGCCGTAGCCGACACCGCCGCCGGGTGTGCCCATCCACACGCCGAAGTTGATGAACGCCGGGCGCGACGGGTCCTTGGCGCGCACCTCGTTCGACTTCTTGAGGACCGCGGACGGCCACATGTCGGCGTGGAACTGGTCGCCGTAGGCCACGTTCATGTCCGGCTCGTCGACGACCAGGTACCCGACGTAGTTGCGCTGGTGCTCCTTGTCGGCGAGCACCTCGTCGACCCGCTTGGGGTCGGGGTAGGCCCGCCAGTCGGTCTGGACCAGCCCGTCACGCCGCAGGTACCACCACTGGTCCTCCCAGAGCCCGATGCCGAAGTCGATGCCGATCTCCGGGTAGGCGTCCCCGAGCTTCACGCCGCCTTCGAGCGCGGACGGGTCCTGCATCCACACGTTGATCGGGAAGACGGCCGGGTCGCCGGTCGGGTTCGGGCCGTTGGGCCACCGCTTGTAGACCTCCACGACGGAGGGCGGCGGCGCCGCGTCCTCCTCCGTCGCGGCGGCCGTGCACGCGGCCGTTGCCAACAGGACGACGGCCGCGACGGCACGACGCTTCACCGGGTGGATCCCCTCACTGACTGGTCGACGTCACCGACCGCGCGCGGCGATGACCTGCTTGGCCTTTTCGAAACCGTCCGGTCCCAGAACGCGTTGCGCGGCGGTCTTGGCCAAGTATCGGGCGCTGTCACGGGCCACCCGCAAGGGATGTCCCACGAACCGGTCACGCGCCAGGACGCCGGCGTCGGGCTCGGCCACGTCGTCGAGAGCATCACCGAACAACGACCGGTAGGCCGCCGGCGACACGAGCCGGCCCCGGGTGCGATTGCTCACGTTGCCGCCGTGCACGACCTGGAGCCAGCCGGGCTCGCCGCCCAACGACAGGACCTTCGCGTGCCGGTGCAGCCGGTTGTGCCAGTCGGCCCAGCACGTGATCGGGTCGGCCCAGCCCTCGCGCAGGGAGGCGAACGCGTTGTCCTTGTCGACGTGCGCGAACAGGCCCTCGGGGCTCTTCACCAGCCCGTTGCCCAGGTAGTACGCGACCCGGCCGATCCGGCGCGGCTGCGCCTGGAGCCGCTCGACGAAGTCGGCCGCCAGACCGTCGTCGTTGTCGAGGTTGGTGGTGATCAGTTCGTCGCCTTTGACCTCGAACAACGCCGAGATGTCGGCGACCAGGTCGGCCCGGCTGACCTGCGTGCGGAAGATCGGCGTGTACGCGTCGCCGTGCGCGGCGATGCGGTGCTTGAGCCACTGCGGGCTCTCCGGGTCGAAGTAGATGATCCACCGGAAGTCGCGCGACGTCTGCGCCGCCACCGAGGGCAGGCAGTACCGCTCGAACAGCCCGACGCGCTCGGTCAACCACCCCTCCCGCGCCCGCACGATGCTCTCCGCACCGACGGACGGCAGGTTGAAACGCGTCAAGATCACGTGGTCCATCAAGACCCCTTCCCGTTGACCCGTACATCGGGATCGGCGCCGGGGCGTTAACGATCCGCCGGCGTGGGCGATGTCTAGGTCGTGACTGAGCCCTCGGCACGACCCACGGTCGACGTCGTCATCCCCTGCTACAACTACGCCCGGTTCCTGCGCGCCTGTGTGAACAGCGTGCTGGACCAACCGGGCGTCGACGTGCGCGTGTTGATCATCGACGACACGTCGACGGACGACACCCCCGAGGTGATGGCGGAACTCACGCGCGACCCGCGCGTGGAGGGCAGACGGCACGAGGTCAACCAGGGGCACATCGCCACCTACAACGAGGGCCTGCTGGAGTGGTGCAAGGCCGACTACTCCGTGCTGCTGTCCGCGGACGACCTGTTGGCGCCCGGCGCCCTCGCGCGCGCCGTCGCGGTGTTCGAGGCCAACCCGAACGTGGGCATGGTCTACGGCCGGGTCGTCTACTACCAGGACCACGACGACCTGCCCTCGATCGTCACACCGCCGGCCGGCGTCACGGTCTGGTCCGGTGTGGACTGGATCCGGGAGCGCTGCCGCACCGGGCAGAACGTGCTGTCCTCGCCCGAGGCCGTGGTGCGCACGTCCGTGCAGCAGCGGGTCGGCGGCTACCGGCCCGACCTGCCGCACGCGGGCGACCTGGAGATGTGGATGCGGATCGCGGCGGTCTCGGACATCGGCTACGTGCGCGGCAAGCCCGCCGCGTACTACCGCGTCCACCAGCAGAGCATGTTCCGGACGCAGTTCTCGTCGGTGTTCGCCGACCTGGAGCAGCGCCAGGCCGTGTTCGACCGGTTCTTCGCCGAACACCCCGACCTGCCGCCGATCCTCAAGGCGCTGGCCAACCGGTCGATCGCCAAGGACGCGCTGTGGCGTGCCGTGCGCGCCTACGACCGGGACAAGGTCGACGAGATCCCGGTCGACGAGCTGGTCGAGTTCGCCAAGTCCGTCTACGGCGGCACGACCCGGCTGCCCGAGTACCGCGCGCTGCACCGGCGCCGGATGCTCGGCGCCCGGCTGTGCAGCCGCACGCAGGTGTTCGTGGGCTCGCACCTGGTCAAGCGCGGTCGCGGCCTGGTCGGCAAGCAGGTCTGGAAGTGGCGCGGCCAGTGACGACCCTCGAGGGCAAGGTCACCTCGGCCATCCGCTGGAGCGCGATCAACAGCCTGCTGCAACGGGTGGGCCAGGTCGGCGTCGGCGTGCTGCTGGCCCGGCTGATCGCGCCGGAGCAGTTCGGCGTGTTCGCGGTGGCGCTCGTCGTGCTCAACATCGTGCTCAGCGTCAGCGAGATGGGCGTGAGCGTGGCGCTGGTGCGCACCGAACGCCCGGTCGCGGAGCTGGCGCCCACGGTCACCACGCTGTCGATCGCGTCGGGCGTGCTGCTCACCGCCGTGTGCGTCATCGGCGCACCGTTCTTCGCCGACTTCATGGACACGCCGCAGGCCACGGGCGTGATCCAGCTCATGTCCACCGCGTTGATCATCGCGGGCGTGTCCGCCGTGCCGGGCGCGCTGTTGCAGCGCGAGTTCCGGCAGGACCACAAGTTCGCGGCCGACACGACGGCGTTCGTGCTCGGCACGGCGACCGTGATCGTGTTGGCGCTGCTGGGTTTCGGCGCGTGGAGCCTGGCGTGGTCCCGGATCGTGACGAACCTCGCCGCCGCCGTGGTGATGTTCGCCTACACCAAGGAGCGCTACCGGCCGGGGTTCAGCCCGCGGCTGGCGCGCGAGGCGCTCTCGTTCGGCCTGCCGCTGGCCGGTGCCAGCCTGCTCGTGCTCGGCGTGATGAACGTCGACTACATCGTGGTCGGCTCGATCCTGGGCACGGTGCCGCTGGCGTTCTACGCACAGGCGTTCAACCTGGCCAACTGGCCCGTGGGGGCGTTCTCCCAACCGGTGCGCAGCGTGTCCCTGGCCACGTTCTCGCAGGTCCGCGACGACCAGGAGCTGTTCCAGCGGACGTTCGCCCGCGCGCTGGGACTCCTGGCGCTGGTGACCGTGCCCGCGTGCGTGCTGCTCGCCGCGCTGGCCGACCCGATCGTGCGCGTCGTGTACGGCGAACGCTGGGCGCCCGCCGCCGCCGCGCTGGCCCTGCTGGTGCTGCTCGGCGCGTTCCGGGTGGCACTGGAACTGGGGTACGACCTGCTGGCCAGCGTCGGCCGGTCCAAGGCCATCCTGGTCATCCACGTGATCTGGCTGGTGGCGCTCGTGCCGCTGCTCGCGCTGGGCGCGCACCTGGACGGCATCCGGGGCGTGGCCGCCGCGCAGAGCGTCGTCGTGCTGGTGTTCATCGTCCCCGCCTACCTGATCGCCTTCCGCCCGTACGGCCTGCGCGCCGGGGCGCTGGGCCTGGCCGTGGCCCGGCCCGCGGTCGGCGGCGTCGTGATGGTCGCGGTGGCGGTCGGCGTGCAGTGGCTGGTGGCCGATTCGCTGATGCGGCTGATACTGGGTGGAGCACTGTCGCTCGCCGCGTACGCCGCCGTCGTCTTCCCCCTGCGCCACGAGGTGCTGGGGCTGCTGCGAAGGAGCAAGGCGTGAGTATTGCCCGGTCGTTCCAGCGACGCGCGCACCAGGTGTCGCAGATCGTGCGGGAACAGGGTGTGCGCACGCTCGGCGCGCGCGCCCTCCAGAACGCCGCGCGCCGGTTCGGCGCCGATTCCGAGGTCTTCCCGGTGCGCCTGGCCGACGTGCGCGCCGCCGACGTGTCCGTGCGCAAGCCGGTCGTGGTCCCGCCGATCCCCGCGGACGGGAAGCTGACCGTCAACTGGATCAGCACGCCGCCCGCGCCCGGCTCCGGCGGCCACACCACGATGTTCCGGCTCATCCGGCACCTGGAGTCGCTGGGCCACACCTGCCGGCTGTACCTGTACGACGTCTACGGCAGCCGTGCGGTCGACCATGAGCCCACGGTGCGCGCCGCGTACCCGGACTTCCGCGGCCCGGTGCTCGACGTGACCGAGGGCATGGCCGACGCGCACGCCGTGTTCGCGTCGGCGTGGATGACCTGCTACCCGGCGTTCAACGACCCGGCCAAGGGCAAGCGGTTCTACCTCGTGCAGGACTACGAGCCGTGGTTCTTCCCGGTCGGCGGCCTGTCCGCGCTGGCCGAGAACACCTACAAGATGGGCTTCCACGGGTTCACCGCCGGCCGCTTCCTCACCGAGAAGCTGCGCGAGGAGACCGGCATGGCGGCCGACTGGTTCGACTTCGGCTGCGACGTCGACCGCTACCGGCTGCACGAGCGCACACGTCGCGACGGCGTGGTGTTCTACGCGCGCAGGCTCGCACCGCGGCGGGCGATCGAGATCGGCCTGCTGGCGTTGGAGATCTTCGCCGAACGGCACCCGGACGTGACGATCCACACCTACGGCGAGAAGATCGGCTCGATCGGGCCGCGGCACGTCGACCACGGTCTCGTCACGCCCGACCGGCTCAACGAGATCTACAACCGGTCCTACGCCGGGTTGTCGCTGTCCATGACGAACGTCTCCCTGGTGCCGCACGAAATGCTCGCGGCCGGGTGCGTGCCCGTGGTCAACGACGCGCACCACAACCGCGTGGTGCTGGACAACGAGCACGTGGTGTACGCGCCCGCGACGCCGCACGACCTGGCCCGCGCCCTGTCGAAGGTCGTCACCACGCCGGACTTCGACGCGCTCGCCCGCACCGCGTCGGCGAGCGTGGCCGGCCGGTCCTGGGACGCGGCCGGCCACGAGCTGGAGAAGGTGCTGCGGCGGGAACTGCTCGCCTGAATCAGTACTCGCCTGAATCAGTACCGGTAGACGTGGAACCCGTACGGCGCGAAGTCGTCGACGATCCGGCCGCCGGTGATCGGCACCGTCCGGTTCTCGTCGACGACCTCGGCCGTGCCCTCGGTCACCGGCACCGGGATGGCCGCCCTGGTCCGCCCGCTGTCCGGCCGGGCGGGCGTGCCGTCGGCCTGGGCCAGGACATGGCCTTTCTCCAGGCGGACGGTGATCGGGACGTCGCCGTCGCCGCGCATGGTGAACGCCGCGCCGCCGCCGGCGTTGAGGACCGGGGCCAGGCGCTGCAGTCGGGCGTTGACGTCCTTGAGGCGCGCGGCGATCTCCGGGCGGGTCAGCGCGCTGACGAAGTCGTCGTCGCCCTCCGGGTAGAAGCTGTGCGCGAAGTAGTTGATGCCGTCCGCGCCGTGCACGATCGCGTTCCACACGGCCGATTCCACCTGGTCGGCGGTGATCAGCCCGCCGCCCTCGTACGGGTGGCCGGTCTCCACGAAGCCGTACACGGGCTTGCCGGTGCCACACCACTTCCGCATGGTGTCGACCACCTGGCCGTACCGGAACGCGCCGACCTTGTCCGGGTCCGGGTGGGTCCAGCCGTAGAAGTCGGCGGATGCGATGTCGGCCGCCTGGCAGTACGTGCGCATGTCCTGCTCGTAGGTCTCCTCGACGTAGGCGTAGTCGTGCCGGCCGTCGGGCGTGCCCATCCACATGCCGAAGTTCACGAACGTGGGCCGCGTCGGGTCCTGGGCGCGTACCTCGTCGGCCCGCCGCAGGACCGCCGACGGCTGCAGCTCCGGGTGGTAGCGGTGGCCCGCCGACTTCTGCATGTCGGGTTCGTCCGCGACCAGGTAGCCCAGGTAGTGCGCGGCCCGGCCGGGGTCGGCGAGCACGGCGTCGACCTTGCCGGCCGAGACGTACGCCTTCCAGCCGGTCGCGTACAGGCCCGCCTGGCGCTCGTGCCACCGCTCGTCGTCCCACAGGCCGAGCGTGGCCGGCACCCCGATGTCCCGGTAGGCGCGGCCGTCGGGCGTGCCCGTGTCGAGCGAGACCGGGTCCTGCATCCAGACGGTGACCGGGAACACGAACGGGTCGCCGGTGGGGTTGGGGCCGTGGGGCCAGCGCTGGTAGTACTCGGCACCCGGTCCCCCCGGCAGGGGGATCGACGCGGTGTCGTCGGGCGGTGCCGGCGCGCACGCGGCCAGGGCCGCGACGAGCGCGAGGGCGGGGAACCTGCGGTGCATGACGAGCCGTCCTGTCGGGGTGCGCGGTGCTCGCCGATGACATCGCGGGGAACGTCGGACGCGTTCCGCCGGCGGCCGTGGGATGACGGAATGGCGGTGGTCGGGTGCCGCACCCGGCCGGGTCCGATGTGGACGAGGGGTCGACCGGCGCACCGGAGGCCCCCACCCGGTCGGGTCGTCGGGATCGGCAGGGCAAGAGCGGTGGCGGGGAACTCTCCCGGCGAAGCCCGGTGTCCCGGTCCGGCCGGGTGCGTGCCCGCTACACCGGCGACGGCGAGGTGGCGTCCTTGATCAGTACCTTGGCGTCGGCCGACCCGTCGACCGGCGCGGTGTGGATCGCGGCCAGCTTGGCGTCCCGGGGCACGGCCGCGAACGCGACCGTGTCGGCGTCCAGCCAGGTGGCCTGGTCGTCGACGCCCGCGGTGCCCGGCAGCCGGCGTTCCTCGCCCGTGGCCAGGTCCAGCACGGCCAGGTCCCACGGGCCGAGTCGACCGATGCGCTTCTTGTAGGCCACCTTGGTGCCGTCGGGCGACAGGGACGGGCACTCCGCGTCCTTGCGCAGCGACGTGACCTTCTTCTCCACCAAGTCGCCCTTCACCAGCCACGTGTAGCCGCCGCTGGCCAGGGTGGCGTAGAAGGTGCGGTCGTCGTTGGCGACGGTCAGGCCCCAGTAGTTGACGTCCTGGGCGGTCAGCGGCGCACCCTCCACAGTGGCCGCGAAGTGCTCCAGCGACTCGACGGCCGCACCGCTGCGCAGGTCGAAGTACCCCGTGCGGGTGGAGAACCCACCGGGCACGGAATAGGAGTCCCCGGTCACGAAGGACGTCCACGACACGATCTGACCGGAGGCCGAGACCTTAGCCCGACTGGGGATACCCGGAAGTGGGACGGTCTTGACTACCGCTCCGTCGCGTGTCACCTCGGCCGCGTACGTCGGTCCGGGCCCGGCGAGCTTCAGGCACACGCGGGTGCCGGCCGCCTGGTACACCCGCTGGCACGTGAGGTCGGTGCCGCTGCGCGCGTCCGGCTCGGCCCGCTTGACCTGCTCGACCCGGCTGCGACCGTCCGCCAGCTCGACGAACATCAGGTCGACCTGGCCGGCCGCCGCCACCGGAGCGGGGGAAGCACCACGCACGACGGTGGTCACGTAAGCCACGGCCGCCCCGACGACCAGTACGATGGCGATGACGGCGAACACGACGCGTCGCGAGCCCAAGTCCATCACCACCTGTAACGACATGGCGCGAGTCGGCCGATTTCAGAGTAGCAAGCCCCTGCGCGGACACACGCGGGGTAAACGTGGATCGGGGAGCGGATGGACTTCTGGGGCGCCGTGCGAACGCTGCGCAGGCGGTGGTACATCGCCGTGCCCGCGGCGGTCGTCGCCGTGGCTGTCGCGGCGGGCGTGTTCCTCTCTATCCCGACCCGGTACGCGTCGTCCGGCGTGATGGTCCTCACGACGCCGGCCGCGGGTGGCACGTTCTCGCAGAAGGTCTCCCCGGAGGAGGCCGTCCGGATCAACCCGCTGCTGGCCTTCGACGGCAGCCTCGCCACCACGTCGCAGATCCTCGCCCAGATCCTCGCCGACCCGAAGACCCGCGAGGAAGGCCTCGGGCTGGGCAAGAACGCCACGGACACCTACGTCGCCACCGGCGGCGGGCAGAACGGCCCGTTCCTGTTCGTCTCGGGCGAGAGCGACACCCCCGAGGCGGCCGAGAAGATGGTCAGCACGGTGATGGAGTTCGCGCAGAAGCGGCTCAAGCTGCAGCAGGAGGAGCTGAAGGCGCCGGAGCCGACCTTCATCACCTCGCAGATCATCGTGAACCCGACCGAGGCCGAGGCCAAGATCGGCGGCAAGGTCCGGTACGCGGGCGCGGCCTTCGTGCTGCTGCTGTTGCTGACCACGGCGGTGACGTTCGGCGCCGACAGCATCCTGAACAACATCAAGCGCAAGCGGGAACGCGCCGAGCGCGGCGACGTCGATGACGACGAGCGGCCCGAGGACGAGGAGCGGCCCGACCCGCAGCCCCGGCCGACTCCCGGTCCCCAACAGCAGGCACCCCAACAGCAGGCGCCCCAGCAACAGGCACCCCAGCAACAGGCGCCGCAGCAGCCCGGCCCCCAACAGCAGGGTCAGCAGCAACACGGCCAGGCCCCGAACGGCACGCCGGGCGGCCAGCGCCGGCCGCTGCCGCCGGCCGCACCGCCCCGCCTGCCGACCGCCAGCGAGCAGACCGTCAAGGTCGACGCGAAGTCGCTCAACCTGCCGTCGAGCCCGCTGGAGGGACGTCCGCCCGCCGGCGGCCAGAGTGGACAGGTCCACGGTGGACCCGCCCAGAACGGCGGGCAGCAGAACGGCGGGCAACAGAACGGGGCCAAGCCGCAGCCCGGCCCCCGTGAGCCGAACAAGCCCCAGCCGACCGCGTCCGAGCGGACCGTGAAGATCGCGGCGCCCCGTTCGAACCCGACGCCCGGCCGGCCCGCCGGCGACGACCGCGCCTGACCGTGGGCGAGCGTTCCACCACCGATCGCGACCGGGCGGGGAAGAAGGCCCGGTCGGCGAAGGACATCGTCCTCGAACCCGACGTGACCAAGCCCCGACAGCGCGCGGACGGCGCCACGCTGGTGATCGTCTACCTGCTGGCGCTGCTGATCATCCCGGCCCGACTGGTGCTGTCGTTCGTGCCGATGACGCTGCCGCCCGCCCTGGTCATCGCGCTCCTGCTGGGCGTGGTGTGGCTGGCCACGCAGATGGTCGACACGCTCAACATGGGCAAGGGCCGTAACGCGGTCCGCACCGCGCTGGCGCTGATCCTGGCCAGTCAACTGGCGACCTACGGCGTCGCGACCCGGCGGTTCCTGCCGATGGACGAGCTGACCGTCGCCGACAGCAGCATCATCCGCATCGTGGCCACGATCAGCCTGGCCATCTTCATCACCGACGCGATCCGCACCCGCGAGCGGCTCGACAAGGTCATGAAGGTGGTCCTGGGCAGCGCGGCCGTCATCGCGTTCGTCGGCCTGGTCCAGTTCGGCGCGGGCATCGACCTGGCGTCGTACGTGTCGATCCCGGGTCTGCGCGCGCAGGAGAACGGCTACGCGGTGATGGAGAGCCGGTCGATCTTCCGCCGGCCGACCGGCACCACCAACCACCCCATCGAGTACGGCCTGATCTGCGCCATGGCCGTGCCGCTGGGCGCGCACTACGTCTTCAAGGCCAAGGACGAGGGCACGCCCTACATCCGCTGGCTGATCTGCCTGGCGCTGGCCGGCCTGGGCGCCATGACCGCCCTGTCGCGCACCGCGATCCTGGGCATGGTGACCGCGGCCGTCGTCATGATCGTGACGCTGCCGAAGAAGCGGCGGATCACCGCGCTGCTCGTCGGCGGCGGGTTCTTCCTGGGCGCGAGCCTGGTGGTGCCGGGCCTGTTCGGCACGTTGCGCGGCATGTTCTCCAACATCTCCGACGACCCGAGCGTGAAGGCGCGCACCGCCGACTACGAGCAGGCGTCCGAGCAGATCGACCTGAACCCGTGGCTGGGCCGGGGTTTCGGCACGTTCCTGCCGACCAAGTACACGATCCTGGACAACCAGTTCCTGCTCACGCTGATCGAGAACGGCTACCTCGGGATGTTCGCGCTCATCCTGATGTTCCTGACCGCCGCGTACGCGGCGATCCGGGTGCGGATGATCAGCACCGACGAGCACCTGCGCGGCCTGGCGAGCTGCCTGCTCGGCGGCGTGCTCGCGGGCGGCATCGCGGCGGTCACGTTCGACCTGCTCGGCTTCGGCGTGGCGACCGGCACGGTGTTCGTCATGGTGGGGTTGACCGGCGCGACGTTGCGCATCGCCCGCGAAGAAGCGGGGCCGGCCCGGAAGAGGCCGACCCCGCAACTGTTCCGCAAAGCGCGCAAACCCGATCAGCGCACGGACAAACCCTTGTCGCCCTCGACGTAGCCGTTGCCGCAGTCCGGACACGTGAGTTCCGCGTCGAGGCGCTGACCGCAGGCGCAGACCCAGCCCTTGTGCCGGGCCGGGTTGCCCGCGACGAACGAGTGCGCGGCCACGTCCTTGGTCACCACGGACCCGGCCGCGGCGAACGCGTGCTCGCCGATCTCGATCCCGCACACCACGACCGTGCCCGCGCCGAGCGTGGCACCACGCCGCACGGTCGTGGTCAGCAGCGCGTCGCCGGTCCGCTTGATCGCCGCGCGCGGGCGCAGGTCGTTGGTGAACAGCACGTTCGGGCCGAGGAAGACCTCGTCCTCGCACGTGACGCCGTCGAACACCAGCGTGCCGTTCTTGACCGTCACGCGGTCGCCGAGCACGGCCTTGTTCTCCACGAACGCGCCGTCGCAGATGTTGCAGTCCCGGCCGATCCGGGCGCCCGGCAGCACGTGCGCGAACGCCCACACGCGGGTGCCCTCACCGACCTCGTCGCTCTCGCACAGACCCTTCGGGTGCACGAACACACCGCTCATCGGACGGCCTCCGCCAGGGCCGCGGCGACGCGGTCCTGCTGCGCGGGGGTGATCTCGGCGAACAGCGGCAGCGACACGATCTCGCCGGCGACCGCCTCGGCCACCGGGAAGTCGCCGACCTTGTGGCCCAGCGACTCGAACGCGCCGGTCAGGTGCACCGGCGTCGGGTAGTGGATGCCCGCGCCGACACCGGCCTCGTGCAGGGCGGCGAGCACGCGGTCGCGTTCGGCCACACGCACCACGTACAGGTGCCACACCGGCAGGTTGCCCTCCAGCGTGACCGGCAGCATCACACCGTCCACACCGGACAGCAGCTCGTGGTAGCGCGCGGCGGCGGCCCGGCGGGCGGTGTTCCAGCCTTCGAGGCGGCGCAGCTTGGCGGAGAGCACCACGGCCTGGAGCGTGTCGAGCCGGCTGTTGAAGCCCAGCACCGAGTGCTCGTACTTGCGCGGCGAGCCGTGCTCGCGCAGCAACCGCACGGCCGCCGCCAGCTCGTCGGACTTGGTCAGCACGCCGCCGCCGTCGCCGTACGCGCCGAGGTTCTTGCCCGGGTAGAAGCTGGTCGCCGCGATCTCGCCGAGGCCGCCGACCGGCACGTCGAACCGCCGCGCGCCCTGGGCCTGCGCCGCGTCCTCGACGATCGGCAGGTCGCCGACGACCGCGCGGATCTGCTCGATCGGCGCGGCCTGGCCGTACAGGTGCACGGGCACGATCGCCTTCGTGCGCTCCGTCAACGCGTCCGCGATCCGGGTCACGTCGATCAGCCCGGTGTCGGCGACGCAGTCGACCAGGACCGGCGTGGCGCCGGCGCGGGCGACGGCCTCGGCCGTGGCGATGAACGTGTTGGCGGGCAGCACGACCTCGTCGCCGACGCCGACGCCGAGCGCGCGCAGCGCCAGCTCGATCGCGTCGGTGCCGTTGGCCACGCCGACGCAGTGCGGCACGCCCTGGTAGGCGGCGAACTCGGCCTCGAAGGCGCCGACCTGGCGACCACCGATGAACGCGGTCGTCTTCAGCACCTCGGCCCAGCCCTCGGCGACCTCGTCGGCGACCTGCTCGTGCTGTGCGCGCAGGTCGACCAGCGGGATGTCGATCACGAACCGTTCCCCTCTCGCAACCGTCGGGCGGGAACGCCCGCCCAGACCTCACCCGCGGGCACGTCGGTCAGCACGGCCGATCCCATGCCGATCACCGCGCCCGCGCCGATCGAAACACCTTCCCGCACCGCGGCGCCCTGGCCGAAGTAGGCGCTCTCCCCCACCGTCACCGCACCGCCCAACGAGGCACGGCCCGCGAAGGTGACGCCGTCGCCCACGACGTCGTCGTGCGTGATCAGCACGTGCGGCATGGCCACGACGTGCGCGCCCAACCGCAGCGGCGTGGTCACCACGGCACCGGCCAGCAACACCGTGCCGGCGCCGAGCACGGCACCGTCGGCCACGGACGCCGCCGGGTGGACCAGGGTCGCCCAGCGATCCTCCGACAGGCCGAGCCTGCGGGCGACCGCCAACCGGCCGAGCGGGCGGCGCGCGCTGGCGATGCACACCAGCACGGCCGCGTCGGTCCGCTCGTGCACCAGTTCGGAACCGCCGAGCACGGGTACGCCGTCGAGGTCCGCGCCGTGGCGGGCCGGGTCGTCGTCCAGCGCTCCCACCGGCTTCCACTCGTCCGGTCGGAGCCGGGCCGCCGCGAGCACCTCGCGGGCGAGCCCTCCTCCGCCGACCAGCAGCAGCGGCCGTGGCGTCATGCGGTCCCCTTCACTCGGAACAAAAGGCCGGCCGGGTCCAGTGTGGACCCGGCCGGTCGGTCTCAGCTGGTCGAGAAGACCACGTCGACCCAGTAGTGGTTGCCCTGGTAACTGTTCGTCGGATAGCCAGGTCCGACGCTGTAGAGGCCGTTCCCGGCTCCCTCGACCGCGGCGGGCGAGGTCAACGGCGGCGACGTCACGGTGTTGTTCGCGAAGTAGCCGTGGTTGACCGAGTAGTGCCCGTTGGGCGCGGTGTACGACGCCACGTACGTGGTGTTCGCGGTCACCGCCAGCGGCGTGGCGAAGGTCAGGGTCTGCCAACCGGTGGCGCTCTCACCCGAGAACGTGCCGGTCTTCAACGCCTGGCCGTCGAGGTTCCAGATCGTGCCGGTGTGCGTGCCGGAGTTGCCGGTGCCCTTGTGGAACTTGACCCCGGTGACGAAGCCGCTCACCGACGGCGTGAACCGGACGCCCAGCTCGTAGGAGCCGGAGTCGTCGGCCGCCTCGACCGTGGGCACGGTCGCCGCGCTGAACAGCGAGCACGGGCACGTCTGGGTGGTCACCGTGGTGAACTTCCACTCCAGCGCCGACGTCATCAGGTTGCCGCCCAGGTCGGCCGCGAGCACGCGCACGTTGTACTGCGTGGCCGCGGTCAACGGCGCGTTCGACGTCCAGGTCAGCGTCATCTTGTCCGCCGACCTGGCGACCGAGCCGCCGATCCGGGCACCACCGCGGTCGGTGACGGTGAACTGGGTGTTCACCGGGTCGACCGCCTCGTCGAACGTCGCCGTGACCTGGGTGGTCCGCGAGACGTCCGTGGCGTCGGTCAGCGGGGTGTGGCCGGAGCTGACCGGCGGCGTGGTGTCCGCGCTGGGCGTGTAGACGACGTCGACCCAGTAGTTGTTGCCCTGGTGCGACATCTGCGGGAACCCGCCGCCCGGCTGGAACACGCCGTTGAGCGTGAGGTCGCTCGTCTTCGGCGCGGTGAGCGGCTCGGCGGTGACCGCGGTCTTGTAGAAGTACTCGTGGTCGATCGCGTAGTGGCCGTTCGGCGCGTAGTAGGACGCGACGTACGTGGTGTTCGGCGCGACCGTCACGGGCGAAGCGAACGTGAGCGTCTGCCAGCCCGAGGCGGACTCGTTGACGAACGTGCCCGTCGCGATCGGCGTGCCGTTGGCCGTCCACAACGTGCCGGTGTGCGTGCCGATGTTGGTCGTGCCCTTGTAGAAGCGGATGCCGGTGATCTGGCCGCTCTGCTTGGGCACGAACCGCACACCCAGCTCGTACGCGCCGCCGTCGTCGGCCGCCGTGGTGGTCGGCACGGTCGCCGCGCTGAACAGCGTGCACGGGCACGCGGCGGTCGTCGTGGTGGTGAAGCTCCACTTGGCGGGCGCGCTCATCGCGTTGCCGTTGGCGTCCGCGAGCAGCGCGTCCACCGAGTACTTCGTGTTCGGCTTCAGCGGTGCCGACGGCGTCCACGTGACCGTCTTCTGGTCGGCGGACAGCGCGGCGTTGCCGGTGAGCTGCGCGCCACCCTGGTCGGTCACCGCGATCTGCGTGGCGGCCGGGTCCATGGGCTCGTTGAACGTGAACGTGACGGTGCCGTTGAGGCTCACGTTGGTCGCGTCGTCACCCGGCGTGCGGGAGACCAGCGCCGGCGGCGTGGTGTCACCGTTGAGGCCGTTGCGGTAGACCACGTCGACCCAGTAGTTGCCGCCGTTGTAGGACGCGGTCGGCATCTGGCCGCCCGTGCCGTACCGGTAGACGCCGTTGCCGCCGTCGACGCCGTTGCCCAGGGCGCGGATCGCGCCGTAGGTGACGGTGCCGTTCGTGTCGAAGTAGCCCGGCGTGACCGCGTAGTGGCCCTTCGGCGCGTAGTACGACACGACGTAGGTGGTGTTCGCCTGGACGATCACCGGCGAGGAGAACGTCAGGGTCTGCCAGCCCGAGGCCGACTCGTTGACGAACGTGCCGGTGGCCAGCGGCAGGCCGGCGGCCGACCACAGCGTGCCGGTGTGGGTGCCGGTGTTGCCCGGACCCTTGTAGAACCGGATGCCGAGGACCTCACCCTTGCCGTTGAAGCGGAACTTGGTGCCGACCTCGACCGCGCTGTCGTCCGCGGCGCCCGCGGTCTCCGGCGTCTTGAAGTCGTCCCACACCGTGCACGGGCACGTCGCCGGCCGGTTGGCACCGGTCTTGAACGTCCAGTTGTACAGCGTGGCCTCGTTGCCCGCCGCGTCCTTGGCCTTCACCGCGGCGGTGTAGGTGGTGTTGGGTGCCAGCGTCGAGCCGGGCACGAACTTCACGACCTTGTTGCTCTCGGCGAGCGAGGTCGTGCCCGTGACCGGGCCGCCGGGACCGGTGAGCGTGAAGACCGCCGAGCCCGGGTTGAGGGTCTCGTCGTACTTCGCGGTCAGCGTGGGCGTGAGGCCGACGCTGCCGCCCGAGGCGAGCGGGTCGGTGGAGACCAGCTCGGGCGCCCGGGTGTCGGGACCGGGGTCGGACGCCCACACCACGTCGACCCAGTAGTTGCTGTCCTGGGACGAGCGGTCCGGGAAGCCGGCGCCGGCGCGGAACACGCCGTTGGGTCCGTCGACGCCGGTCTGGAGACCGGTGAGCGGCTCCAGGTAGCGCGACGAGCGGCTGAAGTACTCGGTGTCGACGGAGAAGTGGCCCGTCGGCGACAGGTACGAGGCGATGTAGGTGGTGTTCGCCGTGACCGCGACCGGGATCGGGAAGGTCAGGGTCTGCCAGCCCGAGGTCGACTCGTTGACGAACGTGCCGGTCGCCAGGAGCAAGCCGTCCCTGTTCCACAGGGTGCCGGTGTGCGTGCCGGTGTTGCCCGGACCCTTGTAGAACCGGATGCCGCGGACGTAGCCGTCGGTGGCGGCACGCCACTTGACGCCCAGTTCCAGGGCACCGCTGTCGACGATCTCCGGCGTCTTCGGGGTGTCGTTGGTGGTGAACAGGCCGCACGGGCACGTGCGGGCGCTCACGCCCGGCGTCGCCGACACCGGCGAGGACAGGTTGAGCGAGTCGTCGACGGCGCGCACGCGCAACTGCGCGTTGCCCGACGCGGACGGGGTGTAGGTGTAGCTCCAGTTCGCCTGGCCCGCCTGCCACACGGCCGGGTGCCAGCGGTTGCCGCCGTCGGTGGACACCTCGACACCGGTCACGCGACCGGCGGCGTCGTTCACGGTGCCGCTGAACGTGTACGGTGCGCCGACCGTGGACAGCGCCGGCACCGAGTTGTAGGTCACGACCGGCGCGGTGTGGTCCGTCGTCGCGGTGGCCTGGACGAGGCCCGCCTGCAGCGTCGTGGCGGACACGCCCATGTCGGCGAGGAAGTTGACCGTCGCCTGCTTGATCCGGATGTCGGACGTGGGCGTGTTGGTCAGGAACGCGTGCTCGTCGTCGACGCCCCACGCCCACTGGACCGTGCCCGCGCCGAACACCAGCGAGCCGCTGGGGTGCCGGTAGTAGGTGATCGCGTGGGTCTTGGTGTCGGGCGTGTAGTAGTCGCCGTAGTTCTGGAGCACGTACGGGCCGTCGAGCATGGCGACCGTGGTGCGGGAGAACTGGCCGACGCCGGCGGGCTGGAAGCCGTTGTCCTCCACCGTGTTCCACTCGTAGCCCAGCGTGCCGGGCTCGAACTGGTAGGTGGTGCCGGCGGCCATGTTCTGCAACGACGTGTGCCGCCACAGCCGCATCTTGCCGTACTCGGCCGGGACCGCGAGCCGGTCGTCGCGCCGACCGTTGACCGTGAAGATGTTGCCCAGCAGGGCGTTCTCGGGCCGGCCGCCGTCCTCCGGCGGGCTCTTGCGCGGGTCGCGCCAGGTGCCCGTCCAGTCGTTCAGGTTGTCGTCCTGCGTGCCCTTGGTCTCCTTGAAGCAGGCGACGGTGCGCCAGTCGGTCTGGGAGGAGTCGATGCTCTTCTCCCACCGGGTCTTCCAGAAGATCTCGTTGCCGGTGAGGAACGCCAGGTGCACGCCGGCGTCGCGGGCGGCCTCGACGTTGGCGCGCTGCTCGTTCGACCAGTACTCGTCGTGGCCGACGGCCATGAAGACCTGGTGGTTCTTGATGAGGTGACCGCGTCGGGCGGAGTCGGCGTCGGTCGTGTAGCTCAGGTCGTACCCGTTGGCCTCGAGGAAGCGCAGCATCGGGTACTCGGCGTTGAAGATGAAGTTCTCGTCGCCGTCGCCGCCGGTGTACGGGCGGTTGTAGGAGACCTTGTACGCCTGGCCGCCCTGGCCGGGGCCGTCGCCGAAGTAGAGGCTGTTGCCGCCGTAGCGGTTGTAGGCGACCCAGGTGGCGTCGGAGGTCTGGAAGAAGACCTTCGCGTGGCTCGTGTCGTCGCGGACGACGAACACGATCTCGTTCTTCAGGCCGTTGTCGGCGCGCGTGACCCGGGCGTAGTAGATGCCCGAGACGGCGTCGGCCGGCACGTTCCAGGTGACCGAAGTGGACCAGTTGCCGCAGTCGATCAGTGCCGTGGGCACGTCGCGCAGGCACTGGGGCTGGTTCTGCGCGCCGTTGCGGGTCACGGACCCCATGAAGCGCGCGCCGACACCGGCGTACCAGCCGAGTCGGAAGATGTCGATCGTGTACGCCGTCGCGTCGGTGTTCATCTTGAACGCGACCTGGCCGCCGGGAGTGGTGCTGATGTCCGTCGTGTAACCGACGATCGAGTCGTCGCGGGAGGAGACCTGCCAGTCGGGCGTACCCGGCTTGGTGTTCTCGCACGCGACCTTGTTCACGACGGGGGTGTCGCACGGAGCGGCCTCGGCGGTGGCGGCACTCAGCACGACGAGCGGGGTGACCACACCGGTCACCAACAACACTGCGGACAGGGTCCTAAGGAGACGTCTTACCGGCGACGCCATCGACCACTCAACTCCTCGAACGCACTCAGTAGTGCGGTCGTCACTACTCCCCGTAGTGCAACCTCATGTGCTTCGTCAGTCGTGGCAGCAAGTCAAGCCGTTATCCCGAAGCACATCTCGATTGGATGACAACTCATTGGATGCCCAGACAACTACTGTCCGTAGTCGACACCGGGCACGACAAGACCCGGCGACCGGGCCCTGCCCCCGGCCGCCGGGTTCCCCCGCGCTCCGCGCCTAGCCGGTCGCGGCGGTCAACGCGGCCACGACCTCGTCCTGCTCCTCGTCGGTCAGGCCGACGAAGTGGGGCAGGAGGATGTGGTCGGCGGCCACGCGCTCGGTCACGGGCAGCGAGGGGTTCTTGTCGCCCGCGTGGTACACGGGCTCCAGGTGGCAGGCGGTGATGCGTCGCGTGGCGACACCGCGCTGCGCCATGGCGGTCATGACTTCGATGCGCTCGTGCCCGACCAGGCGCACGAGGTAGGACTGGTAGACGTGCCCGAAGCCCTCGGGCTCGTACGGCAGCACCAGGGACGCGTTGTCCCGCAGCAGCTCGTCGTACCGGGCGGCCAGGGCACGGCGGGTCTTGACGACGTGGTCCAGCTTCGGCAGCTGCACCACGCCGACCGCGGCCTGGATGTCGGTCATCTTGTAGTTGAAGCCGACCTCGTCGTAGCTCTCCGCGATGACGGCGGTCGTGGTGTGCCGGGCCAGCGTCGAGATCGACGCCGCGTGCGCCCGCAGCGCCTTGAGCTTCGCCGCGACCTCGTCGCTGTCGGTGGTCACGACGCCGCCCTCACCCGTGGTGAGGATCTTGCGGGCGTCGAACGAGAACACCGTGATGTCGGAGATCGTGCCCAGCCGCACGCCGTCGATCGTCGCGCCGTACGCGGGCGCGGCGTCCTCGACGATCGGGATGCCGTGCTTCTCCGCGATGGCCCGCAGGGCGTGCAGGTCGGCCGGGAGGCCGATCTGGCTCGCGGGCATGATCGCCTTGGTGCGCGGCGTGATGAGCTGCTCGACGTGCGCGGGGTCGATGTTGTACGTGCGCTCGTCGATGTCGGCGAACACCGGCGTGGCACCGGTGTAGCGGATCGAGTTCGGCGTGGCGATGAACGTGAACGACGGGCAGATGACCTCGTCGCCCGCGCCGATCCCCAGCGCCGCCAGGGCCAGGTGCAGACCGGTCGTCGCGCTGTTCACGCTCACCGCGTGCTTCGCGCCGACCTGCTCGGCCACCAGCTCCTCGAACTTGGCCGCGCGCGGGCCGACCGACAGCCAGCCGGACAGCACGGCCGCCGCGGCGGCGTCCGCCTCCTCCTGGCCGACGTACAGGCGGGTGATGGGGATCATGCCGACGCTCCTTCGGACTTGGGCGCGATGTTCGGGTTGCCCTTGGCCGTCTCGACGCGCCACCACTCGACCAGCTCGCGGAGCCCGTCGTGCAGCGACACCGTGGACTCGAAGCCGAGCTTGGCCTTGGCGTTCGCGGTGCTCGCCAGGCGGCGCGGCACGGCGTTGACCTTGCGCTCGGGACCGTGCTCCGGGCGCAGGTCGGTACGGCCCATGACCTCCAGCAGCGCGTCGGCGAGCTGCGCGAGGCTGGTCTCCGTACCCGAGGCGACGTTGAACACCTCGTCGGTGGCGTCGCTCTTGGCCGACAGCACGTTGGCACGCGCGATGTCGGTGATGTAGACGAAGTCCATGGTGGCGCTGCCGTCGCCCAGGATCAGCGGCGGGATGCCCTGGTCGATCCGCTCCATCCAGCGGACCAGGACCTCGGTGTAGACGCCGAAGACGTCCATGCGCGGGCCGTAGACGTTGAAGTAGCGCAGGGCCACGTAGTCCAGGCCGTACATCTCGTGGAAGCTGCGCAGCAGGCCCTCGTTGTAGACCTTGGCCGCGCCGTAGAGCGTGCGGTTGCCGTAGGAGTGGTGGTTCTCCTCGGTCGGGAACAGCTCGGCCAGGCCGTAGATCGACGCCGACGACGCGGCGACGACCTTGGAGACCTTCGCCTGGACGGCCGCCTCCAGCACGTTGAACGTGCCGGTCGCGAGGACGTCGTGGGCGAGCCGGGGCTCCTCGGCGCACTGCGTGATCCGGATCGCGGCCTGGTGGAACACCAGGTCGACACCGTCCACGACGGACCGGACCAGTTCGACGTCGCGCAGGTCGCCCTCGACGAACTTGACCTTGCCGGCGTCCAGCGGACCGGCGAGGTTCTCCATCCGGCCGCGCACGAGGTTGTCGAGCACGACGATCTCGGACACGCCCTCGTCGAGGAGCTGGTCGGCGATGGTCGAGCCGATCAGGCCCGCACCGCCGGTGATCAGGACACGTGCGTCACGCAGGTTCACGCTTGGGCTCCGTAGTGGAAGGCGGGGTTCTTCAGGTAGTCCGCGAGACTCGGGTTCGTGCTGTCCTTCGCGGACAGCGTCGGGTCCTCGATCGGCCACGGCACGTTCACGTCCGCGTCGTTCCACGCCAGCAGGCCCTCGGCCGCCGGGTTGTGGAAACCGGTCGTCTTGTACTGGACCTCGGCCACCTCGGACAGCACGGCGAAACCGTGCGCGAACTCGGGGCCCATCAGCAGCTGGGTGCGGTTGGTCGCGCTCAGCTCGATGCCGAACCACTTCCCGAACGTCGGCGAGCCGACCCGGATGTCCACCACCACGTCCCAGATCGCGCCGACCGTGCAGCGCACGAGCCGGTGCTGCGGCGAAAGGCCGTTCTGGAAGTGGAAGCCGCGCAGCACGCCCTGACTCGACCGCGAGTGGTTGTCCTGGACGAAGTCCAGGTGCAGGCCGTGCTGTTCCCAGCGGCGCTTGCTGTAGGACTCGAAGAAGAAGCCGCGCTCGTCCTCGAACCATTCGGGCTGGACGACGAACACGCCTTCGAGCTCGGTCGGCGTGACCGTCATGTCCATGCCCTGCTTGGGGGCCGCTACCCCGGTCATGCAACCGCCTCTTCCTGTGCCAAACCCGTCGCGCCCCGGCCCGGGACGTCTCTGACGGTCACGAACTCGCCACCACCGGCGAGGCTTGCCGACGCCGCTTCCAGGATCGCCAGCACGCGCAGACCCGACCAACCGTCGGTCAGGGGGGCGCGCTTCTCGGCGATGGAGGCGGCGAATTCCTGCATGACACCGCGCAGGGCTTCCTTCTCCGGCAGCGCGGGCGCGACGGTGTCGCCCCGGCGGTAGGAGATGATCGCCTGGCGGCGGTCCTCGTCGCCCTCGACGCGGTCGGCGCCCCGGTCGTGCACGGACAGCCGCTGCACCATGTTCAGGTCGTCCCACACCACGGTCCGCCGCGAGCCGCCCACGATCATCGTGCGGATCTTGGTCGGCGAGAGCCAGTTGACGTGCACGTGCGCGAGCACGCCGTCGGACAGCTCCAGCGTGAGGTGGCCGACGCAGGCGCGGCCGGCGCCGATCGGGTCCGAGCCGTGCGCGGACACCCGGGTCACGCGCACGTCGTCGGGCAGGATCGCGTCGAAGATCGACAGGTCGTGCGGCGCGAGGTCCCACAGCACGTCCACGTCCGGCTGGACGAGGCCGAGGTTGATCCGCACCGAGTCCAGGTACTGCACGCTGCCGATCTCACCACTGCGCACGAGGTGGCGCAGGTGCTGGACGGTCGGCGTGTAGACGAACGTGTGGTCGAGCATGAGCGTGAGCCCGCGGCTCTCGGCCTCGCGCACCAACTCCAGGCCGTCCTCGTAGCTCGCCGCGAGCGGCTTCTCCACGAGGACGTGCTTGCCCGCGCGCAACGCGGCGAGCGCGACCGGCAGGTGCGTGGCCGCCGGGGTCGCGATGGCGACCGCGTCGACCGCGGGGTCGGCGAGCACGTCGTCGAGCGAGCCGGAGACCCGGACCGTCGAGTAGTCGCCGAGCACACGGCGGGCGCGCTCGGTGTCGAGGTCGCAGAGGTAGCGCAGCTTCAGCCCCGGCGTGGCCTGGGCGTTGCGCACCAGGTTGGGGCCCCAGTAGCCGGCGCCGACGACGGCGATGCCGATCGGCTGGTCCATTCCGTTCTCCAAGTCAGTAGGCCCCCGCGCCGCCGGTGACGGCCCGGATGGTCTTCCACAAGATCAGCGCGTCGAGGGCGAGGGACCAGTCCTCCACGTACCGCAGGTCGAGTCGCACCGACTCGTCCCACGAGAGGTCGCTGCGGCCGGACACCTGCCACAGACCGGTCATCCCGGGCTTGACCAGCAGGCGACGCCGCATGTCAGGCCCGTACTTCGCGCTCTCCTCGGGCAACGGCGGCCGAGGACCAACCAGCGACATGGAGCCGCCGAAGACGTTGAACAGCTGCGGCAGCTCGTCCATCGAGTACCGCCGCAGGACGCGGCCCACGCTGGTCACGCGGGGGTCGCGCTTCATCTTGAACAGCACGCCCGCGCCCTCGTTGACGGCTTCGAGTTCGGCGCGCAGCTTGTCGGCGTCGGTCACCATCGTGCGGAACTTGAGGATGGTGAACTGCCGACCGTCCTTGCCGACCCGGCGCTGCTTGTAGAGCACCGGACCGCGGGTGTCGATCATGATCGCCACGGCGACCGTGAGCAGCACCGGCGCCAGCAGCGCGAGCAGCAGCAGCGAGCCGAACTTGTCGACCATCAGCTTGATCATCCGGCGGATGCCGGTGAACGTCGGCTCCGACACCCGCAGCAACGGCATGCCGAGCACGCCCGTGACGTGCAGGCGGGGACCGGCGAAGTCCATCAGCGCGGGCGCGACGACCATCTCGGTGCCCGTGCCCTCCAGCTCCCAGGCGAGCTGCTGGAGGCGCCGCGGCGTCCAGTACGCGTCGGGCGTGACCGCGACGATGCGGTAACCGCCCCGGCGGACCTGCTCGGCCAGCTCGTTGAACCGGCCGACGACCGGGATGCCGTCGAGCTCGACGCCGAT
Source organism: Saccharothrix violaceirubra (assembly GCF_014203755.1). NCBI lineage: Bacteria > Bacillati > Actinomycetota > Actinomycetes > Pseudonocardiales > Pseudonocardiaceae > Saccharothrix > Saccharothrix violaceirubra. The sequence continues at coordinate 4,855,392 of NZ_JACHJS010000001.1, forward strand.
CTCGGCGCGACCGTCCACAGTGCACACCGCGTCGACCCGCCACCCCAGGTGGGGCGCGCGCCGGGTGCGGCCGATCAGGTCCTTGACCGTGTCGACGTTGCCGGCGGCCAGCACCGGCAGCAGGCAGCGGCCTTCGCCGCGGGCCCGGTGCAGCGGGCGGCGCAGCAGGTAGCGGACCGGGAACGCGACGAGCGCGATCGCCGGGCCGACCAGGAACACCCAGAGGCGGGCGCCCGGCAGGCCGGCGGCCAGGCCGCCCAGGCCCAGGACGACCACGGCCCCGACGAGCCCGCGTCCCAGTCTGCGGAACTCCTCGGCGCCCTGGCCGAGCACGGAGGTGTTCCAGACGCGGTTGACGTAGAGGGACGCGATCACCACGAGGATGGTCACGGCCTGGAGCGCCAACAGGGGCAACGGGCCGAAGGTCAGGTGGTTCGCGGACAGCAGGACGCCGGACAGCGCGACGACCACGACGGTGCACAGGACGTCGGCGGCGATGACGCCGTAACGGTAGGCGGGCTCCCAGCCGTTGACGGTGGGACTGGTCATGCGCTTGGTCGGGACCGCGCCCACGACGGGTCTGCGTCGCGTGGGCTGGACCTGCTCGCTCATCGTGAGTTTCCCCCGGTTCGGCCGGTTCGGACGTGCACGTACGCAGGGCATCCCCGACGGACCCGCAAGTGTGTGGCTGGCATAAATCCGCCGGGCTGTTTTCCTCACCTCGGCAAACCGTGATTCGTCACGTGCCCGGCAGGCGTTACACGGGTCGCGAACCGATTCGGACGCGTTTGGACCCCGGTGCCGCCATCGCGACGGTGGAGATTCACCGGGTGACTTCGCGTGACGTCCGTTGACTAGCGGAAAAGGCCGCCGATAGACCCTAGAGGACAGTCCACAGTGGTCACGAGGCGACCGGTCCACGCGTGGCGGGCTAGCTCATCGTCATCGGGACGGCCTTCGTTACAACGACTTTTCGAGATGAGTCGAAACCGACTCGGAATAGGACCGGAAATGGCCCCGGAACACCACGCGGGTTGCGGATGGCGACCACCCGCACACGGTCCGCACGCGACTATTCGGCGCAACGGGCTGGGTTGATCCGATCACACTTCGCCGGAATTCGTCCGGCGATCACCGGAACACTGTGACCCAGTTCACTTTTCGACCGGGCACAATGGTGTGGCCGACGTCATGGCAACCATCGGCGGTGTCGTGGTGCGCCGCCCGGCGCAAATGTCACCCGGTGCTCACGGGAGCTGACCGTTCGCGACCACGCGCGCTTTCTCCCCGCCGACCGCCACCACGTCGCCGTGGTGCAACTGGGCACCGCGGCGGTTCTCGACCCGGCCGTTGACCGTGACCTCGTCGGCTTCGACCAGCTCACGGGCGTGCGCACCGTGCTCGGCCAGCCCCGCCAGCTTGAGGAACTGGCCCAGTCGGATCATGTCGTCGGAGATCACGACTTCGGGGATGCGCATGGCCGTCATCATGCTCCCCGGCGGACCACCGGGATCACCCGGCCTTACGCCGCCGAACAGGTGAGAGCCAGACCCCGACACCGACCAGCATGATCGCGCCGCCGAGCAGCGGCCACACCGACAGCCGCGAGGACCACGGGTCCCGCTCGATGGTCAGGGAACTCTCGAAGGCCCGGCTCCGCTCGCCGACCGACCCGGCCGGCACCTCCTGGCCGGGGGCGAGCACCGTGAACAGGACGTTGCCCGAGGCACCCTCGAACACCCAGTTGAGCCTGTACACGCCGTTCTCGGTCGGCTTCGTCCCCTCGACCGTGGCCGACATCGTCCGGTCCGCGAAGTGGGAAGCGGTGCTCACCCCGCCGCCCGGCGAGTACAGCGCGAGGCTCGCGCGCAGCGAGTCCGGCTGGCGGTCGAAGACCAGCTCGACCCGGTCCGGGACGGCGGTGACGTAGTCCCCGTCGTACGGAGAGCTGCCCAGCAGGACCGGCGGTGCCGCGGCGGCGTCGACGATCGGCACGACACCGACCAGCGCGCCCGCGGCGAGCGCGAACGCCGTGAGTTTCCCCCTCATGGGCACAGTTCTACCGGGCGCGTTCCCCGGCTCGGCGGGCGCGGCACCCGTCAGCCGTCCTTACGCCGCCGCACGGGCGAGAACCACCAGCCCACGCCCGTCAACAGGGCGGCGAGCCCGACCACGGACCACCCGGGCATCGCGAACGGGGACAGGGACGGGGCATAGGAGTAGAACCCGACATCGGTGCCGGAAGACGCCGCTTCGGCCGTCGCGCGCAGGACGACCACAGCGCGACCCGCGTCGTCACCGGGATGCTGCGGCGCTGCCTCGTACGCGTGCCGGTCGACGACGAACCAGTACGTGCCGCCCGTGCCCATCGCGGTCCACGCGACCTCATAGACGCCGTCGGACAGCAGATCCGACCCGATCACCGGGTACGACACGGCGTCCCCGTCGAACCGCCGGACGCCCAACGGCTGTTCGGACCCCGCGGCCGACCGCAGGGTCACGTCCACCGACGCGGGATCGACGACCTGGTCGAACATCAGCGCGATCGCCGACGGCGGGACTTCGAGCACCTCCCCCGCACCCGGCTCGCTGTGGACCGGTCCCGGTTCCGCCGTCGCGTACGCGGGCCCTGCCGTGCCACCCCCGATGATCGCGACGACGAACGCCAACCCCGCCAAACGCCCCCTCATGGCCACAGTTCTACCGCGAGCGGACACCGCCGGCGGGCAGCCTTCGTCGAACGGGCGGCCTCGTCGGACGAACGGTCCACACGCCCGACACGAGGGAGTCCCACAATTCGAGAGGGGCACCCGGAGGGCGGCCGGCCGGAAGAGGGACACCGAAGACGGACACCGCGTCGGACGTCCGGTCCGACGCGGTGCCACCGTCTCAGCGGGTGGGCGGCGTGCCCTGGTCACCCGGCGGTCGCTGCCCGTCCGGCGGCTGTTGCCCGTTGCCCTGACCCCGGCCGTCGCCCCGACCGTCGCGCTGACCGGGGAACTGGCCGCTCTCCAGGATCAGGTCGGCGGTGTCCGCGGTGGCCACGACCGTGACGCTGTCGCCCTTGGCGAGGTCGTCCACGTCGCCCTGGCCGCCGTTGACCTTGGTGTCACCGTCGATCTTGTAGGTCTTGCTGTACCCGTCGGTGCTCTTGACCGTCACGGAGTCCGAGGCGACCTCGGTCACCTCGCCGATCTGGAACTCGCCGTGCGCGGTGTCGCCGAACATCAGGCCGGGACCACCCATCATCATGCCGCCGGGACCGCCGCGGCCGTAGCCGCCGCCCCGGGGCCCCAGGCCCGCCTGCGCGGCGTCGGAGTTGCTCGCCGCGTAGATCACACCGCCACCGGCCGCGGCGATGCCGACCGCGATCGCCACGGCGGCGATCGTCTTGCGACCGGACCAGCGCGGCCCGGGAGCGTCGGCCTGCGGCGGCGGTGCGTCGCCCCAGGTCGGGTTCTCGGAGTTCTCAGTCATGACGACAACAGTGCGGGTCGTGTCTGTGCGTGGGCTGTGAAGCCCTTGGGCGTCCTCTGTGCGTCGGCCGCGCCGCAGCGTCACGGCGGCGTCGCGGCCTCACAGGTGGTACACAGGATCGGCACAGCGTTGCCCCAACCGGACCACAGACGATCGGACCATGCGCGAGGTGACCTCCCCCGAACTCCGCCGGCCCGACGGTACCCCGGTGCGGGTGCTGGTGGTCGACGACGAGTCCACTCTGGCCGAACTCATGTCCATGGCGCTGCGGATGGAACGCTGGGAGGTCCGCACCGCGCTGGACGGCGCCAACGCGGTCCGCGTGGCCCGCGAGTTCCGCCCCGACGCGGTCGTGCTCGACGTGATGCTGCCCGACTTCGACGGCCTGGAGGTGCTGCGCCGGCTGCGCGCCGACCAGCCCGCGCTGCCTGTCCTGTTCCTCACCGCCAAAGACGCGGTCGAGGACCGGATCGCCGGGCTGACCGCCGGTGGCGACGACTACGTCACCAAGCCGTTCAGCCTGGAGGAGGTAGTGCTGCGGCTGCGCGCGTTGCTGCGCCGCACCGGCGTGACCGAGGCGACGGCCGGCACCGAACTGGTGGTCGGCGACCTCGTGCTCGACGAGGAGACCCGCGAGGTGCGCCGGGGCGGGCAGGCCGTCGAGTTGACCGCGACCGAGTTCGAACTGCTGAGGTTCCTGATGCGCAACCCGAAGCGGGTGCTGAGCAAGGCCCAGATCCTGGACCGGGTGTGGAGCTACGACTTCGGCGGCCAGGCCAACATCGTCGAGCTGTACATCTCCTACCTGCGCAAGAAGATCGACGCCGGGCGCGTGCCGATGATCCACACGATGCGGGGCGCGGGATATGTCCTCAAGCCCGCGCCCTGAGCGCCTCAAGCGTTGGAGTCCTAAGGGTTGGCGCCCAAAGGGTTGGCGCCCAAAGGGTTGGCGCCCTGAGAGTTGGGCTCTGCGGACCCGGCTCGTCGTCGGCGTGGTCGGTCTGCTCGCCGCGATCTGCGTCGTCATCGGCGTGGTGGCCAGCTTCGCCCTGCGCGACTTCATGGTGTCCAAACTGGACGAGGAACTCGTCCGCACCGCCGACCGGGCGGCCGGGTTCACCGGGATGCCCCGCCCGGACGGCGACAGCTCCCTGAAACCCCTGGACTTCCCCGGTTTCGGCCCGGGGACGTTGCTCCTGACGTTCCGCGACGGCGCCGCCGACTCCGCCGGACGCCTGCGTCCGGGCTCGGGCAACCGCGAGGAACTGCCGGGCGACCAGCAGCGGCTGCTGGACTCCGTGCCCACCGACGGCCTGCCCAGGACCGTGGACCTCGGCACGCTCGGCGCCTACCGGGTGATCGGCGTGGCCAACCACCGCGGTGACAAGGTGGTCGCGGGCCTGCCGATGGCCACTGTGGACGCGAACACGGTGCAGCTCGGGCTGATCCTCGGCGGCGTGGGACTGGCCGGGCTGATCGCGATCGGCCTGGTCGGCGTCTCGGTGATCCGCCGGGCCCTGCGCCCGCTGGAACGCGTGGCCGACACCGCGACCCGCGTGGCCGAACTCCCGTTGCACGAGGGCGAGGTGGCCCTGGCGGAACGGGTGTCCGAACAGGACTCGAACCCGGCGACCGAGGTGGGCCGCGTCGGGCTGGCGCTCAACCGGATGCTCGGCCACGTCGGCAACGCCCTGGCCGCCCGGCACGCCAGCGAGACCCGCGTCCGGCAGTTCGTCGCGGACGCCTCCCACGAACTGCGCACCCCCCTGGCCGCCATCCGCGGCTACGCCGAGCTGACCAGGCGGGCCAACGCCGACGTGCCGCCCGAGATCGGCTACGCGATGGGCCGCGTCGAGTCCGAGGCCGTGCGCATGACGTCGCTCGTCGAAGACCTGTTGCTGCTGGCCCGCCTCGACGCCGGGCGCCCGCTGGAGTTCGGCCCGGTCGACCTGACCGCGTTGGTCGTGGACACCGTCAACGACGCCCGGATCGCGGGCGGGGACCACGACTGGAAGCTGGAGCTGCCGCCCGAGCCGGTCACCGTGTCCGGCGACCGCGACCGCCTGCACCAGGTGCTGGCCAACCTGCTGTCGAACGCGCGGGTCCACACCCCGCACGGGACGACGGTCACCACCTCGTTGTCCGTGGGGGACGGCGGCGCGACCGAACTGACCGTCGTGGACGACGGACCCGGTGTGCCGGCGGGTCTCCAGCCCGAGGTCTTCGAACGCTTCGCGCGCGGCGACGGCTCGCGGTCCCGGGCCGCCGGGAGCACCGGCCTGGGCCTGTCCATCGTGTCCGCGGTGGTGACCGCGCACGGCGGCACCGTGGCGTTGACCAGCCACCCCGGCCACACCAGGTTCGCGGTCCGCCTGCCCGGCTGACCGGTCGTCCACAGCTCGCTCACAGGAACAGCACAAGGACACCCCAGGGCGCACCGGCACCGTCGGCTCCATGCGAGCGCGACTACCTCTCCTCCTCCTGCTGGCCGGCACCGCCGTGCTGTACCTGTGGCGCCTGGGCGACTCGGGCTGGGCCAACGCGTACTACTCGGCGGCGGCCCAGGCGGGGGCCGAGAGCTGGACGGCCTGGTTCTACGGGTCCACCGACCCGGCCAACGCCATCACCGTCGACAAGACCCCGGCGTCCCTGTGGGTCATGGGATTGTCGGCCAGGCTGTTCGGCGTCAACGCGTGGAGCATCCTCGCTCCCCAGGCCCTGATGGGCGTGGCGAGCGTGGGACTCCTCTACGCCACCGTGAAGCGCACCTCGGGCCGGGCCGCCGGGCTGATCGCCGGCGCGGTCCTGGCGCTGACCCCGGTGGCCGTGCTGATGTTCCGCTTCAACAACCCCGACGCCCTGCTGGTGCTCCTGCTCGTGGCCGGCGCCTACTGCACCGTGCGCGCCACCGAAGCGGCAAGCGCGAGATGGCTCGCCCTGGCGGGCGCGGCGGTCGGCTTCGCCTTCCTGGCCAAGATGCTCCAGGCGTTCCTCGTGCTCCCCGCCTTCGGCCTGGTCTACCTGCTCGCCGCGAACGCGCGGCCCGTGCGAAAGCTCGTGCATCTGACGGCGGCGCTGGGCACCATGGTGGTGGCGGGTGGTTGGTGGGTGCTCGCCGTCGAGCTGGTGCCCGCCGGATCCCGGCCCTACATCGGGGGTTCGCAGGGCGACAGCGTCCTGGAACTCACGCTCGGTTACAACGGACTGGGCCGATTGACGGGCGACGAGGTCGGCAGCGTCGGCGGTGGTCGCGGAGGGGGCTGGGGCGGTACGGGCTGGTCCCGACTGCTCGGGTCCGAAATGGGCAGTCAGATCGCCTGGTTGCTCCCCACCGCGTTGGTGCTGTTGCTCTCCGCGTGGTGGTTCGCCTCCCGCAGCGATCGGGTCGGGCTCGGACTGTGGGGTGGCTGGCTGGTCGTCACGGCGGCCGTCTTCAGCTTCATGAACGGGATCATCCACGCGTACTACACCGTGGCGCTGGCACCCGCGATCGGCGCGATCGTCGGCATCGGCGCGGTCGCGCTGTGGCGACGGCGACACGATGCGATCGCGGCGGCGGCGTTGTCCGGCGCCGTGGCCGTGACCGCGCTCCAGTGCTACCTGTTGCTCGCCGAGTGGTCGACCGGCCTGGCCGCGACGGTGCTCGTGCTCGGTCTGCTCGCCGCGGTCGGGCTGTTCCTGTCGTCGGTGGTCCCGGCCGCCGCGGTGGTGCCGGTGGCGTTGGCCGCCGCGCTGCTGGGACCGGGCGCGTACTCCGTGGCCACGGCCGACACCCCGCACTCGGGCGCGATCCCCAGCGCGGGCCCGGGTCGCGGCATGGGTTTCGGCGGCATGGGCGGTGGCATGGGCGGCCTGCTCAGCGCACCCGAACCGAGTGCCGAGGTCGTGTCCGTGCTGCGCGCGGACGCCGACTCGTACACGTGGGCGGCGGCCGTCGTCGGCTCGAACAACGCGGCGGGCCACCAGCTCGGCGCGGACGTCCCGGTCATGGCCGTCGGCGGGTTCAACGGCACCGACCCCGCACCCACCCTGGAACAGTTCCAGAAGTATGTCGCGGAAGGACGCGTCCACTACTTCATCGCGGGCTCGATGATGCGGGGCGAGACCGGCAGCGACGCCGCCGCACGCATCGCCGAGTGGGTCGACGAGACCTTCACCGCCCGCACCGTCGACGGCGTCACGCTCTACGAGCTGACCGTGTCGGGTCTCGCGGCGGCCGGTCTCACAGCGGACGCACAGCGATGACACACGGGGCACCCAGCGACGCCTTCGAAGGTGATCCCATGACAACCGCGACGCTCACGACGACCACGGTGCTCGACGTGGTGGTCCCCGTGTACAACGAGGAACGCGACCTCGCGCCGTGCGTGCGCAAGCTGCACGCGGACCTCGCCCGGACCTTCCCGTACCCCTTCCGGATCACCATCGCCGACAACGCGAGCACCGACGGGACCGCCGCCGTCGCGGAGGCGTTGGCCGGGGAACTGCCGCACGTCGCCGCCGTCCACCTGGCCGAGAAAGGGCGCGGTCGTGCGCTCAAGGCCGTGTGGAGCGCGTCCGACGCGGCCGTCCTGGCGTACATGGACGTCGACCTGTCCACCGACCTGGCCGCGCTGGGCCCGCTGGTCGCACCGCTGATCTCCGGCCACTCCGACGTCGCGATCGGCAGCCGGCTCGCGCGCGGCGCGCGGGTCGTGCGCGGACCCAAGCGCGAGTTCCTCTCCCGCTGCTACAACCTGATCCTGCGCGGCGCGCTGGCCGCCCGGTTCACCGACGCGCAGTGCGGCTTCAAAGCGATCCGCGCCGACGTGGCCCGCCGACTGCTGCCGCACGTCGAGGACACCGGCTGGTTCTTCGACACCGAGCTGCTCGTGCTCGCCGAACGCGCGGGCGCCCGCATCCACGAGGTCCCGGTCGACTGGATCGACGACCCGGACAGCCGCGTCGACATCGTGTCCACGGCCGTCGCCGACCTCAAAGGCGTGGCCAGGGTCGCGCGCGGCCTGATGACCGGCCGGATCCCGATCGGCGACCTGCGCGCCCAACTGGGCCGCCGCCCGCTGGAGCCGACGACGCCGGGCGTGCCGCCCGGCCTGTTCAAGCAGCTCGTCCGGTTCGGCGCGGTCGGCGTCGCCAGCACGCTCGCCTACCTGCTGCTGTTCGTGCTGCTGCGCGGCGGCATCGGCGCGCAGGGTGCGAACCTGGTGGCATTGTTGCTCACCGCGATCGCGAACACCGCCGCGAACCGGCGTTTCACCTTCGGCGTGCGCGGTCGGGACGGCGCCGGTCGCCACCAGTTCGAGGGCCTGCTCGTCTTCGCCCTCGGACTCGCCCTGACCAGCGGTTCGCTGTTCCTGCTGCACCGGTTCGCCCAACCCGGCGGCACGGCCGAGCTGGTCACCGTGATCGGCGCGAACCTGATGGCCACCGTCCTGCGGTTCCTGTTGCTGCGCAACTGGGTGTTCCGCACCCGTCCGTCCACTGTGGAGAATTCCTGATGACCGCGACCCTGACGGCGACTTCCGAACGGCCCGCCGAGGCCGCCGAACGCCGAGGCCGGAACCTCACGACACCCGCCCTGGTCGTCCTCTTGCTGGGCACGGCGGTGCTGTACCTGTGGAACCTCACCGACTCCGGGTGGGGCAACAGCTACTACGCCGCGGCGACCCAGGCCGGTGCGCAGAGCTGGACGGCCTGGCTGTTCGGCGGCCTGGACGCGGGCGGCGCGATCACCGTGGACAAGCCGCCCGCCGCGCTGTGGGTGAGTGGCCTGTTCGCCCGGGTGTTCGGTTTCTCGTCCTGGAGCGCGCTCGCACCGCAGGCGATCGAGGGCGTGCTCGCCGTGTGGCTGTTGTACGCCACCGTCAAGCGCACGTCCGGCGCGGTGGCGGGCCTGCTGGCCGGGCTCGCGCTGGCCGTGACGCCGGTCGCGGTGCTGATGTTCCGGTTCAACCTGCCCGACGCGCTGCTCGTGCTGCTCATGGTCGCCGGCGCGTACTGCACCGTCCGCGCGATCGAGAAGGCGAGTGCCTGGTGGTTGGCGCTCGCGGGCGTGGCGATCGGGTTCGCGTTCCTGGCGAAGATGGGCCAGGCGTTCATGGTGCTGCCCGCGTTCGCGGTGGCGTACCTGCTGGCCGCGCCGACGTCGCCGGCCAAGCGGTTCCTGCACCTGCTGGGCGCGGGCGCGGCCGTGATCGTGTCCGCCGGCTGGTTCATCGTGCTGGTCGAGCTGTGGCCGAAGGACTCGCGGCCCTACATCGGCGGCTCGGCCGACGACTCGCTGTGGGAACTCGCCTTGGCCTACAACGGTCTCGGCCGGATCTTCGGCGGCGGCGCCGGCGGCGGCATGGGCGGCGGCATGGGCAACGGCAACGTCGGGTTCGGCGGCAGCACCGGCATCGACCGGCTGTTCGGCGCGTCCATGGGCGCGGAGATCTCGTGGCTGCTGCCCGCCGCGCTGATCGGCCTGGTCGCGGGCCTGTGGTTCGCCCGGGGCCGGCCGCGCACGGACCGCACGCGGGCGTCGCTCGTGCTGTGGGGTCTGTGGGTGATCGTGAACGGCGTGACGTTCAGCTTCATGAGCGGCATCACGCACCCGTACTACACCGTGGCCGTGGCGCCGGGTGTCGCCGCGCTGGTCGCGATCTCCGGGCGTGAGCTGTGGCGTGGGCGCAAGCACCTGCCGGTGCGCATCACGTTGGCGGTGATGGTCGCCGCGTCCGGGTTCTGGGGCTTCGCCCTGCTGGCCCGGTTCGGCGACTGGCTGCCGGCGTTGCGCTGGGTCGAGGCGGGGCTGACCGTGCTGGTGGCCACGGCGATCGTGATGGGCGTGCGACGCACGGCGGCGCTCGCGGTCGTGACGTCGCTGGTCTCGGCGGCGGCGATCGGCGTCGCCACGGCGTCGACCACGCACTCCGGCTCGATCCCGATGTCGGGGCCGGCCGGGTACTCGTCCGGGATGGGCGGCTTCGGCGGCCCCGGCGAGGGTGACGATTCGTCGGCGGAACTGAGCGCGTTGTTGCGCGACACCACGGGGACGTGGGCGGCGGCGACGGTCAGTGCGCAGGGCGCGGCGTCGTTGTCGCTGGCGTCCGGCCGCGCCGTGATCGGCATCGGCGGGTGGAGCGGCAACGACCCGGCGCCGACCCTGGAGGAGTTCAAGCGGTACGTCGCCGACGGGCGGATCGGGTACTTCGTCTCAGGTGGCCGCGGCGGGATGGGCGGTGGCGGCGACATCGCGTCGTGGGTCGCCGACAACTTCACCGCGCAGACCATCGACGGGCAGACCGTCTACAAGCTGGGCTAGTTGTACTGCCCTGAGAGGTTGTGGACGGTTCGACACGTAGTCGGATGATGTTGGAATGAGGGAGGGCCTCCGGGTTCGGTGTGGATTGCGACGTCGACACCGAGCCCACGGAGGCCCTCGTGACCCACGCTAACGCACCCTTGACCGAGCTGGGACGGCTGCGCCTGGCCCGGTGTGTCGTGGACGAGGGGTGGCCGCTGCGGCGGGCGGCCGAGCGGTTCCAGGTCTCGCCGACCACCGCCGCCCGCTGGGCCTCTCGCTACCGCGAGCTGGGCGAGGCGGGCCTGGTCGACCGTTCCAGCCGCCCGCACCGCAGCCCGCGTCGCCTGCCCACCCGCCGCGAACGCCGGATCGTCAAGGTCCGCCTGGCGCGTCGGTGGGGCCCGGCCCGCATCGCCCACCTGCTCGGACTGAACCCCTCCACCGTGCACCGGGTGCTGCGCCGCTTCGGCCTGGCCCGCCTGGCCCACCTGGACCGGGCCACCGCCACGCCGGTGCGCCGCTACGAACACGCCGCACCGGGCGACCTGGTCCACGTCGACATCAAGAAGCTCGGCAACATCCCCGACGGCGGCGGCCACAAGGTGCACGGACGGCGGGCCGGCGGGCGCAACAGCTCCGCCCACCGCGACCCGACCAGGCCCCGCAAGGTCCACGGCCGCCCGAACCTCGGCTACGCCTACCTGCACAACGCGGTGGACGACCACTCCCGGCTGGCCTACACCGAGATCCTGCCCGACGAGACCAAGGACACCGCCGCCGCGTTCTGGACCCGGGCACAGGCGTTCTTCCGGGAAGCCGGCGTCACCGTCCGCCGGGTGCTGACCGACAACGGCTCCTGCTACCGCTCACGGCTCTGGCGCGACACCCTCGCCAACGCGGGCATCACCCATAAACGCACCCGCGCCTACCGGCCACAGACCAACGGCAAGGTCGAACGCTTCAACCGCACCCTGCTCGACGAATGGGCCTACGCCCAGGCATACCGGTCTGAGACCGAACGCCGCGAGACGCTGCCGCGGTGGCTGCACACCTATAATCACCACCGCGGCCACACCGCACTCAAAGGCCAACCACCTGCCAGCCGCGTCCCCAACCTCACAGGACAGAACAGCTAGTCCGTGTTCCGGACGTGGGCCGCGGCCCACGTCCGGAACACGGCTCAGGTGGTCTCGACGGACAGGCGGTCGCCCTCGGCGACCGCCTGTCCGCGTCCGGTCCAGGCGCGGTAGTAGACGGTCGCCGCGTACGGGACCAGGTCGCGTCCCCGCCGCCACAGCCAGGGGACGCCCTTGAACACCAGCCACGCGGCGTGGTGCAGCGGCGTGATCCGCAACCCGCCGGTCGGTTCCAACGAGACGGGTTCGCGGGCCGGGAGACCGGCATCGGCCAGCCGGTCGGCGAACGCGGCGGCCAGCCTGCGGTGGCCGACCTCGGACGGGTGCAGGCGGTCGACCGCCCAGGTGTCGAGGTCGTAGGCACCGACCAGCCGGTCCAGGTCGACGCAGCCGATGCCGTGCCTGGTGACGACGGCGTCGATGACCTCGTTGAGTTCCGCGATGCGGGCCTTGAGCGCGGCGCGGAGCACGGTCGGCAGCCGGAAGACGCGGCTGTGGTCGTGGAAGCGGACCGTCACGACCCGCGCGCCGGCGGCCCGGAGCCCGGTGACGATCGCGTCGAAGTCCTCGTGCAGCCGGGCCGCGTCGAAGTCGGACCGCAGCGTGTCGTTCATGCCGACCAGGATCACCGCGGCGTCGGGTCCGGTGGCCAGCGCCTTCGGGAGCTGGGTGCGCCGGACGTCGGCCACCCTCGCACCGGGGAAGGACGGGTTGGTGTACCGGGCGCCGGGGTAGGCGGCGGCGAGCAACGCCCCCACGCCCCGCCACCCGCCGCCGGGGACGGGATCACCCACGCCGAACGTCGTCGAGTCGCCCAGGACCACCAGTCCGCGCACCACGCGCCGACGATCGCGCAACGAGTTGACCGCCCGGGAAACCTCGCCGGTCCGGAACCCGCACACCGCATGACAGCCACTCACCACCCCGGAATTCACCCTCCACCCCGAGCGCGCGAGTTATACGTTCGGACACCGCGAGTTATGCGCTCAAGCACCCCGAAACCCGCGAGTCCTCCACTCGGCCACCCCGAAACACGCGGTCAGGCACCCTGAACTACGCACTCGGGCAGTCCGGGTCGCGTATCCGGACGCCGCCGAACGGCTCAGCGGAACGCCGGGTACAGGGGCAGGGTCGCGGCCTCGGGATGGGTGGACAGCAACGCCGCCACCACGGCGTCGGCGTGGTCGACCACCGCCTGCTCCGCCAACGCCGCCGCATCGGCGCGCAGGCGGCTCCACCGGCACACCAGGATCTGCAACCGGGACGGGGACTCGGCCGCACGGTGGCTGTTCGGCGGCGCGGGCGTCGACTCGGCCAACGCGCGGTACGTCCCCAACCACACCCAGAGGAGCTGGGATTCCAGGAGGCGGGGGCGGAAGACCTCGTCGTCGTCCAGGTCCGGCCACACCGACGACACCTCGGCACGCCAGGCCGCGACCATCGCCTCCGACATCCCGGCGGGCAGGCCGTAGGCGCACCAGCACGACGGGAACGGGACGCGCAGGCACGCCGCGTCGAAGACGACGTCCCGGACACAGCCGCCCTCGAAGTCGAGGAACTTGACGCCCTTGCTGGTCACGAGGTGGTTGTCCGGGCACGAGGTCGACGGGCTGAACGCCCGCCGGCGCGAGGTGACGAAGGACCGCCACGCCCGCACCACGAAGTCGTGCACGGCCGGCGGTGTGTCCACCTCCAGCGACTCCGCCAGCCTCCCGGGGAGTTTGTCCAACGACTCGTACAGGTCGACGGCGATCGGATCGGCGCAGCACTGGCTGCCCTGGCGTCTCATCAGGGCGTCGAAGTCCGCGTCGCGCCCGGCGGTCGCCGCGTGCAGGCGCCCCATCGCGTGCGCCCACGCCAGCAGCCCGCGTTCCGCGGCCCGCGCGTCCGAGCCGAGCAGCTTCTCCGCGAGCCGGGGCGCCTTGCCCAGGTCTTCCAGCACCACCAACCGTTTGCGCGGGTCCTGCGCGACCAGCTCGGGTGTCCGCCGGTCCTCGCCGGGCAGCGCGGTGAGCAGTTTGTGCGACACGGCCTCGTGCGCGAACGGGTCGCGGTCGGCCACCGGCGCGGGGTAGCGCTTGACGACAAGGGTGCGCGGCAACGAGAACGGTGTGGACGCCACCCTGACCCGGACGACGACGGAACGTCCGGTTCCGCCGAGGTCCTCGGGATCGGCGAGCCGGACGGGTGCCCCGAATCTGCTGCTCAGCACCGATTCCGCGGCGGCGACCGCGTCGGGCACCCCCGAGGTGTCGGTCGAGCCGGCGGTGGTTCCCACGCTCATCCCCTCCGACCATACCCCCGGTGCCGGCCGGCCCGACACGTTCCGTCCGAGCACCGTGACGGTAGTGGGCGGACCGGGTCGAAGACCACCGTTCGCCGGAACTGGGACGGTTCAGCTCCGGTTCGGCGAAGGAACACGACACCCGCGTGCGATCGCACGCGGGTGTCGGGGAAATCGTGCCTACTTGTCGGCGGTCTGCTTCTCGGCGGGCTTCGCGTCGACGCCCGCCTCCTTGCGCTGCAACGCCGTGATGGGCGCGGGCGCCGAGGTCAGCGGGTCGAAACCGCCGCCGCTCTTGGGGAACGCGATGACCTCGCGGATCGAGTCGTACCCGCCGATCAGCATGGCGATCCGGTCCCAGCCGAACGCGATGCCGCCGTGCGGCGGTGCGCCGTACTTGAACGCCTCCAGCAGGAAGCCGAACTTCTCCTGCGCCTCCTCGGCGCCAAGGCCCATGATCTCGAAGACCTTGCGCTGCACGTCGGCGCGGTGGATACGGATCGAGCCGCCGCCGATCTCGTTGCCGTTGCACACGATGTCGTAGGCGTAGGCCAGCGCCTCGCCCGGGCTCTCGTCGAGCCGGTCGATCCACTCGGGCGTCGGCGAGGTGAACGCGTGGTGCAGCGCGGTCCACTTGCCGCTGCCGACCGCGACGTCGTCGCCGATCTTGTCGACGGCCTCGAACATCGGGAAGTCCACGACCCACACGAAGGACCAGGAGCCTTCTTCGATCAGGCCGACCCGGTGCGCGATCTCCACGCGGGCCGCGCCGAGCAGGGCACGGGCCGAGTCCGGGTCGCCCGCGCCGAAGAACACGCAGTCACCGGGGTTGGCGCCGACGGCCTTGGCCAGGCCCTCGCGCTCGGCGTCGGACAGGTTCTTGGCGACCGGGCCGCCGAGCGTGCCGTCCTCGGCGACCAGCACGTACGCCAGGCCCTTGGAGCCGCGCTGCTTGGCCCATTCCTGCCACGCGTCGAGCGTGCGGCGGGGCTGGTCGGCGCCGCCGGGCATGACGACCGCGCCGACGTAAGGCGCCTGGAACACGCGGAACGGCGTGTCCTTGAAGTACGAGGTCAGCTCGGTGAGTTCGAGGCCGAAGCGCAGGTCGGGCTTGTCCGAGCCGTACTTGGCGATCGCGTCCGCGTAGGAGATGCGCCGGATCGGGCCGTCGAGGTCGTGGCCGGCCAGGTTCTTCCACAGCGCGCCGATGATCTTCTCGGACAGGGCGATCACGTCGTCCTGGTCGACGAAGCTCATCTCGATGTCGAGCTGGGTGAACTCGGGCTGCCGGTCGGCGCGGAAGTCCTCGTCCCGGTAGCAGCGGGCGATCTGGTAGTACCGCTCCAGGCCGCCGACCATGAGCAGCTGCTTGAACAGCTGCGGCGACTGGGGCAGCGCGTACCAGGAGCCGGGCCGCAGGCGGGCGGGCACCACGAAGTCGCGCGCGCCCTCGGGCGTCGAGCGGGTCAGGGTCGGGGTCTCGACCTCGACGAAGTCCTCGGCGTGCAGCACCTCGCGGGCGATCCGGTTGGCCTCGCTGCGCAGCCGCAGCGCCTTGGCCGGGCCGGTGCGGCGCAGGTCGAGGTAGCGGTGGCGCAGCCGCGCCTCCTCGCCGACCTCCAGGTGCTCGTCGAGCTGGAACGGCAGCGGTGCCGACTCGTTGAGGACCTCCAGCTCCGAGGCGTAGACCTCGATGGCACCGGTCGGCAGGTCGGCGTTCTCGCTGCCCTCGGGCCGCCGGGTCACGTCGCCGACGACCTTCACCACGAACTCCGAGCGCAGCCGGTGCGCGCGCTCGGCCATCTCGCCTTCGCGGAAGACGACCTGGGCGACGCCGGACGCGTCCCGGAAGTCGATGAAGATGACGCCGCCGTGATCGCGCCGGCGGGCGACCCACCCGGTCAGGGTGACGGACTGCCCGGCGTGCTCGGCCCGGAGCGTCCCGGCCTCGTGCGTGCGCATCACGGGTGCTGCTCTCCTCGCTGGTGAGTGCTGCTGACGGGCGTCAAGGCTAGCCAACGCTCCCCCGCCCCACGCCACCAGGTTTAAGATCGCGCGGTGCGCAGACGCCTGATCGCGACCGTGTCCACGGCCCTGCTCCTCGGCGCCTGCTCCTATTCGGTGACCGGGGCGCCCCAGGGAAGCCCGTCTTCCGGGGGACCGTCGATCGAGGGGCCGACCGTCGACTGCGAGTACGTGCGCGACCGGACGGGCAACACGGTCAAGGCCGTCGACCCGCCGTCGGCGAAGGCCGCGGCCCAGGGCGAGTACGTGTTCACCGCGCAGACCAACCGCGGTGTCATGGAATTCCGGCTGGACGCCAAGAGCGCGCCGTGCGCCGTGCACAGCTTCCGGTACCTGGTCGAGAGCCGGTACTACATCGGCTCGACCTGCCACAAGCTGTCGACCGAGGGGCTGTTCTACCTCCAGTGCGGCGACGCGGGCACCACCGGCAAGGGCGACCCCGGCTACCGGTACTCCGATCCGGGTGCGACCACCAGCGGGTACCGGCGGGGGGTGATCGCGATGGCCAGCCCCGACCGGACCGACAGCCACGGCAGCCAGTTCTTCGTCATCTACCAGGACGCGGCCGGCTGGGCGCCGGACTTCCCGATCATCGGCAAGGTCTCCATCGGGCTGGAGAAGGTGGACGACGTCGCCAAGGGCGGCATCGTCGCGGGCACGGCCGAGGACGCCGGCGTCGGCCGGCCGAGCCTGGCGCTGACGATCACCGGCCTGGCCGAGCGCGAGTAGCCACCCCGAGAAGACTTTTCGGACGCGTTTTCAGGGCCGGCCTCCCGCGACGGGAGGCCGGCCCTGGATTCACGTTGCCGTACGACGGTCCGTTCTGTCGGTGTTCAGACCGTCGGCGCGAGGTAGAGCAGGCGGTTCGGCGAGCCGGTACCGGGGTTGGTGACCTTGCTCGGGGTGGACTGGGCGATCAGGTAGCTCTGGACCTGGGCCGGGGTGGCGGTCTTGTTGGTCTGGAGGTACCGGGCGACCGCGCCCGCGACGTGCGGCGAGGCCATCGAGGTGCCCGACAGCGAGGCCGCCGCGGTGTCACTGGTCTTCCAGGCCGAGGTGATCGACGAGCCCGGGGCGAAGATGTCCACGTACGAGCCGTAGTTCGAGTAGCTCGCGCGGGCGTCGGAGCGGTCGGTCGCGCCGACGGTGATCGCCTCGGTCACGCGGGCCGGGGAGGTGGTCGACGCGTCGACGTTGCTGTTGCCCGCCGCGACGACGTAGGTCACGCCCGCCGCGATGGAGCGGCGCACCGCGTTGTCGATGGCGACGGACGCGCCACCGCCGAGGCTCATGTTGGCCACGGCCGGCTTGATGTGGTTCTTGGTCACCCAGTCCACGCCGGCGACGACGCCCGCGGTGGTGCCGCTGCCGTTGTCGTCGAGCACGCGCACGCCGTAGACGGTCGCGCCCTTGGCCACGCCGTACTGGCTGCCCGCGATGGTGGCGGCGACGTGCGTGCCGTGGCCGTTGCCGTCCTGCGCGATCGCGTCGTTGGACACGAAGTCGTAGCCGTTGCGGGCCCGGCCGCCGAACGCGGAGTGCGTGGTGCGGATACCGGTGTCGATGACGTAGACGTTGACGCCCGCGCCGGTCGCGGTGGACTGGTACTGGTAGTTCAGCGGCAGGGTCCGCTGGTCGATGCGGTCCAGGCCCCAGGAGGGCGGGCTGGTCTGCGTGGCCGTGGCCCGCAGCACCTGGTCCTGCTCGACGTACTCGACGGCCGGGTTGGCGGCGAGCTTGCGGGCGGCGGTCTCGGGGATCCGGACCTGGAAGCCGTTGATCGCGTTCTTGAAGACGCGGGCGACGGTGCCGCCGTACTGCTGGGCCAGCGCGGTCGCGTCGGCGACGGAGCCGTCCTTGAGCTTCACGATGAAGCTGTTCTGCACCTTCTCCCGTGCGTCGGCCGCACGGATGTCGCCGGTCGCGGCCTGCGCGACGGGGGTCAGCATGGAGGTCGCGGCGAGGGTGAGCACCGTCATACCGACTCCGGCCAGGACCCGGACCTGTCGTGACTTTCGCATACGAGAATCCGTTCTCGAATTGGCGACCTGACGTGACACCAACGTGGGCTTGCAGGGCCACGCTGCTGGCGTCAGACCGCCGTGTTCTTACTGTGCGTGCCCGACCGGGGTACTTCCGTGTACTCCAGTCGAGTGAAACGCTCCCGACTGCTACCTGAACGACAACCGTTCCGCTCACCTGCGGGCTCCGGCGGCACGAACTCTGGTGGTAAACGTCTTCCCCATGAACCTCGAACCGGTCACGAAGGACAACTACGATGCCGTGGTCGCTCTGGAGGTCCACGAGGAACAGCGGCTCTTCGTCGCGACCAACCTCAAGTCGATCGCGGACGCGTGGGTGCACCGGCCGACGCTCCAGCCCCTCGCCCTGCTCAACGGCGGGGAGCTCGTCGGCTTCACCCTCCTGGACCGGGCCGGGCCGGACGTCCTCGGGATCGCCCGTTTCATGATCGACAGAAGGGCGCAGGGCCGGGGGCTGGGCCGCAAGGGACTGGCGGCCGTCGCGGAGGTGGCCCGGTCGGAGGGCCGCTCCCGGTTGCGCCTCGGTGTCGTGCCGGGCAACGCCGTGGCCCACGGCCTGTACGCGGCGTTCGGGTTCGTGGAGACCGGCGAGGTGGAGAAGGGGGAGATCGTGATGGTGCACGACCTGGCCCCGGCCCACCACGACTGACCTCGCGAGTGCTCCACTCAGGCACCCCGAAACACACGCTCGGACACCCCGGGATACGCACTCGGACACCCTCGACCGCCCACCCGGGCGCACGAAGCACGGTGGCCCGCCGGGGGACCGGCGGGCCACCGTCGTTCACGCCGTGGGCGCGCGGTACAGCAGCGGGCCGGACGAAAGCGGCGTCGCGTCGGCCACCAGGGCCTGGTGCACCTGCGCCGGAGTGGCCCGGGGATGGGCCTGGAGGTGCCGGGCCGCCACACCGGTCACCAGCCCGGTCGCGAACGAGGTCCCGCTGACCGTGTTCGTCGCGGTGTCGGACGTGTGCCAGGCCGACGTGATCCCCACACCCGGCGCGTACAGGTCGACCCCCGGGCCGTGGTTGGAGAACGGGGCACGCGTGTCGGTCCGGGTCGACGCGCCGGACGTCAGCGCCTCGGCCACCCGCGCCGGCGACGTGTCGGTCACGCCGCCGCCACTGCCGCCCGCCGTCACCGACACCGTCACGCCGGACGCGATCAGGCCGCGGACCGCGTCGTCGAGCGCGGCCGACGGGCCACCGCCCAGGCTGATGTTCGCCACGGCCGGCCGCGCGGCGTTGCGCGCGATCCAGTCGACACCGGCGATGACCCGCGAGTACGGCGCGGTGCCGTTCGCGTCCAGCACGCGCACGGCCGCGATCCGCGCACCGTCGGCGGCCCCGTAGGTCCGACCGGCGACCAGGCCCGCGATGTGCGTGCCGTGCCCGTTCTCGTCCTGCGGCACGTCGTCGTCCTCGACCAGGTCGCGGCCGGGTGCGACGCGTCCGGCGAACTGCTCGTGGCTCGCGCGGATACCGGTGTCGAGGACGTACGCCGTGACGCCCTTGCCCGTCGTGACGTGCCGGTACTCCCCGTCCAGCGGCAGGGCACGCTGGTCGGTGCGGTCCAGGCCCCACGGCGTGCCGGCGGCGACGGGCGTGCCGACGCGGACGACCCGGTCCTGCTCGACGTAGGCCACGGCCGGGTCGGCGGCGAGGCGGCGGGCCTCGCGCGGGGTCAGCCGGACCGCGTACCCGCCGAACGTGGGCAGCGCAAGGGCGGGACCGGCGGTGGCAACGGTGTGACCGTCGGCGATCTTCACGAGGTAGGAGCCGGGCACGGCGTCGGGCGAGTCCGCGTACCGGACGACACCCTCCGCGTTCGCGGGTGTCGCGACGGCGCAGAGCACCAGGGCGGCGCCCACGAAGCCGGATAAGAGCGTGCGCATGGGATTTTCCTCCGCAGGGACGGTGAGAACCCCGGGTACGGGGTTCGACTCCGACCCGAGCGTGTCAGGTAGCCGACCCCGGGTACAGGACGCGTTTCGCCGTCCCACACCCCGGAAGTCCATTGTGGATGAACCCCGGAGAACACGGGCTAAACCATTCAACGCTGTGGAGAAAATACTCTTGCCGAACTGCGCCGACAGACCTCCGGCGATCCGACGGCTCGGAGTACGCGACACTGCAACAACAGAGTGGGACGTACCTCACAACCCCCCACCTCGGAGCGATATCGTGCACGGGGAGGCGTCGCGGCGGCCGAACGGGCCGGCACCGATGCGCTGTTCGCCCAACCGTGGCTTCACACGCCGTCTGTTAATGAGAATTCAAACATTCGCTGACAACGGGATTTAGCCCGCCGATTCGGTTAAATTCACGTCGGGAAACCCGATCGGCTGTACCGCGCCGACGATTTCGCGCGATAACGTCGCTCGCCTTGTCCTCGGAGAACGGAGTGGAGATGCCAGCGCCAGTCGCCGGAGCGGAATCGCGGCTACGCGATCCCCGGCGGATCGAGTCGGGAGCGGACCCCTTCGCGGACGCGTTGAGAGCCGCGATCCGCGCGAAGGGGTTGAGCCTGGAACGGCTCCAGCACAAGCTGCGGGCCCGCGGCGTCGCGGTCAGCATCGCGGCGCTGAGCTACTGGCAGTCGGGGCGACGCCGACCCGAGCGCCCTGATTCGTTGACCGCGGTCGGTCACCTTGAGGAGATACTCGACGTCGGCGAGGGTGGCCTGAGCACGCTGCTCGGCCCGCCGCGACCCCGCGGCAAGGCCCGGCCCCGCCAGCGCCCGACGAGCCCCGACGGCTGGTTGCGCTCGGCGGACTACGAGTCCATGGCCGAGCTGCTCGCCGAAGTGGACACCAGCAGCGACCAGGACCTCACCCGCCTGTCCATGCGCGACCAGGTCGAGCTGGCCATGGACGGCAGCACCCGCCGGGTGCGGTCGCGCCAGGTCCTGCGTGCCGAACGCGCCGGTGTGGACCGCGTGCTGCTCGGCTACGACACCCGGCTGCCGGGTGATTCGCTGCCCGTGATCGGCACGTTGCGCTCGTGCAGACTGGGGCGGGTCTCCGCCGATCCGCGCCAAGGTCTGATGATCGCCGAGTTGCTGTTCGACCGACCGCTGCGCAGGGGAGAGCGCACCGCCGTCGAGTACGAGTTGATCCACGTCGCACCGCACCACCCCACCTACGACAACACCCACTCGCGCCGATTCCGGCACCCGGTGCGCGAGTACGTGCTGGAGGTCCGCTACGACTCGCGGTGCAGGCCCGTGCGCTGTGAGCAATTCACGACGGACGTGAACGGTGGCGAGCCCACCGACGTGCGCGAAACACCGGTGGACACCTGGGGTTACGCGTACGCCGTCGCACTCGACTTCGGACCCGGGGTCGTCGGCCTGCGCTGGGATTGGCACTGACTCAACCTCAATAGGAGCGCGGCAACCGCAGGGTGTGCCGGGCCACGAAGTTCAGGATCATTTCCCGGCTGACCGGGGCGATTCGGGCCAACCGGGACGCGGCGAGCATGGCCCCCAGTCCGTACTCCGTCGCGAGACCGTTGCCACCGTGCACCTGGATCGCCTGGTCGACCGCGGCCACCACCGCCTCACCCGCCGCGTACTTGGCCATGTCGGCCGCTTCGCCCGCAGCCCGGTCCGCGCCGGCGTCGTAGAGCGCCGCGGCCTTCTGGGTCATCACCCGGGCGAGTTCGACCTGGATCGCGCAGTGCGCGAGCGGGTGCGCGATCCCCTGGTGCGCGCCGATCGGCGTGTCCCAGACGGATCTGGTCCGGGCGTACTCGGCGGCCTGGTCGAGTGCGCGTCGGGCCATCCCGGTCGCGTAGGACGCGGCCATGATCCGTTCCGGGTTCAGGCCCGCGAACAACTGCGCGAGGCCGCCGTCCTCGGCACCCACGAGGGCGTCGGCGGGGAGGCGGACGTCGTCGAGGAAGCAGGAGAACTGCTTCTCCGGCGACACCACCTCCATCGGGATGTGCCGGTACGCGAAGCCGGGCGCGTCGGTCGGGACGACGAGCAGGGAGAGTCGTCGTCGGGAGCCGACCGCGTGCCCGGCGTGCGCGGCCACGACGAGCACGGCCCGGGCCTCGTCCACGCCCGAGATGTACTGCTTGGCACCGGACAGGACCCAGCCGTCGCCGTCGCGGCGCACGGTCGTGGCCAGCCGGTGCGTGTTGGACCCGGCGTCGGCCTCGGTGATCGCGAACGCCATCCGCACGCTCCCGTCGGCGAACCCCGGCAGCCAGCGGTCCTTCTGCGCGGGCGTGCCGAACCGGGCGAACAGCGTGCCGCAGATCGCCGGCGAGACGAGCATGAGCAGCAGCGGACACCCGCCGGCGGCCAGTTCCTCGCACACGGCGGCCAGGTCGCCGATCCCGCCGCCGCCACCGCCGTACTCGGCGGGCACGGCCACGCCGAGGTAGCCCAGCGCACCCGCCCGCCGCCACAGCTCGTCGGTCTTCTCCCCCGCCCTGGCCTTGGCGACGAAGTACTCCGGCCCGTACTCGGCGGCCAGGTCGCGCACGGCGGCACGCAGCGCGCGGCGTTCCTCGCTCTCCACGAACCCGGTCATGTCCGCGCACCTCCGGCGGCCAGCACCACGAGCACGTCGCCCGCGCCGACCTGGTGCCCGGCCGCCACGCGCACCTCGACGACCGTGCCGGCCGCGCCCGCGAGCACGCGGTGCTCCAGCTTCATCGCCTCCAGCACGAGCAGTTCCGCGCCCGCCGCCACCCGCTGTCCGGGTGCGACGGCCACGCGCACGACCGTGCCCGGCAGCGGCGCCGTGGCCGCGCCCTCGGCGAGGTCCGGTGTGGGCAGGGGAAAGCGCGGCACGACGCGCAGCGTCACGGACCCCACCTCGACCCGGTCGCCGTGGAAGGCGACCGGAAATCGGGTCCGGACCCCGTCGCGTTCCAGCACGACCTCGTCGGGCGCCGTGCACACAACGTTGACTTCAACGTTTGTCGTGACACCTGTTCGGCCGAATCCGTACTCCACCGCGACGATCTCGCCGTCCCGGTCGAACACCGCTTTCTGCGGCTGCGACGGGAGATTGCGCCAGGCGGGAGGCGTCGGGGCGTGCCGACCGACCCGGCCGCGCTCGGCTGCGGCCAGGGCGGCGGCGAGCGCGTAAGGCCGCGGATCGACTTCCGGGGGCGTCACGAGGTCGTGTTCGGCGAGGAATCCGGTGTGCGTGGCACCCCGGCCGAATTCGGGATGCCGAAGCGTCCGCACGAGCAGATCGCGGTTCGTGACGAGCCCGTGGATGTCGGCACGGGCCAACGCGGTGGCAAGCTTGCGCACCGCCGACGCCCGATCCGGTCCCCACGCCACGACTTTCGCCAGCAGCGGGTCGTAATGCACACCCACGACACTGCCGTCCTCGACGCCGCTGTCGACGCGCACGTCCCCCGGAATCCGGAAACGGTGCAACGTCCCACTCGACGGTCGCCAGTCGTGCGCGGGGTCTTCCGCGCACAGGCGTGCCTCCACGGCGTGCCCACGCGGCGCAGGCGGTTCTTCGGGCAGCCGCGCGCCCTCGGCGACCGCGAGCTGCCACGCCACGAGATCCAGCCCGTACACCAGTTCCGTCACCGGGTGCTCGACCTGGAGCCGCGTGTTGACCTCCAGGAACCGGAAGTCGTCGGCGAGCAGGAACTCGACGGTGCCCACGCCCACGTAGCCGACCGCACGGGCCGCCGACACCGCCGCCGCGCACAGCCACGACCGCGACTCCGGCGACACGGCCGGGCTCGGCGTCTCCTCCACGATCTTCTGGTGGCGTCGCTGGATCGAGCACTCCCGCTCGCCCAACGCCCACACCGTGCCGAACGCGTCGGCGAGGATCTGCACCTCGACGTGCCGCGCGTTCTCCAGCAACGGTTCGCAGAACACCGTGCCGTCACCGAAAGCGGACGCCGCCTCACGTCCGGCCGACGCCACCGCCGCGGCCAGGTCCGCCGCCGAGCGCACGATCCGCAGGCCGCGCCCGCCGCCGCCCGCGTCGGCCTTGACCAGCACCGGGAACTCCGTCACGGACGCCAGGTCGAGGTCGGGCAGCACGGGCACGCCCGCGTCGCGCATCAGCCGCTTCGCCGCGGTCTTCGACCCCAGCGCCGCGATGGTGTCCGGGTCCGGACCCACCCAGGTGAGACCGGCTTCGCGCACGGCACGGGCGAAACCGGCGTGCTCCGCCAGGAACCCGTAGCCGGGATGCACGGCGTCGGCACCGCTCGCCAGTGCCGCCGAGACCAGCAGGTCCGCCCGCAGGTACGTGTCGGCGGGCGCGGCACCGGGCAGGAGCACGGCCGCGTCGGCCTCGCGCACGTGCGGCGCGTCGGCGTCCGGATCGGAGCACACCGCGACCGGTGACACGCCCAGATCGCGACAGGTCCGGATGATCCGACGGGCGATCTCGCCCCGATTGGCCACGAGCAGTCGACCGATCACGTGCCCTCCTCACATCCGGAACACCCCGTACCCGTCGGCGCCGCGCACAGGTCCACTGTGGACGGCCGCGAGGCACGTCCCCAGCACGGCACGCGTGTCACGCGGGTCGATGACACCGTCGTCGTACAGCCGACCGGACAGGAACTCGGCGACCGACTCGCGCACCACCCGCGTGGAAACCTCGTGGCGCAGGCCGGCGTCCCGCTCCTCGTCGTACTCCCGACCCTTCGCCGCGGCGGCCTGACGGGCCACGATGGACAGCACGCCCGCGAGCTGGTCCGGTCCCATGACCGCCGACCGGGCGTTGGGCCAGCTGAACAGGAATCGCGGCTCGAAGGCCCGGCCGCACATGCCGTAGTTGCCCGCGCCGTAGGACGCGCCCAGCACGACAGTCAGGTGCGGCACCTGGCTGTTGGCCACCGCATTGATCATCAGAGCGCCGTGCTTGACGATCCCGGCCTGCTCGTAGCGCGTGCCCACCATGTAGCCGGTCGTGTTCTGGAAGAACAGCAACGGCACGTCGGCACGGTTGGCCAACTGGATGAACTGGGCCGCTTTCTGCGCTTCGGCGCTGAACAACACACCCCGCGCGTTGGCCAGCACGCCGACGGGATAGCCGTACAGGTCGGCCCAACCGGTCACCAGGCTCGTGCCGTAATCAGGTTTGAACTCGTCGAACCGCGAGCCGTCCACGATCCGGGCCAGCACTTCGCGCGGGTCGAACGGGACGCGGGCGTCGGCCGGGACCAGTCCGAGCAGCTCCTCGGCGTCGTACCGGGGCTCGTCGACGGGTCCGGGCTCGGCCCCGAGGCGACGCCGGCCGAGACGGGCCACCACGCGGCGCACCGACCGGATCGCGTCGACCTCGTCGCGGGCCACGAAGTCCGCCAGGCCGGACGTGGTGCCGTGCATGCGGGCGCCGCCCAGCGACTCGTCGTCGGCCCGCTCGCCGGTGGCCATGCGCACCAGCGGCGGCCCGCCGAGGAACACCTTCGCCCGGTCCTCGACCATGACCACGTAATCGGACAGGCCGGGCACGTAGGCGCCGCCCGCCGTGGCGTTGCCGAACACCGCCGCGATCGTGGGCACCCCGGCGGCGGACAGCCGGGTCAGGTCGCGGAACGCCCGACCGCCGGGGACGAAGATCTCGCCCTGGTCGGCCAGGTCCGCGCCGCCGGACTCGACGAGCGCGATCAGCGGGAGCCGGTTGGCCAGCGCGATGTCGTCGGCGCGCAAGGTCTTGCGCAGAGACCACGGATTGCTCGCACCACCGCGCACGGTCGGATCGTGCGCCACGACCACGCAATCGACACCCTCGACCACGGCGATCCCGGTGACGACGCTCGCGCCTACCGGGTACGCCGTGCCCCAGGCGGCCAACGGCGACAGTTCCAGGAACGGGGCGCCCTCGTCGACGAGCAGCTCGATCCGCTCGCGGGCCAGGAGCTTGCCCCGCGCGTGGTGCCGCGCCACGTACTCGGGGCCGCCACCGGCGAGCGCCTCGGCGTGCGCGCGGTCGATCTCCGCGATGCGCGCCAGCAGTGCCGCGCGGTTGGCCGCGAAGTCGGCGGCCGTCGGGTCCAGCGCCGACCGCAGGGTCCCGGATAAGTCCGCTGTGGACGTCACAGCAACACGTCCGGGATCTCCATGTGCCGCGACCGCAGCCACTCCCCCAGCGCCTTGCCCTGCGGGTCGTGCCGGGTGGACGCCATGGAGCCGGCGTCGAGCAGGCCGTGCAGCACGAAGTTCAGCGCGCGCAGGTTCGGCAGCTCGTACCGGGTGACGACGCCGGACTCGGGCAGCAACTCCTTGATCCGCGCCGTGGTCAGCTCCCGCGACAGCCACCGGTACCGGGCGTCGGTGCGCACCCACACGCCGATGTTGACGTCGCCGCCCTTGTCGCCCGAGCGCGCGCCCATGATCGTGCCCAGTGGAACCCTCATACGTCGACCACCTCCCCGTTCGGCAGCACGGCCTGGTGCCGGACCTCGTCGCGCAACACGTACGCGGCCCGGAAGATCCCGAACGGCGACCCGTCGCCGGGCGGTCCGGTGATGTGGAAGCCGGGGTAGGAGCTGAGCGCCAGCTCGACCCCGGCCCGGGAGAAGGCCTTGGCGCGCTTGGGGTCCATGGTCCGGATCACGGCGTGCAGCAGCGCGCTCGCCGCCTCCTGCGAGTCGGCGTCGACGTGGTCGGTGCGGGCCAGCGTCCAGCTCAGGTCGGTGCGGCCGACGAGGTCTTCCAGCTGACGCCGGGCGAGCGCGGCCTTGGCCTCGATGTCGAGTCCGCACAGGACGAACGTGATCGAGTTCCGGAAACCGCCCAGGGAGTTGAGGGCCACCTTCAGCTCCTCGGGCGGCGGCGAACCCTTGACGCCGGAGATCCGCACGCCGCGCGGGTCCGCGTCGAGGCGGATCGTGTCGAAGTGGCTCACCACGTCCGGGCCGGGGTAGGCGGGATCGCCGATCTCGTACAGGATCTGGGCGGTGACCGTGTCGATCGTGACCGCGCCACCGGTGTCCTCGTGCTTGGTGATCAGGGCCGAGCCGTCCTCGTGCACCTCGGCGATCGGGAAGCCGGGCGGGGTCGAGAGGTCGAGTTCGGTGAAGAACGCGTAGTTGCCGCCGGTGGCCTGGGTGCCGCACTCCAGCACGTGGCCGGCGACCGTGGCGCCCGCCAGCCGGTCCCAGTCCTCGCGGCCCCACCCGTGGTGCGCGGCGGCCGGTCCGACGACCAGCGACGCGTCGGTGACCCGGCCGGTGACCACGACGTCGGCGCCCGCGCGCAGGCACTCGGCGATGCCCCAGGCGCCCAGGTAGGCGTTGGCGGTCAGCGGGTCGGGAAAGCGCGAACGCAGGTCGTCCCCGGTCACGTAGCCGACCTTGGCGCCGAGCCCGAGCCGGTCGACGGCTTCGGCCAGGCCCCGGGGATTCGTGCCGCCCGCGTTGGAGACGATCTTGACGCCGCGTTCGAGGGCGAGGCCGAGGCAGTTCTCCATCTGCCGCACGAACGTGCGGGCGTAGCCTTGGGTCGGGTCCTCGAGCCGGTCCCGGCCCAGGATCAGCATGGTCAGCTCGGCGAGGTAGTCGCCGGTGAGCACGTCCAGTTCGCCGCCCTCCAGCATCTCGCGCACCGCCGTGAAGCGGTCGCCGTAGAAACCGGACGCGTTGCCGATGCGGATCACCGTGCTCCCTCCCGCCCCGGTCCAGGCGGACCGGCGGACACCCGTCGCGCGACGTGGGTCCATTTTCGGCCTATGCGTCGACTCCGGCGAGACGGCCGGCGAAATCGGGTACGAAATCGGTGCCGAAAGAGGGAATCGGGCCGCCCGCTCCCCCGGCGCGGGCGGCCCGCGGGCCCTACCAGCCGCCCTGGGCCATGGTCTGGAACCGCCAGTCGCCGTCGACCTTGATCAGGATGTCGGCGTACCTGGTCTCGACGGAGTCGTCGCCGAACGTGAAGACCGCGTCGGTGAAGACCACCACGAGGTTCGCGTTGACGAAGACCGGCGTGCGCTCGGACTCCATCGTCCCGGAGCCCGCCAGCGCCTTGCCCATCTCGACCAGGAACCGCTCCCGGTCCCAGATCCGCGCGGAGCCGTCGGTCACCGCGTTCACCGGGAAGTAGGACAGGTCGGCCAACGCCTCGACGTCCTTGGCCACCGCGAGGGCGTCCCACCGCCCGAACCAGTCGAGCACGCTGTGGATCTCTTCTTCGGTCGCCTGATAACCCCGCGTCATGTCGTACATGGTACGGTACGCCGTACGGCACTCGCCACCGCGATGCGCCGTGACACCGGTCACCAACGGACGAGGACGTGTTTGAGCCACCGCACACGCGACTTCGACACCGAACCGGCCGTCGGGTGCGGTGTACGGCACGAGTGGGTGTGATGCGGCGTGCCGGACCATCGGAAGGATCACCGCCCGACGCCGCCGTCACCGCCAGGCACCCGCCCACCGGCGGGCCGACCGGCTCGTCCCGCGACACGACCGCGACACCGGCCGACCACGACGGCCGTCCCCGGCCCACCGATCCAGGCCCTCCGGTGGCCGTCGTCAGGCAGCACCCACCGGCCCGACCTCGCCCTAGAGCAGGGTCAACTGGTCCCGGTCGACCGGAGGTCTGGGCAGCGACGGGGGCAGGCTGCCGGCGGGCCAGGCACCGTCCTCGTTCGACTCCGCATCCGAATCCGCGGTCGCGATCCGGTTCCCGGTCTCCAGGCCGTGCCGACGCAGCAACGGACTCAGCCTCAGGTTGAGCCACCGCTTGTACTTGGCGTCCACATAGGACCCGTTGCCGTAGAGGCGCCGATAGCCGTCGGCCAGGTCGGGACGTTCGCGCAGCAGCCACCGCGCGAACCACTCCCGCGCACCGGGACGCAGGTGCAACGGGAACACGGTCACGCCCGTCGCACCCGCCGCCGCCACCTCCCCGAGCAGCGCGTCCAACCCCTCGATCGAGTCGGTCAGGCCCGGCAGCACCGGCGCGACGAACACCCCGCACGGCAGCCCCGCGTCCCTGATCCGGCGCACCAGGTCGAGTCGGGCGCGCGGGCTCGGCGTGCCGGGCTCCAGTCCGGACTGGAGTTCACGGTCCAGCAAGGCGATCGACACCGCCAGACCCACCGGAACCCGCTTCGCCGCCGAGGCCAGCAACGGGATGTCCCGCGCGAGCACCGTCCCCTTCGTCAGCACCGAGAACGGCGTCCCCGAATCGGCCAGCGCGCGGATGATCCCCGGCATCAACGCGTACCGCCCCTCGGCCCGCTGGTACGGGTCCGTGTTGGTGCCCAACGCGACCGGGTGCCGCTCCCACCTGCGGGACCGCAACTGCCGGGCGAGCACCTCGGGCGCGTTGACCTTCACCACGACCTGGTCGTCGAAGTCCCGCCCGGCGTCCAGGTCGAGGTAGGTGTGCGACTGGCGGGCGAAGCAGTTGTGGCTCACCAGTCCGTTCGCGACGTAGTCGCCGGTGCCGGTGGTGATGTCGAACAGCGTGCGGTCGGCCTCCAGCGGCTCGACCGACACGACCCCCAGTCGTGTCGAGTCGACGGACACCGCCGCGCCGGCCACCACGTCGCCGCGCATCAGGACCGGCGACACCAGGTGCAGGAACCGCAACCGGTCGCCCGCGTCGCCGGCCACCCGCACGCCACGCACCTCCACGGCGTGCGGGACGGACAGCCGGGTCAACGCCGCCACCGCCGCCTCGAACACCGAACCGTCCGAACAGGACAGTGCCACCCCGTCGCCCGTCGCCGTGCCGCGCGCGTCGTGCACCCCGGCCAGGAACCCCTTCGACCACTCCGGACCCGGATCGGCGGGCCACTCCACGAGTTCGTTCTCCCGGGGCACGCGCCCGCCCGCGTACTCGCGCACGCGCGCGGCCACCCCGGAATCCCCGGGCAACCCGCCGCGCACCGCGCCCAGCACGTAGCCGCGCCGGTAGTCGGCGTCGAACCGGGGGCCGCGGGCGAACCCGCCGAACCCCGCGATCCGGTCGCCCCGCACCAGGAACGGCCGCCGCACCGCGTCGTCGCAGCGGCCGGGCGTGGCGTGCCGCCACCCGCGCCCGGTCAGGAAGCGGTGGTCGCCGCCGCACACGACGGACGAGCCGTCGGCCAACGTCACCCGGAAGGCGGGCCGCACGGTCGTCCAGTGCGCCAGCACCTTCGTCCGCACGAACCGCCCGTCCCGGGTGCCGAACACCTCGTCGCCGACGGCCAGGTCCGCGATGGACCGGGTGCGGCCGTCGGCGAGCAGCACCGGCGTCTCGGGCGCGAGGCAGTACGTGCAGCCGTGCGTACACCCCCGGTACGGGTTGACCGTCCACTCGAACGGCAGCCGCCCGCCCGCCACCCGGTTGAGCACCGACTTCGCGTGCACCTCGTGGAAGACCACCCCGTCGAACTCGGGGGTGCGCACGCTGCGCACGAGTCCGGGCAGTGCCGGCTGCCGCTCCTTCTGCCCGTCCCACCGCATTCCCCTATCCGAACACATGTTCGAATCGAGGTCAAACGAGGGTCAGACGACGACCAGCACCTGGTCCAACGACTTGCGCACCAGGTCGGGCACCACGCAGTCGTCGGCCGGGTACCCGACGGGGATCACCGCGAACGCCTTCTCGTTGCGCGGCCGGTCGAGCACCTCGGACAGGAACTTCATCGGCGACGGCGTGTGCGTCAACGCCGCCAGCCCGGCCAGGTGCAGCGCGGTGAGCAGCATGCCGACCGCGATGCCGACCGACTCGTCCACGTAGTAGTGCTTGCGGGTCGTGCCGTCCGGCTCCAGGTAGAAGCGCTGCTGGAACACCACGATCAACGCGGGCGCGTCGGTCAGGTGCGGCTTCACGTCGTCGGTGCCCAGCGGGCGCAACGCGTCGAGCCACTCGTCGCCGAGCCGCCCCGCGTACGAGATCCGCTCCTCCTCCTCGGCCGCCGCCCGGATCCGCTCGCGCACCTCGGGGTTCTTGACCAGCACGAACGTCCACGGCTGCTGGTGGGCGCCACTCGGCGCGGTCGACGCGACCGCGATCGCGTCCAGCACGGCCTGCTCCGGCACCGGGTCGGTGGAGAACATGCGCACGGTGCGGCGCTCGTCCATGCGGGCACGCAGGTCCGCGGCCGTGTGCAGGGACTGCTCGGCGGGCATGCGCTCCGGGCGGTAGGGCACCGGTGCGAACGCCTGCCCGTGGTTGGGGGTCCAGTTCGTGGTCACGCCCGGCAGCGTGGCACCCCGGCACCGCGCCCGGAAGATCCGATGGACGGATTGCCCTTCGAACGTCCGCATATCGGACACCACAAGGTCATCGGGCACTATGTGACCCGTGCACGCCAAGACCGGACACGGGCACGGTCACGGACATGGTCCGGTCGGCCCGTCCTCCGCGCCCGTCCGCAGACTCCTGCTGGTCCTGCTCGTCCCGCTGGTGCTGGCCACCGTCGTCGGCGCGCTGGTGCTGTACCCGTGGGGACACGAGCAGAAGACCGGCGCCGACGTCGGCCTGACCCAGACCCCCGTGCTCGGCGAGGTGACGGCCGTGGCGCGCGGCGGCTGTGGACCGGGCGGCCAGGACACCGGCTGCGTGCTCGTCACCGTGCGGATGACCGACGGCGCCGCGGCCGGGCGCGACGTGCGCGTGCCCGTGCCCGACCAGCCGACCTCGCCCACGTTCGAGGTCGGCGACGAGATCGTGCTGTCGTTCGCGGGCGGCGACCCGGCGGAGAGCACGTCCTACCAACTCGCCGACTTCCAGCGCGGCACGCCCATGCTCGTGCTCGCCGTGCTGTTCGCGGCGGCGGTGCTGCTGCTGGGTCGCCGCCAGGGCCTGGCCGCCCTGGGTTCGCTGGTGGTCAGCCTGCTGCTGATCGCCCTCTTCGTGCTGCCCGCGATCCTGGCCGGCGAGAGCCCGGTCGCGGTCGCCGTGGTCGGCGCGGGCCTGATCATGTTCGTGGTCCTGTACCTGACGCACGGGATCTCCGCACGCACCACCACGGCCGTGCTGGGCACGCTGACGAGTCTCGTGCTGATCGGCGTGCTGGGCGTGGCGTTCTCGGCGTTCTCCCGGCTGACCGGCCTCGACCAGGACTCGGCCAACCTGATCGCCGTGCTGGGCCACGGCATCGACGCGCGCGGACTCCTGCTGGCGGGCACGATCATCGGCGCGCTGGGCGTGCTGGACGACGTGACCGTGACGCAGACCAGCGCGGTGTGGGAACTGCGCCGCGCCAACCCGGCACTGGGTTTCCGCGAGCTGTACGCGGCCGGGTCGCGCATCGGCCGCGACCACCTGTCGTCCGTGGTGAACACGTTGGTCATGGCCTACGCGGGCGCGGCGCTGCCGTTGCTGCTGACGTTCGCGCTGTCCGGCCGCACGCTCGCCGAGATCCTCACCACGCAACAGGTCGCGCAGGAAGTCGTCCGCACGCTGGTCGGCAGCATCGGCCTCGTGGCGGCGGTGCCGATCACCACGGCGCTGGCCGCGTGGGTCGCGGGCCGGGAGGCCGTCGAGGAGCCCGTCCGGAAGATCTGGACACCGCCGCCCGTACCGGAATCCTTGCGGCCCAGGCGGCTGACCGGTGATCTCGGTACCGGCCACGACCGCGCGCAAGGCACCCGACGTCGACCGGGATAATCTCCAGGTGTGGGCAGAACGCGACGCGGCGACGAGACGATCACCCGTGAGGTCGACTCCGGCATCGCCGAACTCTCGCCCGATCCGGACGTGCCGCGGTCGTGGACGTTGCGGCTCAACGGGACCCCGCAGTCCCACGTCGACCTGGACGACCCGACCCACCTGGAGTTCGAGTACGTCCGCCGACTCGGCCACGTGGTCGACCTGGTCGCGCCCGACGGCGGTCCGCTCAGCGCGCTGCACCTGGGCGGCGGCGCGCTGACCCTGCCCCGCTACATCGCCGCGACCCGGCCCCGTTCGAGCCAGCAGGTCGTGGAGATCGACGCCGCGTTGGTCGAGCTGGTCCGCGCGGTGCTGCCGCTGGAGCGGACGTGGCGGGTGCGCATCCGCACCGGCGACGCGCGCGCCGTGCTCGTACGCGCCCCGGAAGGCTCTTTCGATCTCGTGGTCACGGACGTGTTCGCCGGCGCCCGGACCCCCGCGCACCTGACGTCGGTGGAGTTCGTGACGCAGGCCGCGCGGGCGTTGCGACCTGGTGGCGTCTACGCCGCCAACATCGGCGACGGCGGCCCGCTCACGTTCGCCAGGGCGCAGGCGGCGACGGTCCGGGCGGTGTTCCCGCACGTGTGCGTGGTGGCCGAGCCGCCGGTCTTCAAGGGCCGCCGGTTCGGCAACTTCGTGCTGGTCGCCTCGCACGCCGAACTGCCCGTCGCGGACCTGGCCAGACGCGCGGCCGGCGACCCGTTCACCGGTCGCGTCGAGGACGGCGACGGCCTGACCCGGTTCATCGGCGGCACGCCGCCCACGACCGACGCCACCGCGACCCAGTCCCCGCCACCACCGCGCGGCACGTGGGGCCTGTCCTGATCAAGGGAACGTCGGTCGAACAGCTCCTTCCGATCCGACAACCCATCCCCGGCCGGACAACGATCGGGACGGACCGGTACGCGACCGCCCGGACACACAGCCGAACGTCAGGACCACCTGACACTCGCCCCGACGAACCACGACACGACGGCCTCTCCCCTACCGGGCGCCGACCCGTCCCACTCAGTCCAGCGTCGAGACGAACCGCGACACCGCGTCGGGCGTGAGCTTCTGCGCCAGCCGACCCGCCGGCGCCAGCGAACCCAGCCGGTAGAGCGGCCGGTCGGCCGCCGCCAGGCCGCGGGCCTCGGCCCGCAACTGGGCGACGAGCAGCTCGGAGAACACCAACCCCGGCGCGTCGCCACGCCCGGCCAGCACGTCGGCGACCTTCCGCAACGCCAGCACGCCCTGCTCACGCCCGCCCGTGCCCGCGTACACCGCCAGCGCCAGGTTGATCGCCTTGCCGCCGCCGCGCACGAACATCCCCACGGTCCGGCTGCCGCGCACGTCGGTGACCAGCAGGTCGAGCTGGTCGGCCGTGTGCAGGTCGACCTTGCGCGTGCCGATCGCCCGGACGTACAGCACGTGTCCTTCCAGCCACACGCGCCGCCGTGCCTCGGACACCGACAGCAGCACCAACGGCACGAAGAACACCGCCGCCGTGATCAACCCGACCGTCTGCCCGGCGAGCAGTCCCAGCAACCCGCCGAACGCCGCCGCGACCAGCAGTCCGCCGAGCGCCACCCCGCGCGCACGACGGCGCACTGTCGCCGGGTCGAGCAGGTCGAGGGGAATGCGCTCGCTCACCGGCCCAACGCCTCCCGCACCGCGACAACGGCGTCGTCCAGCGGCACGGACCGCTGCTCGCCCGTGGCCAGCTCCTTGAGCTGCACGACACCCGCCTCGATGTCACGTTCGCCCAACACCAGCGCGTACCGCGCACCGGACCGGTCGGCACCCTTCATGGCGCCCTTGAGCCCGCGACCGCCGTAGGACAGGTCGAACCGCACGCCCGCCGCGCGCAACCCCGCCGACAGCCCGACCAGCCGCGCCTTGGCCGCCTCGCCCAGCGGCACGCCGTACACGTCGCACCGCGTCGGCTCGCCCGGACCGACACCCTCGGCCTGGCAGGCGAGCAGCGCCCGGTCGACACCGAGCCCGAACCCGACACCGGACAGCTCCGCGCCGCCGAGCCGGGCCATGAGCCCGTCGTACCGCCCGCCGCCGCCGATGCCCGACTGCGAACCGAGGCCGTCGTGGACGAACTCGAAGCACGTCTTCGTGTAGTAGTCCAGACCCCGGACCATGCGCGGGTTCTCCACGTACTTCACGCCCAACGCGCCCAGGTGCGCCTTGACCTGCTCGTAGTGCGTCCGCGCGTCGTCGGACAGGTGGTCGACCATCAGCGGCGCGTCGGCGACCAGTTCGCGCACCTCGGGCCGCTTGTCGTCCAGCACGCGCAACGGGTTCAGCTCGGCACGCCGCCGGGTGGCCTCGTCCAACGGCAACGTCGCCAGGAACGCCTGCAACTTGTCGCGGTACGCGGGCCGGCACGTGGCGTCGCCCAGCGACGTGAGTTCGAGCCGGTACCCGGTCAGGCCCAGGGCGCGGAAGCCCTCGTCGGCGATCGCGATCACCTCGGCGTCCAGCGCCGGGTCGTCCACGCCGATCGCCTCGACGCCGACCTGGTGGAACTGCCGGTACCGCCCGGCCTGCGGCTGCTCGGCGCGGAAGAACTGCCCGGCGTAGGCGAGCTTGACCGGCAGCTGACCCCGGTCGAGGCCGTGCTCGATCACGGTCCGCATGACGCCGGCCGTGCCCTCGGGGCGCAGCGTCACCGACCGGCCGCCCCGGTCGGTGAACGAGAACATCTCCTTGCTCACGACGTCGGTCGACTCGCCGACGCCGCGCGCGAACAGCCCGGTCTCCTCGAAGACCGGCAGTTCGACGTACCCGTAGCCGGCCAGGCGGGTCGCGCCCAGCAGCGTGTCGCGGACCGCCAGGAACCGGTCGGAGGCCGGGGGGAAGTAGTCGGGGACGCCCTTGGGGCCGGCAAACGCGGTGGATTCGGTCACTTCTACAGTCCTCGGTGCGGTGCGGCCGGCGAGTCGTCCCCGAGTTCCAACAGGAACGGGTTGGACCCGCGCTCACGGCCGATGGTCGTCGTCGGTCCGTGGCCGGGCAGGACCACCGTGTCGTCCGGCAGCGTCAGCACCTTGGTGCGCAACGACGCCAGCATCTCGCGGTGGTCGCCACCCGGCAGGTCGGTGCGTCCGATGGAGCCGGCGAAGAGGGTGTCGCCGGACAGCACGAGCCGTCCGCCCTCCTCCGTGCCGGCGCGGAACATCACCGACCCGCCGGTATGGCCCGGCGTGTGGTCGACGGTCAGCGTGAGCCCGGCGAGGTCGAGCACGGCGCCGTCGGACAGCGGGCGCACCTCGCGCGGCTCGCGCATCTCCAGGTTCCCGCCGAAGAACGCGCGCGACTGCGCGCTGATCCCCTTCAGCGGGTCGCTGAGCAGGTCGCGGTCGGCGGGGTGGACGTACGCGGCGACGTCGTTGCCGTCGCACACCGGCGCGACCGAGAAGCAGTGGTCGAAGTGGCCGTGGGTGAGCAGGACGGCCACCGGCGACAGGCGGTGCTCGCGCAACGCGTCGGCGATCGGCTCTTCGGCGTCCTGACCGGGGTCGACGATGACGCAGGCGCCGCCCTTGCCCGTCGCCAGCAGGAAGCAGTTCGCCTGCAGGGAGCCGGTGGGGAACCCGAGGACGAGCACGTGGGGACACCCCTTGAGGCTGCGGTTCGGCAACGGATCGCCGGCTGACGGTGCGCACCAGCCTATCCGGCACACACCAGCCATATACGAGCCCCCTAGACTGCTGACCCGACGTCGCTGTCGACGCGAGGAATCAGGGAGGTTGCAGGTGCCGACCAACGTGCAGCGCCGCGAGCAGGCCAAGCGGAAGCTGGAGCGCCAAATGGTCCGCCGGGCGGAGCGCGCGAAGCGGCGCCGGGTCGTCGCTGTCGTCTCGACGGCCGTCGTCGTGGTGCTGGTGGCGGGCGGGGTGTACTTCCTCGCGACGTACGACTTCGGCGGCGGGGACGACAAGGCCGCCGCGTCGTCGACCGCGGCCGCCCCGGCCGAGATCCCGACCGAGCTGAAGGCCGCGCCCAAGCGCGAGAAGGCCTTGGACAACCCGGTCAACTGCGAGTACCGCGCGGGCACCGAGGCCGCCGCCAAGGAGGGCACGAAGGCGCCCGAGGCGACCGGCATCTCCTCCAGCGGCACCGTGGGCGCCACGATCAAGTCGAACATCGGCGAGATCAAGCTGACGCTGGACCGCGCGCTCGCGCCGTGCACCGTGAACAGCTTCGTGAGCCTGGTCAACCAGGGCTTCTACAACGGCACCAAGTGCCACCGGATCAGCACCGGCGCCGGCCTGCAGATGCTCCAGTGCGGCGACCCGACCGGCACCGGCAGCGGCGGCCCCGGCTACACGTTCGACAACGAGACCTGGCCCGAGCTGACCTACGGCCGCGGCTACCTCGCGATGGCGAACGCCGGTCCGGACCAGCAGACCCAGAAGGGCACCAACGGCAGCCAGTTCTTCATCGTCTACGGCAACGCCGAGTTGCAGCCGGACTACACGGTCTTCGGGACCGTGGACGAGGCGGGCCTGAAGCTGATCGACGAGGTGGCCAAGGCCGGCGACGACGGCAGTTCGCCCGCGGGCGGTGGCAAGCCGAACAAGGAGGTCGCGTTCGAGACGGTCACGATCGCGGCCTGACCGGACCCCACGCGAAGACCCGGCACTCGGGAGAGGTGTGCCGGGTCTTCGCGTCTCTTCCCCGTCGATCGGTCGGCACGAGGATCGCACCGCGCCCTGACGTTTCGCCGGCATCGACCAAGCATGATCGACAATGACACGCGGTAGTCACTTCGGTGGGTTATCCACCACCTGTTCAGAGCTATCGTTTATTCCCCACCAACCGGTTGACTCAGGTCGCGATCGTTCCGATCGGCGGAGCGACCACTCCACCACTGGGGGATGAGTTGACCAGGACGTCTTTCGTCGCGCGATGTCTCTCGACCGCTGCCGCGGTGTCCGCGGTCCTGTTCGCCACGCTCGTCGGCGGCCAGCCGGCCCAGGCGCAGCCCGCCGCACCGGCAGGTCCCGCGCCGCTCGTCACGTGCAACACCCACCTGGAGTTCGCCGGGTGGTACTGGGGCAACTGCCGGGGCCAAGCGGTGATCATCAAGTTCCGCGCGTTCCCGACGGCACCGTGGACCACGCTCTGCGTCGCCAACGGCAGCGACACCTACGTGTCGTCGGTCAAGGAGTACTACCCCGAGGTCGAGGTGCTCTCGGGGCCGTGCGTGCCGTGATCGGCTGAGCGGTGGGGCGGGGTCCGACCGGTGCGCCGGTCGGACCCCCTCCGCGTTCAGGACGCCGAGGTCACCCGGTAGACGTCGTAGACGCCCTCGACGCTGCGCACCGCCTTGAGCACGTGGCCCAGGTGCTTCGGGTCGCCCATCTCGAACGAGAAGCGCGACACCGCCACCCGGTCACGGGACGTGGTGACCGACGCGGACAGGATGTTGACCCGTTCGTCGGCCAGCACCTTGGTCACGTCCGACAGCAGCCGGTGCCGGTCGAGCGCCTCGACCTGGATGGCCACCAGGAACACCGAGGAGGCCGACGGCGCCCACTCGACGTCGAGCAGCCGCTCCGGGGTGCGGAGCAGCTCGTCGGCGTTGGTGCAGTCCGTGCGGTGCACGGACACGCCGCCACCGCGGGTGACGAACCCGAGGATGTCGTCGCCCGGCACGGGCGTGCAGCACCGGGCCAGCTTCACCCAGACATCGGTGGCGTCACGGACGATCACGCCCGCGTCGCCGGTGACCCGCCGCCGGGTGACCGTGGACGGCGTGGACCGCTCGGCCAGCTCGTCCTCGGCGTGCTCGACGCCGCCGAGCTGCGCGACCAGCCGCTGCACCACGTGCCGGGCCGAGGTATGACCCTCGCCGACCGCCGCGTACAGCGCGGACACGTCCGGGTAGTGCAGCTCCTTCGCCAGGGCGCCCATGGAGTCGACCGACACCAGCCGCTGCAACGGCAGGCCGACCCGGCGGACCTCCTTGGTGATGGCGTCCTTGCCGACCTCGATCGCCTCTTCTTTGCGCTCCTTGGCGAACCACTGCTTGATCTTCGCCTTGGCCCGCGGCGACGCGGCGAACGACAGCCAGTCCCGCGAGGGACCGGCACCCTCGGCCTTCGAGGTGAAGATCTCGACGACCTCGCCGTTCTCGAGCTTGCGCTCCAGCGCGACCAACCGGCCGTTGACCCGGGCGCCGATGCACCGGTGGCCGACCTCGGTGTGCACGGCGTACGCGAAGTCGACCGGCGTGGAGCCGGTCGGCAGCGTGACGACGTCACCCTTCGGAGTGAAAACGAAGATTTCTCGGGCGGCCAGGTCGAACCGCAGCGACTCCAGGAACTCGCCCGGGTCGGCGGCCTCCCGCTGCCAGTCGAGGAGCTGGCGCATCCACGCCATCTCGTCGACCTCGACGGCCTTGCCGCTGTGCGTGCCGCGGGTCTCCTTGTAGCGCCAGTGCGCCGCGATGCCGTACTCGGCCGTGCGGTGCATGTCGTACGTACGGATCTGCACTTCCAGCGGCTTGCCGTCCGGACCGATGACGGTCGTGTGCAACGACTGGTAGACGCCGAACCGGGGCTGGGCGATGTAGTCCTTGAACCGGCCGGGCATCGGCTGCCACAGGGCGTGCACCACGCCCATGGCCGCGTAGCAGTCGCGCACCTCGTCGACCTGGATGCGCACGCCGACCAGGTCGTGGATGTCGTCGAAGTCCCGACCGCGCACGATCATCTTCTGGTGGATCGAGTAGTAGTGCTTGGGCCGGCCCTCGACCTTGGCCGTGATCCGCGCCCCCTCCAGCTGCTGCGACAGCTCGTTGATCACGCCGCTGAGGTACGTGTCGCGCGAGGGTGCCCGGTTGGCCACCAGCCGCACGATCTCGTCGTACTTCTTGGGCTGGAGGATGGCGAACGCGAGGTCCTCCAGCTCCCACTTGACCGTGGCCATGCCCAGGCGGTGCGCGAGCGGTGCGAGCACTTCGAGCGTCTCGCGCGCCTTGCGGGCCTGCTTCTCCGGCGGCAGGAACCGCATCGTGCGCATGTTGTGCAGCCGGTCGGCCAGCTTGATCACCAGGACCCGCGGGTCCTTGGCCATGGCGATGACCATCTTGCGGATGGTCTCGGCCTCGGCGGCGGCGCCCAGCTTGACCTTGTCCAGCTTGGTGACGCCGTCGACGAGCAGCGCGACCTCGTTGCCGAAGTCGGCCTTGAGCTGGTCGAGCGAGTAGTCGGTGTCCTCGACCGTGTCGTGCAGCAGGGCCGCGACCAGGGTGGTCGTGTCCATGCCCAGTTCGGCGAGGATCGTCGCCACGGCGAGTGGGTGGGTGATGTACGGGTCGCCCGACTTGCGCCGCTGGGGCCGGTGCTTCTCCTCCGCCACGTCGTACGCGTGCTGGAGGAGGGCGAGGTCGGCTTTGGGGTGCAGGTCGCGGTGCACGGCCGCGAGCGGCTCGAGCACCTGTTTGACCGGAGCCGCCCGTTGGGCGGTGATCCGACGAGCCAGGCGCGCACGCACGCGCCTGGTGGCCGACGGCGGCCGTGCGGGCACGGGCTGCGCCGTCGAGGCGGGGTCGGTGTCCTGGCTCAACACGCTCCTCGATGGGTCCGGGAAATCGAGAATAACTCCGCACCCCCTCCCCACCACGCCCGTTCCGCCGAGCGGCGTGCCTCACACGCCGAACAGCACCCCGTTACACCCCGACAGGTCGCCCACCCCGGTTACCCCCGGTCCCCTCCCCCACACCCCGCGAGTTGTACGTTCGGACACCGCGAAATGTGCACTCAGGCACCCTCGATCAGGTGTACGTGCGGAGAGCCGAAACCGGGGTCGGCGAGAGGTGGGCCCGACCGCCGAGCCCGGCGATCTCGACCAGGACCGCGACACCGGTCACCACGGCTCCGGCGGACTCCACCAGGGCGCACGCGGCACGCGCCGTGCCGCCGGTGGCGAGCACGTCGTCCACGATCACGACGTGCTGACCGGGTGAAAGGGCACCGGCGGGCAGTTCGAGGGCGGCCGAGCCGTACTCCAGCGAGTACTCGACCCGGTGGGCCACGGCAGGCAGCTTGCCGGGCTTGCGCAGCGGCACGACGCCGTAGTGCCAGCCGTACCCGAGTGCCGCGCCGATGAGGAAACCACGCGATTCGACCGCGGCCACCACCTCGGTGGCCGGGTCGATCGTGTCCTGCAAGGCGTCGACCGCCGCGCGCAACGCGTCGGGGTCCGCCAGGAGCGGCGTGAGGTCCCGGAACACGACCCCCGGTCGGGGGAAGTCCGGGACCTCACGCAGCAGCGCCAAGGCGCGGTCCAGCTTCAACGGTGCTTCTTGCCCGTCGGTCGACGGCGGGCGTCGGCGTTCTTCGTCGTGCGCGACGGCGCACCGGCCGCGGCCGACAGCGCCTTCTCACGCCGCAGCTCGGCGGCCAACGCGTCGTCGTCCGTGGACTCGACGACGTCGCCGGCGGCCTCGACGGTCGTACCGGTCGCGGCGGCCCGCTTGGCCAGGTTCTCCCGCCGGGCCTTGACCCGGTTGGCCTGGGCCTTGTACTTCGGGTCGCGCATCTTGAGGTCCACCGCGACCGGGGTCGCGATGTAGATCGAGGACAGCGCGCCGATGGCCATACCGGTGAGCTGCACGAGCGCCAGGTCCTTCAGCGTGCCGACACCCAGCAGGCCGACGCCGATGGCCAGCAGGCCGATCACCGGCAGCAGCGCGATGAGCGAGGTGTTGATCGACCGCATCAGGGTCTGGTTCACGGCCAGGTTCGCGGCCTCGCCGTAGGTCCGGCGGGTCAGGCCGAGCAGGCCGCGGGTGTTCTCCTTGACCTTGTCGAACACGACCACCGTGTCGTACAGCGAGAAGCCCAGGATGGTGAGCAGACCGATCACCGTCGCGGGCGAGACCTCGAACCCGACGATCGAGTACACGCCCGCCGTGATGACGACGTCGTGGATCACGGCGACGAGCGCC
The DNA here is from genome assembly GCF_014203755.1 of Saccharothrix violaceirubra. Taxonomy (NCBI): domain Bacteria; kingdom Bacillati; phylum Actinomycetota; class Actinomycetes; order Pseudonocardiales; family Pseudonocardiaceae; genus Saccharothrix; species Saccharothrix violaceirubra. The sequence continues at coordinate 4,897,198 of NZ_JACHJS010000001.1, forward strand.
GCGATCGCCATGGAGAACTCGAAGTACAGCGCCAGGAAGATCGCCACGGCCAGGAAGAACACGCCGAGCGCGATCAACGCCCGGGTCGTGATCTCACCACCCCAGGACGCCGACACGGCGCTGTCGCTGATCGACCCGACGCCGCCGGTGGGCTTGACGTCGTTGTTCAGCGCGGCCTTGAGGCTGGTGACCTGGCTCGCGTCCAGCGTCTCGGACCGGAGCTGGATGGTCTCCGAGTCGCCGGTGCCGACCGTCTGGACGGTCACCGGCTCCTTGCCGACCGCCTTGGTGTAGCTCTCCTTCACGGCGTCCGTCGTGATCTTGCCGGACGCGCTCGCGGCGGGCAGCTGGATGCGCGTGCCGCCCTCGAAGTCGATGCCCAGGTTGAACCCGCGGAACACGATCGACGCGAGGCACACCAGCAGCACGACGCCGAACAGCACGTACCAGCGCTTGCGCTTGCCGACGATGTCGAACGCGCCCGTACCGACGTAGAGCCGGTGGAAGACGCTGCCCTTGGACTGCGACACGTCAGACCTCCTTCACGGCGGCGGACTTGGCGAGGGCGCGTTCCTCGGCGCCTGCCTGGACCGCACCGCCGAGACCCGAGAGCTTCGGGTTGGACAGGGACTTCGACTTGGAGACCAGCACGACCAGCGGGTGCGTGACCAGGAAGACCACGACCAGGTCGAGCACGGTCGACATGCCGAGGGTGAACGCGAACCCCTTCACCTGGCCGACCGCGATGAAGTACAGGATGGCCGAAGCGAGGAAGCTGACCGCGTCCGCCGAGAGGATCGTACGGCGGGAACGGACCCACGCGCGCGGCACGGCCGAGCGGAATGTCCGCCCCTCGCGCACCTCGTCTTTCAGTCGTTCGAAGAAGACGACGAACGAGTCCGCGGTGATACCGATCGCCACGATGAAACCGGCGATGCCGGCGAGGTCGAGCGTGAACCCGATCCAGCGGCCGAGCAGCACCAGCACCGCGTAGACGACGACGCCGGACAGCACCAGCGACAGGATCGTCAGCACGCCGAGCAGGCGGTAGTAGAACAGGCAGTACAGGAAGACCAGCGCGAGGCCGATGCCGCCCGCGATCAGGCCCGCCTCCAGCGAGGCCAGACCCAGCGTCGCCGACACGGTCTCGGCCTCGGACGGCTCGAAGGACAGCGGCAGCGAACCGTACTTGAGCACGTTCGCGAGGCCGTCGGCTTCCTTCTGGTTGAAGTTGCCGCTGATCTGGGTGCTGCCGCCGAGGATGGCCTCATTGATGCTCGGTGCCGAGACGACCTGGCTGTCGAGCACGACGGCGATGAGCTGGCCGACGTTCGCCGAGGTGAACTTGCCCCACTTCGCGCCGCCCTCGCTCTTGAAGTCGAGGTTCACCACGAAGCCCGCGCCCTGCGGGTTGGCGCCGGAGATGGCGTTGGCGATGTCCTCACCGGTGAGCCGGGAGTACATGCTGTAGTCGTCGTCCTTGACGCTGCCGTCGGCCGGCGGCGTGACCGGCGCGAGCAGGTACTTCTGCGTGCGGTCCTGGTCGCAGGTCAGCAGCGGCAGGGCCGGGTCGTCGTTGCCGAGCAGCGGGTCGATCTTCGGGCACACGAACGCGCCGAGCGCCTGCTGCACGACCTGCGGGTCCAGGGCGGCCCACTGCGGGTTCTGCCGGCACTGGCGGGACTCGTCGATCGCCTTGGTCGCGTCGTCCGAGTACTCGCCGGCCAGCAGCACCTTGTCGCAGTCGGCCGGCTCGGGCTGGGCGGACGTGGGCGGTGCGGACGCCGACGTGGCGGGCGGCGCCGAGGAGTCGGCCGGTGCGGTCGTGGTCGGCTGCTGCGCCTCGACGGCGGGCGCCGGACGGCCCTGCGCGGTCGTGGTCGGCGCGGACGCGGTCTCCGAGGCCGGCGGCGGCGTGCTCGCGGACGTCGTCGGCGCGGCCGAGCCGGAGGCGGGCGCGCTCGGCGACGTGCTCTCGGGCGTGGCCTCCGCGTTGGGCACCGGCGAGCCGATGACCTTGCGGAAGTTCAGCTTCGCCGTCTGGCCGAGCCGCTTGGCACCCTCGCTGTCGGTGCCGGGAACGGTGATCACCAGGTTGGTGCCGTCGCGCACCACCTCGGGACCCGCGACGCCCAGGCCGTTGACCCGGGTCTCGATCAACATCCGGGCCTGGTCGAGGGCCTCGTCCGACGGCGTTTTGCCATCGGGGGCGCGCGCGGTCAGCGTGACCCGCGTGCCGCCTTGCAGATCGATACCGAGTTTGGGGGTCGGCTTGTGGTTCCCGGTGAAGAACACCAGGGAGTACAGCGCGACCACGATGAGGACAAATGCGCCCAGGTACTTCGCTGGGCGGATCTGCCCGGCCGGAGGTGCCACGGTCCGTCCGTCTCCTCGAGAGGGAAATGGTGGTGTCGACCCGCCGCCTGGTAGCCGATCGGGCCTGGGCAGCACGCCTTCGCCCGGATGTGGTGAAAGTCCGGGCGAGGGCGCAGCGTACCCCGCGTCGTGTGAGCTGCGCGTCACTGCCCGTCGGTGATCCGTTGACCGTTGCCGGTCGACGCGACGGCGCGGCTCACGCCCTGTGGATCAGGCCTTGTCCTCGTCCTTGCGGGTGTCGTCGTCCGCGCGGGTGTCGGCGGTCGCCGGCACCTCGACCTCGTCGGCGACCTTCTCGCGGATGGCCTGGCGCAGCCAGGTCGTCACGATGCCCTCGGAGATCTCCAGGTCGACCGTGGTGTCGTCGCTCGCGTCGTAGACGGTGCCGTACAGGCCCGACGTGGTCATGACCCGGTCGCCCGGTTCCAGCGACTTGAGCAGCGACTGCTGCTCGGCGACGGCCCGCTTCTGCTTGCGCGCGCTGAGGAACAGCGGCACCGCCAGCAGCACGAGCAGCAGCGGGAACATCAAGGAAGAGAGGTTGCCCATCATTCTCCGATCGACCGGACTGCGGGCAGGGGTGCCCGGAACGTCCGAATTCCTGGGGTAGCGCCGCCGATTGTGCCAGGGCGCCCGCCACCCGCTTTCTCCGGGCGTGACGGCGACCGCATTCGACGGGGTCCGGCGCTCGGCGTCCGGCGGCGTCCGGCGGCGGTCGGTCGGGGTCGCCGCGGCGATCCGGCGACCGGCCGGGATGGCCGGAGACCTCGGCCCGGCGACCGGGCCACCGGAGCGTCGGGCCACCGGAGCGTCGGGCGGTCGCGGTCCCGGACCCACCGAAGCATCGGGCGGCGGGGCCGGGATCGCCGAAGGAGTCGAGAGGGCAGTCGGAGCCCGCCGATCGGCCGGGATCGCCGTGGAAGTCGGCGGCCAGGCGGGATCACCGACGGCGTCGGGCACCAGCCGGAGACCTCGATCAGCCACGATCGCCGTAGGCCTCGGGCGACTTGGCGGGATCCCCGAAGGTGTTGGGCGGCTGCGCGGGGTCGCCGAAAGCGTTGGGCGGTGGTTGCAAACCGAGGTGCAGCCACGCGGCGGCGGTCGCGACGCGGCCCCGGGGCGTGCGGGCCAGCATGCCCACGCGGACCAGGTACGGCTCGCAGACCTCCTCCACGGTGGTCGGCTCCTCCCCCACCGCGACGGCGAGCGTCGACACGCCCACCGGCCCGCCGCCGAACGAGCGGACGAGCGCGCCGAGCACCGCCCGGTCGAGCCGGTCGAGGCCCAGTTCGTCCACGTCGTACACGGCGAGCGCGTCCCGGGCCACGTCCCGCGTCACGGCGCCGTCCGCGCGCACCTCGGCGTAGTCCCGGACCCGGCGCAGCAGCCGGTTGGCGATGCGGGGCGTGCCGCGCGACCGGCCGGCGATCTCGCGCGCGCCGTCCGGCCGCAGGTCGATGGCCAGGATCGCGGCCGACCGGCGGACGATCAGCTCCAGGTCGTCTGCGGAGTAGAACTCCATGTGCCCGGTGAACCCGAACCGGTCGCGCAGCGGGCCGGTCAGGGCGCCGGACCTGGTCGTCGCGCCGACCAGCGTGAACGGCGCGATGTCGAGCGGGATGCTGGTCGCACCCGGACCCTTGCCCACCACGACGTCGACCCGGAAGTCCTCCATCGCCAGGTAGAGCATCTCCTCGGCGGGGCGGGCCATCCGGTGGATCTCGTCGATGAACAGCACGTCGCCCTCGACCAGGTTCGACAGCATCGCGGCCAGGTCGCCCGCGCGTTCCAGTGCCGGACCCGACGTGATGCGCAGCGACGCGCCCAGCTCGGCCGCGATGATCATGGCGAGGCTGGTCTTGCCCAGTCCGGGCGGGCCCGACAGGAGGACGTGGTCCGGCGGCGAACCACGCCGCAAAGCGCCGTGCAGCACCAGTTCGAGCTGTTCGCGGACCTTGGCCTGGCCGACGAACTCGGCCAGGTCCCTGGGCCGCAACGTGGTCTCGACGTCGCGGTCGACCGGGTCGGGCAGCGGGTCGAGCGTCATCGCTTCCGACCCAGCACGGCCAGGGCCCGGCGAAGGACCTCGGACGTGCCCAGCGTGGCGTCCTCCGCGAGCACGGCGTCGACGGTCGGTTCCGCCTGCTTGGCCGGGAAGCCCAGGCCCAGCAGGGCTTCGGCGACCTGGGTGCGGACCTGGCCGGCCGTGCCGCGCGTCGCCGTCGTCTCGCCGACCTTGTCGCGCAGCTCGATGATCAACCGTTCGGCGCCCTTGCGGCCGATGCCGGGAACCTGGGTGAGCACGGTGATGTTGCCCTCGGCCAGGGCGGCGCGCAGCTTGTCCGGGTCGAGGACGGCGAGCGTGGCCAGCGCGAGTCGCGGGCCGATGCCGGACACGGTCTGGAGCAGGCCGAACAGTTCCCGCGAGTCGGGGTCGGTGAAACCGAACAGCGTCAACGAGTCCTCGCGGACGACCAGCGCGGTGGCCAGCGTCGTCTCCTCGCCGCGCCGCAGCGTGGCCAGGGTGGACGGGGTGGCCTGGACGGCGAAGCCCACGCCGCCCACGTCGACCACGACGTGGTCCAGACCGACGGACAGCACGGCACCGCGCAGCGAGGAGATCACCGCGTCATCCTCTCCCGAGCCTCCGCGAGTTTCGCGCGGTGGGTCCGGGCGAGTTGTTCGGCGCGGGCCCTGGCTTCGTCCAGGCGGGACTTCATGGGTGCGCGCCACAGGTGGCAGATGGCCAGGGCCAGGGCGTCGGCGGCGTCGGCGGGTTTCGGGGCGGTCTTGAGGCCGAGGACCTTGGTGACCATGGCGGTGACCTGGGCCTTGTCGGCGCGGCCCGAACCGGTGACGGCGGCCTTCACCTCGCTGGGGGTGTGGAAGACGACGGGCAGGTCGCGGCGGGCGGCGGCCAGGGCGACGATCCCGCCGGCCTGGGCGGTGCCCATGGCCGTGCGGACGTTGTGCTGGCTGAAGACCCGTTCGACGGCGACGACCTGTGGCCGGTGGTCGTCGAGCCACTTCTCCACGGCGTCGGAGAGTTGCAGGAGTCTTCTGGAGAGGTCCTCGTCGGCGGGGGTGCGGATGACGTCCACCGCGACGGGGCGGACGGTGCGGCCCGGACCGCCGTCGACCACGCCGAACCCGCACCTGGTCAAGCCGGGGTCGACCCCGAACACCCGCACCGGACCTCCAGATCGTGCGCCGAACAACTGTTCGAACCTTATCCGTTTCGGGCGTCGCGGTGCTGGTCGACACCCCGGGTGGGTCGCGCGAGTTATGCACTCGGACACCGCGAGTTGTGCGTTCAGGCACCGCGAAATGTGCACTCGTGACCCCGACCTC